>DACV01000009.1 GCA_002494885.1 Methanobacterium sp. UBA44
ACTTTGGTATTTAACTATAAATCATAAAAAATAAAACCTCCAAACTCATATAATAATACAGATAAGTCAGTCCATAAAAACTAATTTTTATAGGTTAAGAGGGCATTCGGGATGACAAGAGATGACAAATGGCTTGAAAAAATTGAAAAAGAACTTGAAAACGCCAAAAATAATGGAGAAGTATCTCCAAAAATCATTGAGTTAGTTAGTGAGCTTCGCATTCATCAAACTGAGCTTGAAATGCAGAATGATGAATTAAGGCATTCTCAAGAGGAACTTGCGGTGCTTTATCATGAATTGTATAATGATATGCCTGTAGGATATTTCATTTTAGATAAAGATGGTATTATAAGAAATGTTAATAGTAAAGGGGCTGAACTACTTCTATTAACAAAAAACGAGATTATTGGACGAGGTTTTAGCAAATTTATCGTTAAAGAGGATGAAAATAAATATTTTAGTGTACTATCAGATATGTTAAAAATTAGTGATGAACAAGAATTAGAGCTTCAATTTAAAAGATTTACAACAATTTTTTATGCAAATGTGAAAATTACACCACTATATCATAGGAAAGGGGCAAAATACAGGATAATTATTGAAGATATTACCAAAAACAAAAAATCTGAAATGAGGATTAAAGAATTATTAGAAGAAAATCCACAATTTGCTGAGGAACTGGAAGTAAGTAATGAAGAATTACAGGCTACTACCGAAGAACTTCGCTTAGCTAATGAAGAGCTTAAAGAAAGCGAAGAGCGTTATAAAAATCTTATTGAGGCATTACCTAATGCAATGATAGTACATGGTGAAGGTAAAATCAAATTTGTTAATCTTGCAGCATTGGAACTTTTTAAAGCAGGGGATGAAACTGAACTTATAGGAAAGCCAATATTAAGCATTTTATCCCCCGAAATGCATGAGATAGGTAAACAAAGAATTAAACAAGCCGAATCTGAGCAGACACCTTTTAAAGAGTTAAAATATAAAAGACTTGATGGTAGTTTATTCTATGGGGAAGCAACCGGGAAAAGCATAATTTATCAAGGCAAACCTGCAATTCAGTTCATAATAAGAGATATTACCGAGCGTAAAAATGCTGAAGAAGTATTGAAGAGGAGTGAGGAAACTGCTCGTCAACGTGCAGAAGAACTGAAAAAATTGATGGATATGAGTCCTGCATCAATATTTTTATCTGAAGACCCTTATTGCCAGTCAATTGTTGGTAATGAGGAAGGCAATAGGATGTATGAAGTAGACCGTGGCAGTGATGTCTCAGCCGGTACAATAGGGGGAGAAGTGCTTAATGTTGAGCGCCGTTTTTTTAAGGATGGCAAAGAACTTAAACCAGAAGAATTACCAATGCAGTTGGCTGTTAAAAAAGGCGAAGATGTATTAAATTATGAGATGGATGCCTTGATGCCCAGTGGCAAGATGATTACCATGTTTGGTAGTGCCAGCCCATTATTTAATAATAAAGGCAAAGTACGTGGATGCCTGGGAATATATATTGATAGTACTGACCTTAAACAGACTGAAAAGGCTTTAAAAGAGGCTCGTGATACTCTGGAGGGGAAGGTTGATGAACATACCAGAGAACTTGAAGAAGTTATAAGTGAATTGGAGCGTTCTAATCAGGAATTGCAGAGTTTTGCTTATATAACCAGTCACGACTTGCAGGAACCATTACGTACAATGGGTAATTATGCTGGACTCCTGAAAAGGCGTTATAAGGGCCAGTTAGATTCTGATGCTGATGAATTTCTGGACTTCATGGCAGATAGTGCAGCAAGAATGAAGGATATGGTTCAGGGATTATTGGATTATTCTCGTGTTGGGGCTCAAGGAAGGGAATTTAGTGAATTTAGTGCTGAAGAGGCTTTAAATTCTGCTTTAATTAATTTGAAATCTGCAATAGAAGAATGCCATACCCATATAACTCATGACCCTCTTCCAGATATAGTTGCTGATAAGGGCCAAATTAGCCGTGTATTTCAGAATTTAGTAGGAAACGCTCTCAAATTCTGTAAGGGAGGAGTAAAACCCAGGATACATATTTCAGCTCAAAAAGAAGATGATGAATATTTGTTTTTAGTAAGTGACAATGGAATTGGAATAGAAAAACAATACGCAGATGGAATATTCGAAGTTTTTAAACGTTTACATGCAATTGGAGAATATCAAGGAGTAGGAATAGGACTTGCAATTGTTAAAAGGATTATTGAACGACATGATGGTCGTATTTGGGTTGAAAGTGAGTTAGGTAAGGGTTCTACTTTTTATTTTACCATTCCAGTTGAACCCATCTGGGGGGGGGCAATTCTTAAAATTCAATAAACTCTATTGATTTTTTTGAGTAGGTTAAATAAATTTAATATTTAATAAATCCAGTTAATTTTCTGTTTTTTAGAGCCTTATTTAAGTTTAATTAGATTATTTAATGATTAAAGCAATTTTTTGAGCAACGAAAACGAGGCTCTGGCCAAGACCCTCACCAGATCCTATAACTAATTCCTAAAAAATCTGCAATGGTTAGAGGATGTGTTCACGTTGATTTATACTGTATCGTTCGCCGACATCTTCAATTAAAAAGCCATACAATTGGAAACGTTTATTTTGAGCTTTTTATAATAGTTCTATTTATTGTAATTATTGCAGGGTATTTCTGTTTTCAGAAAGAAAAGAAGAGACTTAGAAAAAAGTCAATAGGAGATTTTCAAGCTTAATAATGAATTTAACAATTTAAGGCCTAAAAATTATAATAACTAATATAACTGGATTAAAGAAGAATTAGAATGTATTTATTGTGATTATGAAGATATGATGCTCTTAAACAAGAAATAAACGTATAATATTTATCTTTTTAAACTTACCTTATCTTATTTTTATCTTTTAATTTAAATTAATGCAATAAACAGATGTGAACATTAATCTGTATTTATTATTGGGATTTTAACTTCAATTTATATATATGGGTTTCAATATACATTATCCGGAATTAATTAAATGCCACTTTAAATGACTAAGCATAAATATATGCTAATACAAATTAATAATAAAAAGGTGAAAATTATGGTGGATATTGCTACTCAAATTTCACAATATATAATTCCAATAATAATGGGTGTTTTAGCAGCAATAGTGATAATAATTGTTGTTGTTCAATGGAAAAAGGTCAGAGAGACTCAAAACAATGTAGCGCTTGTTGAAAAGCAGGTTGAGCTTAAAAAAATTTCTTTAGTTGAAAAAGACCTCGAAGCCAAACGACTACTTGAAAATGCACTGCCTTTACCAAAGGAACAGCAGGAAAGACTGGCGAGCATTAGAAGGGATACTTCAGAAATTATGAACAAAGTCGGGTTTCTGCACGGAGAATTAAATGAGCGAATGGCTCGTCTTGAAGCCCAGGCTGAATACGGGAAACTACAAAAGCTGATGAAAGACCTTGAAAACAAAGAAAAAGAATTGGATAAAAAAATAGAGAGGGGGACCTAATCAATGGAACCAATGGAACTATTAGCAGTTCTAATATTATTTGCAGCAATAGTAGTTCTCTTATACTATTTTCTCAGAGAATCTGGTGGTGTATCATCATCGAATTTAAGATCAAGCATATATGACGTGGGTAATAGAATTTCTGAAGGAGTTTCTGAAGCTGGTGAAAGATTTCAAAGTACGGGTGAAGAAAGTGGAGAAAGTAAGGTATCTGGTGTAAGCGAAAGAGTATCAGAAATGAGTAAAAAGACATGGGGAAAAGTAAAAGATGTCCCTATAAGTACAGATGTCCTCTCTGGACGAATTGATGAATTCTTAAATGAACAGAGCGATCAACTGATAAAAGACTGGTCACTGGCCACAAAGTCTGATGTAAATGAGCTGGAGAAAAGATACAGTAAAGTATCCCGTGATGTGGATGACCTTGCCAAAAGATTTGATGAATTCAGAGGGCATGCTAATAAGAAATTTAAGCATATCGAGAAAAGACTAAACACATTAGAGGGTGAAGAAGAAACTGAACAATCATAAATCGCTCCTTAAACCTTTCCATCCCTAATTGACGAATGATAATATGGTTGAATTTTTTGGTATAATCAATATTGTAGTTTATTTTCTTTCTTATTTTGGAGCAATAGTTATTTTTTATGGGGGTATAATGGCTGTGGTTAATATCCTTAAAATTGAAATTTTAAGGAGAGAAAATGATTATAATAATATAAGGCGTGATTTTACCTCTAAAATATTGCTTGGATTAGATTTTTTTATAGCTGCAGATCTTATAAAATCGATTCTGGAACCTGAATTTAATCAATTAATTATCCTGGCCATAATTGTGGCTATCAGAACTGTTGTAGGATATTCTTTAACCCATGAAATCAAAGAATTGGAAAATGAAAATAAAAGTAGTTGATTAATAAAAGAATACTTTTTAGCCCAAATTTATTTAAAAGTAACATTTAAATAATTATTTTTTGAATATAAACCCAGATTAAAAATAATTTATTAAATTCAACTAAAAGAAACCTTTATATACTCCAAAGTACAAACCATGATACTACAGCGGGGTGGGGTAGTCTGGTGATCCCGCGGGGCTCATAACCCCGAGAGCCCTAGTTCAAATCTAGGCCCCGCTACTCATTATTATATTTTCTTAGATCAATAAAAATTTAAATTGAGGTTACTTTATTAGGTAACATTGGGATACAAATTTTAGAAAATTTTTATAGTCACTATTGATTCATAATTTTAAAGTGGGCGAAGCCCGCTTGTTTTTAATCAACTTTTTTATTAAAAAAGTTGGGGGTAAGCCGAAGAGCAGCTAACGGTTTATTGCTTTAATGCAATTTAAACTGAGGAAACTCCATCCATCATACAGAACCGTGGTGTCGAGAGGCATATGTTTAGATGCATAACTCTGGAGCAGAAACGAAACGTCTTTTGATAGATGAACATGATGCATAAGCTGAAGATATCAAAAGGAACGGTGAAACGGCCATTTCGCGGGATGCAAGGGTAAATACTGCTGATGAATCCTGTAGGAGGCAGAGGTAGCTCGCATAGATGAATGCTGCTGAAACAGAAGGTGGGTTACTCTCGGCATACCCCAAACATTCTATTTTAAAGGATTTTAACAAAGCATGAAAATCAAAAAATTTCATTCTTTAAAATCTTCATAAACCCTTAAAGATTTTGCAAGTGCATCTGTTTCTGCTATTTGAGCCCCTATTATAATAGCTAAAAAGATCTGTTCATATGTTGCTCCAAATTCCTTTGCAACCTTAAGATGAGTTAATAAACAATGTTCAGCTCCCATTGCAGAGGCAGCACCTATAGAAATAAATTCTTTGGTTAAGGGAGGTAATGAATCATCATTATTTATTGTTTGTATTTTTTCAAAATAGGATTTTAATGTGGCTGGATTTTCTGCTAGCACCTGAAAAATCCTGGGAACGAAGCCAAAATAGCTTTCAATTTTTTTAAATATTTCATTCACATTTATCTCTTCTTTTGTATTCATTGAATCATCTCCTATAATAAATGAATTAAGGGGAATGGAAATAAATATTTAACTATAATAATATTTTATAGTTTAATATGTCAAAAATAGGGTTTAAAGCATGCATTTCGTATGTTTAATTCAAAAAGCCTTCGATTTTAGTTAATATGTCTGTTACATCTACATCCTCTTGCATCAAATCATCTCATTTTTCATTAATCTATAATATATTAAGTACAGGTACTATAAAAATTGGTTTTGTAGATTATATATGCTTATTATTGAGCAAATTTTAATTTAAATCAATAAAAAATTAATCAGAAATTAAAAAATAAATTGGTTATTAGTTTTACTTTAAAGTTTTACTGGCAACATTCTTTTCTGTAGCTGCACCCTTCTGGCAATAGAAAAAGCTATTTAACCGATATTCAATTTCGTTGGGACAATGCAAGCATAGACATCCTCTTTTTTCAAGACCACATCCAGAGCTTCCTCTTGAACAAAAAAGCCGTTCATTTTTATTATCCATACATTCATTGTATACAGGACAATTTGGGCAACGGCATCTTGCTGCGTTTTCCTCTGTATTAGGGACAATTTGATTTATTTCAGTCATAAATCCACCTTATGGTTATTTTTTTGCATATCCCTCAACACAATAGTAGAAATCATATAATCCATATTCCTTTTCAACTGGGCATGTACCACAGAGACAGCCCTTTTTTTCAGGATTACATTCAGTTTTTCCTCTTGAACAGAAAATTCGTTCTTCATTACTTTTCATACACTCATTATGGGTTGGACATCCAGGACAAAGACATCTGGAGGCATTTTTATCTATATCTGGAACTATTCTTTCATTTTCGGCCATATAATCACCTTTACATCATTAATAAGTATTTTTAATTATGATCAAGCACACAAATATATTAAATTTAAATTATAATCTGAAGGGGCTACTGCAATAATAAAAGCTTTTTATCTCATATTCTTTCCATACTGGGCATTTTCCACATAAACAATCTATTTCATCGAGTTTACATTCTGTATTTCCACGAGAACAGTAAAGACGCTGGCTATTATGTCTCATACACTCATTGTATGTGGGACATCCGGGACATAGGCATTTACTGGCGTTTTCTTCTGTATCTGGTACAATATTTTCTTTCATTAAAATCACTTTGATCAAATTCCATGTTATTTAAAGATTTAACCAGCTTCGTTCTTCTAATTGATTTAAGAAATTTTATTTTTTAGCAGCTCCTTCATCACAGTAATAGAATTCGGTTAATCCATATTCACTTTCAACTGGGCATTCACCACATAAACAACCTTTTCTTTCAAGATCACACTCTGTTTTTCCACCTGCACAGAACAAACGTTCATCTCTATTATTCATACATTCATTATGGGTTGGACATCCAGGACAAAGACATTTTCCAAAGTTTTCTTTTGTATAAGGAACCAATATCTCTCCTTCAGCTTTAATTACAGAACTGATTTTATATATATTCCCGCTTGAAGCATGGGCTTGACCATTCTTTTCTCCATGTAAATCTGTAAAATATAATCCTCCAGGCCCAAAGGCCAGTCCACATGGGCTTGCTGCATTTTGGCCAATGTATGATGCAAATATATCATATGATTTAATGGCGGAGCCATCTTCGTTTAGTTTCATCTTTACAATTTTCTTCCCTTTTATAGAAGGCCCTTTAACATATGAACCTCCAAAATATGCCACAAATAATTCATCTTCATAGCCAAAAGGGAATTCTCCATTCTGCATAAAGTCAAGGGCTGTAATTCCTTCTGGGAAATTTATCCAAAATAGCGAATTTTCCCTCATGCTATTTGGCCAGCCGTAATTCTTCCCTGGTTCTACTTTAGCAATTCGATCATCATATGATGGCCCATTATCAGATATATACAGTGATTTATCGCTCTTTCGCCATCTTGCTCCAAATGGATTCCTGAATCCTTTGGCAAATACGGAGCTATCTGGATCTGGGTTATCTTCCGGAATACTTCCATCTAAATTCATTCTAAGGACTTTTCCACGTAAATCACTATCATCCTGGGCTACTTTTGGATTTATCATTCCTTCTCCAAGATTAACATATAATTTACCGTCAAATCCTATGGTGATGGCTTGAATTTGATGGGCAGCTTTAATTGATGGTATATCTTCAAGTATGATTTCCATTGAGTCCATTTTCGATCCATCTTTGCTTTTTAACCTTACTAATTTATTTTTTACATCTCCTCCATCTTCATAAATCATGGATACAAATAGATCACCACTTTTTGGCTCAACACAAATGCCTGTTAATCCTGATTCTCCAGTTCCAGGGAATTCGTAGTTTGGTTCATAATTTAGAAGACTTTCTGCGTAATTGTGTACTTTCCAATCATTTGTAATTGCTTTAATTTTTCCATATAACTCAGTGACATATAAAAGTGGATCACTGGGGTTATCAGTTGGTTCTGGAACAAATGCAAGATTAACAGGTAATTCAAGTCCTGTAATCAGTCTTTCTATTTTAAATCTTGGAAATACCCACCATATTTTTTCAATATTCTCATCCATATAAAATCACCAGTTTATATAACATTTGTTAATAATAATTAATATAATTTTATTAAAATTATTAGACTTTTTATAACCTTTTGATTTTGTAATTAGGATAAAGTTATGAGAATAACACCTAAAACCATAATTGCAGCCCCTAAAAGTCTTCCTTTTATTCCTCTTTCTTTGAATATTAAGTAACCAAACAGAACACTCATTATGGTGCTGGTTCTTTTTATAGCAATAACATAAGGCACAAGAAGAGTTGTTATTGCTATATATTGGGTCACTATTGCTAAAGCGCTGAATAAACCAACTGCAAATAGAAGTCTTATGTCGGGGTTTGTCAATTTTAAATGATGGTTAATTTCTCGTATTATCACTGGAGCAAGTGTAATTGATGTAAATGAATGCACTGAAACAGCCCAAAATAATGGAGATGAGTTTAAAACTCCAATTTTATCTATACTTGAAGTTATACTTAATAAAAAAGCTGCATATAACATTAATCTTGGCCCTCGCTGTCCTAGCATTGCTTTAAACGGGGCTAGATACCCTCCATTTCTTCTTTTAATATTTAAGACATATGAACCTATAACAATTAGAATTACTCCAATTACGCCCAGCATAGTTGGAAATTGTCCTAAAATTATAGGTGACATTATTAGTAAAAATAAAGGAGTAAACGCTAATAATGGAATTGTTAGAGATAAATCGGATTTTTTAATGGCCTTAAGTTGTAATATTGTTGCTATAACGTTTAATGCGCCATCAGCTAACAGTGCAATCCAATATTGACTTCCAAGCAGGGGAATACTTATAAAAATGAAGGGTAAAGCTAAAAAGGGCAATGCAAAAAATCCAAATGCCCATGTAACAAGATATTCATCCATATCTTTTAAGCCAATCTTACTAGAAACGTCTTTCAGAGATTCAAATAGCGCTGATAATAATGCATAAAAGTAGGAGAAGATCATGTTGTAATAATTTATATCAGGTAGTTAATAAATATTATAAAATCAGTATATACTTTGTTGAAATCTGGAAAAATTAAAATTTTTTGGAGGTATAAATTATGGCAGAAATTGGTTTTAAGCTTGCATGCGAATTATTTGGACCCCATGAACTGATAAACTATGCTGAACATGCTGAAAAAGCAGGATTCGACTTTGCAGCAATATCTGATCATTATCATCCATGGCTTGGCCAGCAAGGTAATAGTCCCTTTGTCTGGAGCACATTAGGAGCAATTTCACAGGTAACTGAAGATTTAAACTTAATGACTGGTGTTACATGCCCAACAATCCGGCAGCATCCAGCTTTAGTGGCTCAAGCAGTAGCTACTGTGGCCACATTGATGCCAGGCAGGTTTATTCTAGGAGTAGGATCTGGTGAAAACTTAAATGAACATATTTATGGTGATCACTGGCCGCCAGCACCCATAAGAATAGAAATGCTTGCAGAGGCGGTAGATGTAATCAGAACTCTCTGGCAGGGAGGAATGCAGGATTATGATGGTTATTATTACCATGTTGAGAATGCACAAATTTATACTCTCCCTGAAGAGCTTCCACCAATATATATGGCTGCTGATGGGCCAATAGCTGCTACTACTGCTGGAGTTAACGGCGATGGATTAATTGTAAGTGGAGGGAAGAGAGAGCTTTTGGACATATTCAATAAAACAGGAGGAAAGGGTAAACCGTCCTATTCAGAAACTTCTCTAAGTTGGGCTGAAACAGATGAAAAAGCAGTGGATTTAGTTTATAGATGGTGGCCGTTAATGGCTCTTAAAGGAAATGTAAGCTGGGATATTCCAACACAAACACATTTCGAGGAACTGGCCAAAAATGTAAAAAAAGAGGATATAAAGGGAAGCATTCCATGCAGTTCAGATCCACAGGTTCATATTGACACAATAAAGAAAAATATTGATGCAGGCTTCGACCGTGTATGTATACAACAGATAGGTAACAATCAGCATGAATTCATAGATTTCTATAAAGAAGAAGTACTTCCGGAGTTTCAATCAGGGCAAAAACGGCTATAAATGATTTAATAATTAAATTTTATTCAAAATAACCATTGCAGCAGCAGGCAAAATTATTGCACCAGTAAATGCAAGTAAAAATGAGTTTAAATGCGCAGAATAAGCTCCAATAGTAGCATAGGCCAGTGAAATACCTAAATTCGATAGTAAAACCAACATGATGAAGCGATTTAGGGGCAAGCGTCCAATACCTGCAAGAAGAATAGAGGCTTCAGCTAAAATAGGAACTGCTCTGGATATTATAATGATCCAGTCTCCATATTTATTTTGAAGATTTTCAAGTTTTAATAATTCATCAGCACCAACTAATCTTTCTGTAATAGGGTTTCCAAATTTTGCCCCTAAATAATATCCAATAATACAGCTAAAAGTCATTCCAATCAATGAAATAAGAGTTCCGGGAATAAGGCCTAAAAAATAGCCCCCTACAGTACTCATTATGCTTGAAGGAACAGGAGCAAATATATCGATTGATAAAAGCACTCCAATGACCATTCCAACTAATAATTTCGACTGTGTAGAATTCAGAAAGTAATCTGACCAGTTTTCTATTGAGTCAGCAAAAAGAAAGAAGGGTATTAAAATTAGGAGCAGAATTAAAAAAGCTATTAATATCCATTTAAATTTGTTTTTCATTATGAATCCTCTTTAAAAATAAGAATTATGTCTTATTTATGGGATTCATAATTTAAATAATTTGAGTAATAAAATCAATTAAAGGTAGAAATCTTTAAGGATTTTTCAATGTTTAATAGCATCCTTAACCTTGTCAAAGAAGCCCTTATCCTCAACATAGATTTCTTTCCCGCTTATATCTGCAAATTCCTTTAAAAGTTCTTTTTGCTTTGGATTTAACTTTTTAGGTACTATAACCTTAGCTTTGACGTAAAGATTACCATTACCACTCCAACGTAGATGGGGCATTCCCTTACCTTTTATTCGGAATGATGTACCTGGTTGGGTTCCATGAGGAATTTTTAAACTTACAATTTCTTCACCAAGAGTTGGAACGTCTATTTCATCGCCAAGTGAAGCCTGTACAAAGCTTATTGGCATTTCATAAACTAAATCAGAACCATGACGTTCAAATAAATTATGAGGTTTAACAGAAATTAAAACATAGAGATCTCCAGGAGGTCCTCTTCTTTTACCAACGTCGCCTTCGCCAGGTACTCTAAGACGGGATCCATCCTCTACACCTGGAGGAACTTTTATATGAATAGTGCTTTTTTCCCTTACTATGCCTTTTCCATGACATTCATGACATGGAGTATCTATAATAACTCCTTCACCTCTACATTGAGGGCATGAAGCTATATTAACAAATTGACCAAAAGGAGTTCGATTTATTTGCTGGACCTGTCCTGTTCCACCACATTGGCTGCATTGATGGGTATCAGTTCCGGGTTCTGCCTTAGAACCTTCACATGTGGGGCATGTCTTTTTATGTGATACATCTATGTCTTTTTCAAGTCCAAATGCTGCATCTTCAAGTGTAATGGATAGATCATAATAGACATCAGCCCCCTGTTCGGCCCGACTTCTTCTTCGACCTCCGCCAAAACCAAACATGTCAAATATGTCTCCGAAATCAAATCCAAATCCTTTGAATATATCATCAAAGTTTACATTTCTGAATATGTCTTCATTTGAGTATCCGCCCATTCCAGCATGCCCAAACTGATCATAAGTATTTCTTTTTTCTTCATCTGATAGAACAGCGTAGGCTTCGCTTATTTCTTTGAATTTTTCTGCAGATTCTGGATCATCACTTACATCAGGGTGATGTTTCATTGCCAATTTACGATAAGCTTTTTTTATTTCTTTTTTATCTGTTCCCTTTTCTACTCCAAGGACGTCGTAGTAATCACGCTTTTCTACCATACCATCTTACCCTCACTTAATTAATAAAAATAAGTTGAATTTATATAAAATTAATATATTTGTAGAAATTATCTACTTAAATTTTATAGAGATTATTCTTATTTAATCCTTCTTCATAAATAAATAGTGAAGCCCTGCAAAAATTTTAAAAATTTTTGCGGCCCGAGAAATCGAAGATTTTTCGACGGCCTCAAGCACAAAGCATGCAAAAATTGAAAATTTTTGATGCATCAAAAATCATAGATTTTTGACAGTGTTTGGGGCATGGAAAAATTAAAAATTTTTCCGGTTGTGAAACTCCGTTTCACAAACATTGAAAATCGAAAATTTTCGAGTGTAGTAAAACTACTTCTTAATTTTAATTTTGGAAGTTTATTTTTTAACTTCGTAATCTGCATCTATGGTATCATCATTTGCGCCCTGTTGGCCTTCTTGAGCACCCTGTGCATCTTGACCAGCTTGTTGCTGAGCTTGCTGTGCTGCCTGAGCTTCCTGGTAGATTTTGGCACCAACTTCCTGCACAACTTTGGTCAGTTCTTCAGTTTTAGCTTTAATTGCAGCTATATCATCGCCGCCAATTAATTCCCTGAGTTCCTTAGCTAAAGCTTCGATCTTTTCTTTTTGATCCTTATCTACTTTGTCACCAAGCTCTTCAAGAGTCTTTTCAGAGGTGTAAATCATGGAATCGGCATCGTTTCTGACCTGAATTTCTTCCTGTCTCTTTTTATCTTCGTCAGCGTGCATTTCAGCTTCTCTGATTTTCTGGTCAATTTCATCCTGTGATAATTTGGTTGAGGCAGTTATTGTTATGGCCTGTTCTTTCCCTGTTCCCATATCTTTAGCTGAAACATTCATGATACCGTTTGCATCTATATCGAATGTTACTTCAATTTGAGGGATCCCCCTTGGTGCTGGTGGTATTCCCACTAACTGGAATCTTCCAAGGGTTGTATTATCATGTGCCATTGGTCTTTCACCCTGCAGAACATGAATATCCACAGATGTCTGGCTATCTGCTGCAGTTGAGAATACCTGGCTCTTTTTTGTTGGTATTGTAGTATTTCTGTCGATTAATTTGGTAAATACACTACCGAGAGTCTCAATTCCAAGAGATAATGGTGTAACATCAAGTAATACCAGATCTTTAATTTCTCCGGCTAAAACTCCTCCCTGAATTGCAGCACCTATGGCCACACATTCCATTGGGTCTATTCCTCTTTCAATTGATTTACCAATGAAGTTTTCAACGAATTTCTGGACAACCGGCATTCTTGTTGGTCCACCGACCAATATTATTTTATCGATATCGGATTTGGACATTTTTGCATCGGATATTGCCTGTTCCATTGGTCCGCTACATCTTTTTATAATTGGGTCAATTAACTCTTCGAGTTTGGCCCTTGTAAGGGTAGTGGTTAAGTGTTTTGGCCCTTCTGCAGTCGCAGTTATGAATGGAAGGTTTATATCAGTTGTTAAAGTGGTTGAAAGTTCGATTTTTGCTTTTTCTGCAGCTTCTCGAAGTCTCTGAACTGCCTGATCATCAACCATCAGATCTACACCAGTATCGCCTTTGAATTCGCTTGCAAGGTGATTCATGATAGTGTTATCCATATCGGTTCCACCTAATTTGGTGTCTCCACTGGTGGATTTTACTTCAAATACGCCTCCCCCGAATTCCATTATGGTTACATCAAGTGTTCCACCACCAAAATCGAAAACCATAATTTCTAATTCTTCTTCCTGTTCTTTATCAATACCATAGGCAAGGCTTGCAGCTGTAGGTTCATTTACGAGCCTTACTACTTCAAGTCCTGCTATTGTACCTGCATCTTTTGTAGCGGTTCTCTGGTTGTCATTGAAGTATGCTGGAACTGTAATTACAGCTTTGTGTACTTCTTCTCCGAGGAAAGCTTCAGCATCTTTTTTAATTTTTTGCAGAATAAAAGCTGAAATTTCCTGGGGGCTGTACTGTTTTCCCATTACATTTACCTTGTAATCTGTTCCCATACTCCTCTTTATAGCGCTTATAGTGTTTTCAGGGTTTGTTACAGCCTGTCTTCTTGCAGGTTCTCCAACTAACCTCTGTCCATCTGGAGTAAATGCAACATAACTTGGAAATGCCTTACCGTACTGTGTAGCTCCTTCTGCACTTGGTATGATGGTAGCTTTTCCACCAACCAGTACTGCTGCTGCGGAGTTACTTGTTCCAAGATCTATACCTATAATTTTTTCTTTTTTGTTATTAGCCATAATATCACCTTGTTTTCTAAATATTCATATAAATTTAAGTTTTTTAACATATTTTTAAGTTATTTTCATTTTTTACAGACTTTAACCATTGAACATTTGATTACCTTATCGTTAAGGGTGTATCCCTTTGCAAGTTCTTCTGTGACCGTTCCGCTCTCGTAATCTTCATGTGTTTCGGTCATTAAAGCTTCATGCTTGAAAGGATCGAATTTTTCTCCTTCTGCAGGGATTTCAGAAAGGCCTTCTTTTTCCAGAAGCTCTTTAAGGTTTTTATATATTAATTCAACACCTTCTTGAACGTTTTCACCATTTTTATTTGATTTAAGTGCTCTTTCAAGGTCTTCATAAATGTCTATTATTTTAAGGATTAAGCCTTCACCAGCGTATTTTATGTGTTCGCCCATTATTTTTTCAGTTCTTTTCTTATAGTTTTCAAAATCGGCTTGAAGGCGTTGCATTTGAGAGTAGTATTCATTAATTTCCTGATCTTTCTCTTCAATTTGCTTTTTTAGATCTTCAATTGACTCTTCCTTCTCTTTCAGATCGTTCTTTAAGGTTTTCAGTTCATCTTTATCAGTCATTCATTCACCTTTTGAAGTGATAAAAATAATAGTAATCTTTAATAGGTTATAGTAACAAAAGGTTATATAAATCTTTCGCACTAATCAGTACTAAAAACAAAAATTTAGTAAGAATCATTTTTATCGATCATTTAATATAAAGGGATAACATGGACCTGGAAGCAATACTTGATGTTATGGGGTGCAAAACAAGAAGGGATATTTTAACCCTTTTAACAGAGGAACCCCGCTTTGTAAGTGAGATTTCTAAAGAGCTTGAAGTTGGACAGAAAGCCATTATTGAACATTTAAAGGCTATGGAGGAATTGGGACTTTTAAGATCATCTTTCCATAAGATCGAAAGAGGTCGTCCAAGAAAATATTATGATATATCTCAAAAAGTGGAAATTCAAATACATATAGATAGGGATACAATTAAAATGGATATTAGGGGAGATGATCTTTCTAAATTACAGGAATTAGAGAATAAATTCAGTTTAGGACACGATGATGTGATTGAAGATCTGGAGAATCTTATTGATAGATATGATAGGGCTAAAAGGTATGCAGAAATACTTTTAATGGAAGCAAAAAGAAGAAAAAATATAATTAAATTATTGGAAGGAGAATGAAATCTCCTTTGAATTATGCTGAATTTTAAAAGTTAAATGATGAATAATTAATGGTAGAGTCTTTAAATTATTTAATGAATATATTTACTCTTTTTTGGATTTTTTTTGGTTAGCTATACTAAAGGATAGAATTATAATATTATAATTAGTAATACTTATTTTTATAGAAGTAGTAAGTTATTTATAATCTAAGTTACAAATAAGAAAACTAACTTAAATAGATATTTAATTATTATAAGCTATAATGATACTTTAAATCTTAAAATAACATTATTAATGATTTAATTTCCTTTTTGGCTTAAATTATGCCCCTGGATATTATTAAAAAGTTAAATAGTTGAGGTGATAATATGAGAGAAGAGGAAAAAAGGATGGCAGAAGAGAGAAGGAGTCAGATGACCAGAGAATCTCCAGAAGAAAGAAGGATGGATACTGACATATCTGAAGAAGAAAAAACTGGAGAAGTATGGGAAAAAACAGATAAAGTTACCACAAGCTCAGAATTTGATCTACCTACATTTGCTGGAGAAAAAAGGGTAAATGAAAAGTGGGAAGGTAGAGGTGCTAATGTAATTGGTGACAAACAATCTGGAGGATATTCCTGGACTAAAGGAGGAATAAGCTCTGAAGAAATAGCAAGAAGAACAAAAAATAGATAAGAATATTCCTCTTTATTTTAATTTACAATGCATTGCTGCAATGGCAGCTTGTCCGAGAGATACAGAACCATCACCTGCACATGAATTCGTATGCTGGATAAATTCAAAGTCATTTTCAATCACTAAATCTTTAATGGTTCTACTGATGGCTTCATTGTAAAATACACCGCCAGATCCTCCTATAATATCAACTCCGGTTTTATCCGCGGCTTTTATCCCTAACTGTGCAAGTCCTGAGGCAACAGCATACTGAGCAGAACAGGCAATGTCATTTACAGATTTTCCTGCTTTTTTATTTTCTAAAACTGAAATAAGAATTGAGGAGGTATCAACCACATCCATACCTCTGTATTTTTTAATTTTAACCGGAATATCTATATTATTCTGGCCATGGTATGCCACAGACTCGAGTTTCATGGCACATTCGCCTTCATATGTCCTTTCTCCACATATACTGAGTATTGCAGATATTGCATCAAGAACACGTCCAGTACTTGTAGTTTCTGCTGTATTAAATCCTCTTTCAAGCTGTTTTAATATCAAATCAACTTCTCTTTCGCCGTGTTTAAAATAATGAACATACTTATCTTTCATGATGTTATTAAGCTCTTCAGGGCTGTAGTGATCATACAACATAGAAATAGCCATTCTTATTGGATATTTGGTGGTTAAATCGCCTCCAGCCATGATTTGGGGTATTAAACTACCTGTTCTTTTATATTTATCGCGAGTTGAGTGTAATATTTCCCCCCCCCATGAAGTTCCATCATCGCCGTATCCAACACCATCTGCAGCGATACATATTAGCTCATCAATGTCATGATCAACATATAATGCTCCTGCATGGGCATGATGGTGCTGAACGCCGAAAACATCACAATCAAACTTTTCACTTAATTCTCCTGCAAGTTTGGTGGTAAAAAACATTGGATGAAGGTCACAGGCAATAAGGTCTATATTTTCTGTCTTTGTTATTCTCATCATATGATCTATGGCCTTTTGAAGATATTTGTAGGTTTCATATTTTGTGGTATTTCCAATGTGTTGTGATACATAGCATTTTTTATCTTTAAGGAGTGCAAAGGTCACATCAAGCTCAGGGCCAAGTGCCAGAATGTTAATATCATCATCAATACCTGAAAAATCATAAGGTTCAGGCACATAACCTCTGGATCTCCTTATAAAGGCCAAATCTCCTGCTCTGAATCTTATAACAGAATCATCACATCGATTAACTATTTTTCTATCATGTAACAGATAATAATCAGCAATTCCCCCTAATTTACTGGTTATCTCTTCATTATCAATCATCATAGGTTCGCCGGGTTTATTGGCAGAAGTCATTGTGTATGCAGGTTCGTCAGAATACTTAAAAAGTAAATGATGCAGCCCAGAGTAGGGAAGCATCACTCCAAGATTGTGCAGTACTGGAGAAACAGATGGAACCAGGTAATAATCTTCATTTTTGTTAAGGACCACTATTGGCCTTCTTCTTGAAATTAAGGCTTTCTCTTCATAATCCCTTACTTCAGCAAATGTTTTAATTGTTTCAATGTCTGGGGACATGCATGCAAAGGGCTGATTTAGCCTTCCAAGCCTTTTTCTTAGGGTAATCACTGGATCTTCATCAGTAGTTTTTGTTACAAGATGAGTTCCGCCAATTCCCTTTACTGCAAGAATATTACCCTCATTTATGAGTTTAACAGCTTCTAAGATAGGATTTGCTACTTTAATTACTCCATCTTTATATAAAAATACAGAAGGGCCGCATTCAGGACAGCAGGTTGCTTCTGCATGATATCTGCGGTCAAGAGGGTCTTTATATTCAATCATACATTCATCACATAGGGGAAATTCGTCCATGGATGTCCTTTCCCGATCGTAGGGAATTGATTTTATTACTGTAAATCGAGGTCCGCAATCAGTGCAGGCTGTAAATGGATAATTGTATCTGGAATTACCTGCGTTCATTACTTCTTCAAGGCATTTATCGCATATAGCCACGTCTGGAGGGATCACAGATGAACCTGAAAATTCTGCAGAGCTCTCAAGGATTATAAAATCATTAAACTGGGGTTCCTTTATTTTGCCCATCCACTCTATCTTCAATGTGTTTATCTTAGATATTGGAGGTTTATTTTGCTTTAAATTTTCAGCAAACTGTTCAATTTCTTCTTTACTTCCTTCAAGGATGATTTCCACGCTGTTTCCAAGATTTCTCACAGATCCTCCAAGACCCATTTCTTTAGCTATTCTGTAAACTGTAGGTCTGAATCCGACTCCCTGCACTATTCCCTGCACTAAGATTCTGGCTTTTACCAATTCGATACCTCTAAAAATTATATCAATTGAATTTTAATTTATTGTCCAAAATAAGTGATTTATTTTTTATATTTTGATCTTTATATTATAAGTAGATAAAAATTGTGATACCATGAAAGAAATACTTCAACGGCTTTTACATGGACAGATTTCCATTGATGAAGCTGAAAAATTACTAAAAACCTATCAAATTGATGAAATTGAAGATTTTGCTAAACTGGACACTGCAAGACACTTAAGAACTGGCATTCCCGAGGTAATATATGCTGAAAATAAAGATGATGGGGATCTGGTAAAAATTGTCCAGCATTGCTCTTCTGTAGGTAATGTAATGGTTACCAGGCTCCCTGAGGATAGATATGAATTATTAAAGCCAGGATTAGATTTAATTAAAGATAAAATTGAATATAATAAAAAAGCACGTATTATGGTAATTAGAAATAATGAATTAGAAAAGGAAGGTAAAGTTGGAATATTAACCGCAGGAACCTCAGACATTCATGTTGCAGAGGAAGCTCGAATCACAGCAGAAGAGATGGGATGTGAGGTTTTAACAGCATATGATGCGGGAGTAGCGGGCATGCATCGTCTATTTGGTCCATTAAAAAAGATGCTTGAAGAAGAAGTTAAAGTATTGATTGTAATTGCCGGAATGGAAGGAGCATTACCTTCTGTGGTCGCAGGACTTGTTGATATCCCTGTAATAGGCGTACCCACTTCTGTTGGCTATGGGGTTGGCGAAGGGGGATTTGCAGCTCTTTATGCAATGCTTCAGTCATGTTCTCCGGGGATTGCAGTTGTTAACATTGATAATGGATTTGGAGCAGGTGTTTTTGCTGCAAAACTTGTTAAACAAACCCTTAAAGATTAAAAGTTAGGAGGCAAATTATGGATGTTTTTGAAGCCATAAGTAAAAGAAGAAGTATTAGGAAGTATAAGGACACTCCAGTTGAAGATGAAAAGCTGGAAATGATGCTGGAGGCAGCCAGAATTGCACCATCTGCTGCTAACAGACAGGAATGGAAATTCATAATCGTAAAAGATAAAAAAACAAGAGAAAAACTTGTAGATGCGGCTAATGGTCAGAAATTTGTGGCTGAAGCACCAGTTACAATTGTAGCATGCTCAACAGAATCTGAAAGGATTATGCCCTGCGGCCAGTATGCATATACAGTCGATTTGGCCATTGCAGTCTCATTTATGATTCTTGAAGCCACTGAACAGGGTCTTGGAACATGCTGGCTTGGAGCATATGACGAAGAAAAAGTGAGGAATATTTTAAATATTCCAGAAAGAATCAGGGTTCCAGCAATATTTACAGTGGGATATGCTGACGAAACGCCTCATCAAAGGCCAAGGAAACATTTAAGTGAGATTATAAGCAGTGAAAGGTATGAGACTCTTTAATGAATATAGAGTAGGAGATATTATAATTTTATAAAAAATATAAGGCTTTAAATGTAACATTTTGAACATGGAGATGATTTAAATTAGTAAAGATGTATTAGTATTATCAGGCAGTCCCAGAAGAGGGGGAAACTCTGACACATTATGCGATCAGTTTATACTTGGAGCAGAAGAAGCAGGAAATCAAGCAGAGAAAATTTTCTTAAGAGATAAAGAAATCAATTACTGTGTGGCCTGTGATGTCTGTAAAAATAATGGAGGAATCTGTGATCAGGAAGATGACATGTTTGAAGTCCTGGATAAGATGATTGCAGCAGATGTTATAGTTATGGCGACACCAGTTTATTTTTACACAATGGATGCACAGATGAAAACGCTGATCGACAGAACATATTCAAGATATATGGAAATCAGGAATAAGGATTTTTATTTCATTGCTACTGCTGCAGTCAGAAATAAGCAGGCTCTGGAAAGGACTATTGAGGGATTTAGGGGATTTACTTCTGTTCTTAACGGGCCAAAAGAAAAGGGCATTATTTATGGAACTGGGGCCTGGAATGTTGGTGACATCAAAGGAAGTAAAGCGATGGATGAAGCCTATGAAATGGGCAAAGCAGTTTAAAATTGCTACATTGCCCTAAAATACGATGATTCTCCATTTAAAATGATTTCAATATAAAAAGTAGATAAAATACCCTAATTATTTCTTCTTACCATGTGGGCAGACATAAATGCATAATCCACAAACATTCCAATCTGAATGGTCTTTTGAGTTATAAAGATATTCTTCACATTTTTTGGCATCGTATCGAGCTTCGCGAGGTTCATTTTCCCTAAAAGTTTCTCCGGTAAATGCATTAACTGGACATATTTCTACACATTTATCACAATTTACACATTGAACTTCTAAAGGTTTGCCTGTTATTTCAAGGGGGGCATTTGTAAGTACAGTGCTCCAGCGGACTCTTGGCCCAGCTTCAGGAGTTACTAACAAACAGCTTTTTCCGATCCATCCAAGACCAGCCAGATTTGCAGCCAGTTTATGTGAAAAAACAGCACAAATTCTCTCATCGTCGTAGCGCTCTGATGCCGGAATTGCCAGTGCTCTATAATTATCCTGCTGAACTATGCTTGCCAGTTTAGATGTTAAAAGATCAAGACGTAAATTGGTGATATCATAAGCATGGCGGTAATTAACAGCTACAGCAGGATTATTCCGTTCTAACAGGGCATCAACGATTGAATCAGGTAATTTAATGCCAATGGAAATTGCTCTGGGATAATCTGCTACAAAGGAGCTTCCCTGCTCAACTATCTTATCTTTAACTCCCGATAAATCTGCAACACCGAAAAAATCGGCTCCTTCATGTTCGGCCATAATTCTGATTTTATATTCAAGCTGCATAACACTCACTTCTGTTCTAAAATTAAATGCCCTGGAAAGAAATTATAACGCTCATAAAATGCTAATAAATCTTCATTTCCTACTGCGACTACTATCTTTTTTTCTTTCTACTTTATTTTTATCCATCCAGCTAAGTGCATATCCATGAGCTCATTTAAATTCCTTTGCTCTTTCTTCAGCTTGGGTTTATTTTTCTATTTTACCTGTATAAGTAGCATAAAAACCATCAGTATCTGCATAAATGGCTTTAAATCCATATTTTTCCGCTTCTTTCATGGTGTTTTTAATATAATCTCTTCCCCAGGCAGTTACAGCATCTGCACATTCATGACTATACCATCTAAATCTCGCATAGCCGTAAACTCCATACATGGAATTTGCAAGGGTTTTTAAGGCTTCTTGCTGCACGTTTAATATTCTCTTCTCCACAGGATCATTAGTTTCATTCATTAGTTTCTTTATGATGCCTCTTTCTTTAAGTAAATCGCCTATTACTGATGGTATGAATCCACTTGGTTCTTTACGGAATTTATGAGGTACTTCAGGAGCGGTATGATATTCTTCATCTGTTTCGTTGATTATAAGGGTGTCAGGGGAAATATTTTTAGAGATAATTATGCTTGGATACAGACTTTTAAAGTCAAATGCAACTATATTTTCGTGAAGACCTTTCACCGGGTCTTTTACATAACCTCCAACATAAGTAAGTCCTCTTCTTTTAGAATATTCGTATTGTGAAGGTTTATTTGGTATAACTTCGTTAATTTCATAGGCTTTTCGTATAAGGAACCATTCAACCATTTGACCGGAAGCCATTCGACTGATATCTGAAAGTGGCTGCCCTATAATTCTTGTAAGTTCCCTGTTAATTGGAAGCATCTTTTCAGCGACTTTAAAAGCTGCTATTGCATCATCTAATGAGTATTCAAATAATCTTTCCAGCTTTTCACCGCCAGCATCCCAGTACTCCCAGATTTCATCCCCTTCTATGTCGTCCTTTTCTTCTCCAAAGAGTTCTTCATAAACACGTTCCAGCGTGTAACGATCAAGGGTTAAATGGCGCCTCATGATAGGATAAAGGTCAACATGGACTCTGCCGCGGACAACTGCTGCTGATGTGTATCCTCGCCTTAAGAATTTAATATCAGAGCCATCTACTGAAATTTTAAAGGGTATTTTCAACTTTTTGGCCCTATCGTTAATATAGGGGAGATCAAAATTGTCTGAACTGTAACCAACTATTATATCTGGACTTTCAGTGTTTACAATTTCAGTAAACCGGTTTATCATTGCTTTTTCATCTTCAACGGTTTCAACATATTCAAAGGAGGATTCCTTGGTTGAAATAACCTTCTGAAGGCCAAAATTACTGGCCATACTTATCATTATTATTTCATCTCTGTCTGATTTAGGCATCCCTTTGGGGTTTCGGACTTCTATATCAAAACTCATAACCTTTAAATGGTGAATTTTACCATCCATTTGCTTTACTTCACCATTTATTTCCAGAATACAGAGATTTTCATTGTCTGATAGAACAGAAGGGGTCGATTTTTGAGTTTTAGTTATGCCTTTAACTTCCACTTCAGCCATTGGAAAAAGACCCTTATCCATTAAATATCTTCTGTAAAAAGGAATATCATGTTCTCGAATATCTTTTACTTCACTTAATGCAAGTATTTTTTCCCTTAGTTTTGGAACATCTTGCGGATGATGTAAAATAACTTCTAAAAACTCTTTTTCTATGCCTATATCTTTCTTTTTAACTTTTTTAACATCATCAACATCCAGAGTAAGAATTTGTCCAATACAGCTTTCCATGTCATTTTCTGGTAAAACATAGATGTAGGGCTTGAAACTCTTATCTAAAGCAATAATAGGCTCTCCGTTTGACTTTCCACGTTGACTTCCGAATAATCTAACTACTGGCTTGCCATTTTCTGTTACATAATCGATATCCAGGAAAATGAAATGTTTAGTTTCCATGATTTTTATTTATTTTATAATTTAATATAACTTGTGCCGAAAAAGAATTTGATTTAGAGGTCTTTTATTTATAAATAAGCTTAAAATTCAACTAATGTTTAATTTCAATCTAATACATGGTTAAAAATAAAAAATAAATGAATTTAATGGATTATTATCTTGCTTTTCCTTCTGCACAGTAGTAGCTACCAGGTTCTCCTTCACCTAATTTATACTCTTTCCATACTTCGCATTTATCACACTGACAAATTTGGCTTGGATCTAGGCCTTCACAAGTGGCTTTTCCTGTTGCACAATAGACTCCAGGTACATCTTCTGGCCCTGGATTCCCACTTGCCCCCTTTAATTTGTTTAATTTTTCTTGTACACATTTACTTCCTGCCTGCACAGGACATCCTGGGCAAAGGCACCTTTGAACATTTTCCATATTAAATTCTACCATATTTCTCACCCCTTTATTATGTAATAATAAGTTTTTAATAAGTAATAAATTTCTTTATTTACAACATAAAATAAAAAAAAATAATATCTTAAAATGTTTTTAATAACCCAGGGTAATTAAGAAAAATATCTATACTGGAAAATAGGCATAAAAATAGAATATTAGAATTGAAGGAACACATGGAGCATAGAATGAAGCTTGTTAAGCTGGATATAAATAAACATGATTTGAATAAGGTTTCAGAATTGATTTATGATACTGATGCAGAAACATTCAATTTTTATTTTGGAAACCGTCAAAAAACCGCTCCAAAGATCTTAAGAATAGTAAAAGAAAATGATAACAGCATGGGTTTTAAAAATATATATGTTGTAACTGAAAATGGGAACAATAGGACATTAGGAATTTTAGTTGCATACATGGCCAGTGATTATAGCTTAAAGAGCGACATAAGAACTTATTTCAGGGCACTAAGGCCTTTAGATGCCCTGAAATTTTTTATTTTTGATATAATCGATCATCTTATCCTTGCAAATTTGAAATATCATGACCTATATTTAGCTGCTGTAGCTGTGGATGAAGATTTCAGAGGTAAAGGAATCGGTAATTTTATTCTCCATAGCTCATTAGAGCTTGCAAAGGATAAAAGATGTAAAAGGGTTGTTTTAGATGTTGATTTAAAAAATAAAGGTGCGTTATATTTATATGAAAGATTTGGTTTTAAAATATTCCATAAAAAGAGCATCAGATGGTTTAATGGGGAGAAGGGAGTTTATAATATGGAATATTTGATGTGAATCATTAAAAAAGATTATTTTTAATTAATGGATTGAAATTCAAGTAAATTTAAACAAAGTTTTATATAGCCTTATTGATATAAACATTCAAATATGAACATGTGAACATTGATTCATATGTGATGGGAGATGAAAAAAATGTCATTTTTAAGCCTCGTGGTTAAAAACCCATTTAGAAATAAAACAAGAACAGCTTTGGCAGTTATGGGGATTGCAATTGGAATAGCAACGATTGTTGCACTGGGAATAATTACAGATGGGCTTAAATCTTCAACAGAAGAGACACTTAAAGCAGGCGGATCGGACTTCATGGTAGTAGAATCAAATGTATCGGATATGATGTTCAGCTCCATTGATGAAGAGCGTTTAAGTGATCTTAAGAATACTTCAGGCATTCAAGATGTTGTGGGGGTATTACTTGCTGTTTATCCAATAAATAATAATCCATATTTTGCAGTAATGGGTATTAATGCTGATAAGCTGTCAGTTGGAGAAATAAGTCTTATTGAAGGGCGTGGGTTTTCAGAAAATAAAGATGAGATAATCATTGGTAAGGCAGCATCACAAAAAACAGGTAAAAAAGTGGAAGACACACTGGAAATATCTGGTAAAAAATTCAAAATTACAGGAATATATGAAACAGGAGATCTCCAACAGGACGGAGGAGTTTTCATGTCCTTAGATGAACTTCAAGAGCTGGAAAAAAAGGATGATAAGCTCACAATGATATTTGCAAAGATTGATAAGGATGCAGATCTTGAAGATGTAACAGATAGAATAGATAACACATATACCAACGAATTAATGACAGTAAAATCACTTGAAGACCTTGGAAAGGTAGAATCGGGTCTTAAAACAATAAACACTGCCTCATGGGCTATCTCACTTCTGGCCATAATTATTGGGGGAATTGGAGTTGTAAATACCATGATAATGTCTGTTTATGAGAGAACTCGTGAAATTGGAGTTTTGAAAGCTGTAGGATGGACTAATAGGAGAATACTGGCCATGATACTTGGAGAATCCCTTGTACTTACTCTGGTAGCAGCAGTAGTAGGAATTGCAATGGGTCTTGTGGCTGTTCAATTGTTAATACCATTGGGATTGGAGGGATTCATTGAACCAGTTTATAAAATGGAAACTTTCTTGAAAGCAATTGGAATAGCTCTCTTTGTTGGATTAATTGGAGGATTTTATCCGGCTTATCGAGCAAGCAGATTAGCACCAACGGAGGCGTTGCGCTATGAATAATGAAAACATTATAGAAATACGAGAACTCAAAAAAAGCTTTGAAAATGGAACAATAAAGGCTCTGGATGGTATTAATCTTGAAATAAAAAGAGGAGAATATGTTTCTATTATTGGACCATCTGGTTCAGGGAAATCCACACTCCTGAACATGATTGGGGCATTGGACAGGGCTAATGAAGGAGAAATTAAAGTAGCAGGGTATGATCTAAGTAAAATGAGGGATTTAAACAGATTCAGGTCACAGGAAATTGGATTTATATTCCAGCTGCACAATCTGATTCCAAATATTACAGTACTGGAAAACGTGGAGATTCCCATGTATGAAATTAATTATTCCAGTAAAGAAATGCGGAAAAGGGCAATGGAACTTCTTGAATACGTGGAACTATTAGATAAAATGAAGAGGAAACCTACGGCGCTTTCTGGGGGAGAAAGGCAACGTGTGGCAATAGCGCGTGCACTGGCCAATAATCCTTCTATAATCCTTGCAGATGAACCTACTGGTTCCCTTGATTCCAGAACAGGACAGATGATTCTCCAGAGGCTTAAGAGTCTGCACGAAAAAGAGAATGTAACATTGATTATGGTCACTCACGATATGAACGTGGCTTCCATGGCTGAAAGGACAATAGAGGTTCTAGATGGGAAAATAGTTCAAAATTAATTTCTTTTTTATTTTTTTTTCCAGATAAAAGGCAATAATCAGCGTAGTAATTTAACACAAACTAAATTATAGGGATCATATCCATTTTTATGCCAGAAACTTTTAGATACCTCATTAAAATCTGAAACCATACATTCAATTCGCTTAATACCGTAAATTTGGAATATTTTTTCAATTTCCCTCAATAATTCTTCTCCAATCCCTTTATTTCGGTGGGCTTCTGTTACACTTAGTTCAGATATAATTCCTGTACTTTTTTTATAAACAGGAGGATCATCAGATTCTGTAGCTGTAAGATATCCAACGACTTTATCTTCAATTTCATAGACTAATACTACATAATCGGGGCTTTTAAGGATATCTTTAATATAACCCGCATAAATATTCCGTGCATCTGGCTTCATTTCATATAAAGCGCTTCTTTGAATATGAAAATCCATCATTTCCTGCCATAAGTTAATAATTGGATTTATATCATCTTTAGTTGCTTCTCTGATCATTTATCTCATGTTAATTTATGAATTAGGATGCTTATTTATCTTTCATAATTTCTTCTTGTCATTAATATTACATAAAATAATTAAAGATATTTTAAATCAATAAATAAGCTAAAAACCGTAAAAAATTTATATTTGCTAAATCAAATAGTAAATTAAGCTGAAATAATCAAATAAACTATTATAATTAATTAAAGATTGATGAAATGAAATTTTTAAAATTAAATACCAATAAGCATGATTTAAATAAAGTTGCAGAACTGATTTATGAAACAGACTCAAAAACATTTAATTTCTATTTTAAAAGCCGAAAAGGAGCTGCAAAAAGAATTAGAAAGCTCATAACGACAGTAAATAATAGCTGGAGCTATAAAAACATTTATGTAGCAACTGGAAGCGAGAATCAAGTTTATGGTATTTTATCAGCATATTCTGAAGGAGAAGTGAACACTACAACTGATTTTAAGGTATATTTTAAAAATTTAAGCTTTTTCGATGCTTTAAAGTTTCTCATGTTAGACATTGGAGATATAAGGGCAGGGGCTGATTTAAATAATGGAGATTTTTATTTATCGGATCTGGCCGTTGATTTGAAATGTAGAGGTAGAGGAATAGGAACATTTATTCTAAAAAATTCTATTGACTTAGCAAAGGAAAAGAGATGTAAAAGAGTGGTTTTGGATGTTGATATGGAAAATGAAGGAGCTTTAAGATTATATAAGAGATTAGGATTTGAAATATTTAATAGAAAGAGTTTCAAATGGTTTGGTGGAGAAAAAGGGGTTTATAACATGGAATATAAGTTAATTTAATTTTCGGATGTTTAATCGCCATAAAATCTCTATTTAGGCATTATTCATAAGATTATATGCATATATCTTCATTCCATAAATCTGGATTCTTTTTAATAAAATTTAACATGATTTCAATGGACGAAGGATCATGAAGGATCTCTACAATTACGCCTTTGGAGCGAAGCAGCTCTTCTTCACCTGTAAAGTTCTTATTTTCTCCTATTATTACTTTTGGTATTTTATAAAGTAAAATGGCCCCTGAGCACATTGAACAGGGGGATAAAGTGGTATAAAGAACAGATTCCCGATAAATAGTCCCTGATAATCGTCCAGCATTTTCCAGTGCATCCATTTCGCTGTGCAGGATTGCACTTCCCTTTTGTACTCGTCTATTGCGCCCCTTACCTATTATTTTACCTTTATAAACAAGTACAGAGCCGATTGGGATACCGCCTTCTTCGAGGCCTTTCTTGGCTTCATTAAAGGCGGCTTTCATGAATTTATTCATATTGAATCATCTCACTTAGCATTAATGCTTCATTTCAATATATTGAAATTTGAAAAGATAAAAATTTATAGAAATCATTGGTATTCCAATGCCCTATATATAATTTATATAATTTAAGAAATAGGACTCCATGAAATATTTAAATTCTAAAAAGAAATTAATGGAATAATAATTCTGGCCATATTTCTAATAGTGATACCGGGTTTTGTAGTTTATGTTTCTGACTGTTACAGTGTAGAGCTGATTTAACGATCCTTAACTCTACTAATTCTTATAATGTTGTAAATAACGATGATTCGATTACATTTACTCCTGCAAATAATAAAAGTACTACTGGAGTTATAATTTATTCTGGAGGCAAGGTTGAAGCCGGTCATGGGTTTAATGGCTTATAAACTTGGAGAATATGGTTATATGGTCCTAATTATGAAGATCCCATTTAATTTAGCATTTTTTGATAGTAATAAAACCGATGAGGTAATTCCTCAACATCCGAGATTAAAACATGGGTAATTAGGGGCCACTCACTTGAAGAGGTCTTTGCATCGGATTATGCAGTTAAAAATCAAGATAAAATCAAAGGAGTCATATTTTAGCCGCCTACCGTAATACAGATGCTTCAAAAGTCACCTTTAAATCATTATCAATTAGAGGCTCAAATGACGCACTCACACAAATCAAAATATTGAGGAAAATAAAAAATAAATTCCCTGAAAATACCACATTTATTACCATAAATGGAGGTAATCACTACAATTTTGGTAATTAGGGCGTGCAGGAAGGGGATAGTAGCAGTACAATAACAAAAGAGCAGCAGAGCTAGACAGTCAATGCAATTCTGGAATTTCTTAAAAATCTGTAAATTAATTCATTTATTTCAAATAGAATGTGAAGAGTTTAAAGTGTATTCAGACAAACTATTTAAAGAGAGAATCTATAAAATATTTAAGTAAACCTTAACTGAAAGATAACAACTATTTCAGCATTATATTGGCTTTAAAGGGATTTTTATGAAGAAAGTGTTTTTATGGTGGTTAATAATCGGCAGTAAAGGTGGAGAAAACCGTGCCAGAATAATACTTGAACTGAATAAAAGACCCTATAACGCTAATAAACTTGCTAATGAGCTTTCTCTTGATTATAAAACAATACGGCATCATATAGACGTTTTAAAAGAGAATAATATAGTTAAATCAACTGGAGAAAAGTACGGGGCATTATATTTCCTTTCTGATGAAATGGAAAACAATTATGATACATTTCTGGAGATTTGGAGTGAATTTAGGGAAAATGGGGATAAATAATAGAAAACGAAGGTAAAAACATGTTAATGGAAATAAATCTATTTGGGCTGCCAGATATAATACCTACTTTGCTAATAATGGTTAAATACTCTGCTTTAATAACAAGCGTTGCAAATATCTGCCTTTTAGCAGGTATGCTCTACGTATACATGGAAAGATACTTAAAAGTTAAGTCCAAATTCACTACAACACTGGTTTTATTTACGTTACTTTTTCTGATTCAAAACGTTTTATTTTCGATTTATTTTTTATTCAATGTTCCTGAAACCATTGTAAATGCTGTAATTCTTTTAGTATTTTTAGGGCTTGAATTTACTGCATTAGCATTACTTTTGATGATAACAAGAGAATAATTCTGATTTTTTTTTCTTTTTAAATCTTTTTTGAACTGATTTATTCATTTTAGAATCTTTAACATGTTTTTATTTTTAGAAGTGTGATTGTTCAGATAATTTGGAGTGAATTTGGGTGTAAATCTGAGGAAACCATGAGGAAAATTTGGAAAAACTACTTTTAAGGGTTTAAACAAGATTTAAGTAGTCAATAAATGATTAAAAAATGAAACTATTGGCTATTGTAGATTAAATAAAAAGAAATCGTTTGGATTTTATTATTCAAATAGGAGGGAGAAAAGAGATGATCGATGTTAAAGAAATTAAATCAGTTAAACTGACTCCTTTTACAAGGATGTCAGCTTCAATATATGGAATTCTGGGGTTTGTTGCGGCATTAGCAATGCTGATAATACTCATAATTGTGCAGGCTGCAGGGGTTACCAGTCAATTGGCACCTCAATTTGCGCATTTTAATTGGATAACTGGAGCGGGAATACCTTTAATTGTGATCCTGCCCATAGCTGCATTTTTAATTACAGTAACTGCAAGTTTCATATCTGCAATGCTATACAACGTATTGGTACCCAGATTAGGCGGAATAAAGTTAGAATTAGAGGGTGAAGATGTAGTGAAAATACCGGTAGTTGCTTTTTCCCTGATACTATCAGCAATTGGGGCAATATGGGCATTTATTGGAGGATTATTAATGGCGGCGTTTATTGCTCCATTTTTCTCGTTAATTAGTTCAGTTCCGATACCGCCTGAAATAGCAGCAAATATAACCAATGCTACTGGAAATGCAATAGACGGCTCTGCATTTGGATCTATTGGCATAGTGGTGACATTGATACTGGTAATAGGATTGCCTATTATGGTATTTGTATTTGGATTTATCTGGAATGCTTTATTTGCAATATTCTACAATTACTTGGTTACAAGAGTAGCTAAAATTAAACTGGAGTTTGCTAATTTAACTGGAAGCTTGTATGAACTTAAAAATATACCAGTGATGCCAACAGCCCTTGCCGTGGCCCTGCTTTATGCATTATTAGGAATAATTTCCGGTATTTTAAATCAAAATTATGGGGAATTTATAACTAATTTTATATTCTATTTCATAGGAACAGCAATAGCTGCAAAATCATACAACTACCTGGCGCCTAAAATCGGCTCAATTAAATTAAATCTAGAATAATTGTTCTAGATTTATTTTTATTTTTATTGAATAAAAAAGGTGAAAAAAATGAATAACACAAAGGTAATACTTTCCACTTTATGGATAGTTGTCATGTTTAATATGATTTTTGCTGACATATTGTCTTTTATTATGCCTGGTTTTTTTGATGTAGTTAATGCAATGCAAGCTAGTCAAAGTCTATTGCTTGTATATGCGATTTTGCTTGAAATTCCCATTATTATGGTAATCTTGTCAAGAGTGTTAAAACGTGGAGTAAATAGATGGGCAAACATTGTTGCAAGTATCATAACAATAGCGTTTGTTATAGGCGGCGGTTCAACCTATCTTCACTACATATTTTTCGCGACAATAGAAGTTGTTTTGATGCTTCTAATCATATGGCTCGCCTGGAAATGGGATGAAAATTAATCAAAAGACTTGTTAAATCTAGAATAAATAATATCTAGATTTATTTAATTTATTAAACCATGAAAATATGAATAGGAGGTCAGAAAAACAATGAAAGCGGTAATTTATACAAAATACGGACCTCCAGAGGCTCTCAAACTGGTTGGGGTGGAAAAACCAGTCCCCAAAGATAATGAAATACTGGTTAAAGTGCATGCTACAACAGTGACAGCGGGAGATGTGAGAATGCGAAGTTTCACTGTGCCTCGCTGGCAATGGCTTTTTGCTAGAATTTATTTGGGTATTAGAAGACCAAAAAGACCAGTTTTAGGGATGGAACTTGCTGGAAAAATTGAAGAGACAGGTAAAAATGTAAAAAGGTTTAAAAAAGGAGATCAGGTTTTTGCATCTACTTTCGATGTTGATTTCGGTGGTTATGCAGAGTACAAATGTTTTCCAGAAGATGGAATGATTGCAATTAAACCTACCAATATGACATATGAAGAGGCTGCAGCCCTTCCTATTGGGGGAGCTACAGCACTACGCTTTTTGAGGAAAGGAAAAGTTCAAAATGGACAAAAAGTATTGATTTATGGATCTTCAGGTAGTGTAGGTTCTTTTGCAGTTCAACTTGCCAAATACTTTGGTGCAGAAGTCACAGGAGTATGCAGCACAACTAATTTAGAGTGGGTAAAAGCTCTTGGTGCAAATAGGGTAATAGATTACACTGAAGAGGATTTTACTCAAAGCGGTGAGACATACGATTTTATTTTCGATGCTGTAGGTAAGTTACCATTTTCAAAAGGAAAAAGAGCGCTCGCTAAGAGAGGAATCTTTCTTCATGTTTTGGGATCTTCAGATAAAGAAAGGACCGAAGATTTGGTTTTTCTCAAAGAGCTAATTGAGGATGGAAAGATAAAATCAGTCATTGATAGGACATATCCTTTCGAAAAAATTGTTGAAGCTCATAGATATGTGGAAAAAGGACATAAAAAGGGGAATGTGGCCATAAGTATTGAAAATGATAATTAAAAAGTTAAAGGTGGAAAAAAATGGATTCATATAGAAAGACAGGAATAATTGTGGGATTATTATTTATAATTGCCACGGTTGCGTCTATATTAAGTGCTGTTCCTTTAGGTTCGATTTTAGATGCTCCCAATTATCTTATTAGCTTTTCTGCACATGGAAACCAGATAATAATGGCAGTAATAATATGGCTAATAGCCGCTACCTCTGCAGTTGCAACTTCATTCATGCTATTCCCAATACTGAAAAGGCATATTGAAAGTTTAGCTATGGGATATGTTGTTTTAAGGACATTTGAGAATGTTTTATATGTAATTGGCGCTATCGGTCTTTTAATAATGTTAACTGTAAGCCAGAAATATGTGGCAGGAGCAGTTGATGCTTCATATTACCTGGTTTTAGGTACATTACTACTGGCATTAAAAGATTGGGCATTAGCACTGGGAACCGTGTTATTCTTTGGTTTGGGAAGTTTAACTCTTAATTACGTGTTATACCAGTCCAAATTAATTCCCAGATGGTTATCTCTTTGGGGAGTCATTGGGGCAGTATTGGTCTTAATATATGGCTTGACTGCAATTTTTGGCCTGGGAATAGGATTAACTTCTCCATTTGCTTTATTAGCCATTCCAATAGCAGTGCAGGAAATGGTATTTGCAGTATGGCTTATTGTTAAAGGATTCAACCCATCTGCAATTCAATTAAGTCTGGAATCATAACATGACAGAAATTAAAAATTAATGTAACCGCCTCTGTAAATAAAACCTGGCCCACATGATGCTGAATTCATGATTTGTTTCATGGGTCAGGATTTATAAACAAATTAAGGATATATACAGTTTTAATGTGATTAATAGGATTGGAGGAAAATAAATGGAGAAAAATGAGTTTAAGAGCAAAAATAAATCTCTAATAGTTTTGTTTTCTTATCACCATAATAATACGGAGAAAATAGCTAAGGTGATTGCAAAAGTTCTTAATGCAGAAATAAAAACGCCACAACAAATAAATCCTGAGGAACTTCAAGATTATGACCTGGTAGGGTTTGGATCAGGAATTTATAGTGCAAAACACCATGAATTTATACTTGAACTTGCCGATGAGCTACCGGAGGTTAATAATAAGAATGCATTTCTTTTTTCAACTGCAGGAATAACTGGAAAATCAAAATCAGCAAAAGATCATTCTAAACTCAGGGAAAAACTTGAATCTAAAGGTTATACGGTTATCGATGAGTTTCAATGTAAAGGATTTAATACCAATAGTTTTCTTAGACTGTTTGGTGGAATGAATAAAGGTAGACCTAATGCTGAAGACCTTAAACATGCAGAAGAGTTTGCCCAAAAACTGAAAAATGCTAATAATTTATAAGGTGGCTGAATAATGGAAGATGTGCAGATAATACTCTCAGGAATATGGATTGCTCTAGTGTTGGTTTATCTTTATGGGGATGTGCTGCGTATATGTAGCGGTGATTTTAAAGCAGCAGAAAAAAAAGGTATAAAGCTTACTCAAATACAATGGCTGGGAATCGCTATATTAATGACTATTCCAATAATTATGGTTATACTATCTTTGATATTGCCATATCCTATGAATCGCTGGGTAAACATCGTCGTAGCCATATTCTTCTTCATCTTTAATCTCATAGGATTGCCTACATACCCTTCGGCATATGATAAATTTTTGATAGTTGTAGGACTTGGGTTTAATGTGCTGACTGTTTGGTATGCATGGAACTGGGCCTAAATAGAAGTAAGAAACAATTTTTCGCGTTATTTTTTCTTATCAAAGGTTTTTCGTGCTTCTTTAAGATACTCCCTAATTTGAATGCTCTGCGTGCATTTTTCTTCGCATTCATCACAAAAGGCAGCACTTGCCTGTTTGGCGGTTAGGAATGAATAGTTTCCAGCAGGTTTTTCCATATTCTGGTAGATATATAAGTCATTCAGCAAATTGAGGTTCAGTGGAATGTCTACTCCTTTTGGACAGGGTGTGCAGTAGCCACAGGCAGTGCAGCTAACATGAACTCTTTCACTGTAAACCTCTCTAACTTCCTGAATTAAATTTTTTTCTGACTGGGAAAGACTATTGACGTGACCATTCTCTGCAATTTTAACATTTTCTATAACGTGTTCCATGGTACTCATACCGCTTAAAACTACATTAATTTCAGGTTTGTCCCATAGGAAGCTTAAGGCCCACTCTGCAGGACTTCTTTTAACTTCTGCTCTGTTCCAAATGTTTTGGATATCTTCAGGGAGATTATTTGTGAGGCAACCTCCTCTAAGCGGTTCCATGATTGCTATCCCCATGTTTTTAGCTGATGCATATTCAAGGCCTGCCTTTCCAGCCTGGAAATCCTGATCCATGTAGTTAAACTGTATCTGGCAAAAACTCCAATTGTAAGAGTCAACTATTTCTTTAAAAAGCTTTAATTCATCATGGAAAGAAAAACCAGCGTATCCTATCTTATCTTCTTCAACGGCAGAATCCAAAAACTCTAATACATCCATATCTGTTAAATTAGTCCATGTACTCACACCGAGCCCGTGTAAAAGATAAAAATCAATTTTATCGGTTTGAAGCCGCTTTAGCTGTTCATCAAGATAGTAATTAAGGTCTTCTTTCTTTTGAACAAGCCAGCCTGGTAATTTTGTGGATAGGTAAATATCATCTCTGTAATCATCTTTCAAGATATTTCCCACAAATATCTCGCTTATGCCGCCTTCTATTGCGCTGGCACCGTGATATGGATAGGCAGTGTCAATATAGTTAACTCCACGGTCCATTGCATAATGAAACATCTCCGTTGCCGGGGGTTCATTTATTTTTGTGGGATTACCTTCAAGTATTGGAAGCCGCATGCATCCAAAACCAAGTATTGAAACTTTTTGGCCTGTTTTACCGAATTTTCTGTATAACATTAGTGATAATCCTCCGGATAAATCTATTTAAACATAATAGTAAAATTATAATCCTTGAAAGATAAATATGCATAATCTGTATAAATTTAAATAAATTTAATTTCTTGAGATATCAGAATTTAATCATTGCTTTGTAGTTAAAATATATAAAATCTTTTGAATTATTAGTTAATGGTTAAAAATAGATGGATTTCATATAAAATCAAGAATGGAAAAAAATATATATCTTGTTAACATATTCGTTCTCTATGAACAAATCAAATATTAATTGGGTTGGTATGGGGCTTATTTTAGGTGTAGGAATTGGAGCTACATTGGGAATAATATATAGTAACATGGCACTTTTTGCTGCATTCGGTGCTGGAGTAGGAATTGTAATTGGTGCAATAATTGCATCATATGAATCTAAAAATTGAAATATTTCCTGATTTTATTTTAACATCTGTTTTATAATTTAACCTATCTTTAAACTTGCAACATATTCATATCCCTCAAGATTATCATTTGCTTTATCAATAAGAATTTCAATTTTTTTGCCAAAATGTTCCCCGGCAAGTTTTAAGTGATAAAGCGCGATTCCAACATCAATTGGGATTTATTTTTTAGCCACAAGTCCTCTTACAAAGCCGGGTTTAATTGCGTAAATATGAATTAGGTTATCATCACCTTTTAAAACCATGGCTGGTTATTGGTGGCAGATGGAGCGAGACACACTGCTTCAAATAACTCATTTGAACCTTTAAAGTCATTCATTTCTTTTAAAGGCTTTCTTTTAAATTCTGAAAGACTGGTTCTATATAATAGTTCATTAGGCTTTCCGAATGCAATTAATATTATAAATTCCAAGTTTGAACTTTCAAGCACCTCTTTTTTTGGGTTTTGGAATTCCCTGCCAGCAGCTTCTGATACCACTTGTAAAAAGGAGAGTTGCTCTTTGAGCAGCTAATGGTAGGGTTAAAACTAATACATCAGCTTCTGCCGCAGTATCTGGGTTTTCTGCTGCTTGAGATTATTTATCTCATCTTTTTTTAGAAATTCTTAATTATCTACTGCAGATTAAGCTTTTTCTAATGCCCTGGATCCAATTATAACATCCTCTTCAGCGTGCATAAAGCGTATAACAATTCCTAGACCTTGACCGCCGGTCCCACCAATAATTCCAATTTTCACATTAAAACCTCCGATATTTTAATTAAAGCATGTTTTCTCATCATTCTTTTTGAATTTATTTTATTAGGCTGGAGCTTCACCTGACTGTTCAACACTCATTTCAATCTGATTGACCTTCTCTAGCATGAAGGCTAATACAAAGAGGATAAGTCCGTTAATGAAAAGAATTACTGCAACAAGCATGCCTGGAATTAGACCTGGCAGGAGCATGGATAAACCAAATGCAATTGTCACTAAATTCAGTATTATTTGAATAATCAGAAGTTTCTTAAGAATAGTTGGAACAACTACCGGTTCTGCAGGTGGATTCCTGATTCCGGAGAGAATGGGTAACAGGATTTGAATAAGCAGTACTGATCCTCCAACGATGTTAAGAATACCGAGAAGTATGGTTATAATTCCAGTCAAAATTCCCGGAACTATACTTGAGACAATTCCCAATGCAGCAAAAATCAGACCAAATACTACCATTAACCACGAACGTTTAAACTGGCCCATGGGAGTGTCTCCTAATGCCATTATTCGAATGGCCATTAAAACCAGCAACAGACCAAGCTGACCATCAGGTGAAAAGGGAAGTAAGCCAAGAAATACAGGAAATAGCAGTAATGCCAGGACTGTTATTAAAACAGCCATTGTAATTAACATTGTGGTTGAAAGGGGAAGGGAAACTTCCTGAAAAATACTGAACCCTTTTGAAGTAGTTTTATCTAATGCACCTGATTCACTTTCAGATAGATACAACCTTGTGGCCTTTTGAATACACCAGGAGAGATAGAAAAAACTGATACCGTAAATAATAAGCAATATTGCAGTAACTGGATTGGTTGTTATTCCAGGAAATAGCGTTATCACACCTAAGATGGCTGTTATTATATAAATAAGAGCACAAATTATGGTTAGCTGCCTTAATACTCCAGGGGTCTTCATCCACAATTTTCCCTTATCTTCCAGGAGGAATAACTGCAGAAGGAGGGATATCCCTCCTATTAAAAGTATTATTCCTGCCAGGATACGAACGAATTCTGTTAAGATTCCAGGAATGAAACAGGCAACCATTCCAAAAATTGCTGAACCTATTCCTATTGTGATAAGTGCCCATGAGCGGCGTAGATCAGCAAGGGGAGTTTTGCCCAGTGTGATTATTTGAATAGAGATTAAAACTAAAAAAAGCCCATACATACTATCAGGATTATAAGGTAATTCTCCTGTATTAATTCTAAAAAGAAGCAATCCAAAAATTGACATAAATGCCCCAAATATGAGTAGGATCACAACCTCAAGGGTAAGATCAGATTCCCTTATCATAGTGATTTCATTTTTCTGCTTATTATTTTGCAAATAAACGTCCCTCCTTAAATTGATTATTTATATATTTACCTTTCTAAGCTACCTGACATTTTGTATATTTTAGACAACTAAATTCATTTTTTGAGCATTTTCACATTAAATAAAACGACCTTCCTTTTCAAAGCGTATCCTGTGATCATGGGCATGTTTTAAAAGGAATTCTTCCACTTGCTGGTTTCCCAATATATATCCACCATATATATCGCTATTGGGTTGTTCAGGCACAATAATCCGTCCTTTACCTTCGGCAACCCTATCGAGACTATAAAATACTGCTTGATCTACGGGATATGCTTCTTCAGGAACTGGTGCACCTTCTCCTTTATTGTTAATTATTTTGCTAAATATGGGTGTGGCAATATCTCCCGGACATATCACCGAGAAATAGATCCCTTTTTCAGAATATTCATATCTTAAGCTTTCAGATAGCCCAACAACAGCATATTTACTGGTATCATAAATAACCTGCATTGGATAGGGAACCAATCCTGCAAGTGAAGATGTGTTTACAATGTGGCCAGATCCCTGTTCGAGCATGATAGGTAATGCTGCATGCACTCCATAAATAACACTCCACAGGTTGGTGTCTAGCATGAATTTCCAATCTTCAAAAGTAGTTCTCTCAAAAAGCACTGGCTTAAAAACGCTTGTGTTGTTAAATAACATATCCGATCTGCCTGCTTCTCTTGCCGTGCCTTCAATTGCTTTTTGTACCTGTTCCTGATTGGTCACATCCATAACCAGTGAATGCACTGAATCACTCGAAAGCTCTTGAGTTGCTTTTTCAACCTTCTCAGGGTTACGTCCAGCCATATAAACAATTACATCTCTTTTTAAGAGTTTTTCACATAATGCATATCCAATACCGGAGTTTCCGCCGGTTACAATGCAAATTTTATCTTTATAATATTCTAAATTGGCTAACATATCCTCTCCAGCTTAGCATTTTTAAAAGTAGGTCCCCTTTTCTTCATATGCTATTCTGCGATCATGGGCCATCTGCATTAATAATTCTTCTATTTTTTCGTCTCCTAACACATATCCTTTCCATAAGTCAGTTTGAGGCTGCTCAGGTACTACAATAACCCCTTGTTTATTGGCAACTTTATCTAAAATGTACTCTGCAGCCTTGTCTGCAGGATATGCATCTTCAGGGATTTTTGCTTCTTCATGTTCTTTCCCATCAATTGTTTTTTTAAAGATAGGGGTCGCAATATTACCAGGGCAGATTGTTGAAAAGTGAAGGCCTTTTTCTGCGTATTCATACCTTAAACATTCTGTAAAACCAGTAACACCAAACTTGGTAAGAGCATAAAGCCCCTGGAATGGAAATGGAACAATTCCTGCAACAGAACTGGTGTTGATTATATGTCCGGATCCTTGTTCCAGCATAATGGGTACTGCAGTATGGACACCGTAGATAACGCTCCATGTGTTAGTGTCTATTATTGTTTTCCAGTCATCCAGGGTTGCATTATCATAGGGTAAAGTACCACCTATTCCTGCATTGTTAAAAAGGAAGTCTATTCTACTTGCTTCTTTTACAGCATCATTAATAGCATTTTCTACCTGTTTTTGATTAGTTACATCAGCTATGAGCGTATGGATCCTATCTTTATAACTGGAGAGCTGCTCAGCAGCATCTGCAACTTTTTTAGGATTTCTACCTAACATGTAGACATCTGCTCCCCTTTTTAGAAGTTCTTCACATAATGCATATCCGATACCGGAGTTTCCGCCGGTTACAACACAAATTTTATCTTTATAATATTCAGAATTACTCATAGTATCATCTCCTTACGAACATTTATTCTATTATTCGGGAACCTCTGGACTGAAGGGTAGCGTCTGCTTCATAAAGTATGGATTGAGTAATTTTTTTAATGGGTAGAGCAGCGAGGCTGTTTACTATCCACCACTGTGAAGGGTTTTGCATCGGGGTAAGTTCGGTCCATTTAAGGTTGCCTTTCCCCTTCTGCGCTGTTTTGATATCCATACCTTGAGGATACAGAATAAATTGACTTAGTTCTGCTCCAGGAGCTCCGACTTTGGGTATATATCTCCATCCTATTGTATTCAATACTGAAAACTGAGATCTTATCTCCTCAAGTTCAGTTCCAGCTATGTTTCCTGTAGCTTCAAAGTCCATGTTAAGGAAGGTGTTTCCTTCATAGCTCACTGTAGTAGCATAATTAGGTTTTAAAATATGTAGATCTTCAATATCTGCATAAATTTTAGGTATCCCCGTCTGTTCACGCCCGCCTAATATGGGTGCGGTCTTGTTTTCCCATACAACAAGTGTATATGCTCCTTCAAGCTCTTCATCCTTACCGTTAAACCGTACAGGCGCTGCAACATTAATTAAATTGTATTGACCACCAACCATCCAGTTTATCTCGGTGAATTTGCTGAATAAAATCTGTACTTCATGTGACAGTAATTCAAAGCCCTCTGGAATAAAATTTTCCAGAATTTCTCCATCAGTTTCATAACTAATAGAAAGAGCAGTTGCTTTCATCAGCAATATATCCTCTGGATTGAACTTACTCCCTCCAAAATGAACAGGCATCAAATATGTAAAATCTTTTTCTGGTTTAAACATATATTTACCTCCTTTACACCCAATAAATCGAAAAAATGATTATTTATGTTAAGGAGGTACTCAAAAATAAAAATAAGTAAACTAACCTTATGTCATGCATAATATTGTAAGTACTGATAATATTTGGGATTTATTTTAAATAATATTGTTATTTCTACATAATATTAATCTTTTCTTTTCATTTTTCAAAAATTTTAGCTAATAAATATGTTTATTTCCATATTTTTTGCTCGATTCCTATTAAACAATCAAATTAATAAATTCATAGAATAATAACATATTACAAACTTAATAAGGTTATATTTACTGAGAACAAGTATATTAGCCTTATGAAAGTTTTTAATGAGATATGGATGAATCTCCGATGCCTATGATTCAATGTATACCTCTTATTTTCGATTAATTTGATTCAAGATTTGGCAGCGGAGGATTCAATGGAGGTGAGGGGGAAGGATTTTAAATAATCAGCCTTATTTATTTTATTAATAAATGTACGCCCTGACTAAGGAAATAAAGAGCAAAAATTATTAGAACGACTCCAAGAATCCTCATTATCCAGATATATGTCTTCCCTGTTAAAAAATCGCGTGATTTTCCAGTTGCATAGGCCAGAACTATTTTTGAGCCCACTAAAAGTGCATAAAATCCAATGATAAACCATATTACTGATAAAACGCTTTCAAAATAGGCAGGAATTATTATCGGCCCGCCGATGGTTATCCAGAATAAATAAGGGGCTGGATTTAAAAGATTTAAAGTAACTCCTTTTGTAAGAGATTTAGGCCTCTCTAATTTGATGTCTTCAATTAAAACCCGTGTTTTAAAGCTTTCATAGGCAAGATAGCCCAGATAAATACCACCAATAATTGAAATGATGCCTAAAATTGAATTGTAGCTTGAAATTAGTGACAAAAATAGTAAACATATGGCTATAATTGGAATATCGGAGATTATTGGGGCGAAAGCAACGAGAATGCCTTCTTTGTAGCCGTGTTTTAGTGTTTGTGAGATTACTAGGACAAGGAGCGGGCCTGGTGAGAAGCCGGCGTAGAGGCCGAGGGTTATTCCAGCGATTAGTAATTCGATCAATTTAAATCTCCCTAAAATTTTAATATATTATATAGGTTTTCCCTAGTTATAAGAATTCCAGAAAAAATTATCAGCTATTAAGTTAATGATAAAAATAAATTTTTCGCTCATGTCCATGATCCTGTGCAAAAAAAGTTAAAAAAAAATTGATTTTTTTTAGAAAGATTAATAAATGTCTAATTAAATATTTATCTCTTCGATAATATTATAGGATAGGCAAAAAGCAACATATTCGGTGAGTTTATGGTAATTTTATTCGCATTAATTGCAGCATTAATTATTTCCCTGATCATAGTAATCAAATCAGCAGATTTATTTGTTGATAATTTAGTGGAGATTAGTCTTGCATTGGGTATATCGGAGATAATAATCGGTGTTACTGCCTCTGCAGTTGGTACATCGCTTCCAGAGTTTGGTTCAGCAATGATAGCCATTTTAACTGGAAGTCCCGAAATGGGTATTAGCGTTGCAATAGGGGCGAATATATGGAATATAGGGGGAATTTTGGGTATAACTGCCGTTGTTGCAGGTGTAATAACCACTAACAGAGAAGAAATTAATCGAGATGGACTAATGGTTCTGTTAACAGCCCTGATTATAACAGCATTCATGTATTTATTTGGAGAGTTGTCATTAGTCATAGGAATCCTCTTATCAGTAATTTATGTTGGTTATCTATGGATGTTGATTAAAGCACAGAAAAAAAATCGGGGTACTGAAGTGTCTCATCCAAAAGAAAATAGGAGAAAAATCAATAAGAAAAATATATTCTGGTTGCTCATTGGTCTTGTGGGTTTAGCAATAGGATGCAGGGCAATAGTTTATTCAACCGTAGAAATTGCGGAAATTGCAGGTATTCCTGAGGCATTAGCGGGAATTCTACTGGCATTTGGTACTACTACTCCTGAATTCTTTACAGTTCTAACTTCCGCAAGAAAAGGATTAAATAGTCTGGCGTTAGGGACTGTTTTTGGAAGTAATGTATTTAATATTTTAATAGGGCTGGGAGTCCCGGCAATTTTTGTTACAGTTCCAGTAGAATCGACCACAATCATGCTCGATGCGCCAGCAATGATTATAATAACAGTTTTATTGTTAATACTGATCAGGAGAGGTATGAAACTTAATAGAATTGATGGGATAATTCTCGTAATCTCATACATATTGTTTATAAGTGTAAGGCTGTTATACAGCGGAGTTTAAGGTATAAAAAGGTTTTGTAACCCTTACTGTTGAATATCTGCATGAAATAATTGGACATACCCCTGATTTAACAAATGAAATGGGATTTATAGGCTTATTTGGGGATAATTCTGCATCATTTTTAACTCCTAAAAAAGTTAAGCAAATGATGGTTAACAAGCTAAAAGAAGTGAAAAGAATTTAAGCGTAATGGAACAAAAATGAACAGTAACCAGTATTTAATTAAGGAGTTCAATAATGAGCTTATACATTAAGGAAACAGGGAAAAACAACGATAAAACCATCTTATTTATTCATAGCGAGGTAACAGCGGGTTGGATATGGGATAAACAGGTAGAAGCATTTAAAGATTACCACTGCATTGTTCCTGATCTTCCAGAACATGGAAAAAGCGCAGGAGCAAAGCCCTTTACAATGCAGGGCGCAGCAGACATGATCATTGATATAATTAAAAATAAAGCTAAAAATGGAAAAGCTCATCTTGTGGGAATATCTATGGGTGCTCAAATCATCGTTCAGGTTCTAAGCATGGCTCCTGAAGTTGTTGATCATGCATTTATTAGTGGAGCGCTTATATGTAATCCCAAACCCACTAAAACCTTTTTAAAGCTCCTAAATCATCTTATTGAAGTTTATTTACCTGATAAAAACAAAACTATTCGTATAATGAGTTATGTGAGATCTTATAACATACCTAAAAGTCTCCGTAGTAAATTCAAGGAATCTACGTACATAATCGAACCAGAGTCTTTAGATAATATTATTAGAGAAAATATGCTTTTTAGGATGCATAGAAGTCTTAAAAATGTTGATTTACCTGTACTTGTAATGACAGGAGAAAAGGATTATAAAATCATTAAAAAATCAGCAAGAGATCTTTTAAATGAGCTTCCAAATTCCAGGGGAGCAATGGCTTTGAAAGTTGGGCATTTGTGGAATATAGAAAATCCAGAGCTATTTAATAACGTCTTAAGAGCATGGATAACCGATAAAAATCTTCCAAAAGGTATTGAATTATTATAATAGTGGCTATTTAAAATTTTAAATAACTATTCAAATGCATAATTTTATTATTGATGTATAGAATAATAATATTAAACAACAATTTTTTGAAGGGATTTCTATTAAAATTGAAATTTATTATTTTTCAGGAACAGGGAATTCTCTGCATATAGCCAGAGAATTACAAGAAAGAATTCCAGAAGCAAAGTTAATATCAATGGTAAGTCTCTTAAACAGAGATATAATTAAGACTGGTGCAGAAACCATTGGTTTTATTTTTCCAATTCATCTTGCCATGGCTCCTGCTCCTGTAATTGAATTTGTTAAGAAAATGGACTTGAAATCAGCAGAATACATTTTTGCAATTGCAACAAGGGCTGGAAGTCAGCATAGGGCATTTATTGACCTGGAAAATGCCTTAAAGAAGAAAGGTAAAACTTTAGATTCCTTTTTTTCATTGAACATGCCCAGTAACGATCCTAAATTTGAGGGCTGGAAACCGGCAACAGAAGATGAAATAAAGAAAATGGAATCTGATATTCAAAATAAGCTTAATTCCATCCAGAAAATTATTTTAAATAAAGAAAAAAGCCGTGAAGAGGATACTGATTTTATTACTCCCATGCCTGCATTTTCAATTCTCTCCATATTCCTTCCATTCCTTAACAGGCTTTATAATGTTGAATTTTACGCCGATTCAAAATGTATACAATGCGGAACATGTGAAAAGGTCTGTTTATCCCGAAAGGTAAAAATGATAGATGGAAAACCTGTCTGGCAGAAAAATGTGCAGTGTTTTTTCTGTCATGGGTGTCTAAATTATTGTCCACAGCAGGCTGTTCAAATAAAATCTACAAGACTTTTAAAATCATTTACAGATAAAAATGAAAGGTATTCACACCCTTATGCAACAGCAGATGAAATTGCTGGAGAAAAAGAATATGAAGATGTTTAATATATGGATAAATCTGATATAGAAGCTATGGATTCTCGTTGGAATTGGATTTACAAATTCAGTAGCGTAACTGCCCTAATTGCAGGAATATTATTTCTAATTGCAGGTATCGAACTCATTATCATGGTCTTTCAATCAGGTACTATAAATGGCTCATTTTGGTCTAATTGGCTTATTTTGCTTTTTAAACTACATGCTGGATTCAATGGAATTCAATTGAACCAATTATATGTATTAAATCTCTTGGATATTGTCATCATGGTATTTATTGCCTTAACATTTCTCGGTCTTTATGTTGCTCTCAGGAGAGCAAGTAAAATCTGGTCCATAATAGCTTTGATCCAACCATTTCTGGGAATATTAATCTTCATAGCCACTCAATCAGCTGGTCGATCTGCTGTAATGGGAGGGATACTTGTAATTTCTTTTGTTATGCTTCAAAACAACACTTTCAAAAATTTCACTGCTTTTTTAGGGATTATAGCAAGTCTTGCTTACGATATGGAGAATAGGAAAATTACTTAATTAATTTTTTAAATAATTATTAATAGCTAATGAAAAGGAGGAATTAAATGAAAATTGGAATAATAGTACATTCTATAACGAATAATACCTATTCTGTTGCCCAGAAACTTCATGATAAGCTTATAGAAACTGGACATAATGCGGAAATCCAGAGGGTGAGTATGGTTGGCGGGGACAGGCCTGAAGGCAAAAATATAGAACTTGAAAATCCACCAGATGTGAGTTCATATGATGCACTAATTTTCGGCGGCCCGGTGCACGCATTTTCCCTTGCACCTGCAATGAAGATGTATATGGAACAAATGGGATCACTTCAAGATAAAAAAGTTGCTCTTTTTGTTACCAAGGGTTTACGTTTTGAATGGACAGGGGGAACTCGCGCAATCGGGCAAATGAAAAAAATATGCCAATCTAAAGGCGCAATAGTAATGGGAACAGGCATAGTTGTCTGGAATAAACAGCACGATAAAAAGATTGCTGAAGTGGCCCAAAAGTTCAGTAATTTATTTTAAATGGAGTTAATTACTCCATATTTAAAATTATAGTAAAGAATGTAACTTATTAAACATTTGAATTTTATTATTTTGATTAACTCGTCTTAATTAAAGCTTAAAACAGCATGAGCAAGATTTAAAATAATAATAATAGTTTAAAACATTTAGTAACTCACTATAAATCAATTCAAGCTTTAAAATACTATAATTCTATTTTAATAGTCTGCTATTTTTATATTTTTGCCTATAAGAAAACCTTTATATAGTTTGGATAACAGCATGTTATATTGGTAACATAGTGTTATAAATAAATCAGTAAGTTATAATTGTATGGTGATAAAACTGTCATTTCAAAAATTAAAAGAACAGGAAAAAGAGGAAAGGCGTAAATACATAATAGATGTTGCAGAGAAGCTTTTTCTGCATAAAGGATACAATAAAATCTCTATGGGTGATATAGCAAAGGAAGTAGGAGTAAACAGGGCTACTCTCTACCTTTACTTCAAGAATAAAGATTCTATTTATTTTGCAGTCCTTTTACGTGGTCTTTACCTAATGAGAGATTTCTTTCAAAAAGCAATTAAAGAAGATCAAAATGGACTGGAGCGGCTTATTGAATTATGTTATGCGTTTTTCAATTACTGTAAGAAATATCCAGAGTATTATCGTGAGTTAGCATATATGAGGGCTCATAATTTTGATATCAGCCGAATAAAATGTGTAAATGAACAGATGATAGTTGCAAATGATCTCATGGATGCAATAAGTAATTCTATTAAAATGGGCATGGATGATGAGAGCATGAAAGACCAGCTTGACCCCGTAAAAACAGCCGTTTTTGTAGTGAATAACTGCGAAAAAATGGTCAATCCAGGGCCTGATATGTTAGGGCTTTTATCGATGCACAGCATAAATCCAGATCAGTATTTAGAATACTCTTTTAACCTTTTAATATCAACCATATCAAAAAAAGACATATGTGCGAATGAAGAATTCAACTAATTAGTTTTATTCTTTACATGGGGATGTTATAATGGACAAAACAGAAATTTATTATTTTTCAGGAACTGGAAATTCACTTTACGTGGCTAAGGAATTGCAGAAAAGAATTCCAGAAGCAGAACTTTTACCGATTGTGAGTCTTTTAGACCAAGATGTCATAAAAACTAATGGAAAAAATGTAGGGTTTGTTTTTCCAGTGCATGCTTTAACCATTCCCATTGTAGTAAAAAGATTTCTTAAAAAAACTGATTTCTCTTCAGCAGAGTACATCTTTGCAGTTACAACACGGGGCGGTTCTATTTTCAGGGGTTTTGAGGAAATTGAAAGGATATTAAAAAAGAAAAGTAAACGCTTAGATGCACATTTTATTCTTAATATGGGCATGAACGACCCAAAACCAAAAGGATACAAGTGCCCAACTTCGGATGAGATTTTAAAAATGGAATTAGTGATAAATGAAAAATTAGATTTAATCCAAAAAATTATATTAAATAAAGAAGTTAGCAGAGAAGAAGACTCAGAATACTTAATTGAATTTGGATATAATCCTGTAATTAATTCTATATTGGAAAAACTGGTTATTGGGGTATGACATTTTCTGAGTATATTGGGGGAGTTAATTACTTTTATACTGATTATAAGTGTAATGGATGCGGAATTTGTGAAAAGATCTGCTTATCTGGAAAAATTAAAATGGATGGTGAAAAACCAGTTTGGATAAAGGATATCTTTTGTTATATGTGCTATGTATGTATCAATTTTTGTCCTCAAAATTTAGTCCAGATAAATGACATACCATTTGTTAAATCCTATACAGAAGAAAATGAAAGATATTCCTGTCCATATGCAACTTCAAAGGATATTGAAAAACAAAAATTTAAAGGAGAGTTTTAATATTGAAATCAGAGGGGATTAATGATATTAAAAATGAGCGCTGGAAAACTCTCTACAAAATTGGAGGGGCAGCAGCTATACTTGCAGCAGTACTCCTTTTAATTGAAATAATTGTATTTACTATCTGGCCTCAACAGACCACGGCCATTGCTTATTTTACATTATTCCGAAGTAACAGACTCATTGGATTGTTAGACTTTTATTTATTAGAAATGCTTGCTTACATTCTTTTTGTACCTATATTCCTGGCAATATACTTTGCAATCAGGAAAAACACCGAAAGCTACATGATTCTTGGAATGACTTTTGCTATTATAGGCATAGCTATCTTTCTTTCAACAAACAATCCCTTTTCATTGCTTTCTTTAAGCGATCAGTATTGGGCTGCAACAACAGAAGCACAAAAATCAGTCTTACTTTCAGTGGGACAGACTATAATCGCTAATACGGGGCAACGTGCTGTTGGAGGCTTCAATATGGGATTCTTGCTCGTTTCGATTGCAGGCCTTATAACATCATGTGTCATGCTAAAAAGCCCTATTTTCAGTAGATTGACTGCTTATGTAGGAATTATTGCTTTTGTTATCTCATTAGTTGATTATTTAAGGATAATATTCATTCCATCAGTGACTATTATCCTTTTAATTATCGCCGTCCTATCAGGGATACTTTTATTAATATGGTTGTTTTTAGTCGGTAGAAGTCTTTTGAAGTTAAGTAAAAACCCTCCAACCGTCGAAAATTGAATTTTATGTTTTTAATGGTAAATTTTATTAATTTCCAGGTATAAACTATAATTATGAAAAAGAAAGCTGTTTCTAAGGATGAAATGGAAAAAAGCTCTCCTGCAAAAGATGTGGACGAATACCTTGCTGCACTCCCTAAAGATCAACGTGAAGCTCTTGAGAAGGTTCGTAAAGCAATTAAAGAGGTCGCTCCAGAAGTTGAAGAAGTTATTAGCTACCGGATCCCTACTTACAAATATCAGGAGCCATTGGTTCATTTTGCAGCATTTAAAAATCATTTAAGTTTTTATGGCATAAATAAATCCGTTTTTGAGGACTTTAAAGATGAACTTCAAGACTATAAAATTTCGGGCACTACAATCCATTTCTCTGCTGAAAATCCTCTTTTGGAATCAGTAGTTAAAAAGATTGTAAAAAAACGGATGAAAGAAAATGAAGAGAGATTAAAAAAGTAAATTCTACAAAAGTAGAATTAATAGGAGGTTTTACATGCAAAAAATCACCCCATTCCTATGGTTTGATAATCAGGCTGAAGAGGCCATGAATTTCTACATATCAGTTTTTAAAAACTCTAAAGTAGTAAGTGCTGTTCGTTATGGAAAGGCAGGACCTGGGCCTGAAGGTACAGTCATGACAGCTAGGTTCCAGATTGAAGGACAGGAATTCGTAGCATTAAATGGTGGGCCGCAGTTTAAGTTCTCAGAGGCCATATCTTTTGTAATAAACTGTGAAAATCAGGAAGAAATAGATTACTATTGGGGAAAGCTCTCTGAAAGCGGCGAAGAACAGGGACCTGGCTGGGTAAAGGATAAATACGGACTTTCCTGGCAGATTGTACCCACCATTTTAAGCGATATGATGGCTGATGAGAGTCCTGAAAAATCAGGTAGGGTAATGGCTGCAATGATGCAGATGACTAAAATTGATATAAATAAATTAGAGCAATCGTATAAGGGTTAAATGCCCTTAATATTTAAAAACGTATTTTCAGGGCATATAAAATGAAATTAATTATAAGAGCCTTATTTTCTTTAATTCTGCCGGTTACTGCAGCGATAATAATACCATTTTTTTTAATTTCAAATTATAATAATCATTTACTTGCTTTTAATTCAATTTTAACAGGTATCATGCTGATTATGGGGATATTGTTGATATTTTTTGGATTATTATTTTTAATTTATACCAATAAATCGTTTTTAAAGATAGGTAAGGGTACACTGGCACCATGGGATTCTCCAAAGGAGTTAGTTGTAGATGGTGCATACAGATATGTTAGAAATCCAATGATAAGTGGAATTTTAATGATTCTTTTGGGAGAAACGTTGATTTTCGCTTTAATTGAATTATTATTATGGTTTGCAGTCTTTTTTGTTGTAAATCATGTATACCTCATCTACGGGGAAGAACCAGGCTTAATAAAACGGTTTGGTGATAATTACAGGGAATATATGAAAAATGTTCCAAGATGGATTCCTAGCTTAAAACCATGGATAAAAAATTAAATCTTGATTAGATGTACTGTTTAAAAGAATCGGTTGATGAAAATGTTTAAAACCACAAGAGAGGATTGGTACTTCATTGTTCCATCATCATTGATCTTCTTTTTTGCCTTAATTATATCTGTATGGGACTTTATAATAATTCAAAAGGCGAATTATGGCATTATAAACATTATAGGGGTGATTTTGTTTTTAACAGGCCTAATCATACGTTTAATTGGAAAGAGGACTTTAGGAAGGTATTATTCATATGGCTTGAAAACACTGCCAGATCATAAACTCATTAAACATGGTATTTATAAGCATATTCGGCATCCTATTTACCTTGCTATTATTCTGTATGGTATGGGAATCCCAATGTTCTTTTCAAGTCTATATGGTTTTCTTATAATGCTGTGCTTGATTCCACTCATTTTTTACAGAATAAAAATTGAAGAAAAAATGTTGTTGAATAAATTTGGAGAGGAATATAGGGATTACATGGAAAAAAGCAAAAAATTAATCCCTTTCGTGTTTTAAATGATCTTATAAATTTCGATGATCTAGATAACAAAATACTGAGGTTCTAAATGTCTTAAAGTTATTCACCAGAAAAAACAGGGATTTTTTATGGAGATAGAATTACCATGAAGGAATATGAATTCGATGCAGTGCTTTTAAAGCATGAGGGGATGAACGCCTCATTTATTGAGTTCCCCTATGATGTAGAAAAGGAATTTGGCACAAAAGGTCAGGTTAAAGTGCATGCAACGTTCGATGGGGTTGAATACAGGGGTTCGCTTGCAAAAATGGGCCATCACTGCCATATATTGGGTGTTACGCAAAAAATACGTAAAGAAATCAATAAAAATTCTGGAGATACGGTTCACGTTGTTTTGAGGCAGGATACCGAGCTGAGAATAGTTAAAGTGCCTGAAGATTTTGCAGGACTCTTAAATAAACATACAGAAGCGAAAGGATTCTTTGATGCGCTGTCGTATACAAATAAAAATAATTATGTGCGGTGGATTACAGAAGCTAAAAGAGAAAAAACTCGACAAAAGAGATTGCAAAAATCATTAGCTTTGCTGTTGGATAAAGTGAAACGCCCTTTATAATAATTAAATAAGAAAGTGATGTTTATGCAAATACAACGTAAAAAACAAATATTCGCACTTTGCGGCATCGTAGCCCCGATTCTATTCACACTTTTGGTGATAATAGCAAATTTTCTACGGCCTGATTACAGCCAAATCTATAATTTTGTCAGTGATCTCACCGCCGGCCCCTATGCAATAATTCAAAGGCTTAATTTCGTTATTTTTGGCATTTTAACCATTGGGTTTGCATTTGGGCTTCGAATAGGATTGCTAGCTCCTCAGGGAAGAGCCCTGAAAGCAGGGGTATGGCTTGTAATGATATTCGGTTTGGGCGTGTTTTTTGCAGGAGTATTTCCTGTAGATTACCTTTCAAGATGCCCGCATGATTTAGTAAGCTCTATTGCGTTCCTCTCGATTATAGCGGCCCAGCTTCTGATCTGGAAAGGATTGAAAAGTGCAGATGGTACTGTATGGGGCAGGTACAGGAAATATTCGCTTATTAGCGGAATATTATCAATTATCTTGCTTTTTGTGCTTCGGGTGGCAATCGGAGGGAATTATCAGGGAATTGTTCAAAGGGCATTCCTTGCAGTGCAGTGGATATGGATTGAGGTTACAGGACTGAAACTATATTTTATAACTAAAAGAACCAATTGATGGTGATTAAATGAAGCAGTGGTACGAAGAACTCTTTACTGATTACGCAGAAAAATATGAAAATGAAATTTTTACCCAGGGAACCCTCGGAGAAGTTGATTTTCTGGTTAGCGAGATAAATAAGGATAAAAATGTTAAAATACTTGATATTGGCTGTGGAACTGGCAGACATGCAGTAGAACTTGCAAAGCAGGGTTATAATGTCACCGGGATTGATTTATCAGAATCAATGCTCAATAGGGCCATTGAAAAAGCTCAAAATTTAAATTTAGATATTGATTTTCAAATTGCAGATGCCAGAAAGCTCCCTTTTGAAAACCAGTTTGATCTTGTAATCATGATCTGTGAGGGAGCATTCCCATTAATGGAGACCGATGAGATGAACTTTGAGATTCTAAAAAACGCTGCCAAAGCATTAAAAAATAATGGAAAACTCATATTTACAACTTTAAATGGTCTTTATCCATTGTATCATTCTGTTAAAGATTTTATGGACTCAAATGTGGTGGATGGTGCCAGTAAAGATAATTCATTTGATTTAATGACGTTTCGAGATATTTCAACATTTGAATTTGAAGATGATAATGGTAATTTAAAGGTTTTAGAGTGTAATGAACGCTATTATGTACCTTCAGAAATTACATGGCTTCTTAAATCACTAAACTTCAGTAAAATTGACATTTTCGGCTGTGAAATTGGAAATTTTAGCAGAAATGTTGAATTAACTACAGAAGACTATGAAATGCTTGTTATAGCCCAATTATAAAAATATCAAGTTTTATAGGTTTAAAACAGTATAAAATGGATATAGAATAAAAAGTAGTCCCTGGCGGAGTCGAACCGCCGTCGAAAGGTCCAGAGCCTCACAGGATTACCACTACCCCAAGGGACTTGGAAAAAATTATATTTCTATTTTTTCTATAAATATCTTTTGTATATATTTTGTTGGGAAATTAAAAATAATAATAATGACATATATTTTAATAATCATCATGATAATTTCACAGGTAAAACTATCAATTTAATTTTTATTGGGTGAAATAATGGAAATATCAGCTATAACATTTTTAGCATTTATTCCCGGATTTTTTATCTTTTTTGTGGATCTTACTGAGTATTTAGGCAGAATTCATTCATTTCCTGTATCTCCATTCATGGGAAAGTATTTAGACAGTGACTACAGAGAATAATTCAACCTCCAAACAAATTAATAAAAAGAAGCAGTATTAGGAGAATGCGGGTTTTAGAAGCAGGATGTGGAAGTGGAACATTTACAAATTAAGTAGCCAGGTTTGCTGGAGATAAAGAAAAATTATATGCACTTGATATCCAGTTTGAAATGCTGGAACAGCTTCGCATGAAATTAATGTACAATTTAGTTTTGATATGGAAATTCTTGCTTATTCATCAAACAAGGAAAAGGAGAAGTTGATTTTCAAACTATATACAGAACCCCTTAAAAAGGTAATTGGGATATGGAAGAAAGTAAAAACTTAACTGAGGCTGTAAAAAAGGCAATTTATACTGACTGGTTAAAAATGTTAATTTAACTAATACTAACCCAAATCATATCTGCTTATATTATTTAAAAGCATTATTACACTTATTAGTCAAATTTAAGGATGAAGTTTAAAATTTTAAAATAAGTTAATAAAAATAAAATTTTTGAGCTCATTCATGAAATAGTTCAGATCCAACTTTTATAACTTCATCTCTTGATTTATATTCTTGATCTGGAAGTGTTTCCATGGCTTCAAGTACATTTCTATCTGCATTGTTTTTCTTGGCCTGTCCAATTAAATCCTCCTTTCTTGCAGGGTAATGCATTCCTTTTAAAAAATTATAAACAGATTCTGGAGAAATTCCTTTCATATTATCACCTTCATTTTATATATTCAGATAAAATCAGTCCTTTCCAACCTTCTGAAAATTGTATATTTTCACCAAAATGAGTTAATGAGTGTTCTGCGGCTCTTAAGAGTTTTCTTGTAGGTAGCAGGACTTTTTGCCTTTCATGTTTTAAAATTAATCCATAATTAATAAGTATTTCTTCAATATCTCTAATTATATCGTCATTATATTCGTGCAGCCGTTCCATAAGGGTTGTTCTAAATTTAAAAGTATCAACACCGGTATATTTGTGAGGACTTAAGATATCGTATGTAGCTTTAATTACAGATTCCTGTCTCGTCATAAAAATAATCTCCATATGTTAATTATGATCATGGTGGGATAAAAATATTACTTTTTTGATGCATGATATTATTTTAAAATTCCATTTTTAAAATGGAATAAACACTTTTATGTAGACCAGTTGATGGTTGTTGTCATCTATAGCAGCGATCTAACATTTTGGAAGAATAATAATTCCCTCTTCTATATCTCCAAATTCTATAAAATCATTATTAAAATAGTAAATTCCGGCAATAATAAGGAATGCAGAGTCTAATTCGTGTTGATTGATGTTTTTAGGTAAATCAAAATATGTGCTGACATCTTCAGGAGTTTGGAGCCCTAAAATTTTTTGTATAGTTCGAGGATGAGATTCAATAACTTTATATTCTTCCTTTAACTTATCTGCAGTTCTAATTCCTCTTTCAGTAAGCATTCGCATTCCACGAAACGTCAGAGGCAGCGTGCGCCCATATTTTCGCATTTCAATTTCAGCTTTTCTGAAGTGTCCTCCAACTTCACTGCAACTGCATTCATTGCTTAACAACATCTGCCTTTTGGAAGTGAGAGTGGGGCATCAATAACGATTAAAGAAGGTTTTGTCTTGAATATAAATCTTAATATCTCATTATCATCAAAAACAGTGCATAAATGAAGTTTACCTGAATTTAAAAAACAAATTCCAGTGGGATTTTCAGGCTTTCCAGCCAGATCAATCCCCACTATTTTAGTATTTTTCATTATAAATAACTTCTTTAACACTCCTTCTTGGAGGCGCTTCTGGTTCTTCATCAGGATATCCGAGGGGAATAAGCGCAACAGGCCTTAAATAATCAGGTAAATCTAGTAATTCTGCAATATCATCTTCCTTAAATGCACCAATCCATGCAGCACCTAATCCAAGCGCATAGGCTGAAAGTATCATGTTCTGAGCTGCACAGGCAGCATCCTGTATGCAGTAAAGCTCTCTACCTCTTTCACCATATCTTGCACCGGCATTGGCCTGATTAGCGCACACTACAATAATTACAGGGGCTTTAGTGATAAATTCCTGCACATAGGCTGCTATAGCTATCTGAATCTTTATCTGATGATCTTTAACGATTACAGCATTCCAGCTCTGTAAATCTCCAGCAGATGGGGCCCATATTCCGGCTTCAACTATTTTTTCAATTAATTCCTCATCAGGAGTTTCTTCTTTAAACTTTCTAATACTTCTTCTTCCTTTAATAGCTTCAAATAATTCCATGATATCATCAACCATTTTAATATATTAATTTAGAATTATTTAATCTTTGCAAACCTAATTTATTCTGGCGTCAATTACTACGTGGTATACGCCTGGAGAATATTTTTTAATTATTCTCTTTTTTAATATTTCCACTTCTCTCCCATTTGCAGCGCCAATAATCCTTTCTGGCGGTCTTTTAAACCTTAAAAGGTCAGGGACTGACTCATGATAGTGAATAATTCCCCCTGGTTTTACAATTTCCATTGCGGCATCCAGAAATTCATGTGTATTGCCTATATATCCCATTAAAACTCTATCAGCAATTCCTTTAGGTGCTAATTCTCTACAGTCGCCTAATATGGGTTCTATTATATCTTCAGCTTTGTTAAGGATTATATTTTCTTTTAAGTAGCCATATGATACAGGATTTATCTCCACTGAATATATTTTCCCTGGATTTGAGTGTACAGCAATTGGAATTGAAAAGTAGCCGATTCCAGCAAACATATCAACTACTGTTTCTCCCTCTTCAACGATTTTTGCAATTCTCTGCCTTTCTGTGGTGTTTCCCTTGGACCACATGATTTTAGCAACGTCGAGTTTAAAAAAGCAGTGATTTTCTCGGTGAATGGTCTCTGTATTGTCGCCAACGATTATTTCTACATCAGGCTCTCTTTTTTTGCCGTTTATGCGTCCTAATTTGACTATACGTTTTACTTCGGGTAAATTTAGAAGTTCCTCTATGCTATCTGGGTCATTTTTTAAAACGAGAATGTCTCCGATGACTTTGCCCTTCATGTTAATTAGATATGTTCTGGTATTTCTTAAATTTTATTATTGAAATGAATTTTAAAAAGATGAAGTTGAAATAATCATAAACTTTAAATAGCCATAACATACAAAAATAGAGTTATATAATGTAACTAAACAGTGTTATTTTGTTACAGATACCTTTTTATCCAATAATAACTATCAATATTTAATTAAAAATTAGTTATAGTTGTAAAGATATTCAACATATTATCTTAAAAACTTGCTTTAAATCATTTAATATTTCTATTTAGTGGTTTAATAGGACATTTTAAATATAAAAAACATAAAAATAGATATAATTGGTTAGTATAAGACAAACAGGGCTTTAAAAATTAAAAATAGAAGAAAGTGCTACAAGTAATATTTATATAATATGAACTCCAATATTAGGCATAGAGAACTATTTTTAATTATATTTCGTATTTTTTTGAGGTGTATTCATGAATGATGAAAACAGATTAAAAGGCACTACAACTGTTGGTTTAAAATGTAGAGACGGAGTTGTATTTGCCACAGAAAGAAGGGCCACTATGGGTAATTTGATAGCCCACAAAGTAGCCGATAAAATTTTTAAAATAGATGATCATATCGGGGCTACCATAGCCGGTGGAGTAGGCGATGCCCAGAGCCTTATGAAATATATAAGTGCAGAAGTAACTCTTTACAGGTTAAGAAACAGTGAAAGAATAAGCGTAGAATCTGCAGCAACTTTAACAGCCAATATATTACACTCATCAAGGTTTTATCCATTCTATGTCCAAACATTATTAGGTGGAGTAGACGATAATGGACCGGCATTATTCTCACTTGATCCAGCAGGTGGTGTAATAGGAGATAAGGTGATTTCTACAGGATCAGGTTCCCCAATAGCTTATGGTGTCCTTGAAGATAGGTATCATGAAGATATGGATACTGAAGAAGGAATAGATATTGCTGTAAGAGCAATACAGTCTGCAATGCAAAGAGATGCATTTTCAGGTAATGGCGTCCTTGTTGCAACAGTGACCGAAGAAGGATTTAAAATGCTACCTGAAGAAGAGGTAGAAAGAAGATTAAGAAAATAAATTAACTTTTTTTGACCCCAATTTATATTAATTAATTTATATTAAATATTAAAACTGTAAACTAAGTTTTACTTTATTTCTATTTTTTTAGAAGTGATTTTATGGGTTCAGAGATTCAAGAAATAAAAAATACAATAATACAAAGACTTCCATCAAGAGTACAAGTAGCAAAAGTGGAATTTGAAGGTCCCGAGGTTGTAATTTATACCAAAAATCCCGAGATCATAACCGAAAATGGATCGCTTATAAGGGATCTTGCAAAGGACATAAGAAAAAGGATTATCATTCGTTCAGATCGTTCTGTACTTACAGAACCAGAAAAATCCATCCAGAAAATTCATGAAATAGTTCCAGATGAAGCAAAAATAACCAACATTTCTTTTGATGAAGTTACATGTGAAGTTATAATTGAAGCAAGAAAACCAGGTCTTGTAATTGGTAAATATGGCTCTACATCAAGAGAAATTGTTAAAGAAACTGGATGGGCTCCTAAAATTCTTAGAACGCCCCCAATTTCATCTGAAATTATACAGAGAATAAGGAGAACCCTTAGGAAAAACAGTAAAGAACGAAAAAAGACTCTTCAAACACTTGGAAATAAAATTCATCGAAGTACAACAGCCGAAAATGAATGGACACGTCTAACATCACTCGGAGGGTTTAGAGAGGTTGGAAGGTCTTCTTTATTTTTACAAACCCCAAATAGTAAAATTTTACTTGACTGCGGAGTCAATGTTGCAGGGACAGATGACAAAAGCTCCTATCCTTACTTAAATGTTCCTGAATTCGTACTGGATAACCTGGATGCAGTAATTATTACTCATGCTCACCTTGATCACTCAGGATTTTTACCATATCTTTTCCATTATGGATATGAAGGCCCTGTTTACTGCACAACACCTACAAGGGATTTAATGACATTATTGCAATTGGATCATATAGATATAGCTCATCGTGAGGATAATCCACTTCCATTCAATGTAAAACATGTCAAAAAGTCAATTAAACATACAATTACTTTGGATTATGGAGAAGTAACTGATATAGCTCCGGATATACGCTTAACTCTTCATAACGCAGGACATATACTTGGATCTGCAATCGTGCACATGCACATAGGAGATGGTCAGCATAACTTTGTGTATACAGGAGACTTTAAATTTGAAAGGAGCAGACTTCTTGAGCCGGCGGTTTCTAAATTCCCACGTATAGAATCACTTGTAATGGAAAGTACTTATGGTGGACATGGAGATGTCCAGCCTACAAGAAATGATGCGGAAAAAGAGCTTATTAAAACAATTTACAGGACTCTTGAACGTGGCGGGAAAATATTAATACCTGTCTTTGCTGTTGGAAGAGCTCAGGAGCTTATGATAGTCCTAGAGGAATATATAAGGCACGGAATTATTGATGAAGTTCCGATTTATATAGATGGAATGATATGGGAAGCAAATGCAATACATACAGCAAGACCAGAGTATTTAAGCAAGGATCTGCGTGACCAGATATTCCACATGGGAAGAAATCCATTTATTTCTGATGTTTTCCACAAAGTTAACGGAATAGAAGAAAGAAGAGAAATAGTGGAAGGAGAACCATCCATAATTCTTTCAACATCTGGAATGCTTACAGGAGGAAATTCTGTGGAATATTTCAAATGGCTTTGTGAAGATGAGAAAAGTTCACTTGTATTTGTCGGTTATCAGGCAGAAGGATCACTGGGAAGAAGATTACAGAAAGGATGGAAAGAAATTCCTCTTAAAGAAGATGGAAAGACCAATGTATACAACGTAAAAATGGAGATAAAAACAATCGAAGGATTCAGTGGACATTCAGATAGAAAACAGCTCATGGATTACGTAAGAAAACTATCCCCAAAACCAGAAAAAATCCTTATATGTCATGGGGATAACTATAAAACACTTGATCTTGCATCAAGCATTTACAGGTCCTTTAAGATTGAAACAAAGACTCCTATGAATCTGGAAACCGTCCGGATTCAATAGATTCTTTTTAAATAATTCTTTGCTCAGTTGAGTTTTTAACTTAATTACTGGTTATTTAATAACTAAATTATTTTCATTTTTTTTTTAATTGATGAGATTAATCTACTTCTTTTTTTGGCCTTCCCTATCTAAAACTTTTTATTAGGGGCTGCCTAAAGTATATATTATCTTTATTTTGAAATTATTCAAATAATTTGGTGAATTACATGGTAACATATTCAGAATCAGGAGTAGATATTAATCTCGAGGAGGCAACAGTTTCTGCACTGGTTTCAGAAATTAAAAAAACGCTCTCTTTTAGGGATGTTATTACAGAAAGCGGTCATTTTGCGGCACTTGTGAAATTAGGGAATAAAGCAATCGCCATGAGTACAGATGGTGTTGGTAGTAAGATTCTTGTTGCAAAGATGATGAATAAATACGATACAGTTGGAATAGACTGTATTGCAATGGTTGTAAATGATATTCTTTGTGTTGGGGCAGAACCAATAGCTATGGTTGATTATCTGGCAGTAGAAAAAGCTGATCCAGATATCGCAAGAGAAATAGGAAAAGGACTTGCCAGAGGGGCCGAAGAATCAAAAATTGCAATGATTGGAGGAGAGACAGCATCTCTTCCTGAAATTATCAATGATTTTGACCTTGCTGGTACAGGGATCGGGATTGTTGATGGAGATAAAATTATAACTGGCGAAAATATTACTGATGGCGATGTTCTTATTGGAATAGAAAGTAGCGGCATCCATAGCAACGGTTTAAGTCTTGCCAGGAACGTATTTTTTGATAAATTAGGTTTAAATGTGGATGATCCTCTTCCAGATAATCCTGATACTACTGTTGGTGAAGAACTTTTAAGGCCAACTGAAATTTATGTTAAACCAGTAATTGATCTTTTAAATGAAGATATTGAAATTCATGGGCTTGCACATATAACTGGTGGAGGTTTTTTAAACCTTAAAAGGCTTAAAAAAGGTATTGGATACAATATTAATAATTTACCAGAACTACATTCTATTTTTAAGTCTATTTATAATTCTGGAGTGCCTTTAGAAGAAATGTACAGAGTTTTTAATATGAATATTGGATTTGTGGTTATTGTTCCTTCAGAAGAGGCAGATAAAACCATAGAAACAATTCAGAGACATAATAATGTTTATAGAATTGGCTTTGTAAATAAGGATAAAGAAGAAAATGTTGAAATTAAAGCCTTTAATGGAAAGATAATCAATTTATGAAGGTGTTTAGATGAATATAACTGTCGAACAGGAAAGATCTATAATTATTGAAATTCTTACAAGAATGGATGTTCCACTCGAACATGCAGAAATCGTTGCTGATGTAACAGTGGATGCAAATGTAAAGGGTTTTTCGTCTCATGGACTGGGTAGATTCCCCCAATACGTAAAGGGGCTTAAAGTAGGAACAATAGTTACTGATGCAGAAATAGAAATTGAAAAAGAGACCTCAGCTATGGCACTTATAAATGGAAATCATATATTTGGCCATGTTGTTGCTTATAAAGCAATGAAAATTGCAATTGAAAAAGCTAAAGAAACAGGAATTGGAATTGTGGGAGTACATGATTCAAATCATTTTGGAGTAGCAGGATACTATTCTGACATGGCAATCATGGAAGATATGATAGGGCTTGTAATGGCAAATACTGAACCTGCCGTAGCTCCAATAGGTGGTAAGGAACCAATTTTAGGAACAAATCCACTTGCAATTGGTATTCCATCAAATAAATATTATGTTTCAGTTGATATGGCAACATCTGCATCAGCGAGAGGTAAACTCATTGAAGCCATACGTAAAGGTCAGAAAATCCCTGAGAATGTGGCTCTTGATGCTGATGGAAACCCTACAATAGATCCTGAAGCAGCTCTTAAGGGCTCAATTTTGCCATTTGGTACACATAAAGGATATGCACTATCTTTTATGATTGAAATTATTGCGGGACCTCTTGTAAAGGCCGCAGCAGGTAAAGCAGTAAAAGGAACTGCTAATCCTGAGAAAATGTGTACTAAAGGAGACCTGATGATAGTTATAGATCCTTCAAAATTTGTGGATATCGATGATTTTAAAGAAGAAGTTGATGGGCTGATTGAGGAAATTAAAGCTTCAGGAGACCAAATTTTTATTCCAGGAGATATAGAAGTAATGAATATTAATAAAGCTAAGGTTGAAGGGCTCCCAGTGGACGATGCGCTTTATAAACAAATTTTAGAGATTTCTGAGGAGCTATCCATTAATCTGAATGAATTACTGGATAAATAATCAGCACCCATACTTTTAAAGCATTTATTCTGTATAATTTTTATTTAATCTCCATTTTTTTAATACCTTTTTTCTTTCTATTAAACATCGAAAAAAATAAAAAGATTTATAAATATTAAAATAGATTTTAAATATCAAAGAATAGGGGTTGTAACATGTCAGAAAAAACAGCAAAGGAAATAAGGGAACAAGCTAAAATTAATTTGAAAAAATCTTATGATGAACAATTGGAAGCCCATATGAACTGTGAGTTAGAGGATGAGCTTCAGAAAAAGTTATTTGATCATATAATAGGAATGTGTAATCTAAAAGTTGAAGAAGAGATAGAAGATCAGATATATGGGAAAGAAGATGAAGAAATCAGCGAAGAGATAAAAGAACAAATTTATAGCAAAGCTGATGAAGTAATGCAAGAAGAGATACGCGATCACATAATTGGGCAGGATGAAGAAAAAATTAGAAGAAAAATACAGGAACAAATTATAGGAAAAGAATAATAAAATTTACATCTGAATTATTATTCTAAATTATTGTTAATATTTCTATTTTAATTTTTTTTAATAATAGTATTCTTTGTTTTATTCAGTTTTTATGACATTACCTGGATTTAAAGCATTTAAATCACATATTTTTTTATTTTAAAAACATACAAAGCCCTATTCGACAAGCAGACCTATACGTGTCACATATAAATTTTTCTATTTTTTTGTCTAACAATATCTTTATATTCTGTGAATAATATCACTAAATATGAATATTCATGAATATTCATGATAATTCAAGAATTATTAATAATTAATAGGATATTCTGTTGATTATTAACACATTTCTTGAAGATTTTCATTAATATTTACAAGTATCTTGAATAACTTTCATGAATATTCCACGAACAAGATATAAAAGGAGGTCGAATAAATGGCATCATCTTTTAAGTCACCTGCAGACACAGCAAAAGCATGTGTAGGTATAGCAGCGTTAAAGGAATCTTCTCCTTTAAGTAATTTGTTAGTTTTAAGCTTTTTAGCAGGTGCATATATTGCTTTTGGAGGTCTATTGGCTGAAGTTGTAACCGGAGGTTTTGCAGCTGCTGGTGGTCCAATAGGATTACAAAAATTAATCTTTGGTGCAGTGTTCCCAGTCGGATTGATGCTGGTCGTTATAGCCGGTTCTGAACTGTTTACTGGTAACTGTATGTACATGCCATTTGGTTTGTTAATGGGAAAAGCATCCATAGTCGGTACCATTAGAAACTGGGTAGGAAGTTGGATTTTCAACCTTATAGGTTCTGTGTTTGTAGCTTACTTCTTAGCAGTTGCTACAGGTATATTAGCAGTACCACCATGGGAAGCAGCAGCAATCACAATTGCTAAAACAAAATCTCTCGGTGGAGCATCTTTCATAGCAGCGGGGAAAACTACAGTATCTTTATCCTGGGATCAAGTGTTCTGGAGAGCTATAGGATGTAACTGGCTTGTATGTTTAGCTGTTTATCTGGCAATTGCCTCAGATGATATTATTGGTAAAATACTTGGAATATGGTTCCCAATATTTGCTTTCGTTGCAATAGGATTTGAGCACGTTGTTGCAAACATGTTCTTTATACCAGTGGGAATATTCCTCGGTGGAGTAACCTGGTCTCAGATGTTTATAAACAACATGATACCAGCAACATTAGGTAATATCATTGGTGGAGCATTATTTGTTGCAGTTCTATACTGGTGGACATACCTTAGAGGAACAGATAAGCCAAAAGCAGAAGCTCCAGCTGAGTCTAAAGCAAAATAATGGTAAGGCATTAATCCTTCCATTCATTTTTATTTTTTTCGACTGAAGAAGGATATTTGATCATATGCTAATATGTAAAAAAATCTAAAAAAAATTGATTTGAAGTTACATCGAGTGTAGTTAGTACACATAATAAATGAATACATAAATTTTTAAGATTATGTAAAATCAGAAAGGCGTTTAATTTGATATGAGTAATAAAAAATCAAAATAAACGACTATAATATAAATTTACTATCAATATCGTATATTATTCTTAATAATAGGAGGTAAACAATGGATATCCAATATACTCCAACTACATGTCCCTACTGTGGATGTGGATGTGGATTTAACTTAGTAAGTGTAGATGGAAAACTTGAAGGTGTCGAACCATGGAAAAGAAACCCTGTAAATGAAGGAAAATTGTGCCCTAAGGGTAATTTTGCATACGAATTTGTACACAGATCTGACAGATTAACAACACCTTTAATTAAAGAAGGCGGTAAATTCAAGGAAGCAACATGGGATGAAGCTTTAGACTTGGTTGCATCCAAACTAAATGAAATTAAAAGCGTAGATCCAGAATTTCTTGCTTTCCTTTCATCAGCACGATGTACAAACGAAGAGAACTATCTGTTGCAGAAACTCGTACGTACTGTAATAGGAACACACAATATAGACCACTGTGCAAGGCTCTGCCACGGTCCTACAGTTGCAGGACTTGCCCAAACCTTTGGATCAGGGGCTATGACCAACCACCTTAAGAGTATACAGTTTGCAGATGTTATATTCATAATAGGATCTAACACCCTGGAACAGCACCCTCTAATGTGGAGAAGAATATTACAGGCAAAAGCTAATGGGGCTAAACTAATAGTTGCAGACCCAAGGTTTACACCTTCTGCAAAGAAAGCTGATTTGTATTTACCATTTAAGTCAGGAACAGATGTGGCATTAATGAACGCCATGATGAACGTAATAATTTCAGAAGGGCTTGAAGACAAAGAGTTCATAGAAAAAAGGACCAAGAACTTTGAAGAACTAAAAGAAGTTGTCAAAAACTACCCTCCTGAAAAAGTAGCAGATATAACTGAAGCATCACCTGAACTGATTAAGGAAGCTGCGAAGATGTATGCAAATGCAGAAAATGCTGCTATTGTATATTCTATGGGTATAACTCAGCATCACACAGGTACAGACAACGTTATGTCAACTTCTAACCTTGCAATGATTACAGGTAATGTTGGAAGGCCAGGAACAGGAGTTAACCCATTAAGAGGTCAAAACAACGTTCAAGGTGCATGTGACATGGGAGCTCTCCCAGTTGTATACCCAGGTTATCAAAAGGTCATAGAAGAAGAAATGGCTCAAAAAATGACATCTGCATGGGGATGCGGTGATCTAAACTGTAAACCAGGGCTCACTGTAGTTGAAATGATGAATGCAGCAGCAGCTGGCGATATAAAAGGTATGTACATAATGGGTGAAAACCCAATGATTTCAGATCCTGACATACAGCACGTAAAAGAAGGTCTTGAAAATCTGGACTTTTTAGTTGTACAGGATATCTTCTTAACAGAAACAGCCGAATTAGCAGACGTAGTACTTCCTGCGACTTCATGGGCTGAAAAAGATGGAACATTCACCAGTACAGAAAGACGTGTACAATACATAAGAAAAGCAGTTGACGCACCAGGTGAAGCAAAACCTGATTGGGTTATACTTTGTGATATTGCAAGGAAAATGGGCTCTGATCTATTCGAATTCAACTCACCGCAAGAAGTATTTGAAGAAGTAAGAACAGTAACTCCTCAATACGCTGGTATGAACAAAGAAAGATTAGAAAAACCAGAAGCACTACACTGGCCATGTCCTGATGAAGAACATCCTGGAACTCCTATACTTTGGGGAGAGCAGTTTGCAACTCCAGATGGACTTGGAATACTCATGCCAATTGAGTTTATTCCGGCCGCGGAACTTCCAGATGAAGAATATCCGTTTACACTCACTACTGGACGTATGCTGTTCCACTGGCACACTGGTAGTATGACAAGAAGGTCAGATACATTAGCCAATGAAGTCCCAACTGGTTTTGTTGAAATTAACCCAGAAGATGCTGCTGAACTTGGTATAAAAAATAAAGAAATGGTAAGTGTTAAAACAAGACGTGGAGAAATTACAATTGGGGCAAAAGTTACTCCAGATATTATGAAAGGGGTAATATTTATACCATTCCACTTTGTAGAGTGTGCAGCTAATACACTGACCCAGAGCTTTGCATTAGATCCGGCTGCTAAGATGCCAGAATTTAAAGTATCAGCAGCTAATGTTTCAAAACTAGATTCCTCAGCAGCAATGGCAGAAACTGCGCCTGGAAAAGCTTATGACATAGGAAAATAGGTGATCCCATGGTCCAAGTAAACGATGTATACTATGCATTATCTTCAAATGATGAAATTGCTGAAAGTGGAGAATGTGGTGGAGCTGTAACTTCAGTTCTTAAGTTCCTGCTTGAAGAGGGTATTGTTGATGCGGTTTTAGCTGTTAAAAAAGGAGCTGATCTTTATGATGCAGTGCCTACTTTAATAACAGATCCAGAGAAAGTCATTGAATCTGCAGGTTCTCTACACTGCGGTACTCTAAACATGGCTAAAGTCGTTTCAAAATACCTCCAGGGTGCAGAAGACATAAAAATTGCTGTCACCACTAAACCCTGCGATGCAATGACACTTAGGGAACTTATGAAAAAAGACAAAGTAAACGAAGAAAACGTTGTAATGGTTGGATTAAACTGTGGTGGAACTTTACCTCCAGTTCAGACTATTGAAATGATAGAAAAAATCTACAAACTGGATCCAGAAAATGTTGTAAAAGAAGAAATTGCCAAAGGTAACTTAATCATTGAAACAGCAGATGAGGAAAAGGAAATCAGCGTAGATGAACTGGAAGATGAAGGATTTGGCCGAAGAACAAACTGTAGAAGGTGTGAAACCAACATACCTAAAATGTCAGACTTAGCTTTAGGTAACTGGGGTGTAATAGGTCCATTAGCAGGAAAAGCAACCTTTATTGAAGTATTCTCTGAAAAAGGTGCAGACGTTCTGGAAAAAGCCATTGAATCTGGTGCTTTAGATGTACAGGATCCTATACCTAAGGGTGTTGAGATTCGTGCTAATATTGACAAAGCAATGGTAAACCTGGCTAAGAAATGGCAGGGTAAAGACTTCCAGGAAAATGGTGGAGACCTCCTTACCATTGTAGCACAATATCAAAACGAACTTAACAAATGTATAAAATGCTTTGGTTGCAGAGAAGCATGCCCTCTCTGCTACTGTGCTGAATGTACATTAGAGGCCAATGGTCCTGAATGGGTATCTAAAGGTGAGCTTCCACCATCACCAATGTTCCATCTGGAAAGATTGGTTCATATGGTTGATTCCTGTACTAATTGTGGACAGTGCGAAGAAGTATGTCCTGGTGAGATTCCACTGGCAAAAATCGCGCATGAAATAAATTCTAAGCTACAGGAAGAGTATGGATACGTCAGAGGAATGGATGAAACTAAACCACCACTTTCTTATTTCGCAATGCAGGGTAAATAACTGGATAATAATAAGAAAGGAAAGAAGCGAGGAACAACCTCACTTCAAATTAAATTTTTCATATTTAACATTCAAGAAAAATAAAGAAACATAAAGAAAAATACTGGAGAAGATATTATGGAATGGGAACCTAAAATACTGGTTTTTTGTTGTAACTGGTGTTCCTACGGTGGAGCAGACACAGCAGGTACTGCAAGGATGCAATACCCTCCAAATGTCCGTATAATTCGAGTTATGTGTTCTGGAAGGATAAATCCATTATTTGTCCTGAAGGCATTTGACGAAGGAGCAGACGGAGTTATGGTTGCAGGATGCCACTTTGGAGACTGCCACTACGATAGAGGGAATTTCGCCTGTGATCGTAGAATAAAAGCTCTAAAAACAGTTATGGATACCATTGGAATTGAGGAAGGAAGATTTTATCTTGACTGGATATCTGCATCAGAAGGTGAAAAATTCGCCAATGCAATGCGGATGGTAAGTGATAATGTAAAAGAACTTGGACCTTTCTCCTGGAAAAAAAATAAAGCGGAGATCGGGTGATTAAATGGTTAAAGTAAAAGATATGTATTATGCATGGTCTCCAGATGATGAGATAGCTGAAAGTGGAGAGTGTGGTGGAGCCGTAACATCTGTAATGAAATTCTTACTTGAAGATGGTATTGTTGATGCGGTTTTAGCTGTTAAAAAAGGAGCTGATCTTTATGATGCAGTGCCTACTTTAATAACAGATCCTGAAAAGATCATTGAATCTGCAGGTTCTCTACACTGCGGTACATTGAACATCGCCAAAACGCTCAGTAGGTATCTTAAAGGCGCAAAAGATATGAAAATCGCTGTTACCACTAAACCTTGCGATGCAATGACCATTGTAGAGCTCATGAAAAGAAACCAGATAGAAAGAGACAATGTTATAATGGTTGGAGTTAACTGTGGTGGAACTTTACCTCCAGTTCAGGCTCGTGAAATGATAGAAAAATTCTATGAAATCGACCCTGATACTGTTGTAAAAGAAGAAATTGCCAAAGGTAACTTAATCATAGAAACTGCAGACAACGAAGAAAAAGAAATTAGTATTGATGAACTGGAAGATGAAGGGTTCGGCCGAAGAACAAACTGTAGAAGATGTGAAAACAATATACCTGTAATGTCAGACCTTGCTATGGGTAACTGGGGCGTTATAGGCCCTATGGCGGGTAAAGCAACCTTTGTTGAAGTATTCTCCGATAAAGGTGCAGAAGTTTTAGATAAAGCTATAAAAGCAGGAGCTTTAAAAGTACAGGATCCAGTACCTAAGGGTATTGAAATACGTGCAAATATAGATAAAGCAATGGTAAACCTGGCAAACAAATGGCAGGACAGGAACTTCGGAGAAGAAGGTGAATTACTCTCTCTTGACGAATACATGGACGAATTTGAAAAATGTATAAAGTGTTATGGTTGCAGAGAAGCATGTCCATTGTGTTTCTGTGTGAAATGTTCCCTTGAGTCACAATCCGATGAATGGGTAGGAAAAGGCGAACTTCCACCATCACCAATGTTCCACTTTGTAAGAATGCTCCATATGGTGGATTCCTGTACTAATTGTGGACAGTGTGAGGAAGTTTGTCCTGCGGAGATTCCACTTGCAAAAATCTTCCATAAGATTAATGCCCAGATACAGGATACCTTTAAATATCGCCCTGGATATGACATGGAACAAAAACCACCGCTTTCTATAATTGACAAAGAACCAAGTGAGGAATAAGCACTCACTTTTTTATATTTTTAGAAATCAGGTACTGCTAATTTGATAATATCAACACATGAAATTCAGTAAACCCCGCTTGTAGCAGTAAATTAAATTCTATTTGCATAAAGAAACTGTATTGCTCGTAATCACCTCTTGAAAACAGGAGTAATACTAGTTTCAAAATGTGGTTTACTTTAATACTATTTCGGGTGATAAAAATGATGCTTAAAGAAGTAATGAAAGCCAATGAAGAATTTGTTAAAGAGTTTGAACCTAAAAAAATGAGTCACATGCCTCAAAAAAAATTAGCCATAGTAACTTGCATGGATACAAGACTTACAGGGTTTTTAGAACCTGCAATGGGAATTGGAAGAGGAGACGCAAAGATAATAAAAAATGCAGGTAATGCAGCAGTTGATAGGGATGTTATAAGGTCTGTTGCAGCAGCAATTTATGCCCTTGGCGCTGAAGAAGTCATGGTAGTAGGACATTATGAGTGTGGAATGGCAAATGTAGATCCCGAAAAACTCATTGATGCTATGAAAGCAAGAGGTGTTAATGAGGAAACACTTTCAGAAGTTGATATCAAAGAGTGGATAGGTGCAATTGATGGGGAAGAAGAGAATGTATTAAATGTAGTAGGAAAAATAAAAGAATCTCCATTTATCCCTGATGATGTACCGATCCATGGTCTGATAATAGACCTTTATGACGGCAAAATTAAGATTTTAGCCGAAGATAAATAACGTTTATATGCTCATTCCGTAATGCAAATATTTGCATTAATTGTAGCACGTTTAAACTTGAATTTAAATCTAATTTATCCTCAGCCAAAGATTCAATTAGCATACAAGTTTAAAACTACACCCGTAATGAGCATATATTTTTTAATTAAAAATAATTCTTTTTTATATTTGTTTGGAATGTTTTATAATTTTCTATGATTCTAAAATTTTTTATAGGATTCATATTTGTATTTGTGACCTTTATCATCTGGGGTTTCAAAGATTTCTTAATGTTAACAGAGAGATTATTAAATCTATATCAACGCAATTTTTGTCTTAATTCAATCCTTATTTTTTTTATTATATTATTATTAAAGGTTCTACTCCTCATACAAAATAACAAGACGAAAAAGATAATTATTAGAAACAATCCATCTTTATTTAACTAAACATCTTTCATGACACGAGGAGGAATTCAAGAAATGAGTAAAGTAAACAGACAGGAAATTCTTGATATTTTGAAGGGGTATGATAAGGAAGACATAACTATTGCAACTTTAGGAAGCCATTCATCTCTGCATATGTTCCAGGGAGCAAAGGCAGAGGGATTTAAAACTGCAGTAGTTTGTGAAAAAGGACGGGAGGTTCCTTATAAAAGATTTAATGTTGTTGATGAGTATATAATGGTAGATAAATTTAGCGATATTGTTAATGAGGATGTTCAGCAACAATTAAGAGATATGAACAGTATAGTGTTCCCGCACGGGTCTTTTGTGGCCTACGCAGGATTAGATAATGTTGAAAATATTTTTAACGTCCCCATGTTCGGAAACAGGGATATTCTAAGATGGGAAGCAGAAAGGGATCTGGAAAGGAAGTTAATGATGGAATCTGGGATCCGAATTCCTAAAAAGATAAAAGATTCTGCAGATATTGAAGGTACATCCATGGTTAAGTTTCCAGGGGCCAGAGGAGGAAGAGGATACTTCGTAGCCAACTCCACCGAGGAATATGATGAGAAAATTGACACAATGCTGAAGAGAAACTGGATTGAGGATGAGGATATAAAAGAAGCACACATTGAAGAATATGTATTAGGGTGTAATTATTGTATTCATTACTTCTTCTCAGGATTAAAAGATGAGGTAGAATTAATGGGAATTGATAGCAGATATGAATCAACTATAGATGGTCTGGTTAGAGTTCCTGCTAAAGACCAGCTCGATATAGGTGCAGCTCCATCATATGTTATAACTGGTAACCATCCAGTAGTTATGAGAGAATCACTGCTTCCACAAGTATTTGATATTGGAGACAGGATCACTGAAACTGCTAAAGACATGGTACCTCCAGGATTTAACGGACCATTCTGTATGCAGACCCTGGTTAACGACGACCTTGAAGTTGTGGTATTTGAAATGAGTGCTCGCTCAGACGGTGGAACAAACACCTTCATGAACGGATCAGCCTACAGCTACCTCTACCACGGGGAACCATTAAGCATGGGTCGTAGAATGGCCTTAGAAATTAAAAATGGTATAAAAGAAGACAGATTAGAAGAAATCATAACTTAAATGATATCTTTTGATTACTGAATTTACTAAACCATCCATAAGATGTTATCTAAGATAACATCATTTATTTTTATTTATAATGTAAAATTCTATTTTTCTTAATTTTCAATAGCTTTATTTTAAACACTTTAAGATGTATACAATCACTATATGTTGCTAAAAATTTTTTATTAAAATTTAACTGGGTTTAAAGTCAAATAAATAATATGAATGAAATATTATTTTTTCTTGTAGCCTTTTTAACGATAGTTATAGGCACTGTGGCTGGATTTGGAACATCAACTATTTTCCTGCCATTTGCATTGTTTTTTGTAGATTTTAAAACTGCGCTTGTTCTGGTTGCCATTTCTCATATATCGGGTAATTTGGGCGCAGTAACGTTTTTTCGTCATGGTCTGGACAGAAAACTTATTTTACTCTTCGGCCTGCCCAGTTTATTTTTAACAGTTGCTGGGGCTTATCTTGTAATATATGTTCCTCAAAATATTTTACAGGTACTTTTAGGTTTATTTCTCTTCCTGTTTTCAATTTATTCATTATTAAATTCTAATTTTAAGGTTAACGCTACAAAAACTAACACAATTATTGGTGGAAGTCTATCTGGATTTTTTCAGGGATTACTGGGTGTTGGAGGTCCTTTAAGAGGGGCTTTTCTCATATCATATAATCTTGATAAATTCAAATATATAGCCACATTAGCTGCAATTGCAGTAATTATTGATGCAGCCAGAATACCAATTTATTTTGCAAATAACCTTCTTGAACCTCAATTTTTTTATTATATTCCTATTCTTATAGTGATAGGGATACTGGGTTCTTATGCAGGTAAAAGAATTGTTAATAAAATTCCACAGAATATTTTTAAAAAAGTTGTTCTTGTTGGAATTGCCCTTGCAAGCCTTTTATTAATTTGTGGTGGCTTAAAATTAATTATATAATATTAAAATTATATTTAAAAAGTTTAATTACAGTAAAACTCCTGATGGATACTAAATTATCATTTTAATGTAATTCTTAATAAAAATTGATTTATAAAAATACTCTTAAGTTAAATACAATATAATATAATGGATAAACTGATTAAAAAAGTCAATTTTTATTATTATAAGGTGTTTAAGTGGATAGTAGTGAAACAGTTTATAAAGCCCTTAAAGGAGCAGGAATAGATTTTGTGGTTAGTTTACCCTGCGTAAATCTTGGGAAAGTCATGGAACTTGTGGATTGTGATAAGGACATTATTCATGTCCCAGTAACCCGTGAAGAGGAAGGATTTGGGATATGTGCAGGTGCATTTTTAGGTGGAAAGAATCCTGCAATCTTAATGCAAAATTCAGGGCTTGGAAATTCTGTAAATGTGCTTGCATCATTATATGAACTTTACAGAATGCCTGTACTCATGGTGATGAGCCATAGAGGTACTGAAGGAGAATTTATGGGCGCTCAGATCCCTATGGGGAAGGCAACACCCGGAGTTTTAGATGCACTGAATATTGCTTATATTAACCCTAAAACTCATGAAGAAGCATTAAAAGTCATTCCTGAAGCATGGATACTCTCTAAAACCGCGCTGGCACCTATTGGAATACTTCTAGAGATTCCATTCTGGAAATAAATGTTAAATGGTGATATTATGGAACGAATTGAAGCCATAAAAAAGATAGCAGAAAGTCTGAATGATGAACTGGTCATTTGTAACATTGGATTTCCTTCCAGAGAATTGTATTATGTTAAAGACTCCCCAACTCACTTTTACATGCTCGGTTCAATGGGAATGGCATCTTCAATTGGATTAGGGCTTGCATTATCCCAAAAAAGGAAAGTTGTTGTTTTTGATGGGGATGGATCTGTTCTAATGAACATGGGAACTCTGGTAACCATTTTCAGCCAGAATCCTGAAAATTACATTCTCGTTGTTTTTGATAACCAGTGCTATGGCTCAACAGGGTCACAGTGCACATATACCACAGAGGTTGATCTTCACCAAATTGCAAAATCAGTTGGATTTAAAAATACATTTGTTTTTGAAGAAGAAATTAAGTTTAAAGAGGTTTTAGAATCTAAGGGCCCCGTTTTTGTGCATATGAAAGTTAAACCTGGAAATGCAGATGTTCCTGTAATTGACATGGAACCAGAAGAGATAAAAGAGAGATTTATGGAAGAAGTAAAAAGAAATCCATAGTATATTTTATTATTATTTCCTTCTTTTTTCAAATTCAGAATAAAGATCATCGATTTCAATGCCTTTATACGCCAAAAGCAGTAATGTGTGAAAAATAAGATCAGCAGATTCATAAACAAGATTTTCATCATTTTTAGAGGCAATGATAACTTCAGCAGCTTCTTCACCTATTTTTTCCAGGATTTTATCTTCAGCTAGTTTTGCATCGTCTTTCATAAGATTTGAAGTGTAGGAATCAATAGGATTGTCACGTCTATCCTCTAAAACATTATAAACTTCTCTTATTATTTTATCATTCACATTTAATCTCCTTAAAATAAGTAATTAGCTTCCCAATTTATTATCTTTTCTTAAACTTCTGGTTATAGCTATTAGGGGGTGCTGTGCGTCATCAATTATTTTGATATCATCCAGAGTGTATATTCCTTCATTATCTGCTGTTTTTTCAATTCCAAGCTTAATATCCTTTTCTAATTCAATTACATATGAATCGATTTCTTTATATCCGAGTCTTGAAGCAGCAACAGTCCTGTGATGACCATCTACCAGAATATATCTTTCTCCACTTTTAACGGTTATTGTAGGCTCTGCAAGCCCTCTTTTAAGTTCATAAGTTCTTCCTTGAAGTTCATCTGCATATATTTTATCTTGAGTTGGCCTCAGCTTTTCAGTTGGCACTTTCATTCTCAAAAGTTTTGTTTTAATACCATAAAGCTGTTCTAACGTCTTCTTAAAATAGTTCACCTTCATCGGTGTTGATCTTTCTATATGGGAGCGAACAATATCGGTGTTTGTAATAATTCCCACTAATTCTCCATCTTTGTCGATAACAGGAAGTCTTGATATTCCCATTCGAAACATTACACGTGATGCATCATTTATAGACATTTCCTGATCTGCTACTACGATATCAGTGGACATTATGTCTTTAACTGCGTGATCCCATGGTTTTAAAAGCAAATCGAAGGCTGTTACTATTCCTATTACTTCACCATTCGTTTTAACTGGAAATCCATCGTGGCCTGTTGTTTTCATTAATTTAATAACTTCTTCGTTAGGCGTGTCCGGAGTTACTGTTATAACTTCTTTTGTCATATAATGCTTTACAAGAGCTTTATTACTCATTTAAAATCCTCAATAATCCTTTTTATATTAAATAAAGTAATCATTATTTATTCCATATTAATTTACCTTTATACTGGATTTTAATAATTCTATGATAAGGAATATGGGTATCTTCATCCAGTATCAAAAACCCACGTCCTAATTTGTTTATATACTCTCCAGCAACGGTTTTAAGGTTTCCCTTAGTACCTCTATGGATATAAGTTATTTTAGATAGTTTAATATCCATTTCAGGATGCCATAAAATCATATCTAAAACACTTTTCGCCATCTTCTGACCTTTGCCTCAAAGATTAATTAATAAATATTTTGTTTAAAGTGTGTTAAAAAGTTTTCTTTATCATATTTAATGGAATAAAAAAAGAGTATATGGCTTTACTTAAGTAAAAATTCTCTTAAAAACTTAGATGTTTCCCCAGGGTCAGCTTTTCCACGTGTAAGTCTCATAACTTGCCCTATTAAGAAATTCATTGCTCCTTTTTTGCCTTCATGGTAATCGGAAACAGCTTGAGGATTTTCATCAATGGCCTGTTTTACAGCTTTTAGCACACTTTCCTGGTCGGTTACACCAACTAATCCCATTTTTTCAGCAATTTTTGATGGTGAGTTTTTATTCTCAGGCATTTTTTCTATTATCTTTTTAGCAGCCTTAGGGGTAACCTTTTTGTCTTTTATCATGTCTAAAAGCTCTACAATATCTACAGGCCTTATGCCACTTTCATCAAAACTCATTTTATTGTAATTAAGAACCCTTTTAAGTTCATCCCTCATCCAGATAGATGCAAAAGATGGTTCAACACTTTTTACTATTTCTTCAAAGGCATCTGCAAGGGCCAGTTCAGATGTCATGACCTTTGCATATTCTTTTTCAATTCCATAATCTTCAATGAATCTTTCTGTCTTAATATGTGGCGGTTCAGGCATTTCTTCCTTTATGCCTTCAATTTCCTGGTCTTCAGCTAGCATTGGAGGAAGATCAGGATCTGGTATGTATCTATAGTCATCAGCTTCCTCTTTAAGACGCATTGGAACGGTAATCATCTGTGATTCGAGGAATGCACGTGTTTCTTGTTTTATTTCAACTCCTCTTCTTATGAGGTTTTTCTGCCTTACTATTTCATATTTAAGTGCTTTATAAGCACCTCTTATAGAGTTTATATTCTTTATTTCAGCTCTTTTACCGCCTTCAAGGGATATATTTACATCTGCACGCATTGTTCCTTCTCCACGCGCGCTTCCACTGTATTCTAAAACTCTTATTAGCTCACGAAGGAAATTTCTGGCCTCTTCAGGTGATTTCATATCTGGTTCTGTAACGATTTCAATAAGGGGAATTCCAGATCTGTTAAAATCTACCACACCTAAATCTGGCTTGTACTGACCCGGATCCTCTTCGATGTGAACTTCACGGATTCTCACATCGTTCAGATTACCTTCATACCCTATGGGGATTGATGTTCGCTGGTAACCAGATGGAAGATCGGGGTAGTCATAATGTTTCCTCATGAAGTAAGTTTCATTTTCTGCTATCTTACATCCAAGCATTAAGGCTATCTTAATTGCCCCATTCATAGCAGATTCATTTGGTGGGTATGGCTTTGCCCCAGGCTGGTTAAGACAAACAAAACAGATGTTTGAGTTTGCTGGAGCATCCTGATAATTTGTACGGCAGTCACAGAATAATTTAGAATCAGTTTCAAGTTGAACGTGAATTTCAAGTCCGCATTTCATCTTAATAAAAATTCCTCCTCAAATGTATAATACTTAGTGATTAAATTAGCGCTATTTTTCAGTATAATTTAAAAAATATCTAAATTTAATTTTATGGTAAAAATTTACTATCTATTTAATTATTTATTCTATTTAATGCATTTATCAATATATCTTTTTATAAATGGTTCAAGTTGTGGATCTATTTTTCTGCTTTCTTTTAATTTATCAAAATTACTGAAAGTCCCAATAAGTCCTCTTCCGGCCCAAAGTACTTCTTCTTCAACTCTTTTGCCATAACGAGTTCCGAACATCTTGAATAATGGGAATTTAGTAAGTCCATTAGCCCCACTTAAAAGCAAAGGTCCAATATTAGCAAGGTTATCTATCCACGTTCCTGTAATGATTTTAAGCTCTGGAAACTTAATTCTTGTTGCTGCAACCACTCCTGCATAATATAAGGATGCTGGTTGTGGTGCATTTTCATAAATAGTCCCCTTATGTGGATTCAGGGAATAAAAGGTAACTCTATCAATTCCAAGTCCCTTGATCAAATCAAACAGATATTTTAGATCATCAGGAGTCTCTCCAAGCCCTAAAATTATAGTTATTGCTTTTTGGAATCCTAATTCTCCTGCAAGTTCAAGCATTTCAGTTATATCTTCCAGAGATTTGCCTGGACAAATTTCATCGTGTAACTGGGGATTTGCAACCTCAACAGCACCGGTTATTCCTGCAATTTCATCCCCATATGATTCAAGATCCTTTGTAATCCCGATATTAAGCCATACAGGTTCGCCAGTGATTCTGTAAATATTCTGGGAAATATTTCTGATTTCCTTTGTTGAAAAAGAGCCGTATCCACCTGAAAGGAATTCAATTTTCCAATCGGTTCTTCTGCAGAGCTCTGCTTCGGCTAAAATTGAATTTATATTGCGTCGGGCTTTTTCTGGTTCTTTAATTTTTGGTTTTTGTGTTGACATGTAACAAAAAAGACAATCACCTTTATCACACCACCAGGAAAGAAAAATAGCTCTTTCAAGGGTTATTTGATTTCCATGCTCTTTTAAAGTAATTTCATTGGCTTTTTGCATTAAATCCAGGGTTTCAAAGTTTTTGATCTTGTTTATAAGGTTCATATTTCACCTAATTAAAGTTAGAATTAAATTTTAATATGTATATTTAGAGAATAGATATTTAAAAATTTAATTTATTCTTGCTTATTGGATTTGTTCTATAATTAAATTAAGAAATAAAAGTTATATAGCTTGTAATAACAAAGTATATATGTTATAAGCACTTAATCCTTGGTTATACTGTGAATTCACATATCCAAAACGTTTATATATTATAATCACTAACTTAAAAAATACGTCACAAATGTGCTTATATTTTATAACCTTGCAAACCGCTAGCTTGTAGTTTGCAGACGTTCAGACATTTCATGTTTGATGCCACAAAACTACGTATTTGTCGGCTTTGCTTGGCATGGCCTCCGTAGCTCAGTAGGTAGAGCGTTCGGCTGTTAACCGATTGGTCGCAGGTTCGAGTCCTGCCGGGGGCGCTCAGGGCCCATAGCTTAGCCAGGTAGAGCGCTCGGCTCATAACCGAGCGGCCATGGGTTCGAATCCCATTGGGCCCACTTTCATATGTATTATTTGCATGCTCTCAAAACCGCAGGTTTTGGAGCCTTCGAACACAAGTGTTCGAGGTAGAGAAACATAGTTTACAAAGACTTTGTGTTTGTGCTATCAAAAGCAAAGCTTTTGATGCCCGAATACTCAGTATTCGATGGCTCCGAAATCAAAGATATTGAAAATGCATAGCATTTTCAATCTCCCAAAAATATATGATTTTTGAAGATTTCGAGAGTTTCTCATGCACGAAAAACAAGTTTTTCGTATGCTAACGAAAATTATATATTTTCGTGCAGCAAAAATAAACTTTTGTATGCTAACAAAAATCGATAGATTTTTGTGCTCAAAAAATCAAAAGATTTTTCAAGCTCCGGTGGTGTAGTCCGGCCAATCATTTCGGCCTTTCGAGCCGAAGACTCGGGTTCGAATCCCGGCCGGAGCATTTTTCTTAATATTATAAAAATATTTTATGGCTCACGCTAGCGGGGGTGCCCGAGCTGGCCAAAGGGGACAGGCTTAGGACCTGTTGGCGCAGGCCTACCAGGGTTCGAATCCCTGCTCCCGCATCAATCCACATTATTACTTAAAATCGTTCATTGCCGGGGTGGGGTAGGTGGTTATCCTTTGGGACTGTGGATCCCACGACTCGGGTTCGAATCTCGGCCCCGGCCCCATTTTAACCTTTTTAATAGCTAATTTTATACTAATTTTTCATCTATTATAAAAAAGTAAACACAAACATTTTATTAGAGAATTCCATATTATTATTTGTCTGATAATCTGGATGATCAAAATGATAAAAATGGAAAAAACATGTGGCTCACCCAAATGCAACGTTATGCATGAAGGTAAATTAATAGGCCATATGGACGGTGTTGGCTTAATTCAGTGGTTTTTAAAGAATAAATATTGTTACAGGGGCTCTTTTTCCAGATTTATAACTGATGCTATAGAACATAACCGATCAGGCATTACTGTGGACATTATTTTTTTAGATAAGAATTTAATAGCTAAAGATGCTAAAATAGAATGGTTAAAGGCTCCTTTTAAAAACGGTACGTTCATCGCATCCAGCATAGAATACTGTGATCTCTAAATCGTTAGATTCTCTTTATATTCTTAGTTAATTTCCATAATCTCTATTTTTAAACTTTAATTAAAAGGTTTATATAGTCCTAAAATTAATTTATATTAGTTTTGAATTATTAGATTCCAATAGGATTTCAGAGCCGATTTATATGAACAAAAAAGGGTCACGTGTAGAAAGAGAATTGGTAAAAATGCTTTGGAATGCAGATTGTGCTGCCATGAGGGCGCCGGCTTCAGGTGGTGCTACAAAGAAACCATTACCAGATATCATTGCAGGTAATGGGAAGGTTTATCTTGCAATTGAAGTAAAATCAACCTCTGCCGAGCATATTTATATTAACTCTGAAAAAATAACTGGATTAAAAGAATTTTCAAACATTTTTGGTGCAGAACCTTATCTTGGGGCTAAGTTTAAAAACAAGAAATGGCGGTTTGTACATATAAATGACCTTATAAAGACAAGAGGAGACAACTATAAAGTTGATATTGATTTAGCATTTTCTAAAGGCCTTGAATTTGATGAATTAATTAAAAAAGATAAACAGGTTAAATTTAAATAATTTTATTCCATTTTACCTTCATTAAAGAACATCATAAAATATTTTTTATATAATTTACTTCGCCATTAAAGATCATTTTATATATTATTAGACATATTCCTAATTAGAGTTTAAATGAGCATTAGAAAATTTATAATTTCTATGCATCAAACCTTAGGTTTTGGTAGCATGAAAAACCTTTGATTTTTCTGCGTCAAAATTTAAAGAATTTGAGGAGGGATTTAAACGGATAAAAAATTAGGGATGATATTTATAATGGCCATTCTTGCAGTGGTGGTATTCACTTCTGGCTGTACTCAAGGGCAGAATAATCAAACTCAGCCGAACACAACTGTAAATAACAACACAACGGCCATTGAAGCAATTGATATAGCGGCAGTTCAAAAGGGTCCTGAAACAGCTAAAAAGGGAATGAATGTGACAATCCAGTATGAAGTTTCTAATAAGGGTTCTGAGAATGTAACTGATGTACGCATTGTTAGTCAGGGGGTTGAACAAATTCTTGGCGCCTTAAAACCTGGGGAAACAAAAAGATACACCAGTCAACTGTACATACCTACAGATGCAGAAGTTCAACAGGATTTTGGCCCTAATGCCACAGTTTCCAATCCATTCTTTATTGGAGGTTTCAGTGTAATATTTAACAGTACTAAAGGCTCTAAATCTGTAACTTCTAATTCAATTCAGATAAAACTGGTATAAACCATAAATCCAGAAATTATTTTTTTATTTTACTATTTTTTATTATTTTCAAGATCCAGATTGGTTTTTTCTATTTTATATGCTTTAATGGCGGCATATGTAACTCCTAATATTAGGGGACCCAAAATAAAACCAACTAGTCCAAATACTAATGGTCCGCACAGGAATCCAAGTATAAATATCAGAGGGTGGATATCTGCGTATTTACTGGATATTTTGGGCCGTATATAAATATCGATTAAGCTCATGAATAATCCAAGTATTATAACCGCAACCGCCTGCAGATAACTTCCAGTAAAAATATTATAGGCTGCCAGTAAAATTGGAAGAGGCCAGTGCCCGATAAATGGTATAACCTGGAAAAAACCGGTTAATATCCCTAAAAAGGTGGCAAATGGATATCCAATAATCCAGTATCCAACTCCTGCAAGTATACCGGTTAAAATAGCTGTAAGGAAGTGACCAAAAAATATACTCTTTAGTACCCTCTCCACTTCACTGAATAAATAATCAAAATAATGCTCTCTACTGCTTGGAATGGCAAATTTAATGTATTCCCATAACTTATCACCATCCCTTGCAAAATAAAAGGTTGATGCAAAGAATATGAAAAGCTGGAAGGCAAGAGTAGGTATGGATTCAACATAACTAATAAGATAAGTCAATATATTTCTCAAAATATCTTCAATTCCTACATTTGCAGCTTTAATTAGTGATCCGGTATATGTTTGAAGTCCGGCAGGCAGTAATTGATGTATAGTTGTTGAATTTATATTACCTAAATTACTGCTTTTTGCTATACCTACAATTGTAGGTGTTGATTCAATAAATGAATTTATAACAATAGCAATAATTAGTATCAGGGGCAAAATGAGTATTATCATTGCTAAGGTGATGGAAAGAGTTTCAAATTTCAAACGGGGCAACATCCTTTTGGAAAGCGGACGAACGCCATAGGCAAAGGCAAGGCCGAGAATAATCATACTCAGCATAGGAGTTAAAATGAAAAATGAAATGACAAGAAGGGCTAATATAACAAAATTCGCCGATGTTAGAGTGCCTTTTAAGTTGTAAATCATTATTATCACATTCTTTTGATTAAAATTGAAATTAATAAAAATTATTAAATATTATGCTTTATTCCAGATGCATCTCTTTTATAATTTCCGAATTCTGAAATTAATCTTATATCATCGATTGAAAATACAGGACCTTCAACGCAGACCCTCCAGCCTATATCATCTACACAGCACTGGCCGCAAAGCCCAATACCGCATTTCATATAGCGTTCAAGAGAAAATTGGGCTGCAATTTTATGTTTTTCTGCAATTTCAAATATTCCCTTCATCATTATTTCAGGACCACAGGTTACGATCATGTCGTAATCAGTTTCCTGCAGTATTTCTTCCATTAGTTGGGTAGGGAAACCATAAAACCCAAAGCTCCCATCATCAGTACATGCGTATGCAGTAATATCTGTAGATTTAAGTTTATCCATGAATAAAAGTTCTTCTTTTGTTGCTGCTGCAGATATAACGTCCACATTGACATTTTTATTTCGCGCATATTCTACAAATGCAGCAACAGGGGCCATACCCACACCACCTCCTACTGCCAGGATTTTTGAACCTTTTAATTCAAATCCATGGCCATATGGGCCTCTTAGGCCGAGTTTATCTCCCACTTTGAGTGAATGAACTGCCTCGGTAAATGGGCCCACCTTTTTAATGGATATGCCTATTTCATTTTTTTCAGGGTCAATTAAAGAGATGGACATTGGCTTTTCATCTTCAAAGTTCCAAACCATCATGAATTGCCCAGGTATAACGTTATCACTATGAAAGTCAAAAATAAATGTTTTAACGGTTTCAGTTTCTTTAATTATTCTTTTAATCGCAACAGTTTTTGGAATATGCATGTTATCGACCTTATTTTAATTAAATAAGTAATTATAAGTCTTTTATATCTGTTTAATGGGCTATTCCAACTATCTCATTTATGGTTTCATATTCTTTTTCCATCATGAACTTTTTGATTCCATCGTTAATTTCTTTGAAAATATCCAGCCCTTTATACATAATTGCGGTTCCAATTTGGACACATGTTGCACCTGCAAAGATGAATTCTATCGCATCTTTGTAATCTGCAATGCCGCCCACACCAATAATTGGAATTTTAACTGCATCATATACATCAAAAACACATCGAAGGGCAATGGGTTTTATTGCAGGCCCAGACAATCCTCCAAATTTATTGGAAAGAATTGGATTTCCACTTTCAATATCAATTCTCATTCCTGGACCAACAGAATTAATGAGCGTTAAACCATCACAACCTGCTTTCTGGGCGCTTAATGCAATTTCAACAATATCAGTAACATTGGGTGTTAATTTCACAATTACTGGAATATTAACGCTTTTTTTAACTGATTTAACAATACTGGCTGTTAATTCAGGGTCTTCTCCAATGGAAGCGCCGCATCCTTTCTGAGCATGGGGACATGAAACATTTAATTCAATCGCATCGGCATAATCTTCTATTTTAGAAGCAATTTGTGAAAATTCATCATTTGAAGAACCATATATAGAAGCAACAATTGTAGTGGGCATTTCTATTTTTTTAAGCTCTTCTATGAAAGCATTGACACCAGGATTTGAAAGTCCTATGGCATTTATGACTCCACCTGTAACTTCGACAGTCGTAGGGTTATTGTACCCTTTATTTGGGTTTAAACCAAAGGATTTGGTCACCACTGCACCAGCTCCACTTCTCGAAGCCCAGTTTAACGAAGAAGCAGTGCTTCCAAGTATTCCTGCGGCTAACATGGTTGGATTTTTTATTTTAACATTGCAAAACTCAGTTTCTAACATAGGGTCACCATACAAATAAACTTTAAAGTCTTAAAATACAGATAAATTTCTATGAAATGCTATCTTACAAATTGTTTCATGGGCTTCATGCTCTTTGATGAAAGTTTCACCCTCATAGATTATGAACTTTTCCCAAAAGGAAAACTTGCTGAAAAAGTTCTGGAATTAAATAAAGGTAATTTAACTGTTCAGGAAGAGTCCATATTAAAAAGAAATACAAAAAAATGTGATTCAATAATAATTGAAACAAATTTGACTATTTCCAATTATAAAAACTTAAAAAGGACATCTAAATTTAAATTTGAAACTCCTAATTCTGCTGGCGAATATTTAAGGTCAAATATGGCTAAAATTTTAGTAGAAATAGGGTCTTTAGAGTCAGAAGAGAATTTAGATGAAATATTACACAATTTAAGCATGGAGATTATTAATTATAAATTAAAAGAAGCTTCTAAAGCTCGAGATAGCTATCTAATTCAGGCAATAAATTCAATAGATGAAATTGATGAAGCTACAGGTAAATTAATCGAAAGATTGAGGGAATGGCACACCATTCATTTTCCTGAACTGAATAAAATAAAAAATCAGGAAAAATATGTAAATCTGGTGACGGAATATGGTGATAGGGAGTCTATAATTGAATCAGGCCTTCTGGATGAAATGGATATTACAGATCAAAGCACAGGAGCTGAAATTAAAGGTCTTGACCTTGAAATGGTTAAAAATTTTGCAGGTTCCATAAAATCTCTTCAGGACACTAAAAAATTCCTTACAGATTATGTTGAGCAGAAAATGAATGAAATTGCACCTAACTTAAGTGATCTCGTTGGTTCACTTCTTGGTGCAAAACTTGTGGCTCATGCAGGGAGCTTAGAAAGATTAGCTATGCTTTCTTCAAGTACAGTTCAGATTATTGGGGCGGAAAAAGCTCTTTTTAGACATTTAAAAACAGGAGAAAGACCTCCAAAACACGGGCTTATCTATCAGTTCCCAGAAATTAGAAGCGCTAAATGGTGGCTTAAAGGGAAAATTGCCCGGGCACTGGCCGCTAAAATATCCCTCGCTGTTAGAAAGGATGTTTACTCAGGGGAATTTGATGCAGATATAAAACCAGAATTTGAAGAGCATCTTGAAGAAATTAAAAAGAAATATCCATTCCCTCCAAGGGCTAAAAAAACCCATAAAGAGGGGAAAAAGGGTAAAAAAAAGATGAAGAAGAAAAAAAGGGATAAATATAGAAAGAAGATTGAAGATTATTATTAAAGGAGGAGGTTTATGGTTGATATATTATTACCTTTATATGTTCTGTCAATCATTTCAAGTTTTATAGCATCAGTTTTAGCTGTATTTGCAATAAGATTCTCTAAAAGAACTGAAAAAAGACTGAAAAATAATTTTGAGCAGATGCACAGTATGATGGATCTGCAGCACGAAAAAACGGAGAATCTAATGGGTAATATTGGAACAGAAGCAGAAACCATAATATCTTCAGTTCATACCACAAGACTTGAACTTCTTGATTCAATTGAAAATGTTCACAGGATACGGGAAGAAATTCTGGAATCCATGCAGAATTTAGAAAACAGATGCATCATGAAAGATAATGAAAAATAATTTTTTAAAGTTATTATTTTGGAGCAAATAAAATGGAAATAACTAAAAAGTTTCAGGGAGTCTATGACATTGATGGTAATGTAGCCACAGAAAATCTTAATCAAGGAATTAAAGTTTACGGAGAAAGATTAGTAGAAAACGAAGATAAAGAATACCGGATATGGGATCCAAGGCGCTCAAAACTTGCAGCAGCGATTTTAAATGGATTAGAAACATTTCCATTTAAAGAAGATTCAAAGGTGCTTTATTTAGGAGCATCTGCAGGTACTACTCCTTCACATATCTCAGATATTTGTAACAATGGTTTGATTTATTCTGTTGAGTTTTCGCCGAAGATGATGCGTAAACTGGCTGATTTGAGCCAGATGCGCAAAAATATCATTCCAATCCTCGATGATGCCACAAAGCCCAGGAATTACATGAATTTACTTCAAAAGGTGGATGCGGTTTATTCAGATGTGGCCCAGCCCAATCAATCCGAGCTTTTCATGGATAACGCCCGTTTATATTTAAAAGAAAAGGGAATCGGGATCTTGATGATAAAAGCAAGGAGTATTGATGTTACAAAAGCTCCAAATAAGATCTTTAAAGAAGAAGAATCAAAATTAAAGACCAATGGCTTTAGAGTGATTGAAAAGGTCAAGCTTGAACCTTATGAGAAGGATCACATGGCTTTTATTTGTGAATTTAGTTTTTAGGGAATAATATATGAAAAGAATTAAAAAATGCCCCGTTTGTGGTTCAACGAATATTAAATGGGTTATTCCTCAAAATTGGTCTTTATGGCATTGTTACGATTGTGATTATGGGGGTGCAGTGGTGATTGAGGAAGAAGAGGAAGGATAAATTTAGATAAATATTAAATTAATTCTCTCCACCAATCCTATCAATAATCCTCTTTGCAACTTCCCTTTTAGAACTCAAAGGAACATCGTTAATTTCATCATCAATCAAAATAACCTGATTTTTATCCTCACCAAAACCAGCGCCTTCAATTGAAACGTCATTTGCAACCATAAGGTCAAGATTATGCTCTTCAATCCTTTGCCTTGTAGATTTAATCAAATCATCCCTTGAAATATCATATTCAGCTTTAAAACCTACTAAAAAGATTTCAGGATTAATTTTTTTCACTTCACCAATTATTTTAGGTTCTCTTTCAAGCTTTAAGGTTATATCTTTATCTGATGAAATCTTATTTTCCATATTCTCTACTTTAGGGGTAAAATCAGAAACTGCGGCGGCTGAAATGAAGATATCATAATTACTAACATGTTCAAGAACTGCAATGCGCATCTCATCAACAGATTCTGCTTTTATGATATTAAAAACATTGGGGACTTTTGCAGTCATTTTGCCTCTAATTAGTGTGACATCAGCACCTCTAATAAAGGCCTCTTTTGCAATTTCAACACCCATTTTGCCCGAACTTCTGTTTGTGATTCCCCTTACCTGATCGATTGCCTCGTAGGTAGCTCCAGCACTTAAAAGGACTTTTTTACCTTCTAAATCTTTGATGCATAATTCTCTTAAGACATGTAAAACAATATCTTCTATATCTGGGAATTTAGCCTTTTTTTCTTCGATTTTGGGCTTTACAAAGGTAATATTTTCCTCTTTCAGGGTTTCTATGTTCTCTTTAATGGCTTTATACATTGAATCGTGCATGGATGGAACCATTAAAATAGGGGTTTTATATCCAAAAGCTGTAATTAAAAGGGTGTTAATGGGGTTATCTGCAATTTTATAGGCTAATTTGCTTATCACATTTGCTGTAGCAGGTGCAACAAGAATCAGGTCTGCATTTGCATATTTAACATGTTCGATTTTCCCTGTTAACTTTGTAACAACTGAGCGTCCAGTTGCAAATTCCATGGCATAGGGATGTATAATTTCGCAAGCTCCATCGCTCATGAAGCATTTAACTTTAATCCCATGCCTTTTAAGCTCTCTTGCAAGTTTAATTGATTCTATCGCAGCTATACTCCCTGTAACACAAAGAATAACTTCCATTTTTTACCTCTTAAGGTTGAAATTAATCAAAGTGAAAAAATTAAAGGTCATCAAAATCTATGATTTTGTAACTATCGAAAGCAGTCAAAATTATTGATTTTGACGCTTCAAAACTCTGTTTTTGCAAGCTTTGCTGTCGATGCCCCAAACGCAATGTGTTTGAGGGTCCTAAAAATATTCTATTTTTAGAGGTCATCAATAACAATAATGGTCTTTTCAGAGGATAATTGATCCATAATGTCGTTTAAAACATCCAATCTGGCTGGAAGCCTTCTTGAGTCTTCTTTCATTACTCTTATCTTGTATTTTTCCTCTCCATCTCGTCCGTAAACTATGTTAATTCCTGAAATCCTTGCAGGGGCTACAATGTCCCTTGCAATCTCTTTAAAGTCAGAACCTTCACCCATAACCCTTACCTTCTTTCCAACCTTTTTTGATATTGCTCTTACAATTTTTCCACTTTTCCCTATGAGTTTACCAACATTCTCCTTTTCTGTAACTATTATGACGACGTCTCCAATTTCTATTGTTTTTTTGAAGCCTATCTTTCCCTCGCCAAGTTTGAAAAGTAATTTTGCAATGTCTAAATCGAGCTGAGTGATCTCACCACTTTTTAATTTGTTTTCACACCCCTGACATAACATTCCACTTTTTAAACAGACATCGCATACTGGCAATACCATATTATTCCTCCTTTTATCCTATTTGATAATGTTAAACATTACATTGAAAATTACGCATTGGAAACTAAAATACAATATTTATTTAGCAGTAAATAACGTAATAAAGCATTTTTTTCTAATATTAGTCCCTTTGAGCCTTTAAATTTATTTATTAGGCGTAACTGAATATATTTTCAGTTTATACTCCGATTATATAGCTAAAATAAAAGCAGGTTTTAGGTAACTATGTTAAGGTTATTTACTGGTCTTCCAAAGATAGTATAACAATATTGTACTTTGTTCATTAATATATATTTACTGTTAATCGGGATTCATTAAAAATCTTTTCCTTTTTATATCGTGATGATTAAATGTTGAAATGTGATTAATAATTTAAAGTCAAATGATTATTTATTATAAGAACAAATATGGAATTTATTGCAGCTTAAAGCTGTTTATTATCACATCAAAGTTAGCTTTTTGGTTTTCAAGGGGCATTCCTTTTGTAAGGCAAGCAAGAATGTAGATTATATCACTTTGTTCAAAGTAAATTACCTTAAGTTGTATCTTCTCATTTTTGGGGCCTGTTCCATCATATACTTTTTCAACAGCATTTATTCCGTTGATATTTGTATTATTTGAATATATTTCGTTGATATTTGCACCTGAACTTTTTATTCCTTCAATAAATGAGTCTTTTCGCTGTTCTACTGTTTCATAGGGGTCTTTTTGCACCTTAAATACAGTAAAACCTGCTGCCTGTGTGCTGTTAGGGTTATTTGCCGAAGTAGGATCTTGAATCACTACCTGCACGTTTTTATCTTCTTTTTCATCTGTTGTTACCTTCCATGACTCTGGATATTCAAGGTAAATTCCACCTGCTGAATATATTTTGGTGTTTATCTGTTCAGGAGTTTGATTAACAGCTGTTTGATTTGTTTGGGGAGTGCCAGGGCTTCCACTGGTTAATATGAGTACAATAAGGGCTATAAGCACGGCAATAACTAATGCTAACGCCTCTTTTTTATATCGAAAATCTCCGGATCGTTTTTTAGGCTCTTGTTTTTTTAACTGAATTTTCAATGAACTTCCCCTTTTTATCTATGTAACATCATCTAAAAAACAGATTAATATATTTTTTCCTTTTATTTTTCTAAATTCATTTGCTTAAATCATGATGAATTCAGCCGATTATTTTAAAACTGTTAATTATCATATCAAAACCGGGTGTTTTATCTCCTAAATAGGTAGGAGAGCGTGTTCCACAGGCAATCATGTAAATAAATCCATTTTTTTCAAGCAATATAACTCTGTACTGCTCCTCAATATTTTTATCTGTCGCTTTAGAGGTAAATTCGTATGCAGTTACGTTATCCAGTTCGTAAGTTCTTTCAGATAGCAATTGATATCCAGCAACGCTTGATGCGCCTGATTTAACTTCATCATAGAATCTTTCAAGGGGAATACCTGAAGATTCTTTTCTTGAAATTTCCACGGCAGTTCCTGGCTTTTTGTCATCGCTTTTTGCTTTAGGGTCAATAATGTAGGCTATTACATATTTCCCTGTTTTGTTCATTTCTTTCCAGTCTGAAGGGTATTCAAAACTAATTCCATTTGCCTGGAATGTTTTATTTGTTGTTGTGGGGGTTAAATTGGCCGTTTGATTAATGTTGTTTATGCATCCTGAACATAAAATTAAAGAACAAATGAGAACTATTACCAGCAGATATTTTTTTATTACCATTATTTTAAAAATAAGATGTTAATAACAGATATTTCTTTTGGAATTTATATTAATTTGAAACTGTTGATTACAGTATCGAAGTTTTCCTGCTCTTTATTATATTCTGAAACTGGGGCGCTGAAGAGAATTACATAGATCACTCTGTTTTTCTGCATCCATATTGCTCGCTCATGTTTCTGTGTTTTGCCTGAATTTATGTAATAACTATTTTCAAGAACATTAACACCGTTAATAAGTATGGTTCCCTCAGATATTGGTTTATATCCAAGATTTTGGGCTGCAAATCCAGTATATGTGGAATTATAATAATTCTGTAATGGAATTTCGGGTTGTTTGATTATTTTCTGAATTACAACGTTTACCTGAACGTTCCCATTAGCATCAGCAGAATCAGGGTCTCCAATAGCCACTGTACTGTTTATGACCCTACTCTGGATCTGAATCCAGTCATTAGGATAGTTAAAGGTAAATTCATCCCCATTATAAGTCTGGGTATTGTTTGTATTGTTAGATGTTTGATTCCCCCCATCTGTACAGCCAGATATAAAAACTATTCCAGATAGGAGAGCGAGTAAAAGCAAGTATTTTTTCAATATATCAACCTCTTTATCTATTATCATCTGTAAAATCAATATATAGTTTTCTATTTTATTTATTAGAGGGATAGGGATAAAAATCAAAAATATCATCGCATTTCAGTTATTTTTAAAAAAAAATAGATTATTAGTCAGCTAAGATATAAATAAAAAATAAATATCCTATTTCATCCGATTAATCTGATCAATAGGTGTTTGAATTATATTTTGAGAAATTTTTGGTTGTTCCCGGCTCCCCAGCGGCGTTTAGTGTATCATTATCATTTACTGGGGGTTTTGTCGGTGTTGTGTTAATTGGTTTAGGTTTAGGCTTTGGTACTGTGGTATTCTTCACAATTTTAGTGGTGTTTCTGGTTGTATTGGTCATATTAGTAGTATTTGTAGTATTTGTGGTGTTGTTAAGTACAAAAGGTGGGAAAGCACTGTCATTTGTGAATAAATTGGCATTTACAGCATCACTCGGCAGATCAATATTAAATGCACCGAATGCAATGCCTACAAGGAACGCTGCAGCTAAAAGGGCAATTCCAATCATTTTATTCTGGGACATTCGGCCCTGCTCTTTTGGCTTTTCCAGCTTTTTCTCTTTAAGACCCGGAGATGTGATGTATTTTTTAAATAATTCTTCATTCTCTTCTTCAGCATCTTCTTCATCTAGAAATACTTCAGCAGTTTCTTTACCTTGTAACCTTCTCACTCTATCTGCAACAACAAATGTTTCAAGTTGCTCTTCAAGCTGCCTTTTTTGCACCTCATAATGCCTTTTGGGAATATTACCTTTATTAAATTCACTTTCAAGCTCTTTTAAGCTTTTTAAAACTTTTTCCTTTTCAAGAGTTATCTTAATCATCCTCCTCAATAGGATATGATCCGAGGATCCTCACATATGATATCTTGTTTTTGATGGTATTTAAAACATACTTTATCTTTTTATCCTCTCTGTGGCCCTGAAAATCGATAAAAAAAATGTAGTTTCCAAGCTTTTTTTTGGATGGCCGTGATTCAATTTTAGTTAAATTGATATCTCTTCTGGCAAACTCTCCCAAAACTTCATAAAGTCCGCCCGGCTTATCCTCCATCAGTGAAAAAATGGCAGAGGTTTTGTCATTGCCTGTTGGAACATGATCACGTCTGGCCAGTACAACAAACCTCGTTGTATTATCATCGTAGTCCTGAATATTTGATTCTGCAATCTTTAATCTATATATTTCTGCGGCTCGCTTGGTTCCAATTGCAGCAGCATTTTTTTTGCCTAAAGCCATTTTTGCGGCTTCAGAAGTACTTGGAGTTGCTACAGGTTTTGCACCGAGTTTTTCAATAAATTTACGGCATTGGGAAAGCGCTTGAGCATGAGAATATACGGTGTCAATGTCTTCTATTGAAGCATCTTTATTTAAAAGAAGTTTATGACTTACCGGTAAAATTATCTCATTTCTTATCTTTAAATCATATTCGTGGGCAAGAAGGTCAAGTGTTACTCCAACAGGCCCTTCAATTGAGTTTTCAATTGGGACAACACCAATGTCTATGTTATTATTTTTAACAGCATCAAGAACTTCCATTATAGAACTAAATGGTACTAATTTTCCTTCAATTTTAGAAGCAGCTTCTTCTGCATAGGTTCCTGACGGTCCAAGAAATCCTATCCTGCATATTTTTGACTTATCCTCTGACATTTACTTTCCTCAAATAAGAATCAGTTAAAATTAGATATCTTCTATATTTATTTAATTGTATAAAACTTAGTAAAGTCCGCCATTAAGGAGATTGGTAATTTTATCGGTTGTTGATTGATGTATTCGCCTTATAATTGCTTTATTATCCTCGAATTTTTCTATTACTGCATAGACTCCAAGATTGTGCAGGTGGCGCAGGAATTCTTCTACTTCTTCTGGACTTGCCACGTCTATGGTCATATCTTCAGTGGCTTGTTTTCCAGAGGCCACATTTTTTATTGTACTCACCATTGGAAGCAGTATTGATTCTCCAAGTCGCAGAGCTCTTTCTCGAAGTTCTTCATCATTTTCTTTCATTTCAAATGCCTGGAAGCCCTCCCGTATAACGCGGCTGAAAAAAAAGTCTTTTCCAAAATCAAATGGATAAGTGAATGCATAACTTATTTCATAGTCATGCGCACATGATGAAGTATATTTAAGTGGTAATATTTCCATATCAGGGTCTTTTATCACTATGCCTTCTCTTTTAGCTTCGCTAATTTCTTTAATTACTTCCTTAATCTTTTCAGGAGCTTCATTGACATTGAATGTTCCAAAAACTCTCACACCAGGTAGATTATATTTATTTAAAATTTCCTGTTTTTTATTAATTGATAATGGGTCGTTTGAGGTTTTTTTCCTGATGTCAAAAACTCTGAAACCCAGATTTCCGATTTCTTCATAGTAATGGGATACGTATGGATTGTTAGTTCCCACCATTTCTCCACAGATCACGAGATCAGGATTATCATTAAAAAATTGAGACAAATCCAGTATTTCAACGGCTTTTTTAGTTGTATAAGGACACATATAACCCCTTCGAGTAAGGGCCACAATTTCATCCCCAATAGATGCTATACGGACATTATATCCGTTCATTTTCTCTTCAACCACTATCTTACCTTTAAAATGATTTTTGAGGGTTGGAAATAGCATCAATGTTCTTCTTATCTTTGGAAACCCTCTTATAACTTCAATTTTGTCTCTAAAATATATCAGGGTTCCATCTTCTATCTTGCCAATGCCTTTTTTAAATTGCAGTGCAGGATGGCCGTGGAATTCAAAGAACTTAATTATTCCTTTTTCAATGGCTTCATTAAGCTTCTCTGCTTTAACATTCAGAATATTCTGGAGCTTTTTATCCAGAAAATCTTCTATAACAACTCTTAATTCTAAATCACAGGAAGAACAGTTAAAAAAAAAGTTAGTAAGGGAATTATTTCTTCTCCAATCAATTTTCATATCCCTGCCGCAGTCCGGACATTTTATTTCGGGTAAAATTCAGATGACCTCCTCCAATTCAACAATGAACTTAATGATATCTGTTTTGGTGATTATTCCTGCTAATCCTTCATCATCAACAACAGGAACTCCGCTGAAATTCTCTTCAAGCATAAATGTGGAAAGTTCGGCTATTGTAGCAGCTTCGTTAATTGTTCTAACGTTCTGGGTCATTATATCCTCTACAATTAGATTTCTTATTCTTGCAGATTGATATTTGTCAGGAACGACTTTTCTAAATGAAATCATTGAGTTTGCTATATCTTTAGCAGTTAGAATCCCTTCAAGCTGATTTCCATCTGTAACTGGTAATCTTCCAATTTCTTCATCGATAATCATCCTTCTGGCATGTACAAGTCTATCTTGAGGAGTTATGGTCATCAGGTTAGTTTTCATTCTTTCTTTGACAAGTGTATCAGTATAAGGGACTCCATGGCATGTTTTTATAAAATCTGTTTTTGTTATAATGCCTGTTATTTCTCCATCATCTACAACAGGCATTCCTCCAATTTTATTGTCGATCATCATTTTTGCAGCAGTTCCAATACTTGTGCTGCTTTCAACTGTTACTGGATCAGAAGTCATAACTGTTGAAATATAGAAATGGGAAGGGGCCAGATTACCATATCTTGATGAACCAAGCCTTAAAGCAATATCTTTTTCAGTAATAATGCCTACAAGCTCTTTTTCATTGTTTCCGTTGGTGTTTATTACGGGTAATCTTGAAATTTTCCGTTTTTTCATGATTTTTAATGCATCGTGAATATTCTGGTCTTTATCAATTACAACAACTTCTCTGCTCATTATATTTTTTATATGCATTTTTATTCCTCATTTCATGATTTAAAGAAAATATAACAAAAATTTAATCTTTTTACCTTCTTATTGTATTCCTTTAATTATATCAGTTTTTGTAATTATTCCGACAAGGTTTTCATCTTCTATAACAGGCATATGGCTTATTTTTGAGTCATACATTAATTTTGCGGCTTCAACTGCATCTTTATCTGGGCTGATACTTACAAATTCTTCGTTCATAATGTCTCCAGCAGTTAGCATTGATATTTCCCTTGCTTTTCTTTTATCCTCACCTTCAATGCCCTGTCTTACAAAATAAACTCTTTCAACACTCACTCCAGTTTCAGGGTCATCTACCTGGGCAAAGGATATATTTGCAGGGGTTATAATGCCTGCAATTTCGTTGTCGAACATTACAACCACTCCATCGATGTTATTTTCTTCCATGACATTAATAACATGAGTTATAGTGTGGTTTTCATTTACAGTAACTACATCGTTAGTCATGAGGTCTGAAACTTTCCAGCGATTCTGAAACTTTCCAGCATAAAATTTCATTAGATCTGTTTTGGTGATTATTCCTGCTAATCCTTCATCATCAACAACAGGAACTGAACTTATTTTGTTTCTTAACATGTTTTCAACAGCATCTCTAAGATCTGCATCGATATCTATGGTTATCAAGCCATTGCTCATTACTCTTCTTATTGCTATAGTATCTATTGGTCTTCTTTTCCATGCAGGACCATTTCCTCTTAATTTACGACTTAAATCTCTTTCTGTAACAATTCCAACGGGATTTTCATCCCTATCTACCACTATAACTCTGCTAAGTCCATGTTTGAGCATGAGGTTTCTGGCATGATTAACCTGTTCATTTTCCTGAATTAAAATTACTTCATCGTTCATTACTTCGTTAACCTTCATGATAATCGCCTCAGATCATTCACTTATTGCTCTTAAAATATCGCTTTCTGTAATTATACCAAGTAATTCATTATCTCTGACTACAGGTATTCCACCAATACCTTCTTTTTCCATTATACTGCATAAATCACCTAATTTGGTATATATGCTGGTTGTTACCACATTTTGAGTCATTATGTCGTTAAGTGTTGTATTTAAGACTTCATCTGCATTATTTGTTATTATTTTTTCGAATGCTGCACTGTTACCAAAGAAATTAAGGATATCGGTTGCAGTAACAATGCCTACAAGTTTATCGTTTTCAGGATGAGGTGTTTTTCGTTCCTCTCCAGTTATTGGGATTCTTCTTAGTTTGTTTCTAACCATTATTTTGCTTGCTCCTTCAACTCTTGTACCTGGTGTGGTTTTGATGAGTGAAGTGGTCATATAGTCTTCAACTGTTTCGTCAGTTAAAACGCCTGATAAGATCAAAGCAAAATCTCTTTCTGAAATTATTCCCACAATTTTTTCGTTAGAATCTATTATTGGAAGTGCACCGACTTTTTTGTCAATCATTTTGGTTACAGCATCTTCAATGGAGTTTTTGCTGTTTAAAACTTCTACTTTTCTTGTCATTATTTCTCGTACAGGCTCATTTATGGCTGCTAAGAAGTTACCATCATGCTTTTTCTCTATAAGTTGATATTTATCTCCTCCGCCTAAAAAGTCGAGGATATCCATAACTGTTATAATTCCGCGGAGCTTTCCGCTTCCAGGATCAGTTATAGGAAGCCTTCTAAACTTGTTTTTTACCATTAAGTCTGCGGCTTCTTTAATAGTAGCGCTTTGAGGTATTGTAATTACTTCTTTCTTGGCAATACTCATGATATCTCCCTCATGCTCTGCCAGATGTGTTTCAAATTCGATTGGATCTCTACTTCTAGATTTCATCATCAATCTTGTTTCTCTATTTTTTCTCATCTTTTCTAGTCTAATTACCATTTATTTACACCTCATAGGAGCTAAAAATAAAAAATGAGCTTAGAATTCGAAATTTATTTAAATCTGAATTATTATTTTTTAAAATCAATTAATATACGCCCTTAAGATATCTTCTCTTGCCACTATTCCAACTAAATCTGCTTCTTTTGCTCTGATAGGTTCTTTTTTGATATATACTGGATGTTCAACTATTGGTAGCCTTCCTATATCATTTTCAAGCATAACCTTTGCGGCTTCATTAACTTCTTTATCAGAAGTAGCTACAATGGGTGGAGTTCTCATTATACTTTCTACTTTTGTGGATCCCTTCGCTTCATTGGATTCTTTACCAATTCGGGCATGGCCTGAAATAATGATGTCTTTTCTTGTTATCATTCCAATTAATTTTTTCTTTTTAATCACTGGAATTCCTGAAAAACCGGTGTCATCCATTTTATTCCAAACTTTAGATATTAAATCGTTGTAATTACAGGTTATAACATCTTTTGTCATAATATCTTCTATTTTTTTAGGGTTAATTCCATCATTAACAAATTTTTTAAGGATGTCTATTACGCTTAACATCCCGACAAGCTGCATATCTTCCGATGATTTGGTTACTGGGGCTTGAACCTCATCAGCATTTAATAATTTTCTTGCAGCTTCCCATATATCCATATCTTCTGTAATGCCAACTGAGATATGTGACATTATTCCGTGTGCATCTATGTTAGATTTTGTTGCGGAAATATTTATTATATCTCCTCGTGTTATCATGCCTTCAAGACGAGTTCCATTAACTACTGGGACAGCCCTAAAGTCTCCATCTCTTAGTATTGATCTTATTTTTGTTGCAATTGTATCTACAGAAACTACTACCGGATCTGGTGTCATAATATCTATAACTTTATTCAAGTAAGATCACCTTCTAACTCTTCTTTACATTCTTCGCAAACAAATTTACCGTCAATCTCATCTAAATAATCCATAAAGTTTCCGCATGTTTCACAAACTCCAGGTACTGGACTTTCATTATTGTTATAGTCAATCTGATTTTCCATTCTTGCATTTTCAACAAGAATCTCAGTTAGTTCTGGAGAAACCGCCATTATATCTTTCGCAGTTAAAATCCCCCTTAAAATTCCATCTTTTACTACAGCAAGCCTTCTTATATTCATTTTTGACATAAACCTTGCCGCTTCGTTTAATTCTCTTCCAGGATCAATTTTTATGAGGTTTTTAGTCATTATCTCATCAACAGTTATGGTACTGGCCATAATATCTTTGGCGACTACTTTGTTTATAATGTCACTTTCGGTGATTATTCCTTCTGGTTCTCCATTACTTTTTACTATTAAACAACCCACTTCATTCTGGGCCATTATAAAAGCAGCGTCTGCAACACTGTTTTCAGGGTTTATTGTAATCACACTTGATGTCATAGCGTCATTTACTGTTACATTTGTTCCCATTTCCATTATAAAAACCTCCTATTGTATCTTAAGAATTTTATGAACTTGAGGTATTGTCAACACGTCCATGTATTTACCTGCACTTTCTGAAATACCAAATAGTTTTTTACCATGGCTTAACCATTGATCAAGAGGATCTGAGGGTTGTATGACTAATGATGGTCTTGAATTCTTTGGAATTTCATCATTTATCATTGAGGCTATCTGGCCAATATCTTCGGCTCTTGTAGAGGGCAATATAACTACCTTACAATATGTATTTATTCCCCCATCTATTAATAGATTTAGTGATTCCAACTCTCTTTTAAATAATTTATCCCAATTAGAAGTTGAACAATGTTCAGGGAGCTTGAAATCCAGAGATACATATTTAATTAGCCCGACTATTTTCTCTAATTCATGGGGTAAAGAGCCATTAGTTTCCAATAAGCAGTTAAAATCATAATTTTCAAGAAAATCTTTTATAAAATTAGCATGAAGCAGAGGTTCCCCCCCTGTAAGGGAAACAGAATGAAAATCAGGAGTTATTAAACCATTTATGGATTTATTTAGTTCTTCTTTAGAAAATAAGGATCCATATGTGCTATCTTTACTTTTAGGCGTATCACAATATTCACAATCCAGATTACATCCAGAGAATCTAACAAAGACTTGTCGTCTTCCAATTAGTTTACCTTCGCCCTGAATACTTGAAAAAATCTCATTAATGCGAGTTTTCATTTGTATGGCCACCGAATCTTATACGGATGCTCACAATCTTTGATTGTGGCACAGTAAAAACTTTTAAGTTTTTATAGATTTATCAAAGTAGGCGCCCTGTCCAATACCTTCATTAACACAAATCTGGACTCTTGAGATTTTATTATATGTCTCTTCTAAATATTTAAATATTTCCTCGGTAAAGTATTCGGCCAGATCCTCTGCAGAGGTGGATTTAAGCGGTAAAAGGCAACAATCTTCTATTGGAAGTTTATATTCTTTTTGGCCAACGGTAAATTCTATCGACTTTTCGCCTTTATCAGTAAATTTAACAACATCACTTTTACAGGGAATTAAAACTTTATGATCAAGTTTGGAGCAGATGCTTCGCACGATATCTTTAGCTTTTTTAAAATCAACAACAAACCCGTATTTTCCACACCTTTCTCCTTCAATAACTAAATCAACAATGTATGAATGTCCATGTATCCCTCCACATGATTCATGGAGTGGAATCATATGGGCTGATGAAAATCTCAGATTAGCGTGAATTCCATTAATTACTATTTTCATTTTAAAACGTTCCTAAGCCTTTATTTTTATTTATATAAGATAATATGAACTATTTTGGATTTTTAATTGTTTATCTCTAATTTGGAAATTAAAAAACCTTAGTTTTGGTTATATCTTCTTCAATTGATTTAATTTCATTAATATAATTTTCGGATATTTTATCCATCAAAACATGAATTTTTTCTTCATCAAGATTTTTATTACATTCTAAAAGCCCAGTTGTTTCTACATCGTCAGGAGTACCTTTATTTATAACATTCATACCAAAATGTATCTTCATGCTGCTGTTGGAACATGTAACTATGGATACACTTAACTTTTTATCTCCAAAATAAAGATCATCGCCTTCGCGTTTAGTTCTAATTCCTGATTCGCTTAAAATATCTTTTACTATCATTACAAGTATTCTCTGCCGGTGATAACAGGATTTTATATCTGCAGGTTGAATATCAAAATGTTCTATTATAAAATGCACCATTTCATCTGATTTTATAGGGAGACCAACATCTTCATAGTCTATGATCTCTTCTGGTTTAATGTCCATCGGACCTATCCACGCTAAAATACTTGATCCTTTAATTTTAAATTCCTTAAAAGCCCAGAATGGCTCTATTGGACTTCCATCATAAAGCAAATTTTCCTTTAATTTTTTATATTTCATTGTTTCACTCATTTATTTCATTATCAATAACAAGCTCTTTATAACCTGTTTCTGGATCAAATACTCTTTTCAGAGATAATTCAATCTCCAGGATGCATATTTCGGCTGTTGTGTTAATTATGCAACCCTTACATAAATGACCTCCAATAACACGCCCCTCTTTATCCGAAATAGCAATATGAATGTGAATTCCATTTTCTGCAACTGTTCCCTCAGCAGAAACAATTTCAAATGGTCCTTTAAATGCTTTAACTTCACCATCTGACATTCTTAAGATGGCTGAGTTCAAACTTCCTACAATACAGATTACGGCTCCTGATTTAATCTTATTTAACTCAATAATAGCTATTATGCCTTTTTTAAGGTCTCCATCAGGCATTAATCTTGTAATTATCATATTAAAACTCATACATCTTTAAAAAATTCTATTAAAAAGATGGATTTCTTTATATCTTATTGTTAGTTATTTATATTGTTGTGCAATTAAATAAATTTATGAGAGCCAGGACCAGAGATTTCATACATACCAGAGATGATTTATTCTTTGCCGCCACTTCCTATATGCATCCAGAAGACAGAATACTGTCTTTTTTAAGGTATATTCCAGATATCAATGGAGATAGGATAAGAAATGGTAAAAAATACTCCAAAGTAGATACTAAACAGGCGCATGACTTTTTAAGTAGTAAATTTCCTGAATACCTTTATGATGACAGTATTAAAGGAGTTAAAATGATGGGAGTACCTCTAGGTAAAGTTAAACAAATTTTAAAGCCAGAGGAACGGCTTAAAGAAATAATGAAAAGTAATGATAATAATGATTTGCTTAAAAAAGTCGTTAAGTTAGCAGATATTTTCCATGAATATGCAGGCATTTCCTATTCAAAAATGGGAATTTCAGGATCAATTTTACCTGGTTTATATGATCAGAATGTTTCTGATTTAGATTTTGTTATTTATGGACTTAAAAATCATAAAAAAGCAAGAGATACATTTGGAGAAATTAAAGATAAGAGTCCATTGAAAAGTATAAGCGATGAATACTGGATGAAATTATATGAAAAGAGAATTAAGGACTCTTCATTAAGTTATAAAGAGTTTAAATGGTATGAAAAGCGTAAAAACAATAGGGGAGTCATAAATGGAACATTATTTGATATACTTGCTACCCGCGATTGGAATGAAATCAAAGGGAAATATGGTGATGAAAGATATGAATCCCTGGGCAATGCAACCATTGAATGTAATATAAAGGATGCGATAGCGTCTTTTGATAATCCGGCTGTCTATAAAATTGAAGATGTTAATATTTTAGAAGGTAGAGAAGTTAATATAACAGAAATAGCTTCATTTACCCATACATATTCAGGGCAGGCAAAGAATGGGGAAGAAGTTATAGCAAAGGGTAAATTGGAAAAAGTTATAGGGCAAAATGGGAGAATAAGACTTGTTGTAGGTACAACGAGAGAGTCAATAGATGAATATATCAAACTGACAAAAACTTCGTTTTTGTCGCATTAAAATTGGAAATTTTAGCAGTTAAAGTTAAATTTTAAAATTATATGTATTAGGGAGGCATTTAATGAAAAAAATTTACAATATTGGACTTATTGGTTTTGGAACAATAGGAGCGGGGGTTGTAGAAACCTTCAATCGAAATTTAAACCTTATGGAGCAGAAAGTAGAGGCGAAGATAAATCTTAAAAAGGTTGTTGATCTGGATATTGAAACAGATAGAGGCGTTGAAGTTGACAGAAATATCTTATCAACTGATGTGAATGATATTTTAGAAGATCCAGAAATTGATATAGTCATAGAACTTATAGGGGGCTATGAACCAGCTAAAAGCTTCATTTTAAAAGCAATGTCCAATGGTAAGCATGTAGTTACAGCCAATAAAGCGCTTCTTGCAAAACACTGGGAGGAAATTCTGGAAACTGCCGATAAAAATAACGTCAGGATATGCTTTGAAGCAAGCGTAGGTGGTGGAATTCCATTACTTGGGCCCTTAAACGAAAGTTTAGGTGCAAATCACATTCAATCAATCTATGGTATAATTAACGGCACTGCCAATTATATTTTAACTAAAATGACAGAAGAAGGGCTCGATTTTGAAGAAGTATTACGTGAAGCTCAGGAGAGGGGATATGCTGAACAGGATCCTACATTTGACATTGAAGGACATGATACTGCACAAAAATTAATTATACTCACTATTTTAGGCTTTGGAACCTATATTGAACAGGATAAATTCCATGTGGAGGGAATAAGTAAGATAAAACAGGAAGATATCGAGTTTATTAAGAATGAAATGGGTTATTCCATAAAATTACTGGCTATTTCAAAGATTGAAGATGGAGAACTTGAAGTAAGGGTCCATCCAACATTAATACCTCAAAATCATCTCCTTGCATCTGTTAATGACGTATTTAATGGTGTATACATTGTAGGAGACATTGTAGGTCCAGTTATGATGTATGGGCAGGGAGCAGGTATGATGCCAACAGCAAGTGCAGTTGTGGGAGATTGTCTTGATATAATTGGAAATATGGGGCGAAAGGGCATTTACGGGCCGACTACTAGTGAGGTTAAACAGATAAAGGATATAGAGGATATAAAATCAAAATACTATCTCCGGCTTACTGCAGTTGATAAACCAGGAGTATTACACACAATTTCGGGCATTTTAAGCAAATACAATATTAGTATAGAAGCAGTAACCCAGAAAAAAAGAGATGAAGGTCAAGAAGTCCCTATTTTCATGGTCATGCATGAGGCACTGGAAAAAAATATGCAGAATGCAATAAAAGAAATTAATTCGCTTGATTTTATAAGAGATGACACTCTCTTTATCCGGGTTTTAGAAGAATAAAAATATATTTTCTATTTCCATTTATTTTTTTTATTTTTAATAGGATCAGGAATGTAATAATTTAATAGTAATAAAAAATACATAAATAAGTATGTTAGAATATATGGGCTGCTTTGGGGAAAAAGGGTTTGATCTTTGTTTTGTAGATAACACTTCGCCATGGGAGTGGAAAAGCAAAATTGAAAGCAAGTTATCTGCATATGATGAGTATGCATTTATTGATGAGAAGAGAAAGTTGAATATATTTGTTACATTAAGATTAGAGCCTTCAAGAGAACAGTATGATGATATAGGTTATATGAGGGAACATATTGCCGAATTCATGAATTTTTATCATGTAATTATTAATGAGATCAAGGAATCAAAGGAATTGTAAAGATAATTTTATAGCCCATTCTTCCCTAAATTGAATTTTTTTATATATTTTTACTTAATAGGCTATTTTAATGTATTTTAACCTATAGAAAGCGTTAACAAACCTATATCTATTTATATGAGTTTTTTGAAAATCAATATTAATTAACGCGTAAATGCACGATTTGATTAACACTAAACCAATGATTGAGGATATAGGGTGTATTAATAATGATAAGTGTTTCTTCGATTTCAGAATTCATATACTGCCCGGTTAAATTGTATTTAAAGAATTTTAATGGAGATCACATCCAAACACAAGAAATGGTGGCTGGAAAAGTAGTACAGGAGATAAGGAGGGGCTTTGAAGAGATAACAAAAAGAAACATATGGAATATAAAGGATAATATTGAAATTGAAGAAATATTCGACACGCTTTTCTTTGAGGTTCCCCAATTTATTGAAAATATTTCAAATAACTATTCTAAGAGGAATGAAATTGATCCTTTAGTTTTAAATGAGTTATGTGATAATTTAGAAGAAGATTTTAAACTGGAATCTCAATTTATGGCTTTAAAAATTAAAGAAGTTCTTAAAAATACAGATAAAAGAGGCATGGAAATTGTAGAAATGTTTTTTCCACAATCACTTTTAGAATTTCCACTTAAAAATGAGGAACTTAATTTAAGCGGTAAAATTGACAAAATAGAAATAATCAATGGAATTTATTATCCTGTTGAAACTAAAACAGGAATTCCTCCAGGTAATGGTGTATGGCTGGCGGATGCACTACAAATTGCTGCTTATGCTATTTTAATTGATTATGAGTTAAATAAAGAAGTTTTAGTTGGATTTATTAATTATACAAAAATTGGCGAACGAAGACCTGTTGTAATAAATTCAATTTTACATAATAAGCTCTTTGGAGTACTTAATTCAATAAATACCATGTTTGAAAAGCAGGAAATGCCAGAATTCAAGATTTCTAAAAATAAATGTGAAAAATGTGAATATACGGATGTTTGTGAATATTGCTAAAATAAATTTATAATTTCAGGATCGTATCATAGTTAGAACCATCTTATACTTCTCAAGAGCAGTTAATGCATGTGGTTCATTTGCAGGCATTATAATCATATCGCCTTTTTCAAGCACATTTTTATTGCCAGAAATGATGATTTCTGCCTTACCGTCCACTATCTGAACCATAGCATCAAATGGGGCTGTATGTTCGCTTAAGCCTTCTCCTTTATCAAATGCAAATATGGTTACTGTTCCTGTTTCTTTTCTTATGATTTCACGGCTAACAACTGAGCCATCCTGATAGTCTATTAAGTCTTCTACTTTTAAAACCCTTGATATTAGTTCTTCCATATTTATTTCCTCCATTTTTATTCATAAACATGTATTATAGATACAGGACAACTACTTTCCGCATCTAAAGTACATCCTGCCTCTTTTATTTCTAATTCATCGTTATCTCCTACTCTTTCTCCCCCTTTAAGGGTTGAAAAACCATCATCAGCGAATTCAAAATATTCTGGACAGTTATCGATACAGTTTCCACAAGATATGCACATGGGGCGTTCAATTTCTACTTTAACCATTTTCTTTCACCATATTAATTTATTCATAATCATTGTGTTTCATGTATTTGTAAAGATGATGGGAAACAGAGCAAAGTCAAACATTGTAGTATATATTCCCTTGCATTGTATATGTAGTTTAATCGTAATCTTGGAATTGTTTTTTGAAATCTCTTGAATTTCACTCAAAACATTAGCTAAAAAGTCAATGACATCTCCCGATCCTCATCTTAACTTTTTCAGCTTTAGATACTTGGCTCCCAATCAAGTCCTTCAAAAGTTTCTCCTTTCCTAGATAAACCCACAGCAGTTTCAAAAAACCAGTAGTCTGCAATTTCATCAGCCTCATTACTTAACTTATCTTACATTTACAGTTTTCCCAAAGCCATCTCACGCTCATCTTCCGCAACTTGGGGAACAAATAGAAGTACGTAATTGACATTTTCCATTTCTAAGGCCATTTTTGCAGCACTAACTACAGATCTATTCAGTGTATCACAAGAGAATACTATATTTTCGTCGTTTAATGTTTATTTTCACATTTAAAGCAATATTCAGTATTTCTGTTTGTTTTGAATGTCTTTCCACATTTTTTGCAGGTAACTGTCTTGAGTTCGGATTCTTTATCTATAATCTCAAGTGAACATGGGCATTTCCAGCCCATTTTACCTTTTAACTGCGCTTCAAACTCTGGATCGATTTCATTGTCTCTGGTCATTTTTACACACCGTTAGATTTATAGTATTTATTTAAAAGAAGAGATAAAAATATTTTTTGTATTTGATAAAACAAAAAATGAGATATTAATTATTAGTATGGTTAATTTGATCTTTCTTATCCAGATAGCAGAATTATACAAATAAATTCCAAAATATATTTAATTTGTTCAGATGTGTTATTTTTCAAATAATTAACGATTTAGGGTTTAATTATGCTAGCGTTTAATTTAAATATTATGAATGATTTTTCGCTCATGCTCATGGCTCTGTGCAAAAATCGGGCTTATGGTTTAATAGAATTTTTATTGTAAATTTTAATGTCTTAATATGTTAAACTCCATATAATAATAAACTACTATTTCCTTTGAATTAAAGCACTAAAAAAAATGACACACTCAAACAAACATGAGCGTGATTTTTTTAATGATAAAAGATACTATCTAAAATCTTGATTTTAAATACTTTTTGTTGAATAAGTATTAAATATAAATCATTTGAAGATCATATAAATTATATGGTGATATTATGGCACAGGATAAGATGGAACTTGATGAAAATGCTTTAAAATTAATTAGGAAATGTGAAGATAGGGAAGTTGCAACTCAGGGAATGGGTGCCTGTCAGGTGATGCTTCAGGAAATGGATAAAGGTAAAGTAGACACAGAATTCATGGAAATGGATGACCCAAATGAATCCTACATGCAGATGGCCCAGCGGATTAAGCCAGAAGATGTCCCTAGCGTACTTAGGATGGCATTTAAAATGAGAGAAAGGCCTAATGTTAGTCCTGAAATGAAAAATTCTGCAAATAGATTAATAAGAGCTATTGAGGCTCTTTAATTATAAAAATTGTCAGGTATTAGTATGGAGTCTAAGAAAATGCCTCTTGATGAGGATGCAAAGAAATTAATTAGGAAATGTGAAGATAGGGAAGTTGCAACTCAGGGAATGGGTGCCTGCCAGGTAATGCTTCAGGAAATGGATAAAGGAAATGTAGTAATGGATGAAGAATCAGGGCAGTCCTATTTACAGATGGCTCAAAATATAAAGGCCGAAGATGTCCCAAAGGTGCTTAAAATTGCATTTTTGGTGAGAGACAGCAGCGACATATCAGATGCAAATTTAAAGAATTCAGCAGCCAGATTAATAAGAGCTATGGAAATGTTATGATTTTTTAATCTCTACAATTTCTTTTTAAAATTAATTTAAATAGAAAATTTTTATTCATTTTTTTTTATTTAAACTTATTTTCTACTTAGTTGAGTCCATATTAATTTATTTAAAGTAATTAATAATATGATTTTTTTTCATTAAATTGAAAGTTAATATAAATTATAGTTCATCCTAAATTCATAATAATAAATTATAAATTCTTTAAAGGACTATTATTGATATAGGTGGTAAAATGGATTCTAAATCAGAAGAATTGTATAAGAAATGCGAATTAAACGCGGAAAGTGGAGACATTATGGGTGCATGCCAGGTTATGCTGCAATTAATGGAAGCAAAAAAAATTGAAGCCGCAGAAGATATGGATCAGACATATTTAGAAATGGCTGAAAACATGAAACCAGAGGATGTACGAAAAGTCCTTGAAATAGCTCTTAAAATTAGAGAAAGTGGAGAAATTAAGGACACTGAATTAAAAAATGCAGCAAGTAAATTAATTCGAGCAATCGAAATGAGTTAACTCGTAAAATGCAAAAATTAAATAGAATTAAATTTTATTTAAAATACTTTTTTGCTAACTTTTTTTATATCAAAAATAGCTGTCTCAGCTACAGCCATAACTGCCATGACACCTGCCTGGACAGGATCTGTTACAACAAGGTCTGCTTTTTTGGTTACACTTCCAGGCATGTTAAGACTGATTACAATTAAGTCGTGCTCATTTTTTACCTCTTCAACAGCCTCGGAAATCTTTCCCCCCATAAGAGATCCGGCTAAAACCAGTGCACTAACCCTTGGAAGCCTTCCCACAGAAGAAACGGCATCTGATAGTTCTGTTTCCCCAACAAGAGGTATGGTATCTATACTTATATGTTCTCCCCTTATATTATGTCTATCAGCCTCTGTTATGGCGCCGTGGGCAACCTGAGCAACCTGTGCACCTCCGCCAATTATTATAATTCTCTTTCCATAAATTTCACTTATAGATGGGGGTTTTTTAACTTCAGTTACTCCATCAATCATTTTAACATTCTTTATAAGTTCATTTATGTTAGCAACGTTTTCAAATTCCATATATATATTGGCTATATTCCCCTTTTCTATAAATAGGTGGGTATAGGTAATGTTTATATCATATTTAGCCATTAAATTGGTAATTTCTTTTAAAACACCCGGTCGATTAACTGCTTTTATTGAAATTGCTACTTCTTTCATCTGGATCACTAATCATTCCAAAAAGTTAATGAATTATTTATCTATTTTTTATAATATATTTATTATCAGAGATTTGAATATAGGAGGCCTAATTCATTTGATTTAAAACATTAATATCCTGATTTTTTCCTGTAATTTCTTCTATATCTATTTTGATTACCGTTGTTTTTTGGAGTGAATTTGAAGAGTATAAAAACCTTTTTAAACTATTCCAGCATATTTTTGCATTATAATATCCCATGCATCTCTCTTTTCATCAATATCTGCTATAAAATTTCCCCTTCCAAAACCAATCACCCTATTTCATTCTCCAATCACATGCTATTTTAGACTTTACAAACTCATTTTCAATGTCCACTTCAAAACAGATTTCATTATTTTTTTCTTAAGATGTCTATTTTCATCCCTTCGCATGCTGAGTGGAGATAGAGGCAATTATCATTATAAGCGAAGTTCATTGGCACAATATAAGGTTTATTATCATTACAAACCGCAATTCTACACACTTGGGCTTCTTTTAGTATCCACTCGATGATTCTTTTGTGTTTTATTTTTTTATCGCTTCTTCTCATTGATCTGCACCATAAATCATTTGAATTTAAATTTTACTTATACCTGCTGAGTCCAAAGGATAGTTAAAAAAATGTTTATTAATATTTTAATAAATATTATTAATTTGAGAAAATTAATACGATGGAGGATTACATGCAAAAAAGATCTATCAGGGTAAATTAGTTAAAATAACGACAGTTTGCGCAGGGATAGATATATAGATCCTTTAAATGATATCCTTGATAGGGATTCTAAAGATTTTGGAAGATATATGTCTATTAAATACTGGATCAGTGATGAAAAGTTTCCGCAAAGCGAATTAGATGAAAAATTTGGGATGCTTATTATAATGTAGAAAAAAACTAATGACATATTGTATTTTGAAATAAGTGAGTATTGTGGAAAGATAAAGGTAAAGGATGTAAACGTGATTTAATTGGAGAATTAGCTAATCATGTAGGTAAATATTGTAAATTGGATATTGGGTTTTCAAAAGGGCCTCAAACACATGATAGATCTTTTATTTAGTTTATAATCTTATTTTTAAAATTTTATTTTTTAACTAACGTTCGTTCGTTAACTTTAAATAGTAGAAATGATACAAGTATTCAAGAAGCTAACGTTCGTTAGTTAAATAAGGAAGTTAAGGTTATGAAAAATCAAACCACAAAAATATCCACAAAACAAAAAATATTCGATGTATCAGTCGATCTCTTTTCACAGAAGGGTTTTGATGCAGTTTCAGTCCGTGAAATTGCAAGGGAAGTTGGAATAAGGGAAAGTTCAATATACAATCATTATAAAAATAAGGAAGCTATTCTGGATGCTATAATTGACTATTTCAAGTCAGAATTAGGGAGTAGCAGCCCTCCGGAGGAAGAAATGGAAAAATTAATGGAAACGCCTGAAATGTTTTTTGAAGTAGGGGCGAAGGCATTCATTGGAAGAATGAGTGCACCTAAAATTGAAAAAATATGGAGGATTATATCAATAGAGCTCTACCACAACGAAAAGATAAGAGAATTCTTCAAAAGAGAGCTTTTAGAGGTACCATTGATTGCATGGGAAGAAATTTTTACAAAGATGATTGAAAAAGGAGCCATTAAGCCTGTAGATCCAAAGATAATGGCCTATGAATACTTTTACTTTGCAATTTTCCTTTATTTTGAACATTTTGTCTTAAATTACGAAGAAAGCGATGAAACATTCATGGAACTGGTCTGGGATAGAATGTCAAACCATGCGGAATTCATTATAAATTCCATAAAAAAGGAATAAGAGGGAAGAAAATGGAAACCATTACATATTCACTTAAACTCAACCAGGAAAATTCAAATAAATATTATAAACAAATAAAATCATTTACAGATGAAGTTTTAAGGGGATTTGAAAGGTTTGGAACTTCTATAATATCTGATTTTATAACTTATCAAAAAGAAAATGATATTAATAAAATAAGAAGCTATGAAGAATACATATTTGAATTTTTAATGCTCGGAACCTTCTGGAAAATTTACAGTAAAAAAGCATCATGTCTGGATGAAAATCCTCGTAAAATACTGGAAGGTTTAGTAGATGAACGAAATTGTAACGCATCTGCAAAAGAAACCATAGATTTAATACGCGGCGTGTTAATGAAACCATTTTTACTATCTGAAAATGATAATACACCAGATTTAACTATAGAAAACTTTCAAAAACTCCTGAAATACCTTAAATCAACTGGAGACTTCAATCAGGAACTAAAACGCTTAGAGGTATGGAAAACTTTTTTTGAAACAAAAAATCCTGAAAATATTTCCAATTACATTGAAAACGCGTTTTTATTTGCAAATTGGTTTGAAAACAGAAGTAAAAATGCTCTTGGTCAATATACAGCTAATATAAATAAATTTCTAGCTGAAAAACATCAGGAACATTTTTGGAAAGAAGATGTGATTTTCTGCGGTAGAAAAGAGGTAGAATACCATTTAAACATGGTTGGAGCAGAAATCATGAACAGATCATTCCGCAATGATTTCAGGGAAAGACCAATAAAAACATTGCTTTTACCGGGTTGTATGAGGAGATCTCAAGAATTTTGCAAAGCAGAGGAAACAGATCTTGGTTTAAGATGCACAAAATGTTTAAAAAACTGTAACGTCCATGAACTAACAGATATAGGACACAAATTTGGATTTGAAGTCTATATTATTTCTCATGAATCATCAGCCTTCTCAAAAAGCTCTAAAAAAGATAGAAATGAGCTGGGAATCATTGGGGTGGCATGTATCTCAAATTTAATTGCAGGAGGATGGAAATCAGATTCTCTGGGAATTCCAGCTCAATGTGTGCTTTTAGATTCTGCAAGCTGCAAAAGTCACTGGCATGATAAAGGAATTCCAACAAATATTAACCTTAATCAGCTTTTGAAACTTTTAGGCATTAATAATGAAAAATCAAACTTATTAAAACCAGTTCCAGCATCCTGTTAATAGCGAATTTATAACATTTAAGAATCTTTAAAAATAGAAATAAGAAGAGATAATTATGAAAAATAATCCTAAGGTACTTTTATTGGGCTATAATGGTGCCAATAATACTGGTTCTGAAGCAAGATTACTTACAATAATAGAGGATGTAAGATCAATTTTAGGGCCTGAAACCATTATCACAGTTCCTACATTAAATGAAGATAATTTAAGGCGCTATCTTAAAGAAGATGAATTTTTAAAGATTGCTCCAATTGCATCAATCTTCTTTCTGGACATAAGAAGATTGGTTAAAGACCATGATGTTCTTATTTTAGTGGAAGGAAGCTGTTACATGGATACATGGACTTCAGCACTTCTATGGGCTTTTTTATGGGGTACCAGATGTGCATATAATTTTAAAAAGCCAAGTTTAGCCTATGCAGTAGATGTAGGGCATTTATCATCTTTCAACAGATGGCTGGTTAAGAGAGAATCCAGTAAAACTGATTTAATTATAACAAGAACTGAATTAGCAGCCCAGGAACTCAAAAAAATTGGAGTTACTGCTCCAATTGATGTAACCGCAGATTGTGCATTTACATTTAAAACAGAAGAAAAAGATGAAAATATCTTAAAAAAAAGCTGGAAAGGCTCAAATTCAGGGGTTATAGGTTTAGCAGCAGTTGATTTTAAATTATGGCCTGTAGTTATGCGCCTATGGGGCAAAAAGGAGAACATATATAAATGGCCGTATTATTTTTCTCGTTCAAAGGATAGAATCAAAGGAAGTGAAGAGCTGGCAAATAATTGGGCTATAGAAGCTGATAGGATCATTGAAAAGTACAATAAAAGGGTAGCATTGATCTGTATGGAAGAGGTGGACGAACCACTGGCTAAAAGCATAAGAGAAAAAATGAAAAATCCTGAAATGGCCAGAATATATTCATCTAGAAACTATAATGCATCTGAAATGACAAACATTCTTAGAAGTCTTGAACTTCTTGTTACTTCCCGTTATCACGCTGGAGTTTTATCCCTTGAAGCTCAAATTCCTCAAATAGCTATTGGACACGATACTCGACTTAAAGGTTTTTATGGAGAACTGAGATTGGAAAATTACCTGATAGACTATAAATCATCTGAAATCTGGGATAAATTAAGTGAAAAAGTTGATGAATTAATTGAAAATCCTGAAATACAGAAAAATCTATTGAAACAGGGATTCATTGAGCATTTAAATCGTGCGAAAGAGAATCCTGAAATATTGAGAAATTTTCTCCAAGAAAATGGTTGGAAAGTGAGAGAATGAAGAGTACTATACTCCTAACTGGTGCTAATGGTTTTTTAGGCACACAAATTGCCCTAAAAATTATTGAACAATCTGGTCACGAAATTATAGCATTGGTAAGGGGTAAAAACAAAAAAGATGCTGTAAATAGGTTATGTAAGGCCTGGTGGGAATTTCCTGAAATTTTAAAAGAATTAAATAACAGAATTCAGGTAGTAAATGGGGATATTACCCGAAATAGCCTTGGAATGGAAGAAAATGAGTATGAAAAGCTCTTTAAAAAAATTAATCATATAATTCACACTGCTGCAGACTGGAAACTCACATCTTCCCTTGAAGAACTCGAGAAAGTTAATGTTCAGGGAACTCAAAATATGCTGAAATTAGCCAGATTAGCACATGAAGACCATATATTAAGCCGGTTCTCCTATATATCAACAGCTTATGTGGCTGGAGGGAAAAAGGGCACTGTTTCTGAAGATTCACTAACAGATAAGTATGGATTTTTAAGTGACTATGAAAAAACCAAGTTTGAAAGCGAAGTTGAAGTAAAAAAATCTGGATTTAATGTATCTATTTTCCGTCCAAGCATGATTGTAGGAGACTCATCTAACGGCTACATTAAAACGTTTAACACGGTTTATGTACTACTCAGACTGTATTTAAATGGTAAACTACCACTAATTCCGGTTTCAAAGTCTATGAAAATTAATTTGGTGCCTGTAGATTATGTTGCAGATTCTGTGGTTAAGCTAACATTTGATAAAAGAGCTGCTGATAAAACATTTCATTTAACAGCCCCTAAAGAGTTGTTACCTACGGTAAAAGAACTTATTCAATTTGTGAGGAATTGGAGTCGGAAGAATATCCATGTTAAACTCAATGATCCAATTTACATGCCTTTGAATGCTTCAATCCTCCAAAAATTTTATTTTTGGGGTTCCAAAATCGAAGATTTTGTCAATATTGAAAAAATTGTATCAAAGGGCCACTTATTTGGAAAAGAGACATCCAGATTACTTGAAACTATGGATACACTTTATCCTTACTTCCATGAAGATAGAGATTACAGTAGAGATAACACTGATGAATTATTAGGTCCTTATCCTCATAAATGGCAGGATTTAATGCCTAAAATCCTTGAATTTGCGGTCTATTATGGATTTTTTCACAGATCTGATCGTACAGTACAAGAACAAACTTTATTCAGGCTTAAAAGTAGCAGTAAACCTGTCACTTATTTTGACGTGGTAAATGGAGAATTTAGAAGACGAAGCTCAACTGATGTTTACGATGATATCATTGCAGCTACGAAATCTCTTAAAAGTTTAGGAGTCAACAAAGGGGATAGAATAGCAATCGTGGGATTTAACAGTACCCGATATTTGACTATAGACATTTCAGTTGGTTTGATTGGGGGAGTAAGTGTTCCTCTTTATTATACCAGTCCATTAAGTGAAATTAGAGAAATATTAAAGGATAGCAAAGCTAATGTGATTTTTGCAGGAACTCCAGCTTTAGTAAAAGAATTAAAAGAGCTTGAATTAAAAATTCCTGTGATTTCGTTCTGTCAGGGAGAAATTGATCATCCTTCTCACATAATATCATGGAATAAATTCCTTAAAATGGGAAAAAATGAAAAATATGTAACCTATGTACCTGTAAATTTTAAGGATGTAGCCACCATCCGCTATACCTCTGGAACGACAGGAAAACCAAGAGGAGTAGTTTTCAATCATGGAAATCTACGCTGGATGGCTGAATTTATTGCTTCAATACCTCCGTGGAAAGATCGAATCAATGAATTATCCTATCTTTCATTCTTACCTATGAATCATGTAGTAGAAGGTATTATGGGGACCTATTCGCCATATTATACCCCCGCACCTTTAAAATTATACTTTTTAGAAAATTTTGGAGATCTTAGGGAAGTTCTTCCAAAAATAAGGCCAAAAATTTTCTTTTCAGTGCCTCGATTATATGAAAAAGTCTGGTGTAATGTTCTAGAGTCAAGTGTAGGTAGATTTTATGTTAATTCCAGTGGAATTTTAAAGAAAATCATTGGGAAACTACTAAAAAGACAGATTCTAAAAAAAACAGGTCTTGATAGATGCGCTCAGTTAATAGTTGGTTCTGCACCAATAAGTGATGATCTTCTTAATTCTTACCATGAAATGGGTATTGAAGTTTATAATGCTTACGGATTAACAGAAGCGCCGCTTATTACAATTAATAGGGTAGGGAGAAATAGAATAGGCACAGTTGGAGAACCACTTCCTGATACTGAAATCTGTATTGATCAGGATGGAGAAATACTGGTAAAAGGCCCTCAAGTGACATCAGGATATTTTAATAAAGAATCAGATTCCCTTTTTAAAGAAGGGTGGCTTATTACTGGTGACTTTGGTTATTTAACCCCTGAGGGCAGTTTGGTAATTACTGGGCGTAAAAAGGAAGTGATTGTTAATTCATATGGGAAAACAATAAGCCCTCTTAAAATTGAAGGATTATTAAAAAATATTCCGGGAATAGAGGAGGCAATGTTAATTGGGGATGGAAAACCTTACTGCAGCGCTTTGTTATGGGTGGAAGAAACAGAATTAGATTTGAATAATGTTGATAATTCTATTAAAAGAATAAATGAAAAACTTTCCAGACCAGAACAAGTTAAGGCATGGGTTGTTTTAAAAAATAATCTTTTAATAGGCCGGGATTTAACTGCAAATCTAAAACTTAAAAGATCAGAGATTATCAAACACTATAATAATGTAATTAAATTCATCTATAATTCTGCTCCTACTCCTAAATCTACTAGCATGCTATATTATGGTCGTATTGAGGTATAATCATGAGTATAAGGCTAAGAATAGCATCATTATGGCTTCCAGATTTTATTTTAAAGAAGAATCTTGATATTGTGGCCAAAAATACAATTGAAGGGCTTGATAATGTCTTAAAGGAATATGCATCAGAAAAATTGGAAGAAATAATCAGTAAAGATGAAGTTTTAAAGGGTAAAATAGAAGAAAGAAGATCTATAATGGCTAATGCACACAATAGGCGAGTTAAAACGCTAATTAGAGAGTTAGGATATGGGGATGCTATTGAATTTGGAAGAAGGGCTATGTTTAAGGTTGGTTATCAATTAGGTAAAGATGCTCGTCGAAGACTTGGTATTGGAAACAGTTTCCAGGATCTTGAATCTGCAGCTAAAATAATGTATAAAATATTGGGAATTGAATTTAAAATAGAGAATAAGGATGGAAATATAATTATGGTTGTAAATAGATGTGCTTTATCTAAATATTATTCTCCAGAAGCATGCATGGTTTTAAGTGCTGCAGATGAGGGTGTAGTCCGGGGTCTAAATGAAAAAATGAGCATTAGATTTAAAGAAAGGATTACTGAAGGAGCATCTGAATGTAGGGCATGTATAAATGAGGTGAAATCATGAGAGCAATAGTTGTAGGAACAGGGGCTGGGGGAGCAACCGCTGCACGTGAATTAGCATCTAATGGGTTTGAAGTCATAATATTAGAGGCAGGAAAGCCATTTAAACCATTCAGAAGGCTTTTACCATTGGTGGAACCATCACGGCGAATTGGCCTTTTAATGGATGAAAGAATTATCACCCGACTATTTCCTCCAATGGATACTACCCGTTCAGCTAATGATCTGGTGCTTATGAGAGGTATAACAACTGGAGGATCTACCGTACTTTCATGCGGCAATATGGTGCGAGCTGAACATGGATTAAAAGAAATAGGGCTGGATCTTACACCTGAATTTGATGAAATTGAAAGGAATATTGGTATAACTGAATTTCCAAGGAGAAGATGGCGTCCAACAACAAAAAAAATGTTTGAGGCTGCAGAGCAGTTAGGATTAGGGCCAAAAGCCACTCCAAAAGCAGTAAACAGTTCTAAATGTATATCTTGCGGATTATGCGAAACTGGATGCTCAACCGGTGCAAGATGGGATTCCAGGGCGTTTTTAGATGATGCAGTTCATGCAGGGGCAGTACTTCATACATCTTCACCAGTTGAAAAGGTTTTAATAGAAAATGGTGAAGTAAAAGGAGTCGTTATTAAATCAAGGACTATTAAAGCAGATATTGTAATTTTAGCTGCAGGAGGGATAGGAACTGCACAAATATTAAAAGCATCTGGATTACCGGCTAAAGATAATTTGTGGGCAGATATAGTTCTTACGTTAGGCGGAGTTCTTAAAGGAGCAAATCAGCTTAAAGAACCACCAATGGTGTGGTATACAAAACATGAAGATTATATTCTTTCACCTTATCTTGATATTTTATCTCACTGGTTCCATAAACCATGGAGAAACGTTTCTATAGAAGATCGGGTTGGTTTGATGGTAAAGCTTGCAGATATAGAGGAAGGATCAGTTTTTGCAAATGGAAAGGTGCAAAAATCTATTAAAGATGAAGATCATATCCGTCTGGAAAAAGCCATTGGAGAAGCTAAAAAAATCATGGAATTAGCAGGTGTTTCAGGTCCATACATTAAGGGAATGCATAATGGTGGCCATTTGGGAGGTACAGTCCCACTTAAAGCTGAAGATGTGGATTCAATGAAGCCTTCATGGTTGCCAGAAGGATTATGGGTTGCTGATCTCTCTTTAGCCCCTCGTTCACAGGGTTTACCAACAATCCTTCTTACTGCTGCGCTTGCACTCAAAGTATCCCGAAAAATAACAGAAAAAATATAGATGTACTTGATAAATTGATTTAGGAGATAAAATGAAGATTCTTGCAATAATGGGAACTCCCAGAAAAAGAGGAAACACTTACAAAGTTACCAGAAAAGTTGAAGAGAACATGAAACAACTATGCAATGTTGAATTTGAATATTTATTTTTAAAAGATGTAGATTTAAAAATGTGCAGTGGATGCTTTAATTGCGTCAGTAAAGATAAAGAATTGTGTCCATTAAAAGATGACAAAGCAAAAATTGAAAATAAAATGATGGAAGCAGATGGGATAATATTTGCCACTCCAGTATACTGTGAAAATGTTAGCGGACTTATGAAGAACTTTATTGATAGATTTGCATATGTTTTCCATCGTCCACAATTTTTTGATCAAAAGGCCATGATTTTAGCTACCAGTGCAGGGGGAGGACTGAAAGATACTCTTGATTATCTTAAAAAGCTCCAGATATGGGGATTTGGAACTCCAATTGAACTTAGCGTTATAATGCCCCCCTGGCCACGATCTGATGCCCTTCAAAAAAAGAATAAAAAAAGTATAGTTAAAGCTTCAGAAGAGTTTTACAGAAAACTTCATGAAGAAAGGCAACCTCCAAATTTCATGCAATATATGCACTTTAAATTCATTAAAGAAACTTCTAAATTGGGTTACCTTCCAGCAGATCTTGAATTTTACAAAGATAAAGATGAATATTTTTATGATACTAAAATAAGTCTTTCAAAGAAAATTTTTGCTCCAATTATCATGAAATTTGCATTTTTCATAATGAAGGATATTGGGCCAAAAGAAAATTAGAATTTTGAAAACTTTATTTTTTAGTTGCAATTAATTTGGAGCCAATTATTCGTGTATTGAATCAATAGTAATTCTTAAATAATCTTCCCCACTATAATATTTAGTATTTAAGTCTGATTTGAAATTAAAAAGAGGCCTAAATATGTCAGTAAACCAAAATGAAGCAAATTTAGAGGCAATAACTGTAACCATTGCCCACCTTGAAAAAAGTAAAAAATGTGATGAAAAAGTAATTGAAGCACTAAAAGAGGAAAGAGATAGAATTTTAAGGGAATTAAATGTGCATAGTGGCTAAAATTATTTTTTGAGCTATGATTGGTTATTTCCTTAGTTTATCTTAAATTAATAAATGTTGTTTTTTAATTTGAAAAGGAGGTTAGAAAATGAAAGTAATTGCATTTAATGGGAGCCCGCGGAAAAAATGCAATACTGCAACTTTGCTTAAAAGCGCTCTTGAAGGTGCGGAATCACAAGGAGCAGAAACAGAATTAATTCATCTTTATGAACTTAATTATAAAGGATGTAAAAGCTGTTTTGCATGTAAAGAGAGAGATGGTAAAAGTTATGGGAAATGTAAACCAAATGATGATCTTAAGAGATTATTTGAAGAAATAGAAAAATCTGATGCAATTTTTTTAGGTTCTCCAGTTTATTTTGGAACAATAAGTGGTCAGATGAAATCTTTTATTGAACGTCTACTTTTCCAGTATTATGCCTATACTGAACCTCCTCAATCTCTTGCTCCAAAAAATATTAAAACTGGATTTATTTACACTATGAATGTTCATGAAGAACGTGCCAAAAAATCAGGGTACAATGTTCACTTTGAAAATAATCAGAGATTCTTTAAATTTATTTTTGGTCATTCAAAGTCATTATTTAGCCATGATACCTACCAGTTTAAAGATTATTCCCGGGTAGTTGCAGATCTTTTTGATTTAGAGTATAAATCAAAAATAAGAAAAGAAGTATTTCCTGAAGATTGCAAAAAAGCATATGAATTGGGCATTAAATTTACCCAAAAGGAATAAATTAATTTATTTTTAAAATAAAAAAGTATGAAAATTAGGATTCGGCTTTTATTTTATCCAGTTTGGCCTTTGCTTTCCTGAATGTACTTAAGAATGAGTCTTCATCCTCTATTGGGATTATTTCCAGCCCTAATTTGCGGTGTTCTTCGATCCAGTCGGTGGTAAACACTGGAATATCAATTTTTATAGGCTCCTGTGTTGGATTAACCACAATTATATTTCTATAAGGGAAATCAACTTCAACGATGTATCCGCCAACGCTAATAATGTGGAGTGGTCTTACTACGAATTTCATATTCATCTAGTCCTTTTGAATCAATTATTTTTTAATAGTCTATAAAAATGATGCAACTATTGCAAGTACTCCTAAGATTGAAGTAGCTGCCACAACAGGGTAAAACTGCCTGAATGTAAATACTGGGGAGAATGCACTCATAACGGCCATTAGAATCGAGAATATTATAGCTACAGCAATTGTTATCAGTATTCCTGGACTGAGTATATTAGGTGGTATTCCAATGAACATGGTTGTAAATAAACTTGCAAGCACGAATATCAGCAATCCTCTTGTAATATAAGTGTATGCTCTATATTTTGACATATATTCAAGATATGGACCTTCTATGACGTCTGCTTTGGTTTTCATTATGGCAAATGGATATTCATTTAGTAATATCATTGAACCAATGAAATAAACAATTGCACCAATGACTCCGGCTACAGTAAAGAGTATTGGGCCATTTAACTGCTGGTACCCAACAATATCTGCAAGATAAATGCTTTTAGCCATTGCAACAGGCACAAAAAGTGCAATATAAAGTGGAAATGACCCGAATGCTATAAGACGGAATGCTCTTAATGTACTCACTTCTTCAATAAAGGATCGTGTTGCATCTATGTGTTTAGCACCTTTCACTCTGTCTGGAAATGGCATATTAACAGATAACACTGATTTTGAAAGGGAACCCATAAACATATACATGATTTCTTCTATTTTAAGTAATCCTACAACGGCTATAATGCTTGCAAAAGCCCCTAAAAAGTACATTTGAGGCATTGTAACTAGTAATATAAGTGTTACTATAATTAAAGTGACTAATGGAAGCGCATTATATAATTTGGGCATAGGAGAGTTTGGACTCATAACCTGTTTAAAGAAGAATTTAATCGGTGCCATAAATCCGGGACTTGAAATTGGAGGGCCGACTCTCTGCTGTATTCTTGCCTGAACGAATTTCCTTTCAATACCTGGAAGCCAGACACTAACTGCAAATGCTACAATTAATGTTCCAATCACTGCTATTAACGATATTATAATCATTGATGTATCCATTCCACCATTTCTCCTATTCACTATTTTAAATAAATTTAAAAGATCAGTAAATCTGATCTTACTATACTGTTTTTATTTTTTTAAGTGGATGATCCACTATCTGTACTGCACGATCGGTACATGTAAAGCATGGGTCACATTGAACTACTGCTAATTGTGCATCGGTAATGTGAGTTCCTATACATGCAAACTCCATTGTGTTTATATTTGTTATAGAAGGTGTCCTGACTATGGAATTTCTTACCCTTCCGTCTTCAATTTTGTAAGAGTGATAAAGTTTACCTCTTGGTACTTCAATATAACTTCTAATAATGTCTGTATCTTGCATTTCCCAGCTTCTATTGGTTATTTTTCCTTCAGGAAGGTCTTTAATTGCCTGTCTGATTATTTTAATGCTTTCTGGAATTTCAAGGACGCGCATAAGAAGGTTTGCTTTAATGTCTCCAGTGTCCTGGGTGATTACATCGAATTCAAATGGTTCGTATTGTTCCATGTCACGCCTTAAATCTACTTCAATACCTGTTGCTCTTAGTGTGGGGCCGGTTGTGGCTAATCTTCGAGCATCAGCTTTTGTAATAGCTCCTATACCACTTATACGAGATATAACCATTGGATCTCTAACGAATCTATCTGCAAATTCTCCGATTTTTTCTTCAAGGTAATCCATACCTTCAGTAAGTTTCTGGATCCTCATTTCATCCAGTTCACAGCGTGGTCTTACACCACCAATGATTGAAGCTCCATATTGTACACGGTTACCTCCAATCATCCTTAAAAGTTCCATTACTGTTTCTCTAATATAGAAAAGTCTCATTGAAAATGTTTCATGTCCTAATACTTCGCTACCGTGGGCAAGATAAAGAAGGTGACTGTGTAATCTTTCCAGTTCTCCCATGATAATTCTAATATACTCTGCACGAGGAGGAATATCAATTTCCAGCCCTTTTTCAGCGGTCAGGCATGAATTCCAGATGTGGCTGTTGGAACAGATTCCACATATTTTTTCAGTGAGACTGTTTGCCTTTTCAACAGGCAATCCTTCCATTATTCTTTCAATTCCTCTATGATTCACGCCTATTGTTAATTCAGCATCTCTTACAATTTCATCTTCAACAAATAACCGCAGTCTGTAAGGTTCGAGTGCGGCAGAGTGAATAGTACCCATTGGGACTTCTGTTTCGATTACTTGAGTTGTGACTTTGTTATTGTTATCCATAATGACACCCCTGGCCAGAAAATAGGTCTGGCATCTTCTTAATTTATTTCATCTTAATTTATTTCATCTTAATTATTTTGCATTTAATAGTAAAGGTAAGGCAGCAACGACTCCTGAAAGCACATCTTCAGGTCTAACTGCACACCCGGGAATTTTAGCAGCTACCGGTATGATTTCTTCTACAGGTCCTGCTATCTCTTCAGAAGGTATATCTCCATGAATGTTCTTGTAAACACCACCCATTGTTGCACAGGCACCTGCAGCAACAACAGCTTTAGGTTCAGGTATTGCCTCATAAATTGCTTTTAATGGTTCTTCAACGTGTTTTGTAACAGGTCCAGTAACCACAAGTACGTCAGCTTCCCTTGGATTCCATGTTAAAAACACTTTGTACTGTTCTGCATCGTATTTTGGTGAAAGTATACAGTTTACTATTTCTATATCGCAGCCATTACATCCTCCAGTGTATACAAGCATCACGTGTACGGCCCTTGCTCTTGAATATGATTTTAAGCTCAAATTCATCCCTCTTAGGTTATTTTTGAATAATTATTTTGAATTTTCTTGGTCCTGCCTTTTTCTTAATATTGCTGTGTCAGAGAGAAACTTGGAAATATAAGCCAGCTTATCATCGGATATTTTTACTGGTTTTTCCAGCATTTCTCTTACATCAGGATTTACATCTCCCACATCATTTGGATGTATAGTGCCTGCCTCCCCAAATAAGGCATAAAGCGGGCAAAAATCGTGGCAATAATAGCAGTTTACACATTTCAAACTGTCTATAACCGGTATTTCTTCTTTTACTAACCCTTCCATCAATTCAACAGGTGTTTCGAGTTTTACCATTTCGATTGCACTTGTGGGGCATACATTTTTACATCCGGCACAGCCTATACATGATTCTGTGGCAACCTTGTCTGTGGGCACTATTCGACCTTCGAGGATCTTGCTTCGAAGTTCCATATCGGTCACTCTATCTGATGCGAAAAGAATCCTTTTTAAATTGGTGTAGGTTCCCTCCAGCATAATTCTGACTAAATTTTTCATCTTGCTACCTCGAATTCCCTTTCAAATAATATTGCTCTTGCGGGGCATACATTATTACATGCACCGCAGTATATGCATTTTGAATCATCTACAGTAAGTCTTCCTTTTTCATCTTCGTAAATAGCTTCTTCTGGACAGGTTTTCATACAGAGCTTACAGTTCATACATAATTTATTTTCCAGAAATACAAACCCGTCTTTTATAGATTTTTTGCGCATTGTAGTTATAGGAATTGCATCTTTAGGGCAGTGAATTGCACATTTCTCACATAATGCACATTTTTCGAGATCTACACTAATACTGCCTCTTTTAAGAGTTACAGCATCTCGGGGACATTGCTCTGCGCATATACCGCAGGAAATACAATCTTCTGACACGGTTCCTTCCCATATAATATTCTGGAAGCTTCTTGCTTCATTAATATCGCATGCTTTAACACATCTACCGCATGAAACGCAGTATCCTTTTATTCTGCGCTCATCTTCATTAGATTCTCTCAAAATACCAACAGGACATGCGTCCAGACATTTCATATCATCACAGTTATCGCAAAAAGAAGGATCGTAACGTAATTTACCTTCAACTATTTTTAAGGCACCTTCTTCACATGCTTCTGCACACAAACCACAGTTCAAGCATGAAACTATGCTTCCCTCTATTTTTTCTCCTTCCTCAAGCTTCCTGATATTCACTTTGAAATTTTCAACATACATTGCATTGTTAGGGCATTCTTTAACACACTTAAGGCATAAAGTACATTTTTCAGGGTCAATAGTAGCATCAGAAATCGCTTCTGCTGGACAAACATCTTCACAAATTCTGCACTCTGTACAGATGCCTGGTTCAATATCAACCATTATTGCTTCTGTTGGGCAGTAGTATTCACATCTACCGCAAAGAGTACATTTTTCTGTGTCTGTAATTACATTGATTCTCTGGGCTATTTCTTCACCTTTCTTTGCCTTTACCGGTGGCTGTATGGTTAAATTTAATGCTTCAAGGAATTTAAGCTGCCTATCTTCAATCATCTCGTAAGCGTCAACACGAGCATTAATTGGGCATGTATCTACGCATAAACCGCATCTTGAGCAGATCCCTTTTACCATGTCTCCGTCTATTTTTATGTTATTTACTGGACATGTTAATTCGCAAACTCCGCATGCGTTACATTTTGCCCTATCCACCACATATCCACCATATTTATTTTTGAATATGGCTCTATTTGGACATGCTTCAGCACAAGCGCCGCAGGTGATACAGCTAAATGCTTTGCCTTCTATTAATCTTATTGCACCTGTTGGACATTCTTTGATGCATTCTCCGATGCCTTCGCATTTTTTGGTTGATAAAAACATGATATTTGCCTTCTGGTATTTTTGCCATTATTTATGTGTACTCACTACACTCACTATAACTTCAAATCAATTTTTTTTAGAATTTATTACATGCATTTAATCATAATCATTTCAGCTAATCTGACCTTCACTGCTTTTTGACCTTCCAAATAGTAATTTACCGATGATTATACCTATTATGGCTGATGCATATCCTGATGCAAGTGGAATATCTTGATAATAAGGGAAAGCCCCTAATAAGTACGCTACTCCAATTGCTACAATAAATACAATGGCATAAACTTTTTTATCAAACTTTAATTTACTTTCTGGACTTGGTTTAATCCTGGTTCCAATTATAAATCCTAAGAAAAATCCCAGTACTAGAGGGCCGATATAGAAAATCATTGTTCATTCTCTCCAAGAATTTTGTCACTTTCTAAGAAGGCTATTACCACCGCACTTAGACCTACCATGACTTTTATACCAACAACATAGTTAAGATATGGTATTATGCCCGCACTTGTTGGATCTGGATAATTAAATAATGTTTGAAATACTGCGGGGGTAATGCCATAAAGGTCAACACCTAAATTGTAGAGGAAAAATCCTGATGTAAATAATCCTGCAAGCCCTAAAAATACATAGCCTAATGCACCGGCACTTTCCATTCCAGACAAAAAGTTATGTGTAATTTTAAATGGACTTTCTTTAAGTCCATATACAATGATACAGAAGATTAATCCTCCGGCAATCATTGCACCTCCCTGAAAACCTCCACCTGGAGTTATATGTCCTCCGAGGATGGTGTTTATCCCTAAACATATTATGATAAGTGAAATTGGAAATACGAATAATTTAAGGATTATACTCATTCTTCATCCCCTCCTAAATCTACCATTCCTCTTCCAAATATAAGAAGTGTGACTACTACTGCAGTTACCAGTATGAGTGCTTCTCCAAGGGTATCATAAGCCCTCCAATCAAATACAACATTTGTAACTGCATTAGGGGCAATCTGAGGGCCTATCCAATTATAAATTTGACTTATGCCTGGAGTAAGCAATTGATCGAACCCTATTATAGCTTGAAATAACGTAACTGCGAATAATGCCAGAGATATACTGGCTATAAGACTTCTTATTCCTTCAGACATTTAAACTCCCCCAGTAGAAAAGTGTTGTAATTATTCCAAGGGCCAGAATCATATAAAATATCATGCTGTTTAATGAATCGTTCTGTTCTCTTTTAAATCTTGGCATTAGTGGCATGGCAAAAATTGCAATTGATGCCACTAAAAGTACAGCAATAATCATCAAAGCATTACTGAAATATCTTAACATGATCACAGCAACTAAAATGGATGATAAAAGAGTTATTTCTGCTGCTAGCGTTGATGAAGCTGCAATGCTGGTTACAGGTTCACCTTCTTTATCATACTCTTGAACTTGTTTTATTTTATCTATTATTGTGTCATAAAGGCTCATATAATCCCTCTATCTTCTGCTTTTATCCTCTTTTTATCATATCAAGCTAGTTGCAAGGGGCTGTAAATAGTTAGTTACAATTTGCGGGAACAGACCCAGCATTATACAAATTATTAAGAATACAACCAGAGAAAATATGGTTGCTTTTGGTATTTTTGAATTGCTAATTTTCAGTCCTTTTGGTTTAGATCTCATATAAATTGCGTAGAATGCTTTCATAAATGTCATGAAAGTAACAATACTTAAAAGTATCATTATTATGCCTAATTCAGGGATTCCTGCATTTAATGAAGACTGAATCAACATTAATTTGCTCTGGAAGGCATTTAGCGGAGGTACCCCAGCCATTGCCAGACCTGCTAAAAGCACTAATAAAGCGATTTTTGGAGTATGTACCATCATTCCGCCCAATTTACGAATGTCGCTTTCTTTAGTTAGGTAAAGAACAGTGCCGAATCCTATAAACAGGAATGCAGTTATTATGGCTTCATTAACCGCCTGGAAAAGACCTGCAGTAATACTCATGCTTGTTCCAATTCCAAGACCTAATCCAATGTATCCAAGTTCTCCCACTGCAAGGTACCCTATAATTCGTTTGAAATCAGTTTGCATTAATGCCATGGTTATACTTAATATCATGGCTGCTAAGGAAAGTGCAATTATAATTACCTTTGAAAATGCAAGGTATGAAAATATTCTAAGTATTACTATTCCAACTGCTGCTAACGTAAACACTGAAAATGCTTGAAGCAACGCAGCACCATGTGGGAGTGCCCTACTATATATTTCTGACTTAATAGTATGGAATGGAGGTAATCCTGCTGCATAAGACCATCCAAATATTATAAGGGCACATGCCATTAATAATACAGGGCTTTGTGGATTTACTAGTCCGGTTTTTATTGAATAAACAATATCAGTTATGTTAACATTACCAGTAACCCCAAGAAGCAGTGCTATTCCAAGTAGTAGAAGTGGAGAGGCAATGCCTCCTATAATCATATATTTTAAAGCTGCTTCCAGGTTTCCTTTAACTTTAGAAGCAATAACAATTCCAACCTGGGCTATGGCAATGATTTCAAAGAATACATAAAAATTGAATATGTCGTCTGTGAGAATAACAGCAGACATTGAAGCGACTCCCATGAACATGAGGAATGCATATACTCCAGAAGCTTTTTTTGTTTCGCTTAAGGAGGTTAGTATGGCTAAAAATGCTATTATTCCAAGTGCTACTATGAAAATCTGCTGTGCACTGCCAAATGAATACATTATACCCATATGAAATATATTTAAGGCTGAATTAGTAATGGAAGCCGGTACCCATTGAGATAATACTGGACTTTGAGCTAATGTCATATATCCGCCGAAGTAATGGAGACCATAACTTGTAAATAAAGGTATAATTGGTAAGAACAATGCAACAACTATTGACAGAATTTTGACGGTCTTATCTTTGGTGTGAAATAAGTTTACAAGCAATGCACATGTTATAGGTATTATTACCATTAATGCGATTAGAGGATTCATAAGCCATCACCTTTAATTGAGTTTTCTGTCTCTTGATTTTGTTTTGCTCCAAGAATTTTGGACGCTTTTATGGATCCATATTTTTTATAAAGTACAATTACTAAAGCGAGCATTACAGCAAGTGTACTTGCCCCTATAACAATACTGGTAAGAACCAGTGCAAATGGTAATGGATAAGAAGCATTTTGGGCGAACCAATTAACTGTCATATCTGGAAGGAATATGTAAACTATTCCGCCTGCTTTATATCCCATAGTAATTATGAATAGATTGGCCCCATCTCCAATAAAGGCTAGACCAATTATTTTTTTAATTATATTATCCAGAAACAGTGCTGCATAAAGTCCTATTATTATCAACGCTGCTGCTGTGAAGAACGATGCCAGTTGTGAGTCTATAATCATGATAATCCCTCGTTTATATAATTAGAATCTATTTAGTCTTCCTCCATGCTTCGTGTCTTTTTAACTGCTAAAGCAATAAATACAGGTACTATGGCTGTACCTACTATTGCCTGTGTTAATGCTACGTCAGGAGCCAGTAAGAATTGATAAAGGAAGGCAATTGCAGCTCCAGAAATTCCTGTTAATATGGCTGCTTTGAGGAGATCTCTTTGAATAAGTGCTATAATTGCTCCTAAAACTGCTACAATCATTAATATGTATTCAATCATCTTTTTTCCTCCCCGTAGTAGTAAGCGTTTGCTATTGAGTGTGAAGCGAATGGCGTCAAGAATAGATATGTGATAGCTAGTAGGGGCTCATTAAGAAAGAGTAAAGCTAATATACATGACATATCAGCTACTCCCAGCATGTGAATCCTTGCATATAATATTAGATCCATATCATCCTTGTATCTTAGAAGTCCAATTGCTGTAAGAACCACAAGAATTGCTGATATTATTAAAACTGCTGATTTTATCAATGTGAATATGTCATCCATTTTACCATCCTCGTATGACCTTTGAAAAGGTTATAGTACCAATTGGGCCTAAAATAACCAGTGCTAAAGCTATATCACTACAAAAAGCTATTCCATTAATGTATTTAATTAAAATTAATATTGTTGCTACTGCAGCACTTAAACCCAGTAATCCTACAATTCCCATAGAAATGGTTTTCCTTGTTGATATTCTAATTGTAGCAATGCAATAAAATGCCAGCGCTGCTAATAATATATATTCAGATATCAGTAGTATGTCCATTTAAACACCTTTATACTGTGATTTATTGTTATTTACTCTAGCCACCCTTTTATATATGGTTCAAAGGGTATTACATCTTCTGTAGCTCTTGGAACAATTGTTGCAACTTTTATTATACTATTTTCTTCATCAACATCAATGGATAGTGTTCCTGGAGTTAGAGTTATGCTGTTTGCAAGTATAACCTGAGAAATGGGCCTTTTAAGCTCAGTTTCGATTTCAACTATTACTGGTTCGACTTTTCCATTTAAAGTTCTAAGTGCCACGTCAAAAGTGGCTTTAATAATTTCTATAATAAGAACGATGAAATATGCAATTGCGTAAAATATTCTAGATATAATATTCATTGGATAACCCCTCTGTAATTTGCAAACGATGTGATTTTTAGATTATCTGGCTAATTGTCATGGTTAATGCGTGAAGAATGATAAATCACCTCTGAAATCTAACCATGAATCATGTAATTATAATGATAAAACATGATATATAAACCTACCTCTTTTTTCTTAGGGCAGATGCAATTCTAAAATAGTATTACTAAAGATTCATTGTACTTTATAATTCAACTGTAAATCAAAAATAGGGAATGTTTATTATTTAAAATGAAAATAAATGCTAAAAATCCCCATAATACAATCAAAACAACCCCAGACTTCTGTTTAAAATTTCTCCTGGAAATGGGATTAAATAGTTTTATTCCACTGGGGGTAAAAAGATCAAGCATTATATGGCTTAAAGAGCCTAATAATATAGATAAATAGATATAAGAACTATTTAGAAGTATATTGGAGCTTAAAATTATTCCTGCCAATGTGATAATAAAAAAAGGAAATAAAATTTTTTTATTTAAGATAATAACCCCTAAAATAAGGGATATAATTATAAAAATTATTTTGCTGTTAATGTTAAACTCATAGAATAAGGTATGTATTCCTAAAATAAAAAAGGTCAGCAGAAATGACAATATTAAAATTCCAGGCAAAGAATGCACAAACCCTCTGTGTTTAGATACATAAAACATTATACTCATTATTATAAGGGGTAAGCTAATTATTAGGGATAATTTAAGAAAATAGAGTATTATACATAGTAATATACCAGAAATGACCATTAATATCAGATTTTTTTTCTTCACATGGTGATCCATGTCAATCATCGATGCTCCAATAACAGCCAGAGAAAGATAAAAAACATCCTGAATAAAAGGTAATGCAATTATAATAGAAAATAAGACATGTTTTTGATAAGAAGGCATTGTATCACATTAAATGAACATCTAGAGAAATATATGGGAATTAAATTATTTTAAAGTATTTTAAGTAGGATTTCATCTGTAAATATGATCTTTCGGGACTTTTTCCATCTACAAGGCCATTTCTTGAAACTACTTCGCAGGTTATAGCTGGAATTCCTGCCAGATTACATTCATCTTCAAGTGCTCCGTTGTACATTTTCCCTGCTTTATCATGACAGATTATTTTAGATGAAGTAACTCCAGTAATATATTCTGCCATTAAAAAACTTTCATAACAGGGGCTTTTTGAACAGAAAACACTTTCAACTCCGGGATTACTTCCTGGTTTTGTTGAATGGAAATCAGCCACATTACCTATATTCAGATTTTTAATGTTTTTTATTATGCTGTTGGATATGAAACCTCCTTTTGAAGCGGTCCGGTTCATATCCATCCCTTTAAATCTTCTTGAATTCTCCATTGTGGCGTGAGGTATTGCAAAAGGTATTATGTATACAGTTCCCTTTAATTTAACCTTTGATAATTCATTTATCAGCCATATTGTAGCAATCTGTGGTGGAAGTTCATTTCCATGTATTCCTGCAGTAATCATAACTTTTGGAAGGCCATGCCCTATTTCTAAAAGAGGGGTTCCTTGTTCTGCTGCATTGGATAAATCATGAATAAAAGGGCTGTTTGATATATATTTCATTAATGGAATATTTTTTTCAATTTTTCCCCCAGTTTCATTGGATATTATACTTATTTTTCCGTCGAAGACCATGACTTCCACCAAGTTTAAATTGATAATAATTCTATAGTTATTTTATATTTTTTAACAGACTCATATAAATAATCAAGGTGAAATAATGAAAAAAGTCGTTCTCGCGTTCAGCGGAGGTTTAGATACATCAGTGTGCATTAAATTACTGGAAGAAAATTACGATATGGAAGTCATTACAGCATGTGTGGATGTAGGCCAACCTGAAGAAGAAATAGAAAGGCCAGCAGCAGCTGCAGATAAAATAGGTTCCTCAAAGCACTATACAATCGATGCAAAAGAAGAATTTGTGGAAGATTTTATATTCAGAGCGATTAAAGCTAACGCCATTTATGAAGGTTATCCTTTAAGCACAGCGCTTGCAAGACCTCTGATTGCCATGAAGATAGTTGAACTTGCCAAAAAAGAGGGTGCAAATGCTATAGCTCATGGATGTACAGGTAAAGGGAACGATCAGTTCAGATTTGAAGCTATAATCCGAGCAATGTCTGATATAGATGTAATAGCCCCAATAAGAGATTTAAATCTTACAAGAAGCGAAGAAATTGAATATGCTGAAGGTCATGGCATTCCCTTACCTTCTGATAAGCAATATAGTATTGATGAAAATATTTGGGGAAGATCTATTGAAGGAGATATCTTAGAAGACCCAATGGTAGAAACTCCAGAAGAAGCTTTTGAATGGACACGTTCAACTGACGATGCACCAGATGAATCACAGATTCTGGAAATTAAATTTGAAAAAGGAGTTCCTGTCGCTTTAAATAATGAAAAAAGGGATCCTTTGGATCTCATTGGGAAATGTAATGAAATTGCTGGAAAGCATGGTATTGGAAGAATTGATATAATTGAAGACAGAATAATTGGGCTAAAATCACGGGAAAACTATGAAGTACCTGGAGCTATTCTGCTAATTACTGCCCATAAAGCCCTTGAACAACTCAATTTAACAAGAAGCGAACTCAAATTCGCTGCACATGTATCTGAAGTTTATTCTGAACTGATATATGATGGATTGTGGCATGATCCTTTAAGGGAAGATATGGACGCTTTAATTGATAAAATGCAGAGAAGAGTGACTGGAACTGTAAAGGTCAGACTCCATAAAGGAAACTTAAGAATACTTGGAAGAGAATCTCATTACAGCTTATATAACGAAGAAATTGTCTCATTTGAAGATAAAGGTATGGATCAGCGTGAAATAGCAGGCATGGTTAAAAATTACGGAATTCAGGCCGCTTCCTACAATAAGATATGTAAGAAGGATTAAAAACCCTTACAATCGAAAATTAAAAATTTTCGGTGCCCCGAAAACGGAGTTTTCGAGGGATTTCTATTTTTTTCATTGTACATTAATTTTAAATTCTTTTTTGATAAAATCCTGATTATTTAAATAGTGTTAATAATAAAGCCATATTGGGGATTTCATTGATAATATCTGGCAGGTCTATGGGCATAATAATAGGATTTATTGTCTTAATTTTAGTTATTTTAAGTTTGGGATGCTTAGATAATAGCGATGATTCTGGCAATGTTACTATGCTCAATAAAACTGCTAATGGTACGTATTCTGTGGCGGATGTTAGTTTTAAATGCCCTGATAATTGGTTCGTTATTCATGATAATCTTAATGGAAATATTACTATTGTAGCTTCCCCTATTCATGAATCTAATACTACAGAAACTAAAAAAATTGGCCCATTTGAATTTGAAGTGCTTGTTTCCAATTTATCATTTACTGATCCTAAATTTGAGGTTGATATAACTCCTAACAATGGCATTTCAGAGCAAAAAACGATTAATAAGGCTAAAAATGAATATATGCCTTCTGGAAATAAAATTTACACCGAAAAAATTGTCATAGGCGGTCAAAATTCAATTAAAGCTGTTGTAATATTTAATGACACCAATGAGAGATTTGAATATATTTGTTTTGTTAAAAATGGAAAAACCTATTTAATAACATCTTCAGCCCTAAGTAAAGACTTCAATAAAGAAAAAGCTAATTTTGATATAATTTTAAAGAGTTTCCAAGTTCAATAGATTCTCTTTAAGAAAAAATTAATAAGAATTATTAATCAGTATCTACAAATAATAAAATGTGATAAAATGGCCTTTGATATAATTGGTTTAGCAATACTTGTAATTTTTATAATAGTTGGAATCGTAATTCTGGTTAAAATAGGAGGATTACTTTTAAGAATACTGCTTCATGTTATTCTTGGCTGGATATTCCTTGTATTGGTAAATTTATTCCCATATGTCAATATTCCTATAAATATATTAACTATTTTAGTCGCTGGATTCGGCGGAGTATTTGGAGTTATACTTATGCTAATTGCACAGGCTTTAGGATTTAATTTAGCTATCTAAAAGCATCATCGATGTATTTTATCATATCGCTTGCTGTAAAATGATATTCATACTTTTTTGAAGCCATATCTCCAGCTCTGCCGTTTATGTAAGCTCCAAGGCATGCTGATTCAAACCCATCATGTCCCTTAGCCATTAATCCACCAACAAGGCCAGCAAGACAATCTCCAGTTCCTCCAACGGTCATTCCAGGATTTCCAGTCTTATTAATCCTTGTTTTTTTGCCATTGGAAATAATGTCCAGAACTCCTTTAAGGAGAACTGTGCATCCATATTCTTTAGAGACCTTTGAAATTATATCAATTTTATTTTCCAACTCTTCAGGTATATCCAATCCAAAAAGAGCTTTAAACTCTGCTTTATGTGGAGTAACCACAATATCACTTTCTATTTTCTTAATTAAATCAACATCCAGTAATTTTAAAGCATCAGCATCAAATAACATTGGTTTTTTGATCTCTTCAACCAGTTCATTTAGTGCAGAAGCAGTTTCTTCATCTCTACCCATTCCACAGCCAATAACAACTGAATCAACTTTTTTTGAGAGCCCTACGATTTTTTCAACATCTTCATCAACGATAAATTCATCAGTAAGCGTATTCACGATTAAATCTGGTGAATATGACCTTATTGTTGAAGCTACACTTCGGGGGGATGCGATATAAACCAGATCAACACCTGATTTGAATGCAGAAAGCCCTGCAAGCATTGGAGCACCAGAATAGTCTTGACTTCCGCCCACAACAAGAACTGTACCATTATTGCCTTTGTGAGAAGCAATATTTCTTTTTGCAATTCTTAGAAGATCACCTTTTCCTAAGAAAGTTTCAGCCTCCTCTGGAATGCCTATATCATATAAAATTATGTTTCCAACATATCGAATCTTAGCATGTTTAAGTCCAATTTTAATTTTATGGAATGTTAGAGTAAAATCAGCCTCTACAGCCTTATCTGGGACTTTCCCGGTCAGAGGATCAAGGCCGCTGGGTACATCAACAGCAATTTTAATGCCATTGGATTTATTTATTATATCAATGGCGCTTGAAACAGGCTCCTTTATTTTACCTCTAATTCCAGTCCCAAGCATTGCATCTACAATAACTGGAGAATTAACTTTTTTAAGCATATTAGAATCTTCAATCACTTCTAAATTAAGTGAATTTATACCTAAACTTATATTTCGGATTGCTTTCCAGTTGTGGAGTGTTTCATTGGATCTAATTTTATTAGAATTACCTAAAAGGAATAAATCTACTTTATAGTCATTGTTTAAAAGATGTCTTGCTGCAACGAATCCATCACCTCCATTACCACCAGTACCTGCAAATATGGTAACCTTGCATGGATCCAGAGTGTCTATTATATGATCAGCTACAGATTTACCTGCATTTTCCATTAAAGCAGATTTAGGAATTCCAAATTCTTCTGCATTACTATCTACAGCCCACATGTCTTTTGGAGTCATAATACCACATGTTTAATTGATCAAATTCTCTTCATTATCACTATTTATAAATTGTAGAACAAATTATTTAATTATAACCTAATTTCCTTTAAAAATTATTAATTGATGTACGGTGATTTGGTGGCACAGAGACTTACCTTTCCAGAGATTAATTCTGAGAATATGCCTTACTTTTCTATTTCTATATTACTTTATGCACTTATAGCTCTGGTATCGCTTATAATATATGGAATAATTGGATCCATTTATATAATGCGCCTTAATCTAATTAATTCACTTTATTTTACAGTTATAACTATAGCGACTGTAGGTTTTGGTGATATTGCCCCAATTACACCTATACAAAAACTTTTTACTGTAACACTTGTTTTAGGCGGAGTTGGGTTAATTGCCTATGTTTTTACTTTAACAATTTCGGTGGTTTCGATGACTGTAGAAGAAATTACATCTGGTTCCAGGATGAGAAGAAGGATGGCAGCGACTAAAAATCATTTTGTGCTTTGCGGGTACGGAAGAGTGGGCGCTGCAGTATTTAGAGAGCTTAAAAAAAGGAATCAAATGGCGATAATAGTTGAAAGAGATAAAAAAGTTGTAGAAAAAGAATTGTGGGAAGAGCCTGAAGTTCTTGCAATCCCTGGAGATGCAACAGATGAAAGTATCTTGATGGATGCTGGTATTAAAAGGGCACGAGGCGTTATAATAACAACTGGTGACGATGTAGATAATTTATTCATTACATTGACTACAAGAGAAATACATCCAGAAATCTGGATTGTTGCAAGGGCCAGCAAACGTGAAAATATAAAGCGACTTTATAGATCTGGTGCAGATAAGGTTATATCGCCCGAAACAAGCGGAGGAGAAGATATATACTTTGCAGCTATTGAACCTACAATCACTAAAATTACCATGATGCATAACGTTTCAAATATTAAAAAAGAGGCAGAAATCATCTTAAAACATGGATGTACACTAGAAAATATAGAGTATCATTTACCAGAATTTAAAGAACCACTGGAAAGAAAAATAGGGATATCTAAAATAGAAGAATTAAACAGATTTATGAGTAGTTTAGAACGTGATTCATCAAGAAAATCATCATTAGATAAAATATATGAATCAGTAAGTGGAATACACTCCCACTGGATTTCAGGACCAGATAAAGAGAGTTTGAAGAAAGTTATAGATGAACTTGAAAAGGAAGGACTACTTTTAGGCGTTAATCTTGATGAAAATGAGATAAGAGAAGCAGCAAGAAAATATGGAAGGATTGTTGAAGTTGTTATAAAACCTGAAATGAAAATTACTGAAACCCATGCTGTTGGAGATATACGTGCAGAATCAGAAATTATCTTAAAACATGGATGTACTTTAGATGATATTGAATATTATCTTCCTGGCTTTCGTGAACCATTACGCCGAAAAATTGGATTATCCGATAGTGAAGATATGGATAAATTTTTAGAAAGTTTGGAACATGATAATGCAAAAATGGAGTCTTTAGAAAGGCTATATGCCCTTTCAGGAGGAGGGATACATTCTCACGTAGTTTCTGGACCAGATACTAAAAGTCTTGCAATGGTGGAAAAAGAATTAAAGGATAAAGGATTCTTATTAGGAATTAATTTATCTCAAGAAGAAATAAAAACTAAAATTAAAGAGTATGGAAGAGTAGTTGAGCTGCTTCTGAAACATGAAGTTACTAATCTTGATGATAAACGAATAATTATTAGAAATGGAGGCAGGATTTTAAATTCAAAGCATTATCTGCCTGGTGTGAGGCAGGTTATAACACGAAATTTGTATATAAACTCAGAAGAGGATGTTAAAAACTGTGAAGAAGAACTTAAAAAGCCTGATGCTCGAAGATCTGTAGAGGCATTATACGAAATTTCCAGACATATCCATTCTCATACGGTAGCTGCACCGGATGTTAGAGCTATTAAGAAAATTGAAAATGCTCTGAATAAAGAAGGTATACTTTTAGGCGTTAATCTTTCTGAAAGTGAAATATGGAAAATTGTGGAGAAAAAAGATCTGATATAATGTTCATAATAATAAAATTAAAAATTTGTATATATTAAGTAAAAAAGGTGGAATTATGAAAGCAGAAGCCCTCAAAATCTTTGATTTTGGGGCATGCGAAAATCTATCGAAATTTATAATTTCGATGCATCGAAAACCTATAGTTTTCGAATGTTTCAATTTTCGCGGTTGCAAACGAAATTTGCAAACATCAAAAATCTATGATTTTTGAAAGAACTTAAGAAAAAATGTCCAGAGTGTGGTTGTGAAGATAAACATATTTTAAAGGATTCAGGAACAGTGGGGGTTGTGGGAGGTCCTCAGCATAAATCTTCAACTGGATTCAAGTCTAAAGAAGGTAAATATAGATGTTCAAACTGCGGATATATATTTAAGTTAGAATAGTACTTAATTTATTAAAATAACTTTTTATGGCTTTTCCCTGTAAAAAATACTTTTGCATGTACACAGATCATGTAAAGGAGGTAACATTTCAGACTGGTCAATTTTAAAAATTTTTTTATCATAGGCTCCCTGGCATTTATTGCATGCATCAATGGCTTTACTTATTTTAAAGTATTTAAAACCCTTTTCTTTGTAGACATACCAGTTTCCAAGATTTTTTATTCTATTCAATTCATTTTTACTTATTTTTTCTGCATCTTCATAAGATAATTTTGTTTTGGATAAAATCTTGTTTGTGGCGTCTATTATCCCTCTACCATCATATACAATTTCTGCTAATATATTTATAATAATTTGCTTTGTATAATCGTCAATGGGATCAATATAATCCAGATTATATAATTCATGGAGTAAAGCTACTTCTTTATAAGCTGATCTTTGCATTTCGACTGAAATATCTTTTTTGGGTACTCTATCTTCTTTCAACAGTTTGTGCAGCCCATCTGTATAATCAACGCTTATGCTCAACTTTTCATTGTTACGTTTTCCTTTTATCTTCCTAAAATCTTTATTAAATACTTCAACAATGGTTTTAACCCGTTCTGTATTGTAGGGAATATTAAGTGATTCAACCTGTCTTAAACTCCCTCCGCATTCGCATTCTTCGAAATCATTCAGAGATTCTCCTTCGTTGAGCTTATAATATCCTCCACATTTGTTACATATAAGATAAGGCATCTTAATCACTAAACCATTTTAAATTTTAATTTAAAAACAATAAGATAATATATTTTTAATATTTAAAATATATAGTACATAATAACATAATTAAGTTAATTATTAAAGGAAAATAAAAAAAAATAAAGTTATTAGGGGATTTAAGTCCTTAGAACAACTCATGAAGATTTATTTTGTATGCACCAAGGTTTCCACCGAAGTTTCCAGCGCTTATTTTTAAAACACCAGGCACTTTGACAGCTGCTTCTATTCCTGCTTTCATGGCGGCTTTGACGGCTTCTTCACTTACACCGTCAATAACAATTTCGTAAACTCCATCAACTTGTTCTGGGATCTGGCATCCTTCTACTTCATCTTTGAGAGTTACGCACATTTTTTCGTTTGTGGAGGCTCCTAAGAATTTGTACTTGGTGGATCCTACTTTAGAACCAGAAGCAACTATACCTCCGGGGAATGGTGTAATTGTTCCTGTTATGGATTCAATGGCATTTACAGTTACTTCTGCGGCTAAAAGCCCTGCAGATGGATTTTCTGCCATTATAAATAGATTTCCTCCTGCAACTCCTGATTTTATTCCAAGCTCTTCTTCAACCAGGAAGTCTCCAGCCATAAGTGGAATTGAATGAATTGTTCTTCCTTCAACTTCTAACATTTTTTCGTAACCGTCACCATAGAATTTAAGTTTTTTACCGGTTGTTAATTTTTCGTCTGGTTCTTCCATAGCATCAAAGACTGCGGTTGTTGCAGCGGTAAGTATACACATTCCAACTCTTTCTAAAACTTCATGATCAAGCTTCTTTTTATCCATATTACAGATCATTATAACGTATCCCGGCCTTCCGTCAGGAGTTTCTTCTGGTGGAACGTAACAATCAATTCCAGCTTCTGCAGGACAACCAATAACTGATGTCCCGTAACCTGTTGCTTCAGTTGCTGCAATTTTTGCTAGTTTTTTGGTCGCTGCAGTTACAAGTATTCTTGAAACTTGAATACCAAATGCTTCTGCAAATGTATCTTGTATTTCAACACCGTTTATTTCCATGATTATCACCGTTTGATGATAGATTGAGAAATATTATATATTTTTCTATTTGAATTTTTAATTAATTCCCAATAATTTCAAAAAATAATCTTAAAAGTGGTTCCTTCATTTCTAAAAAGTTCTATTTTTCCATTTAATTGATTTACAAGTGCATTTACAAGTTGTAATCCTAAAGTCTTGGTATTTTGGTAATCAAGATCTTCTGGAAATCCGATTCCATTATCTGAAACTATAAGAACTCTTTCACTGTTATTTAAATGGAATTTAATACATACTTCTCCAAAACCTTCTGGGAAAGCATGTTTTATTGAATTACTGAACAGTTCATTGATTATTAAACCACAGGGAATTGCAAAATTAATATCCAGTAAAATGTTTTCTACATCAATTTTCGGTCTTACAGATCTGGAATTTATTTCATAGGAGCTTAAAAGGTCAGTTACGAATTTTTTGATATATTCTGCAAAATCAATTCTGGACAGATCGTCTGATTGATAAAGCTTTTCATGGACAATGGCCATAGATATAACTCTATCACGACTTTCTTTGAGGCTGTTAACTGCATTTTCATCGGTCAGACACTTTGCCTGTAAATTTAAAAGAGAACTGATGATCTGCATGTTATTTTTGACCCTATGATGAATTTCTTTTAACAGTACTTCTTTTTCTTCAAGAGAGGATTTAAACTGATCTTCTATCTTTTTAAGCTCTCGGATATCACGTGTAATGTATACTGCTCCTGAAAATTCACCCTTTTCGTTGGATAACGGGTTTCCAATTGTTTCTACCCATATATAATTTCCATCAGCGTGTTTATACCTATGCTGGATTCTTTTTGGTTTTAAAGTTGTAATGGCCATTTGAAGCGAATCTATAATCAGTTTTAAATCGTCAGGATGTACCAGTTTAATAAGTTCAAAGTCTTTCTTTCCAATTATATCTTCTCTATCATATCCAAGCAGATCTGTAATAGAAGGGCTGACATATTCAAAAATACCATCATTATTAACCTGATAAATTAAATCAAGCATATTGTCTGTGATTAAGCTTAAATGTTTCTCTCTTTCTTTAATTACATCTTCTATTCGTTTAAGATTGGTAATATCATGTGAAATACTGAAAATAAACACTTCATCTTGAAATTCCATAGCTCGGGCATGCACTTCTACATTAATAATAGATTTATCTTTTCTAAAATGCGCAGTTTGGAATACTAGTTTATTTTTCAACTGAATTTCTTTAATTCGAGCATCTATAAACTTTTTATATTTAGGAATAACCAGATCATGAAGATTTAATTTTATTAATTCGTCTTTAGTATAACCAAGAGATTTACAGGCATTATTACTGATGTAGATAAAATTACCCTTAAGATCATGTACAAATATAGGATCAGCAGCACTTTCTAATATTAATTCCTTTAATTTTTCTTCTAAATCATTATTTTGACATAATTCAGTAAAATCACGATTTGAAAGCTTAAACCCTTCTATACTTTCAGGTTTATCTAAATTGTCCATAATCTCTTCCCCTGATTCCTAAATTATATTATATATAAATTATATATAAAATATTATCACTTAAAAAGTACTTATCGTAAAGGGGTCATAAAATTAATCCAAAACCTATTTGGAAATTTTTTCAACAACGCTTGTTCCAAAGTAAGGAAGAAATGCCATTCCTATAAATGAAGTCATCCAGAATGAAATCAACCTTTCAACAATTGTTGCTGCAGCACTTATAGAGGGAGGAACACCTGCGGCAGAAAAGAGAAGTATCATTATCCCATCAACTGCTCCAACACCTCCTGGAAGAAGAGGAATCAGTCCTAAAAGGCTTGAAATTATAAAGACTTCTGCAATTATAATAAGGGAAATATGTACATCAAAGGCAGAAAATACAAGATAAACCCTTAATATTTCAAAGAACCAGATTATAAATGATATTAAAATTCCATAAATTAACACATTCTTATCCTTTACCATAACTTTCATGTTGTTCTGGAATCCTTCTATGGCCGAAACCACTCTATTTTCAAGGTTACTTCTCTCTTTTTTTGAGAATATTTTAATAATGCCTATAATCCAGAAAGTTATTTTCTTACCGGCTTTTTCATTGATGGACATATAAATTGCAAGTATAAACACTATTAAAAGTATTATAACAGAAATGATAAGTATATAGACAACTAATGGGGATAAATTCAGGTATAAAACTGCTGCAATTATTGTAATTATTGCTAAAAGCATGAATGGAAAGGTATCTAGACCCCTATCTGCTATTACAGTTGCAAATGATTTTTCAAAACTGGTTCTTGAGTATTTGCTCAGTATGTAACCTCTTATAGGCTCACCACCACCCCTTGCACTTGGGGTAATATTATTAACTGCTAATCCTACCATTAACATGGGGAAAAGGTGTATTTTTTTTACAGAAATATTTACAGCATAGGTGGTTATAGCCCAGCGTTGAGTCCAGAACAGGTAAATAATAAATTGAATAAGAATTGCCAGGCCAACATACCATAAATTAGCCAATTTTAAGGCCTCTTTAATTTTACCTGGCCCTATATATAAAACCATTGCTGCAAGAATAGCGATTCCGAATACAATTAAAATTAAGGTCTTATATTTCATATTTTTATTCCTTTGTGAAAATTATTTTAATATTTATGCTATTTGAATTTAATTCCATTAAACTCTTTAATAAGCTGATTGAATCTATTATAATGTTACTATTTCATAGCTTAAATTTACTGGATTAAGCAATACAACAGTTTTTTCTCCAGATAGATAACCACATGTTTCACCGGGATTTATGACCATAGTTTTTCCTTTTATAATTCCTAATTTGTGTGTATGCCCCCTTATAACAATATCGTATTTCTCACTTTTAACCAGTGCATCTATTATTGTTTCATTGGTACCATGGTTAACTACAATTTTTCTTTTTTGCACTTCAAACTCTATCAAACTATCAATAGGACACAGATCCTTAAAAAAATGTCTTAAACCATCTCTTTCTCCATCATTATTGCCAAAAACAGCTTTAAATTCGCATTTGAGATTTTCAAATTCTTTAGCTGTGAAAGGAGATATTAAATCGCCTGCATGAATGACCAATTCAACTCTATAATCATTAAATAAATTCACAGCTTCTTTAATAGCACTTAAATTATCATGCGAATCTGACATTATACCGATCATGTTCATATTTTTGTATGTAATTTTATAAATTATTGATCAATAAAGTTCAGTGCATGAATAACAACATTTATAAATCTTCGAATTAGAATTTATGTTAAGCCAATTTTCTGGCTTAATTAGGATGTGAATAAATTGTTTAGAAATAATTATGGTAGAGATAATTTCTCAGATAGAGGAAACTCTTCTCCTATTAATGTAGGGGAAGAATACGATGTTAAAATTGAAGATGTTGGAAGAGATGGCGACGGAATCGCAAGAATAGAAGGATTTGTAGTCTTTGTTTCAGGCGCAAAACTTGGCGATGAAGTTAAAATTAAAATCAATTCAACAAGAAGAAACTTTGGCTTTGCAGACATAGTTGAATAATATTTAAAGTTATTTTTTAATTCTTGAAAATAAATTTTTTATATTTTCATGAATTTTTATTTATTTTCTAATGGTATTATACATAAAAGCCTTTTAAATATTTAAAAGGGTAAAAAAAAGGAAATTATAGCTTATACTCTTATGATATTATAAAGATTAAGCAAATAAATGACTATAATTCCAGTTACTATAATAATTAAATAATTAAGAATTACTTTTAGGCCTAAACTACGTGCTTGAGATTTGTCTTTGGATTTTTCGGGATTTCTAAATACAAGATACAGGAATAGAAGCGTTGCAAATCCAGAGATCATTATTGAGTAATCGGGTACAATATATAAAACAAATACACTGCTTAAAATAAATATTAAAGTTCCTATGGCAATTATTTTTAAGTCTAATTTGGATTTTGTGTTGAAACTTACTATTTTGGACTTTTTTTGAGTCTTAAGGGGTTTTTGGCAATGATAACAAATTTCAGCATTTTTAGTGTTTTTTGTTTTACATCTTGGGCAAAGTATTGTAGAAACCATGAAATCACTCTCACTGGATTATTTTTTAATTTATTTTTTATAATACTAATTGTTCAAGCTATATTTATTGACTTTATATTTATAAATTTCAGAGCATATCAAAAATTTTCTTATTTAATTTGCCTTAATTGCAGTTAGAATATTTTCTTCATGGTTAAAATATTCAAAGAAGATTTTTATTCTATTTTCATGGGATCATAATATTTAAAATTATAATAGGTAGCTTGAACATAAATAGTAAAAAAATGTAAGGAGGTTTTGGATGGATCTGATAACACTTATTATCATTGGGATTATTATACTGGTTATTTTGGCCCTTTCAATACGCATAGTGAACCAGTATGAAAAAGGAGTGGTGTTTCGCCTTGGTAAAGTAATTGGAGTTAGGGAGCCAGGGCTTCGTCTTATTATTCCAGTAGTTGATAGGATGGTTAAAGTATCTTTTAGAATTGTCACCATGCCAATTCCATCACAGAATATTATCACCCAGGATAACGTTTCCATTGATGTAGCAGCTGTAGCGTACTTTAAAGTGGTTAATGCCTACGATGCAGTTGTAGCTATTGAAAATTACAACAGAGCAGTTAATCAGATTGCTCAAACAACCATGAGAAACGTTATAGGGCAGTTTCTTTTAGATGATGTTTTATCTTCAACATCGAAGATAAATGAGAGAATTAAAGAAATAATTGATAAACACAGTGAACCATGGGGAGTACAGATTACCGCAGTAGAGATTAAGGATATAAGGCTTCCAGATACTATGCAAAGGGCAATGGCAAGGCAAGCAGAGGCAGAAAGGGACAAAAGAGCCAAAATTATTGCTGCAGAGGGTGAATTTTTATCAGCTGCAAAGCTTGGAGAAGCAGCAGATGTAATAGCTGCACATCCAGTTGCACTACAACTCAGGAACTTACAGGTTCTTTCTGAGATATCTGCAGAGAAAAACTCAACCATAATTTTCCCTGCACAGTTTATGTCGACTATTAAAGACATTAAGAAATATATGGATTCAGAAGGTCTATTAAAATAGGTGGAATTTAATAAAATCACCTAATTATTTATTTTTTAAAGCATAAGAGTTATGTTTATATATTTTGCCTGTGTATCTAAATACGATATCAATGATTGGGCAACTTAGAAGAAGAGATTTTTTTGTAATAGCGGAACAGCTAGGCTTTATAATGATAGGCATTGGTGTAGTAACGTTATTACCCATATTGGTTGCTCTTATATATAATGAAACTGATTATATAGCCTTTTTTTTGCCATCTGTGTTTTCTATTGTTATAGGTTATGGTTTAAGAAGATTATTTGCAGGCAATAGCAAAAATATGCGTTTAAAACATGGCATGATGATTGCTGCATTGGCATGGTTATGGGCAGCATTTATTGGAGGCCTAATATTAACACTAGCAACAAATATAAGCTTTTTAGATGGGTATTATGAAAGCATGGCTGCATGGACAGGAACAGGAATGACCATGTTTCCTAATGTTGAAGCACTTCCAAAATCAATTTTATTTTTGAGAAGCATGGAACAGTGGATTGGAGGTCTTGGTGTTGTTATTGTGGTTATTGGAATTTTAATTAGGCCTGGAACGGCTGCAGCAAGATTATATAAATCTGAAGCACGTGAAGAAAGAATAAGACCGAGCATTGCAAACACGGTAAAAACTATCTGGTGGATATATCTATTTTATACTGCAGTTGGAATTATTTTATTTATCCTTGCAGGAATGCCTATTTTTGATTCTATAAATCACACGATGACTGCAATCGCTACAGGCGGTATGTCGGTAAAGAATGACAATATTGGTGCATATCACAGCGACATGATTAATATAGTGGCTATGATAATAATGATCTTAGGTGCTACAAGCTTTCTTGTACACTATAGGGTCCTAAAAGGTAAATTATCATTTATTATTCGTGATATTCAATTTCAGGCTTTAATAATATTTACTTTTGTCTTTTCATTACTGATAATTGTAAATACAAATCTCACTTCAATGAATGCGGTTTTTAATTCAGTATCTGCCATAACAACCACAGGTTTTAGCTCACAACCGTTAAATGCCATGGTTGCATGGCCCCAGTATGCTAAAATAATGTTTATAGGGTTGATGCTTCTTGGTGGATCAGCAGGCTCAACTGTAGGGGCTATAAAACTTATTAGAGTAATTACAGTATTGAAAAGTATCTACTGGGAGATAGCAAAGATTTTTTCCCCTGAAGGCTCTATTTTACCGAGAAAAATAGCAGATAAACAGGTAACTGATGCAGAGATTAAAGAGGCAAGCTCATTTATATCTATTTATTTTGTTTTTCTTTTTATAACATGGATAGTTTTAGTACAGTATGGTTACGATGCCTTAAACGCTTTATTTGAAGTTTGTTCAACCCAGGGATGTGTTGGACTTTCCATGGGTATAACATCTCAAACAATGCCTCAAATCCCTCAAGTTTTCCTAATTTTTAACATGTGGATTGGTAGACTTGAAATAATTCCTGTACTTGTTTTATTAAGAGCAGCGATAGATATATTTAAAAGATAATTTTTTATGAAATCTTTTTATAGTATAATGAGAAATAGTTGAAAATTGGAAGGTTTAATTGAACTATTGATCTTTAAAATTATCTATAATAATATTGTTAAATTGGTGAAATTGTATGTATATAGTCATAATGGGAGCAGGGAGGGTTGGATTGCACCTTGCATCCAATCTTGTCAGTAGAGGTCATGATGTAACTCTTATTGAGAATAATGAAAACCTGTGCACTAATGCTGCGGCGGAACTGGATGCACTTGTTATCTGCGGCAATGGTACAGATACCAAAACCCTTGAAGAGGCCAACGTTTCTGAAGCAGATGTTTTTGTTGCAGCTACAGGTAACGATGAAGCAAATCTTTTATCATGTATACTGGTTAAGCAATATGATATCTCAAAAATTATTGCAAGGCTAAGCAACCCTGATCATGAGGATGCATTTAAAAAAGTAGGCATAGATGATGTTATAAGTCCAGAATTAACTGCAGCAGGCTATCTTGAAAAATTAATAACCAGACCTAAAGTAGCTGACTTAATAGTAATAGGTAAGGGCGATGCAGAGATACTGGATATGACAGTAAGAAATAAAAAAATTATTGGCAAACGAATAGGAGATATAAGTCCTACAGATGATTCTATAATAGTTGCAGTATATAAAAATGGTGAAATAACCATTCCTAAAGAAAATATGATTCTAAATGAAGGGGATAAGGTTTCAATTCTGGTTAAAACCCATGCTATTAAAGATGTAGTTAAAATGTGTACTAAATAATTTTCAATTTAATGAGAGTATAATATGGATTTTTTTACTCATTTTTTAGTTCCTTATATTATTTTATTTGCCCTTAAAAGCAAGAATAAACTTGAAGGTGCCTTTGGCGGAATTTCACTTGATTTTGATACTATATTCATTACATGGGTTGGATTTTTAGCTCCTTATCTTTTTGTTTTTTCCCATAGGGGAATTACACACTCTTTTATCTTCGCCCTTGTGACATCTACCCTCTTTTTATTTGTAATTTCCAGAAAGCAGATCAATGGATTTATTAGCAGGATAGTTAAACGTGATATATCGGTGGAATTCACTTTAACTACTATTGGAATAGCTTATTTCGGCGCACTAATTCACCTATTTCTGGATTTTTTAACTTCCAGAGGGATTCCCTTACTTTATCCATTTACACTCCATAGATTCAGCGCTGAGATTTATTACTACATTGATGCAACCACTGCAGTTATTGCACTGATTGTTCTGGCAATTATTTACTTCAGACTTAATTCTAGATACCAGAAAGCAGCTATGGCAATCTTTATGATTGTTCTTATCTCCTTTGGAGGTATAAGGGCGTATGAAAAGATGAATGCGCTTGATGACAATCCTGTAAATGGAAATTTCACTTATATATCTGCATATCCTACAACGGACATGTTCACATGGAATATGGTTAAAAGCGACAGTGCAAACAGCATATTTTTAACTTTCACATATAATACCCGGGATAAACAAAAATTCAATCAAAAAATAGTGAAAACTCTTACTGTAAGTGGAGGAACGATCCGATCGGCTCAAACTGCTATTGATAGGGCAGATAATCTTCCAGAAATTCAAAATTTTAAATGGGATGCTTATTATCCTTGTATAAATGCCAGTTATAATGGAACAGTCTGGAAATTAACATATTTCGATGTTTTTGATACAGGATACCATAACAACAATATAACTGTCTATATTCAATAAGATTAAATTATTTATTTTTACAAATGCATTAAAAAGTTTACCATAATCCTTTAATAATCTTATTAGATATTTTAATATGCTCAGAACCATTACTAACTGCAGGGCCGTGCCCTGGAAGGAGATATTCCACGTCAAGTTCTGATAATTTTTGTATTGACTCTCTGAGCACGTTTATATCCCCACCAATATCGTATCTTCCAAATCCACCATCAGCAAAAACTGTATCTCCAGATATGAGTGTTTCTCCGTCATAAAGACATATTCCGCCAATTGTATGTCCTGGAGTGTGAATTACTTCAAAATCATTGATTTTGTCACCTTCTTTTAAATGAAAATCAACTTTTGTGGGTTCAAGGGACTTCCCGAACATATAAGCAGCAGTTGCAATATTATCTCCATTTTCAATTGCTGGGGCATCTGCCTGGTGAATGGCAATTTTTGCATTGAAGAAATGGTTTCCACCAGTATGGTCAAAATGGCAATGGGTATTTATAATACGTTTAATATCTTCCACCATATTAAATCCAGCCTTTTTGATAGAATTAAACACATATTCAAAGTTTTCTCCAGTTCCAGTGTCTACTATTATATCATCAAAGAGATAAATATTTGAATCAAACCCAATACCTTCTATCATTGTGATGTTGTTAAATTTTTTCATTTAATCACACTTTGTGAGTAATTAAAATTGAGAATAAATTATATTTAACTGAAAAAGATTCAAAAGAGTGGGGTCACCGGGATTTGAACCCAGATCCTAGGATTTCTCTTGTCTCAGTACTCCAATTGATCATCATTGGGTACTAAACCTCAGTGCGCGCGTTTCTTCAAAGACAACTGGAGTCCCAGATGATAGCCTGGTTACACTATGACCCCTAAATAATGGTTATTTGTATAATTAGAAGCCAAGGGAGAGATTTGAACTCCCGTGTAATGGATCTGCAGTCCACCGCTTCGCCTCTAAGCTACCTTGGCATACCATAGCGCATTAAATACATTATATGTTGTTTGTATTTAAACCTTACGGAGTAGAAAAATATCTTGAATTACTAATTAAATTGAGTGAATTTACATAAATTAATTTTAATGATTAATCATTATGAAATATGTTTATATATTACTAAATCATTATGTTATCTGTTAGGAGGCTTTAAAACGAGGTTAAATTTAAAAACTTTAGGGATACCAATAGCCATAATTGCTTTTATAATCGTAATGCTAATTCCTATGCAAGGCTTAAGTTATCCAGGCCACGCAGCAATCGCATTACTCGTTTTCGCCATAATATTGTGGGCGACAGAAGCCGTACATCTGGCCGTTACTTCAATGATTATACTGTTTATACAGCCTATTGTAGGTGTTGCGAGCTTTGAAGATGCTGTAATTGGTTTTGCAAATGGTATTATTTTCCTCATGATTGGAGGATTCATTATTGCAGAAGCAATTCGTAAAAGTGGACTTGCTACGCGTTTAACATATGTAATGCTTAAAAGATTTGGTACAACACCAAATAAGGGTATATTTGTATCTGTTTTCTCAACAGGTATACTTTCTGCGTGGATTGAAAACGTTGTAGCATATGCAATGCTACTTCCAATCATTAAAGAAATAATACCGCTTATGGGCGTTAAAGACCCTGAAAAAGGAAAAAGTAACTATGCAAAATCCATGGTACTTGGTGGATCCTACGGTTCTCTGGCAGGTGGATTTGGAACAGAGATTGGTACTGCGCCTAACCTTATGGCAGCAGCATATACTGGAATTCCATTTGCAAACTGGATGGTATTCGGACTCCCACTATCATTCATCCTATTGACTGTAATATGGAAATGGCTAGGATGGGTATACAAGCCGGAAATAAAAGGAATTGTCGGTGGAATGGATACTATATCTAACAAAATGGAATCATTAGGTTCAATGACAAAAACAGAGAAACTAACAATAGTTTTACTGCTATTTACAATTTCTTTATGGGTTACATCAAGTATTACAGGAATAAACAGTTACTCGGTAGCTTTGATCGGTGCTGTATTCTTTTTGGCATTTAAAGTAATTGATTGGAAAGATGCGCAAACTGGTGTTGACTGGGGATTAATCATCTTCTTTGGAGGAGCACTATCTCTCGGAGTAGCATTATTGAATACTGGAGCAGCAGCATGGTTAATAAATGATATTGTATCTTTACTTGGTCCTAATCCATCTACAGTGCTCATTACAGTCTTACTTATGGTTATTGCAGTTTGTATAACACAAGTAATGTCCAATATTGCCTTAGCAGCGATATTAGTGCCATTATCAGTTACACTCGCACAAGCACAGGGATTACCCGTAGGACAATATGCTGTACCAGTAGCAATCGCATGTAGTCTTTCATACATGTTACCAACCGCTGATCCAACTGTGGCAATGGCTTATGGTACTAGATATGTGAAAATCAAAGAAATATTCAAAGCAGGATTCCCTTTGGTCATTATAGGAATTATAATAACCATAATTGTTCTATTCCCCATAATTAACTTTGCCCCATGGCTTATAGGAGCGTAGGATAGCATAATAAGAAAAATTGCAGATTATTATCTGCATCATTTATTTTTTAAATATCGAAAAATTTGAATTATATAAATCCAATACCTTAAATTAAAATTGAAGGTATTATATCATGTATAAAAGAATATTGTTACCAACATATAATTCAGAAATATTTCAAAAGGCAGGAGGATACTCTATTCATGCTGCAGGCTCAAAATAGCGCAGATATAGTTGTTTCACATGTAATCGACACACATTATCTAAATTCATTACCCCAACAAGGGTAAACTCGATGACGTTATACTTAAAACAGCTGATGAATTGGGTGTTGACCAAATTGTAATGGGGGAAAACAGGTTAACATGCCCTTGAAAAGATATTAACAGGCAGTGCTACTGAAAGAGTAGTTAGAAGAGCTAAAATTCCAGTTAACATCATAATATGGGTATTAATGTCTTATATGTATGGGTACAAAAATCGATATTAATTCTTTTTGTTAATGCATGAGAAATGAATAATAGGTGAATATTTTGATTAAAAATAAATCAATTGCAATTATTTTAGCTATCTTAACATTCATTACTGGAAGCATTTTAATTATAAGTATTATATTCTATACTGTCAAAATACCTCTTACTTCAATTTGGGAAAGCCAGAATCAGCTCTATGCATTCTCTGCAATTCTAATAAGTGCAGCATTAGCTTCTATGGTTTATGGTCGCGGTAGTAAACAAAGAGCAACAGATGTGGCAGAATTTTTGAATAAAAAATTAGAAATGGACATTAGAGGTAAGGATATTGCAGGATTATTAAAATTATTGGAACGATTTCCTCCATTTTTAGTAAATTTATATGTTTCTAAAAATATAAATGCTATAGAAGAGTTTAAAATTCCAATAAAGGAACATACTACTCAACTAACTGACGAAGACCTTTTAAAAATAAGAAAAATTGTAGAAATGCCCGCACCAGAACTTCAAAGCTTATTAAACGATATTTATCTGATTACTAATTTGGAACAGATTAAAATACTGGCAGAACCAAAGGCAAAACCATTAATTGAACTAAACTTGGAAGAACTAAAAAAGATTTTATTTAATTATTGAAAATATTAAAGATGAATATGGAATATTAAAATTTTTAATTTAAGATGTTTTTATAACCTTTTCATTAGTAATATCTCTACAAAATACAGAAATGCCGCCATTTGATGGATAAATACTAAAGTCAAGCCATAGATATGGTTTAATCCTTCCATGAGCTTCAAAACGTTGAATTTCCTGTTTATCAATGGCATTACGGAATATAGTTTCATAAGTCGTGCCCCTTAGTTCAGGGAATCTTTCCCAAATGTTTTGTCCTATAATATCTTCAGATTCAACGCCAAAATATTCTCCTGCGCATTTATTCACGTAAATAAAACGCCATTGATGATCAAGAGCAAAAAATCCATCCTGAATACTATCTAATATTTCTTTAAATCGGCTTTTACTTAGATTTAGTTCATCTTCAACCCTTTTACGTTCAGTATCGTCAAAAATATAACCTTTGACCTGAACAAGTTCGTCGGAATCATTGAAGATACCAACAACATTAGCAACAATATGAATCCGCATACCATCAGATCTTCTTTGCCAGCTTTGATAACCCTTTAATTTACGTTCCTTTTTAAGGCGAGTAATCATATAAGGCCAGTCAAAAGGATTAGATTTTGAAATATTCCAGTTAATCACCTGTTTACAGTCATAAAAGCCATAAATTTCAGCAAATGATGGATTACATTCTAATATTTCCCCTTCAAGAGTTGCAATGAAATCACCGGTTAAATCTTCATCAAAAAGACTGTGATATTTCTCTTCACTCTCCTTTAAGGCTTCTTCAGCTTCTTTGCGTTCAGTATCATCGAAAACATAACCTTTAACTTGAATGAGTTCATTTAAATCATTGAAAATCCCAATTACATTTGCAACAACATGAATTCCTTCATTATCAGGCTTTTTGTGCCAGCTTTGATGATCATAAATCTTATGCTCATATTTAAGGCGAGCAATTAAATTAATCCAATCATCTATGTTAAATTTTGAAATGTATGAACCTACAGCTTTTTGACGGCTACTAAATCCATATATCTCGACAAATGCAGGGTTGCATTCGAGTATTTCCCCTTCTGGTGTTGCAATGAAATCCCCAGTCAAATCATCTTCAAACCAGCGACGATACTTTTCTTCACTTTCTTGGATGGAGTCTTGAAATTTTTTGAGGTTGTTAATATCTTGAATTTGTACTAAAAACCCAGATTCAATAAGAGAGACAGTCCAATCAAAAATTTTTTCAGTCTTTTTTGATTTATAGGACTTATTATTTTTTATGTTTTTTATTTTTGATTGAAATTTAACAAATCCTTCATTAATTAATTTTTCTTTTTTTGAAGCGATATCTGGATTATTGAATAAATTGATTCCAAGAATATTTTCTAATTTAGAAATCTCATATATTTCTAAAGCTGATGGATTAGCATAGACTAATTTACCTTTTTTCTCATAGAACAAAATCCCTAAGGGAGATTTATCAAATAATTCTCCGAGGTTGTACTTCCTTTTTATTGTTATTTCTCCTAAAACTCAGTTTATCTATTAAATTATAGTGTTTCATGATAAATAAATTGGATAGCAAAAAAGAAATTTAGGAATATCCCGCAAGTCTATCTGAATTAATATGGATTTAAATTAAGATTTTATTAAACTCTATTTGTTTCATTTAATTCTTCTTTTATTTCTTTATGCTTATTTAAGATAGATTTAATAACTCATTAAACGTTTTTGGCAATTCTTTATCCAGAATTTTTATTCCTTCTTCTGTTATGCCTCCTGGAGTTTCAACTCTTGAAATTACATCTTCAAAATGCATATTTTTTTCATGAAGTAGTTTTGCAGTACCATAAAGCGTTTTTATAACCATATCTTCGACTTCTTCTTTTGTAAAATTACTGTTTTTTAAACCCATTTCTGCAAATTTTGAGAAGATCTCTGCAATAAACGCAGGCGAACAGCTTGTTAAATCTGATCCAAATTCCAGATCTTCTTCATCCATCATCTTCACAGTGCTAATTGCATTAAACAATCTGTTTATGAGTTCTGATTCATCATCACTACTTCTTCACTATGACAAACTAAAGATACTCCCTCATGCACTTTAGAGGTTAAACTGGGAATAATTTTGGTAACCTTTCCCTGAAAAATGCTTTTCACGGTTTCAATTGTTAATCCGGCTGAAATATAAATTATATGGGAATTTTTTGAAAGATAGGGTTTCATTTCTTTAATTACATCTTTAACAGCAGATGTGCTTACAAAAAGGAATATTATGTGGCATTTATCAGCTAAATTGAGATTATTTTCTGTTATTTCTATTTCGGGATATTCTTTTTTGATATCTGAAAGTTTGTTCGTCGTTCGATTTGAAATAATTATTTCGCCCTGTTTTAATGCATTTGAAGATAAAAGTTCATTTATTATTAAGCTGCCCATGCTTCCGTAGCCTATAAATCCTATTTTGCTCATGATTTCACTCTTTTTTGTAAATTAATCTATTTTATGGATTTATCTTGTCTAATATACCAGATTCAAGTTTGCATTCTCTAATTTTTAAAGTTAGTGGATTTCATTTAAATCAAATTCTTTGGCCCTTTTATAATCACTTTAATCAACAAAATTTAAGTGTTGAGGTTTATTTACCTTTTTAATGTAACATGGCACTAAATGGTTGGGTATAAAACTTTATTATTTAACAAAATTTAAATATACCAGATTATATACCTATTTATTGGTGATTGAAAATGGCAGTGGTCTATGATCCTGTAACTATTATTAACCTTCTTTTTTGCATAATAATAGTATTTCTGGGTTATGTGGGATATAAAAAGCTCGATAATGCATTTCCACTATATATAGGTGTTGCATTTGGTCTCTTTGGTATCTCACATCTTGCTGTTATCCTTGGATATGCAAGCTCGGAAGCCGGTTTAGTGCTAATTAGAGGTTTTGGGTATATAATTGTCATATTTGCCCTGTATCTTATGGCTTTTAAACATTAATATGATGCTGGCCTTTTATGGGATTTAATAAATAAATTAATAATTTTTTGCAGATTATTTACCATTTTATCATCTAATTTTTATTATTAATTAAATTTTAACCTAACTTATTAAATACTTTAAATATCTTTATTGGGGATTTAAATGGAAATTATGATAAATATAAGGGTTTATTTCCATTTTATTTTGATTTAAAGAATTTTCTGCAAAATAATTAAATTTTATATATAAAGAATCATAATATTATATTAATTAGTATTACAATTTCAAATAGTAGTGGGAGTTACAGATATGGATAATACTAACATTTTAATTTTTGAAAATGAATCATTGACTGCAATAAATCTTCAAGAAAGATTTAAGTTCTGGGGTTATAAAGCTCCATTCATAGTTTCGTCAAAAAAAGAAGCTCTCAAAATAGCTAAAGATATTAAGCCTGATTTAGCATTAATTGATATTGAATTAGAAAATAAAGATGAAGTAATTGAGATTGCACAAAGAATTAGTGATAATTTTGATACTGCAGTTGTTTATATAATATCTTTACTTGATGAGGCAATTATGGGATGTATAAGAACTACAAAACCATATGGATTCCTATTAAAGCCTTTTGAAGAAAATCAAATAAAATTTAAAGTAGAAGAGGCATTATATACACGTAAATTGGTTAAAAACATAATTGCAAGTAAATAAAGTCATAATAAACATTTTTTTACATTTATCATGATTTATTTTCTAATTCGTTATATGATTTTAAACGGGCAATATATTTAATTTTAAAATAAAAGTATAATTAGATAGCTTCTTAATTGATATAAACGATGAGTTTATATATTAATAAGGTTCATAATTATACGGTAAAATGATAGGTTACATTGGAAAAAGAGACCTGAGAATAATTTCTAACCCTTTAGGGATTATTATGCAAGGAATAGGCTTAGTAATCCTTTCGCCTATTATTATTTCTTTCATTTATGGTGAATCTTATTACATGGACTTTTTGATTTCCGGCGGATTTTCAATTTTTGTGGGATTTATTTTGAGAATGTTTCAACCGCACCGGGAAAATTTACACCTTAAACACGGCATGATCATTGCAGCGATTGCATGGCTCTGGGCAGCTTTAATGGGAAGTTTTGCATTAATGATGGCAACTGATTTAAGTTTTTTAAATGCTTATTTTGAAAGCATGTCTGCCTGGTCTGGAAGTGGACTTTCTATATTTACAAATGTAGAAATACTTCCCAGATCAGTTCTATTTTTAAGAAGCATTGAACAATGGATCGGGGGACTTGGTGTTGTAATTGTTGTTATTGGGATTTTAATTAGGCCCGGAACAGCAGCTGCAAGATTATATAAATCTGAGGCAAGAGAAGAAAGAATAAGGCCAAGTATAACAAGCACAGTTAAAATTATTTGGAAAATATACCTTTTCTATACTGTAATTGGTGTTTTGCTTTACGTACTTGCAGGAATGTCTCTTTTCGATGCTATTAACAATACTTTTACTAATTTATCCACTGGCGGTATGTCTATAAAAAATAACAATATTGGAGCATATAACAGCCCATCTATTACTATTATAACTATAGTATTAATGTTAATAGGAGGTACAAGCTTTTTAGTTCATTACAAGGCTATAAGAGGCAGAGTTTTAGATGTTTTCCGCGATATACAATTTCAGGCAATGATAGTTATTGTTTCATTGTTTTCAATCCTCATTATTGTATATGGGAAATTCACAACTTTAAACGCTGTCTTTTATGTTGTTTCTGCAATAAGCTGTACTGGATCAAGCACAGTTCCTGTTAGTGCAATGGCGGCATGGATGGATTATCCTAAGGTAATTCTTGCAGTATGTATGATTATTGGTTTAGCGGCTGGTTCAACTTCAGGAGCACTGAAACTTATTCGGGTAATTACATTACTCAAAGGCATTTATTGGGAACTTAAATCAGCATTATCTCCTCACGGGGCTGTAATACCTCATAAAATTGGCGGAAAAAATATAGAAGATAGAGAAATTAAAGAAGCAGGAAACTATACATTTATTTACCTATTATTTATTTTAATAGGCTGGCTTGTGTTTATGCAGTATGGTTATGATGGAATTGATTCTTTGTTTGAAATAGCTTCTGCTCAAGGAAATGTAGGGCTTTCCATGGGTATTACATCACCAACTATGCCTTGGGGAGCAGAAATTTTCATGATATTTAGTATGTGGATTGGTAGACTTGAAATAATTCCTGCGTTACTTTTAGTAAGGGCAGCATGGGATATAATTAGACATTAAAGTATTTTTAAGGAATTTAAATATTAAAAAAATTGGTTTCAAGTTTATTAATAATTTTATCGCTTAAAAATTGAGGAGATATGAATTTTTCATATACTGGAAGCCTTTCTTCTAAAATAAAGCCAATCTGTTCTGTCATTATTTTTAAATCCTCTAATTCTGGCCATGGTGCTTCGGGATTAACATAATCCTTTGTAATGGGCGAAATACCCCCCCAATCATCTGCTCCTGCAAGTAAAAAAACCTGTGCATTTTGTTTATTTAAATTTGGGGGTACCTGAACCCCAGCATCCGGAAAAAGTAGCCTGGTAACAGCAACAATTTTGACCATTTCCATTAAAGAAGGTTCTTTCCATAATTCCATGGGTATTCCAGCTTTTGGTTTAAAATTCTGGATGATTATCTCTTGAATATGGCCATATTTGTCATTTAAACGCTTTATTTCGAGAAGGGATTCAGCACGTTCTTCAATAGTTTCTCCAATTCCTATAAGGAGTCCTGTTGTAAAGGGTATTTTTAGCTTTCCCGCATCTTCAATGGTTTTAATCCTTAAATCAGGATCTTTACCTGGGCTTTTCTCGTGTGCAATTGTATTCATTAGTCTTTTGCTTGTAGTCTCCAGCATTAAACCCATAGAAACGTTTACTTCTTTAAGCATTTTTAATTCTTTTTTTTTCAGCACACCGGGATTACTATGTGGTAAAAGACCAGTAGTATTAAGGGTTTCATCACAGATGAAATAGAGATAATCGACCATATTGTGGAAACCTGCATCTTCAAGGGCTGTTTTTACCTCTTTTGTTTCATCTGCATGCTCTCCGAAGGTAAATAAAGCCTCTTTACATCCATATTTATCAGCTTCCCTCAAAATATTGAATATTTTATCTTCATTCATTAAAATTCTTGCATTTTTATCTTCAGGAGTTTTTTTGAAGGTGCAGTATCCGCATTCATTCCTGCAGATATCTGTAAGAGGTAAAAAAACATTTTTTGAATATGTAATTTTGTCTGTACTTCTTAATGACTCAGCAGAAGATAATAAAGATAAAATATCTCTGCCTTTTGCGTTTAAAAGAGATAATATCTCATCTTTTGAATATTCTCTCATTATATCTCCCATGCTATTAAAATAAAAATAAAAGGGTTATTCAACGCTTGCAACCACAACTTCAACAAAACGAGGCCCTATTCCGCCCTTTTCAATCCATGTAACTATGAAAATCCCCATATCATTTAGAACTCCGAGAGCGTAGTCTACATGGCAGTTCATTGCTTCAAGGGATTCTTTTAGTCTTTGGATACCTGCAACATCTGTTTCGGTTTGAATGGATACATTCTCCCGTATTCTCTCATCCATAATGCCTATAATGTTTCCCCCTTCTTTAGAAAACATATCGTAGGGCTTTGCTCCCATATACTTAAAAAGATCTGAAAGAATTGTATCCATATTCTCTAAATTAGAATACTTTCTGGACATCCCTCTTACAATAAGGATATTATCGGCATCCATAGCAGGCCGTGATCCATGGAATGCTTCAAGGGTGGTCATGATTTTTCCAGCAATTTTGTTAGTTTGCATCACTGATTATCCTCTCCAATCAATAAAAAAATTGTTATCTGCCATTTATTTCGTCCATAGCTTCAATTTCATATCTAAGCTCGCCTAAAGTGGCTACTTTCTCTGCAAATGCATTATGTCTGTGAATACTCTCTTCATTAACCTGTGTTACAGTTACCAGCGTATCATCAGGGAAATGTTTGAACTCAGTCACTATTTTCTGCACCATATTTCTAACACAATCTTCAACAAACATTGGATTTTCATGGGCCTGAACAACAATAGCGTTTTCATCTGGCCGTTTTAGGAGTTCACAGACAGAAGAGCTCATTGATTCTTCTATTATCTTTATGATCTGCTCCACCCGTATAACTGCTTGATGTGGGACTTCTATCATAATCATTCCTCTCCCTCGTTGGTTGTGAGATGCAAGGGAAACAGAATCAAGTACTTTTTCGGTAGTTTCTTCATCTAAAAACTCAAGGAGCTTTTGTTTTGATGTTTCACGTACTGATTCTTGAGCACATGGACAGGCAGTCATCCCTATTACTTCTGCACCGATCATTTTCCTGATTATTATCTGGTCACCGTCTCTGTAACCGGTGGCATCTGCCATGATGTTTGTCATTTCCTGGGTCTTTAAATCAGTTACTGGCGACTTTTTAACGACCATGAGGTCACTTTTCATACTTACTTCAGCTCTTCTTGCATATTTATGTTTTTTAAGAAGAGTATTTACTATTTCGGCACATAATGACTCTATTTCAACAGTTGAACCGTTTACAACTTCTTCGAGTACATCACTTATTGCTTCTGGATTTCTTGACATGTGGATTCCTCTTTGTTTACTTGGGAGATCCACAAACGCATCGAAGGTTGGTAAGAGTATAATGGGTCTTTTTCCTTCTCTTTCAATTTTTAGAAGTTTTTTCACCCCTTTAACTCCAACTCTGGTAAGATGCACTGGAATTTTAGGTATTTTATCTTGTGTGTCTGGAAGACATTTGATTGACAAGTTTTTTCACCCCAATTAGATGGTCTTAAACCTAAATTTAATTAGTTAAGCCCGTCTTTTTTAAATGTCAATAATTCATTTAAATTTCATATTTTTCTAACTTTGAATTATATTTCATATACATGGCAACTGATTTATAAATGTAATTAAAAATCAACAAAATTACTGGTTAAAAGAAAAAACTGAATGTTATATTTTAATAAATTATATTTTTAAATTCTTCGGCAGTAATGTCCTTTAAATTATCAAAAGCAATTATATTTGCATTATAAAGTTCTTTTGCACGCTTTGCAAGAATTTCACCAGCTTTATCAGTTTCAACAATTACTAAAATTTTATCCAGATTTAGATCACTTACTTTTCTTTGTATATCATTTTTTACGTGCTCTATTTTCTTTTCTATTCCTTTAAGTGCAGCATCAGGTATTTTTGGGTTTAAAATTTTCATGTCTTCTACTTCGAGGGGAACTCCTGCAACAACTATTCTTTGAGGATCAACTCCAAACTTGGAGAACGACTTTTTAAAGTTGCTTTTAGTGGTTAAAATAAGAATATTTTCAGATAGCTTTTTTATTTCCTCTTCAACACTTTCCTTTTCAATCACGCTAAAATCAGCCAGTATCTTATCTATTTTGTTTCTTACGCCTATGATTTTAGTGCAGAAAAGATTTGAATCTTTTTCATTAAGTTTATGGGATGGCCTGCTTGAATAGATGAACTCTTCAGCTTCAATTAATTCGTTAATAATTTCACTATATAAACAAGCATTTATTTTTCCTTCTTTTGGGGATTTAAGTTTCTCACATGCAGTTTTTGATTTTCCTGCCTCTTCAATTAATAATTGAGCTTGACGAAGTCTTAATTTTTCCATAGAATCACCATTAAAATTCGAAAAATGGGGAAAATACATCTTTAATTTGATTAAATGTATTTTGGTTACTATCCTTAACTTTCAGTTCATGTTTATAATACTCTTCACTGTTTATATTATTTAGTGCATTTATCATTTTAATGTTGCATCTTGAAAGGACATCTAAATTATATCCACCTTCTAAAATTAGGGCCATTGATTCTGTAAAGTATTTCATTTTATTTACCGCATATTCATAAAAATCGTCGGTGAGTGCTAAACTCGAAAGTGGATCATCAACGTGTCCATCAAACCCTACATCCAGAAAATAAAAGTCAGCATTAAATTTAGAGGCTACAGGTCCAAGAATAGTTTCCAGCATGTAAATGTAGTCATCAGTTGTTGATCCGGGCGCCATAGGAATGTTTAGATTGTATCCTTCACCGTTTCCAGCACCTTTCTCGTGTACAAAGCCTGATCCAGGGAAAATTGTTCCTGGATTTTGATGAATAGAGATATATAGAACATCTGGATCTTCATAGAATATTTCTGCAGTTCCATTTCCATAGTGAACATCAAAATCCAGTATTAAAAATTTTTTTATTTTATATTTGTTCCTCAGATATTCCAGCGAAATTGCTAAATTATTAAAAAGACAAAATCCCATGGCTTTATCTCGAGTCGCATGGTGACCTGGCGGTCTTGCAATTGAATAAGCGTTTATATCATTATTAATGACCAGATCAACAGCTTTAATTGCCCCCCCAGCAGCTAATTTAGCTATTTCATAACTCTGGGGTGATGCAAAAGTATCATAGTCAATATAGCCACCTCCACTTTCACATAGATTTTTAATGTATTTCACATGCTTTTCTGTGTGAACTCTTAAAATATCATCTTCTGATGCTATAGAAGGTTTTATAACATCAATTTTATCCCAGATACCTTCATTTTTGAGGGAATTAACTATTACATCTAATCTTTTTTGATTTTCAGGATGATTACCAGTATTATGATTTTTATATTCTTCTGAATAAACCAGTGCAGTCAATTTAAACACAACCGACTTTTTAATCTTTATTAACTATTAATATTTGAAATAGATGACCTTTATACTCGTAGAACCGTTTTCCCATATACTAGTTTATTTCTTTTAACATCTTTATCTTTTGAACAATAAAAAGAACTTTTAAATCCATATTTTTTGTATATTGGACAATTATAAGGACATAGACATTTTTTCTCATGAATGGGACAATCACTACTGCCTGAAATGCAATAAAGAAGTTCTCCACTTTTTTGGGTGCATGTATTGTAGGTGGGGCAATTATGACAAATGCAGTTATTTCTTAAGTCCGCAATGAACTGCCTTTTCTCTTCTGCAGTCATACCTTCAGTTACAGAATCATTTAATTCCATATTTTTACACCTAAGAAGACATAATTTAAGTCTGTTTATTAATAATAAGTATAAATGATCTAATATAATTTTGTAGAAATACAAAAAATAAATTAAAGGTAAATTTTTTCTAAAACATATTTGTGGAATCAACATGAAATCAAGACATCTTGAAATATTGAAGGGCCATAATTACGGTGATTTAATTTTAGAAACGAATCACTGGTTTATTTTACTTGCTCCAGACCAGAAAAATCTGGGGACATGTGTAGTTGCATTAAAAAGAAAAGAAGGTAATTTAGCAGGACTTAAAGATAAAGAATGGATAGATCTAAAAGAAATTATCAAAAATTTACAATCAGCACTTAGAAAGGCATTTAATGCAACGATGTTTAATTGGGGATGCCTTATGAACTCATCATATCGAAAAGATCATCCAGATCCTCATGTGCACTGGCATTTTATACCCAGATACAGAGAAAAAGTTGAATTTGAAGGAGTTACTTTTGAAGATCCCTGCTTCGGTTTCAGCACAATGTATTCAAAGGATGGGGTTCGCAGATTACCTGAATATACAAGAAGAAAGATTAATGAGAAAATCAGGGAAAATCTTGAAATTTAAATCATTAATTCTCATTATATACTGATTTATTTTTACCCATAAGAAGTAAAGCAAATATTGCCGCAAAACAGAATGCAGTGTAGATAAAAAAAGCAATATTAACACTTTTTAAGAATAATGAATAATATTTAGGGATTATCTGTACATTTCCAAGATATAAATCGAAGATCAGGATTATTATCCCCATACTCAGGACCTGGCCTGTAAATACCATTGTTGAAACTGTTGCAGAAGCAGTTCCATACATTTCTTTACCTATAGAATTCATAGCAGCACTGGTAGCAGGTGAGGAAAAAAGAGCTAATCCAGTTCCAACTAAAATTAAACCTAAAATTATATGGTCTAAATGGGTGTTATTATTCAAAAAAGTAAATGAAAAGAGTCCAATGGATGTAATCGCCATTCCTGCCGATGTAATTATCCGGACATCAATTATATCTGAAATTTTACCTGCAAAAGGTGATAATATAGTCACAGAAAGGGGTTGTAAAACCAGTATGATTCCTGCAGCGTTGGGACTCAATAATTTAAGATATTGAAGATAAAGACTTAATAAAAAGGTCATTGAAGTAGTTCCAAGGTTAATTATTAGGATAGAAATTATTGAAATTGTAAACACGCTATTTTTAAAGATAGAAATTCTTAAAAGAGGATGTTTTATGCTATCTTCATATTTTAAAAAAATGACGGTTCCTAAAATTCCCGCAAATATCAGAAATTTACCCATATCATTTATCAGTGTTGAAAATCCCTGCATCAATGAAATTATTATAAAAAAGAAGAGTAGGGAACCTATAAAATCAAATTTTTCACCTTCAGATCCGGACCAATCAGATTTTAGTTTCAATAAAATAATTGATATTAATAAAAGGCCAAAAGGGATGTTAAAAATAAAAATACTTCTCCATCCAAGATGTTCGATTAAAAATCCTCCCAATATTAATCCGCTGAAAATTCCAGTATAAACCGACGCTACATAAATTCCATAAGCCTGCCCCCGATCTCGTGGATCAAAGACTGAGGAGATAAGAGCCACTCCAGTTCCAAAAATCATTGAACATCCTATTCCCTGTAAAAAACTGAATATAAGAAGTAGAATACCCGAAGTAGACGTTGCAGCAAGAAATGAGGCAACCGTATATATAATAACCCCATACAAAAAAATCTTTTTTCGTCCATATATATCTGCTAATCTCCCAAATGGAAGTATCAACGCTGCATTAGCTAAAATAAATGCTGTTGGGATCCAGCTTAATAAAATAGCATCAAGAATAAATTCTTTTCCTATAGAAGGAAGTGCAACATTAAGAGAAGTTCCCATAAAAGGTATCAGGAAAGATCCAAGCATCACTGTAATTAAAACTGTGTTTTTAAGCTCAATGTTTTTCATTTTAATTATCCCATGCTTTTGAAGTATTAAAGTGAATTAATATTTTATTTTAAACTACAATATAAAGAAAATATGCATTAATTAAAATTGCAGCTATAAAAAGAGAGTATATATTATAGATTACTAAATTTGTAGCAGATTCTCTATCATTGGGTTTTTTGAGGAATCCAATTATTCCAAAGGTTAAAGGAATAAGTGAAATTAATGTAATTACCCTAAAATCAATGATTTGTGGATATATGTTCATGAAATAAATGATTATGAATGATATAGTTGCTAATAATCCTGATATGGCGATTATCTTAAACCCGAATCCACGCCCTTTTTTTACAATCCACGTGATTTTGCCCCCTAATTTATCTCCTTCCATATCTGGAATTTCAACGCTGTTTATGAAAAGTAGTTCGTAAAGCATCATGGGTATGGCAAAGATAAGAAAATAAATGTCTAAGTGCCCCATTAATGTAAAATAGCCCATTCCGGGTATTAAAAAACCAGCTATTGCCGTTGAAATTTCACTTAATCCTCTGTAAGCCAGTTTAATTGGCGGCGCAGAATAGAACCATGCTAACAAGTTTTCAAACAAAACAAATAAGAAAAACCAAGCAGTATATGAAAATATAACAGTAAATATAGCTGCGAGTGCTAAAGATAAGCATATAAGTGTAATGGAAATCCATTTTGCATATTCTTTAAGTTCAGGATTTTCAACGAGGATTCCACTACCGCCTGAAACTTTGGTTGGACTGTTATATCTATCTGCATCAACATCAAAGTAATCATTGTTATAAGAAACCGCTAAATGGGCCATAAATAGGATTATGTATCCCAGTACAAATTTACTTAAAAAGAACTCAGCACCCATGAAAATTGCAAGAAAAGCTCCAGCACAGAAAAATAGAAATCCACCTATAACGAATTGGAATCTTCCTAATTTAATTATCTTTTTAATTTTACTGGATTCCATACCAAATCCTCTTTGTTTCAAGGTTACACTATAAAATCTTCATTTATTATTTAGATATTAAATATATTGAATTTTGCTATTTGTTATTAAATAAAAAAAATTGATAATTTTAATGATTTTAAGAAACAAAGTGATATTTGATGCTTATTTGTTTAGTAATACTATAAAAGAAGATAAATAAAGTAAAAATTTACTATAATAGCAAATAGGAATAAAGATGAAAGATTACGGTTTACGAGTTTTGTAGCAGTTTTTCTATCAGTAGATTTATTTAAATAACTTATTATTGCAAAGGAAAGTGGAATTATTGAAATAAACGCCATAACTTTAAAATTTAAGATTGTTGGGTATAGTTTAGTAAAAGAAAGAATAAGGAAAGAAAGAGTGGTCAATGATCCTGCAAAAGTTATTATTTTAAATCCAAATACACGACCTTTTCTCACGATCCACGTGGTTTTACCACCTATTTTATCCCCTTCCATATCAGGGATTTGAACAGCGTTAATGAATAGTAGTTGATAAAGTATTAGGGGTATTGAGAAAATAACAAAGGGCATGTTTATTGTCCCCGTTAATGTTAAATAGCCCATAGCAGGCATTAAAAAACCTATTGAAATTGTAGCAATTTCTCCAAGTCCATTATATGACAATTTAATGGGAGGAGCAGCATAAAAAAACGCTAAAAAGTTTCCAAATAAAACAAATAGAAAGAATAATGCAGAATAAGAGAAAATAAAAGTGAATATTACTGCAAAAATTAATGATAAACTTAGAAGTGTAATTGAAAACCATTTTGCAAAAGTCCTTAATTCCGGATTTTTAACAAGAATTCCACTACCACCTGCAAATTGACTTGGTTTACCGTATTTATCCGATTCAAAATCAAAATAATCGTTACTGTAATGCATAGAAAGGTGTGCAGTAAAGAAAATGATATAACCAAATATGAATTTATTTAAAGCGAATTCTGCATTTAATAATACTGCAAATAATGCACCAATGCTAAAATACAAAAATCCGCCTAAAATAAAATGAAAACGTCCAAGTTTTATAATTTTAATTAATTTATCGGTTTTCATAGGTATCTCCAATACTATTTGTATTAATATTAGTGAATTTTTTATTATTTATATTTTTCATAATTTTTTTTTTACTTGTTTTCTTTAGATTGCATCATTGTAGTTGATTAAGGATATTTGTGGTTTAAATTGTCTTAAAATACCATATCATTCAAATAATTGGATTTTATTCAATATTTTAAACTTTTTTTATTAAATAAATAAAAAAAGATTGTGTTTTTAGATATTACTAATAATAAATTATATAAGTTTAGTATTACATATTGGTAATATAATATTAGATATGGAGGTGAAGAAAAATCCTCAAAAAATCTATAGAATTTTTCTGAACCCCAAAAAAAATTAAAATTCTTTTGGAGGTAATAGATATGGCTGAAGAAATGATGGAAAATATGAATAATTTAGTTAAAACTACAGTCGATGAGCTTTTAAAAGTATTAGCCACCGATAATGTAATTGGAGAAACAATGGAAGTAGAAGATAAGGTGATAATTCCTTTAACTAAAATTGGTTTAGCATTTGGATCAGGATCAGGAAGTGGTGGCATGCCTGGTCAGAAAGGTATGGGTGCAGGTGCAGGTGGAGGAGCAGGAATACAACCGGTATCAGTAATAGTTGCATTTAAAGACGTTAAAGGTCCAGAAGGGGTACAAATACTATCGGTACACGGTATGGGTCCTGTATCTAAACTTGTAGCGGACTTAGGTCACGGTGTTAGGACTATGGTAGAAAAAGAAGGCGGTCCTGGGATGATGATGAAAAAAGGAAAGAAAATGATGGGGAAAAAAGGAGAAGGAGGTGAAGAGGAATTTAAAGAGCCTGGAACAATGTAAATAATGTTTAAAGTTGAGAAATGTGTAGCATTCGAAAACCATAGGTTCGATGTGTCAAAACTCACAGTTTTGACAACATGCAAACACTTCGTGTTTGCGGTTACAAAATCTTTAATTTTGTAAACATTTTCGAACATTCGAAAATTTTATTAAAATTTTATTAAAGAGTGGATCATAATTGGCATACCTTATTGCGGCCATCATAATCCTTATTATCCTTTTAATTTTAATAGGGATTTTGCTGGTTCCTTTTCAGATTTCATTAAAGCTTAACAGGATGGGTTCTGTAAATGAGGGGAATTTTAAATTAACCTGGTTAAAAATAAGGTTAATTCGAAGAAAAATACCATCAGATAAGAAAAAAGATAAGAAAAAACGTAAAAAAGGAAAGAAAGAAAGAGGAAAAATAAATTTTGATAGAATTCCAAAGATATTAAAGAATTTTGAGGAGTCTTTACCATATATTTTCAACATATTTCAGGCAATTTTAAGATCTGTTTCAATAAATAAAATTTCGATCAATTCTATTATTGGACTGGACAGTCCCGCTGATACAGCGAGGGTTAACGGTTATTTAATGGGTTTAGCTTCTTTAATCAGTATTTTCCCAAAAACTAATTTTACAGTAGTTCCTGATTTTGAAAAGGAACGTATAGATGGTTCTTTAGTAATAAAGATAAAATTAAGGTTATTCTTGATTGTAATTGAATCCTTAAGGGCATTTACAAAAAAACCTGTAAGATCGTTATTTGGTGAGCTTAGAAAAATGAGGGGATAAAAATGGTTAAAATGAATTTCGCAAGGGGCTCAAGAACAATTTTTGGTCAGAAAACAAATGAAACTAAGGTTAAAGATATAATAAAGAGTATTATGGAACCAGAAGTAGATACAAAAGTTGGAAAGGCTATTGAACTTGATAATAGGATAATTTACCCCATAATACAAACTATGGTTATTAAAAATGAAAATCAGGCTTTTTTAACGGTTGAAATATTCCCTATTGCTCTCGTGATTGAAGAAACTGGAGAAAGATATGTAGTCTCTCTTACAAATGATGAAATTAATTCAGAAGAACTTATTGGAAGGATCACTCCCAAAAAATGAAAAGTTTAGAGTTAAAGGGATTTGAGCTTGTTAGTTATCTGCTGAAAATATCAGTGGAACCCATATCTTCTTTAACTATATTTAAAACAGTTTGTGTATATGTTCTCTGTACGTCCCCTTCTCTTAGTAATTCTTTAACAAATGCGTCCAGTTCAGTGGTATCTTTAAATTTTGCTATTAATATGGCATCAAATTCGCCAGTAACATCATAAATACCTATCACATTTTTATGATACGCCGTTTTATTCTCCCAGTTACTTAAAACTCCTCCTTTCACCCTAACACCTATAACAGTAGTTAATTTGTAACCGAGTTTGGAATGGTCTATTTGAGGAACAAATTTTTTTATAACGCCTGATTTCATGAATTTATCCACTCTGTTATGGACAGTACCTACAGATATATTTAATTCACGTGAAATTTTCCTGTAAGACATCCTTCCGTCTCTATTTAACAAATTGAGGATTTTTTTATCTGTTTCATCAATTTTTACAACATCTTCTTCATCATTCATGTTTAAACCTCGTAAATATAATAATAATATGAACAATGTTTAGATATATAGCTTATATTATTTAAATATAATATAAAATTTTAGAATATTGATAATTAGATATGAATATATTCATTTTTAGAAAAAATAGTTATTCTTACAAAAAATAAAAAAAATTAAAAGGGTTTTCATTGATTGGATCTTTTTGATAGTAATTATTCCATGGATTCAGAGAATAATAGACCTATTGATCTAGCCTGGAACATTGTCAGGTAAGCTCCCATGGCAAACCAAACTAGGAATCCTATGAGGATAAAAGCTAGAATAAATCCAACTATACCTAAAATAACTCCTACAATAGCTGAAGTTATAATTATTGCTATTATCCAGAGTATGTAGTTTCCCCATCCAATTGATTTGATTCTATCCAATATTTCACTGAATCTGAATGCTGCTCCAAGTTCACTGTCGTACAATGCCATATTAACTATAGCGGGATAGAGTACCAGGGCAAATATTATGGCTACTAAGATGTCTATGAGCAGAATAACTATTGTTATGCCAGATAATAGGGCAGAGGGGTTACTTGGGTCGCTTAACATTAATGGTAATAATGCAACAAAATATATTATTAGCGGTACAATCATGTAAACAATGCTCACAATGAGTATTTTTATACCATCAATAAACAGTTCTCCAAGATCATCAAATCCCGGCACCTCATCCATGCCTGCAAATGTCCATTTTATGATTCTTAGCATATATCCGGCACTCATAAAGTTCACTATCGGAATTATGGATATAATAGTCAAAATGAGTATTTTTGTCCAGTCGCTTAAAGGATATTTCAATGACTCAGTAATATTATCTACGATATTCATCTTTTTACCTCCTTTTTCTTTTTTGGCATAAGCCGATACTTTCTTTGGTAGTCATTTTATATAAATCATCCTACTTGGCGAGATGGACATAAATTAGTATTACTCAAGTTTTAGTTTTAACAAGTAACAATTTTATGAATTTTTTACATAAATTTCATATCTAAATCATTAACAACATTTAATTACTATGAAAATGAATAACATTCTATTTATTTATCTTAAAGAATAAAATAAGAGTTTAATATTGAATAATTAATTTAACAAATTCTGGCTAAATTTGGGAAAACTTTCTTTAAAATAATCCAGTTTGATAATTTAGTCAATTGAAGAATAATAAAAATAACTTTATTAGTATAGGTGAAGTAATGAGATGGGGAATAGTAATTGTAATAATACTCCTGCTTATTGGTGGATTTATTTTTGTTTCAAGCGTAAATGGTAACATAGAGCCTATGGGAAGACTGGGATTCGTTAAACTTGCTAATCCCGACATGTATCCTGGACATCCACATTCACAGCTTTTAGCACAGTATGCTGAGGATAAGGGTTCCAAATGTGTACTGGTTACGCATTTTGCAGGAAGTTCTAATTATAGAAGTTACATGGAAGGAGATGTATACATAATAGAACTGGCATTTATAGATACTCAAGGAACAGGGGCTGCAGATAAAGTAAATTATTTAGATTCTCTTAAAGTAGCTATATTCGGTATTCCTGACGGCAGATATAAATACAAGTCAGATGGGGAGGTATATAACACATATGATGAAGCAATGGAACATGTATACAAGAAAGCAGCAGCGCATGGCCAGGAAGGGCCAATTCCAATGGTCTGGCATGGAACATCAAGGAGTGAAAGTCCAATAATAAATCAGGGCTGTGGATATCCTTTATTTTTTGATATAGTTAGAAGAGAATATGGGGTTCTCCCTGCTTATTATTACACACTTAAGGGAATGATTTTACCATACTTTAAACTGCCATACAGGAATTTCGAGCTCCAACATGCTTCAGAACTTCAACAGTATTATACACAGGGAATATTGGACTATGAGTAAATTTTTTATTCATTTATTTTTTAATTTTGTATCAGAAAATGAATATTTTCTATAAAGAAAGAATGATTTCTTTTAAAATAGTTAATGGTGCATCTGTTTTTATTCCAGTTGGTTTAAAGTGGGTTCTGGATACAAAATAACCTTTATCTTCAAGAGATTCTATAATATGTTCAAGACGAGGAACACTTATTTTTAAATTTTTACAGATATGATGAATATCGTAAAAGGTTGCAGGAGCATTAGCTTCTAAATAAGTAGTATTAAGTAGCTTCAATGCTTTAGTTTCCTGATTTATTTTTGTATATTCTATATTTTTCAGCATATCACTTACAAAATCAGAATTCAGAATACTCCCACACCAGAGAGGACCAGCAATTCTGAAGCTTTTTCCACAAACAGGGCAATTTGAAGGTATTTTAGGAGTAAAACCTTCAATCACTGTTCTGTAAAGGCAACTATTGCAATGCAGTATGTATCCTATGGTTTTAAGAGATTCATCAGTTATTTTAGCTCCTTTTTTAATTACTGCATAGAGTCTCATATAGTGCTCGCTGCTGTGTGAGAATTTAACTTCTATGCACTTTTTATATTTGGAAAAGGTTCTTGCAATGAATCCTGCAAGAATTCTGATTCCAATTTCGTGACAATATTCAGTTTTAAGTGGCATAGCGCTATATTTTCGAATACAAGGTTCTTTGTAAGTTCCACACAAGGCAGAAGTGTCAGTAGCAGTTGCACATATCATTCCACCAGCTTTAAGACTAATTCCCGCAGATTCAATGTAAGGAGATGGTGTACCAAAGGGATCTATGTCCACAACATCGAATTTACCTCTGCATTTCCTTAGCAGGATGTTTGAATCTTCTTTATACGCTTTAACATTATTTAAATTGTTTATTTCAATATTTTCATTAGTATACTTGATGGCCAGAGGATTAATATCAGTTATAACTACTTTAGAAACATCATCAATTTCTTTTGCATATCGTATTCCTCGGATACCACTTCCACCAAAGGCATCACATATGCTAATTTCGCTGCCTAATTCATTTTGGTAAGCTTTTATTGCCAGTACAGATAAGTCTCTGTTAAGTTCCATAACCGGATTATAGAAAACAGCCGCTTTTGATGATACTTTATCAGATTCAGGAGCTTTAACTGTAACCAGCCCTTCTTGAATAGTTTTTATTTCCATTATTTTGCCCGATATATTATTTGAGATATAAATATGATATTTTTTATTGGATTAAATGATTTTAACTTGTTTGAATTAGTTATAATAAGTTTCTTAATGTTTAAATAGGAAATTGTTTTATTATTTATGAAGGAGGGATTGTCATATCAGAGATAGAATTTTTAAACAATGCTTACAAGGGTAATAATCGCTGGTGGAGGTATATCCTCACTATAATATCAACATGGGGAATACAGATAGCTTTAGGCACTGTAATAGGGATAATTTTAGTTATATTTTTGATGATACAGAATAATTTCACGATGATCAACTATAATAATTATCTCAATGATCCATTCTTTATTTTACCTTTATCTTTAGTTGGATTTGGAGCATCATATATGGTTTTATATCTTTGCGTCCGTTTTATTCATCTTAGAAGTTTTATATCATTAATTACTACAAAATCAAAGGTTAACTGGATGAGGATATTAAAAGGAGCCGTAATATGGCTGGGTATTCTGGGAATATATACTTTGATAACTTTTTTAATTGATCCAGAAGGTTATAAATTTACATTTAATTTCAACGTATTTGGAATTCTTTTAATTATAAGTTTAATAACATTTCCAATTCAGGCATCCTTTGAAGAGCTTTTTTTCAGAGGATATTTAATGCAGGGATTTGGATTGCTAAGTAAAAAGCCAATAATACCACTTTTAGCTACTTCAATTATATTTGGGCTTGTTCATGTGATGAACGGAAGTAATATGACTGTAAGTATGTTTACAGTGATTGAAGCATCTATAATGGGATTAATGTTAGGTGCAATTACTCTTGGTGAAGATAGCATTGAAACTGCTACTGGAATACATGTTATAAATAATCTCTACGCAGCTTTAATAGTTAGTACTGAAGGCAGCGTATTAGGTAATGTACCATCAGTATTAACTGCACCAGCTAATCCATCAGGCAGCATCTTTTTAACAATTATTCTCTCTTTAATTGTAATTGTAATAATATTTTGGGGTAAAAGAGATAGATTGATGGCAATATTTGAATAAGGAGGTATAATGATTACAGCGGCTTTGTTATAATGGTATTGAGGTTAATTTGATTTGTTTTATTTATGTGTGGTGTGGGAATTTATGGACATGTATTTGCATTTTCTAATAAATGCACGATACCTATCCTTGCATTGGGCTAGAGTTGACATGATTTAAGAAAATCACCAAAATTGACATACTATTTAGGCAAGACAGCTTTAAAAATGGGAGTGGAAAATTGAGGGGAGGTATTATAACAGGGGTGTTCATTTTTTTGTTATTATTAATAATTAAATAAAAAGTAATATAGTAGATGACATTTTAAATAATTAAAAGTATTTGAATAACTTATTTTGGAAAAAAACCGCAAAATTTATATATTTACAAAAATAAATAATATACCAGCTTAAAACAGCAGATTAGAAAGAGCAGGTGATATTATATGAATATAAACAGGCAAAAATTAATTTTTGTCATATTAATCATCGGCATTACCTGTATGATCAGTAGTTATGTAGCCTACTCGCTAAAGATCGATTCTTATGAAATAGAAAATCCGGATGAAAAAAATAACTATTTTTTAACAGAAGTCCATGCTGCAGATGACGTTCAATTAACTTCAACTGGTAACTCTTATTCTATTGCTCAGTTAACCGATGCCGGAAGTCGAGTTAGTACTTTTATTGGACAAAACAATAGATTACCTACCTTTGTCACCATCGCTGGCCGTCAGGTACCCATGTCCGACTATCTCTACTTAATGACCAGGGCAACAGTTAATTTAAATCAAGGTAACACCCGTGCTTTAATTCAATACAGAGTCAGTGCTCCAACCAGCAGCATTGACCAAATTACTGCAGGTAATATTCAACGCAGCGAATATTCGAACTTAGCAAGAGGTATCAATAATTTTATAGAATCCAACGGCCGTCCACCATTCTACATCAATTCATCTCAGGGTTTAATTGGTTACGAGTCCCAGATTTACTTATTCTCTAGAATTATGTCATTCTATGGTTCTCAAGGTAGATTGCCTAATTTTGCTTCAATCAGTCCATGGACAGGGTCTAAACTACCAGAACCTGCTGCAGGTGAACCTACAAGTGGTATAAAAATTATCAATACTGCTACTGGTGGAGATGTAACTCAAAATACAGGTCTTAATCCCCATCTCCCACAAACTGGACTTAGCAGAGATGTGATTGTTGCAGCCAGACAGGGAACACCTATGCTGAGTTTTGGTTCTGGAAACCCGCACGTAATGATTGTGGCAGGAGTTCATGGTAATGAATTACCTTCAACCATAGCTGCCTTGAGACTCATTGAATTCTTAGATAATACCACACTAAACGGAACTGTGCATGTGATACCATTTGCCATACCTTACAGTACCTCCATTAACAGTAGATTATGGCAGGGAGAAGATCCAAACAGAGTGACCAATAGAGCAGGAACTCCTACCAATATTATACTGAATAATGCTAAACAGCTTAATGCAAGGGGATTAGGAGATTTCCATTCCACGCAACCAGGTGGAGTGCCCGGTAGGACATCAATTATCTGCACCCAGGTCCCCACCTTCGAAAGCCTTACTCTGGCCTCCTATATCAGTAACCAAACCGGAGCAGAACTGATAAACCACCAAACTGCGGGAGTGGTTTATCCTGGAGGACTGGAAGACGAAAGCACTCAAGCAGGAATTCCATCAATAATCGGTGAAGTCCAGTCTCCACATGGACAAGCCAGTGCTGAAACCATAGATACTTCCTACAGACAGATGCAGGCATTTTTAAGGTACTTTAGTATAATACCCCGTATTCCGGGACCTCCAGCAGAGGTAAACGACACACAATTAACATCCACAGGCAATTCATATTCTATTGCTCAGTTAACCGATGCCGGAAGTCGAGTTAGTACTTTTATTGGACAAAACAATAGATTACCTACCTTTGTCACCATCGCTGGCCGTCAGGTACCCATGTCCGACTATCTCTACTTAATGACCAGGGCAACAGTTAATTTAAATCAAGGTAACACCCGTGCTTTAATTCAATACAGAGTCAGTGCTCCAACTAGCAGCCGTGATCAAATTACTGCAGGTAATATTCAACGAAGTGAGTATTCGAACTTAGCAGGAAGCATCAATAATTTTATAGAATCCAACGGCCGCGCGCCATCATCCATCAGTTCATCTCAAGGCACAATCGGATATGAATCACAGATATATCTCTTTTCTAGAATTATGACGTTCTATGGATCACAGGGACGTTTACCTAATTTTGCATCAATCAGCCCCTGGGCAGGACCAAAACTTTAATTTTTTTTATTTTTTATTAATTAACTGGTAATTTTTTAGTTTTAAAAAAGTATTTGTGCTTTAAATATGAAAATGTATCAGTTGATATATCCATTCAATTAAATAATGTATTTTTCACTATTTTTAAAATAAATGCACATCAAAGGTGAACAAAAAACTGAATTTACTGCATCATAGCAGGATATAATTATTACATGTGATAATGGGGATATTGTACTGGTAAAGAGAAAAAACGAACCATTTAGTGGTTGGGGGAATTACCGGGAGGATTTGTCGAATATGGTGAAAATGTAGAATCAACAGCCATTAGAGAAGCAGAAGAAGAAACAGGTTTAAAAATAGAACTTGAAGGCATAATTGGTGTTTATTCTGAGCCTGACAGAGATCCCTGAAGGCATATTGTTTCTATATGTTATAGGGCTAAAAGAGTTGATGGAAAGTTCGATTCTGATGGTGAAATATTAAAAACCAGGCTTTTAATAGAGATGAAATCCACAATATAGATCTTGCATTTAACCATAAAGAGATGCTTAAAGATGCATCGATAATATAATCTAAGAAACCTTGTTCTTAACTAATTAAAAAGGATAATATTCAACTTTTAATTTAAATTCACTTAAGAAATATTAATTATGAGATAAATATGTTATAATCTATTCATATTTATGGAGTTTTAAAATGAACGAGATAGAACTGGAATTTGACGGTAAAAAAGTAACTTATGCCGAATATAAACTTATCACAAGAAAATTCATTGAAAAACAGATAAAAACCCCTGAAGAATTACAAGAATTGTGGATCGATGATGATAAAAGACGGAAATTTATGGACATGCTTCATGAAATGCAGATTGATATTAATTTTATAAAGGAAATCGAAAAAATAGATAAATCTGACACATTCGATGTTATTGCAAATATGATATTTGAAGCGCCTTTAATAACACGAAAAGAACGTGCAGAACAATTTATAAAAGAAAATATTAATGAAATAAGTCAAAATGACCATGAAATTAAAAGTATTGTACTTGGTATTTTGGATAAGTACAAAAAAGGAGGAATAGAAAATATAGATCTTAGAATCCTCCTTAGCGAGGATATGATTCAAAAAAACGCTTATAATATTTTAAAAGATAGGTTAGGATCTCTAAATATTGCTAAATTATTTAATGATATTAAAATAGGGCTTTATAAAGTTGAAATCTCTTAAATCATGTAAAAATAAAAAAAATAAAGGTATATCTTCTGCCTAAAATGGCAATGAAGCATATGTACCTTTTAATGTATAGTTAGATGTTTTCCAGTTTTTAATTACTCCTAATGAGTTTTTAGAACTGGTTGCATCAGCTGTATACCATTTACCATCTACCCATATCTGGGCCCAGACGTGTCCATACCAGTTACCGCTTGTAAACTGACATTTACCATGTACATATCTTGCAGGAAGTCCTGCTGCCCTTGAAAGCGCAATAACCAGATGCGCTGTATCGACACAGTTTCCAGTTTTAGCATTTAATGTACCTACAGCTCCTTTTTTAGTATTGTAGTAGAAGGAATAACCAATATTATCCCTGACCCAGTTGAATATAGCTGCTGCTTTTGAATATGTGGTAGTTTTGCCGCTTGTTATCTTTGCTGCAAGTGCTTTAATGCTGGCATTAGTCACCTGACAGTTTGCAGTTGCTGCGAGGTATTTCTTTAAATCTGCAGGCACAGGTGTACCTGAGATAACTGGTGCTGAGACTGAACTCCATGAACTCACTGAAACAGTGGCTGGTAGTCTGCTGTTTGAATCAACAAAGCTGAGTATCTTTGCAAATGTGTAAACAAAGGATTCATATCTCATTTCCCCGAGAGGAGTAGTGGCGTGATTTGGTATTTTACCATTTGCATCTATGAATGCCTTTATTCTTTTTGCAAGATCCAGATACTGATCTTTAGTTAAATTACCGCTTTTTATTGCTTCACTTGGTTTTACTGGAGTATCAATATCTTTTAAGGATAATGGCATTTTTACCCCTTCACTGACTTCTATTGTGCTTATAAGCATCAATCTTAGGAAATCTTCAGGGTTTATCCTGGTTGTACCTACAGTTACATAACTTGGTAATTTATGGTTTGTTTCAATGTACTTTTTGACATTCGCTGCGGCTTTTTGAATCTGAGCTAAGCTGAATATTGTTGTTTCTGTTCCATTTGAAGTTGATGGTGAAACTTTAAATGCAGAATCCATTGCAACATTGTTTGGTAGTATATTGTTTGTATTATAGAAATTGAACACTTTTGCAAGCATATAAACTAAAGATTCATAATTAACTTTCCCTAAACTGCTTGATGCATAATTTGGGGCCTTATTTTCAGAATCTATAAATGTGTTTATCCTTTTTGCAATATCCATGTACTCTGTTTTACTGATAGTCCCTGTTTTAAATGTTCCAGTAGATTCTTGAGGTCCTGATATACCTACAAGCTTGATTGGTGTAGTTGTTCCACTATTTAGCTGAATTAAACCTTTGGTCATTAATCTAAGGAATTCAGACATTGAAACCTGAGATGTACCTATTGTTACATAATTTGGAAGCTTGTGATTTTTGTCTATGAATGACTTGATCCTGCTTGCTGCATCTTTAATTTCACTTAAAGTAAAGTTTGGAGGATTTATGAAGTCTTCATTTATTGTTCCATATCTAAATAGCGCATATCCTGATGCTCCATTGTCTAATGCTGATTTTATATCTTGATTTAGTTCGTTTGCTGTTAGTCTGGTTGTATCATAGTCTGAAACGTATGACTGAAGTCCTGCTATAACTGGTTTCCCAGCAACCTGATCAACTATATCTTTTGTTGTGGTACCAATCCAGGCAGTATCTTTAGCATAATTTCCTTTGTAAATCATAGGTACAAGGAAATCAACATATGGAGCAAGTTTAGAGTAATCCTGCCCATAGATATATACATTGGATGATCCTTCAGGCATCACTGCAGTTGAAACTGCTATATCAGGGTTAATTGCTTTTACTGCATTCCAAACATCACGTACAAATGATGTTATATTCTCTGTTGCACCGGCATGCTTATTAGCTGCATTATCCCCAACTCCAGAATATCTCACATAATCGAGATGGATTCCATCAATATTGTAGTTTTTTGCAATATCTTTAACTGTATTTAGTAAGTTTTGGCGATGTGTAGCGTTAGCTGGATCAACCCAGTTACCATTAGCATCTTTAAAACATGTAATCCAAGCATGTATCCTTATTCCGGTGTTCTGGAATTTAGATATAAGATCTTTTAGTACAGTTTGATATGTTGGAGTTGAAACTAAATTTGCCTTAACAAATATGTCGGTGATATTTGCATTTTTAAGCTCGCTTACTGAAATTTTACTTACATCTCCAGCATTTAACCAGATACCATGTACGTCTGTATATGTGTTTCCTGCTGCAGCTTGCTCAGCTTCCTGAGAGTTTTCATTGTTCTGAGCTGTAGTATTTTGAGTTATTGATGTGGTTACAGTATTTTCATTTTCTATACTTGTATTAACTGGAGTTTTCACCGAATTTTGATTAGATTGAGTTTTTGCGCTATTTGTAGAAGTATCTGTAGGATTAGTCACTGGATTAACAGTTTGAGGCACTGTAGTTGTATTTTTTGACGTGACCTCTGCATTCTGGCTCGCTGAATTTTCAGTTGAATTGTCTAATTTTTCCTGTACATTTGTTAAGTTCGCTGACTCTGGTTTACTTGTTTTTTCAACGTTAACAGTTTCTGTAGTCTTTTTTAGTGTGTCTTGTGCTTTTAAGCCTTCAGTAACAGGTTTAGTTGTACTTTCAGTACTGGTGGTTTTTGTTGTTACTGTGTTCTTGTTTTGTGTAATCACTGATTGTTCTTGGTTACTTATTTGAGCTCTATTATGTTTTTTAACTTTTTTGTTATTGGTATTTTCTGCTGATTTAACATCTTTTTCAGCCCTTTTTTGCGTTTGGGCTGTTTCTTTTAAAATATTTTCATCATCTGTTTCTGTATATATACTTTTATTTACAGTATTGGTATTAACAGACTGTGTTTGTACAGTCCCCTGTTCTAATGCATTTACACTTGAAATACCGCCCAGTGATAAACTGGCGATTAAGAGGACTACAAATAACAGTTTCCCCGTAATTATACCGCCTCCGATTCCCAATCATAAAAATACTCTTGAAGAATATTTTTCTGGGTAGGACTAATTATGCGTCATTACATATAAAGGTTTCGGAAAATCGAGTTTAAACTAAGCTATGATTGGTCTTTATTTCAAATTTAAACCGATTTAAAAGCTTATTTTAAAAGTATGTTATGAACATATAATAACTGTTTAACTTATTATGGCGCTTTATACACTCAAAGTGAAATTAAAACAATAATCTAATTATTATGAAATGACTGGATGTGTTTAAATATATTTTAAGAAACAGAAGAACCTAATATAAAAATAAGTATAAATTTTATTCAGATAATATTTATTTTTATATCAAGAGAAATAATTTGATTTTATTCAGGGTTTTATGATTCATATGCTCCTAAAATAGAAAATAGATAAAAAATATTTATTTAAGGCTGATTATAATAGATATTTAAATAATGGTAATTTCTTAAATTACATGATTATAAATAAATTTATAGACTATTATTTTTCTTAATTAATCAGTCCAGTTATGAGGTGAAAAATGATTCCAATTGCTAAACCATTTATAGGTGATGAAGAGATTGAAGAAGTAATTAGTGTACTAAAATCAGGATTTATAGCTCAGGGACCAAAAGTAGCTGAATTTGAGGGACTTTTTGCAGAATATATTGGAATTCCACATGCAATTGCAACAAGTTCAGGAACTACAGCTTTACATATAGCCCTTCTTTGTGCAGGAATTAAAAGAGGAGATGAAGTAATTACAACTCCATTTTCATTTGCAGCAACAGCAAACTCTATACTCTATGTTGGAGCAAAGCCAGTATTTGTTGATATAGACCCAAAAACGTATAACATTAACCCTGAGAAAATTGATGAAGCCATTACAGATAAAACAAAGGCAATTATTCCTGTTCATCTTTATGGTCAACCTGCAGATATGGATCCAATTAATAGAACAGCCGGAGAATATGACCTTAAAGTGATTGAAGACGCTGCACAGGCTCATGGAGCTGTTTACAAGGGAGTTAAAGCCGGAGCTCTTGGGGATATGGGGTGTTTCAGCTTTTACCCAACCAAAAATATCACCACCAGTGAAGGAGGAATAATAACAACAAGAAATTCTGATTATAATCATGATGCCCGTGCATTAAGGGCTCATGGTGAAAGTGATAGATATGAACACGTTATTTTGGGATATAACTTCAGAATGACTGATATTTCTGCAGCGATAGGTGTAGCTCAATTAAAGAGACTGGAAGGATTTAATGAAAAGCGCATTAAAAATGCACAATACTTGACTGAAAGTATAAATAAGATAGATGGAATTGAACCTCCATTTGTTCAAAAAGATGTTAGACACGTATTCCATCAGTATACAATAAGGGTTTCAAAAAATAGGGATAGAATGATTGAATTTTTAAATAATAATGGGATTGGAACTGGAGTACATTATCCAAGAACAATCTACAACCAAAAACTTTACGTAGATTTAGGATTTAATGCAAATTGTAAAGAAGCAGAAAAAGCAGCAGATGAAGTGATTTCTTTACCAGTACACCCTGGTTTAAATCATGAAGACCTTGAAAAAATAGTTTCAGTCCTTAAAAAAGGATCAGAGGAACTTTTAAGTAAATAAAAGAAATAAAAAATAGTTTAAAGCAGTAGAATAAGGAATTTTTCTATTTTACTGGATTTTATTTAAGCTTTTCTTCAACTGATTTTACTTTTTCTTTCATTGTTTTTTCAACATCTCTTCTATCATCTATTTTAAGATGTGTTGCAACTCTTTGAGCCCCTTGGCGGAATATGCTCTCATGGACAGCTTTAACAGCATCAAATAGTTTTTCAGCATTGTCAGTTTCTATTATGGTGCCTACTCCATTTATTTCATATTTAATTCCCATTTCATCTAAAACATCAATCCCAGAAGCTATATATTTACTTAAGCTTGTACTGGAAGTTCCAATGGGAATCAAGGTAAGTTCTGCAGTTATCATGATAGTATATATGTTGGAAATGATATAAATTTTTATTCAGGTATTAAATTTAAAAAAATAAAATTTGACAATTTTTTTTATAAAGGTTTATTTCATGGTTAAGGCTAAAGATTTTAACAAATATATAGAAATAACGGTTGAAAGGACAATTTATGAATATGATTTGCTCCAAAAAAATGAAAAGATAGCTATAGCTCTTTCTGGTGGCAAAGACAGTATTTTAACGTTGCATATGATGGATAAGTTCAAAGATGAATTTAATCTTGATTTGATTGCCATAAGTGTTGATGAAGGAATTTCAGGCTACAGAAATGAAGGTATGGAAGTAGCAAGGAAAAATGCAGAAGATTTGGGGATCAAATTAATTGAAAAAACTTTTTTAAAAGAATTTAATTTTAAACTTGACCATGTTTCAGGTTTTTATAAGAGTGCATGTATACCTTGCGGAGTTTTCAGAAGGTATTTACTTAATAAAACAGCTTTTGAAGAGGGAGCAGTTAAAATAGCAACAGGTCATAACCTTGATGATGAAATACAATCATTTTTAATGACATTTTCAAGGGCTGATTTCAAAAAATTTATAAAGTTCGGACCAAAACTTGATGCAATTCACCCAAAACTCATTCCAAGAATTAAACCACTCTGGAATGTTCTTGAAAAAGATGTTGGAACATGGGCTGTTCTAAATAACATAGAAGTGCATTTTGCAGAATGCCCGTATTCACATACATCAGCAAGATCTAAAATGAAAGAATATTTGAATAATATGGAATCAGAACGAAAAGGAACTAAGCTCAATATACTTGAATCATTTAAAAAGTCATTTGAATTAGAAAGAAAGCCTGTAAAGTTGTATGAATGCGAAAAATGTAGGGAACCTTCATCTTCAAATGTTTGTAAGGCATGTGAAATGCTTAATAGTATAAGTAAGGAAATTTAGAATTAACTTCATTAAATGCTTCCTTTTAAATATTATTAAAATAAAAAAATGGGAACTGTTAAAAAAGTATATTATCAACTTCTCTAACAAATAGCCGAGCATCTGACAACTTTCTAGCAGATGAATCAAATTTATTAGTTTCATAAATTACTGTGGGTATTCCCTGATTTGCAAGTGGCTGAGTGACCTGATTAACGCTTGTTGCACCTGGTGGAGTATAAATTGCAAGTGAAGGTATTCTATGATTGGCAATAAACCTTACAATACCAAGTGTATATTCATCTTTGGATATGGGGAATAAAAAGCGTGAGAACCTGTAATTATTAATCCCAAACCGGTTTTCATGAATATCGAATACAAATGTGGGATCATTTCTAATTATACTTGGAACAACAAATTTTTGTGCTAATAACTGTCCATTAATTCTACTTGTGGTATAATCCGATGCTCCTCTAGTTACATGTACCTTGTATACTATATATTTGTAATTTAAGCTACTAGACCTATTTTTAACATTATTTGCTATATCAAAACCAAATTCTTTTTCAAGTGGATGAACACCAGTTATATACACTATTTCTGTATTAGAATTTAGATTTCCATAGGTAAATTTCTCAACATAACCATAAGAAGTACTGCCTATAATTGCTGCTGAACTGGTATTTATTGCAGATAATACAATTACTAGACATAGAATGACTCCCAGTATTTTATTCATATTTTTATTACCTCCTATAAATTTTATTTAATAGTAATACTAAATATGTCATTAGTAATATCATTATAGGTTCTGATATTAAAAATTTTTCAATTACTAAAAAACTATCTACATGGGTTATTATGATCCCTCTAAAAAAATAAACCATTTAAAGCAGAATAATCTTAAAATAAGCCTCTTAAACCAAATAAAACAGTATAAAATTAATGTTTTAATGATTATTTTTAAATTCTATAAATGAAAATAACATTTTTATCTCAATGTAAATAAAAAGCAGAACATATGTTTTTAGTTTGTGATTATTTATAAAATTAAAAGATTCATTTACAATTATTCAATAATCCGGGTTATAGAACCAATTCCTTTACTCCTTCCTTCACGGAATATAACTTTTTGACTTTCCTTGATATTAAAGGGTCTGTATTTAAACCGCATTCTAATTTTACCCCTATCTCCTGCAGACATGAACTCTTTATCGAGAGGTTCGAAAGCTACAGTTTCTGATATGGTTTCAATGTGAGTTATACATTCATAACCTTCTTTAATCGTTGTAGGATGCACTAAAATGGCAACATCAGCTTCAAATTCTCTAACAGAGTTTTTCTCATAGTTATGATCGCATAGAATCATTCCTCTTTTGATATCTTCAATACCGACACCTTTTATTGATATTCCTACCACATCGCCAGCTTCTGCATAATCTTTTTTGCAATAGTGCATTTCAATGGATTTGGCCCGGACATTCATATATTTACCAGTCCCATCAGGACCTAAAAATAATTTATCACCACTTTTTACTTTCCCCTGCCTGATTGTGCCGCTTACAACTACTCCTACACCCACGACAGAATATATTTTGTCTATGTACATCATGAATGGTTTTAAAGAATCTTCTGTCTTATTTGGGATTTTTAAATTTAAAAATAATTCATCAAGGAGATTTAAACCTTCACCAGTTAATGATGAAACATTTATAATTGGCACCAGGTGCGGATTATCATTTTGAGCGACAAATCCAGCATCATCTTCACTTTTTATCATGAAAGGGATCCTTCCAACAAGTTTCAGCAGTTCAAAAACTTTTTCTTTAGTTTCTTTTATTATATCTACAGAAACCATGTCGATTTTAGTAATTGTCACTATAACAGGTAAATCCATAGCCAGAATAATTCCAAGATGCTCCTTAGTGATATGGGTCGGGCCCTGATCAGCTGCGACGGTAAGAAGACCATAATCAAGTTTTTGACCTACTATGCCTCTTATTGTTGTTCTGAGCCAAGGTTCGTGTCCCACAGTATCAACAAAGCATATTAGCTTATCACAATCTTCAACCAGCTTTGCTTTGTCCTTTTTATTTAAAGGATTTTTAATTCGCATTGCTTCATCATTGCTGAAACCATAAATTGCAAAGGAAAGATCTGCAGAGAGGCCTCTTTCTATTTCGTGTTTTTGAAGATCAAGGAATATTCTTGTTCTACCTGAACCGTTATCAAGGTTTCCTGTAGTAATGGTTCCAACAAGGGTGCTTTTTCCATGATCTACGTGCCCTGCAACGCCTACCAGCATATGGTCACGTTTAAAACCATTATTTTTCCCAATAAAAACCCGGGCTATTTCTCCATTATCGCCAGGGAATTTTTCAACCTTTAAAATAACGGCATTTATCTCTTCAGCAACTCTTTTTAAAACAAATATTGATTCTTCGATTTCTTTCTCATCAAGACCAGTAAGATTACCATCATCATCAACGCCAACAAAGTAAATAGCTTCACCATTACCCCGCTCCATTCGGTATTTCATCTGGGATGCAAGCCGTTGCTTTCTATCTTTTTGAAGATGATAATCCTCATTAAGACGTTCTTTAAACTCTATATTTCTTCTTTCGCCTTTTTTTGTAATATTATGGATGCTGGTTTTCATGAGATTACAAAGAGATGTTAATTTGGTTAGTTATATGATTCACATTTTGTCTGCGGTGGTAAAGTACGCTCCACCGTATTTTTCTTCCTGTAATTCTCTAACTTTTTCAGATGCTAACTGTGCATCTTCTGTTTTTGCAATAATTCTTCTGCTCTTAATTTTGAATGTTTTACCGCATACGCACTTTTTCTGAGCTACATCTTCTCTGGAGTACATTGCGCGTCCGCAATCACATCTAAATACAACATACATTTTTTATCACATTTTTCAATGATTTAATTCATAATGTTTTTCTGAAGTTATAATGTGATCTATTAGGTGCATATGCCATTTAAATTTATAAATTATATTTTTAATCGTTTTAAATTATTCTGGTAATTTTAATGGATTAATTATATAATTTTCAGGTGTTTTAATAAATTTATGTATATAATTGTATTCATCACTTCATTTAAATTTTTCAATTATATTCATATAAAAACAAATCATTGAACTACCCAAATCCTAAAAGCTTGCTAAAAAGGGGGTATATTACATTCGGTATGGTTAAAAGGGCCCCTATAGTAGCCCCAATATTTGCTCCAGCCACAACAATTAGAACTCTAAACAGGTTATTCTGCCAGAAATCCTTGAAACTTTCACATTTTCCAAAGTCAGAAAGATCATCCATACTTACTTTTCGTATTTTGGCTTCTACAATCCCTGCAAACCATCCTGCAGCAAGTAGCGGATGTAAAACAGTTATTGGGGCTGCTAAAAAAGCAGTAACAGCTGAATAAATCTTTGAACCAGAAATGACAGATCCTACAAAGGCAAGACTTCCTGTAAGTAAAACATATTTTATAAGACTACCTTCTATGTTAATTCCACTTAAAAATGCAAACAAAAAAATTGAAATGAAGATTAAAGGAATTGAGAATAATAGAACTTTTCCCACAGGAATTCTTGACTTTTTAAGAGTCATAAGTTCATAGATTGGGGGAATCTTTTCTGGATGGTTCATATAGTCAGTTATGCCTTCTTTATGACCGGCACCAACAACTGCCACAACACTTTCTTCGTTAATGTCAAGAAGCATTTTAGCCATATACGCATTTCTTTCTGTAACTAAGACATCGAAAGCTTTAGGTGACATCTCCTCGAAGTATCCCATTACCTCTTCCAGTGCATCTCCTTCAGTTATGCTATCTATATCATCTATAGTTTCATCTTTACTGAAAAATGAAGCTATTAATCCATATGCAAACTTCATTTTTTCAAAAAAGGTCATTTTATCTATGGCACGTTTTAAGGTTATGGTTATGTCACGATCTATTAGAGCAACCTTTGCACCAACTTCTTCTGCTGCATCAATTGCTGCTATCATCTCTGATCCGGGTTTTACACCTATCTCATCTCCTATTTGGCGTTGCATATAAGATAAAAATCCACTTACGAGAAAAAGAGTTAAATTATCTCCTTTAAGTAGTTCTTTTATTTGAAAATCCTCTTTGGTAGATTTTCCATACCGTTCATTCAATAAATTTTGATAACGGTTTAAACACAATTCAACAGCAACGACATCTGGTTTACTCTCTAAAATAGTATTTTTAACTTCTTCAACACTTTTAGCAGACACATGTGCGGTTCCAATGATTTTAAGTGATTCTGGTGCCATTTTATATCACACATTATTTGATTTATTATTTATTTTATTAATGATAATAAATGATTTATAATTTTTTAATAATTCCATTTTCATAAACTGGAACTACATCATATATATCTTTTTTAGTGCAGAATTCAATATCATCAAAAAATCCGAGTTTTTTAAGCCCTCGAGCTGATTCAGAATTTTTAATGGCTTCATTAACCATTCTTCCATCTCTTGATGCCATATAAGCTGCCTGGGACATTTCATCAAGATCATAGTCTTTAAAGTTTGATATTATTTCTCCAGCACCAAGAAAATCTTCTATAGCAAATCTTCCTCTAACACCAGCCATTACGACTTCTATATGATTTTCTGCAATTTCAGATGCTAATTTGGCCACTGCTTTTGCATTTACAAATGAACCTACAAGTGATTTTGCATTCATTCCTTTAAGGATTCTGGTACCATTACTTGTTGTTAAAACAAGTGTATCTCCGCCAAAATTTTTTATTTCAATGGGGGAGTTACCTGTATCGAATCCTTTAATTGTTGCACCTTCTCTTTCACCTGCAAGAATTGCATTATACTTTTTTGCTAATTCTACAGCATTATTTTTATCTTTTACTGCAACAACTTTATTAAAATTATCTAATGCAACTGTAATTGTTGTACTGGCTCTTAAGACATCGACCATAATTGCAACATCGTGAGAAAGCGATTTATCTAGAGATAATGTGACTAACATTGAAAAACACCAGAAAATAGGATTTTAGAATTAAAAAAATGAATTGAGTGGTTTAATTAAACTTTTTCAGCAAAACCAAATTTTCTTCTTACAGAGACTATTTTTACTTTAACCTCATCACCAACTTTGGTATCTGGCACAAATACTACAAAACCATTTATTCTAGTAATACCGTCGCCTTCTTTACCTACATCTTCAATTTTAACATCATATTCTTCCCCTTCTTCAATAGGGGCTGTTTTTGGACCTTGATTTGTTCCGAACAATTAATTCACATCCTTTGATCAATATTTTGATTGATCTTAAAATTAATTATGATTGAATCAATATATAAATATTTTTATAAAAGGAAATAAGGTCAAGAAGCATATTTTAATCTTTTAACTATTTTAAAATTAATTTAGAGGATATCTGGAATGTTATAGATCAATTTTGATAACTTCGGTATTTCTTGATTTTTTAATAATGAAAAATAGAAATTATTTTAGTGGATTACCAAGTTCAGTCTATTTTCCACCAGTTATAACGTCTAAATCCTGTTAGCTTCGGCTTCTTCCAGACCTTAATAATATTTTATCACCTATTTTATCAACCATACTGCATGGTATTGTTCTTTCTTCACCTACTCCTACTTTTGCAGATAGGTTTCCTTCTCTAAGGATAATTGCTTCTATTTTACGATTTCTAAGGTCTAATTCAAGGTCTTCTACTTCTCCAATTTTATTTCCTTGGGTATCTATTACATCTTTACCTTTAATTTCATTTATTTTCATTATTGAACACCTCTAAACATTTATTTAACCTAATTTTCAAATGACTTAATTGTTATGTAACAATTATTATTTATTTAGTAATACTTTAATTTAACCAAAGATTAAAAAGCAAAATTGATATAAAAAAAATTGATATTATTTAAGGCGAGGGTAAATCATGTCATCAATGAGAATTGTTACAACTCCAATGTGTCAGAGGATTCTTGAACTAGCAGGGATCAATGACTATATTGTAAGTTCTAATCCCGATAAAATAAATGGAGATATTACAGTAACGCTATCTGAAACAAAAACATCATCCAGGTCCATAAAAATTAAATTAAATACATTTTCACAAATTACTGAAAGTGTAAAAAAACTTACAGAAATATTTGAAACTACTCCTTTAAAATATGAAATAACTAATCTCATATATTCAAAGAATAATAATGAGAAAATAAAAATAAAAGTATATTCAAATTTTTTAAAAGAAATAGTGGAAGATATGGGTTTTACAATTGTTCATGAGAATTATGACTATATCGTTTACCCAGATTATATGAAAGATAAAATACTTGATGAAATAAAAGATAATGTGAAGGTAGTTGAAGTTCCTTCCCATAAGAATGCACCATCAGACCCTATAAAAAGGGCGGAAATGAGATATAATATTTTGGAGAGAAATTTATGTACGAAACACTGACATATACTGGAGGAGTTCACAAGCACGAAGAAGTAACAGAGCTTATAGAAGATCTGGGAGGATTTGTGCTGCAGGAGAACTTCAGCCAGATGGATCTTGTCATAACTCTTGCTGTACCAATAGAAGATGTTGATAAAGTAAAAGAAAAAGCAAAAGAACTTCTTGGAACTGTAAAGGTAGCTCCGATGGCAGGGACAGAAATTGCAATAGTATCTCCAACTCTTGCCCGACAACACCTCCCTCATTCTGCCTGTGATATTTCAGAATACTTGCGAAGATATGGTGCAAAGGATAATATGATAGGTTTATCCAGAGGAGCAGGAAAAGGCATATCCAGAATATCTCAGGATGAAAAAAAGCTCATTGAAGAACATGATCTGGCAGTTTTTGCCCTTGGAAGCTTCAGGGAATGTATATTAAATAAAATTCATCTTTTTGAAGATATGGAGATACCTATAGTAGTTACAGGAGCTCCGAACATGAGCGCTGATGAAATTCCAGGAGCAACAGCATATGTTGGGGGTTTAGGAAGAATTCCAAGAAGACTTAAGCGTGGAGAGAATATCAGAGCACTTAGAAACCTTGTTTCTACCGTTGAAGGTATTTTAAATGATAAAAGATATGAAATTGCTCAGGATCCACCGATAGTGCCTTCAATACTTGTAAAAAGTGAGATTGAGAACCAGATGCCGGCAATAGAAGAAATATACTCTCCTTCCCCAATTGTAAGCCAGCTCGATGGAGTAAGGGTTAAGCTTAATTTTGATAAATATAAAGATGAAATTGGAAATGTTAAAGTGGACGATTACCGGCTAGGAGATGTCTCAGAAATCAGGAAATCCATGATGTATGATTATACACTGGTTAAACTGTTACCTGAATCCTCTATTTTATAATAAATCTTTTTAACTTGAATAAAATTAAATATTTATTTTTAGGGGGTAAAAATGAAGAGATTAATCCAGATGGTCATATTTCTATCGGTATTTTTCTTTGGATTTCTGGTTCTAAATTACTATATTTTCTCTAGAATTGGCATGTTACTGGATTTATCAAAAATAACTGTCTACTCATTGATATTTATATTTGCAATATCCTATCCTGCTGCAACAGTACTTGAAAGGACAGTTTCGCATATAATTACCCGTGCTTTGTATACCATTGCCTCTGCATGGATGGGAATGTCATTTTTCATTATAACTTTGCTTCTTATCTATGAAATATTGAAATTTATATTTAATATTCCTCCATTTACAGCAGGAATCTCAATAATAGCAATCGCTTCAGTTATAAGCACATATGCTATTTTCAATAGTATATTTTTAGAAATTAAAGAGATTGAAATCAGTATTCCCAATTTAAAAAGAGATATGAGGATAGTTCAACTTTCAGATATGCATATAGGTTCTGTAAGGAATTCAGGATTTATAAAAAAAATAGTTAAAAAAACAAATGCTTTAAATCCCCATATTGTGTTGATAACGGGTGATACAGCAGATGGGAGTGCCAAATTACATCCTTATATGTTTAATGACATAGATAAACTTAAATGTCCAGTATTCCTTGGAATAGGTAATCATGATGTTTATGAAGGGATAGATAACGTTTTAGAAGTACTTAAAACTACAAATATAAGAGTATTAAGGGATGAAATGGTAGAAATACATGATTTACAGATAATAGGTGTTGATTATTCATTTGAAAAGAATTATCTTAAAAATGTGCTTTTGCAGTTAGAAATAGATAAATCAAAACCTTCTATTTTAATGTACCACGTGCCAACGGAAATTGAAGCTGCAAGTGCTGCGGGAATTGATTTGCAGATTTCAGGGCATACACATAAAGGACAGTTTTTCCCCTTTAATTATCTGGGCCGTCTTGTTTTCCCATATTTCAATGGACTTTATCGATATAATGGAACCATTCTCTATGTTTCTCAGGGAACAGGAACATGGGGCCCTCCAATGAGATTGGGTTCGAAAAATGAGATAACACTGATAAAACTTATAAAAGAACATGATAAGGATTAAACCTAAAAAAAGAAAATAGTGAATTTCATTCAATTTACTGCTTTCTAATTCCAAAGAAGTTAATTGCACCTATAAGGTCTTCAAAAGCGATTAATTCACTTTTTAAGACATCGTTTTGGCTTAAAGTCCCGCTCATTTCTCCATCTACACTTAGTTTATCAGGACCTCGTGCCACAATCCTATTCACACCGTCACGGCTTAATACTTCTTCAGCCACTTTATCATGCACAAAAGCACGGCCTGGAATCAGAATTGTTTCTTTTACCTGGCTTAAATCAACTTCTTCTAAATCTTTTTGAGTAACTAGGCATCCAATGTCCTGATCAACAGCAACCACGTTTACAAGGTCTGAAGCTTCAATATTTTCTATAATTTTTTCAATAAAAGGAGCTGCAATATTACTGGTTAATATGGTAGCTTCGGAAGTTATAGGGGACAATATATCCAGATATTCTCTATTTTTATCCTTGGAGATTGCAAATGGCGAATCATTTTCAGGATCACAAATAGGAGTACCTGTAACTCTAAAACTGAATTCATCGTTAATTTTTCTAACTAAAGCCTCAAATTCATCAAGAGAATGAGGGGCCACGTCTTTGAGTATTGGCTCATTACCCAATATCAAACCTTGATTGTGATAATTTGCAAAACGCATCAATATAAAGGCCTTAGCACCCCATTCTTCCAGATCAGCACATGTTTTCAGCAGTTCTTCGCCATCATTTACCCCTGGAACTATCACCGAAGCAGCATGTACTTCGGAGCTTTCACAGAAAGTTTTAAGGGCTTTAAGTGATTCTTCAGGAGTTTTATCATTTACCCATTCCCTTCTGATTTCTGGATTTGTTGAAAAGACAGTAAAAGTTATTTCATCTACTCCTCTGGAAATAAGCTCATCTGCCATCTTAGCATCATCAATACCTTTACCGCTTGTATATCCAAGGTGTATAGGCAATCCAAAGTCCGAAAATGCCGAAACAACATCAAAAAGATGGGGATAGCAACTTACATCTCCTCCTCCGCTGATATTAACTTTGAGATCTGCATCACGATAGTTTCCAAGCATTAGAGTGCTTTGCACGGAACTTACCACAAAAAATGGTGGTAGAAATTCGTTAGTGGTTTCTCTAATTCCTGTTGTGCAGTTATCACACCCAATTTTACCAAGAGAACAGTTCTTACAACCAAAAGCTTCTACACCTTTGACTTTCCTAAAATAACAATACTTGCAGAAACCTCTGCAATCTTTACCTGGTATTCCACCTACATCTGCTACAATTTGCATGTTATCTACTTTTGTTTTGGTTACATAAATGTTCGAAAAACTTAATTTTATCCACATTCTTTATTATAAACGGCTAAATTTGCTATTTGAAGAATATACTACTTATTAACCATAAAACAGGATAAAATATTTCTAAATTTTCATTATTTAATTTTTATATTGTATATAATCAAATCATATAAATTTTTTCCTGATTTAAAAATAAAAGTTATAAAAATAATGATTTGCTATTACCAAACATTTAATCATTTTTCGTATTTTCTTATTTTGGATATTTCAATGTCGTATTTGTAAAATTGGAATATTTCTGTAAAGTATAACTATAAATTTTTTAAAAATCTATTATTTTAATTCTCAATTAAAACAATAAATCTCTGGATAAGGTTTATTACTAATTTATTAGAGATTTTTTTTACTTCAGATAATGAATAACTTCTAATAGAGGAATTAATCAAGAAATGGTGATATTTAATCATAACTTTGAAACTAAAAACTGGATTATCATATAAACTAAAAATATAGTAAAAAAATACGTAAACTAGTTTGAATGAGATTCAAAACACATAAAATAAACTGTTTTTATAAAAAAAGCATTTTATCACGTCAAAAATTCACAAGCTATACTAAAAATAAATTGGAAGATTATGCCTTATAAATTTTTCTACTTGAATCAGAAAGAAAGTTTAATAATATATATATCACAAATGAAGTCTCGTATATCAATATGTACCAAAAGGATTCCTTATAAAAGAACATGGCACAGCCAAATTTTCTAGGAAGATTGTTACAGTAAATTGATGTGCAAAAATTTCTCAGGAGGGAAAAAATGGCAAGATTTGAAGATAAGATCGACTTGTACGACGACAGAGGCAACCTTGTTGAAGAACAAGTTCCAATAGAAGCCCTAAGTCCATTGAGAAACCCAGCGATCAAGCGTATCGTCCAGGGTATCAAAAGGACAATAGCAGTGAACCTCGAAGGTATAGAAAACTCTCTAAAAACCGGAAAGGTCGCTGGTGGTAAAATATTAGGAAGAGAAATGGATCTCGACATAGTCGGAAATGCAGAAGCCATAGCACAAGAAGCAAAAGAAATGATTCTTGTAGAAGAAGGTGACGACACTAATGTAGAACTTCTAGCAGGTGGAAAGAGAGTTTTAGTTCAATTACCAACTGCAAGATTTGAATCAGCAGCTGAATATTCAGCAACTTCTTTAGTAACTGCATCAGCATTTATCCAGGCTATTATCAACCAATTTGATGTCAGTATGTACGACGCAAACGTGGTAAAAGCAGCAGTATTAGGTAGATACCCACAAACCGTTGAATACGCAGGTGGAAACATAGCTACCATGCTTGACGTACCTCAGAAATTAGAAGGTCCAGGATATTCCTTAAGGAACATTATGGTCAACCACGTTGTTGCAGCAACCCTCAAAAACACAATGCAATCAGCAGCTTTATCCAGCATCCTCGAACAATCAGCTATGTTTGAAATGGGAGATGCAGTAGGAAGATTCGAAAGAATGCACCTTCTCGGTTTAGCTTACCAGGGAATGAATGCAGACAACTTAGTATACAATCTCGTAAAAGACAACGGTAAAGAAGGAACTGTTGGATCTGTAATAAATGACATAGTCACAAAAGCAGAAGAAGACGGTATCATTGGTGTTGAAAAAACATTAGGCGATTTCAAAGTATACGGAACAGACGACTTAGCTAAATGGAATGCATACAACGCAGCAGGATTAATAGCAGCTACAATGGTTAACCAAGGTGCTGCAAGAGCTGCACAAGGTGTATCATCCACATTAGTATACTACAACGACGTTATTGAATTTGCAACAGGATTACCTAGTGTAGACTTTGGTAAAGTTGAAGGTACAGCAGTAGGATTCTCCTTCTTCAGTCACTCTATCTACGGTGGAGGTGGACCTGGTATCTTTAACGGTAACCACATCGTTACAAGACACAGTAAAGGATTTGCTATACCATGCGTAGCAGCCGCAATGGCTCTTGACGCAGGTACACAGATGTTCTCCCCAGAATCTACATCAGGACTAATTAAGGATGTATACAGCCAAGTCCCTGAATTTAGAGAACCACTAAAATACGTAAACGAGGCAGCTGCACAAATCAAAAACGATATTTAGATAATCCAAACTTGGGGGCATAACAGTAAATGGATATTGAGATATTTCCACACAGATTATTAAACACTGATACCGCTGAAAGATTGTTAAACGATCTTGACAGCTTAGAAGGTATCAGAAGAATGGTTATACAAGGACCAAGACTCACTCCAGTAGAAGAAGGAGGCCCAGAGCACAGAACTATGGTACTTAAAGGCGAAGAAGTGACTATACAAGTTAAACCTGGCCGAATACTCATGGAAATCGATTCAGAAGAAATCATTGAAGAAATTAGAGAAAAATGTGAAGAGAATATACCATTTGGATATAACATCCATGTGGGGCGCTTCATAAGGAAACAGAAAACAGTTTCTGACACTCTTAAATATGGTGAGAAACTAGAGGAAATTTCTGAAGAAATGGTTGGATTAACTGACCAGAACGCACAATTGGGTGACAGAGCCAAAATACTCAAAAGGAAAAAAGAAGAATGATTGGCAAAGGTACACACATAGTGGATTGCAGAGAAACAATGGGATTGGGCGAAGGAGGAGGAATTGCCCAAAGAGGAACATTTGCACAGAGTGGAAGCGATGTATTAGCAATAGCAATGTCTCCTGGAAGGAGGCACATAACAAAACCAGTTTGCGAAATAACATTCGCATTACGGGAAGCAAACATAATGACAAGTACTCTCGTGTTAAATGCCGGAGCAGGTATACCACATGATGCTCCAGCAGCAGGAGGCGGTAGTCTTATGGGACTTACTCCTAAAGAAATAGAGCAAATAAATTTACATAAACTTATAGTGGTACATCTAGGCGGTGTGAAGCATCACATCACTTATAAAGCCCGGTTAATACTAAGACATGTAGAGAAACCTTGCGTAGTAATATGTGAATATCCTGTTGACTTTGAAGATTTTGCAAAAATTGGTGTAAAAACTAAAGCTGTAATGCCCGAAGAGCCTAAAACAAAAGGTGAAATTGTGGATATAATAAGCGGCGTAATTAGAGGAGAAACAGCCCCCCAAGAAAAGTTGGATGAGATAATAAAAAAAGTTAGATTAGCATTAGGAGGTCATGATAATGGCAAAATATTATCCTGGAACCAGTAAGGTTGCCCAAAATAGAAGTAATTTCCAAGACCCTGAATACACTCTTGAAAAACTAAGGGAAGTCTCTGACGAAGATGTTGTAAACATACTCGGACACAGAGCTCCTGGTGAGGAATATCCAAGCGCTCACCCACCACTCGAAGAAATGGATGAACCAGACGACCCAATTAGGGAACTTGTCGAGCCACTCGACGGTGCAAAAGCTGGTGACAGAGTAAGATACATTCAGTTCACTGACTCAATGTACTTCGCTCCAGCACACCCATTCGTAAGATCAAGATCTTACGTATGCAGATTCAGAGGAGCAGATGCAGGTACTCTCTCCGGAAGACAAATTCTTGAAACCAGAGAAAGAGACCTTGAAAAATACTCAAAAGAACTCCTTGAAACTGAATTCTTTGACCCTGCAAGATCAGGTATAAGAGGAAAAACAGTTCACGGACACTCCCTAAGACTCGACGAAGACGGTATGATGTTTGACATGCTCAGAAGATTAATGTTAAACAAAGACACTGGCGTAGTAGAAGCAGTTAAAAACCAGATTGGTGACGAGCTTGACGAACCAGTAGCTTTAGGAGAACCACTCGACGAAGAAACACTCAAAAACAAAACCACTATCTACAGAAAAGATGGTGAAGCTTACAGAGACGACAAAGATGCAGTAGAAATCTGTCAAAGAATACACGTACTAAGATCCCAAGGTGGATTCTATCCTGAATAATCAGGAGGGTGATTAATATGGCTGAAAAAAGATTTATAAACGCTTTAAAGAAAGCATTTAAAGAAGACCCAACAGAAGCAAATACCAGTTTTTATAAATTTGACGGCTGGAGACAGTCCGAAAGAAAAACTGAATTTGTAAACGCAGGTAAAGAAATAGCCGAAAAACGTGGAATCCCAATGTACAACCCAGACATTGGTACACCACTCGGTCAAAGGGTACTCATGCCTTACCAAGTTTCAACCACAGACACATTTGTTGAAGGTGACGATTTACACTTTGTAAACAACCCTGCAATGCAACAAATGTGGGATGACATAAGAAGAACTGTTATTGTCGGTCTAAACACCGCACACACAGTTATCGAAAAAAGGTTAGGTAAAGAAGTTACACCTGAAACAATTACCCACTACCTTGAAACTGTAAACCACGCTATGCCTGGTGCTGCAGTTGTTCAAGAACACATGGTGGAAACAAACCCATCATTAGTGGCAGACAGTTACGTGAAAGTCTTTACTGGTAACGACGAAATAGCTGACGAAATCGACCAGGCATTCGTAGTGGACATTAACAAAATGTTCCCTGAAGACCAGGCTGAAGTTCTAAAAGCTGAAGTTGGAGACGCAATGTGGCAGATAGTAAGAATACCAACCATAGTATCAAGAACATGTGATGGTGGTACAACCTCACGATGGTCTGCTATGCAAATTGGTATGTCTATGATTTCTGCATACAAACAGGCAGCAGGGGAAGCTGCAACTGGTGACTTCGCTTACGCTGCAAAACACGCAGAAGTTGTACACATGGGTTCATACCTCCCAGTAAGAAGAGCAAGAGGGGAAAACGAACCTGGTGGAATTGCATTTGGTTTCTTAGCTGACATAGTTCAGACTCCAAGAAAATACCCAGATGACCCAGTAAGACAAACATTAGATGTTGTTGCCGCTGGAGCAATGTTATACGACCAGATCTGGCTTGGTTCATACATGTCAGGTGGTGTCGGATTCACACAGTATGCAACAGCAGCATACACAGACAACGTGCTTGATGACTTCACATACTTCGGTCAAGAATACGTAGAAGACAAATATGGAATGACAGAGGCACCTAACACCATGGAAACAGTCCTTGATGTAGGTTCAGAAGTCACATTCTACGCACTTGAACAGTTCGAAGACTACCCAGCACTCTTAGAAACCATATTCGGTGGATCACAGAGAGCATCCATTGTTGCAGCAGCAGCAGGTTGTTCAACTGCATTCGCTACTGGAAACGCTCAGACAGGTCTAAGCGCATGGTACTTATCCATGTACTTACACAAAGAACAGCACTCCAGACTTGGATTCTATGGTTACGATCTGCAGGATCAGTGTGGAGCATCAAACGTATTCTCAATTAGAGGAGACGAAGGATTACCTCTTGAAGCAAGAGGAGCAAACTATCCAAACTACGCTATGAACGTAGGTCACCAGGGAGAATACGCAGGTATCTCACAGGCAGCACACTCTGCTAGAGGAGACGCTTTCGCATTCCAGCCACTGGTCAAAATCGCATTTGCAGACGACAACTTAATGTTTGACTTCACAGAAGTCCGTGCTCAGTTTGCAAAAGGTGCATTAAGAGAATTCGAACCAGCAGGAGAAAGAGCTCTTGTTTCTCCAGCAAAATAAATAGGTGTTACAAACACCTATTTTTTTATTTTATTTAAAAACAAGGAGGACTAATATGGTAGTAGACCCTATGATTACAGGATTAGGTGTTGTTGCCCTTATGGGGGCTGCCGCAACTATTGCAGGTGCTGCAGAGGATCTTGAGTCTGATGTAGGTTCAATGAGTAACCCAAACTCTCAGGTACAATTGGCTCCGCAAATGGGTAACCTTCATAGAATGTTTAACAAGGCTGTGTCTGGTGAACCAGTTCTATGGGGTACAATGGTAGGTATAGCAGGTTCTATAGCAGCTATCCTTATGGGAAGTTTGCCTGTTATAATGGCAATAGCTGTAGGAGCTTTCATAGCTGCATTAGTACATGCTGCATATGCGACAACAGCACACATGGGAAGAATAGTAAGTCAATCTCAATTTAATCAACCACTTTATCTGGATGTTATCACATCTCATTTAGGCCCAATAGCTGGTCATGGATTTTTAGTAACATTCAGTATTGTAGGATTATCATATCTTATGACATTACCTATACCAGGTTTTGCTCACCCATTCCCATTACCTCTACTTGCGGTACTTTGGGGAATAACCATTGGTGCTATAGGTTCATCAACTGGTGACGTTCACTACGGTGCAGAAAGAGAATATCAGCACTTACCATTTGGTGGAGGTATTCCAGTTTCATCACACGGTGACATAACAAGAAAAGCAGAATTAGGCGCAAGAAACTCTATTGACGTTGTAAACTTCTGTGCTAAATTTGGAGGACCACTTACAGGATTGTGTTTCGGACTAATTGTATTCTTCAGCTTCTGGATAACCATTGTTTTCGGATTAGTTGGAGGAATAATTGCAGGTATTGTTATTGTCTTGATATTGATACTCCTGAACGGCAGAATAGAATCATTCGCAAGAAATACATACGGTCCATATGAGGAATAAGGAGGTTATTTAATGGATCCATTATTATTAATCGGCGCTATCACTGCAGGCGGAATTTTAATTGGTGGAGGTGTCCACTTTATACCAGTAGGTGGTGCTCCAGCAGCTATAGCTACAGCTACAGGTGTTGGTACAGGTACCGCTATGCTTGCAGCAGGTGCCGGTCTAACAGGACTTATAACAGCAGCAGCGATGACAGGACAACCATTATGGATAATCCTTGCATCAGGTGCAGTCGGATCAATGCTCATGATTGGTATAACCATGCTAGTGGGTAACCTCATCTATGTTTATGGTGTAGGTTGTGTTCCTGTATCAGCTAAAGTTGATGTTGACCCAATCACAAAATTAGAACAATCAAAATATGTTACACCAGGTACTGAAGGTCACGGAATTCCAACCGTTTGTTTTGTAAGCGGTATAATTGGAGGTGCTCTTGGTGGTATTGGTGGAGGACTAATCTACTATGCGCTTAACAGTTCACTTGCAGGAATAGCTTCTTATGGAGTAACCGGTGCAGCTGCAGTTGCAGGAATATTTGCAGTAGGTATCTTCTTTATAAATGCGGTTGTAGCTTCATATAACATTGGTGGTACTATAGAAGGGTTCCACGACCCTAAATTTAAGAGATTACCAAGGGGAATTCTTGCAAGTTTAATTGTATCACTTGTAACTGGTATTGTAGCAATATTATTAGTATATGGAGGTGTCTTCTAATGTCAGCAGTAGGAGGAGGCCCTGGAGGTGCAGCCGTACCTGCATCACAAACTATGGCACTCGGAATTATAGGCGGACTGGTGGGTATTTACCTTTTACCGTTTATTGGCCCAACATTCGGTGCAATTACAGCAGCACTTGGTGCTGTGGCAGCAATTATATGGGGGGCTGATGCAATAAGAAGAGTTGCAAGCTATGGTTTAGGTACTGGTGTACCATCCATAGGATACATGTCACTTGCTATAGGTATAGTTGGTGCTTTAGCAGGACTGGCAGGTGTATTTCTATTTGGCCCAGCATTTGGATTAGGTGGCCCAATCGTTGGATTTGTTCTTGCAGTAATTATAGGTGCTATAGTGGCAATAATTGGTAAACAAGTAATTAAAATGAAAATACCAGTTCTCGTTCAATGTACCGCTGAACTTTCAGGTGCAGCAGCATTATCCGTACTCGGATTTTCTGCAGCCATAGCTGGAAGCATCTACATGCCACAAATATTAATTACAGTTGTTTCAACAGGTTTTATAGGATTACTATTCATCATGAATACAATGGCAATACAGCACCCATTCAATGCATGTTTAGGACCAAATGAAAACCAAGCAAGAACTTTAAAACTCGCTGCAACCACAGCTTTTCTAGCCATGGCAATAGTAGGAATACTTGCAATTGCAACAACACCAACATGGTGGTTAATTGCATTAATCGGTGCTATTGGATGGTTCATTTCAATGAGTAGCTTTACAAAAGCATCTCTTGATGAAGCTGCATCAGTTAAATGGACAGGAATCTGGCCAAAAGAGGAGGAACATTAAGGAGGAATCAACATGGTCGAAATGTTACCTATAGTTACAATAGCTCCGGAATTAAACCTAACCCTTGATCCTTCCACTGGTAGAGTGGGAGCAGGGATGAAAGGTGCAGTATTAGTATCCATGGACGATATAAATGCAGAAATAAGTACTTTAGAGGCTGCAGCAGATGACCTAATGAATTCATTAGACCCTACATCTACTTCAAATAATTCTTATCCTGGAAGGGAAGGAGTATACCTTACCGCAGGAAAGTTAACAAACGTAGTATACGGGTTTTTATTAGGACTTGTACTGCTGATTGCCGCATTTGCAATATAGGAGGTGTTATGAGTGGCTGATAAAAAAGAACCAGCAGATGGATGGCCTGTAATTAATGGGGA
>DACV01000005.1 GCA_002494885.1 Methanobacterium sp. UBA44
AAATAAGTACTACACTATAATTAAGTTATAAATTAACATTTCCCTTTAAATATGACCTATTTCATGGGTTTTTTCATATTATAAATGATATGGAATGATTACCTGTGCAGTGAAAGAGTTTACATACTTATGAGTTTCACTGCAAAAACAATACTGGCATTGTTGTGTTTGTTGGAGTATTTGCACCATTTTAGGCATCTAATGGATCGTTAAAAATATTTAGATGCAAATAAAAATATATTTGCCCTGTTTAATTTCCTTAAATCCTAATTAACTTTTTAATAAGGATTAATTTACTTTTCTTTTTACCTCCCGTTTAATACCAACTATAAAAACATTATCTCTCAAGATTAAATCAAAAAATACTTATTAGAAAAAAAAAATAGCTAAAGCCGGTGATATAATGGTTGTAAAAATAGGAATCATTAAATGTGGTAACATTGGTACCTCTCCAGTACTTGACTTATTACTAGATGAGAGGGCAGACAGACCGAACATAGATGTTAGAACAGTAGGTTCTGGCGCTAAGATGAACCCAGAACAGATTGAGGACGTAGTTCCAAGAATAGCAGATTTCGATCCAGACTTTGTTGTATTTATAAGCCCTAACCCTGGTGCTCCGGGACCAGCAAGAGCAAGGGAATTACTATCTGAAATGGATGTTCCTGCCATCATCATAGGAGATGCTCCTGGAATGGGTAAAAAAGACGAAATGGATGAACAGGGATTAGGTTACATCATCGTTCAGGGAGACCCTATGATCGGTGCAAGAAGAGAATTACTCGACCCAACTGAAATGGCATCATTCAACTCCGATGTTATAAAAGTGTTAGCATTAACCGGCGCATACCGTGTTGTTCAGGAAACACTCGACGGTGTAATTGCAGGAGCTGAAGGTGGAAACATCGAACTACCAAAAGTAGCTATAACCACCGACAAAGCTGTTGAAGCTGGTAATTTCACTAACCCATACGCTAAAGCTAAAGCAATGGCAGCATATGAAATGGCAATGAAAGTTGCAGATGTTGACCTTAAAGGTTGTTTCATGGTTCGTGAAATGGACAAATACGTACCAATCGTTGCATCCGCACACGAAATGATTGCAACAGCAGCTAAATTAGTTACAGAAGCAAGAGAACTTGAAAAAGCTGGAAACACCGTTTGCAGAACACCACACGGTGGAGATGGTCAAACTCTCGCTAAAACAGATTTAATGAAAAAACCAGAATAAGTTTGGTTAAGGAGCAGTCTTCGGACTGCTTAAATTTCTATTTTTTAATTAAAGTTCTTTAAAAGGTTATTTTACGGATTTTTATATGTTATTATCCACTGAATGAGCATTAAAGCTTAGTAGTTTATTATTATGGTTAGATGCTTAATTTTTTTGATTATGTTTTATTCGTTAATGGATTATGGTTGAAATCTTAATACTCTTTTAAACAGGTTATTTTTTTTAAGTAAAGTTTAATTACTCAGGTTCTTCACTATAAATAAAATATTTCATAATAATCCTTTTTATTTATTTAAATTAAATTTTAAAACTAAAATTATGGATAATTTAACTAAATTAATAAATTAAATCGGAATTAAGGAGTAAATAGGATTAATTATATCATTTTATAAATCATAGGAACATAAAAATTAAAAAAATTATCGAGTACCCTATTAATGCAAATCATCTCTACAAAAGGTTTTAATAATTAAAAAACATTTATAAAAACCTAAAAGGTATTTTTAAGTTCATTTTTTAACAGAAATAACAAAAACCTTAAATATATGGTTAAATAGATAAAACAATGAAAATATTAATTAGTTTTATCATTAATTTTAAAAAATGGGTTTTATAGTGATTTTATGACTGATGAAACGATTCAGAAAATAATTGACGCAGCTTTGAAGGTATTTGGCGAAAAGGGATATAAAGGCGCTACAACAAGGATTATAGCAGAAAAAGCAGGATTCAGCGAGTTAACATTGTTCAGAAAATTTAAAACCAAGGAAAATCTTTTTGACGTGGCTTTAACTCAAAATATTATAAAGTTTAAAGATGAATTTCAATCTATAATGTTAGAAGATAAATCAGAGAATCCTGATGAATTTTTAAAGAGCATAATCATAGATATGGCAGGTATAATTGATGATAACTTTGAATTTATTCATATAATTAATAATGAAATGAGGGGGTCGCCTGAACCTTTTAAAAAAGAGATTATCAAAGGTTTGAGCGAACATATTAAGAAAAATATCCAGAAAGATAAAATAGACTACGATACATTTGCCCTTACCATTTTCATGGTTACATATGGTTTAAGCTTAGGTAAAAACCGTGGAGAAACTTTTATAAATTATGAAGAGAACCTGGATGGATTCATCAATAACTCTTTGCATTGTATTCTTTCTACAAACTAATGATTCTAATCCATTTTAAATTCTCTAAATCAATAAAAATCCTTATTAAGATTTAGATTCTTATAGTCTTATTTATGACAGAAAAAAAGATTTTGGATACAGCCCTAACTGTGTTTGCAAAATATGGTTATTATGGTGCGACTACAAGATTTATCGCTGATGAGTCTGGTTTCAGTGAAGTTACCTTGTTCAGGAAGTTTAAAACTAAGAAAAACCTTTTTTATACCATTTTATCTAAAAATCAGGACAAAATGTTAGGAGAGCTAGATGAGATACTTGCTAATAATGAATTCGAAAATCCCAGAGATTTTTTAAAAGCCCTGATGGATGGTGTTGTAGATTTAACAGATAAATATTTTGATTTTATTAGAATATTGCTCAATGAGAATTGTGAGATATCAAAAAAAGCTTTAGATACATTTGTTGATAAAATATCTCACTATATCGAAAAAAGATTTCCCAACAGTAAAATTGATTATGATGTATTGGCATTAACCATTTTATCATTTACATACTTCATAATTTTTGATAAAATTCACGGACGCACATTTATTGATCATACTAATGCTGTTGAAGAGTTTATAAATCAATATGCTGTGTTATTCAGTGATAAATAATTCCTCTAAAAATATCTTTTTTTGGAAAATACTTAAAAGGGATAGTGCATCTTATAATCCATTAGGTACTGATCATTAGGGTGTTTTCATGATAGAGAAATTAATAGAAAAGTTCTTTGAAGCTGCAAGTATGCAGCGATGGAATGATCATATAAGGCCTGTTGAACTAACTGAGTTGGACAAACAGGCCCATAAGATGGTTATAGCATATGTTATTGCTAAAATTGAAGAGGATAAAGGAAGTAAAGTAAACTGGCTAGACTTAATAGAAGGCCTAATATTTGAATTTCTCTACAGATTAGTTTTAACTGATATTAAACCTCCTGTATTTCACAGGATGATGGTTGAAAGACGTAATGAAATGAATTCACACGTCTTAAAACAGTTAAAAGATGATTTAGATTCATTTAATAATAAAGAATTCAAGCAGAAGTTTGAAAACTATTTTTCAAACCCTGAAAATACTTTTGAAAGAAGAATTCTCCGTGCTGCACATTATCTGGCCACAAACTGGGAATTTAAAATCATTTATCACTCAGCACCCTTTATCTACGGCATAGAAAAGACAAAAGAAAATATTGAAAACCAGATTGAGGATCACTATGATTTAATAGGTGTTCAAAAGATACTGCTTGGAAAGAAATCATATGGATTTGTAGATCTCTGCGGTCAACTGAGGTTTCAAAAGCGTTGGGCCCATTCTCCAAGGGTACCTGAAACTTCTGTCCTTGGACATATGTTAATTGTCGCTATAACTGCCTATTTGTGCACAATAGAAATGAAAACTCCTCCCTGTGACAAAAGAGTTTATAATAATTTCTTTGCAGGTTTATTCCATGATTTACCAGAGGTATCAACAAGAGATATTATTTCTCCAGTCAAATCTGCAGCAGATCTGGAAGATATTATCAAAGATTATGAAAATGAGCGCATGAAGGAGGAAGTACTGCCTTTAATACCAAAAACGTGGCACGATGAGATGAAATATTTCACTGAAAATGAATTCGAAAATAGAATTAAAGAAGGCCATAAATCTCGAAAGGGAATTAAATTTGAAGAGTTAAACAAAAAATACAATGAAGACAAGTTTTCACCCCTTGATGGAGAACTTATTAAAGCATGTGATAAACTGGCGGCATTTATAGAAGCTAATCTATCAATAGAATATGGTATAACTTCTAAATATCTTGAAGAAGGTAGAGAAAATATATACATTCCCTTTAAAAACAGCAAAATTTCTGGAACTGATTTTGGCAGGATTTTTGATTATTTCTATAAGAAAAAATGGTAAAACACTTTTTTAAACCCTTATCTTTAACCACTAAAATCTTTCATATTTTACAATTTCTGACAGTTCTTTACGACTTTTTGTTCCAATTTCATCTGCAGGGTATCCAAGAGGAGTAAATACAAGTGGTTCAACACCTTCAGGCAAATTTAAAACTTTTCGAGCAGCTTCGACGTCAAATGCCCCAATCCAGCATGTTCCAAGCCCAAGACTTGTTGCAGCAAGGATAATATGGTCCATAACGATTGTAGCATCCACATCAGCGTAATTTTTACCATCTCTGCGGGTCCAAGCCTTTTCCGGAATCGTACACACGCAAAGCACTAAAGGAGCTTCGCTGAACCATTCGGCCTGATAAATGCTTCTTAATTCTTCCTTCTTTCCCTGAGTTTTAATGACTAATATTTGAAAAGGTTGGTAGTTTACAGCTGTTGGAGCAAGACGAGCGGCTTCAAGAATTGTATTCAATATTTCATCTTCTACATGGTTATTTTTGTAAGCCCTTACGCTGTATCTCTTTTTAACCAATTCTATGAATTCCATCTTTAAATTCCTCCTTAAATTCTAAGCCAGGTCATACTATTATTTGGCATATAATCTATTAAAATGGCTGATCATTATCTGAAAAGATGATTTCAGTAATTTTTTTTATATCATCAATATTATATATTAATAATATATGATGCAAAGTACTTTAGATTTTTGCTGGATGGGGGAATAAAGTTGAATCAAAAGAGATTTTGAGGAATTATACGATGATTATACTCAGATGATGCTTTTGCAGGTTCAAATAGACAAAAATTTGGAAATATGAATTTTGAATTGACTGAAATCAGCAATGGATATGATGAATTAATAAAATATCCTCCCAAAAATATTTTAAAGGATTTAAAAGGTCTGAAAATAGGTATTGGAGCATTAGAAGATGATATAAACACCTTTTTATATAAATATGAAAAAGTAGGGGGGATGTTACGGCAAATAGCCGTTGTCATTTGGGATTATTATAATATTGGCATCGAAATTTCCTTGTATGAATTAAATGGGATGGAAAATGACTTATTTGATGTAAAAGATGAATATGAAAATATTAAAATTAGATGCTAACAGACTAAAAAAGATATGGATGCGGAAATGATTAGATTAAAACATTGAATTAAAGAACACCCTTTGTACTGGGAATTACATCATGTTCAATCCTTACAGCATCTTTTAGAGATCTTGCAAATGCCTTAAAGAGAGCTTCAATTTTATGGTGGTCATTTTCACCCTCAACTTTGGCATTGATGTTTATTTTTGCTGAGTTTGCAAAGGATTCAAAAAAGTGTTCAACATTTTCTGTACTTAAACTCCCTACTTTTTCTTTTTTATAAGTAATATCAAGTATGGTGTAACTTCGACCGCTTATATCAACTGTTACTGTAGCAAGGGCATCATCCATGGGTATTATGGCATGTGCCATTCTTCTTATTCCTTTTTTATCTCCTAAAGCTTCTAAAAATACTTCTCCAAGTAATATGCCAACATCCTCGACTGTGTGGTGGTCATCCACTTTTGTATCTCCTGCAGCCTGAATTTGAAGGTCAAAAAAGCCATGTCGTGCAAATGAATCCAGCATATGGTCAAAAAAATCAATTCCAGTATTTATATCTGATTTTCCTTTCCCATCTATATCAAGTGTAATTTCGATATCAGTTTCAGATGTTTTTCGTTTCATTTTCTTCTTTCTTTTCATAATTTTCATCTCCCAAAACATAAATCATTATTCTGGGGGTTTATTATCATCTCTAACTACAAGTATTGCTTGTTCAGGGCACTTTGAAGCGCAGATTGTGCATAAGTGACAGAATCTCAGGTTTGTAGCCATTGCTTTATCTTTCACATTCCAGATTTTAGCTCCTTTAGGGCATGCTTCCTTGCATTCTCCGCATCCAGTGCATTTTTTTTTATCAATTTCAATTCTCATTTTTCAGTCAAATCCATTATGCAGAAGTGTAAAATTTGAACATTTTAATTATTTTTTTATTATATCAACAGAAGCTGCTTTAAATCCAATGAATACTTTTTTTCCAAGGTTTAAATCAAGTTTTTTTCTTGATAATTCTGTTATATCAGCAATAACACTATTTTCGTTGATATTAACAGTTAAACGCACTATATCTTTTTTAAATTTCATTTCGGTTATTATTCCTTCAAGAATGTTCCTAACACTTGATTCATGGGCTTCAAGGGTTACAAATATATCGCTTGGACTTATTAAAATAAGGACATTATCTCCTACATTGAATCCCTTAACAACAGGAAGTATGATTTCTTTTTTATCTAAAGTAACCCTCATAATCTTCTTTTCTTCATCAACATCAGAAATAGCACCTTCTATTTCATTTAAATCGGTGTGTTTTTTTAGAACTCTGTTTATCTTGATAAATTTATACAGCATTTCTCTTCCCTTATCTGTAAGCTCGCTGCTTCCTCCCCCTCCTCTTCCACCTCTATGGGTGACTACAATGGATTGCCCTAATTCATTTTCCATTATTTCAATATTTTTCAGGGCAGTTCTATAGGGAATACCTGTTTCTTTTGAGGCTTTTACAATGGATCCACATTTATCTATGCATTGTAATAGCCGGGATTTCTTATTATTCAAAGATACAATCTTATCATCAACTTCTACTTCCATATCCAGTTTGTATTTCGGCTTTTTTTGGTCAGCCATGTTAATCATCTTCATATAAATAAATTATCTATTATTTTATTTTGCAAATCTTTCTATAAATTTAACTATTATTTCCACCACTCCAGAAAGCGGCCCAAATTTATTTCCATATTTTTGAAGCATCTTCACATCTCTTTTTGTAAATCCTCCTATAAAAGCAAAAACGATTACAAATATAATTGGGGAGATTATAATGCCTGCAAAAAGCCCATAATAATTTTGTGGCAATAAAAATAACGGTAAGCCCATGATAATTGATGTAAATCCTACTTTAGCAAAATCAGTATATGGAAGCCCTACTTCTGTTAACTTAATTGTTTTCCATAGAATTGCAATCATTATTAAAAAGGCCACTATTGTAGTTGCGATGGCTGCACCTATAATTCCATATAGGGGAACCAACATGAAATTCAATCCAATGTTTATAACTGTTCCTATAAGTAAAATAACCATGGGAAGTCTGGGATGCCCAATACCCTGAATTATACTTGATGATACCATAAAAAGAGTGTAAAATGTCATTCCAAATACGAGTATACTCAGTGCAGAGGCTCCAAAAATGTAATCAGGCCCAAATAATAGGCTCAGAAGTGGCCGTGCGAATATTGCGATCCCGACACAGAGGGGAACAACTAAGAGGGTCACATAACGATATGATTGAATTATATATGTTTCAAGAAGCCTTTTATCATTTAGACTCGCTGCTTCTGAAGCTGCAGGGAGTATTACGGCAGCTACTGAAAGAGAAATAATAAGTGGAAGCCTTGCAATGGGATCGGCAGTTGTATAATAACCAGCATCTTCTGCAGGTAAATATCTACCAATAACAAGTGGCCCTACATCATATATTGCCATTTCTGAAAGAGCGGTTATGGCTACAGGTATTGAAAAGACTAAGAGGGTTTTTAAAAGTATTAATTCATCCTTAAAACTGATTTTAGTGGCTGGTTTTGGGAAATGTACCCATACATATTTTTTGAAGAGTATAAGGGAAACTATAGAAGAAGCTATGAATCCAAATGCAGTTCCAAGAACTGCTCCAGCTGCATAAAAACCAATGGACACGAAAACAACAGCCATGCCTATCATGAACACCTGTTCTACCACTCGACTGGCCACAACAAGTTCCATCTTATAAACTCCCTGAAATGCACCTCTAAAAGCACCAACTATAACACTGAACGGAGTTATAAGTGCAACAGCTTGAAGAGGATAAACCATAGCTGCTTTATGGAAATAAAAATTGGCTATCCATTCAGCAGAGAAAAATATGAGCAGGCCAAAGAGAGTCCCTGCAACCATCATAAATTTAAGCGAAGTTAAAATTATCTGACGTGCTACGTCTTCCTCATTTACAGCGTTATGCTGCGCTACGAATTTAGAAATTGCAGGAGGGAAACCACCAGCAGATAATACCTGAAATATTCCCTGGAAAGGTGTTGTAAGGCCTACTAATCCATATCCTTCAGGTCCAAGCATCCTGCTCAATATAAATCTATAAAGGTAGCCGCCTACTCTAAAAAAGAGATAGCTGACCATCATTAAAAAGCTTCCTCTGAGTATTTTTGAACTTTTATCTGAATTTCCCATTGACTCACCAAAGATAATAACATTTAAAAAATCAAAGATTTTTTAAGGTTGCAAAACTCTTAAAAATTCTTTGAACTTTTGGAGCCTCAAACATGAAATGTTCGGAGCATCAAAGACCTTTGGTCTTTGAAAGTATAAACACGAAGCATGCAAAAAATCATGGATTTTTGCTGCATCAAAAACTTCGTTTTTGACAGTGTTTGTAAGCTTTGTTTCGCAAATATGCAAAAACATTTGGTTTTTGCGGTTGAAAATCTTCGATTTTCAAACACTGAAAATCAGCAGTTAATAGATTTAATTGATTAGTGATTCATCTCCTATAAATGTCTTGCTCCAATCAAGATCATCTAAAATGTTTCTTAGATATAAAAAAAAGAATTATAAAATTAATTTTAATCAGTGAGATTTAATCTGTTTCTACATTTTCTAAAAATTCAGCAAATTTATTTACAGTCATTTTAAGGCTTTTAAAGCCCTCTTTATCTTCTTTAACCCCTTCAAGGGTATCTTTAGACCAGAAGGTAGCTCCTAAATTTGCTCCAAATGCTCCCCCGCTTACTGGTATTGCTCCTGTAAGTACATAATAAGTTATTATTTGTTGTATTGCGAGCTCTTGACCTCCAGCTCTATCTCCACCAACTGCAATGGCCATACAGACCTTATTTCTTAAAAAATCAACATCTGCAGCACCCATTGCTCGAGTACGATCCATAACAGCCTTTAACTGGGCGCTTATTCCTCCATTATAGCATGGGGAAGCCATTATTAACCCATCACAGTCTTTAATTAAGCTGTAAACTTCGTACATATCATCTTTTTTGATGCATTCCTTTTCTCTTATACAATAATCACAGTGCATACAGGGAGATATATTCTTCCCTCTTACGCTAAAATAGCTGGTTTCAAAACCTTTTTCTTCAAGCATATTTAGAGCTTCTCTTGTGACATAATCAGTAGCCTGCTGCCTAGGACTTCCACATATTCCAACGATCATATTAATCCTCCAGAATATAGTATATTTAATCTCAATGATAAGTATTGCTCTAAAAGTGAATAAAAATAAGTTAATTAAATAAAAATAGATTTAGCATGGGGTGTCTATGCAAAATAAAAGAAGAATTTAATTTATTTTTTTAAATTGACTCGTCTTCATCAAGTGCAAGCCTCATTGTATCTGGATCTTGGGGCATATGTTCTAAAAAGTCTTCAGCAGCACGTCTGACGTCTCTTGAACCTATAATATATCTTCCAACAACGATGATATCTGCACCATTTGTAAGGGCCATATTGACTTTATTAGGTGTTATTCCACCTGCAACTGCTACAAGTTTTCTTTTTCCGAGAATTTCTTTAATCTGGTTGATATTACCCCATTCAGTGACTTCGCCCAATTCTTCTCCTCTTTCAGCTGCCATTGTTTCCAGGTCAACATTTCTGTGTAATAAAACGATGTCCGGTTTGTATCTAATGGATTGAAGCTTTTCAACGAAGTTATCCACGTTCATCATGTCCAGAATAGAATATATTCCCTGTTTCATTGCTTCGTGAATTGCTTTTTCAATGGATTCGATTGTTCCAAGCCCAGAGATTGCAACAGCGTCAGCAGTTTCATCTGCAGCCATTTTAACCTCTATTCTTCCAACATCAAGGGTTTTAAGGTCTGCAATAATGAACGCATCTTTTCTAAGTTCTCTAATTCTGCTTACAACTCCAACACCGAATTTTTTAACCAGCGGTGTTCCTGCTTCAAGTAATATCCTTTCTCTGTCTGGGAGACTGTTTATTATTCTTTCAACTTCATCGAAGTTGTCTAAATCGAGTGCAACCTGTAAGTATGGCGGATTCCACAGCCTTACTACTTTAAAGCCCATTATTGCATGTGTTCCACGGTCTTTTTCTGCTAAAACTTTACTGGCTGGTGGATATTCTTCCATTGCTCTTCTTATTGCCAACTTGGTCGCTCCATAGTTGTATTGATAAATTTTACGGAAATCTTCTGCCTCTGGGTGGATAAAAACAGAAGCAAGAATTACTATGTCTTCTACTTTATCTTCAGGAATTAACCCTTCTTCTACAGCATCTGCAACAGCTCTACCTACAGCAGTTTGAGCTGGACCAAATATCTTGTTTGCATCCTCTAAACAGCCTACAGTCACTTTGGGTATAATTACTGTTGCTGGTTTTGTCATTAAGTTTGGTCTAATTACTGAAAGGAGGGGGGTGTGTCCTATTGAAAGTTGTGTTAAACTATTTACCATTGCTTCCCCTGCAGGGCCATTTTTATCTCCAATTACTAAATCAACGTGAGCTATTTCATTCCCGCTTCCTATTAAAGCTTCTCCTATAAGGTACATAATTGTTATCCTCCATTTACTCTAAAATATTGTATAATTCATACAGTATAAAATAGTTTTAGTTTTTTAAATTCTAATTAATCTTTTTGAATGAGCGAATTTATAAATTCAGCATCAAAAATTCAGAAGTATAATTAATAATAATTATGATAAATATAATATAATGTGATATTTAAGATTGTATGGTTGTGTTAAAAATGATAAGATATCTTAAAGAACCAGGTCAGGATAAAAAAGAATTATTGTTTATAGCTGATGAAATTAACAGAGTATACGAAAAAATGCTTGGAATTGTAGTTGGACATTACGATAGGAAAACATCTTATAAATATAATGAATCAGATGAAACTGCGCTAATTGGCGTAGAATTAAAACCTTCTGAAATTGGAAATGAAGAATCTAAAAAAAAAGAAGCCACAAGGTTTATAGAATGGTTTAACGTAGCTATCAATGAAGTTGTAATCGATGATTACAAGCATGAACTAAGAAAAAAATAGAAAGCATACAGAAATCCTTTGATTTCTGTGGCACCGAAATCCGCGATTTCAGATGAAAATGGAATTTATTTGTCTCTAAGGGTTCCGTTTATATAATCATCGTATCCTTTAAGGTCGAGCATTCCATGTCCTGAGAGATTAATTATTATATTTTTCTCTTCTTTGTTTTTCTTACACTCTAATGCTTCATCTATTCCTACTTTTATTGCATGACAACTTTCTGGGGCAGGAACTAAACCTTCACATTTAGCAAATGTTGTACCGCTCTTGAATATGTCTTCCTGTGCCACTGAACGTGGTTCTACAATTCCTTCGTGCACAAGTAACGACACTAAAGAGGACATTCCATGGTAACGTAAACCTCCAGCATGTACAGATGGTGGTACAAATTCATGTCCAAGGGTGTACATCTTTAAAAGAGGTGTTAGGCCAGCAGTATCTCCAAAGTCGTATTTATATTCTCCTTCTGTAAGTGTAGGGCATGAAGATGGCTCTGCTGCGATGAATTTACAGTCGATCTTCTCATCAAGCTTATCTTTAACGAATGGGAATGTAGCGCCAGCGAAGTTACTTCCACCACCTACACAGCCAACTATTACATCAGGGTTTTCTCCAATTTTTTTCATCTGTTTTTTGGTTTCAAGACCTATAACAGTCTGATGTAACATAACGTGGTTTAAAACGCTTCCAAGTGAATAATAAGTCTTATCATCGTGTAAAGCTTGTTCCATTGCTTCAGATATGGCAATTCCCAGGGATCCTGGATGGTTAGGATCTTTAGCCAGTATCTTTCTTCCAAATTCTGTTTTATCACTTGGTGAAGGTATAACTTCTCCATCATAGATTTGCATTATTGTTTTTCTGTAGGGTTTTTGTTCAAATGAAACTTTAACCATATAAACAGTACAATCAAGACCCATCATGGAACATGCAAGTGATAAAGCAGTACCCCATTGTCCAGCACCTGTTTCTGTAGTAAGGCGTTCAACACCGTCCTGTTTAGCATAATAAGCCTGTGCAATGGCTGTATTTAGCTTATGACTTCCTGTTGGAGAAAGGTCTTCTCTTTTATAGTAAATCTTTGCTGGTGTATCAAGATAATCTTCAAGTCCTGTTGCCCTGAATAGTGGGCTTGGCCTTCCTATCATTTTGTAAACTTTCATTACTTCTTTAGGAATCTCAATCCATCTCTCTGTGGACATTTCTTGTTCTAAAACGCCTTTAGAAAACATTTTTGGTAGATTTTCAATCTGATGCCCTTCTTCTGTTTGATCGGGCATTGGTGGTTCCACCGGTAAGTCTGCCACTATGTTATACCATTTTTTTGGAATTTCTTTCTCTGATAATGTAACTTTATACATGTAATCACCATTTCTTTATATAATATATGACTTTAGAGTACTATTTAAACCTTTGTCGTACATATTTGTACTATTGTAATTTTAAGTTGTGAATTCCTATTGTTTCTTATTATATAAAATCAAATATAATAGCATGAAGATTTTGACAGTAGATGTAGGTGTTGGAACCCAAGATATAATGTTTTATGATTCTATGCAGTCTATTGAAAATTCACCTAAATTAGTAATGCCATCTCCAACCAAAATAATTGCAAAAAGGATAAAAAAGAGTAATGAAGACCTATTTATTAACGGAGAAACTATGGGTGGAGGTCCTATAAATAGGGCCATACAGGAACATCTTAATAAAGGTTACAGAGTTATCATGACTGAAAATGCTGCAAGAACAGTAAGAGATAATCTGGATTATGTAAAATCTTTTGGAATTGAGATAATTACAGATGATAAAATTGATGAATATAAAGACCTTAAAACCATTGAACTTAAAGATGTGGATTTAGAAGCAATAAATGAATCTTTATCTAAATTTGATGTGGAGACAGATTTTGATTATCTGGGAATAGCAGTTCAGGATCATGGATATATGGAGGGAATAGGGGATAGAAACTTTAGATTCATGAAAATAAAGGAGATATTGAATAAACCCAAACTTCCGGAAGAATTTGCATACTTTGGAAATGCTCCAGACTATTTTACAAGAATTAACGCAGTATTTAGAATGTTTAAGAGATATGATCCAGTGGTAATGGATTCAAAATTTGCATCTGTTTGTGGAGCCACATGTGACCGTTATGTTAAAACACTTGAAAAATATATAATAATGGATATAGGAAACGGGCACACACTGGCAGCAGCATTTAATAAAGGCAAGATATATGGAGTATTTGAACATCATACACGTAGTTTAACCCCTGAAAAGATAGAAAAGTATGTGAACAAACTTTCAAATGGAACAATAACCCATGAAGAAATACATGACGATCATGGCCATGGTGCATGGTCCCTGGCTCCAATAGGTGAATTTAAAAATGTAATTGCAACAGGACCTCGGCGAAAAATATTAGAAGAAACAGATTTAAACGTTCATTACGCAGCCCCTGCAGGTGATGTGATGATGACAGGGCCTGCAGGATTAATAAAAGCAATAATGCTTAATAAGGAAGAAATTAAATGATATTAGACCCACATATTCACAGTATATATTCCAGCGATTCCAGAATGGCCCCAAAGGATATAATTAAATATTCAAGAAAAATAGGTCTGGATGCAATTGCAATTGCAGATCATAACTCAATTAAGGGTGCTCTTTGCGGAATTGAGTATTCAAGAGATTTGGATGATTTTATCGTTGTTCCTGCTATGGAAGTAAGTACAAATAAAGGGCACATAGTGGCATTAGGTATAAAGGAAGAAATAGAATCGTATATGGCCCCTGAATACACCATTGAAACTATTAGGGATATGGGAGGAATTGCAATAGCCCCTCACCCTTTTGTACGTTACAGAGAAGGATTGTGTGATGTAATTAAGGATCTGGATGTGGATGCAGTTGAAACACTGAATTCCCGTTATGTTTTTGGTTATTCAAACTGGCGTGCTAAGAAACTTGCTGAAGAAAAGGGGATTCCTCAAATCGGGGCAAGCGATGCCCACTTTTTAGGGGCGATTGGAAGCTGTGTAACAGAATTAGGGGCAGATTATTCTGTTGAGAGTATAATTGAAGGTATTTTGTCAGGTAAAACCAATGTATTTGGAGATAGAACGCCTTTGCCTCTAATATTAAAGGAAGTTATCAATAAAAAGATTAAAAAAATACAATAAAATAAAATCAATTTAATGTAAACTATTTATTAGTCAAAATTAAACTCAGGAGGGAATATTTGTGGTTCAAAAGATATTAGTTCCCACAGACGGATCAAAACAGGCAGAAGTGGCAGGAGAATATGCTATTTCCACGGCTGGAATTGGTGATGAAATAATTGTATTATATGTAATTGATACAAATTATCTTAATGCACTACCCCAGCAAGATTTAAGGAATCAACTGGAAGAAAATATGAGGGATGAAGGAAAAATAGCCGCTGAGAAATTTAAAAAAAAAATAGAGGATGCTAAATGCGAAGGGCATTGTAAAAATGTCGATTTAATTACTAAAATTAAAATAGGTAATCCTGCCGACGTTATACTTAAAACCATTAATGAGGAAAGTATAGATCAGGTAATAATGGGTAAATCAGGTAAACATGGTATAGAAAAGTTTTTTATTGGAAGTACCACTGATAAAGTAGTAAGGGGAGCAAAGGTTCCAGTAAATGTGATATCATAAAATTTATTTTCAGATAAAATTTAAATTAATAAAGCATCTATTAAGTCTATGCTCTCTGAAATATCAAAGTTTATTCAGGATAATTTTCTTTATCTTCAACCAGGTTATACTCTATTGAATACCATTGTTTTCGGCATAATACTGGGTATTGTAGTTATATTAATTATAAAAATGTTTAAATACATCAAAAAAGATCCAAAAGACCTCTTAATTCCTCTAATTCCCTTTATTTTCTTTGGGTCAAGTACTAGAGCCCTTGTAGATAATGGAATTTATCCCCTGATTCTCTGGCTTGTAACTCCAGGAATTTACATTTTAACCGGTTTGGTAACAATTATCACTCTTCTTACATCAGTCTATATTGAAAAGAAGACTAATTTTGATTACAGATATCTAATGATTATTGTGGGAGTTATTCTATGCATTCCTAACATCTTATACATCTCTAACATTAATTTAATAGCATTTTTGCAGATATTCATTTCTTGGGGAGCAGTTTCATCCATTTTCATAATTTTACGTAATAAATGGAATCTTTTAAAGGATAAACTAAATTTAAGTGCTATATTAGCTCATTTATTCGATGCATCTTCTACATTCATTGCAGTTGACTTCTATGGCTATGGTGAACAGCATGTACTTCCAAATGCGCTTACCAATCTTGCAGGAACTGCTTTTGTAATGTTTCCATTAAAAATAGCTGTTATTTTAGTGGCACTTTATGTAATTGACGAATACATTGAAGATAAAACCATTGCCAATATGTTGAAACTTGCCATATTTATTTTGGGTCTTGCCCCAGGTCTCAGGAATTCATTGAGCCTTATTATAGGCGCTTAGTTTTGAGATTAATGCTTAATCTGAATTTCTCTAAAACTTTATCAACAATTATAATTTTTTTCCATATTCTGCCATAGATCTTAGACTGCCAGAACCTAAATTCTAATTATACCATCCCATTTGGGTCTTGAGCCACTTCTTCTAAGTTATAATCTTCTTTTATGTTGGGTTGAATGTCATTTTCGAAATAGCTGCATGATGTGCAAATATATGAATCACAATTGCGTGCTTTTGGCATGGGTCATGAATAATTTTTTGAATTTCTTTTCAATGCTTAATAATTACAGAAATTTATTTAATCATATAATACTAAATATTACATGGTGTTTTTATGGAAAAAGAAATAGTAGCTGCTATTATGGCCGCAACATCTGATGTAGATATGATGTCCAATGACCGTATGGAAGCCCTAACAAAGGGACATGGAATGTTGAACATTGCTGCAATTTGCGCTGCCAATTCAATAACTGAAGATGTGCTAAAAGGCGTTGAAATGAAACTTACAGATCATAACGTCCAGTACCTTCCAATAGACAATGTGCTTAAAAAAGCTATAGATTCTGCAAAGCTCTCAGGAGCTGATTCTGCAAATGCGGCACTAATAAGTGCTACATTATGCTATTTTGCAGGTACAAATGCACAGGTTGGAGTACCAGCAGGAAACAGAAAATTAGGAGCAATGGCCAGGATAATTGCAGGTGTAGATAGAAGCGGAGTGCTCGCAGTACCAACAGCAAAAGCAAATAATAAAATATCAGGATATGCTGCTGTAAAAGCAATATATGATGATATTTTTGACAATAAACTTTCAAGGATAGATGGAAACATTGTTCCAATGGGAGTAGGCGGAGGGCCATTATATGGTCACGGTTCATTAGGAGAAGATGTTGGTTTCCCTGAACTTGCCGAAAAGGGAGCTGCATCTGGAACAAGAGGAATGCTAAAGGCATATGCTAACGTAGGAATGCCTCCAAGCCCCATTTTAGCAGCAATATTCGGCGCTGCTGCAATACTGGAAATTGTGCATCCAGACTCAGAAGTTGGAGAAAGTTACGGTGAATTCTTTGTAACTAACAGTGCATATATGGCGGGAAAAGGAGCAGTAGAAGCTGCAGGATTACCTGAAAATCTCCATATTAGGGGTACAGGCGAAGAATATGATACAGCAAAGATTGTAGGTGACTTGGGGGTAATAATCAAAGATATTGGAGGGCCAACAGTTATTGGAATGATGGTTTTTGAAGAATTACTGGCAGCATTTGAAGAATCACTAGCCATAGGTGCAGGTTTTTCAGGGGGACCATTACAGCCGCCATTAGGACATATGACTGCTGATGCTGTTCTTTCTATGAAATTACTAATTGAAACCAAAGGAAATATTGAAGAAGCAGCAGACAGGATAAAAGAAGTCAAAGAAACTGGCTGGTTAGAGCCAGAATATGCAAAGATAGCTACTAACACAATATCCAGAAAAAGTGAACAGGTCAAAAGGGGCCCAGTAACCAAGGCCTTGATACTTGCCACTGATGGAGCACTGGCTAAAGGAGTTTATAGAAGGGCTAGATTTGCTTATGATAATTTAAAGGATGGAAAAGATCTGGAAGAAATAGTGCGAATGATAGATGATGAGAAACTGGAAAACTTGGAAGCAGCAACCAGTGGCCTGTTCAGCAATATGATGGGTAAAGACATTAAAATAAAGGTCACTAAATATCAAGGATGCGCCAGAAGAAAGTCAAACGAGTTTTTACAAAAGTACTGTGGATTTGATACTGATGCAGATCTTGAGATTACAGTGGATGGAGAAAAAATCGTATTTGAAGGCCTGTCCCATAAGGTGATTCCTGATGCTGTATTAAACAAAAAAACTGATGTACTGGAAGCTATACCATTAGCTGCAGTGCCTATTGCGGAATTACAGCTTTCTGGCCATAGTATTATAAATTTAATAGTACCTGCCGCAGTTGCAGCGGCCATGGGCAGTGGTTCTCCGCAAGAAATTGCAAAAAAGGTAGCAGCAGGAGCTTATATCTCTTCAGCAATCCCTGGGGGTATTCAAAGATCAAAAGAAGTAGCCACACGTGCAGTAAAAATAATGTCAGAGTTCTAAGCCGTTGGTGAATAAATGCTATTAATGACTACAATAGATGATTTACCAGCAGAAGGCTTGCCCTATATCATTGAAAGAACAATGAATGAGGGAGCCAATAATGTCCATGTTTTAAATGCATTTACCAAAAAAGGAAGGATGGAGTATATCATTCTGGTAGATGTTGATGAAAATAAACTGAATGATATCTGTTCCCTTCTTGCTCTTGAATTTGGAACACTTGGAATTAAAACTCTTGAGTATAAACATTTAAAATTTCCATTTGAACTAGAATCAAAGACAGTGAAGGTAAATGCTGAAAATATTGGTCTGGAATCAAATGTCAGGGTTAAATATCTTAAAAATAATGGAGAAGTTGTATCCTTAAAGGCAGAATATGAAGATATTAAACCCATTGCATTGAAACTATCTTCTAAAGGAATTAAGATACCACTTTTAAAACTTAAGACATTAATAGAAGCTGAAGCATACAAAAATGTACTTAAAAATAGAATGATTACCATAGATATTGAATAAACGTTTTAAATTTAATTTTTTTATATTTTTTTGCTTTTATTATCCTGTTTCTTAAAGGGATTATTTAATTAACATAATATTATAGTTTGTTTATAAAAAGAAGTATTATAAATGAATGGAAATGAAAATAGTGCAAACTGGGTAAGCGAATGTAATGAAAAATCTATTTATGCGCTTTTGAAGGTAAAAAGACTATGAAAAACATGAAAATAAGCTGAATAAAACTTTTTTTATTAATTTTTTTCTGATTTTTTAAATTGAGTATTTTTAAACTATTACATAGACATTTTTTATAAAATCTGGAAACAATTAAAGAGTAATGAGAGAATAAAATTTCCGTTGCGTTATAGATATGGGTTTTATTTGATAATTACAGCTTAAATTATGAAATGGTGATGAGTTTTCCTTTACATATTATCAATATTTTTTTATTAAAGTATCCCAATACAATTATACAGCCAAACCAAAGGAGAAATATTTTATGTATATAGAAAAGGTAAAAAACAAAATGAATCTACCGGAAACGGTAAGAATATTCGACACGACTCTAAGAGACGGCGAACAAACGCCGGGTGTAGCAATTACTGTAGAAGAAAAGATAAGAGTCGCAAAAAGACTTGATGAACTTGGCGTAGATGTTATAGAAGCAGGATTTCCAGCAGCTTCAAGCGGTGAAAGAGAAGCAGCACGTGAAATTCTGAAAATGGGTCTGGATGCTCAGCTTTGTGGTTTGGCAAGAGTATTAAGAGAAGATATTGACGCGGCTATTGACAGCGGCGTTGGCTATATACATACATTTGTAGGAACATCCCCTTTACATCGAGAATACAAGCTTAAAATGAATAAGGAAGATATTTTAAGCAAATCAGTGGATGCTGTGGAGTATATAAAAGATCATGGGATCATAGCTGAATTTTCAGCAGAGGATGCTACAAGAACAGAGTTTGAATATCTAAAGGAAATTTATAAGGCAGTGGAGGATGCAGGCGCAGATTATATAAATGTACCGGATACTGTGGGTGTAATGGTTCCAACTTCCATGAAATGGCTTATAAGTCATCTTGATGAACATTTAAACATCCCAATAAGTGTTCATTGTCATGATGACTTTGGACTTGCAGTTGCAAACTCCCTTGTTTCTGTAGAAGCTGGAGCCAGCCAGATTCATGCAACTGTAAATGGATTAGGGGAAAGAGCTGGAAATGCTTCATTAGAGGAAGTTGTAATGTCTCTAATTTCTGAATATAATATAAAAATGGACATTAAGACCCAGATGCTCGTAAATCTATCAGAATTTGTTTCAAGAATTACTGGAGTTAAAATGCCCCCAAATAAAGCCATAGTGGGTGAAAATGCCTTTGCTCACGAAGCAGGAATCCATGTACATGGTGTACTTGCAAAAGCAGAGACTTATGAACCTATTACTCCTGAAATGGTTGGACATACTCGAAAAATAGTTTTAGGAAAACACACTGGGGCAAAAGCTATTAAGTCAAAACTGGATGAATACAGTATAGAACTAACTGAAAAACAGTTTAAAAAGGTATTTGATCAGGTTAAAGCGCTTGGAGATAAGGGAAAATGTGTTACTGATACAGATTTAAAAGCTTTAGCTGAAAACATGCTTGGAAAAGCAAAAGAAGAGATCGTAAAACTTGAAGGTTTCTCTGTAATGACTGGAAACATAGTAATGCCTACAGCCACCGTAAAACTCAATATTGAGGGGGAAATAAAAACCGCGGCAAAAACTGGTGTCGGGCCTGTAGACGCGGCAATAAATGCTATACAGAGTGTTGTAGGAGATATAGCAAATATAGAACTTCAGGAATACAATATTGAGGCTTTAACTGGCGGTACAAACGCACTTGCAGAGGTGTTTGTAATAATGGGCGATAAAGAGGGAAATCGTGCAACTGGAAGATCTACAACAGAAGATATAGTCATGGCCAGTGTAGAGGCAGTTTTAGATGCTATAAACAAGATTTTAATATTAAGATAGGCGATAGGCATAATAAACTATAAATCCTACTGAGACAAATTTGAGAATATACGCTATTAAATTTTTTAATGGTGAAATAAATGTTAGATACTCAGATTTTAATCGTTGAAGATGAAAGAATCACTGCAGAAGACATAAAGGGAGCTTTAGAAAGCGCGGGTTATAAAGTGCCAGATTTAGCTTCTTCTGGCGAGGAAGCAGTTAAAAAAGCAGGAGAAATAAGGCCAGATCTAATCCTTATGGATATTCAGCTCGGTGGGGATATGGATGGTATACAAGCTGCAGAAATAATTAGGGAACAGTATGGGATACCTGTGATATTTTTGACTGCCTATTCTGACGCTTTTACAGTGCAAAGAGCCAAAATTACCGAGCCATCCGGATATATTCTTAAAGAACCCTTTGGATTTATACATAAGCCTTTTGAGGAAAGTGAACTACACACCACAATCGAAATAACGCTTTACAGAGATAAAGTAGAAAAAAGGTTAAGAGATCATGAGCAGTGGTTTCATGCAGTACTTAACAATGTAAACGATGCTGTAATCGTTACAGATTCTAAAGGAAGAATTAAATTCATAAATCCCGTTGCAGAAGACATTACAGGTCATTTAAGGAAAGATACTTTGGGTAAAAATCTGGAAGAAGTAATGGACGTTCTGGGAAAGAAAATACGTAAAATCAATCAGGTGCCAGATATTTCAATAAGTTTCTTTGATAAAACAATTGAAAAACCTAATAATGGGACTAAAATTCCTGTAAGGGGCAGTATTTTATCTATTAAGGATGAAATGGGTAATACTGATGGGCTGGCAGTAGTATTCAAGAATTTTTGATAATTTTAAATATAAATTGGTTTCAAATAATTTAATTTTTTATTTTATTATTCTTTAAATGCATTTAATTTTGTTATTATAACTATAATATGATTTTAATCATTATTAAATCAATAATTAAATGTTATATTTAGAAAATAGTAAGATTATCTACTTTAAAGTCTAAAGAGAGAAATAAAAACATAAACTATATATATTAATTGCAAGATTATAATAATATTATAAGGCCATATTAATATGGTTATTCTTTGGAGATTATCAAAAACAGAGTTTTTGTACTTCAAAATAAAAAATTTTGGAAGTTATAAAAACGCCCAAACACTGCAGTGTTTTGGTGCCAAAAAGCCGCGTTTTTTGCAGCCGAAGTTTTTGGAACCCAAAGAAAATCTTAATTTTTGGAGGTTGAAGAAAATCTCTCAAAAACCTTCGGTTTTTGCAAACTAAGATTTTCTAAACCACAAATATTCTATAGTTGGAGGTTAAAGTGATGTCAGAGGAAAATGTTGTATACATTGGAAATAAACCGGTAATGAACTACGTTTTAGCTGTTGTAACACAGATGAACGGTGGAACTTCAGAAGTAATTTTAAAGGCAAGAGGTAGAGCCATTAGTAGAGCAGTAGATGTTGCCGAAATAGTCAGAAATAGGTTCATATCTGATGTTGATATAGGCAATATAGATATAAGCACAGAAGAAATAATGAGCAACGAAGGCACAGCTACAAATGTTTCAGCTATTGAAATACAGCTTACTAAATAAATCAGTAAAATAACCCCAAACTGAAACCTTTAAGGTTTCTTTTTTATTTTAATTAGTCTATTATCTATTCCTGTCTTTTAAAATATAATTTTATTTTAAAAATAAATTATAGATGGATAGAATCCATCTTTAAAAAATAGAATTTATTCTCTTTTTCTGCGGATACTAATTGTTCTAACTACTATCAAAGCAATTATTATTGCAGCAATTATACCAATGATGTAGTATAAAAACGGTGAAGTTGGGCCTGTTTTTTTCTCATTGTTAAGAGCGTACATGTAACCATCTTCGCCCCCTACGTAGATATCAGATCCATATATTACTGGTGATGAGGTAAATGGAACATTAAACAGGTAATATCCTGGTGAATAACTCCATTCTTCTTTACCGCTGTATTTATTAAGTACGTACACTGTTCCGCTTTCTGAACTCACAACGATGTAGTCACCCATAATTGCAGGGCTTGATTGGACATTTCCCACGTTTGCTGACCATTTTAATTTTCCATCTCTCATATCCAGGCAGGTAATATTACCATTATCAGCACCGATAAACAGACTGTTATCGTTTGAATCAAGAAGTGCTGTGGATTTGACTGGATCTCCAAAGTCATATGTCCATTTAATAGATCCATCTTTAATATTTAGTGCATAAAACATACCATTGTTTGTACCTTCATATAATACATTATCTCTGATAGCTGGAGAAGATATAACAGCATTTCCAGTGTCGAATTCCCATAATTTTGTACCGTTTTCAGTATCTAATGCATATATTTTCCCGTCATTTGATCCAAAATAAATACTTCCATTATAAACAGCAGGGGATGACTTTATGGCATTTTTAGCTCCAAATTCCCACTTCATTGTCCCATTATCTGTATATATGGCATATAATCGGTTATCATTTGCCCCTATATAGATGGTCCTATTTTCTATTGTTGGAGAGGATTCAATGGCATTCCCTGTTTTATATTTCCATATTGAGTCTCCATTTTTCTTATTTAATGCATATAGATAGCCATCTTTAGAACCGAAATATACATTATCTCCATTTATAATTGGAGAGGAAAATATATCCCCTTCAGTTGTATACTCCCAAACTTTAGTTCCATCCTCTAAATTTAGGGCATATAAAGTCCCATCTGATGAACCAAAATACAATATCTTATCTGAAATTGCAGGAGTAGATTTTATGGCTTTCTGAGCTTTAAAAAGCCAGGATTCTGGAGTAAAGTCTGAAGATTCATTTAAATAGCCTGTACGATCCAGATCTTTATGGAACATGTTCCAATCTCCTGCCATAACTGGAGCAATTGAAAAAGGACTTGCTATTAGGCACATTATAACAAATCCAATGAATATATTCTTTTTTTCTAACATTTTAATCACCTTTATGATAAAATTTTGATTTAAATATCTCTGTTGAATCTGGTAACTCCCATTGCAAAGAATAACAGTGTAAATCCTAAGAGAACCGCTACTTCTATCCAGATATCCCCAATTGTAAACCCTTTTAGCATAACCCCTCTTAATGCATTGTTGGCATAAGTTAAAGGAGCGATATAGGCTAATTTTTGGAATATCCATGGCATTGTTTCAATAGGGTAAAATACTCCTGATATGAACATCATAGGCATGCTGAAAGGCATAACCATTTGTATGTAATCTTCCTGTGTTGAAACCCTTGCGGAAATCATTATTCCAAAACCTACAAAACACAATGCTGTAAGTACCAGCAAGAGTATCGTAAGTAACATACTACCGTTTATAGTAATGCCAAATAGTACTATAGCTGCACCAATCAGTACCAGGGCAGTAGCAGTTTGAATGACCAGTCTTGATATGATTTTACCACCTACTACGGTAGATACACTGGTAGGTGTCATAAAGAGCCTTGCTAGTTCTCCTCGTTCACGTTCCCCAGCTAGTGACTCTCCCATACTCATCATGGCCCCCATCATGACTGTCATTGCTAGAATTGCAGGTACAAGGAAGTCTATATATGCAATATCCCCATATAATCTATTTATCTGGAAATTAATAGAATTCATTATACTTTTTATGTTAAGGGGCTGTTGTTGTACTTGAACTGAACTTTGCTGGACCTGTATGGCTGAAGTGGATTGCGAAGGTGTTAAATCCATAGCTTCAAGTTTTTGCATACCTAATTCAGTTGAAATTTGATTAAATAGTGCCTGTGTGGCTGGAAGAACCGCACTTGTGGCCATCTGATCCGAAGAATCAACCTCAAATGACACACTCTTTGGGTTTGGATCCGTCATATTATCGTAATTAGAAGGTAAAATTATAGCTGCCCTCACTTCACCCCTTTCAACCATCTCTTTTGCTTTATCTGGATCCGTTATAATATCTTTAACGTCATAAAGGTTCATTCCCTTAATTGCATTAAGGGTGGCGTCAGTTACCTGTCCATGACTTTGTTCTACTACAACTATTGGAATATTTTGCAGTTCTCCACCCATACCATAACCAAAAAGGGTTATCATGATTATGGGGAATAAAAATATTGAAATTAAGCGTGGTTTATGCCTCCATAAGACCAGAAGGTCCTTTTTAATCATCCATATGATTTTTTTAGTTTCAACCATTATTCTACACCTTCTTATGTCTTTTTAGAGGTAACTCTCATGAAAACTTCTTCTAAGGAGGGGTCTTTTGTAGCTATGGAAGTGATATTTCCTCCATATTCAATTATATCCGCTATAACCTTAGTTATGGCATCGTCTTCATCATCTATATCCATGGTTATTCTTCCAGAAGCATGTTCTGTAACATCATGAACTATGGGTAAACTATAAAGATGATTCAGCATCTCTTCGTCCTTATTATTAATCATAACACTTAATTCTTTTAAATTAAGGTCATTATCCCCCATACTATCTCTTATGTACTCAATTGCCTTTTTGTTCTCAGGATCTGTTTCTTCAAGTATTTTTTCAAGGGCCTCAGAAACATTTGAATTTATTGGACTTCTTTCTTCTTTTATTTCGTTAATCATAGTATCTTTAAGCCCTTGTGGAGTATCAAAGGCAGCCAAACTACCTTGATTGATAATTCCTACATCATCACAGAGTAATTCCACTTCATACATGTCGTGGGAACATAATATGATTGTACGGCCATCTGAGTTTAATTCCTCAACTAAATCCCATAAAACTCTTTTTGTTGTTGGATCTAAACCTATTGTAGGTTCATCTAAGAATAAAATATCTGGTTGGTGTATTAAACTTGCAACTACTGAAGCTTTCTGTTTCATACCGCCAGAAAGCTGTTTTACCATCTTATTTTCTGCATATTTTATATCTACCATTTCCATAAGTTCTGCTGCTCTGCTTTCTTTTAGATCCGTTGGAAGTCCATAGTAGTCAGCGCAAAGGTAAACGTTTTCTTTAACTGTAAGATCTGCATAAAGACTGACAAGTTGAGGAACCATTCCTATTTGTTGCCTCACTTCGTCTGGATTTTTTAAAACGTCATATCCTGCCACATTGGCAGTTCCTCCTGTTGGCAGAATTAGACAGGTAAGCATTTTTATTGTAGTGGTTTTTCCTGCACCATTCGGACCTAAAAATCCAAATATTGTCTTATCCCTCACTTTCATATTTAGGGCATCAACAGCTAAAAAATCACTATACTGTTTTGTAAGATTGGAAGTTTCTATAGCGTATTTCATAAAATTCAGCTCCCTTTGTTTATATTATCTCTTTCTACTGCCATATCTCTCATAAATTCTAACCAAATACTTGATTTATGCTTTCTTGCATATTGTGCCATTTTTCTGAATCTGGAGAGGGTTTCTTTGCCTTCTTCAGTAATTTCATAGTATTTTACTTTTCTCTTTCCCTGGTACTCCCATGATCCTTCTATTAAACCATGTTTTTCCAGATCATGAAGTACTGGATATATTTTACTGGCACTGGGCATTTTACTTTCATAAGGAGAAGATTCATGAAGTTTTGTCATAATTTCGTATCCATGCTGTCTTTTTTTACTAATGAGCCACAGTATCATGGTGTTGCCAAATCCTCTCATTATACCTTTCATTAATTTTTTTTCATATTTCGACATCTTTTTAAAGATTTCCTGGCTCTTTTCCATTGATTCATGCATTTCTTCTAACTCTTTCTGGCTAAATTTGCTTTTTGAGGTAGAATCATTAGAATTATTCTTTAAAGGTGCTTCTTCATCATCCATCAACTAACCTCTTGTATTCCATTTTTATATATATCAAATTTCGACATAACTATTTCTGATATATCAATATACTATATAAATGTTTTTGATGAATACAAAATTTAATTAAATTAATGGTCAAAGATGATATCATGAAAATAGGATTCTCCACATTAGCACTATTTATGAGTCCAATGGAACAATTTTTAGAAACAGCTTCGAGAGATGGCTTTCAACTAATGGAAATGTTGTGTGAAGGCCCTTACTGGCCGAGAAATTTGTTATTCATGGATAAAAAAGAATTTGAAGCTTTTGATTCCTATGATATCGATATTTTTTTACACGCCCCAACTATTGATCTTAATCCTGCAAGTCTTAATCCGGGAATAAGGAAAGAAACGCTAAAACAACTGAAGGAAACCATTGATTTAGCATCTTATATTGGTGGAAAGGCCATAACCACGCATCCTGGCTTAATTCACAGACTTGAAGATAGAGTGAGGAATTTAGCAAAGGTATACTCAGTGGAAACTTTGGAAAAAGCCAATAATTATGCAGAAGAAGTTGGAATTAAATTTTCTGTTGAAAACATGCCTAATAAATATGCATATTTGTGTAGCAATTCACAAGAGCACCAGTTTTTTATCGAAAAATGTGGTTCTTATGCTACTGTTGATACAGGACATGCAAATACAAGCGATGATCCAGAATCATTTTTTAAATTGAAAAAAATAGCTTATTATCACTTAAATGATAATGACGGTAAAAGAGACCAGCATCTAACTTTGGGAGAAGGAACACTTGATCTCAATCTGCTTAATGAGGTAGATAAAGGTATAATTGAGTTAAACAACTACGATAATATTTTAAAAAGCAGAGATTTACTGCTTTCAAATGGATTTTGAGTAAATAATTAAAAATATAAAGATATGGTATTTAATAATAATTGCAGGTGATTAGATGGCTACGGTGTATTTTTCAGATTTTAGATCAAGAAGCAGTAAGGAAAACAAAATTAACAAGATTAAAAGACTTTTTAAAGCTGCAAGATTTGAAAGTATAATCAATAAAAAAGATTTAACTGCAGTTAAACTTCATTTTGGTGAGAAAGGGAATGATTCATATATAAACCCTGTTTTTGTAAGGCAGATTGTAGATGAAGTAAAAAAAGCAGGAGCTAAGCCGTTTTTGACAGATACAAACACTCTGTATCATGGAAGCAGGCATAATTCTATAGATCATCTGAATACAGCAATAATGCATGGATTTGATTATGCAGTTACTGGTGCACCGGTTATAATTGCCGATGGAATTACAGGAGAAAATGAAATTGAAACTGAAATCAATCTTAAACACTTTAAAAATGTTAAAATTGCAGGAGATATAGAAAAATCAGATTCTATGATTGTATTATCTCATTTTAAAGGTCATGGAATGAGTGGATTCGGTGGAGCTATTAAAAATCTTGCAATGGGCTGCGCTTCACCAGCAGGAAAGATAGAACAGCATGAATGCGCTAAACCTGTAATAAAAGGAGAATGCACTTCGTGTGGAAATTGTAAAAAGGTATGTCCTGTAGAAGCAATTTCTATAGAAAAGAAATCGATAATAGACTATAATAAATGTATAGCATGCAACTTCTGCCTTGAAGAATGCCCTGAATCAGTTATAGGTCTTGATTTTGGGAATATACCTCCATTCATTGAAAAAATGGTTGAATATGCATATGGTGCCGTTAAAAATAAAGGAAGGAAGGTTGGATATATAAATTTTTTAATGAACATTACACCGGATTGTGACTGTGTAACATGGAGCGATGCACCGATTGTTCCTGATATTGGCATTCTAGCATCAACTGATCCTGTGGCAATAGATTGTGCCAGTGTTGATCTTATTAACGAACAGTTTGGATTTAAGAATTCATTATTGAGGCGTAATTTTAAAGAAGGAGAAGATAAATTCAAGGGAGTATGGAGCAAAGTTGATGGCAACATCCTGTTAAGATATGGGCAGGAAATAGGTCTTGGAAATATGGATTATGAGTTAATTAAGATATAATAATTTAACATTATCTAAGGCATTATAGAGGTTAAACTATGGCAGGAGACGTTTGGGAGACAACAGGACGAATTGAAACGCTTGTAGATGGAATATTCGCCATCGCAATGACATTACTGGTTTTAAATATTGCTGTTCCTCAATTGACTGCTCCAGTAAGCAATGCAACCATGCAGAGTACTTTAATCAGTATGTGGCCAAAGTTTTTTGCTTATGGGTTGAGTTTTATTCTTCTTGCTGTTTTCTGGAGAATGAACCATCAACAGTTTTATGCTATAAAACGCACTAATTCTACTCTATTACGGATAACGGTTATGTGGCTTTTATTCGTTGCTCTTGTACCTTTTTCTGCATCATTAACTGCTGAATATGGTAATTTACAATCTGCAGAAATATTTTTCCATGTTAATATGTTTTTAATTGGGGTTTTTCCTGCTTTAACATGGTATTATGCTGTAAGAAAAAATTTTATAGATGAAAAAATACCTTCCGAGAGGATCAGTGAAGTAAAAAGAATCTACTTGATTTTACCTTTTTTGTCATTAATAGCAATGGGATTAACTTTTATATCTCCTTCATGGAGCCCGTTGGCCTATGCTCTCCATCCTTTAGTTCGTAGGATAGTAAAAAGAATTTAAGCATTGAGAAATTGAGCTTCACAAACATAGAAAATCTGTGATTTTGTAGCTTTGTTTCCTGAATTCAAAAATATTAAGAAATAGTTGAAGGATTGAAATCAGATTAAAATTCAACATCCAGAATTTCTTTAATATTATTTACCACAACATCAGCAGCGTCATAAACCTTTTTTGGAGTTTCTTCCTTTTGTTGAAGAGTTAAAACACCTACATCAGCTTCTTTAAGTGCAAGAATATCATTGGCACTGTTTCCAACCATCATAACCTTATATTTGTTTTTTAGTTTCCTGACAATCATCATCTTTTCCCATGCATCTGCTGTATCAAATACATTTTCTTTAGGAAGCTCTAAAAACTTTGCAAGTTCTTTTAATGATTCCCTTCTATCTCCTGATGCTATAAAAATCTCAATTTCCCTCTTTTTAAGTTCATCAATAACTTCTGGGACTTCCTTAAAGATTTTTCCACCAGCAGTTATGGTGTATTCAATTTTTTTCCCTTCTAAGCTCATTATAAATCCAGATCCGCTGCATATCTGTAAATTATATTTATTATCAACTACTGCTTTTATACTATCCTGTATTTCTTTTACAGTAGCATTATCTTCTTTAATTGCCTCAAGAAGTTCCTCTTTTTTAATGTAACATGAAGAATAACTAATATCAAAGTCAATTTTATTCTTTTTTATAAATTCATATATTGTCTGGTCTGGTCTGGCATTTATCAGGCATTTTGAGGGACTGGTCTGAAGAACTACAAGCGCTCTTTTCACGCCGTTATCCACAATATCTATTGAGCTTATATTGGCAATTATCTGTCCTGTTTGTACGTCTTTCAATGCCCGAAATCTTTCAATGAGCGTGCCTGAATTATCGAAAACAACTGCTTTCATGTTTACTAATAGTCCCGATGCTTATATAAATTTAAATGTTAAACAATTTGCAATAGATATTATATGATGTTTAACACGCTAATTACAAAATAAATCCCAAGAATGACTAAAAAAATCCCACATGCCTTCATCATGATTTTATATGTCCTATCGTTCATTATTTTTGATCCGTGACTTGAAAAGAATGATATCATGCTGTACCAGGAAAGATCTGCAGACCAGTGTCCTATAATGAATCCTAAAAGTCCAACAATACCTGCAAGTTCAAGTCCTTTGTACATAAATGCACATCCCACACTCGCCCACCATATAAAGAAATAGGGATTGGATAAACTTGTGATAATTCCATTAAATATAGATCCGTGCTGAATACCAGATTTTTCGGAGGTATTTGTACTGTTTGAAGTGTTATATAGTTTGTTAGAAGATACTGAAATATTGTAACCCATATAAATCAGTACAGCACCACCTCCAATTCCAATTATAAGTGCAGCGGTTTTTGAACCAATTATCCATCCTAAACCAGCCAATATAACAATCATCATCATAATTTCTGTCATAATATGGCCCAAAACGACTTGAGGACCTACAATAGGCCCTTTCTTTACAGAATCTGATATGGTAACTGTAAGCATTGGACCAGGTACAATGGCTCCGGAAAGGCCCACTCCAAAGGAGGTTAATCCGAATAAGATTATTTCAATCAATTAAATCACAATTTAAAATAAAATCAGAATAAATTTAAAAGAAGTAGGAAATTAACCACATTTATTTAAGACTTTCATTATCTCAGATAGATGATAATCAATGGTCTCTATTTCCTCTTTTTTAAATGAGTTTGTCCTCATTAAAAATCTGAAACGCTCAAAAACATGTCCCATTTTATTAAGTACTTCATTACGGTATATTTTTTCCTGGAACATCTAAATCACCATTTTTATTTATGATTTTCATACACATAAATTTAACTAATCAAAGCATCTTTAAAATAAATAACGCTAAAATGAGTAAATAACATGAATGATATCTTTAATTCCATTTTTACCCGTTTTAGAGGGTTGCATTAGTTAAATAAGATTTTACCATAAGCTTGCTTTTTATGTTATCAATTTTTACTCCAGAAAATTCATCTTCTGTCCGATTCCTTTATTTAAAGCTTTTTGGTAGATATTCCAAGCAGTTACAATATCCTGAACAGCAAGTCCCGTTGAATCAAATATTGTTATATCTTCATCTGATGTTCTACCAGGTATATCTCCTGTTATTACACTTCCAAGGGTCCCCTGGACATTACTTTCCCTTAAAATACCTTCTGCAACAGGAATATTGATTTCGCCACTGTGACTGGCCTGATTCCAACAGTCAATGAATAATTTAGATTTATAGAACACATGGCTGTCTAATTCTTCTTTACCTGGGGCATCTGCACCCATCGCGTTTATATGAGTACCTGGACTTATCCATTTTGATTTTACGATAGGTTCTCTGGAAGGTGTAGTGGTTAAAAGGACATCAGAGCCTATAACAGCTTCTTTTATTGTTTCAGTTGCTTTAGCTTCGATTTCATATGTTTCAGTAATGTAGTTTGCAAACTGTTCACGTGTTTTGCATGTCCTGCAGGAAACTCTAACTTCTTTAATGTCCATTACTTCGTTTATGGCTTCAAAACCGGTTAATGCTTGTACTCCGGCACCTACAAGTCCTAAAACTTCTGAATTATCTCTTGCAAGGTATTTTGTGGCGACACCTGCAGCAGCTCCGGTTCTCATGTTTGTAACCCATGTTCCATCCATTATGGAAATTGGAAATCCAGTTTTAGGGTCAACAAGCTCAATTATGGCCATTACTGTTGGCAAATCATGTTTACGAGGGTTATCTGGATGTACATTGACGCACTTGACTCCAGATTCGTTCATCCCCCTTATAAAACAGGGCATTATCCTGAGATCTCCCCTGAATTTCTTGTAAAAAAGGTATTCTTTAGCAGGCATTTCAACCCTACGTTCTGCATGAACTTCAAAAGCAGTTTCAACACTTTCAATAATTTCTTTCATGCTCATAAGTCCTTTAATCTGGCTTTGATTTAGAAGAATTGTTTCCATAGATACACCTCAATTTTATCTTTATGTTGTTAAACTGTTTAAATTTAACTATTTATTTATGGAAAGAAATAATAACTGAATTTAAACTGATTTATGGTGTCTATTAACTTATTTTACTTTTTAAATTGTTAATAGATCACTATTGTGAATATTTCATTAGAAAATTAAATAAAAAGAGAAAATTTCACTGTTACGTGTCTGAAGAAGTTGTCTGAATTTCATGGTCTGATTTAAAACTAAACAGCGCCTTCAACATCTTTTTACTGGTTTTTTGTAAATATAGATATGAATCAAAGTTCCAATAACCATTAAAATAGATAGTTCTGCATGCCAAAAGCTTAAGCTCTGATTGTAAATTGTTGAAATCCCCATATTTATTATTAGGGTTAGAAAACTCCTGTAATTCCTGTTCCCATGTAACCCTAACTAAAAGCAAATTCCAAATTCTTTTATGCGTCTGGCGCCTTAATATTCCTTTTTTGAAAAGATAATATGTAAAAAGATATGAACCTACTAATAAAAGAGTTATTGGAAGTACATGATAATTCATTCCATCAGTGGAGGAAGATACATTATCCAGGCTTATACAAATTTTGTTTAATATTATATAAAAAGAGGTACATTCTCTTTATACTCTTTATATTCTGGAAATTCGTTCGTAATTTCTTCCTCTTCTTTTTTACAAACACGAACATATTTATAAATTAATATGGGGGCTAAAACTACGGTGATGATTGTTGGCCATCCAAAGAGCCATCCCAGTATAATTAAAATGAATCCCAGATACTGGGGATGCCGGGAATAAGCATATATGCCGTCTGTAACTAAACCGTCTTTTTTAGTACTTCTGTAAAGCTTAATCCAGCCAATAATGATTATTGACATACCAATAATCATTAAAAATGCCCCATATGTCATGGCAATGTCCATTCCGAATCCAACACCTAAAAAATAAAAATTAACGATGTTGGGTGGAAGCTGTGTACCTGGAGTAAAGAAGTATTTTGATGCAAAGAGGACTGTTAATGGAATTCCATACATTTCTATAAACAGGGAAATGAAAAATGCACTTATAAGACCATATTCTGCCCAGTTTGCTTTTCTTCTATAGGAAAGAGGGATTAAAAAAGCCATAAAAATCAGAATACAAAGTATCACTATGTGCCATTGCTGTGTTATGATCCCTGTGATTACATTACTGGAGAGATAAACATAGAAATGATAATAAAAACCGTTAAAATAGATTAGGGGAATTAAAAAAAAGGACAGCAAGATAATCCTTGGCAAAAAATTTTTTATTTTTGTCATTGAAGTTCCTCGAAAGATATATTTATCTATTAAGTATGATGAAATTAATCTAAGTTTTTATAGTTAGCCATTTATATTTAATACTGAATATGAATTGAAATTTATAATATTTATAAACTAAATTTTTACTTCAAGGTGTTTCTATGAATCTTTTAGATAAATCAGAATCAATCAAAAATCACGAAATAACAGCATTAAATAATTTAGAATCATTTTTAAAGATTATAAAGAAGAAAAATCCACATATAAATGCTTTTTTAGAAATTAAAGAAGAAGAAGCAGTTAATAAAGCTCAGGAAATTGATTCAAAGATTAAAAAAGGGGAGAAAGTAGGAAAACTCGCCGGATTAACAGTGGGAATTAAAAGCAACATAAATATTGAGGATTTTATAATTTCTGCAGCTTCAAAGACCCTTGAAAATTATATTGGAAGCTACAACGCCACAGTTATAGACAGAATAAAGAATGAAGATGGTTTAATTCTCGGTACAACAAATATGGATGAGTTTGCAGCAGGAAGCTCTACTGAAACTTCTTATTTTGGGCCTACCGATAACCCTGCAGCACCTGGAAGAATACCTGGCGGCTCAAGTGGAGGGAGTGCGGCTGCTATCGCAGCAGAAATGTGTGATCTATCTCTGGGATCAGATACAGGTGGATCAATTAGAAATCCCGCCTCTCACTGTGGAGTAATGGGATTTAAATCAACTTATGGTCTGGTTTCAAGACAGGGACTGCTTGATCTTGCAATGAGTCTGGAGCAGATAGGGCCATTTGCTCATGATGCGGGCGGAATAGCTTTAATGCTTGATTCAATTGCTGGTTATGATCCAAGGGAATGTACAACCATAAAAGAAACTCCAAACTTCGATGGAATTACCCAAAAATCACAGGATGCTATGAAAGGGATGAAGCTGGGTGTAGTAAAGGAATTCTTTGATGTATCTGATGAAAGAATAGTAAATATAATTGAAGATAAGATCGATAAAATGACAGAGATGGGTGCTGAAGTAGTAGAATTAAGCTTCAAATATCTTGATTTATGCATACCTACCTACTATCTCATAAACTATGTTGAGTTTTTCTCTGCAACAAGAAAATATGACGGCCGAAAATATGGTTACAGGATAGAAGAAGTGTGTGGAGATGAAGTTTTAAGAAGGATACACATAGGGTCATATATCAGTCAGAAGGAGTACAGTGGAAAATACTATAAAAAGGCATTACAGGCAAGATCATTAATTAGACGAGAAATTACAGGACTTTTAGATGGTGTGGATGCTATAATCAGCCCGACAGTTCCAAAACTTCCTCATAAACTTGGAGAAGCTTTAGATCCTATGGATATGTATGCTTACGACGTTTTAACAGTTATTGCAAATCTTGCTGGAATTCCCGCAGGGAGTATGAAGGCAGGAGAAGTGAATGGAATACCGGTAGGGATTCAAATTCAGGGAAAACCATTGGATGATGTTAAGATCATCCGGATGATGGCAGGAATTGATGAAATAGAATAAATTCTTATTTTATATTTTTTATAATCTGTTTAAGTGAAAAAATGAAAAAAATAGGCCTTCTATATGTAAAGGGCTCTTTACCCCTTTTTGAAAACTTCGGTAACTTACCTACACATATTGTAGAGAAAAACGGATTGATAAATGGTGAAAAAGCCCATAAATCTCTCGATGGCCTCATAATCCCTGGCGGAAGTATTATGGAGTCACAGAGTGTAACAGATTCTTTAAAAAATGAAATTCGGAAAATGGAAAGGGAAGGAAAATTCATTCTTGGAATGTGTTCAGGTTTTCAGCTCCTTTCCAATAAAATAGACATAGGAAGACGCTCACCATGCCCAATAGAAAGAGATGGGCTTGGAATTCTCGATGTATCCTTCAAGCCCATGATTGGAACAGATAGAGTTGAAGCAGAAGTCCTTGATGACTCTTTTTTAACCAGGGGAATGGTTGGAAAGAAAGTTAAGGGATTCCATTGCCATACGTATGGATTGATAGAAGGAAATGCAGACCCTCTTTTTTTAAGCACAGTTAAAAGAACAGATTATCAGGATAATCCCAGAAAAATCTTATCAGGGGTTAAAAACGATGACGGAAACGTCATAGGGACTATGGTTCACGGATGCCTTGACGAAAGTCCTGGGCTTGTAGATAATATTTTTAGCTTTATAGATGCCTCTAAAGAAGATATTTTAGAAATTAAAGCTAAAAATAAAGAACTTTCAGCTAAAATTAAGAATGAAATTGGTATTGATACAAATATGTGGGTAAAATCATCCCAACATTCATCAAGAAGTCAAAAATTACCTAAAATATTGATGATTGCCAGTACAGGCTCAGATTCAGGTAAAACTTTTTTAACAACAGGAATTGTTGGAAATTTAAGGAAAAAAGGATTAAAAGTAGGAGTTTTAAAAGTCGGGCCGGATATAAGGGATATAGTTCCTTCTCTTTACCTTAATAAGGAAAATATGGAGATATTCTCATCCATTAAAATAGGGAATCTGGGATGGATGGATATGGAGAAGATACTTAAGGAACTGAAGCGCCAGAATTATGACTTCATCCTTGTTGAAGGGGTAATGAGTGCATTTACTGGGGCTTTAAATGAGAAAATACCATTTTCAACGGCTGAAATTGCAAAGGCAGCGAATATTCCAGTTATACTGGTATCCTCATGCAGTAAAGGAGGTATAGAAACAGCTGCAGTTGATATTGTGGGCCATATAGGTGTCATGGATAAACTTGGGGTTCAAACAAAAGGTGTTATCTTAAATAAAGTATATGACAAGTCAATTTCAGAAATAGCATCATTATTTATAACCAAAAGAACAAATGTAGATGTAATTGGCGAAGTTCCAAAAATTAAAATGACAGATAGAGGTAATACTCCTGAAGTGGAGATAAAGCTTGAAGAATTCTGTATGCATGCCATGAAAACTGTTGAAGAATATTTAAATGTTGATCAGATACTTAAAATGGCTAAAACTCCGGAATTCAGCGGATATTTATCGTATAAGGATATTATTAAAGGTTTCAGTTAAAAAAAACATAAAATAAAAATATTGGAGTTTAAAGATTATTTGCTTTAAACTCTTTATAAGCTTTTATTACTTCTTCTCCACTTAAAAAGATTAATCCTTCTTTTTCAGCGTATTTCTTAACTTCGGTAGTTGGGAGTGAATTCCCAGTTCTATCATCCATCATTTCACAGCAAACACCAACAGGAGTTGACCCCACCATCTCAGTAAGTGCAATGGTCATTTCTGTGTGTCCCTGGCGCTTTGTTAAAAGCCCTTCTGAACCTCTAAGAAGTGTTACATGTCCCGGGGCTCTGAAATGTTCTCCAAAGTGTGTGTAATTCTCATTTTTACAAAGTAGAGCAAGCTCTTTTATTGTTAAAGCTCTGTCATTATCGGTTATTCCAGTAAATGTTTCTCTGTGATTTACTGTTAGAGAAAAAGCAGATCTTTCATCGTATGGAATGTCAGTTGGTGAAAGTTCACCCAGTAATGGGTATTTATCCTGTGCAGCTTCCATAACATCAGTCATGAAGGGTAACCTAAGCTTTACAGCCTCTTCATGGGATACTGCGGCGCAAACTAATCCTCCCGCATCATTTCTCATCCTTTCAAGGTGTTTGGGAGTTATAAGTTCTGCTGCAACAATCATATCAGTTTCTCGTTCTCTGTTATCACTATCAAATACTAGAATGATTTCTCCATCTTTAAATGCTTTCAATGCATCGTTTATCATTTGATCATAACTCCTTTAGATTATTATCTAAAATTTTATAAATTGGACTAATTGGTTATTATATTGAGTATACTTAACTATTTGCATAAAATTATAATAACAGAATTCAATATTCAAAGCTGATTTTAACGTAATCTCCATCTTTAACATCTAATTTCTTTTTAATGTTTTCAGCAGCTATAAATTCAATAATATTTTCTCCATGTGTGGTTTTTTTTGGGAAAACAACAGCTCCATTTATTTTTTTGTTTAAAATAGCTTTTATAAGAAGTACATCTCCAAAATTCTCCTTACCTTCAATGATTTTCAGCTTGTCTCTGGGGATATTATGAATATTATCAATTTCACTGGGGCCTATTTTGATGTTTAGAGTACCTGGAAATGGGCTGAAATTGAGTTTATCTTTAAATTGTGTTTTGTATACGGGTAAAGACATGAAATAAGCTCCTTTTCCATGTCCGGACGTTATAATTCCTTTGATTTCCATATGGATCACTTTATTTTAGTTAAATTCATTATAAATTATTATTTTCTGACATAGGCTTTGCTTTAAAATTAAATATTTTTAATTTAAATCATTTTTCATGGCTTCAGTAGCTAATATATGGGCTTGCCTTAGAGGTTCTGGCATTTTAAATACTGATGTTTTTTGTACAATCCTAATTGCAGTATTCAGGGAGATTTTATGTCCAGTACTGATGCATTTATGTCTGTTACATGCTCCAACTGGCTTATTTTTGATTTTTATGATTTTAAATGAATTACCAAAGGATTTGTAATTCCCGCCAATTAACCTTTTTGCAACACCAAGCGTCGGTACATCCATGAGAAAGCCTACATGGGAGGCAAGTCCAAATCCTCTTGGATGCATGATACCATGCCCATTTACCATTAAAATATCAAAACTATTTTCAAGCTTTTTTAAGACAGAAATTACAGCATCAGCTTCTCTAAAACCCAGAAATTGAGGAATATAAGGAAATAAGAGCTCTACTTTTAAGATCTTTTCCTCTAAAACATGAAGAGAATTAAAATCCATAACCACAGCGGCAGCAATAGCATAACTATCCCTTGAAAAAGATATGTCAGCTCCAGCTACTTTTTTAACTTCCTTAAAGCTATCTTCTTCTAATATATGCTTTGAAAGATTATTCTGTATGTTTGCAAGCCGCCGAAAAATCCCACAAAATCTTTGATTTTGTGATTGTAAACATTGCGTGTTGTTGACTTTGATTTTTCGGGCATCAAAAATTCTTCGAATTTTTGAATGATACTGGGTTAAATTACAGGAACACATAACAGCTCAGGTTTAATCTTCAAGTACACATGTTATTGTACAAAATACAGGTCCTCTAACATCAATAGATTTATTTTTACTGGTTATGTAACTTAATGCCACTTCATCCAGCCTTAAATTTATATCTGAAATGGATCTTGATATTGGAACTCTAATTGTAACTTCTTCTTTACTGCTTACAACCATCTCTTCAATTTTATAAGCAGCATATGCAGAAATTCCGCCCATATAACTGATTTCAGTTGATATTCCTTTGTTTAAAGCTTCTAAAGCTTTTTCATCTTCAATATCTTTTATTGGAACTCCAATTATATCGCCGTTATTTATGTAAATCTGGTTCCATGCAGCAGGTCCTAAAAGCTTTGTACCTTTTTCAGGTTCTACTGCTTTAACATGGATGTTCTTACCTAAAAATTCCCCATTAAAGACTGTAAATTCACATGGAGATGGAACATCGCTGTTTTCTTTAAATGTAGTAATTATTTTATCCATTAGTTCTCTACCCTCGTCTGTTGCAGGATAGTAATTAATTCTAAGCATTGAAGCAATTTCTCTGTCTGAAAGCTTCCATTTTCCATATGTTTGGGGATAAACCATTGCCCTTATGTCTTCCTGATTGTAAAGGAGCATGGCTATTCTTTCGGCTCCAACACCGAGATTCAGAACTTCTTTTTCAATACCATACTTAGCAAGTGCAATTGGAGAGTACAATCCGAATGTGGCCACTTCAACCCAATCATTGAGCTTGGGATGATATCCATATACCTCTGTTTGTGTTCCTAGGGTATAATATTTTGATTTTTTCTCATCAGGGGTAAATTTGAACTTTTCAAATCCAAAATACTCAAGGAGACTTTCAGATATTGCTTTACCATAATCCAGTGAAATTTCATCATCAACAACAACACATGAAGCTGAATGATAGGTCATAAGGTGACTTGCATCTTCTTTCTGCTCTCTTCTAAAACATCTGTCAATTGAGAAGAGTTTAATCGGTAACTGGTGCTTATTATGAATATTTTGGAGAGTGATGAACCATCCAGAGGTCATGTGGGATCTGAGGGTTGTTTTTGATGGAATTGGCCTTAATTCATGGATTTCAGGAAAGACTTTCTGCAGAATACGAAGACCCAAATCATCTTCAACCTCCAGAGAGGCTGAAACATCATGGACGAGGTCATCTCCACTCACATCGCCCTTTTTATATCCTCTAAAAACCTCTTTAAGTCCATTTACCTTTTCTTCATTTAATGAAACTCCAAGCTTTTCAATAAGTTCAATTTTATCCATTCCAATTCCTATATCCGGTCTTGGAAGTCCGGAAAGGTAAAAACATCTATCTAGGACTGCCGGAGCCTCAGGACCGAATTGCTTGTATATATGCTCTTCTTCAATAAAAACAGGGTTTACAGCTTCACTAAAACCCAGATTTAAATAAGCATTTCTTAAACTGGAAATGGTGTCATAGAGCATGTGGGTTTTACTGGTATTAAGATGTATCCGAGGATATTCATCATCATGATGGGGTTTACTGATTGTTTGGGAGGTCATCATCCACGCTTTTTCAAAATCTTTCTTTGCCAGCTTTATTATCTTCTTTTTATCCAACTAATGCCTCCTGTATATATTTAAATCATCATTAATTCTTTGTTAACTTGAAATTTGATTTCTCTAAATTTTATGTTGATATTAAGAATTTTGAACTGATCCTTTTTATATTTAGTTATAGTGCTAATCAAATCAAATTTAAATAAGATTTAAACCTAAATTTTATTATGGAAAGAGAAATTTATGAATGTGATGTTTTAATTATAGGTTCTGGTGGAGCAGGATGTAGAGCTGCTATAGAAGCTTCAAAACATGATTTAGATATTATAATAGTTTCAAAAGGATTGTCATTTAAATCAGGATGTACTACGCTTGCAGAGGGAGGATATAACGCCGCTTTTGCAACTGTTGATTGTGCAGACACTCCTGAAGCTCATTTTGAAGACACACTTAAAGGTGGGGCTTATTTAAATGACTCTAAACTGGTTAGAATTCTTGTTGAAGAATCACCCCAGAGACTCATTGAGCTTGAAAAATTTGGGGCGCTTTTCGACAGACAGGAATCTGGAGAAATTAACCAGCGCCCTTTTGGAGGACAGAGATTCAGGCGGACATGTTTCCAGGGGGATAGAACTGGTCATGAGATGATGTCAGCCCTCAAAGAGGAAGTTATTAGACGGGATATTAAAACAATGGATGAAATAATGATCACATCCCTTATCATGGGCGAGGATGGCCAAAAAGTTATTGGAGCAACAGGATTATCACTTAAAGACTCAAAATTACTGGTGTTCAAGGCAAAATCGGTGATTCTTGCAAGTGGTGGCGCAGGCTGGCTTTATCCAGTAACTTCAAACACCCTACAAAAAACAGGAGATGGATTTTCAGTTTCTTACGATGTGGGTGTAGATTTACTTGACATGGAGCAGGTTCAATTTCATCCAACAGGGATGATTTTCCCTGAATCAAGAAAAGGAGTTCTTGTAACAGAAGCTGTGCGAGGAGAAGGTGGAAGGCTTATTAACGCTAAAGGCGAAAGATTCATGAAAAACTATGACTCCAGAGGAGAGCTCGCAACAAGAGATGTTGTAGCAAGAGCTATTTATAATGAAATACGAGAAGGAAAAGGAACTCCAAGAGGGGGAGTTTATCTTGATGTTACTCATCTTCCAGATGAATTGATTGAAGAAAAACTGGAAACAATGCTCCTACAATTCCTTGATGTGGATGTGGACATTAGAAAAGAACCTATGGAAGTTGCACCAACAGCACATCATTTTATGGGTGGTATAAGGATAAATGAACGCGGCGAAAGCACAGTAAAGAATTTATTAGCTGCGGGTGAGGTAACTGGCGGTGTACATGGCGCAAATAGGCTTGGAGGAAATGCACTTGCAGATACCCAGGTTTTTGGAAAAAGAGCCGGCGAATCAGCAGCTAAGAATGCTTTGGAAGGGGAAATAGAATCAAATGAAGCATTTATAGATGCAGAAGAAAGGCGAATTATGGGATTCTTTAAAAATGGAAGTGTTTATCCATTTGAGATTAAAAAAGAGCTTGAGGAAGTAATGTGGAAAAATGTGGCCATAATAAGGAATGAAGAAGGCCTAAAAGCTGCATTAAAGCGAATAGTTGAACTTAAAGGAATGTTAAAGGATATGAGAGTGCCTGATATTTCAAGTTACAATAATGATCTTCTTGACGCGCTTGAAATAACAAAGATGCTGGAAATAGCAGAGATTGTAACAAAATCAGCACTTTTACGCGAAGAAAGCAGAGGAGCTCATTACAGAGAGGATTTCACTGAAACAAAGGATGAATGGAAAAAGAGCATTGTTTTTAATAAAAATAAGGATATAAAATTCATTAAAAGGTAAAATTCCTTATTTTCATATTATTTTGATTGATTTATTTGTTTTTTAAATTTTTAAGAGGATTAAATCCATGAAATACATTGCCTTACTTCGAGGAATCAATATCGGCAGTAAGAATAGAATAAAAATGGCCGATTTAAGAACTATTTTTGAATCAATGGGATATGAAAACGTTAAAACATATCTTCAAAGTGGCAATGTGATTTTCGATGCTGATTCTGATAATGAGACAAAAATTGCAGACAGAATAGAAAAAAAGATAAATAAAACCTTTGGATTCTCTGTAAATATAATTATAAGGACAGAAAGTGAGCTTAAAGATATTGTTAATAATAATCCATTTATTGAAGAAAACAGAACTGAAATTGATAAGTTTCATGTGACATTTTTAAAAGAAAAGCCTGATAAAGAAACTGTTTTGAATTTAGACCTAAATAATAATGAAAATGAAAAATTTGAGGTCATTGGTAGAGAAGTATATCTTCATTTGCCAAATGGATATTCCAGAACTAAATTGACAAATAACACATTTGAGAAAAAGTTAAAAACCATAGCAACAACCAGAAACTGGAAAACTGCAACCAAATTGCTGGAATTATCTAAAAAGTAATAAATAGCCCTAAAATGGAAAATTAGGATGAATCTGTTAAATAGATAAAAATCAAAGATTTTAAGATAAGTATGCCCTGACCGGGACTTGAACCCGGGTAATAGGATCCGCAATCCTACGTGATATCCGCTACACTACCAGGGCATAAAATCAAACTGGTTAATTAGTAACGTAGTTTCATATTCAGTATACTCTAATTATTTTTTATCTATTTAAGTTTTTTCAAACGAATTAATTCTAATCTTTGAGATATAGTGTTTTATTTCTATTATGAACATTTTCAGACATTAGAATTTAAAATAAATCAATATGAATTTTAATTTATCAGATATTTTATTCTTTTTGCTCTTTTTTAGCTAAAAAATCTCTATACTTGAATACCTTTTCAGGGCATGATAATTCGCACCTTAAACATGCCATGCCACTGCATAAATCAGTTCTAACTTTAGTTTCTCCATTTTCAATGGTTAGCGCATTTTCAGGGCAATTTTCCACACATTTTAAGCAATTAATACATCTTTCAAAGCCTGTAGTTAAAATAGATCCTATTTCAACGATTTTTAAACCATATTTACCTAATTCTGGTATATCTTTTTCAAAAATTCGATGTATATTCGGATCAGAAACCTTTGGGGGAATTTTCTGGAAACCATACCTGGCAAGCCAGTCATTGTACATCCAAAATGGCATCCCCTGCTGGGAAACGGATAGTTCCAGTGAGTATATTTTTTCAAAAGTTCTGGATGTGGCAAGCGTTATGTGTTTACCACGCATTTCATCTGCTATTTTCTGTAAATCATCCAGAAGAGCAGGATTCAGAACAATATCTCTGGCCATTGCCAGTGAAGTATTCCCTATCTGGTAAATTTCTTTTGATGAAGGAGGAATCTGTCCCACATTCAGCGATTTATTGGGATCTACATAAAAACCTGAAGCACCGGCCATATATGTGGAATCAATCTCATCCAGGAAAATATCAGCTTCTTCTGCTAAAGTTAAATGCGCAGCTCTAAAGGCACCAAGAGCTTTACCAATATTTTCGATATCCTCTTCTGTAAGATAAATATCTTCCTGTAAATGAATTCTATGATCTTTACTTTTTATTTTAGGGAGAGAAATAAGCCCTGTACGTAACCCCAGGCTGTAAGCAGCAATAACTCCTGTTCCTGTAATACCTATAGCTTTTTTATTTATATTTCCACTTTGAATAACTTTTCCGCTTGAAGGATCAACCACATCTCCATCCCTTGCTATTAAATTTTCATCCAGAATACGAATTTTCCATCCATTATCTGTAAGTTCTAAATCACAAATTGTTCCAGGAGAGGCTAATCTTCCTTTTTCTATCATCTGCCCTTCTATTGCAGGCCCTGCTGCTGCAGAACAGGAATATACTTCTCCATCTATTACCAAGCCTATTTCAGCATTTGTTCCAAAATCAGAAACCAGATATATGCCTTTTTTTTCTAAAACTCCAGATTTAATTAGCATGGCAAGAGCATCAGCGCCAATTTCATGTTTAATAGCCGGAGGAATATAAATCTCTGCTTTTTTAGATATTTCAAGTCCTATTTCCTCAGATGAGGTGACTGTTGCGTTACGTGGGGGTTGAGTTATTTCCAGCCTTTCAAGAGCATGTTCTCCCCAGTAAGCCAGATCTCTGATTTCAACGTTATGAAAAAGTGAAATTTGTATTGGGTTACCGCATACTGCTGTCCTTTCAACATTTCTAAGGTCAATATTTAAATTTTTAATTACATCATTTATAGCCTCAATTAAAAGATAATGTGCTGTTTCTCTTCCTACTGTTATTGCAAAATGGAGATGGTCTACCACATTAGCACCGGGTAACGGATGTCTGAGAGTAATTGCAGTCGATATTACCTCTGAAATTCCAAGATCTAATGCCTGTGCTCTAATACCGCTGGTTCCAATATCTATGGCAATTGCGTAACGGTCGCTCATTAAATTTTCCTCGATATTAACCGATTTCAAATATTTAATCGTATTCTGGAACGAATTCTCCAACAATCTCAGAATATTCTTTTCTAATTTCTTTCCATGTTTTTTTGTCTTTTATTATACTATCTGCTAATTTAGGGGTATGGTAGGCCTCTACACCATACACGCTCATTGGGAATGATTCAACGAAATCCCTTCTAACAGAGCCTCCGCCACATCCGATTGCAGGAACTTCAAGACCATTTTCTTGCATTTCTTCTACTATTTTTGGGAAAGCAGTCATGGTAGTAGTCATTAAAGCAGTTCCAGTCATGAATATTGGTTTATATTCTTTTACAGCATCTATTACTTCTTCATTAGGTACATCTCTGCCTAAATCTATTGCCTCAAATCCGCCTGCTCTTAAAAACATCACAACCAGGTTTTTACCTATATCATGCGGATCTCCTTCTGCTACAAAGGATACTACAGTTCCTTTAGTCTCACTTTTATGTCCGAGAACTTTTTCACTTTCTTTTAGACCTTCCATCATTGCATCTCCAGATAACATTAGATCTGGTAAAAAGAAGAATCCTTTTGTATAAAGAGCATTTACCGCATCCATTCCTTTCATTAATCCGTCGTTAATAACATCCATTGGAGATAAGCCGTCTTCTAATCCTTCTTTAACACTATTAAGCGCTTCATCTATATCTCCATGGAGCACACCCATGGCAATGGATCTATAGGGTTCCTCTTTAGGAAGAATTGCCTGCACATCCGGGTCCTTTTCGGGGGTTATTGCTGGCCCTTCAAGCTCAACATTATATCTAACTGCCACAAAGTCCTGATCCATTTTTGATTCTAATTCTTCAATATTATTCATATTCACACCTCAAGTTCATAATTTTTAGGGTTGAATTCGGGTACTTTTCTTGAATATGCTCTTATACATTCATCAATAAATTGATCAGAGTCCATAGGCAAGTTTTCAATTGTTTTAAGCGAGCTGTCAAGGGATTCCCTTTCAAATCGAGTAAGATATAGTTTATTTGCATCAACTGCTTCATTTATTATTTTTCCAACTTCAAGTGCAGCTTCCCTTGCCCTCAGATATGGATCTTTACCATATTTCACTATGGCTTCACCTATTCTGTGTGCATTGTCGTAAGCAAGTATTAATGCCTGGGGGTCTCTATATTTGTCTGTAAGAGTATAGAGATCTCTTAAGACTTCTTCCTGTCCAGTCTGAAGAGCAGTATTCATAAGCGCTGATTCAAAGCCTGTAGCTTGCAGCCATACTTCGGGTGTAGTACCTCCCATTTCCTGTCGGTGATAGACTGACTCATTACTCCAGACATCTGTAACTGCACATGTAAGATTACCCATAAGATCAGAATGGGCACAAACAGCGTTTTTACCTTCCATAGCTATTGGGACTCCACTTATTGCCTTAATAATTGGATTTTCATATCCGCAGTCCTTTAATGGGCCAAGTGCACCACACTCAACTGCCACCAGGCTTCTTGCTGCCCCCATCCCCCTTGCTAATGCTGCCATTGTATGGGAAACATCTTTGTCCAGTAATCCACCGGCCATGAACATCGCTGTATTGGCCTGAGCACAATCCGTATCTCCTCCAGGTCTGCAATCGTATTTTTTGCATATATTCACTATTCTATTCCACATATATTCCATATCGATGCTTCCAAGAACTCCTATTCCGAAAAGTATAGCTCTGGGATCTCCTCTTGATATTCCATAATCTGATAATGCTTTTCCTCCCATTGATTCTATGCAAAGATCAGATGCACCATTTGCAGCACATGCTTCCATTGTTTCTTCAATATTATTGTCGTAATCAGAACCTCTAAGCCCCGGACCTCTTTCCTCTATCCTTATATCTGCTGGAGTTTGTCTGAGAGAAACTCTAATGCCGTATTCATCATAGTATTTCTCTAAAACTTCAACTTGAGCTTTTGTAGTCTCTGCTGCCCATTCAGGGTTATTGGTTTGTTGAGAGACATGTTCTTGTTCAAGCATGAATGCAGGTAATCCTATAGCTACAGCTCTTTCGCATGCGCTTTGTGCTATGTTTCTACATTCTGCTATCATTCTTTCTTCTGATGTTTCGGAGCCTTCTACTGGAGCTACTTTAACTTCTGGTACTACATAACCTGCACCTAACTGTATATTCCATCTTTGACTTACTGGGAATTTAGAACGGCCGAAAACCATTTCTTCTCCTTTTTTATATACCATTTTTGTAAATCTTCTCACGTGATTCACCACTAAATATTTCATTGTATTACAATTAAAATTAATAGTATTATTAAGTTGTTCAAATCCTTTAAATTTTTGGTATATGAGTTAATTAAAAATTGTAATTATGGTTAGAAAATGGAAATAATAGTCGAAAAAGCAATAAATTTAATAAAAGGGCTTAAGGGTGTAGTGGGTATACGGGAACTCTCCAATGAAGATAGAGATGCACTAATTGAATTTGAATTCAACAGAAAAAGAGACATAATTCCTGTGGTTAATACTGGACTGGAGGAGTGTTTAAAAAGGGAATTTTTACTACTTTTAATTAAAACTCCCGATTTTCGATGCGCGCCTAATCCAACTGTATTTTTAAAAACTGATAAAGGTAGAATACTGGGACAGGAATTGATATCTCCAGAAGAAAAGGAAAAATATCAGTGTAGAGATGATGTATATTTCCTTAGTAATGATTTTGTAATGTTTAAGATTGATAAGAACGCAACAAGGACTGTAGGTGAAAAACAGTTGTTTATTTTACCTTCAATCTCCTTCCCAGAGTTAGATGTAATTAAAGAGATTGAAAACGTAATATCTTGCAGTCCATCAACAGCAGGTGATTATTATTTGAAAAATAAATATGATTATCCTGATGATCCGAACCTTGCCAGTATACTGGTGGGATTTTCTAAAAAATAAATTGGGAAATTATTTTTAAATTTTTATCTGATGACATTGATGATTGATTTCCTGTTAAATGCCATGAAATTCGTTTCTTGCTTCGACCATGGCTTTAATATTTGCCAGTGGAGATCGAGGAGCTAAACCACAACTTGGAGCTAAAATATCTACTCCTGCTTCCAGAACACTCTTTACTTCATCTTTTACGTCTTGAGGTGAACCCATGAAAAGTGTCTGGTTTGTTGAAATATTTCCAACAAGTTTAGGAGTCTTATCTCCTCCCCCCATGCTCATAGTTCTTCCACCAACTCTTATTGTTTTTCCTCTGCCTTTAATCTCTTCTTTAGCCATTGAAATGTCTACCTTTTCTTCCACGCTGAGCCCGTCAAAACCAGTAGTGGACATATCCCTGATTATTGGTTCAGTGGATCCACATATGTGAAGAACTTTGCTCGTTGTTATTTCCATTGATAAATCCTCTAACCTCGGTTTAACCATTTTTTTGAACTGTAATGGGTCAATTAGGTCAGGAGCAGATGTTGGATCTGCAACGCACACTACATCAGGTTCTTTTTCACAAATTGCATTTGCATACTGGATTGATGCTTCAAGAACTTCATCCAGAGCAGATTCAACCTCATTAGGTCTACTTCTCATGTATCTTACAAGGTTTTCAATTCCCAGCAACTGTCCGGCAAGGGTTAGTGGTCCGGTCATACCCACGATGATTGGAAGATCATCTCCATATTTTTCTTTTAATTTCTTAATAGCTTCTAGAATGACCTGAATTCGCCCTCTCTCCAGAAAATCTTCAGGTACATTGATATCGCTGCTACTATCAAATGGACTCTTGGTAATTTGAGGAGTTCTATCTTCACCACCAATATCTACTCGGCATCCCATTGCGTCTGCCTCAACAGTGAGATCAAAGGGTATTCTTGCACATTCCAGCCCTGCAAGTTCATATAATGAGCTTCCAAGGGCAGCCATTTTATCTGCATCTGTATGGGCATCTGGCCAGAAAGCCCCTGTATTTTCCATTGCTTCAACTATCCCTACCTGTGTAACACTGATTACGGGAGTTATTTCCACATCTTCTCCAGAAAGCGAGTTAACTAAATTTTCTTTCAAATTCATAATAATCACTATATTTTTATGATAATTAAATTTAGGATTTTAAATTGTTTATATTTTTTGGAAAACTAGATAGAATACAATATTAGGACTGGAACAAAAAATTCTTTTTTATAGGCATTTAATAGATGTATTATATAAAATAATATATTTGTAAAGCCGTAAAGACCAGACCAAGCATTGCACCCATTATTACCTGGGAAACTGTATGTTTATTTAAGTATAATCTACTCCACATCACCAGAGGGATTATTAAGCTAAAAATAACTCCAAAAGGACCATAAACATAAATTAAAGCTATTGAAGGTCCTGCCACTCCCAGTGCATGTATGCTGATTTTCCAGTATAAATTTATAAAAAATAAAATCAAGGTGTTTGAGAAGTAACAGAACATTAAAATAGTTGTTATTGCAGGCGCATTTAGGGCGTACAAAATAACAGTACCTAAAACGTATGATAGAATTACCAAAATGAGGGGATAATTTCGCTCAGTTCTTTCGGGTATATCCACATCCACCTCTTCTCCTTTGCTTCTGATTTTAAGATAGAGCATTACAAGCAGAATCGGCAAAATACCTGCAAATATAACACATACAGCGGTTATTATTATAAAATCATGTAGATTTAGAAAAAAATAGTTTATTAAGGCAAATACAGGTAGGGATATTATTGGAGCGTATGCAATATTTGAAATAAACTTTGCAAACCGCCTTTTATAATCATCTGAAATTAATGAGCCGCTAACCATACAATTACCTTATTTTTCATGAGATTTTTTAGAATAAGTTTCTATTTATAGGTTAATGGGTATATAAACTTGATTATTTATATTTCTATTGTATCAGTTAATATGGGCCTATTTTATTATTTAACTTAAATCAACAGGAAACTACCCGGAATAAGGCTTGTTGCAAGCATAACCATGTTTATTTCTCGATGTTCAATCCATGTTCTTGATTTTCTGTTTTTATCATTTATCCAGAATTCTTCAATTTGTTTTGCCAGAGGCATGTAATCCACTAGTTTTTCTACGCTTTTGAGTAGCACTTCGTTTTTATTAAACAAATCTGGGTTCTGGTTGATCCATTCAAGTAATTTTTCCATGCCTTCTAAACCAATAGATATGCCTAATTCTCGGAAGGCCAGTCTATAATCAGCCGAAATGTCGAAGGGATCGTTTTTTGTCAAGAAGTCAATACCCAGAATGGCTGAAGCCAGAACAGTTTCTAAAAGATCACCATACTCCAATTCGCCCCTTAGCATCAGCTGAGCAATTCTTGAGGCATCCCAAAGCAGACCTCCAATGCCCAGAGGGTCATTTGTTGCAAGAGACTGTCCTGATAAGAGTATAGCCATATCAGCAATTTCTTTACTGAGTCCTGGGGTTGATGATTTCCCAAAATCCCTTGAAGTTTCCTGTAGCTCACTGTAAGTTACAAAACCATCTAAAGGATCATGCTGGCCCATAGAACGTACCAGGGGATAAGTAAGGTCAATACTCATTTTCCAGTACATTATTTTTCCTTTTCCAGCAGGATACACGAATCCTGTATGGGCTGCTTCTGCAAGTTCTAATGCCCAATCGTTAAAAGTTAGATCTCCAGTTATTTCACTCGCTCGATTAAGTGCATGCATCCATTTAGTTAAATAATGGTAATATTGCCCGTCCTGTTCCCATTCTAAACGTTCATCAAAGGGTTCATATGGTTTACGTTCGTTTTGTTCTTTTCCTATTCGCAAGCCTCCTCTGGTTGGATGTAATGCCCCTTCATCTTCTCCAAGGCCGCTAATCCACCCCTTCCGAGGATCATCGTCACGATGTTTTCCAAGAGTATGATGCACTTGCCCAATCAGACGCAGAGCCAGATCAATATAGAATTTATCACTGGTTTGTTTGAAAAGTTCGAGATAATTACAAACTGCAAAGGCATCTGTCCATAAATATCTTTTTGGTTTTTTATTTACTGGTTCAAGTCCTGTAATTCCAGCAAACTTGAGCATAATTCCTTTTGCAAGCTCCAAATTTGGATTTGATTTCATACTTTCACCATAATTACTTTTCAATTAATATGTATTACTTATATCAATTATAATTTACTGGTTTAAAAATCAGGCCTTTTATAAAGGACCCTAAAATTGAATTTAAGCTGAATTAGAGTTAAGAAATGATCTATATTAAATTGTAATGGGAAAAATCATTAAAAAACTTAGTGGTTAATTAAAAAAATAAACTTACTGCCAGATATATAATTTAAAAGTGTAATTGCCATAATTTCTGACCCCAATAACAAGATTATCTGCATTTTCCATATCTGCGTTTGAAGCAATGGTTTTACCATTTAGCTGGCTTATTTCGGTTAAATTATACTTCATATTTCCAAGGGTTTTATTCAGGTAAAAATCAGCAACTGATTCTGGACTTTCATTGTTCAATATAAGAAGATCAGTGATTTTTTGGAGAACTGTGAACTTTTCATCCTCTATTTTATAATTGGCCATTATTTCCAGTGTATCCTGGGCATGGTTACTGATCCTTATTTCATCAGAAGAAAAATGAATATTTATACTGCCAGAATTGGCTACTGTAGTAAGAAGGATAAATAGGGGTATTAAAGCCAGTGCTGCATCGATACTGAAAATTGCCCCCTTACTGTTCATATTATTATTTATTGCACAATTATTATTTAAATGTTTTCCTAATTCGGGTGTTTATGGGCTTATTTATTATTGATAGCCCTCACTACCTTATCTTTTTTATTTATAGCATTAATTGCAGCTTTTTCAACTTTACGGCGCATTAAATCGAAGTCTTCTGGTGTTGTATCACCAACTATCTTTTTAATTTTGGTATAGGCAGCCTCTCTAAATAGAGGTTTGATCTCTTCTTCAACACCATCTTTTAAAAGTTTAGCTTTTCCACTGTCATCTACATAACCGATTTCAGATATAGCTACATCTGCACTGGATATTGCTTTTTTAACATCTTCACCAACTTCTTCAGGGGCTATTATCATCAAAGAATCCACTGAAACTCCAAGAGGGTCTATATCCAATTCTTCAAGCATCTGGAGCACTTTTGGATTGATCATTTCCATTATTTTTTCATGGTAAAAGGTTAATCCAAGCCCTGTTGTATCTGAAATTTCATGAGCATCTCCACGAAGCCCTCCATTGGTTACATCGGTCATTGCATGTACTTTGGGAAGTAATCCTGCGTTAAAAATAGCTTCTGAAGCTTTTATAAAGCTGATATCCATTGTTTCTTTCACAACATCAAACATTCCATGATATATTGCAGTTGTGGTTATAGTTCCTCCTCCAGAACCCTCAGTTAACAGGATAACATCTCCAACTTCAGCTCTTTTCCTTGCAGTCGGCGGATATTCAGATATGCCAATTGCACCCACTGCGCTAACCAGTCTGTCACCTAAAACCATATCTCCGCCAACTCGAAGGGTGCTACCCGCCACAAGGGGCACATTTACAAGTTCAGAGACTGCACAGACCCCTGCAGTAAAATCAAACAGTTTTCCAACGTCACCGTCATCGGCAAGGTGAAGATCGCTAATTACAGCAACAGGGTCTGCACCCATGACGCACACATCTCTTAAAGCGGCTCTTGCCACATGAAAACCGCCTAAAAATGGATATTCACTTAAGCGAGAGTGTATTCCATCAACAGCAGTTGTCACATAAATATCATTTGATCCAACGCTTTTTTTAACCACTCCGCCGTCATCCTGGGCTTCTGGAGTAATAAATGCCTTTGTGTGGGCGCTGGAAACTATGTCGGCAATCTTTCTGTGAACAAAGAAATCCCCTGCTCCTCGCGAACCAACACCAATCTGGCCCATAGCAACATCAGCCTTAGGATATTCAATCAATTCCCTTAAAAATTCATCAGGATGAAATTCGATTTCCATGGTGTGTTTTACCTCTTCAATCACTGCAGAGGCCATTTTAAATGCTTGTTCAGGATCTATATCTTTGTATTCAAGTATTTTATCTTTTAAACTGTTTAAAACGGTTATTTCATCGTCCTGCTTTAGTGCATGTCTTACAAAGCCTTCTATGTCCATTGATTCACCTTCATAGTTGTCTATTTTGTTAAAAGAATTAATATTATTTCATGAAGTTATTGAAGTATTATGACCTATATCTCTTTAACGAAGTTTCTCAGGATATTGAGACCAATTTCGCCGCTTTTTTCTGGATGGAACTGGGTTGCAAAGACATTATCCTTGCATACAGCCGCCGTAATATCAGTTCCATAATCGGTGGTTGCAGCTATTATGTTTTCATTTTCTGGTTTTACATAATAAGAATGAACAAAATATACGTAATCATTACCAATATTATTGAGTATAGGGCATTCATTTGCAATTTTTAAATTATTCCAGCCAATATGGGGTATTTTAACCCCTTCGGGAAGACGTAAAACATCTCCTTTAAATACATCAAGTCCTTCTATGTATTTATCTTCCTGACTTTTAGTAAATAAAAGTTGTAATCCAAGACAAACCCCTAAAAATGGCTTTCCAGTATTTATATAATCGTGGATTAACTCTTTATAATCTTCAAGATGTTTCATGGCTCTTCCGAAAGCTCCCACACCAGGTAAGACAAGTGCATCGGCTTTTTCTATTTTATATGGATCTCTGGTTATTGTTGCATCTGCACCGACTTTTAAAAAGCCATTTCTAATGCTTTTTAGGTTTCCTGTCCCATAATCTATTATTGCTATCATTGATTTTCACACTGAATTAAGCTGTTTTGGATCTATCTTTAGAAGCCCTTGTATAAATATCGTTCAAACGTTTTGTATCATCCAGATGTGGTGTTGATACCTCATGTAAGATAGTATTTTCCATGGCAACGATAGAATGAGGCACTTCTGGCTCAATTCGGATAGTGTCATTTTTTCCAAAGTATTCTTTCCTATCGTCGAATTTTATGTAACCTTTACCACTTACGATGTACATAGTTTCATCTTTTTCTTCATGAAGATGGAAAGAGGTACTGAATCCTTCTTTAAGGAATAATTCCTTGGTCATGTATTGTTCAGTGTAAATCAGAACTTTTTCATATCCCCATGGCTTATCTATTCTATTTCTGTATTCTTTTCTAATTTCTTCCAGTTCTTTGGAAGTATCTATGGCCATCCAGAAAAGTCCATCTTCTTTGTAGTAACCAAGCTGATTTTCATTGGCTAACATTGGGAATACAGTCTTTTCAATGTCTCCGACATCAAAATTACCGAAGTTAATTTCTCCATTTGAAAAATAAACTCCTCCATTTATATAATAATCGAGAAGAGGCTTTTCTTTAAATGAAACCAATTTATCTCCACTTATTTCAACGATTCCATAGGGAGACATCATTTTAGTTATAAAGATTGAAAAAGGATAATCAGACTTTTCACCCTGCATAATCATTTTTTTAATGTTTAAGTCAGCTACTACATCCCCGTTTCGTATAACACATTGTTCATTATCCTTTATTTGTTCCATACCTAATTTAATGGCATTTAATGTACCGAGAGGTTCTTTTTCTATAACATATTCAATTTTCATGCCATTATATTCATTTCCATACCTTTCTTCTATTTTATCGCTTAAAAAGCCGGTTAAAAGAAGTACACGATCTACTCCTGCATTTTTGAAATCGAATATCTGTTTATCCAGGATGGTATAATTGTCCTGATCTTCTAAAATTGAATAATTATCTTTGATTTCAATCAGAGGTTTGGGAACATTGTCGGTAAGCGGTCTTAACCGTTTTCCGAAGCCCCCACAAAGTATCATTCCTGCAGTGCTGCTCATATTATCACCATGAAAATAATGCATGATTATATTTTTGTTTTTTTAATAGATATTAATTATTATCGTTTATTCATAGTTTGATTAATCCAGTATTTCCTTTAAAACATGACCGAAATCAGATTTTACAATCTTATCGGTGCCCAGAGTTTTAGAATGAGCATCTAATTCTGTTACAACATACCTGTATCCTATTTCTTTTAAGGGTTCTACAAGTCTTGGACCATCTGTTATTGCTAAAGCTTCTACATTTAATTTTTCAATGGGTACAGCATGAGGTACTCCTGCAACAACTAAAAAATCAATCTTTTTTTCCTTTAAAATATCTGCAGCCTTATTTCCTGTTACTGGATATTCATCAAGACCTCCAGTTATAAATTCAATTCTAACTCCCTTATTTTCAAGTTCTTTTTGAATGTTGGCAGCATGCTGTCTAATTCTTGGAAGTCCAGTGTTCTTATCGAGATTTGCAATTATTAATGCCTTATTTTTGGGATTTATTTTATCAAAAGGAATCTTTAAAATGTCTGCAAAAAGATAGGTGGTCTCTTTCTTTGCATTTAATATAATGGCGATTTTTTCTCCATTTTTGATTTTTTCAATGAGCATTTCTGCTATTTCTCTTTTATCATCGCCGTAGGAAGGGGCTATGTATTCTCCTTTTGCCATTCCTCGTGTTTTTTCAATTTTAGTTGCTAATTTAAGCATTTCAGATTGTCTTTCAGTTTCTTCTTCAGGTATGATTCCTTCCTTACTTGCAGCCTCTAAAACAGCAATGGCTCCTTCTGTGTTGTCTCCTTCACTTAAACCACCATGGGATTCCACTGCAAGCACCTTTGCATTTATGTTGGCATTTTGGACGGCTTCTTTAAGGTCTTCACCAATTATCATGCTTGCACAGGTTCCTACAATCCCTACAAGTTCTGGTTTGAACATTGAATCCACTTTCTGGAGCGTTTCTTCTAATTTGACAGATGCTCCAAAAATAAAATCATTTTCAGACATGGCAGTAGTTACAACTCTTACCCCGTCATTTTCAAGGAGTCTTCCTGTTCTAAAACAGCAGCCATGGGGGCCGTGAAGTATAATAACATCAGCGTTAAGGTCTCTTAAAGTATAAAGCGATGCAGCAATTGGACTTGGTCTTGGATGCAAATTTTCACCTCTTAAATGTAAATCTCTAATTATGGTTCTTTTAATAATTTGATATGAATAAATCAGTTATATTATTTAGGAATTGATCCATTTTTTATTTATATTAAACTGAAAAGAGAAAAATTTAAGATATGAGTATTAAAATACAATTTAAGCAATGACCATAATTCATCTAGAAGTTTATATTTAGAATTAATTATTTGTAAGGGGTATAATGAGTAAAAAGAGTTATATATTAATATTTTTAGTTTTAATAACGGCTTTAACAGGGTTTATGGGTTTTAAGGGGTTTTTAAATCAGAATAATGAACAATTTATACAATTTAAATCCTTAAATATTCCAGAAACTACAATATTAGGAAATAATAGTATGGGAACCGTTATTAAAAGCGGGCCTTATGGAAATCCCAATTCAAAATCCAAAATTGCTTTAATAGTGGGAGTACATCCTCTGGAGACAAATTCACACAGAGCTATGGCTGCATCTTTGTATAGTCTTTCTAAATCACTTGATCATTCCTATTATATTTACAGCATTCATGTTACTAAGGACAGATATTCCTATAATGATGGAAGGGTAAATGGTCAATTACTGGCCAAATTTGTAGTTTCTGATATAAAAAAGAATGATTTTGATCTTGCGGTTGATGTTCATTCAAATAGAGGTTATTATAAACAAAATAGATTTATATGTGTACCTGTAGCAGATAATAAGTCAAAAGAAATGGCATTTAGCATTAAAAATAAAATTCCATGGCTTGTTTATTATGTTCCTCCTAAAGAAAAGGGGCCTTCAAGTCCAAATTTCGTTACAGTCCCTTTAATAAATTCAGGAACTCCAGCAGTTGTTTATGAAACCTATATCTATGAATCTTATTATCTAACCATAAAACACGCTGCAGAAATTATTTCAGCCATTGATGAATTGAATTTAGTGGATTAAAATGATAATCAGAAACATAATTCATGGAAACTTCATAGATAGACCAAACAGGTTCACAGTTAAATTCAGTCATGATCAGGGAATAGATATGGCTCATTTAAGGGATCCGGGAAGGCTTAAAGAGCTTTTAAAACATGATGCAGAATTACTTTTAAGACCAGCCCTAAACAGCAAGAATAGAAAGACTAAATTTGATGTTATAGCTGTCATGAAGGATGATTTATGGGTTCTAATTAATTCGGGATTTCATAGCGATATCGCTGCTGATTTAATTGATTTTCAGTTGATAGAAGAATTCAGTGAATATTCTATAGAAAGAAGGGAATACACTTACGGTAAAAGCCGAATTGACTTTCTTCTAACTGATAAAAACGAAAAAAAGATGCTGCTTGAGGTTAAGGGATGCACCCTTGTTGAAGATGGACTGGCCAGATTTCCAGATGCCCCTACTTCAAGGGGTAAAAAACACGTTGAAGAACTTATTATGTCCAAAAAAGAGAGTTATGAAGCAGCAATTCTTTTTCTAATTTTTTGTGAAGATTCAAGATGTTTTTCTCCCCATTTTAATATGGATCCAGATTTTTCAAATGCCCTGAAGGATGCTCATAAAAAAGGAGTTAATATAATTGCATATTCGTTTAAAAATATTTATAAAAATGGGACTTTGGAAATAAAACCCTTTAAAAGAATTGAAATAAGATTATTTGATCCTATTTAGGTTTATTTGAGCCCATACGCTCTTTTTCTAACATTTCAAACTCTTCAGGTTTTCCAATTCCAAGCAGTATGTTCCCTGGCTTAATAACGTAATCCCTTGAGGGATCTATGGTTAAATTTCCACTATCACCAATACCAACCAGTATGATGCCTGTTCGTTCGTGCACATCAGCTTCAAGAACGGTTTTACCTGCAAAATAACTGTCTTCTGTTACTATTACTTCTTTCATTTCTCGACTTTTGTGTTCTGCCAGAACTTCCTGAACAAACATTGCCTCGTATCCATCATCAATACTCTTGTACATGAGCCTTCCAGAAATTACAAATGGAGATATAACCTGGGTTGCCCCTGCAAGTTCGAGCTGTTCTATGTTTTCATAGCGCTCTGCTTCTGCAATTATTCTAACATTCTGGTCTATTTTACGAATACTCAGTATACAATGGATACTTTTTGAATCTGAACCCATATCTACTATTAGGGCTTTAGCTCCTTTAACATTGGCCTTTTTAAGATCTTTAATTCTTGTAGGATCACCATGAACAAAATTAACTTCATTTTTCAGAACTTTCTTGCGAACATTTTCATCTTCATCAATTACGAAAATTTCGTTTTCTTTTCCAATTTCTTTAATACACTCCATTGTACTTTCAGTCCAGCCACATATCACCACATGCTCTGTTTTTTTCACATTAATCAACCCCATTAACCTCATTTGCTGTCTTTGCACTATGAATTCAACTATTGACTCAATTGCAATTGCAAAGCTACCTATTCCTAAAACTATCAATGAAATGGCGAAAAACATTCCAAGACTGGTTTCAGGACTGTAATCACCATATCCTACTGTTCCAATAGTAACGAATGTCCAGTAAAGTGATACAATCCATGGTTGCCCTTCAATTAAATGAAATCCAATAGTTCCATAAGCAATAACTCCAAAAATTAAGATAAAAATACGTGTCATTCGTTCCTGGATTAGCTTTGGGAAACGTTCTCTTAATAATCTGAATATTACAAACATAGAAATTACCCTTTAAAATATTTAAAAAAGGAAATGGTTATTTCCTTAAAAATAAAAGCCATATGGCGATAATTGCTGTAATAATAACAATTATAACTATAGCTATCCACCATGAACCCCCATCACCATCACCATCACCATCACCAGCATCATCACCAGCATCATCATCACTCAGCTTTTTAACGGTTTTTTTGGCGCTGCTGAAACTTTTTGAACCACCACGGCTGCCTCCTTTAACTGCGGAAGTTAAGGCATTTAAATGCATAGCAGCTAAATTACTATCCAAAACAGTGTCGGATGGTGAAACCTGATATTCCTGTGCAGAAATACAACTTGGAACTCCGAGAAGTCCAATAACTAAAAAAATCATTATAATTCCTGTTTTAAGCTTCATACTTAACCTCCTAAATTCTCTAATTAAATATTATCCATGATCATAAAAATATTTGCATTTAACCAGTATATTAAAAACCCTAAATCATAGCTTCAAAACATCAAATTGGCTGTAATCACTCTCTACTTTTGTAGAAAAGAATTAAAACTAAATTATAGGAAAATTTTTGATAAAAACTTTAACCGCGAGTTCTAACAACGTATTTTCTTAATTCTTCTGCAAAGAACATAATTGGAATAAAAGTAACTACATAAAGCCATTCATTAATTCCAAGAGCAGTGGTGTTGAATATACTTTGAAGATAAGGTATATAAACAATTGATAGCATAACAGCAACTTCAAATAATATTCCCCTTATGATCCATTTATTTTTAAAAACTCCAATTTTAAATGTAGAGGTTCTGGTGGTCTGGCATCCAATAAGATTCCCAATTTGAGCCATAACTATCCCTACAAACACCATGGTCGTTGCTCTAATGTATAATAGATCTGAAAATGCAAGATTTTGACCTAAGTGCCATCCACTCCCATAAAGTATCCAGAAGTACCCCGACATGACCAGAAATGCTTCAATTAGCCCTAGAAATATATATCCTCTGAAGATAACACCAAAATTCAATAAATGTTCCCTATGAGATCGCGGGGGCCTGTCCATTACATCGGATTCTGATGGGCCAACTCCAAGTGCAAGTGCAGGAACTGTATCTGTTCCAAGGTCAATTGCAAGTATTTGCATAACTGTAATTGGAAGGGGAATTTTAAACAGCACCATTAATACAAATGGAATGATTTCAGCAGTTTCATGGGCGAAAATATAGGTAATGAATTTTCTTATATTTTCATATATGGTTCTTCCTTCCTTAATGGCAGATACGATTGTGGCGAAGTTATCATCAGTTAAAACCATATCAGAAGCTTCTTTTGCAACATCTGTACCTGTTATGCCCATTGCAATTCCTATATCAGCTTTTCTTAGTGCCGGGGCATCATTTACCCCATCACCAGTCATTGCAACGATTTCGTCTTCATCTTCAAGGATTGAGGCAATGCGCATTTTATGTTCGGGGATGGCTCTTGCAAATATTACATTACATTTAGACATGAGTAATTGCCCAACGTCATCGTCAGACATTTCAGTTAATTCTTTACCCTTAATAATCTCACATGGACCGCTAATAATCCCTATCTCTTCAGCTATGGCCCTCGCTGTTAACCCATAGTCTCCGGTTATCATTATAATACGGATCCCGGCTCTGTGGCATTCTTCCACAGCCTCTCGAACTTCAGGACGAGGAGGATCCTGCATTGCCATCATACCAAGGAAAATCATTTCTTTTTCAACAGATTCTGGTTTATAGTCAGTAAAATCATTAGGAAGATTTCTGTAAGCCATTGCAAGTATTCTAAGTCCTTGGCTTGCAAGTTTATCGTGCCTTTTTACCACATTTTCCTTTTCTTCATCAGAAAATACCCTGATTTTCCCATTTTCTGAGATATGGGTGCTCAATGAAATAATTTTTTTAGGAGCGCCCTTTATGTATGCTACCTTCTTATTCTCTTTTTGGTGAATTGAACTCATGGATTTCCTTTCAGAGTCAAAGGGGAGCTCGCTTATTTTAGGAATTTTTTTAAGCTCTTCTTCTAAATCAAACCCACTTTTTAGGGCTGCAACAAGTAAAGAAGCTTCTGTCGGGTCTCCCAGTATCTTCCATTTTTTTCCCTCAATTTTGGGGGGAATTATTTTAGCATCGTTACAGAATGCTGCTGTTCTCATGAGCAATTTAAGCTCTTTCATCTCCTCATACCCTATTTCATTACCTTTATGAAGAAATTTGCCTTTGGGTGTGTATCCAGCTCCAGTTACATCAACTATTTCGTTGGGAATCCATATTTTACGTACTGTCATTTCATTTTTAGTTAAGGTCCCTGTCTTGTCAGTACATATTATGGTTGTAGACCCTAGAGTCTCTACACTGGATAATTTTTTTATAAGGGCATTCTTTGTAACCATTTTTCTTGCTGCTGCAGCGAGAGCAAGAGTCACAGTTGGTAAAAGTCCTTCAGGAACATTGGCAACAGTTAATCCTATGGCAAAAATGAATGCAAGTTCCAGAGGGAAACCAATTAGAAATATATTAACTGCAAAGAGAGTGAAACCCATTAATATTGCTATAAATGCAATTATTTGGGCTAATTTATTTATTTCAACCTGTAAAGGACTTTTAACTTCCTTAACGGCCTGTGTAAGGGCTGCAATTTTACTGAATTCGGTTTTATTTCCAGTTGCAAAGACAAGAGCTTTTCCAGAGCCTGATGCCACGCTGGTACCGGTAAAAATAAGGTTGTGCATTTCTACAAATGTGTGTCCTTCACTGTCCATACCTTCAGAGTTTTTACGTATAGGTCTTGACTCTCCTGTAAGTGTTGAATTATCTACTTTAAGCTGAAATGATTCTATTAATCTTGAATCTGCTGATATATTGTCTCCTTCTTCGAGTACAATAATATCTCCAGGTACAAGTAAAGAGGCGAGTATCTCTTTTTCTTTGCCTTCTCTAATTACCTTAGCAGTTGAAGGAAGGATTTTTTTGAGGGCTTCAGTTGCCTTTTCTGCTTCATATTCTTGCCAAAAACTAAAAACAGCATTGATTATGATTACACCAATAATGGCAAAACCTAATTGGGGAACTCCGGCGATAAAGGCCAAAATACTCGCTGCCCATAATAGAAGGGCTAAAACATTATAAAAATTCTCTAAAAATTTGAAAACCAAGGACTTTTTTTTCACTTCCTCTATTTGATTGGGTCCATATTTTTCAAGCCTTATTTGTGCATCATCTTCGCTTAAACCTTTTTTTGATGAATTAAATTTAGAATAAACATCTTCAGGTGGTAATTTAAATATTGCCACCTCTCCTGGTGAAGATTTCTCCCCCTCCATAATTACACTCGAGTTTAATTATTTTTAATTTCAGGGTTTGATTTTTTAATTTTACACTTGAAATTGACCTCTGGTAATAAAATAATGGATTACATTATTTTTTATAGAGCTTAAGATATAAATAATAAAAGGTATTCTCATGGAATGTGATGTTGTTATAATTGGTGCAGGGCCTGCAGGCCTATTAGCAGCAGCCAGACTGGCAGATCATCTAAAAGTTATAATAATTGATAAGGGAAAAGAAATAGAGGGAAGAAAATGTATTTCTCTTATAAGGGGAACATGTAAGAGATGTTCTCCGTGTAATATCACAGGAGGTCTTGGTGGAGCAGGAGGACTTTCAGATGGCAAACTTAATTTAAGGCCAGATATCGGCGGTGACCTTAAAGAATTCGTAGACAATGATGAAGCATGGGAAATAATAAAAGAAATAGATGAATTCTTTTTAAAGCATGGGGCGCCTGATGAACTATATGCACCTTCTGAAGAGGAGATATCTGAAATATTACGTGAATCAGCGGCATCTGGAATTAAATTCATTCCAATAGTCCAGAGGCACATTGGATCAGATAAAACACCTCACGTTATAAATTCAATAAGAAAAGAAATTGAAAATAAAGGAGCAGATTTCTTACTGGAAACAGAAGTCATTGATATAATTGCAGATGAGGGTGTAAAAGGGGTGCTGGTCAGAGGAAAGGATAAAAATGAATTTGAAATAAAATGTAACTATATTATGGCTGCTCCAGGACGTGTTGGAGCTTACTGGTTGTCAGATCAGCTTAAAAAACTTAAAATTTCCATAAAATACAATCCTGTGGATATTGGAGTCAGGGTCGAAGTTCCACATATAGTTATGGATCCAGTAACCAGCATAAACTGGGATCCAAAGTTCCATATAACAACAAGAACCTATGATGACTTTGTAAGAACATTCTGTACATGTCCTAAGGGTTTTATTGTTGAAGAAGTTTATGAAGGGTTTGTGGGTATAAATGGGCATTCAATGCGTGAGAAATTATCTGAAAATACTAATTTTGCATTTTTAGTTAGGGTAGAGCTTACAAAACCAACTGAAAACACATCTGCCTATGCATTTTCAATTGCAAGCATTGCCAATATCCTTGGAAGTGGAAAACCAATAATCCAAAGACTGGGAGACCTTAGAAGAGGAAGAAGATCCACATGGAATCGTATAGAAAAAAGTAACGTATCTCCGACATTTAAGAATGTAATTCCCGGCGATATTGCAATGGCACTTCCCTACAGGTTGATAATGGACATTGTAGAGGGCCTTGAAGCATTAAATCGAGTTATTCCGGGAGTTGCATCTGATTCAACACTTTTATACGCCCCCGAGATAAAGCTGTACGCCATGAGGGCCGAAATGAATCAAAAACTTGAAACTCCTGTAAAAGGACTTTATGTAGCAGGCGACGGTGCAGGAGTATCCAGGGGCATTGTTGGGGCTGCTGCAACAGGTATAATAGCAGCAAATAGTATTTTAAATAAAATTAAAGAAAATGGTTAAAATAAAGGAAAATTTTTATTAAAAAATATTTATTTTTCAACAGCAACAACAGCAGTTCCATAGGCCAGAATTTCCTGCATCACGTTAGATATCTCATCTGAATCGTAACGAACGCTTATTATTGCATTTGCACCCATCTGCCGCGCATGATCTATCATTCTGTACAGTGCCTCATCTCTTGACTCTTCCATCATTTTAACGTATTCTTTTATTTCTCCACCAACCAGTGAACGTAGTCCTGCACCAATTTGACCTCCAACACCTCTACTTCGGACTGTAAGCCCATAACAGAATCCTTTAGTTTCAACAATTTCGTATCCAGGGATATGATTGGAACTTACAATGATAATGTCTTCTGACACATCATTTATTTCAAAATAAGAGGCATGTTCTGGAATTTCTCTTCTTTTTGCTTCAAGTCTTCTTTCTATTTCTTCATTTGATACCATAAAATCAACTCATTTACAAACCACATTCTAAGTATATTAGTTGATTTAAGTTTTATATTTAGATTATGAGAATTTGGTCATAAGTGGCTCTGTCTAATTAGATCATCAAAAAGTTTATATAGTCCATAGACACACGTTCAAATATACTGACACTATGTTAATTTAAATAATGTCATGTCTAAAATGAATGATGATTGTTTAAAGTAATGTCATTATGTCAGTAAAATTATATTCATGATAACATGAATGACAAAAACCGCGAATGGAGTGATAAAGTGACGAAAGCAGGCAGAAAGGAAATGGAGCGTGAAATACGACGTAAAGATATCATTGATGCTGCAGAAAAGTTATTTTTCTCTAAAGGCTACGAGAATGTAGCAATGATCGACATAGCTAACGAGGCAGAGATGGCAAGAGGCACATTGTATCAGTATTTCAAAAATAAAAACGATATATACGCTGCAATTGCTATACGCGCTGTAAAAATACTCAATGAGATGTTTCAGAAAATAAACCAGAAAGATCTAAGTGGAATAGAGAAAATCAAGTCATTAAGCTCGACTTACTATCAATTCTACAAAAAATATACAGGATATTACAAAGCTTACTACCATTCAGGAACTTTTGACAATAGCTCTCCAAATCTGGAAAAGCTGAAAAATATCAGAAGGAAAAGTTTTAATGTAATCGTAGGAGCTACAAAAGAAGGCATAAATGATGGAACTATCAGGGATGACATTGATCCAGAAGCAACCGCACTGATTATGCTGTTAATATCAAATGATGTAACCAATATCATTCCGGTAACCCGGATGTATATGGAGGACTATGGATTAACGCAGGATGTGCTATTTGAACGAAGCTTGGAACTGGTGGTTCGTTCCATTGAGAAGGTGAGATAGACAGTTTATACAGCCGATAAATGTTGATTAAGGAATTGGGATTAATTAGGTATTGATTAGCGTAAGCTATCTCAATTTTAAAGTATTTAATTTAAAATCAATTATCACAGTAATCGAATGCTATCACAGTCAAATGCGGTCACTAACTCAATACAGGGCTGTTGAAAACCCGTATTAGAATAGTTTAAGCAAATAATATGTATAAAAAATTGGAATGAATAAAGAATGAAATAATGGAGATAAATAAAATGTTAGATGTAGCTTTTAAAGATTTTAAAGCAAAGAAGAGCCGCGCGGCCATGTGTATAGTTGGTGTGATGGCGTGTGTTTTACTCATCGGTGTTGTAAACATCGTTATGTATGAAATGGAATCAGGTCTAAAAGGAGATCTGGGCACCGTTAATGGAAAATTATATTTTGAACAGAATGGAACTGCTTACCCTCCTGTTAGAAGTATCATGAATGAAGATATTGGTAATGAAGTGATGAACCGAAGTGAAGTGGATGCAGAAAAAAGCACAAAGGCATTATTCGCACCATTACAGGGAGATTCAGTTCCAAACGGTGGTAATCCGAGGATGGTAGTTGGTTTAACGCCTGGTAAAGAACGAGCATTTATTGGGAATGTGGAAGTAGATGGAAAAAGTTCTTTAGTTGGAGAGGGCGAAAATGCAGTTATTATGGGATCTGAAGCTGCAAAAGACTTCAACGTGACTTTAGGAGATACTTTTACCGTTAACGACAATGAATTTGAAGTGGTGGGCATCATGGAAAAGGTAGGAAGTGGCTGGCCTTTAACTATTGACAATTCACTAATCATGTCTCTACCCTATGCCCAAAGTATTTCAGATCGACCGGATTTTATTTCAACTGTTATTATAGAGCCAAATGCAGAATATTCAGTGCAGACAGTTGAAAATAATTTGCAGGATGCATATCCAAAGTACGTGACTTATTCTGAAAAAGACGCCCAGAAAACAATAGATGAAAATTTAAAGGGAGTGATGGTGTTTATGAACATGGTAATAGCCATGATCTTTGCTGTTTCCATGGTTCTCATCATGAACGTGATGATGATGTCTGTAAAGGAAAAAACCAAGGAAATCGGTACCATGAGGGCTATTGGAACCAGGAAAAGGTCAATAATGTCCTTAATAATATATGAATCACTGATCCTAAGCAGTATAGGTGGCATTATCGGAATTTTACTTATACCTCCCACTTACAACTTGCTTGGAATGTTTATGGGTGCCACCAGTTTCAACTTCACCATACCAACAACGGTACTGGTACAGGTAGCGTTGATAGTACTGGTTATAGGAACATTTTCTGGATTACTCCCAGCATATCTGGCCAATAGAATCAGCCCGATAGAGGCTTTAAGGTACGAATAATAATTACAAAGAAGGTGTTATAATAATGAAAACTTTAGTTAATGGTATAGAACTCTGGAAAACTTACGATTTAGGCGGTGTTCAGGTTAATGCACTCAGAGGACTGAATATAACTGTAGATAAAGGGGAATTCGTTTCTATAATGGGCCCTTCAGGCTCTGGAAAATCAACCCTTATGAACATGATAGGATGTCTCGACAGTCCCACTGAAGGGGATCTCTTTATAGATGGAAAGAAAACATCGGACATGTCAGAAAGCGAACTTACAAAAATCCGATCAGAGAAAATAGGTTTCATCTTTCAGACATTTAACCTGCTGCCTGCTTTAACAGTTCGTGATAATGTGGAGTTCCCACTGAGGAATATAAATAAAAAACTTTCCAAATCTTCAAGAAGGAAGGTGGTAGAGGAATGTTTGAAAATGGTTGGACTGGGACATAGAATGGATCACCTGCCTGGAAAACTTTCAGGGGGAGAGAGACAAAGGGTTGCCATTGCCCGTGCCCTTGTAAACCGCCCAAAATTCATTTTAGCAGACGAACCAACTGGAAATCTTGACTCCGAGGCAACTGAAAATATAATGGAACTGTTGCACCATGTTAACAGAGAAGGCACCACGGTGATAATGGTCACCCATGATAAAGAAACCACAAAAAATACCAGAATATTGAGAATCAGAGATGGAGTAATAGAATCAAATAGAATGAGGACGGATAGTATTCCAATTCCTTATCCAGTTACAGGTTAAACTGGGCTGGATACATATTTCCTTTTTGAAATTTTGTTGTATTTTGAAGATCATCGTGCTTGAGCAAGAGCATTGAGTTCTTCCAATAAATTTTTTACCATCCCTTTATATTTTTCTACAAGTCTATAATTTTCTTTTTCCCAGGGATTTGGCTTTTCATATCTTATAATTTGTCTTAGATAATCTCTTTCGGCAATACCTATTTCTTTAGAGATTGTAGTAACAATTATGCCTGCGTTACCTTCTTCTGATGCTTCTTCTCTTTTAATTAATTCTTCTTTGAGCATATCTCTTGAAACTATTATTCTTCTAATTCTGTTCAGTATTTAACTCATTTTTGGTATATTTTAGGCATTCTTCATTTATTTTATCTAAATCCCACGATGATATATCAGATACATAATCTATAGCTTGAGATAAAGCGTCTCTTGGCAGCCGATCTCTTTTTAATTCAATTACTACTAAATTTCCAGATTTATCTATGCCTAAAAAATCAAGGGGGCCTGATTTTGTACGTACTTGTTCTCCAATTGTTAATAATCTTGACCTAAAACTATGGGATTATTTTTTATCCATTTTTCAAGATCTTCAACTTCTCTTCTTCCTGCCTGGGCCATAGATACATTAATATGTTCTAATTTCCCATCAATAATTTGCCAAACGCCTATTTCAGTTGCCATATGAAATGCTCCTGGATTTGATAATTACCGGCAAATAATACTTATTATATCTCCACTTTTCAGCTCATAATCACTGCTCACCCTTCTGCAGCTCCTGGCATCCATTGCATGCATGAAACTCTCCCCAATATCGGTATGAATTACAAATGCCAGATCACGTGGTTTTGCGCCTGATTTTATTAAGACTGCATCTGGAAGGATATTTCCCTTACTATCGCACATTTTATGCTCGTCTTCAACTGGATAAACAACCATCATATCTAATAATTCAAAAATTGCTTTATTTAAGGCTTTTTGTACCCCTGTACTGCCGTATTTCTCCAGCACATGCTCTTTAATGTACTTCAAGGCTCTTTTTTGAGCTTCACTTAATTTTGATTCGTCTAAAATTTCAAAATCCTCATCACCAGATGTATATTTTATTAAACCCCCCTCGGCTGCCTTTACAAGGGCAAGTTCTGATTCAGCAGATGCTGGAATAACGTTCTGGTACTTTTCCTGTAATCTTTTTATGTTTTCTTCAGCGGTAGGGAGATCTGCCTTGTTTGCAACTATCAACATTGGTTTGGCTATGCGGAGCAAAACAGTTAAAAATCTCTGGATATCCTCATCTTCCCATCTGTGATATTCTTCTGGAATTTCTCTTTTTGCTTCAATAATGTCTTCTAATGATATTCCTATTCCACTGAACTGTTCATGTATTATTTTGGAGAAATCAAGCTTTTCTGAGAGATATTTTCGTATCAACTTGTTCCAGTTTTTCTTCAATATTCCAAAAAGCCACATGGTTATCTCATGCTCTAAAAATTCTACATCTTCAAGCGGGTCATGAGACCCTGCTTCAACTGGTCTTCCTTCCTCGTCAGTAGACCCCGAAGCATCAATTATGTGTATAAAAACTCTTGATTGCCGTAATTCATCTAAAAATTTGTTTCCAAGTCCTCTTCCCTCGTGAGCTCCTGGAACCAGCCCTGCAACATCAATGAGTTCAACAGGGATCATTCTTTTCCCCTGAACGCATTTTGAATTCTGGGGATCACATGTAAGTTCCAGTTCTGTGCACGGACATTCTGATAATACATAGGCAACTGCTTTATTTGCATCGATTGTTGTAAAGGGATAACTTGCAACTTCAACAGCCGATAAAGTTGCTGAATTAAAAAATGATGATTTTCCTACGTTTGGTTTTCCTGTTACGCCTATTTCCAGCATTTTATCACATCGAATTCTTCTTTTTCAATATTATGGTATTTAAAACATGGTTCATAATGTTTTTGAATTAATGTAATTTGAAAAAATAAAAATTCATTAAATTGAGTTTAACTAATATGCCTATATAATACTTTAAAAAGAATTTAAAGAGAATTTAGTACTTAAGTACATATTTCTTGCCATAATACATCTCATTTCGATATAGCCATTTATATGAAAGCTTGTATTTCCACTTATATCTCCACATGTACTTCAATTTCCCGTTAGATTTATACCATTTCTTGTACCACTTTTTATACCAGGCTTTATACTTCTTTTTACTTTTATACCAGACTTTAACGGTATAGCTGTAGGTAACGAGCCCGTAGATATAATAACTTTCTTTATAAACTTGAGAGATGGTTCCTGATGGATTTACAGCAATGAATTTCAATGCCTTTGTAGAAGAGAGATAGAGAGGTAAAGAGTAAATTGAACTTAATACAGTAGGTGTATTCCCATCCAGAGTGTAATATATCTTACTGGAATCATTTGTTGTGAGATTAACGCTAATTGGGGAATAATAATTGCCCCCTTTTATACTTGCACTGGGATTTGGAATTGTGGTATCTGTAATAATATTTGTAATGGCTTTATAGGCATTTATTCTTCCGCTTGTTAACACTTTACCTGTTAGAGAACTTAAGAAATCAACATTATTTAAAATCGTGTTTTTTATCTGTATGCTGCTAAGATCAGGTCTTAGGGACTTTATTAGTCCTGCAAGCCCTGAAACATAAGGTGTAGCCATTGATGTCCCGCTTAAATACCCATAGGAGCCTGGAAAAGTACTGTAAATACTTTTACCTGGAGCAGCCACATCTACAGAGTTTTCTCCAAAATTAGAGAAATATGCGATATAGTCATTTGCATCAGTTGCAGCCACAGATATTATGTTACTGCTGGTAAGACTTGATGGATATGTAGGATAGATGTCATTACTTACTCCAGAATATTCATTTCCAGCTGCACAAACCACAAGGGCTGGAGAAGCATCAATTGCATTTTTTAATGCCTGTGAATAACTGATTCCACCCCATGAATTACTTATTATACTTGCGCCCATATTAGATGCATAAATAATAGCTGATACAGCATCTTCTACGTATCCATACCCTTTTTCATCAAGAAATTTAAGCGCCATTATCTGAGCATTCCACATCATGCCAGTAATGCCCAGATTATTATTTCCAGTTGCGGCAATAATTCCTGCTACATGGGTACCGTGACCATTGCCATCTGTAACATCACCGCTATTATCCAGGAAATTCCAGCCGTTAATATCATCTATATATCCGTTCCCATCATCATCAATTCCATTTCCAGCTATTTCACCAGTATTAACCCAAATATTATTAATAAGGTCCGGATGGAGAGTATCAATGCCCGAATCAACTACTGCAATTATAACATCACGGGATCCGGTTGTAATATCCCATAATATAGGAGCATTAATCTTTTCAAGCCCCCATAAATTGCTGTAGTTAGTATCATCCGGAATAGTGTCTTTTTTATACACATAGTTAGGTTCAGCGTAAATCACGTCTTTATTCTGTCTGTATTTTGTTAAAGCAACATTTAAAGAAATATTATCTGGAATTTTGACCAGTTGTAACCCTTTAATTGCACTGTATTCTTTTAAAACAGTAGCTTCCATCTCTAGATGGGTGTTTATCGTCGTATTTTTGGATACATTATCCTTAAATCTTACAAACAATTCATTTTCTTTGTAGGGGATAGAACTAGAATTATTTAATATGTTAGTTGATTATGAGTAGTTGGGGTATTGATTTAGACTTAAATTAGTTCCACCATCATTCCCTGAAGCAGTGACAGCACTTATCATACTTATGGATAAAAATAGGGAAATTAAAGTCAACAGTATCAGGGGAAATCTTTTCAATTATCTCACTTTTTATATCAGTGAAAAGAGATTGTATTAGGCAATATATAATTTTTTCTTATCTGGATGATTTTTTAAGTAAATTCATCATCTAAACTGAATTAATATTAATTCTGATTTATATGGAGTACCTTTAATATCAGTGGTAGAATAGAAAGATAATAACAGCTAGAAATAATTTAAATTAAAGAAGTTCTTATATTAAAGTGTATTTACAATCCAAATAATGATTTTAATAGTTTTATTAATGGGGTTTTTAATGTCTAAATTGTATATTGTGGGAGTAGGACCGGGATCAAAAGAATATTTGACGCAAATAGCTATAAGTACTGTTTCATCGGTAGATGTGGTGATTGGAAGTAAAAGGGCACTTGATCTTTTTGGAATTAAAGCTCAAAAGCATGAATTAAATGTAAAAAACATGAAAAACATGCTGAATCAGTCAATCATCATGGTAAAAGAGGGTAAAAATGTTGCATTGCTTTCAACAGGAGATCCTGGGTTTTCAGGTATCTTAAAGCCAATTTTAGAGTTAGAACCCCATATTGATATTGAAGTTATTCCGGGTATTGGCTCAGTTCAGTTATGTGCTGCAAAACTTAAAATACCATGGGATACAGCAAATATAGTCACAATGCATGGAAAAGGAATTTCTGAAGGCATAATTGATATTATTAACAATGGAAAGCCAACAATAATTCTTCCAAACTTTCAACCATCTGAGCTTGTACATTTTTTAATTGAAAAAGGCATTGATCACCAAAGAAAAGTGGCAATTTGCGAAAGACTCAGTTATGAAGATGAAAAAATAGTGAAAATGTCTTTAAAAGATGTTCTATCTGAAGAATTCAGTTACATGTGTGTTATGGTTGTTTATTAACTTTTAAGAATTTTTGATCAAACTCTGCAAAATCTTAAATTTTGCAAGCCCAAAAATCAAAGATTTTTGATGGCTTTTTCTAAAAGTTTGAGTTGTATGTGTGTTATGGTTGTTTATCAGGATATCTATTAATTTTAAAAATTAAATAAAAAAAAGAGAAAGTTTTAATATAGTCCTGTTTTAAACCTGAAGGTGTACCCTGCAGCGAGATTATTGCCTACATTGTCTTTTACTGCTGAAGGAGGGATGTATACTGTGTAATAAGAGTATCTTGTTCTTTTGTAAGTTGTTTTAATGTAAAGGGTGTTTCCTGAAATCCATTTCTTTGCTGAAACTGGTCTTCCATATTTGTTTTTAACCACTACTTTGGACCAGTTGATGCTTGATTTAATATTTTCGCTGAATTTAATGGAGATCGTCCCTGTTCTTGAAACTTTTGTAGCACCGTTTTTTGGATAGGTAGAAATCAATTTTGGAGCAATCTGGTCTATAACGTAATTTTGAGTGTAAACTGGTGATTGTCTGCCCTCTGTATCCACCGCTATGAATTTCAGCATGGTTGTGGAGGATATTGTAATTGGATCTGTATATGCATTGCTTTCGTTAGTGGGGGTAGTTCCGTTTGTTGTATAGTAAATAGCTCCATTTTTGCTCATTGTTAAAGTTACGCTCTTTGGGGTGTTAAACAAACCTCCAGAGGGATTAGATTTAGCAGTAGGTATATTTATAACTTTTTTATCCAATGCATCTATAAGAGTGTTGGCATCGGTTGCTTTCTTTGCAGCAGAATCGTATATGTAAGTTTCATAGATTATTGTGGGTATTCCTTTATTTGCAATGGGGACTGTGACGTATTTGGTACTTGTTGGATTTGGAGGGTAGTAAACCGGTAATGGCATTGCACTGATTATTTGATTTGCATATGTTCTGGTAATTTCAGTATTAGAAATAGGATATAAAAATCTTGGATAGGCATAACCACTGCTTTTATAATGGTTTTCATGATTATCCAGCACTAAAATTGGATTTTCACTGGAAACATCGGGAACTACGAATTGTTGGGCTAATAACTGTCCATTCATCCTGCTTATGCTGTAATCATTGACATTCTGGGTTACATGAACTTTATAAATAACATATCTTTTAGATAGGGTTTCTGATTTTTCGGCAAGGGCATTGGAAACCGCGGTATGTATTCCATTTTCCTGCGGATGCACACCTACAATGAGTACTAGGGTCTGGTTAGAACTCAGATTTCCATAAGCCTCTTTTTCTACATATCCGTAAGAAGATCCCCCTAAATAGGTAGCAAAACTTACATTTATCACTGAAAGCGTCACTAACAGAAATAAAGCTGTTACTATTATCTTCTTCATCATTTTTCGCCTCTTTAGATTAAGTAATATTAATCTTTTCAATTCAATATATTTATGATATGGAAATACTTAAATATTGGGATATAGACTTTATTTATAATGTTTGTAACTCATAACATTTTTATAAATCTTTTGAACACGAATTTAGGAATTAATTTATTCTGGATGACCATACAAAGCATATTTTCGAACTTAAGGCGATATTTTTAAATCATTTTTAACTGGATAAAAAATACGTAAAAACTTTAATTCTCTATCTTCAGTATTTTCAATGTAATGTTTTGAATTTGGAGAGATGTAAATGACTTGAACTCCATGAAACTCTTCTTCATCATTATTTATATGCATTAATCCTTTACCTTCAAGTATAAAATAAATCACTGAATTATTTTGAAGTTTATATACAATTGAAGATTCTCCAGGTTTTAAAGTGACATAAACTATTTTATAATCTATTTCTGGGATATTATCTTCTCTTTTTTGATTTAATAAATCCCATATGATAATGTTATGAGAATTGTCACAATAATCGCCATTTTTTGCCTCTTTTTTAACCATAAAATCATCTAGAAGGATTTTGATTATTATTAAGCTTTTATAACTTATAAAATTATGTTATGATAATAATAACTCACCCTTAAGGTATAATAAGCAATAATTAGGGTTAATTTAAAAATAATTGTAAAGATCATTAAAAAAGAAAAATAATTGGAATTTTTTATTTTAATTTTGCGGTTATAACCACAATTTCTTCGAAGAAGCATTTTTCACTGGCTGTAATCTTTGCATCAAATCCAAGTTCTTCCAGCTTAGAAAGTGTTTTTTCATTATCGGATAAAGAAGACTGAACAAGCTGAACACGCCCATTTGGTTTTAGATGATCACTTACTTCATCAAGAAACCTGTCTATTGTTTCTCTACCTCTTACTCCTCCATCCCATGCAGTATTTAGTTCCTCATCAATCTTTTCATTTTCATTTGTTGGTAGGTAAGGGGTATTAAATAAAATAAGATCGAATTTTTGATCCTGGACAGGTTTAAAGAGATTTCCTTTCCTTAATTCCACATTATACGTTCGATTAGTAATAGTGTTTTTCACAGCACATTGGAGTGCATAATCGTTTATGTCCGTTGCAACTACGCCTCTTGACCTTTGAGCAGCACAAACTGCTATTAAGCCAGTTCCTGTACCTATTTCTAGAACATCATCACTTCTTTTAATATCTAAGTTCTCTATGAGTAAAAAAGTGTCTTCAGCAGGTTCATATACCTGTGGATGTTTGTAAATGACCAGTCCTTTGTATTCAAGCATTTTATTTCACCATCAGATCCTTTAATAATATATTTAAATTTCATTTTTTAAGAATTTTAGCCCTGATTTATCTCAGTTACTTAATTACAGAATTTCGGATATTTAAGTATGTACAATAAAAAATTAGTGGATAATATTTAGCAATATCAGCATTATTTTTATAATTTCAATTTTGTTTCCAGCTTCTAATCCTTCCTAAGGAATAAAATAATGCTGGGGGCCTTTCTGGGTCTCTGCATGTGCAAAGATAAGATTTTACCCTCACTTCTCCAGACACAATTCCATCTATAATTTCAAAATTCTTTCCTAATTAAGATTAATGAATCCGTTTATTTATTTTCCCATTAATAACTTCATTTCCTCAGAGAGTGCCAAAACATCTTCAGGATCTAATCTTACAACCCTTTCATCCAATAAATGGGGATTTAATTTTGAAACTACTTTTTTAGCTTCCTTTTTATCCGCAGCAGAAATTTCATGGAAGGAATCGAGCAGAGCATTTCTCACCTTTTTCTTTTTATGCTGGAAAAGCGCCCTTGAGGTTTTTATAAAGAAATCATCTACTTCTCCCTTTTTATCTGGGACAATTTTAATAACTGCAGATGATATTTTAGGTTCAGGGAAAAAACAATGCTTTGAAACCTCAAAAATGAGTTCAATGTCAGCACAGAAGTGTAACATCAATGAAAGCCTTGAGTAATTGGAATCACCGGGTTTTGCCACCATTCTCTGGGCAAATTCAAGTTGATACATCAATATTGCATAATCAAAGTCATATTTCAGAAGTTTAAAAGTAATTGGCGATGAAATTTTGTAGGGTAGATTAGATACCACTTTATTAAATTCTGGAAATTCAATTTTAGTTGCATCGGCCACTAATACTTCTACATTGGAAACATTAAGGTTTTCAAGTCTTTTTTTTAAAATGGAAGCAATTTTTTGATCCTGTTCTACAGCTATCACTTTTTTTGCTTTTTTAGCAAGCGGGATAGTGAGTGTCCCTATACCTGCTCCAATTTCCAGAATAACATCATCGGAAGATATTTGGGAGTATTCCATGATTTTATTCAGTATATTCGAATCTGTAAGATAGTTCTGCCCTTTTCGCTTGTCTAACCGTATGTTATTTTCTTTCAGTATTTTTAGGGTTTCTCTGGTTAACATTAGATTACCTGAAAGAACTTTTTAAGCATAAAAATAGTTTAATTTTGTAAAAATAAAAGATAATATGGAAATAGAAGTTAATACCGCTTTGCAGGAGGCCTTGTAAATAATACGTACTTCCTTTTTCCTTTTTTATCCTTTGCAGCGTCAAGTTCAAGAAGTATTCTCTTTGAAATGAGCTTTACAGGATCAGCTAGCATGGGGATCCGTTTTTTAACATCATCATAACTTTCAAAGGGTTTCTCTTTCCGGGCTTTAATTATGTCCCACATGTGTTTTTTACCAATTCCAGGGAGCAATTCAAGCTGATGTAATCTGGTTGAAATAGGGCCAGCCTCATTGAAAAATTCAATGAATTTATCCTCTTTTGCTTTAATGATCTCTTCTATGACGTAGTTCAATTCCACCTTAGCAGTAGCTGTAAGATCATCATATTTAAGTCTTCTATTTACTCTGGATATTTCATCCCGCTTTCCTGAACCTATATAGACTTTTTGATGAATATCCAGTGATACATTCTCTTTTGGAATAAGTTCAAGTAGGGTAAATTCTTCTTTACCTATTGCCTGTGCTACAGGCTTTCTTTTATATGTCGGCATACCTTCTTTAACATATCCTAAGGGAAGATAATCCAGGATAATCGCATATTCTTCCATTTAATCACATCTATGATGTTATTTTAAACGTTTGAAAATCCAAAGATTTTCAATATTTAAACTTATATTTTATATCTTTAATGAGGATTTATATTGATTATGTAATAAAATCCGATTATACTATCTGCATGAATCCCTATTTCCAATAAATTATCGGTATTTGTTCACAATTTCTAATATCTTCTCCAAATCTTCAGTTTTGTATGAACCCCTTTCTTTTGCAAATAAAAGTCTTAGATCTGCAAGATCTTCAGGCATTATATCTGCAATTTTAATAGCTTGAGTTTTTTTGAGTGTTTCTTCCAGTTCTTCAACCAGTTTTTTTGCATCTTCTGTTTTTAGTTTTGAAAACTTGATTACGTGATCAAGAGCTAAGTTTTGCTCATAGGTAAGTTCATGATCTTCTGCAAGGCTTTCCAGCATCTCTTTAACTTCTGTGGTAGTGATAGGGTCAGTATCAATAACTTTTTTCCCAATCATTATGATCACTCTTGCATTTTAAGATGTTCAGGCCTTATGATTAATTTTTTAGCTTTATTACCATCGTTAATCTCTATTATATATGCTCTGCCCCTTTTATCAGCAACTTTGCCTGTTTTACCATGGAAACGAGGATGGGGCTGACCCTTTTGAACGCTGGGATCAATTATTATGTGGACGAGATCATTTTCATCAAAAGTCTGTATCTTTTTGCTTATTGGATTTGCTCTACTTACTCTCAAACTCTTTTTAAGTTTATAACGTGTCTTACTTCTAAAACCTCTGGATCTTGTTACCATTTCTTAAACCTCCGGGTCAATAAAATTGTTAAAATGACTTTAAGTCGTTATTACATGATTTTAAAATATTTAGCATAGTTTCTGCTGTTTAATATTTGATTTAAAGAAAGCATTTTAAAATTCGATAATGAAATAAAGTCTTTAAATCTTTATGAAATTGCCACTATGTAAATATATGCTAAAATCCTATTTATACTAAACTTTTCTATTTTAAGTTTTATTAAATTTAAACCTTATTAATTAATATGTAATTCAACTTTTAAATATTCATCATAAATTTATATATTAACTTCCAAAACATCAAGCTGTACACAAAGTGCTTTTTTACCCAAAATTTTAGCTACACTTGGACTTGTTCTGCCCTCATCACTGCTTATTAACTCTTTAATATATAATCCACCTTCACATTCAACGATCATCTCAAATGTAGAAGGACTAATTATTTTAGCACTTATTTCTCTCACTTTACGTATTCGTATTTTATCTGCACGCCTATGAGATACTCTTATGGGTGTGCGCTGGTTAATAACGTCTAATAAACTTAATTTATCTAATTCTTCCTCTTTAATTTCATCAGAAGTTTCAACGAGGGCCCTATAAACTTTGTAAGTGTCTGTAGATGAATTTTTTATCATAGCTTTCTGTTTTCTTCCAGTAAACTTCAAATTTGAAACTTCTACTTTTCCATTTGCATATTCATTTATTTTAGTTTCAAGATCATTTAAATCAAGATTTCTAATTAATGGATCTTTAATTTCAAGTACGAAGGGCCTTCCATTTCCAAGCATTTTTACATCTATATCTTCTCTTCCTGCCCCGTGGAATTTTGAATCGCTGCCACTAAATAATTGGAGAGGAATGATAGATACAAGCTCTTCAACTGATTCTGAATATAATTTACCAGTGTAATCGCAATTTGGGCATCCTTTACCTCTACACTTCCGGCATGGCCATTTTGTTTGAGGTATACCCCTAATAAGCTTTTTATAACGCCCTTCTATGAAAATAGGGTTTATCTGGATGCCTATTTTGTCGTTTACAAAGTCAATCATTATAACTATATCTGGATATCCAAAATCTACTTCCTTTTGCAGTTGAATTGATAATTTTTTCCCTATTTCTCTGTTTATCTCCTTTTTAATGTTTTCAACATCTAATTCCAGAGATTTATGAATTTTCTCTTCTCTATCCAGTATTTCTGGCGAAACACGACTCCCTACAAGAAAAGTTTCAAATTCAACTGGGTTTATATTGCTTGTTATTTTTTCTATAACTCCATCTTCAACATAATCAAATATATTTCCACATATATAACATGATTTCCCATTTAAAGAGCCATAGTTCTCCTCAGATAAAATTTGTGCTATGTATTTCCCTCTATATTTGTTATCCTCACCTTCTACTAATTTGGAGAAATTTCTGCCCAGGCAATGATTGCAAAGATTCCAATCAGTGACTTCCATAAGTTTAAGTGCTTTTTCTGTAATTTGAGATTCCATCTATATCATCCTGAATGTAAGAATTAATAATATTTTAAAAATAGCTGGTTAGTATTTCAATTTTAGCGCATCATCTGTTTCATCATCTGTCCTAATGGACCGCCCATTTTACGCTTACCAAAACCTTTCATGGCTTTTTTAGTAACATTATAGTATTTAAGAAGCTCTTTAACATCTTCGTTTCGCATACCTGAGCCCTTTGCAATTCTTTTTACCCTTGATTGCTTTATAACTTCAGGATGGGTTAATTCATACTCTGTCATTGAGTCCATCATAATTTTATACCTGCTGAGCTTCTCTTCTGTCATTTGAGAGGCATTTTTAGGTAGTTTTCCCCCCATTCCCGGAATCATGTTCATGACCTGCTGCATAGGCCCCATCTTGTTCATCATTTCAAATTGAGAATACATTTCTTTAAGGGTGAATTTACCGCTTAACATGGCTTCCATTGCATCTGCATCTACATCATCTTCTGCAATCTCTTCTGCCTTTTCAATTAGAGATTTAATATCTCCCATTCCTAGAAGTCTTGAAATGAACCTTTCAGGGTCGAATGCTTCGAAATCATCAACTCTCTCACCTGTACCAATGAATTTTATAGGTGCACCAATTTCGGAAACAGCAGATAAAGCTCCACCACCCTTTGCAGAACCATCAAGCTTTGTTATGATAATAGAACCCACATCAGTCGTTTTATTAAATGCAAGTGCCTGATCCTTCGCCTGCTGACCTATGGTCCCATCGATGACTAGAATAACTTCGTTAGGCTCTACAATTGAAGATATCTGTTCCATTTCATCAAGAAGGTCTTTTTCTTCTTTATGCCGCCCTGCAGTATCTATGATTATTATATCCTGCTTTTTAAACTCTTTAAGACCTTTCCTTGCAAGATCAAGCGCATCATTATTTTCTGGATCTCCATAAAGGGGCACATTCATGCCTTCAGTCAACTGCCTTAGCTGTTCGTAGGCTGCAGGCCTCCATGTATCTGTACTAACTACTGCCGGGTTGAAACCTTTTTTCTGTAGATATTTAGCAAGTTTACCTATGGTTGTAGTTTTACCACTACCTTGAAGCCCTATGAATAGTATTTTATAGGGTTTGGCATCAACTTCAACTTCTTCAGCTTTTTGACCTATGAGATTAACCAGTTCTTCATAAACTATGGTTATAACATATTCTCGCGGAGTAATTCCTTTAGGAGGTTCTTCTTTAAGTGCTCTTTCTTCTATCGTTTTTGATAAGTTTAAAACAAGCTTAATATTTACATCAGATTGGATTAATGCCCTCTGAATATCTTTTATAACCTCTTTTACCACTTCTTCATCGATTATGGGCATACCAGCTAATTTTTTCATTGTTTTTGTTAAGTTCTTACTTAGGTTGCCTAACATGATCTGCCTCAATAAATTTTATCAAAATTAATTTTAAAATTAAAATACATTTAATTAAATATACTTCTTGTTATAAAAATATCTTTGTATATAATATTTAACAAAAAAATTTATTTTAAGTAATAATGTTTTAGAATTTTCATATGGGCTGATAAAATGCTGGATATACTTAAAAAAACGCTAAAAGAATCACCTGTAGTTAAAAAAGGTGAATATGACTATTTTATACATCCAATAACAGATGGAATCATGCTTGTTGAGCCTGATCTTTTAAGGGAAGTCTCCATGGCAATTACAGAAGTTGCAGATTTAAACGTTGATAAAATAGTCTGCATGGAAGCAATGGGAATCCATATTGCAACTGCACTTTCACTCCAAACAAACATTCCATTTGTAGTTGTAAGAAAACGCTGCTATGATCTAAATGATGAAGTAGCGGTCCACCAGGTTACAGGATACAGTGAATGTGAGCTATATATAAATGGAATTAGAAAAGAAGATAGAATACTGGTAGTTGATGACGTTGTAAGTACAGGTGGGACCATGATAGCAGTTTTAAATGCTTTAAAGAGTTCTGGAGTTGAAATTGCCGACATTGTTGCTGTTGTTGAAAAAGGTGATGGAAAAGCCAGAGTTAAGGCAGAAACAGGATATGAAGTTAAAACTCTTTTAAAAGTGGATGTAGTGGATGGAAAAGTAATTATAGAAGATAGTATGCTCTAATTAAAAAAAATAACCTGTGTGTAACAATGTTTAACTATGATTTCAGACTTGATGAAGTTATTTTAAGAATCAATGAATTAAATGCAAAGACTATTGGAATTCAGTTTCCTGAAGGCCTTAAAATCCATGCAGCTAATGTCGCAGAGAGAATTGAAAAAGAAACTGATGCAACAGTTTTAATTGCAGGAGATCCCTGTTATGGGGCATGTGATGTTTCAGACACTCATATGGAAGGCCTTGTTGATTTAATAATACATTTTGGACATATCGAGTTCCCAATAGACTATAAAGTACCGGTTATTTTTATTGAGGCCTACTCTAAAATTAATGTGATGAATGCTGTTTCAAATAGCCTGGAATTACTTAAAAATTATAAAAAAATTGGTCTTGTAACTACAATTCAACATTTAAATCTCATTAATCAAATAAAAGATTTTTTAATTGAAAATGGTAAGGATGTGTTGATGAAAAAAGGTTCTGGGACAAGAGAAGGCCAGGTTCTGGGATGTAATTTCTCAGCGATAAAAGATATAGATGCCGATGCCTTTCTATATGTGGGAAGCGGGAATTTCCACGCCCTTGGAATAACACTTTTTACAGAAAAACCTGTTTTTATAGCTGATCCCTATATTAACGAAATAAGAACTATAGATGAATTTAAGGATAAAATACTCAGAGTACGTTTTGCAAAAATAATGAGAGCGGAAAAAGCAAGGAAATTCGGCGTTATTGTTTCAACAAAGAGAGGTCAATTCAGATTAGACCTTGCTAGAGAAATAAAGAAAATGATAGAAGAAGAAACCAGAGAAGCATTTATAATAATGCTTGATAACATTTCTCCTGACCTTCTACTTCCATATATGGATTTAGATGCATTTGTTGTAACTGCGTGTCCACGCGTGGCCATAGATGATGCTAACATGTATAAAAAACCACTTTTAACCCCTAAAGAACTGGAAATTGTTCTTGGTAAAAGAAAATGGGAAGATTATAAAATAGATGAAATCGAACATATATAAGTGAAAACTGTTAATATAACGTAACATTAATATTTAAAAATAATTTTCAAAAATAAACAAAAGAAAAAAACTAATATTTCTACTTGTTTTAAATGAGGTGAATTAATGAAAGCTAAATCAGGAGATTTTGTTTTACCCGGTGACGTTCTAGGGGTTTCTGAAGAGTTTGTTCCGTCTGAATGGACCTATGAAGAAGAAGGAAAGATAAAATCATTGGTTGTTGGAACAGTATCTATTGATGAAAAAAATAAAAAAATATCCATAATCCCTAAAACAGGCACACCACCACTTTTAGAAGTTGGGAAGCCCATATTAGGGGAAGTGGCAGATATAAGGGGCCAGAGAGCTTCAATAAAGATAAACAAGATTAAAGGAGAGGAAAGAGACCTTGTGACATCCTTTGTTGGAGGTATTCATATCTCCCAGGCGCAAAGAGGTTATCTTGGTAAATTAACCGAAGCCTTTAGAATAGGGGATATAGTCCAGGGAAAGGTAACAAAAATTATAGGTCTTGACAACGTTGATCTTACAACTGCAGAAGATGATATGGGTGTTTTAAAGGCAATGTGCACAAATTGCAGACATTATATGGTAAAAATTGGCAAAAATGAAGTACAATGCTTAAACTGCGGTAGAAAAGAAAAAAGAAAACTTTCTGCAAATTATGAGGGTTAAATTCTCCTTTTTTTCATTTTAAATTCTTTACTACTAATTTTAGCTAATTTACTGCCCACAAATCCTCTTATTGTCAATAAAATCATAAATAATAACATAAAAATTGCTACAATAATCATTAGTGCAGTCATTGGTTCTATAAACCCTGCCTGTTTGAGCTCTGTATATGCCCTTACAGAATCAATTATAACTCCAATAAATTACAGCTATTAACCCTGCAGATATTGTATTGTAAATTTTATTTTTTTGACCTCCAGGAGCAGTATACGCTACAAATATAGCCGCTAAAATAAATAAAACACTTCCTATTGTAAGAATACTATTGCGCATAATTAACATTGCTATTAGAAACATCATTAAAATACTAATACGAAAATTTTCCTATTAATTTCCATTCTTTTCACCTTAATTTAAAGATGGGTTTTTATTATTTAATATCTTATTTATAGTTAAATACCAAAGTGTTTATACTTTTAGTGGACATTTATCATGGCAAAGTGGGATAGAATTAGGTACATTGCAGTAGCAGCAAAATATAATTTATAATTGATTTTAATTTCTTAATTTACTTTGTGATATAAGTCTATGATGTTATATGGCCGGATAACTTGGAATAATCATATTATTAGGCTATATGCTGGATTTTTTTGGTTATGGTTTAGATTTGGTTAGTTTTTTTTATAGCCTATATAAAACTGTTTTAAGGATATAAATAGATCTTTCGTGTATTCATGGCTATTTTCTATAGTTTTAGGTATTTTGTATGTTATCGCACTGTTTTATGCAATATGAAAAATGCTGGAATTTGAAATTAAGAATAAAATTAATTCTGTATTATGGTTCGTATTGGAATTACGTGTATAAAACCATTGTTAGTATTTAATAATAAAATTAATCTTAAATCTAAACTGTATTTTTCAGTAAAATATTAATAAATGTTAAAACTAACACTTTTTTATAGAATATGTAATACTAAAGAATATCTAGGGACAATGGGTTTATATTTTATCTCAATTACCTTTTAGGGGTACACCATACAATTAAATTTGAAATAATATCCAAAAATTAAATTAACAATATTTAAGGAGGTGAAAAAATTAGAAAACAAAAGATTACCAGTAAAAATAAGTTTTTTATCCTCACACTGCTTATGCTATTGGGTTTATTTTTCTGTATGAGCACTGTCTCTGCTAATGAAGTTTATGTAAATACTACTGGAAATGATGATACTGGAAATGGTAGTGTAGAAAATCCATATCTCACCATACAGAAAGGTATAAGCTCAATTCAATATAATGGGACACTAAAAATCGGAAACGGAATATATAACGGAGTAAACAACACTAACATAACAATCGATAGAAACATGAGCATTATCGGTGAAAGCCAGGCCGGAACCATTTTAGATGGAGAGAATCTTAACAGAATATTTTTTATTCAATCAGGAGCTAACGTCTTTATTTTCAATTTAACATTTATCAATGGAAACAACACCAATGGTGGGGCCATTCAAAATAATGGTACTTTAACTGTAAATAATTGTAAATTCACCAGCAATACTGCAGGCTGGAATGGTACAAGCACAAATTATGGTGGAGCTATTAATAATCAAGGAACTTTAACCGTAAATAACAGTATATTCAATAATAACAATGCACGTGTAGGTGGAGCTATTTATAATAATCCATATGCTACTTTGGATGTGAATGACAACACATTCAGCGATAACAATGCACGCCTTGGTGGGGCTATCTACAATCATGGTACTTCATTTGTAAAAGGCAGTACTTTCACAAATAACACTGCATGGAGAGGTGGAGCAATCTACAATTTAAATTACGATCAATTGCTGAATATCGATAACTGCGTATTCAATGACAATAACGCGACATACATTGGTGGAGCAGTTTACAATAATGACGGTAATGTGACTGTAACTGGCAGTATTTTCACAAATAACAGTGCGCCTAAGATGGGTGGAGCAGTCTACAATGAAGGATTATTTGATGTGATTGGCTGTACATTTACAGGTAACACTGCAGATTATGGTGGAGCTATTCGGAATTGGCGTACCTTAACTGTAATAGGCAGTACATTCACAAATAACGCTGCACATGAAACTGGAGGCTCTATCCACAATAATGGCGGTGCTTCGAATGTCACAAACAGTACTTTCAGAGATAACAGCGCAATTAGTGGGGGCGCTATCAGGAATGATGATGGTACTTTAGTCGTTGATGGCTGTACTTTTACAGGTAACAGTGCCATTTCTGGCGGTGCTATCTACAATAATAGTACATCAACAGTTAATGGCAGTGCTTTCACAACTAACACGGCAGAGGAAGGCGGAAATATCTACAATGCCGGTATTTTAACCATTTCAGGAAGTACATTTACAGGTAACACTGCAGATTATGGCGGCGCTATCTATAATGATGGTAATCTAACTATATCCAGCAACAGCATTTTCAACAGCAACATTGCGCAGTGGTATGGTGGAGCCATCTGCAATGGCGGTACTTTAAATATTTCAAATAGTTCATTCACAGGCAACGGAGTACAAGTTTTAAATTGGAGTACTGGCGGCGCTATCTACAATTACGGTAGTTTAGTCATATCTGGCAGTACGTTTACAAATAACACTTCACAGGGTGCTGGTGGGGCAATCTGCAATCAGGGTAATGGTTTAACCATTTCAGGAAGCATGTTTACAGGTAACTTTGCACGTGGTGATGGTGGAGCTATCTACAACTATGATGATAGTTTGAAAGTGACTAACTCTACGTTCATAAATAACGCTGCACAGGCGGGTGGAGCCATCTGGAATTATGGCGGTGATATTACTTCAAGGATCATTCAATTCAACCGTATTGTTGGAAACAACCCAGGTAGTAGTGAAATTTACAGTGAATACGGGACAGTAGACGCTACACTTAACTGGTGGGGTTCAAACTCAAGTCCTGCAGGAAAAATATCAACCGGAACTGGAGGAAATGTGCTTTTCAATCCATGGATCGTACTAACCATTACTGCAAACCCTACAACCATCAATAACGGCGGTACATCACAAGTTACAGCAGATTTACTGTATGATTCAGACAGCATTTACCACAACCCCTCAAATGGGCACGTACCAGACATACCAGTAACATTAACCATACTCTGGGGAAGCTTTGAAAATCCTGCAATCAATCATTCAATCACATTAAACACCATAGGGGGCATTATTAGAGCTATTTTCTATGCAAACGAAGGAATGGTAAATCCTTTATATAATCCAGTGAAAGTCACAGCATCAGCCGATGATTATACAACAAATGATGCTGAATCTGCTTATATTACAATTAAAAAAGCTGCAGACCTGTACATTCAAATAACAAGCGATAAAAAGAACCCTAAAGTAGGCGAAACATTTACACTAACTTATAAGCTCGGAAACAAAGGACCAGATGCAGCAGAAAATGTTACAATAACAATACCATTACCTGAAGGCTTTAAATTAGTCAATATTAGCGGTGACGGTAACTGGACTTACAATGCAGCAACAAGAACAATAACATGGACTCTGACAAACGTTCCAAAAGGAGATCCGTACCTGTATATCTCAGGTAGGTTAATCAGGGCTGGAACTTATATATTTGGTTCATCAATCTCTTCAGAAACTTACAATATTAACAGTCAAGGCGTTACTCCATTAACAATCAACGCAGCATCAGAAGCTAAAGCAGCAACTGAAACAGTAGGAATGCAGGAAACAGGATTACCAGTAAACTACATGATACTGGCGATTTTGATGGTTTTAGGTGGATTTTTAGTCCCAAAAAGGAAATAAATCCTTTTATTTTATTTTTTTAATATTTTGTATGTTATCGCACTACTTTATGCAATATGAAAAATGCTGGAATTTGAAATTAAGAAAAGTAATAAAATTAATTCTGTATTATGTTTTGTATTAGGGCTCCATATAATTTTTTATAGCTTGTTTAGAAATGTGATATTATGAATACTGCTGCTCTGGTATTTGGAATTGCTTTAATAATTGCACCTTTTATTCATAAATACCGAAATCCTGAAGAAGAAATATCCATGTCAGATAAGATAAACATTTTATTTTATTTATCAGGAATAATTTTAATTATAGGTGCTTTTTACTAAACAGTATCAAAAATGAGAGTTGATAAATCGTGATTACTTGCGGATAAGAAAATTACCAAATGTAAAATTAATTATTAATGATAAACAGTATTCATATGGTGATAATATGAAAGTTAAATACGCCACCATCATTGTTAATGATATAGATGATTCAATTAAATTCTACACAGAAGTTATGGGATTTGAAATAGATAGCCAATACGATCTTGGACCAGCAGGAGAAATCACGCTACTTAAAGGTGAAGGAGAAACTATGGTGGAAATCATTAAAAATCCAGTGGATGAACCGGGACTATTTTCAATAGGGATGGATGTTGAAGACTTAAACACCACAATTGAAGAACTTAAAGCAAAAGGTGCTAAAGTCACAATGGAACCCATTCCAATAACAGTTGGAATTCTTGCATTCATTGAAGATCCAAATGGGGCCAGAATAGCGCTAATTCAACACTATTAACCTTTTTTTTTTAAATATTGCCCTATTCATGTGGTTCTTAATTATTTCTATGATTTATACAATCTAAAAAAAATAGTAAAATTGGAAATGTTTATAAAAATCTAAACCTTAATATATGATTTCATGTTATAGTTACTAAATGATATAAAAATTGGATAACGGTATAATTAAGTATATTATTTTTATATATGGCACTATATGAAGCTATTGGCCAAAAGAAAGGTAAAATGAAAGATTTTAATATTTTATGAGGGATAAAATGAAGATTTTAAAGAATACTAAGACTGAACTTGAAATTGAGATTACAGGTGAAACTCACTCATTATGCAATGCATTAAGAAAAACATTGATGGAAGATAAGGGCGTGGAATCAGCAGCATATGTGATTGACCATCCAATTGTGGGAGAGCCGGTATTATATATTAAGGCTAAAAATCCAAAAAAATCACTGCAAAAAGCTGCAGAGACATTAATGTCACAATGCAATGAATTCAAAGGCCTTGTAAAGTCTTCTGAAAAATAAATTAACATATTAAACTTAATTTTTAAGATGAACAATAAAAAATTCAGGAAAATTAAGCAAGAGATAAGGATTTTGGGCATTGATGATGCTCCATTCCCTCCCCATACTCAGGATAAGGTAATGCTAATAGGAACTATTTTTAGAGGGGGAACATGGCTTGATGGGGTTCTGAGAACTTATATTTCAGGGGATGGAGACGATTCAACAGATAAAATTGTTGAAATGATCAATAAATCAAGACATAAAGACCAGATTGGGGTCATAATGCTTGATGGTATTACTTTTGGCGGATTTAACGTTGCTAATGTAAAGGAAATCTTTGAAGAAACTGGAATTCCTGTCGTTGTCATTATGAGAAAATTTCCTGACGTTGATAAGATTAAAAAGGCCCTATTAAAATTTGAAGACCACCAAAAGAGATGGAATTACATTTTAAACGCGGGTAAAGTTTATAAAATCCAGAATAAAGAACCAATATATATTCAGATATGCGGAATTGATTTAAAAGATGCAGAAGAGATTGTAAGTCTTTCCACAACAAGAAGCGCAATTCCTGAACCAGTAAGGGCTGCTCATTTAATAGCTGCAGGAGTAGAGACTGGGGAGTCTAAGGGAAGTGCTTGACTTATTTTAATAGATAAGGAGAATTTAAATTGCATAAAAATCCTGCATTAACTGTTGATGCCGTAATAATCTGTGAAAACGATTCAATAATCTTAATAAAACGTAAAAAAGATCCTTATAAAGGTTTATGGGCATTACCTGGAGGATTCGTTGAATATGGGGAAACTGTGGAATCTGCAGTTTTAAGGGAAGTAAAAGAAGAAACTGGCCTTGAAATTAAGCTGATAACAATTGTTGGCGTTTATTCTGATCCAGATAGAGATCCAAGAGGACACACAGTTACAATAGCTTATCTTGCTAAGAAGATCGGAGGAAACTTAAAGGCAGATACCGATGCTTCTAAAGCCCAATATTTTAAAAAAGGAGAGATTTCAAAACTAAAACTTGCATTTGACCATGATATTATCTTAAAAGATGCATTTGAGCTTGAAAATTAAAAAGAGAACATAAAACCAAAATTCATTTTTACTGTAAAATTCTGGAATTTAAATCAGATAAAATTTATAAGTATTAAGAAACAATTTTTTTAAAATTACAGTTATAAAATTATATTTTATTAAATTGATAACTCAATTTACTATTTATTGAATGGGTAAGGGAGGACTTTAATGGAATTCTGTCCGAAATGCGGAACTGTAATGTTCCCTAAAAATAACCGTTTTCAATGTAAGTGCGGATATGAAAGAGAGATAACCAAAGAACAAAAAAGTAAGTACGAGGTCTCTGAAAGGGTAAAAGCAGAGGAAAATATAATAGTTAGGGGAGAAAATGTAAAAACATTGCCAACAACTCGTGCTGTATGTCCTAAGTGTAAAAATAAAGAAGCTTTCTGGTGGCTTCAACAAACAAGAAGAGCAGATGAATCAGAAACAAGATTTTTAAGATGCACTAAATGTGGACAAACATGGCGCGAATATGATTAGCTGAATAATCCTGATCTTGATTAAGGAGAATATAGCATGAAAGATGATTCAAAGAAAAAGAAATCAGATGAAGATGTGGAAAAGAAAAATTCTACAATTTTGCCTACCAAAAATTTCATTAAAAAATTGAATTTTGGCCAGATCGATGATTCTGATAAAGATTCGAAAAAATCAGGGGATAAAGAATCTAAAAATAAGGATTCTGACCACGATAATCATGCACTGCCCACAGTTGAGGATTTTTTAAAAATTCTTAACATTGAAGATATTGAATCTGGGAAAAATAAATTGAAAATGATTACTGGCATTATTGCAGGCTTGATACTGATACTGGCCGGTATATTTTTTGTGATAGGCAACAGTGAAACTGTGGCTGACAACGTTATATTTGGTGAAAAAGCTGTATTCTCAGTATTTTTGATTTTAGTTGGTATTCTTATAATCTCAATTTCTTTAGCCCAGAAATTTCTTGATAAATCATTTTTTAAGGGAATAACTAAAGAAATTGAGTCAGATAAGGGATCGTCTTCTAATCCAAATGAAAAGGATATAAGAGGAGATAATATAAATAGAAATAATAGATAATAAGATAGTTAGGATAGTCTTTTTGAAGGAGGATGAAAATGTTTAAAGCAGTTCTAAGCGATTCGAATATCTTGAAAACCAGTTTTGATGCCATATCTTCGATTGTTGATGAAGTACAGATGCAGGCAGATAGCGAAGGCCTAAGGCTCGATGCACTTGATAGATCCCACATCACATTTGTACATCTTGAACTTAAACCAGGTTTATTTGATGAATTTACCATAGATGAACCTTTAAAAATCAATGTAGACACAGAAGAACTCATGAAGGTCTTAAAAAGGGCCAAAAGTGATGATATTGTTGAACTTTCAGTGGATGAAGGAAATCTTATTATCATATTCGAAGGAGAAGCACGTCGTAGATTTAAAATAAGGCTTATAGATATAGAATACGAAGCACCAAGCCCTCCGGATCTTGAATATCCAACAGAATTTGAAGTTCCATTTATTCTCCTTAAAAATTCCATTCAGGACATCGAGATAGTATCAGATAAAATAGTATTAACTGTGGGTTCAGACAAATTCATTGCAGAAGCAGAGGGAGAATTTGGAGATGCAAAAATAGAATATCTTCACGGAGAAAAAATTGATAATAAAGCAAAATCCATTTTTTCACTTGAAAAAATTAAAGAAATGCTTAAAGCAGATAAATTCTCCGATATCATCGTTTTAAAGCTTGGAAATGATATGCCTTTAAATCTGTCATTAAAGATGGTTTCAGATGAAGGGGAACTTAGTTTCCTGCTTGCACCACGTATAGAAAGCGAAGAATAGATGGAATAAATGCAAAAAGTGAATTAACAATAAGAAACATAATATAACATAGTAATTTTAAAAGTGAGGAATTGAGGTTGGATGAGTTTTTCCAGAGATTAAGGGAAATCCAAAAAAAAGAGCGTAATATAAGCGGGTTAGCTAACGTTGGAGATAATTTTTATAAAGATGTCTATAACTATTTAGACAGGCTCATGTTGAAAATAGGTAATAATCCATTTTCTCTTGACTCTTATCTTCTTCGTGATGCTCGTAGAATAGCCGCAGAAATATGTGAGAGGCGGGAACATAAAATAACAAACAGTGCAATTTTAAATGTTCAAAGAACAAATGGACTGTTTAATGATAACTCAGAAAAAAATGGATTGAGCGTTCCAACAGCTCCACCAGAAAACTTAACTCCTGAGGAAGAAAATCTTTACTATTCTATAACTAAATCTCTAATTAAATATAGAAATGAGATGATTCCTCAATTAAAATCTCTTAAAAATAAAGGAAATAAAGTTACTACTACAGAGAAGCAGCAAAAATCCAGTTTGCCCTTACATAAAGAGAAGAATAGAAATAATGAAAAAAAATCATTGCCTCTCGGAATTGAACATGATATAGCCAGTTTTCAAGCATATGAACAACCAGAATCAATTATTAAAAATGCCAAAAGCTCTAAAAAAGATATTCCATCTATCAATAAGGACAAAAAGGACCAGATGAAAACGGTTATGGCTCTTGAAGAACTTCCATCCATAATGGGAGTGGATAATAAAATTTATGGGCCTTTATCTCCCCAGGATATAATTACAATGCCTGAGCAAACTGCTATGATTCTAATAACTAATAATAAAGGCCGGTTCATTGAAAAATATAAGAAAATAGCATACAGATGATATAACCTTTGTTGGCATTATATTAAATAAAATAGGGCTACAGAATGATTTTAAAATGCGGCTGTTTTTATTTTTGAGAGAATTAGTAGTAATATACAAATATATAAATAAAGAATAGAAAATAAATATTCAAGGTATTTATTAAACTTTTATTTAAAATTAGTTTAATATCGATAAAATTCTCAATTATATTATTCATTTTTATAAAGAGGTTGAAGAAATGCAAAACATAGGAAAAACTATATTTTTCGTGCTCCGAAATCTAGATTTCGAGAGCATTCAAATCTAAAGAGTTACAGTTGCAAAACGAAGCTAAATCGAGATTTTTGCCCATGAGAAACTTCGTTTCTCTGCACCAAATTCTTCGGATTTGAGAGTTTTGCAAACATCAAAATCCTAGATTATGATGGCATTTCTGAACTTTCGAAATCAGAGATTTCGAAGCCGGAGGAAAATAATTTCCTCGGCCGCAAATCGAAGGATTTGCAGGGTCCGAACATTTCGTGTTCGGGGTCACAAAAATGAAATTATTGAGGTTGAAGAAAATACGAAGTATTTTCCGAACTACAAATCAAAGATTTGAGGTGATTATTTAATGAAAATTCCAAAAGAAAGAAGAACATATTGTCCAAGCTGCAAAAAACATACCACTCACGAAGTATTCGAATCTAAAAGAAGAAAGGCAAGCGAACTGAAGTGGGGGCAACGTCAATTCAGGCGAGTTACAAGCGGGTACAGAGGATATCCAAGGCCTCTTCCATCTGGAAACAAGCCGGTAAAAAAATTGGATCTTCGATATAAATGTAAAGAATGTGGTAAATCTCACATAAAAAGATCTTCATTTAGAGCAGGAAAAGTTGAATTTGTAAGTTAGGTGATTTTAATGGCAGTTATGGGAACTCATAGAAGTAATTTTCTAAAAGTAAAATGTTTAGACTGTGGAAATCAACAAACAGTTTTTGATCATGCTGCATCCAATGTCCAGTGTATCATATGTGGAAAGACACTGGTAAAACCAAAGGGTGGCAAGTCTGAGATTGTTGCGCAAATATTAGAAGTCCTTGATTAAACAATTAAGACAATAAATTTCAGGTGTTTTAATGGTAAGAATGAGAAAAGAATGGCCAAATGAAGGAGATCTTGTAGTAGGAACTGTACATAAAGTTTTAGGATACGGTGCATTCGCTGCTCTTGAGGAATATGAAGGAAAAGAAGCATTTATTCATATTTCTGAAGTTTCCTCTGGATGGGTAAAAAATATTAGAGACTACGTAAGAGAAAATCAAAAAATCGTTGCAAGGGTACTACGAGTTAATCCGAAAAAAGGCCATGTAGATGTTTCCTTAAAAAGAATAAGGGAAGATCAAAGAACAAGGAAAATTCAACAGTGGAAAATAGAACAAAAAGCTGAAAAATTGCTTGAAATTTCTGCTGAAGCGATTGGAAAAGACCTTGATACTGCCTATGAAGAAATAGGTTATAAGATTATAGATGAATTCGGTGACCTTTACGAAGCATTTGAAACAGCTGCAGAAGAAGGAGAGGAAGCTCTTATTAGCAGAGAAATAGATGGAGAATGGGCTAAAACTATCACAGAAGTAGCTCAAAAGAACATTTCTCCTCCAGAAGTTCAGATAACGGGATATATAGATTTAAAATCATACGCACCAAATGGTGTCGATGTGATAAAGAGAGCATTAGGGGCTGTAGAAGAAGAAAACATACAGGTGCAATGTGTTGGTGCCCCAAGATACAGATTAATAGTTAAATCCTCTGATTACATAACAGCTGAAAGTTTACTTAAAGAAGCAGCTGAAAGTTGTATTAATGCTGTTTTGGATGAAGGTGGAGAAGGAATTTTCCAGCGTGAACTGGAAAAAATATAATCCTTATCAAGGAAAACTGCAGGTCTTCTAATGAAGATGAAAATGAAAAAATGCAGATCCTGTGGGGAATACACACTTAAAAATAAGTGTCCCTACTGTGATGGGGAAGTGGGAGTAATATATCCTGCAAAATATTCTCCTGAGGATAAATATGGAAAATATAGAAGAATTCTTAAAAAACAACAGCTTAAAAATGGGAAGGAGTGATTAGATGGATAAGACTTATATTAACATGATTAAAGAAGTGGATCTTAAAGATCCAGTATTTATTGAGGCACTTCCTGGAATTGGACATGTTGGAAAACTTGTTGCAGAACATATAATCCACGAACTTGAAGCAGAGAAATTTGCTGAACTATATTCGCCATCATTTCCTCCACAAGTGTTCGTTAAAGAAGATGGGACAATAGAACCCATGAAAAATGAATTTTATGCTCTTAAAGGAGATAATGGACAAGACTACATATTTCTTGTAGGAAATACACAGGGATTAAGCCCAGAAGGTCAGCATGAAGTATGTGGAATGATACTCGATTTTGTAGAAAAATACGGTGTAAAGCAGATGTACACCCTTGGAGGCCTTGGAACTGGACAACCAATAGAAAAATCAAAGGTTTTTGGTGCAGCAACAACAACTGAGCTTGCTGAACTGCTAAAAGAGAATAATGTAACTCTTAGATCTGCCGATGGTGGAATCATAGGGGCTTCTGGACTTCTTTTAGGATTGGGAATGCTTCGAGGAATGAACGGTGCATGTCTCATGGGAGAAACACCGGGATACTTTGTAGATGCTGAAGCATCTAAAGCAGTTTTAAAAGTTCTGCTTGATATTTTGGGCATGGAAGTTGATGTAGCAAAATTAGAAGAAAGGGCAGAAGAAACTCGAAAGATGATATCCAAAGCCCAGCAGATGGAGCAAGAAATGGCTGAAAGAATGCAGATAGCTCCAGGCGAAGAAGATTTAAGATACATCGGGTAAGTAAGATTATTTTTAAACCCGACTATTATTTATTTTTGAAGGGATCGTCATGATTATAAGATCAGATCTCCATATTCACAGTCTTTATTCCATGGCAACATCAAAAAACATGGATATAAAGACAATTGCATCCCAAGCAAAGTTTAAAGGACTTGACCTAGTTGGTACTGGAGATGCTTTTCATCCTGAATGGCTTCAAATTATAGAAGATAGCACAGAACCTTTAAAAGATGGAATTTATTCTATTGGAAACTGTGATCATAATACTCAGACACGTTTATTAAAAAGCGTTGAAACTCCAGAAATTGAATCAGGTCTCTGTAAATTTATTCTAACCGTTGAAGTAGAGGATAAAGACAGAGTTCACCAGCTTATAGTTTTACCTTCCATTGAATCGGCTTATGAGATAAGAGAGAATTTACCTTCAAAAAATATCGATAAAGAAGGAAGACCAAGGGTAGAAATGGATGGCAATGAGTTAATGCAATTAATTAGAGATTACAGTGGTTTAATTGGTCCGTCTCATGCATTTACTCCCTGGACAAGTATTTATAAAGAATTTAACAGCATTTATGACTGTTACGATGATACTCCTGATTTTTTAGAGTTAGGTCTTTCAGCAGATACAGATGTGGCTGATAGAATTGAGGAACTTCAGGATATACCTTTTATTTCAAATTCTGATGCACATTCTCCCTGGCCCCATAGACTCGGAAGGGAATTTAACGAAATTGAAATTAAAAAGATGACATTTAAAGCATTTAAAGATGCAATAAAGGCAAAAAAAGTCGTTGGAAATTATGGATTTGATCCCCGTCTCGGTAAATATCATGAAACTGGATGTGTAAGATGTTATAAAGCGTATTCCATTGAAGAGGCAAGAAAACTCAAAATGCGATGTCCATGTGGCGGTCTTATAAAAATAGGTGTTAAAGATAGAATATCTGATATTGCAGAATGGGATGAACCGCATCATCCAGATTTCAGACCACAATATACCCATATCCTCCCCCTAACCGAAATAATAAGTCTTGTTTATGAAAAAGGAATCACTACAGTATTTGTGCAGAAAATATGGAAGGAAATGGTTCAAAAATTTGGAAGCGAAATTGGATGTCTGATCTACGCCCCCATTAGCGAGGTTAGAAAGACAGACCCAAAATTAGCCGATGTTATCAAATCATTTAGAGAAAACACCCTCAAAATTCAGCCTGGTGCAGGTGGAATGTACGGTAAAATAATACTGGATGAAAAATAATGGAAACTGATAAATTAGACACAAAAAGCATAGAAAATGCATTAACTGAAAACAAATATGTTCCTGACGATAACATAGTTACAGTCCTTTTTTTAGCACTATCGCTTAAAAAACCAATCTTAATTGAAGGACCACCAGGAACAGGTAAGACTGAGCTTTCAAAAGCAATTTCAAGTGCTTTTGAACGGGATTTCTTTAGAATACAGTGTTATGAAGGGATCACATTTGAGCAGATCGTTGGTGAATGGAACTATCAAAAGCAGCTTCTAAGCCTGGAGACATCTAAATTAAATAAAACAGAAGAGGATGTTTTCAGGGAAGAATTTTTCATAAAAAGACCACTTTTATCGGCATTTATGAACAAAAACCATTCAATAGTTTTAATTGACGAAATCGATAAAGCAGATGAAGAAGTTGAAAGTTTCCTGCTTCAAGCACTTGGAGAAAAACAGATAACAGTGAATGATCTGGGTACTTTTGAACTTCAAAATGATCTGATGTTTATCATGACTTCAAACTCCCAGAGACAGCTTTTAGATGAAACAAAGGATCGTTGCCTTTATTTATACATTGATTACCCTTCATTTGAGCGCGAAGTTGAAATAGTTAAGTCACATGAAGATGAAGCATCATTAGAATTGGTTAAAAGTGTTGTAAAGGCAATACAGAAAATAAGGAAGTTGAATCTCACCAAAAATCCTTCAATTAGAGCTACAGTAGATTGGGTTAGAAGTTTGATTATTTTTAATAAGGATGTTTTAGACGATAATTCATTTAAAAAGACGCTTAACGTGGTTATAAAAAGTGAAGAAGACAAAAAGAAGGTTTTAACACATTTTAAAATTAAAGATTAAACCCGATTTTTATGATAGGTGAAATAGTTAAATTTTCAGGCGTTTTAAGAAGTAATGGAATTCCTGCAAGTATAAGAGGCACGAAATTAGCCTGCGAAGCTATTCCTTTAATTAATGATAATAAGGGAAATTTAAAAGAAGCTTTAGCGTGTATTTATCTTAAAGACCAGCGCCAGAGAAAGAAATTTAATCAATTGTATGAATCTTTCTTTAATGAAAACAGGAAAGAAGAAAATAAAATTCCCCCGGGTTTGGGAGATAAATCTAAACTTTTAAGGAAATATAGTGTATCTATAAGCACTAAAAGAGTTTCTGACTTTGATTCAGGTGATAAAGGACAGCAGTATAAGATAGATTACATTAAAAATACATTGGATGATTTAAGTGATAACGCAGATAGGGAGGGGAATTCTGAGCTTCTTAAAAGCGATATAAAGACGTTGAATACGCTTCAACCAGAGTTAATAGATCTTTGTCAGAAGCTCGGCCGAAAAATCGCCATAAAAAGAGTTCGAAGATATAAGCAAGCCAAAAAACAAAAACCAGATATAAGAAGGAGCATCAGAAAGAATATGAAACATGGCGGTACTCTTCTGGAGCTTGTAAAAAGCAAACCCAAAATAAAGAAGCAGAATCACTATTTTTTAAGCGATGTAAGTGTTTCATGCGACTGGATAAGCATCTGGTTTTTCTGTATGGTCTATGCAGCCCAAAATTCATTTAGCAGGGCAAGGGCATTTGAATTTGATAATAAAACTGCTGAAACCACATCTGCTCTTTTTGAACCGGATCTGATTGATGCATTCCTTAAAGTTTTAGAGATCAGGCAGAATAACTCCATGATTCGCGGCAAATCCAATATGTTCACCGCGTTTGAAGATTTTATAAAGATGGCAAACTTAAACAGCAAATCATATGTACTTATTTTAAGCGACTGCAGGGATTGGGCAGGACCGAAGGAAGAGGGCATACCAAGCAGCGCATTTTTAATCGAAAACATGGTAAAAAAATCTAAAAGAGTTTTAATCTTAAATCCTGAAGAAAAAATGAAATGGAATGTTGCAGATAGCTGTGTTTCATATTATGAAGATGTCGGGGCCGAAGTATTCGAAGTTGGGAATCTGGATCAACTCGCTAATTTAATAAGTGAAATTTGATTTTATACAATAAAATAAAAAATTTTTATTCTATAAAGTTCTACATTTAATTGGTGTTATTCTATGTCTGACATTGAAGCTGATATAAAGAATATAAAGCAACAAATAACTGAAATTTCAAAGAAAATGGATGAATTACTTTATGAAAAGGAAATTTCTTCATTGATGAAGTTATCAGACAGCTCTTTATCTGAATTTTTTGCAAATGAACCTGATATCTACAACTTAAAGGATCTGAAGGTAAGATATAAATGAAAGGGAAAGTAGTTCTTGTACCATTTCCTTTTACTGATTTAACCGCTGCTAAGCTCAGACCGGCATTAGTTCTTTATGAAGGGAAAAAAGATGTAGTTTTATCTTTTATATCTTCAAAAGTACCATCTGAATCTTCTTTTAATACATATATAATTTTAAGAAAAATTGATAAAGGATTTGAAGAATCTGGATTAAAGGTTGATTCAGTTATAAGATTAGATAAAATCGCTACTGTGTTAAAAGATTTAATAGTGGGCGAATTAGGAGAACTCACTGATGATATAAAGCTCGAAATTAATAAAAAGCTAATGATTTTGTTTAAATTGTAATTATTTTTGTTTTTTAACATTCAATAATTGGTATTTAAGTGTATTAATTATTAAAATAGTTATTTATCACTATAAACAGCATTGTTTAAGGAAATTGGTATAAAATCACTCGTTTATTATTTAAAATTAAAAAAGGGATTAAAAATGATAGAATATTTAGCTCAAGATGAAGAAAAAGTCAGTTATCAATTGATTTTTAAAGATACTGGAATCTCAGAAAAGACTTATAAACAGTTAGAAAAGCGTTTAAAGAAATATGGGGATAGTTTAGTTTTAACGCATGATCCCGCTGCTAATGAGGTAATTATCATCGTGAATAAGAAATGTGAGAATGATGAATGCCGTAGGGATGAAGCTGAAAGGTTTATGAAGTTTTATGACGGCGTTTTAAGTAAAGCAACTATTAAATAGCTAATTTTTGATATAATGGATTAAATAGAACTCAATTTAACTTTAATCTTGCAATAGGAGTAATTTACTTTTTAAATTTCCTTTTTTGCATTTTGGGCATTTAACTTTGATTTTATCAGGTATTTCCAAAAAAACATTATTTGATCCACATTCAGGGCACTTAATAACCTTACTTTGCCATTTTTACGCCGCCATACTTTAACAATTTTTTGACAGTTTAAACAATATAAATCATCAAAATAATCTAAATTATCCTCACAAACCATCATTAATAAATTATTCGAAGTATTCACTGAAAAAGAACAATTATAACAGCTAATTTCATTTACAGAACCCATTTTTACACCTTTTTTATTATAGTTAAAAACGTAAGTTATTAAACTTAATTATTTTTTTTTACTGTTTCATGTGCTTTAATTTAATGGATATGGCTTATTATTGAGTTTTAATATTTGGGCAAAGTGTAAAAAGTTTGGATAACACTATAAATAGCAGCTTATCCCTCACAAATAAGGTTATTCTAAATAATGTTTTAGAGGGCATGCTAAAATTTTTTTATAAAAGATTAAATTTTATAAAATTAATAAAAAATTAAACAAATTTTATTTAGGTTACGGGGAGTGTAAATGAACAATTTTCAAGACAAAGTTACATTCATATGGGACTTAGCAGACCTTTTAAGGGGATCATACAAGAGAAACGAATACCAGAAGGTTATTTTACCTTTTACAGTGCTTAAAAGGTTCGATAGCGTGCTGGAACATTCAAAAAAGGACGTGCTTGATGCCTACAACAAGTACAAAGACCAGTTCGACAATTTAGACCATATTTTACTTGATGCAGCACGTGATAAAGATGGAAACCAATTAGGATTTTATAATTACTCTAAATACGACTTTAAATCACTCCTTCAAGACCCTGAACACATCGAAGAGAATTTGATGCACTACATTGATTCATTCAGCAAAAATGTTCAGGATATTTTCGATAATTTCTACATTAAAAACCACGTGGCACGTTTATCTAAATCAAACCTCTTATTTTTACTTATAAAGAAGTTCTCAGAGTCCAGAGTTGATTTACATCCAGATAAGGTTTCAAACCATGAAATGGGAACTATTTTTGAAGAGCTAATACGCAAATTCGCAGAGCAGTCCAATGAGGAAGCGGGTGAGCACTTTACACCACGCGACGTTGTAGAGCTTATGACACGTCTCATCTTCATTGAAAACGGTGTGCACCTTAAAGAGAAAAATTTAATTAAGAAAATTTACGACCCGACCTGCGGAACCGGGGGAATGCTTACAAGCTGTAAAGACTTTGTAGAAGAGCTTAATGATTCTGTTGAAATTGTTTTATACGGTCAGGAGATAAATGAAGAAATTTACGCCATTTGTAAGGCGGATATGCTTATAAAAGGGGAAGATTCTGGAAATATCAAAGGGCCGTCAAGCACGCTTTCAGATGATCAACTGGGAAATGATAAATTTGATTTCATGATTTCAAACCCTCCATATGGCAGAAAATGGGAACAGGATAAAGAATCAGTAACTAAAGAAGCCCAAAAAGGTTTTGAAGGAAGATTTGGGGCAGGGCTGCCGAGAATTAACGACGGCCAGCTTTTATTCCTACAGCACATGCTCTCAAAGATGAAAGAGAATGAAAAATCAAGGATTGCAGTAATTACAAACGGTTCCCCGCTATTTACAGGCGATGCAGGCTCTGGGGAGAGCAACATCCGTAAATGGATCATTGAAAATGATTATTTGGAAGCTATAATTGGTTTACCTGAGCAGTTGTTTTACAACACTGGAATAAGGACTTATGTTTGGGTTTTAACCAATGAAAAACCGGAAGAACGCGCCGGAAAGATTCAGTTAGTGGATGCAAGCTCAAAATTCAAGAAAATGCGTAAAAGTCTTGGAAATAAGAGAAACAGGCTTTCAAGTGAGGATATTGAAGAAATTCTTGAACTTTACTGCAAATTAGAGGAAAATGATGAGATTAAAGTTTTAGATAACGAAGATTTTGGCTATACGAAGGTAGTTGTGGAAAGACCGATGCAGCTGAACTTTGAAGCAAGTGAAGAGAGATTGGAAAATCTTTATTCAGTCCCCGCATTTTCAAAATTGGCAGTGAGTAAAAGTAAAGACCCTGATCTAAAACTAGAAGAGGAGCTTGAGGGCAAAAAAGAGCAGGATAAAATAATTGCGGCTTTAAGGAAAATTGAAGGCATTTTTGATGATTGGGATGAATTTGAAAGTGAAGTTAAGGGTGCTTTAAATAAATTTAATCTTTCAGCAGCACTTATTAAAAATGTAATCATAGCTTTATCAGAACATGATGATACCGCAGACTATGTAACAGCCAAAGGAAAGAAAAAACCAGACGGAAAACTAAGAGATACTGAAAAAATCCCCCTTAAACAAGATGTTGACGAATACTTTGAAGAAGAAGTCCTTAAATATTATTCTGATGCATGGATGGACCGTAAAAAAGATAAAGTTGGCTATGAAATTAATTTCACCCAGTATTTCTATAAATATGAACCGCCGAGGCCTTTAGAAGAGATTGAGGCAGATATTAAGAAGGTCACTGCTGAGATTCAGGAATTGATTAAGGAGGATCTTGATGAAACCTAAGAAAATTCGTAGAATTTTCGGGGCATCGAAAACCGCAGGTTTTCGAATGCTTAAGCCATATCCTTACTACAAGGATTCTGGGGTGGAATGGATTGGTAATGTTCCCGAAGGTTGGGAATTACGTAAATTATCTCAAAGTTTCAATAGTATAGGAAGTGGTACTACTCCTAAATCTAATGAAGAAGTTTATTATGAAAATGGAACTGTTCCATGGGTGATCACAGGAGATTTAAACGATTCAATACTTAATGAAACTTCAAAAAAAATCACTAAAGAAGCTATAAATGATTATAGTACTTTAAAAATGTATTCTCCAAACTCTTTAGTTATTGCTATGTATGGGGCTACAATTGGGAAAATTGCATTACTTAATTTAAAAGCATGTGTAAACCAAGCTTGTTGTGTATTGGGAAAAAGTAGTCTTTTAAAAATTAAATATGTTTTCTATTGGTTTTTAGCGAATAAAAAAAATATTATTTCATTAAGTTATGGCGGCGGGCAGCCAAATATAAGTCAGGATCTTATAAAAACACTTCTTATAACTATTCCATCTAAAAAAGAACAAGAAGAAATTATACAATATCTTGATAAAAAAACCTCAGAAATTGATAAAACAATCCAAAAAGACAAAAAACTCATTGAACTCCTCAAAGAAAAAAGAACTGCACTTATAAACCATGTTGTGACTAAAGGTCTTGATCTTGATGCAAAAATGAAAGATTCTGGAGTTGAATGGATTGGGGAAATTCCTGAAGGATGGAAAATAAGTAAAATTAAGGATAAAGTAACCGTTAAAATAAGTAACGTTGATAAAAAGTCCAAAGAAAATGAACCAGATGTTTTGCTTTGTAATTATACTGATGTTTATAATAATGAATTCATTACATCAAATTTAGATTTTATGAAAGCTACTGCAAATTATGATCAAATAAAGAGATTATCAATTAAAAAGGATGATGTAATCATTACAAAAGACTCTGAAGATGCAGAAGATATTGCAGTACCTGCAATAGTATCAGAAGAATTAAATAATGTTGTTTGTGGTTATCATCTGGCTTTATTAAGACATGATAAAAGTAAAATTACCGGCAATTTTCTATTTAGATTATTACAGAGCAAGAAAATCAATGATCAATTTTCTGTTGCTGCAAATGGGGTAACAAGGTTTGGAATAAGTACATATCCTATAAAAAATTCTTATATCGTTGTTCCATCTTTAAAGGAACAAAAGAATATAACAAAATATTTAGACAATCAAACTTCAAAAATCGATAAAACCATTCACAAAATCCAAAAGAAAATCACTCTAATGGAAGAATATAAAAAATCACTAATTCACCATGCTGTTACAGGAAAAATAGACGTAAGGGGGGAAGGAAAATCAGATCAAACACCTCAGAAAAAAGTTTCCAGTCAGACATCGTTAACCATTTAGTTAGCACTGGCTATATTAAAAGATATTCAGCCGATTACAACCGCGAAAGCTGTCTGGACATTGAATTAACCTTAAAATTCATTCAAGAAACCCAGCCGAAGGAATGGAAAAAATTTGTTCGTGTTTACGGCGATAGCGCAGGATCAAAATTCCTAATAAGGCTAATCAGCGAAATTGAAAAGAAAGGGACAATCCATATATTAAGAAACGGCTTTAAAGACGTGGGCTGCACATTCAAACTCTTCTATTCAAAGCCCAACAATAATAAAAACCCTGATCTCTTCCAAAAGTTTGAAAAAAACATTTTCTCTGTTATTGACGAGCTTGAATACGAACAAAAAGACCCCAGCAACCGTTTAGACCTTGCAATCTTTATAAACGGCCTTCCAGTCCTTACAGTTGAATTAAAAGACACTTTCTCCCAGGGAGTTGAAAATGCAATTAAACAGTACCAGAAAGACCGCGACCCAAGGGAAAAGATATTTAAACGCTGTCTGGTGCACTTTGCAATGAGCGATGAAAAGATATTCATGGCCACAAAGCTTGAAGGCGATAAAACAAGGTTTTTACCCTTCAACAAGGGTCTCGATAATCCAGTAGTTCAGAACGATTACAAGACATGCTATTTATACAACGACATCCTCCAGATAAACAAACTCTCCAGATTGATATCAAATTTCATCTATATTGAAGAAGAGGACAATAAGGAAATCCCAATTTTCCCAAGATACCACCAGCTTGACTGCGTTAATCGAATTTTAGCAGATACTAATCCTGGAAAGAATTATTTAATCCAGCACAGCGCAGGGAGTGGGAAAACAAAGACCATCGCCTGGCTTGCACATGGCTTAATAAACAGGTTCGATGAATCTGATGAACGCCTTTACGACATGGTAATTGTCATCTCGGATAGGAGAGTGATTGATCAACAACTCCAGGACCAGGTTAAAGCCATAGAAAAAATAAAGGGCATTGTGGAAGTCATTGAAAAGGATTCAAAGCAGTTAAGCGAAGCTCTTAAAACAGGGAGCAATATTGTTGTTACAACACTCCAGAAATTCCCTTACATCCTTGAAGAAGTTAAAGGAATGCCTAAAAGGAAATATGCAGTTATAATTGACGAAGCGCACTCCTCACAAACTGGAACGCTTGCAAGGAAGATGAAACAGGTTTTAAGCACAGGCAGTCTTGAAGAAGCAGAATTACTGGATGACGTGGACGATGAAATAGAAGAAGAACTTTTAAAGGAAGTTGAATCCTTTAGAAATCTTGAAAATATCAGTTTTTATGCATTTACAGCCACTCCTAAAAATAAAACACTTGAAATGTTTGGAAATGTAGATGAAAGAGGAGAATATCATCCTTACCATATTTATTCTATGAAACAGGCCATTGAGGAAGGATTTATTCTTAATGTTTTAGAGCACTACCTAACATTCCCCACTTATTTCAAATTATTTAAAAAAATTGAGGACGATCCTGAATTTGAAGAAAAAAAGGCTAAAAAGCTTTTGCGAAACTTTGTAGAAAAGCACCCGCATGCAATTAAACTTAAAACTCAAATAATGGTTGATCACTTCATGAATTCAACTAAAAATAAGATCAAAGGGAAAGCAAGGGCAATGGTGGTTACAAGGTCAAGATTACATGCAGTTATGTATAAAAGGGCTTTTGATAAGTATATTAGAGAACAGGGTTACCCTATAAAAATTCTTGTGGCTTTTACAGGTACTGTAAACCATGATGAGCAGGAATACACTGAAAATTCAATGAACGAACTGCCGGATAAAAAAACAATTGAAAATGCCTTTGAAGAAGACCCCTACAGAATTCTAATTGTGGCTAATAAGTTCCAGACAGGATTTGATCAACCGCTATTACATACAATGTACGTGGATAAGTCTTTAAACGGGATTACAGCCGTTCAGACACTGAGCAGAGTTAACAGAATTCATAAAAATAAGAATGATACTCTGGTCCTTGATTTTGCAAATAAAACTGAAGTCATTCAAAAGGCATTCCAGCCCTATTATGAAGACACTTACCTTCCAGAAGGTACAGATCCTCACAAGCTCTATGAATTAGAAGAGAAGCTCCTCTATTATGAGGTTTTTGAGCTATCTGATGTAGAGGAATTTATGAAAGCATACATAAAAGGTGAAAAACAACCAGTACTTCACAATTTACTTCATCCTGTTGTAGAAGATTTTAGAAAACTGAATAAGGAAGATCAGGTTGGATTTAAAAAAGCATTGCGCAGATATCAGAGTATTTATTCATTTTTATCTCAGTTGATCCCATTTACAGATATTAACCTTGAAAAAATTTATATTTTCAATAAATTCCTTAATAAAAAGCTCCCAACAATAAACAATCCTCTTCCATATTCTATTTTAGAAGATGTGGACATGGATTCTTATAAAATAGTGGATAAAGGGGAAAGTGCTATTGGTCTTGTGGGTGAGGGCGAACTAAAGCCCATTTCAGAAGGTGCAGGAGAATACAGGCCTGATGAAAAATCAAGACTTTCCCAGATAATTGAAGATATGAATGAAGCATTTGGAACAGAATTCAGCGATGATGACAAGGTCTTTTTAGAGCGTGTAAAAGATAATTTGCTTTCTAATGATGAATTAATTAATAAAATGGAACATAATTCCATAGAAAATGTAAAGGCAGTTTTTGATAAGTATTTCAATCAGGAGATGACAGAGCTGCTTAAAAGCAACATGAACTTCTATAAAAGAGTTGTTGATAACGAAAAATTAAGGGATAAATTGAAAGCAGAGCTGTTTAAACTTTTATATGTGGAATATGGGAAGCAAAGGTAAATATTTTGTATTTTGCATTCCTCACTTTTAATAAGCTAGAAATAAAAATAATTTATGTTATAAAGTCCTAAATTTTTGAGATGTTAATTTCATGTCTGACATTGAATCAGATATTAAAAGTAGAAAAGACCAAAAGCGACAACTTATTGTCGCAAGGATTGTTTGATCCATCCTTGAAAAATTGAAAATTTTTCATGCCCGAAAATCTGTCAAAATCTTGATTTTGATGCCACAAACACAAAGTGTTGGTTGGCTTTGATTTTCGACGGCTTTTTTTGAAAAAGGTGGAGACGGACCCGCCGGGATTTGAACCCGGGACCCTCAGATTAGGAGTCTGATGCCCTATCCTGGCTAGGCTACGGGCCCATTGATGATAATTGATTTGTATAATTTATAAGTTTAAGCATTTGGAATTCATAATTAGAATTGGTTTTAATTTTAAAATAAATAGTTCGCTTTTGGGTTTCTATTGTGAGCAATATTGGCTTATTTTCGAGTACCCTTCATTTTAAGAACGCATATTTTATTTGGGTTCATCCTTTTTCAAAGGATGAGCGGACCCGCCGGGATTTGAACCCGGGACCTTCGGATTAGAAGTCCGACGCCCTATCCAACTAGGCTACGGGCCCTTATGAATTAAAATTGGTAATTAGTAGATTGTCTATTCTGGTATATAAAGCACACTGTTAATACAATTAATAAAAAAAATTGTAAGAAGAATCTCCTATATTGAGATTCTGGGTTATATTTACATGTAAGCTGGGGATTCGCTTTCTCCCTGCACAGTTTGAGCAAGTTCCTGAAGTCTTGATTCAATTTCCTCTGCTTCTTTAATAAGAGGTTCTGCATTGACCTGTGTGCCTAACATCTTATTTAAAACATTCATAACTTCAGCAGCTGCTCTTGGATCAGGATAAGGGCTTAATACTTCTGCAAATAAGCAGGATCCAGGTATGCCTTTCAGCATGCTCCTTGTAAGTAGAGTTCCTGATAGTCCGGCAATGTTTCCAAAGGGTAATATTGGTAAATCCAGATTTCCAAGTCTTTCCAGGGATTCATCAGAGTTTGCTGCACCTGCAACTCCCTGTGTTTTCTCTCTTACAACTATGCTGTTGAATGTAATGATTTCTTTACTGTTGTTCCTTTCCATCCAATCCACTATCGCATTGGTCATGTCAAAGGTGACATTTGGCGGAACAATAAAATCTGAGAGGAACATTACTATTCCATCGGTTGCGTATATCCGGAATGGGTGAATTGCCTTCCCTTTATACAATACTGCAAGGGGAGGGAAATATTTGGAGTCAATATATCCTATTTCCTCCATATTAAGTTCTTCTACGAGAAGCCATCCCAATATATTCCCTATTAAACCTAATTCGGGTGATCCTTCTAATACTATAGCATTTTCAACATCTTTAGAGACTATTTTACAGCATTCAACTTCTGTCTCAACCATATCAACCATCTACGGTGCACCTCCCGCACCTCCAATTACTTTACCTGTCTGGGCATCTATCCAGATTTCTCCGGCTTTTTCGCCCTTGTCTATAACTGGAACAACGTAAACTTTTTCTCCATTCATTGTTGTCAATTCTGGAGTACCTGCTTTAGCATCTGGTTGTTCAATAGAGTTTTGTGCTATTGATTTGGCTTTGGTTGTTGATATTTTCACGTTATCGCCTCCGTCTCCGCTTTGATCACTTGCTGATGTTCCATCTTGAGCTACTGCCTGGGTTTGCCCAGACTGAGTATTCTGACTTTGGTCAGCTGTGTCTTGTGGATTAGTAAAAGACCATAAGCTTGGAGAATCTGAATTCATTTGAACACTCGCCGCCGCAATACCTATAATTAGTACAATAACGACTGAAAGTAGAATCTTTGTATTTACCATTAGCTCACCTCTTGTTGAATTTTACTGATTTTATAAATTGGAGTTATTACTCAAATAACATTTACTAATATAGTTTCTTGGATTATATAGTTTTATGTATCTTTACAAATATGATAAATTTAACGACAGAATAAAGCATCCAGTTTCCCAATCAGGGAGAATAAGTCATATTTTAAAGACTATTTTTTTTTAATAATTATAAAATTAACTATCTATCATTAATAGTATATACATTTTCCATTTTTTTTTTCAAAGAAAAGCTTATAATATTCTGTTAATAATGAAATAATGATGTTCATTAAATATAAAAACAAGAGGTGATACATTTGAGCGAAACTAAAGTAATTTCGCCAACATCACGGCAAGAAGGACACGCAGAATTGGTCATGGAAGTCGATGATGAAGGAATTGTAACTAAGGGGCGATACCTAAGTATTACTCCAGTTAGAGGGCTTGAAAAAATCGTTACAGGTAAAGCTCCGGAAACAGCACCAGTAATATGCCAGAGAATTTGTGGAGTATGTCCAATACCCCATACTTTAGCCTCCGTAGAAGCTATGGATGATTCTCTAGGAATAGAGCCGCCAAAAGCAGGAAAACAGTTAAGAGAGCTAACTTTGATGGCGCACCATGTAAACAGCCATGCAATACATCAGTTTTTAATAGCACCTGACATTGTTCCAGAGGACTTAATGGTAACAGCCATAAATTCAGTCTCTGAGATAAGGAAAAATGCACAGTATGTGGTTGACATGGTTGCTGGAGAAGGTATCCACCCATCAGATGTAAGGATTGGTGGAATGGCCAGCAACATAAGTGAATTAGCAAGAAAAAAGCTTTACACAAGATTAAGAGCGCTTCAGCCAAAAGTTGACGAACACGTAGAACTTATTGCAGGCTTAGTTTTAGATGCAGACTTCCCTGCAGGTTTAGGTGTTCACAACCAGCCAACAATTGCTTCTGATAATCTTTACGGTAACCGCGATTTCTTTGACCTTGACAGATTTACTGAAGTAATGCCTGAAAGCTGGTACAAAGACCCAGAAATCGGTAAAAAAGCATGTTCAACCATTCCACTGTATGATGGTGTAAACGTGGAAGTAGGTCCAAGAGCAAGAGCAGTACAATTCAGAGGATTTAAAGAAAAAGGCGTAGTTGCTCAGCACCTGGCAAGGGCTTTAGAGATGAAATCTGCTCTTTCAAGGGCAATAGCCATACTGGACGAACTTAACACATCAGCACCTGCTAACGTGGGTAACTTCGATATTAGAGGTACCAGTAAACTTGGAATAGGTGCAATAGAAGGGCCAAGAGGAATGGATGTTCACATGGCTCAGGTAGGAGAAAACGGTAAAACCGAATTCTACAGCGCTTTAGTCCCAACAACATGGAACATACCAACAATGGGACCAGCAACTGAAGGGTTCCATCACGAATACGGGCCACACGTAATAAGAGCATACGACCCATGTCTATCCTGTGCAACCCACGTGATCGTAATAGATGACGACGACAGGAACATCTTAAAAGACGATATGGTCAGATTATAAGGGAATAATAATGCCATACGATGCGGAGATTTTAATAGTTGGCTGCGGAAATGTCCTGTTCGAAGATGATGGATTTGGACCAGCAGTTATAACGGCTTTACAGGAATATTTCAAAGATCACGAACTTCCAGAAAATACAATGCTTATTGATGCAGGAACCAGCGCACCACATTTCATATTTTCTCTTCCAAATGAATCATGGAAAAAACTCATTGTGGTGGATATAGTTGATTCAGGCGATGAACCTGGAACAGTTCGAAGATTCGAGGTAACAGAGATTCCAAGGGGAACTTATACAGATGCTCATTCATGGTCAGTAGAAGAACCTTTGCATGAGCTAAGTAAACAATGCGAAGTTTTCGTAGTTGGATGCCAACCAGAATCTGTCTCTGCCCCTGATGTGGTAATGGGTCTAACCAAGAGCGTGGAAAACGCTATTCCCAAGGCCATTAAAATAATTTTAAAAGAAATGGGAGATTAGCTCATGTTAGCCCGAATAAAAGAATTTTTAGGAATGGAAACAAAGCCAGAGGCAAAAAATCCAGAAATAAAAGAAGTTGCTTCAGAAGAGGAGGTTGAAAAAGTGGCTGAAGAAAAACCGAAACCAAAAATAGGATACATCCACTTAAGCGGATGTACAGGGGATGTTATATCGTTAACTGAAAACTATGACATTTTAGCACCTTTACTTACCGAAATGGTGGATATAGTTTACGGACAAACACTGGTAGACCGATGGGACATACCAGAAATGGATATAGCATTAATAGAAGGATCTGTGTGTTTACAAGATGAACACAGTCTAAAAGAGTTAAAAGAAGTAAGAGAAAAAGCAGGATTAGTAGTTGCATTTGGTTCATGCGCTTCAACAGGATGTTTCACCAGATACTCCAGAGGTGGACAGCAAGCGCAACCATCTCACGAATCATTTGTACCAATAGCTGATGTTGTAAAGGTGGATTTATCCATGCCAGGATGTCCGCCATCACCAGAAATAATTGCTAAGACTGTAGTCGCAGTATTAAATGGTGATATGGATTACCTGCAGCCAATGATGGATCTTGTAGGTTACACAGAAGCATGTGGATGCGATCTTCAACTAAAAGTCGTAAACCAGGCACTATGTATTGGATGTGGAACATGTGCAATGTCCTGTCCAACACGTGCAGTAGGAATGACCGACGGAAGACCAGAAGTAAACGGCGACAGATGTGTAAAATGTGGTATCTGTTACATCCAGTGTCCAAGAAGCTGGTGGCCAATGGAAAGAATTAAAAAGGATACCGGATTATAGGAGGCTTGAAAATGGTATTAGGAACATATAAAGAAGCACTATCTGCAAGATCAACCGATAAACAGATCCAGAAGATTTCCCAAGACGGAGGAATAGTAACAGCCCTTCTATCTTTTGCTCTTGATGAAAAAATTATTGACGGTGCAGTTGTAGCAGGACCTGGAAAAGATATGTGGAAACCAGTACCACAGGTTGCAATGACTTCTGATGAAGTTTTAGCAGCAGCAGGTACTAAATACACACTTTCCCCTAATGTATGGACATTAAAGGAAGCTGCAAGGCAATACGGTCTTGAAAAAATAGGGACAGTATCTATTCCATGTCAAACCATGGGTATAAGAAAAATGCAGTCATATCCGTTTGGAGTAAGATTTGTTGCAGATAAAATTGCACTTATTTTAGGTATTTACTGTATGGAAAACTTCCCATTCGAATCCCTGAGAACATTCATCTCAGAGAAAATGGGAGTTAGCCCTGAACTCGTAGAAAAAATGGATATAGGTAAAGGAAAATTCTGGGTATACACAGCAGATGAAACTTTAAGCATACCACTTAAAGAAACTCACGGATACGAGCAGAATGGATGTAACATCTGTCTTGATTACGTTGCTGAATTAGCAGACCTTTCAACAGGTTCTGTAGGTTCACCAGAGGGTTGGTCAACAGTACTCACCAGAACAGATAATGGTGACAGTTTATTCAAACAGGCTGTTGAAGCAGGTATAATTGAAACCAAACCAATGGCAGATGTAAAACCAGGTTTAGGTCTTCTCGAAAAACTCTCAAAAGAGAAAAAAGAGAAAAACCAGAAAACCATTGATAACAGAATAGCAATGGGATTACCTGTCCCATACAAAGCAAGTACAGAAAAAGAAGACCCACTGGCAAACTACTAAATGTAGGAATTTTTTCCTACAAACTTTTTTATTTTTCAAAACTTAGATTTCTTTAGAACTTATTATAATGATTATAAAATTCTTTGTTGGTTAAAATGGATGTAATTACAATTTTAGGGGCAGTGATCCTTGCTTATGGTGGCATGCTGGTAGTTTATTACCGGTCACGTTCAACTGAAAGAAAAGAAAAAACCTCTGATCTGATGCTAAACGGAATAAAAAGCATGCGCCGTGGTAATTTAGATAAAGCCTTGATTTATTTTAACGGTGCTTATGAATACTGTATGAAAAATGATAATATGGAGAATAATGTAGAGATTCTCTACTATATAGGCCTTATATATAAGGAAAAAGGGGATATTGAAAACGCAATACAATATTTAAAGGCTGCAAATGAAATATATTTCCAATTAAATGATACTGAAGGTGCAAAAAAAGTAAAAGCAGCTATAATATCCATAAGGGGCTTAGAAAACTGAATTGGGTAGGGGGTTTGAAATGGAATCTTTAAATCTTACTCCCGCGGAATCTTTAATAATTATTTCTCCAGAATCTTCTGGGAATGAAATGATAAGACTTACTTTAATGGATCTTGTTTTAAGAAGAGTCTTAAATATAATTATTGAAGAGCATGAATCTAAATTCCTAAAAAAACATTATAACACCGCCTTTATAGGTGAAGGAGATTCATTTAATATTGAACTTAAACCCCATGAAGAAATTTTAACAAATCTTATTTTAGAGCATTATAGGTTAGAAATGAAAAAATTCGCGAAAATAGTGCATAACGAGGTTAATTCTGCAGAATATAAAAATAAATGCTTGAGAAATACTTTAGTAGGTAAGGGCTATCTTAAAAAACAGAGAAAAATGCTTCTTTCTTTAATGCCATATACAAGCTATATATTAACGGATAAAGGAATCAAAGCAAGGGATAAAATTGTTGAATTAATTGATGAAGCCAAATATCTTCATAAATGGGTAAAAGAGGATTTAGGGAGAGCAAAAGCATATTTGTCAGTTATTGGGACCCATATTCTCCTTTCTAATGTCTATGATCTGGAAGATATTAAAAAATTTAACAAGATGTTATCTCAAATTGAACCTGAATCTAAGGTAAGTGATTATTATAGTTATTATCTATATGCTGTTCCTCTGGGCTATCTTGATGAATTTGGAGATTTAAATAGTTTTGATTTCCTGGATATGTCTGTTCTGGATAATTTTGATTCATTTGATGATTTTTACAGTGATTTTGATGCAGGAGCAGGTGATATGGGATATGAAGGCAAGAGAAGAAGTGAATAATAATTATTCGGTTATAATAAAACATCCATCGCTTTCTACAATCACAGTATGCTCAGATTGCGCTACAACAGCATTACTTTTCTCTCTGAGTACATGATAAGGGTAGATTGCCCTTGAAGAAATAAGCATTCTCATTGCATTATTCAGGTGATGCTCGCTGAATTGTTCCTGGAGCCACCTTTGAGCAAAGGGAAGATTTTTATAATTACTCTTAATTTTATTCAATGCCCTTTTGGCGTGTATCAATCTCATGGGCCGGTCTCTAAGGAATCTGAATATATGGGCCTCATTCGTATCAGTAACTCTGCCAATTCCATCGGTAGCGAAGGGCTCTATGGCCAAAATATCTCCCTCTTCTAATAAATGGGGATTATTTTCCTTTATGTTTGGAACTGAAACTCCTGAGTGAAGTATCCACCTATCCATACTGTGACCGGTTAGATTTGAAACAGAATTAAATCCTTTATTGTTAATAGCATTTTCTATAGCTTCTCCAACCTTTCCAATTTCCACACCAGCTCTTACGGCGCTTATTCCACTTTCAAGTGCTTCATAAGATGCATCTATCATTTTGAGATGATAATCGTGATTTTCTGATTCATCACCAATGAGCACACTTATTGCAGTATCCGCAATATATCCATTAATATGGGCACCAAGATCAATTTTAACAAGATCTCCTGAATTTATAATTTTTTCATCTCCAATCGGAGAAGTGTAGTGGGCAGTTACTTCATTTATTGAAACATTACATGGGAACGCTGGTCTTCCTCCAAGTTCTACTATTTTATTTTCAACAAATTCAATTAAATCTATAATTTTCATATCTTCTTTGATATAGTCAACAGCACTTTTTCTGACTTCTGATACTATTTTTCCAGCTTTTTTGTACTTATCAATCATACAATCACTACTATATGTTCCTATTAGTTAATACTACCTTAATATTCTTTTTTATAGTTATTTGATTCATATTAAATTATGTTTTTAATGGATGACATACCTAATGATAAACATTAATAAAGTTCATAAATTACCTCAAGGAGTCCAGCGCTTTAAAACTGAAAACCAGCACATAGGCGAATATTCAGAAAAAAGAGTAAGTATGGATTTTCTGGATGCTTTAATGCCTTGAATACTTGTTTTTGATATATATTGGATTATGATTATTGTTAATGTTAACAAACTAATAATATTTTTTTGATTATTAAGTAAAATTTTGCCTTTCAAAATTTGATTTTTTAATAATTTCATGAAAATTATAGTGTAGTACTTATTTT
>DACV01000001.1 GCA_002494885.1 Methanobacterium sp. UBA44
TATAAAACTTATCTTGTATTTAGGTACTATTTTGATATAACTTTATTGAATAATTTATTACTCAAAAAACACATATTTTTCAATCAATTATTGGAAAATTTACTAAAATCATTATAATTTTATATTAATACAAATAATTTATTAAATGGTGTATAAATTGAATTCTACAGCTTTAATAAATCCTGATAAAACAATAATTCTATTAGATTTAAATTACACTTTAGTAGGGAACTCTTCTGAGATTAAATATATCAAACCTTATCAAAAAAAGATAATGTCTGAAAAGTATCGGGAATGGTTAGTGGAGTTAATTAAAGATTATTATGTGATTCTAATAACAGCAAGACCAGATTATCAGAAAAAAGCAACTTTCGATTCATTTAAACAGAAACTTAACGGTTGGTTACCTGAAGAATTGTATTTCCAGGAGGAAAACGATCGACCTCCTATAGCAAAGGAAAAATTACTCAAAAAATACATATTGCCTAAACATGGATTAGAAAATAGCTATCTGGCTATAGAAAGTAACCCCAGAACTAAAAAAATGTACGAAAAATATCAGATACCATCAGTTTCCGTATATGATGAAGAGGGGATAGAACTAAGAAAAATACTCAATTATGGTGTTTGAATGAAAGGAAAAATCTATTTAATCCGAAATAATGACGAGTTAATTGAAATGGAAGAAAAAGAGTATGAACAAGAGATTTTACTGCAAAAACTTTTAGCTAATTATCCAAACTTACTCGCAGGAGACCAAATTAACGATTCAAACCCCCGACGTTGGCTATTAATCTCAAGAGAGATGGATGTTCCAACTGAAGAAGATACTCTTGGGAGATGGTCAGCTGACCACTTGTTCCTAGATCAGGATGCCATTCCTACAATAGTCGAAGTAAAAAGAAGTAGTGATACACGTATTAGAAGAGAAGTTATAGGTCAGATGTTGGATTATGCAGCCAATGCAGTTGTATACTGGCCTTTAGAAAAGATAATATCTAAATTTGAGGCGAACTGTAAAGAAAGTGATCCAGATGAGATATTAACAGAATTTATAGATTCAGATTCAACTATTGAAGAATTCTGGTCAAAAGTTAAGACCAATCTGCAGGCTGGAAAAATCAGGATGCTTTTTGTGGCTGATGAATTACCTAAAGATTTAAAAAGAGTGATTGAATTTTTAAATGAACAGATGGATCCTGCAGAAGTTCTAGGAATTGAAATCAAACAATTCGTCGGTCAGGGTGTTAAAACATTAGTTCCCCGCATTATTGGACAAACAATGGAAGCTCAACAAAAAAAATCTGCTTCAATGAGTAGTGTTGTAAAATGGGATGAAGAATCATTTTTCAAAGAACTTCAAAAAACAAGGGGAAAAGAAGAAGCTCAAATAGCAAATAAAATTAAAGAATGGTCAGAAGAGAACTTACCTAGATTTGTATTTAAGAAAAACCCAACTTATGCTGTTTTTTGGCCATGTATTGATTATAATTCCATATCATATTGGCCTATCTCTATAAACACTAAAGGACAAATGACAATCACCTTCCAGTATTTAAAAGACAAGATACCCTTTAATAATGAAGCTCTCCGTTTAGAGCTTTTAAATCGAATCAATAAAATTGAAGGAGTAAATATAACAGCTGATAGAATAAGCGGACGACCAAATTTCCCCCTAATTCAACTTAAAGACGAAAAATCAATGGAGATATTCATAAATACATTAGAATGGGTTGTAAATAAAATTAAACAATCCAATTAATTAAAATCAATAAAGATTTAATAATAAAATACAATATAATAGTGTAGATTGTTTTTACTGAATTTAAGGATGGCTCTAAATGAAAGTAGAATATAAGGGTTTCAAAGGAGAAAAAGTTGTGGATAATGGAAAAGAAATGATTGTTCTATCTGGAGAGGAATTAGATGACTTAGTCTGGATAGAAGACGACAAAATAAGGGCCACTAACATAGATTCTCTCCAAAAAACCCTGAAAGAATATAATATTTCCAATCCTAAAATCAGAGAAAAGAAATTTCATCCGGGATTAATGCATTTTATTGTAGATATTTAGATAATATTCAATTTCGATGTTGATTAATCTAATAAAAATATAAATTTTGGTTAAAATGTCAAAAAAACATAGCAGGAATTTATACAAAGCTACTAGAGCAATTAATGATTTGGAAACGTTAGCTTCTGGAGATCCCAAGAAGATTGCAAGAAGAGCGAAAAATAAAGTTTTGGGCAGAATGTTGGGGAAGCTATTTAGATAAATGTTTAATTTTCTTAAAACATATCTGCTGCTTTATACATTAATTCAGTACCCTTCTGAATTTTTAAGCCACCAGTGACGAAGTGTTCATCATTCCCATCAATGTAGAATTTCATAAACTCGGTAACACCCTGAAGATATATATCACATCCTTCTTTAACAGTGTTATGAATATTGATTAAATTACCTGGAGGTTGCAAAGAGTTTATATCATTATATAACTTAGTAAGCTCATTTTTTATACTATCTATGTTTGGTTTAATATCTTCAAAGCTTCTTGATCCATTTTGAACAGAAGTTAAATTTTGGCTAAATTGACTCATTTTATGCTGTAAATTGGATAATTTTCCTTTCATTACAATTGTATAAGTATTTAAATCTCCTATATCCTGGGATTTATTTAGATTATTATTTTCTTCAAGTTCATCTGTACCAAACCGGTTTCGTATAGATTTCCAAATATCATCATCTTTCTTTAAACTTGTCTCCGAATCACTGAAAATAATATCCTCTTTCCTTTTCATTAATACAAAAAATTCGTAATCAACAGTTGATAAATCAGTATTTGGGACAATATTGAAACTTTCAGGTAAAAGAATATAACCTTTTTTTTCATAATTTTCAATATCCTCTAAAAATTCATCAGAACAATTAGAAAAACCGTCAATCATAACATATTTTCCTGTCATTTGTAATCCGCCTCCTTAGTGAAAAAATTTTAAACATTAAATCTATAATAATATTAATTCCCGTTTTATATGGAAACTCAGGATTTTCATATTCTATTTATATTATTTATCTAAAAATAAATTATCACCTGGGAAAAATTTATCTTTATAAATTATAAAAAACGCTTCTGTTAGTATATTTAGTTCATTAGAATTTTTTCTAAATTCTGATAACTTCATTATATTAGGCGAATAATCAAATACACCATTACAAAGATGGATTTTATTGTATTTATCTTCAAAAAAATAAGTATAATGGGTAACTGAATTCCTGATATTAGTATTTAAGCTTTGAATAAATTTATTTTTAGGGAATTCATCTTGTAATTGATTTAAAATTCTACCTAATGGTTTCTTATGCGCATCTTTAACATTTACATCAAAATCTAAAAATGTTACCAAATATAATTTTAATCGTTCAGCAATGACTTGATAATTATGACATACTATTGTACCAATCTGTTTACCATCAAGATTAATATCTAACTCTTCTAAAGCATTGATTTTATGTTTAATAAGCTCCTGATCTCCATCAATAACACCAATCAAATTATTATAAAGTTTTTTTGCAGAATTAGACGAGTCAATCAACTTAATAAGTCTATTGATCTGATATGGGGTGAAAATAATATTTACAATATTTTTGTCTACAGCTTCATCAAAAAAATTAAATATTGATGGTTCTAGTCCTTCTAGAAAGAATTTCTCATCATTAGATAAATAACTTTTAAATTTGTCTATTCTTGACATGATTCTTTATTTTAAAGCCGCAACAACTTTCTCAAACTCATAATCACCCAAAACAGGCTCAATACCATCTAAAGATACTTCTTCTTTTAAATTAACGAACCTTAGAGCTCCAGGGGTAGGTTCGGCCCAATATGGAACACTTAATTTGTAAACCCTTAACATCCAAACAAAGGCAATTTTACCAGTTATGTAATCTTTCACATGATCTCTGGTCCAAATATAATTATTAGCTGATGGAATTCTGGAAATTGGCTTTTCAATAATCTCTTCTACCGTGGCATAGTATTTGATTAAGACTTTGTCGTCTTTTTTATCAGGCAGTGCATTATCCCTAACAAAATCTAGATATTTGTCCTGAAAGCTATCTAAATATTCATCATTCAATGTATAGCTAATTGTGGGATATAATAAGAATTTTTGAATATTTGTCTTATAATTTCTTATTAGGATAGTCTGTTTACCTTTTCCTAATGCTTCTAGAGTTGCATTCCATTCTTTTAGACATCTTTTAATCTTTTTCATAGGACCCTCTCATTCCATTCAAATTATATATATTAATATTAATTCTAAAATATATTTATTGGAGGATTTTTGATGCCAGAATCGCTGCTTGAAGAAATACCCAAAATAGTAAAAAAAGGCAAAAAAGAAGCCCAGATAATCCTAGATGGGCTATCAAAAAACAATAAAATATCTTTACAGACCAATGAGATAGTATTACCATCAAAAGATAGCTCTGGACTATTTAAAGGCCGTATAAAAGACATAGGAAGTGAAGAATGGTTTAATAGAATAATATATGGGGATAATTTACTTGCAATGCAAGCATTGCTAGCTGGTGATGAAAAAATATCATCTATGCGTGGTAAATTTGACTTAATTTATATTGATCCTCCTTTTGATTCAAAAGCAGATTATAGAACTAAGGTTAGTTTACCTGATGTTGAAATTGAACAAAGACCGACTGTGATAGAACAGTTTGCATATTCTGATACTTGGAAGGATGGAACTGCAAGTTACTTACAAATGATGGTTCCAAGACTTGTTCTATTGCGGGAATTACTTTCTGATCAAGGTAATTTATATCTTCATATTGGAATTCAGACTTCTCATTACATTAAAATAATATTGGATGAAATATTTGGTAAAAACAATTTTGTTGAGGAGATTATTTGGGCTTATGGATCACCTTCAGGGGGCAGAGCTAGAAGTCCGAAACTAGTTAAAATACATGAATATATTCTACATTATTCTAAAAATTATAAAAATAGAATTTCTAACAGAGTATATTTACCATATGACCCAAAATATGTAAAAGATTGGTTTAAACATAAAGATGAAGATGGAAGAAAATATCAAAGAAGAATGAGAGGAAGAGACGAAAAAGGTAATGTTATTTGGGTAAAACAGTATTTAGATGAGAGTAAGGGAGTTCCCGCATCTACTGTTTGGACAGATATAAAACAAGTTTATGCAGATCCAAGAGCATATAAAAGCAGTCAAAAGAAACATTCAGAAATCTTAAATTACGATACACAAAAACCAGAAAAATTACTTCAAAGAATTATAAAAGCATCTTCGAATGAAAATTCAATTATAGGGGATTTCTTTGCGGGTAGTGGTACTACAGGTGCCGTAGGTGAAAAATTAGGAAGAAAATGGATATTATCCGATATTGGTAAACCCGCATGTATGGTTACTAGAAAGAGATTGATTGATCAAGATTCTAATCCTTTCCTTTTCCAATCGATTGGTGATTATCAAAAGGAACAGTATGAAAAATCTGAATTCCGTACTATAAGGGATTTAGCCCATGTTGTAATTCATTTATACGGGGCTGTCCCATTTCCAAATAAAGAAGGACCTTCTAATGCAGGATACATCAAACAAAGTAGAACGCTTGTAGTTGTTGATTCTCCTTCTAAGATGACTGGTTATAATACTCTAAGACGAGCTCAGGAGTTTAGGAATAGTTTTGCTGGTGGTTGGAAGAAGGTTGTAGTGTTAGGTTGGAATTTTGTTTCTGATATTGGTCAGATTATCAGTAGTTTTAATGATAAAAACCTAGAAGTTCTTGTTATTCCACCTGATTTGTTAGATATGCTTAAGTCTAAAGCAAAATATAGGAAGCTTATTGATTCTGGTAGGATTAAGTTCTCTTCTCTACAATATCTTACGGTTAAACCAGTTCGAAAAGCAGATTATGATAAAAATAATCATAAACTGATTGTTGAGTTAGATAATTATGTTCTGCTTTCGCCTGATGCTTTGCCTTTGGATGATAAGAATAAAGCTAAGTTGGAAAAGGTTATTTCTGAGGATCCGGTTAGTTTGATTGAGTATTGGAGTATTGATCCTGATTATGATGGTGAGGTTTTCCGAAGTAAGTGGCAGGATTATCGTCAGAATGTAGCTAATGATGATGATCCTTTCCGTGTGGTACGTAAAGCGGAATTAATAGTTCCTAAGGAAAAAAGGAAGAGGAAGATTTGTGTTAAGGCTGTTGATGTGTTTGGTTTTGAGAGTGTTTCTGAAATAGAGGTGGAATAGATGGTAAGCACTACTCATCAAGGGACAAGGGATATTCCGCTTCGTTTTGCTAAGAATCTGACCAATATTGTTAATAAGGCATGGATAGATGGTTCATTTATTGAAAGTGTTTCCTCAATTACTCAGGATTTATTAAATTTCTGGTTTAATGAAGCTTTTTGTGATACTCGTAATTTTAATTTCCATGAAGGGCAGAAGCAGGCTATTTTAAACACTATATATCTTCATGAAGTGATTGGGGTTAATAGTGTAACGGATATGTATCAGTCCATTTATCCTGAATTATTAGAGGAAATGGATCTCCTTGATTTAGATAAGGATAAGTATAAGCATCCTAAGTATGCTGTTAAAATGGCGACTGGGACTGGTAAAACATGGGTCCTTCATGCATTATTGATATGGCAGTTTTTAAATGCGAAAAGTGAACTTGAATCGTCTGGTAGGTATTCTAAGAATTTTTTACTTGTTGCACCGGGATTAATTGTTTATGAAAGACTTCTTGATGCGTTTTTGGGTAAAGAGCAGGAGGATGGTACTAGAAGTTTTGATGATTCTGATTTTAAGGTTTTTGAGAAATTATTCGTGCCTTCTGCTTATAAAGATATTATTTTCGGTTTTATACAATCTAATGTTGCCCGCAAAGATGAAATTGGTTCTAAGGTGACTGGTGAAGGTTTGATCGCGATTACTAATTGGCATTTGTTAGCTGGTGAAGAAGAAAAAATCAGTGATAGTTCACCTATTGAAGATCCATCAGCGGTTGTCAAAGATGTTTTACCTATTACTCCGGGCAAAACAGCTGGAAATGCATTGGATTCTTTAGATAATCAGTATTTAAGGGGTAAGGAAATTGAATTTCTTGCTAATTTACCTGATCTGGTTGTTTTTAATGATGAGGCACACCATATACATGAAGTAAAGAAGGGTGGGGAGATATTTGAGGTTCAATGGCAGAAGAGTCTCACACAAATCTCAGAAACCAAAAAAGAAAAGTTTATTCAGATTGATTTTTCTGCCACACCGTATAGTGTTACGGGCAGTGGTCAGAAGAGAACCAGACATTATTTCCCTTATATAGTAGTGGATTTTGATCTTAAAACCGCTATTAGGCATGGTCTAGTCAAGACAATAGCTTTGGATAGAAGGAAGGAAGTTGCTACAATAAAGCTTGATTTCAAGGCTATTCGGGAAGGTAAGAATGTTGTGGGGTTGTCGGATGGGCAGAAGATCATGCTTAGAGCAGGTCTGCAAAAATTAAATATACTTGAAAAGGAATTTGTGGAATTTACAGTGGATGATAGTGGTGTTTCCAGTAAACATCCGAAGATGATGGTTATCTGTGAAGATACAAAAGTAGCACCCTTTGTTACTGATTTTTTAATTAAATCTGAGGGTTTGTCTGATGATGATGTGATGGAGATTCATTCTGACCGTAAAGGTAACATTCCTCAGCGGGAGTGGGATGAAACCAAGCAGCGATTGTTCAATATTGATAGACATAGAAGTCCAAGGGTTATTGTTTCTGTTCTTATGTTGAGGGAAGGTTTTGATGTAAATAATATCTGTGTTATTGTTCCTTTAAGATCTACTGCATCCTTTATTCTTCTAGAGCAGACTATTGGTAGGGGTTTAAGGTTAATGTGGAGAGAACCCATTTTTGAAGAGGTTAAAATAGAAAATAGGATAAGATTACTGGATAAAAAAGAAGAACCACTTAATTATCTGGATATTTTAAGTATTGTTGAGCACCCGGCGTTTATTGAATTTTATGAGAATTTAATTGACGAAATTCCACATGGAACTGCTGTAACACCTCCGAAAGATAGGCAGAGTATTCTGGGAGATATTATTAAAGTTGGTTTAAGGGAAAATTATGAACAATATGATTTATATTGGCCTTTAATTATCAGAGAAAGTGAAGAGAATCTTGCTCCTGTTGAATTATCATTTGCTAATATGGAACCGTTCCCTATACCACTGGAAACCTTAGAAAAAATAAAACCTGAGAAAGGTGAGGAATTTTATTCAGAGGAGGTTACTGTTCGGACTAGATTTGGTGAATATTCTGTTACGGCGGACATTTTTAATGCCAATAGCTACAATGATTTCTTGGCAAAGTTGGTTAAGGGTGTGACTTCTTTATTGATACCTGTTGGTCGGAAAAGGAAAAAATCTTTCCCTATGATGCAGGTGAATACGGCAGAAATAGCCAAACTTACAGATGACTATATTCGCCATAAACTATTTAATCAGGACTTTGACCCCATGGTTGATGATAATTGGAGGATACTCTTCTTATCTGAATCGAAGATCCTGTCACATATCATTAAAAATGTAAGCAAGGCAATCTTTGAGATGCAAAACAATGTAGATATAACAGAAGCAGAAGTAATAAAAAAACCATTCTCTGATGTATTTGAATTAAAAATGAGGGAAAATTTCTCCATTGATGTTTCCAAGGCAATCTATGAAAAGTTAGCTTACCCCTCAAATAAAGGCGGATTTGAAAAAGCATTTATAGAGTTTGTAGATAAGGATTCTGAAGTTAAATCATTTTTAAAAATCAATGAAATATACCATGACTTCGCTCATATAACATACATCCGGGAGGACGGTCTGTTATCACATTATTATCCTGATTTTATAGTTAGAACCTCAAAAAAAGTTTATATAGTGGAAACTAAAGCCCAAAAAGATGTAAACAATCCTAATGTTCAGCAGAAGAGAAGAGCTACTATTGACTGGATTGATAAAATAAATCAACTTAAACCCGAAGATAGGCTTTACTCTAAATGGATTTATGTGTTATTAGGTGAAAATACCTTCTATGAGATGATTGATAAAGGTGCAGACACAATAGATATTCTTGAATATGAAAAGAAAACACGTGGCCAGGTAGAAGGAACATTAGAAGATTATTTTATATGATGGGGTAATTAAATTGAAATACTACAGCTTCAGATACAACGATAACTGGTATGGTGGAATAGCTACAGCATATTGCAGCGAATGTAATTTAAACTGTATTTATTGCTACTCACATAATAAAAGAAATACAGGTAAGGATAGAACTGCGAGGGAAGTTGCCGATAGATTAATGAAGCTAGCCCATAAGCATGGTATTGATAAATGCCGGATTTCTGGTGGTGAATGTACTTTGGACTTTGACCATCTTTTAGAGGTTCTTCATATTATTATGGAAGAAAGTGACTTAGAGTTTTATAGGAAACTAATGGCATTAATATTGGTAAGAACCCAGAAAAAGCTGAAAAGTTTGCAAAATTCCCTCCTAACCGTTTGCACATAACTGTATCATTGAAACATATTAAACCTAAATCTTTTGCTAAGCTTACAGGTGCATCAAAAGAATGGGTAAAATTCCCAAAAAAAGCAGTTGAGGTATTAGCATCTCATAATACTGATATAAGAATAGCTTTCATGGATGATTGGTATACTCAGAAAGAAATCAATGCTATAATGGATTGGTTTATATTGGATGCTGGTGTGGAATGGGGATTTAAAATAGTAGATTTAATGGGTAAAGATGTTACAGAAGAAACTCTAACTGAAGCTGTAAATGAATCAGTAGATGTGGAAGAATTCTACAAATACAGATCTTTACCGTTAAAAAAGAAAGAAATATTAGATATTTTAAAATCTTAGTTAATCATTTTTCAATCTTTTTGGCCTCTTTTTACACAATCATTAATAAATATACATTTTAAATCAGTGCATTGTTGTTTATTTCACTGGAAAATTTTCTTTTATGTCCTGTAATATGAATTCTGAGAACTCATCAACCTCAGCACCATAAGTAGCCCAATCAGTAGGTACGCCAGAACATCCTTGACCACCGGGGACATATGAAGCTGTGAAACCTGTGTTATGCTTTTTACAATGCACTTAGTTTCTTTAATATCCCTGCATGTTATTTCCCAATACCATTCATAATCTTCATCATTTCCAATGTATTCTAATCCAATTTCAAGAACTACAATTTTCCAGTCGTGAGTATGAAGATCTATTAATGGTTTATTATTAGCATTCCCAATTATTATACGTCCCCTAATGGGATTTTTAGGATCACAGGTTTCTTCAAAGTCAAAATCATAATTTATTTCTCTTTCAATCTCATCTAATGGTTCCATTTGAAAATCTTTTAAACTCATCATTCCACCTACTTTTTTATTAAATAGAGCTAATTAAGAATATCTAATTCTTAGTTTAATTTATTGACTTAATTCTGGAAAATCTATTTCTATTCCGTCATTTTTTAGGATTTCAAACTCTTCCTTTTTCTCAGTATGCATTGGGTATACTTTTTCTGGATTTATTTTCCTGATCATATCTAGTATTTCTGTTTTGTTAGCATGGCCTGATCCGTGCATTCCTTCGGTTATCATTTCTAGGTTGAAGTGGTTGATCCAGTTTTGGGCTTTTTGGAAGTCGATTTCCATTTCATCATTGAAAGGTTCTGTCTTAGACCAGATGTAAAGTCCTTTCTCAGGTTTGACATCGATTAGCTCTTTAAACTCGAAGAAGTCACAGCTGAATAGGTATTCTTTTGGGTTTTCTCTGATATCTTTATAAGTAACCGCGTTTTCTAAGTCGAGGAATCTTTTCTCCCACTTTTTATAACCATCTTCCATGTGTTGTGGATGTAAATCGGAACAGGTTACCCATTCTCCTTCTAAACAAACGCATGCTTCATCACCCATCAATCCCCAGCTTCTACGGGGCAGATACACTGCCAGGTCCAAATTTGAATAATATCCGCCCTCGGTGAATAAGTTTAGGAGGTATGCTTCTTTCATGTTTACGACCATTGTTCTGTCTGTATTTTGAGCTACTTTATAGAAGGTTAGGAAACGGTCTAAATCACGTATTGGGTAATTTACTATTACATGATCATTATAGCCATCCACAATATGAGTTGCTTTTTCTTCAATGGATTCTTCACTAATGTTATTATTAGTGTTCATGCGTGTTCCTTCACATAGCATTTTTGTGGGTTGGAACTGGCTTGATTCTTTAACGAACTTCTCTGTCATCTTTGAGTTTCTACCATGGAATCGAAGATCCCCAGTATAAACAATTGCCTCATCATCTGTTTCTAATAGAAAAGCACACGCTCCGGGTAGTGAATGGTCTACAGGTGCGGATTTAATTGATATATTACCTAAATTGTATTGTTTATATGGTTCTATGATGTTAATGTCCCTGTTTACTTCAGATTCTTCACCTTTAACTTTAGTATAAGGGGAATAACCATCTCTTACTACAATTTTTGGTTTTAAAAAGAATGATTCCTTAAGTTTGACCAGTTCATTGAAAGATGTTGATGTAGTGTCCTGTAAAGCTTTCATTATTAGATAGGATTCCTTGGTTAAATAAAGAGGTATGTCTCTTCGAAGATGATGGACATAGGCAGAGTGATCCATATGGGCGTGACTTATTAACACACCATCTACAGATGGTTCTTCCTGGCAGGTTAGTCCAGAGTGTCTTAGATAGTCTTCCCGGTATATACCTTTAATATCAGGTAAAAGCCCGAACTCGACAAAATCAAGTATTCCATTTCCAGAGCGTGGTTGTAAAAACTCGCTGAAATATTGATTAGCAGTCTTAAAGCTCATCCCAAAGTCCAGGAATAATGAATCATTTTTCTCTTCCACTAATACTTTGTTTCCACCAATTTCATCTACTCCACCATAAAAATCTATTTTAGCCATATTTTTAACCTCCAATCCTGAAAGAAGTATCAGTTGTTTCTATAACAACAAATCTTCCAAAAATTTGATATTCTATCCCTAATTCCTCCATTTCATCCCGCATAACTCTGAACTCAGAGGATGAAATGGCGGTCATGGAAATATCATCATCAACCATTGTTACTAAATACATAACTTCAGTTAGATGGTAATTATCCATTAAATAAACCTCCAATATTCATTTAAGAAAATACCATCTTTCATCCACAAATTCACATACAAGCATTTTACCTCCTTAATATTTTTTTAATATTGAGGATGCATAGCAAAAAAGGTAGTTGAAGAGCAGGTAGATAGTTTAGTCTGTTATCTAAGGAAAATTAACGCATTTACTAGGAAAAATAATTGTATCCGAGATTTATCGGCTGATTAGAGTATTCTGCATCTCTACCTATTATTAAATATAACTCGTCTTACAAGATTATTAGAAATTATTGCAAAATATAGATATTAATAATTGCAAGTCCTAAATTCAAACTATTAATACCCCAAATCTTTCTGCTCCGTTTTTCTTTCAGGCATTCATACAGAATATAGCAAAAGCTAATTAAAATCAGTATTCCAATAATTAAGTTAATCATTTCCAAGCACCCTTTTTTATTATAGTTTTAAATGCTCAATATCTAAGTCTTTAATTTCTGAAATATGGCATTTGGGCAGTTTGATTTTAAAACAATCCTTTTTTATCCTACAGTTTTCACATTTAGATGGATCAATATATGTGCCATATGCGTCACAGAATATCATTTCACTCATTATTCAACCTCCAATATTAATTTTCAAGTAATTGTAATAGTTGTTTTATTGTCACTAATTTTTTCTACCGTTATATTCTTTTTAACATTTTGATTTAGTTCAAAATTCAAATTAAATGTATTTTTTATGGTATCATTATTGTTGGAGCTGTTGGTGTTGTCTCCAGCTGCGAATACGAGATTTTGATTGTCTGAAAAGTTAATCATAGATCCTATGCTTGTTGTGAAGAGTAGAACGGGAATAAGAAGAAATAAAATAAATACAAATACCGCTTTATCTTGGTTTGTGCCTGTTTTTATTCTTCTTCCCTTACTGAAACATACAAAATTCGTTTTCCAGAAGGGATATAAGACGGGGCAACCGTTTACTGTTAAAATATCTAGAAGAATATGGGAGTTGAATCCTATTATCAGCGCAGCTGCTATTGTAAGATCTAAAAAACCAACTAAGACAAAGGGAATTAGCCAGATTAATGAATGTCCATAGCCCCTATGTTTTCCTAATAATCTATCTATTATGTCTGGAAATACGGATATCCATCCGGCAAAGAAAATACCAATTAATATGTTGTTTAGGTTTGTTAGATAGGCGAATGTGATGAATAATAGGATGGCTCCCGCTATGTGGGTGTAGCTTCTCATGATCGTCCTCCTGCATACATTAATGTCCTAAAAATTATCAGGGCAAACCAGGCCCCCCCAATTAGTATAGTGGCCATGATGAGACTGGAGGCTGTTTTCATGTAAATAAAAAAGCAAAGTACGCTTATAATACCATATATTGTGTATGTGATGTTTATTTCATTACTTCCACATTTTAATTTATATTCTTCTTTATTGACTAGTTCAAATGTTCTGAAAAAAGGATAAACATCTGGTTTGAAATTTTTTTTAAAGCTGCATATGAATCTAACATTGTCCAGGCTGTTCAGATATTGATAAATTTGGACTGATCTTTTGGTTAGTCTTTCAAAGTGATTAAAGATTATTACTAATTTTTCATACTTTAATTCCTTAACTAATATATTTTTAAGTTCTGCCATTGTTTGACGTTTTAATGAGGGTCTTTTCCTGTTTGATACTTTGTTAATGCATTCTATAAGTCTTACTTTAACTGGTAAGGGTTCATTGAAATAAATACATAAATAATCATTCATTAATCCATCATAATACTTATAGACATCCTTATTGTAGAAGATAAGGTTATTTCCATTATCTATCTGCTCCTTTATTTGTATTAAATTCATACTTAAAATTATGATTTTATCTCATATAAATAATTTAAAAAAACACACATCTAAAAAATTGAAGTAAATTCGGTAGTAGAAAATCAATTCATAATAATTAAATAATATTAAATAATAATATGCTGTTGATAAGGAGGAATAATATTTTGATAAGAATTAGCATGTCATTGCCCAAGGAAATCTTAACAGAATTTGATGAAGTCTTAGAAAAAAGAGGATATAACAGCAGATCTAAGGGCATAAGAGATGCACTTAAAGATTACATATTACGCTACCAATGGATGAATGAGATGGAAGGAGAGCGTATCGGGATATTAGCAGTAATTTATGATCACAACTACACAGGAGTCATGGAAGACCTCACCAATGTTCAACACGAATTCAAGGAATATATTAATTCAGTCATGCACATCCACATGACCGAAAAATACCTCCTGGAAGTCATTGTTGTAAAAGGAGACATAAAATACGTCCGAGACCTCACCGAACAGAT
>DACV01000004.1 GCA_002494885.1 Methanobacterium sp. UBA44
AATTGGGTATTTCCTGGAGAGATGTGGAGTTGATGTGTGGTGTAAATCCCCTGGGATTAATTATAGATATGGTAACTTTTATATACTAAATAGGATTTAAATATTAGTATGAATTTCAGAGAAATGCAAGAAATTGTGTCAAAAGATAAATTTTTTCAAGTGTGGGTAGATGCTGTTAGTGATGGGACTATGAAACTTTATCGAGATTCATTAGCGACTTTTTGTATGGCGGTTTCTAAGACACCAACTGAACTTTTAGATGTTTGTAAGGAAGACATCAATAAACCACCTTGGGAAAGAGAAATGAATAATTGGTTTATAGAATTTGATCATTACTGCGAATCTAAGGCAAATTGGAATATTGAAACCTATAAAAAAAGAAAGAGTTATGTTAAGCAATTCTTTACTTATTATCAGATTGATGTTCCTAAAAATCGTAGAAATAGGATTGATAATTTCAAAAGGCCAAATGAGCGAGTATTACCAACTAAAGATGATATAAAACTATTGTTGGATTCATGTAACTCAATCAAACAGAAATCTATCATCTTAACTCAATTTTCAAGCGGGCTTTCAAATTCTGATGTAGTTCCATTAACTGTAGGGCAGTTCAAGCAAGGTCTTGATGAAAATAATATTTGCACTATCAAAATTAGAAGGCATAAGACAGGGGAAAAAGTGATAACTTTTCTATCTCCAGAAGCGGTAGATGCAATTAAATCTTATTTAAAAGTTGAAAGAGACAATCTAGAAGATAATCAACCGTTATTCACACAACATAAAAGTGAAGATAAAGCTATGGCAGAAGCTGGTATCGTTTCTATGTATGAGCGTCTGTGCGATGATATTGGTTGGGATAGAGATAAGAATGAACAACGGAAGGTTACGGGGCATTTGGGTAGACAATGGTTAAAAACCAATTTTGCTAATTCTGGTATGCCACGAGAACCGTTGGAGACAATTATAGGTCATAAATTGGGTGGGACTGATGATAATTATTATAATGCTACAGAAAGTCAATTAAAATCACTATATATTAAACATCTTCCATCAATTGCTATTAATCCAATTAAAACATTAAGTCTTGAGAGTGAAGAGGTTAAAGCGATTAAAGAAGAGAATAAAGCTTTAAAACAAGAAATAGTTGAACTTAAAGCTAAAACAGAAGAGAACAGTAAATCTATTTCTGATATCGAAAAGATTAAAAAAGCTCTTAAGGCTAGCGGTATTCTTGAAAGTGAAGGACTGGATAACAATGATCTCCTAAATAATATCAAATTCAAATAGTTCCAATAACATAACTCAATTTACTACCACCCATATTTCAATAACAACCAGGGGAGAGCGTAATATGGCTATAAGGCCAGTTATATGGGAAAATATGGCTTTTTGTGGCGTTTTATGTTATTCTTTTTCAATAAAGCTTCCTACAACCTTCTTTCGTCAGGAAAAGAGCGATCAATTAATATAGGTCCCTGTACGTTTGTTTTTTTTATTAAAATATATAGAGTCAATCGTTAGGATTGGTATATTGAAAATTTCTACATGAAATATATGGTGGTTGGAAATTTAAATGCTAATTGGATAGCCGTATGCAATTTTTAATCTTCAAATGAATGGTGAAAAATTGATTCGATCTTACCGTCATCTATTATTATTTTGGGGAATCTTTCGATGTCTGAAAATTCAACATAAATTCCAAAGTTGAATTTCTTAGAGGTGTTTGTTGTGTCGGACAATAGATCTTCACCTAATCTAAGCAATAAACGGGTTATAAATGCTTGTTTAAACTTTAAAATATCCTGTTCATTTTCTACAATATACCATTCTAACAATAAAGTAGGTTCGATAAATGCATAGTGTATTGCTGAAGCAGATGATTGTAGAATGTTTAAAATTTTTTCTCTTTCTCTTTCGTTAAATTCTATTTTTTCAGCAGGTTCTAGAGCATTATTTAGGTTATTCTCAATTCCATTGACTAAATCCATATTTATATTTTCTTTAGCATAACTGGAGTTTATAAAAATTTTTTTATATTTGTGTAAAACGTCCTGGTTTTTAATATTAAAAATATATTCTACTACTTTCTTAAATCCAACATAATCAGTTTTAAGTTTGGTAAACTTAGGATCAGGGCCTCTTCCTGGTTTTGGGGTTGATTCTCTCTCTATAATTTCTTTTTCTTGTAATTTTTTTAGATTCTCCGAAACACTTGCATCTGGATCCACTTTTAAATCCCGTGTTTTTTTTAATTCTGAAATTATTTCTTGTGTTAACATTCCTTTAGTGTTCAAAAGAATTTTCAAGATATTAAGAGCGATACTTTCTCCGGCCATATAAATCTCCAATAATATTTCTACCCTTTTAATTATTAGGGTTTTTTATAAATTTTATAATTATTCGTAAAATTTAAAAGAAAGCTAAATATTTAGTTATTTTTTTAAATAAGCTATAAAAAAGCTTTAAATAGAAAATTAGGTCATAATTAAACTTGGTAGATTCAAAAATCTGCTAAAATTTTAAAGGAGATGATAATTTTGTATAAGTATGAATTAAAATATGAACTGAAATGTCGAGACAAAGCAATGAAATCTATATTGGATAATACAAGTCTGAGTCTAAAGACTGTAAAGTCTTTAGAAGTTGTTGATTTCTTAATAAGTGTGGAATATGCTTTTAAAGACATCAGTGATAATAATATGATATCTATCGAAAAGGTACATGAATTTGTCCAGAGTGAAGATTTGGTTGGTGTTTGGCAGATTGAAGACATCTATGGTCGTATAATTTTACCATTGAGTCCACCTGAAACAACAAGGTTAATTACAGATTATTTAATGATGCGTATACAGAACAATGGATCATTAGACCTGGATGATAAATTGTTTTTAGGGTTAGAAAATGATGAAGATGAGTGGTGATAAATTGAAACACCCTACTTCACATTTAAAATTTTTTAAAGAGCTAGCCCAGGCCACAGGATTACGGGGCGAGGAATATCTGCCCATAATAAAGGCTTTATGGTATAATCTACTATCCGTGTTAATCGCCCGTATGTCTTTGAAGCTTGGTAGCATTGTAACTGATGGTAGAATCAGTTTACTTATTTTTTTACCTTCTGGTGGTGGTAAAGGGGAGTTGAAAAGGGTCATTAAACAGGTACTAGAAAAAATTGGAAAATCTTTTGTTGAACCTACTTCCTTCCACCCTGAACAGTTCATGGGAAAAGTACGGATAGACAATAAAAGAGGCGAAGAAAAAGAGTATGTGCCAGTAAAAGGTCATCTAAGCTTAGATTTCATAATAATTGATGAAGGAAAGGAGCTTCTTACATCTAAAGAATCGGTATTTACAGAATCCCGGAAGTATCTAAGACAGGCTCTAGACACCTACCCCAATAACACAGTAGAAAAAAAACCAGTAGACATCGAACATAAGTATGCCTTAAAATATGAACCCCATTGTTGTGCCTGTATTTTTGTCCAACCCTTTAAGGTGGGAGAAAATATTGTACTGGATGGAGATTTAAGAAGATTTATCGTATCTTATATACCCATTTTCGCAGATGATAAGACAGATATATATAAAGCACGAGTCCTGGAAGAAATAGACTATGATGGGGCTTTAGAATCATTTAGCAGATTCTTAAATTCAATTGAAGTCCCTGAAGCATTTGAATTAACTGATATAGCGGTGAAAATATTTGTAGATCTATCCGTCCTGTTAATTAACCGGGGTAAAAATAGATCTGGTAAAAATAAAAAATTAATAGAGATGATTGATTTCACCATCCAAAATTTGCTCTTAAAATTCTCTGCAATACAGGCACTGCAAGATAATTCAGGAAAAATTCAACCAAAACATGTTGAACTAGCCTTTATAGATCTCTCTGAAATAATGGAGCAAGTGTATAACTTCATAGAAGACAAAGTACATGGAAATCTAGATTACGGAGACGATCTAGACTTAAAAGACCATGAAGTCTTAAAATGGCTCGCAGATCAGAATGCCACATCCGAAGAAACTAGTACTGTGTCCATAAAGCAATATAAAAAGAAAATATGTGAAATATTTAAAATTGGAGAAAGACAAGCCAGACGATATAAAAAAAGGCATGAAAAAATGGGCTTAATTGAATCAAAGATGACAGGACAAGATTCTAAAGTCTGGCTAAAATCCCATCCTGAAAATACTTGGAAGGGAGGTCAGCATGGACAGGTGGATACGGACTTCCAGGAAAAATACAAAGAAATCATAGAGAAATATAATCTTAAATAATATTATATTCTTTATTATTACTTATTTTCGAGTTTTCTAATATGACCTATGTCCTCCTGACCACTCTGACCACCCTATTGCTCTTTTTTAACAAAAATAGTTAACGTTAACCTGTCGATTCTTTTTCAAGCTTCATATCCGCTAACAAATGATATGCGACCTAATGCATCCTTGCTTCCTTTTTAACCTTATTTTTAGCCCTTATCCACCTAAATCGCCCTCTACATCTCTTTGTTTTTAATTTACAATAAAATTGAATTAATAAAAAAATATGAGGTGATTTTAGATGAAATGGAACATGAAGAAACTCAGCAGGATATGCTGGGAGAGATTAGGGCATCCATGTGCCCAGGCGATAGGAAATGGATCTTGCATGAGGTGTATGGTGGTAAAGGACTTCTTTACGGATCCTTGCGACATTAAAATGGACCACCAGGCACATGAACACATGGACGAATTTGTAGCCTTCCTCATCCGGGTAGCAAATGCGGGCTCAAGGAGATGTTAGGATGGAAGAGTTAAAGATACCTAAACTGAAAGGGAAAGAACTGGGCGCATATCTCAACAATAAGCTGGATGAAATCGCTGATTCTGTGGTATCAGATCCTGATCTGCTCTTGGAGTTCGCAAGACGCTGGGATAATGGGTTTAAAAGATATTCATTACATAATATTATCCTGGCATGGGCCCAGAAGCCTGATTTTACTCTTTTGGCTGGTTTCAGGCAATGGAATAAGAAAGGTAGGTTAATTAAGAAAGGATCAAAGGCTATAAGGATATTGGCTCCTATTAAGAAGCGGATAAAGGACGAGAATTATGAAGATATCTACATTATAAAGGGCTTCATGCCAGTATCTGTTTTTGACCAGAGTGATACAGAAGGCCCTGAAATATCAGTTGGTTGTAGTGATTTAATACATGGTGAAGTGGATTTTGATGAAATGGTTAAAAAATGCCCTATTCCTGTTGTAATCAAAAATTTGGGCCTGATAAATGGTCGCACATCTGGAAGTATGATTTGGATCTCCCCAAGAGACAATGAAACGGCAATGGTGGCTACCCTGTTACACGAATGGTCACATATCTGGTTAGGGCACTGTGAGAAGCCAGGTGTACTTTACGAAGATGATAACCGTAGTTTACAAGAAATTGAAGCGGAATGTTGTTCGTATATTTGTTCTTGCTTCCTAGGAATCTCCAACAAAAAGAGTAAGTTCTATATTGGTGCGTTTGGTGGCAAAGAAGACGAAATCAAAGGCAGAGGCCGTAAAATCATAACTGTTGCTGAACGAATAATTGGTTGCATAATTACCTAAATTTCTTTTTTTTGAAATTAACAAAAAAGGAGGTGAATATCGTGATAAATACAGCTACAGCTGTTGGTATTGGTTTATTAATCGCCGTATGTGTATTGGCCTTTGGTGCTTTATCTGGATCTCAAGCAGATACAGGTTATGCCCCTGGAGATGATATTGGAGCAGATACAAGCTATACCGATACAGGGTACGATATGGTTGACACTACAGATTCTGGTAGCGACATTGGGAGTGATTATGGATCTGGGAGTTTTTAGCCTTTAACTTTATTTTTTTTAAAAAGCAATAAATTTCACAAGTTTTTCTTTAATCCCTGGCTTTTTCTTTTATTAGTACCCCTAATGAACCGCCGATTCCACCAATAATGATAGCAGTAATTATCAATATGATTGTTATTGTTATAGTATAAAAAGCCCCATATACTCCTAGATTTGTTGAGTATATAATCAGCCCAAGTATACCACCTATGATTGCAGTTATAACACCTACCAGTGCTCCATGAATAGCTCCATTTATATATTCTCCATCAACAGAATAACCAACATAAACTGTTGCAATAAAATAACCAATTACACTTAAAAACCAACTAAGAATAAATGCAATAATTATTCCGATTATTACAGGTGTCCATTTTATAGATCTTAGATCTATCACTATATCATGCTCCTTTTACATTGATTCTAAGTATTTTTTCTTGATTTCATTAAATTCTTCTTCCGTGATTGCACCAATCTCTAATAATTCTTTAGCTTTTTTAATCTCGTCTAAAGGGTTTTTTGAATCTATTTTACTGCTTTTAATCAAATCCCTAGTAGATCCCTCCTTTAAAGATTTGGAAAATTTATCTAAGATATCTGTCCCAGTTTCTTTGATATTTATTAATCCTTTATCCAGTCCTTGTTCGGTTTTATTTTTGTAACCGTCGATTCCCTTACCAGTTTTATCCTTTAAATTACTGCTTTTTTTCTTAAGAAAACCTTGCATTTTACCGGCGACTTTAGCAACATCACCAGGCATCTGTGACAAATTTTTCATTTCGGTATCGATATCTCTTTTATCTGTAACTTGGCTTTGAGCGCAGTCATTACAATAATTCCGTCCATCAATTTTTACCACACAATCTTCACATAACGGATTTTTGCAATCTACGCAAACTGCAACAGCTTCAATTTCCTGATGTAAACTACAATTCATAGAATAAACACCTCACTAATCCTCCCATAACAGGCCCACTATAAATATCAGCTCCAGGCTCCGAAGAACTACCAGAACGAATTAACACAAACGCTATTAGCTTTTTTATTGCGCACAGCACAGTTCAATTTAACTTCCCAACCTTGCACTCTTCATTTACCTCTGAATTTAAGGGTTATAAAACCCCCTATCACAGCAGATATAGCTCCTACTAGTAAATAATAAATGAAATCTCTTATCGAAGAAAAAATAACATCTGAAACATTGCTGGAAGGGCCTGACCATGCTATGTATCCTGTGTGAACAATGAACATGTAAAAAAATGGTATTAATCCTATTATTGCCCCATTGAACACTGCGACATAATAATCTTTTTTATAAACTAAGAAACCAATTATTAAACCTGATAAAATCGTAATTGGAGTCAATATCACCCCTACATCTCCCAGATATGTAGAATAATAAATATCTTGATATAACAAAATAATACAAGCTATACTTACTAATCCTCCAACAACTATGGCCTTTTTATCGATTATTCCCAATATATTTCTTGTAATATCACTGTTTATAGCTGTTTTTTTATCAGGCTTTCCTCCTTTACTTTTTAAATCCTTTAAATTTGCGGGATCTTGAGTGTGTATTAATTTTCCTCCACATTGGCATGATTCAAAATCATCTGGAGATTCACCTTTGTTAAGTTTATATAATCCACCGCAATCATTACATACTAAATATCCAACATTTTCTTGTTTCGGTTTTTTTATTTCAGTAGATTCAGTTAAAGAATTCCCGCATTCGCCACAGAATTTAACTTCTTCTTTATTAATTTTCCCACAATTAGGACAAATTTTATTTTTCACCATTCTTCTACTCCCTTCTTAATAATATTCTAACCTCTTTATCCGTATAAAGCCCCATATTGGTCTCGTGGTGCATATGGACTGGACCAAAATATAGCTGAGGTTATAAACCATATTACCATAGCTATCAGAGCTAATAATAATATGATTTTTCCATGCTTACTGGTGCTCCCTCCCTTTAAATATAGGAATATTCCAATTAAACAAGCTAAAATTAAGCCATAAAAAGGTAATATTGGTCTTTCACCTATTGTTAATCCAGTAATTACGCCAAAAATTATTAAAAAGTAACCAAATACAATGATAATATATTTAACATCAGATCCAATTTCAGGTACAAGATTATTTTTATGGTCCGTCTTTGTAACATTTAGATTTTTATCCAAAGAACTACCACAATCACTACAAAACTTGTCTGGTTCCTTATTAATTTTCCCACAATTAGGACAAATTTTTATACCAGCCATAAAATCCCCTATTAATGTATAAATTAGATACTTACTAAATATTAAGTTTTTACTAATTATATTTAAGTTTTAGTGTTTTTAGTTCACGCTTAATACTAAGAATATTTAGTTTACGGTTTATATTACGCTTATAACAAACTAAATAACGACATAAACATAAAAAGAGGTTATTTAGGATGGGACGACTATATATTCCCGTAGATTTAACAGATAAAGAAGAAAAAGAATTCAGAAGGAAAGCATTTGAAAAATATGAAGGTAAAAAAGGATATTTAAAAATGGGGGCCAGTGATGCTTTCCGTTTATGGATAAAAAGTCAAAATCAAAAAAAATGAAAGTGAGTTGGTGTAATTTAAATATTTTTTCCTTTTGTCTCGATGTAAACACATATTAAAATACCCGCACACATCCCCATCTACCTGAATAACGCACTGATTTATTAAATCTGTTTTTAAAATACTTAGATACTCATAAAAACAGTACTAAATGCAGAATTTCATATATACCGAATGGACTATTTACCAACCCTTCGTACCACTATTTCAGGGGGCGTATATATAAATTCCCGGCTGTATGTATCTGTAAATCTGTTTTCTATATTGGATCTAAAATACTTGAAATATTTGTGGTAGTGGAACACAATTAAAGTTATGTAAAGCGTAATTAAAATCATAGTTAATCATCATTTCATTTAATATAATAGAAGCATTCTTTCATTATTCTACTGATCCTTATAAAGGATAGTTTGGCATTTTAATTTGATGTCTATGCAAGTACCTAAATCCATACAAAACAGACAGGACAAGGAAGATAATTTCTAAAACTTATTTAATACTATCAAAAATACCTATAAATGACCATTTACCCCTATATCAAACTATGCATTTCTGTATAAATAACACCAATTATTTCGGGGATTTATAAACAGATCCAAAGTTATAATAACCTGATTTAGCTACCAAAATCTTGGATTATAGATAAACTTTTTTAATAATGAAAATAGAAGCAAATACATGGGGAAAGATAAATATTTTTTTCTTGCTTTAACTCTATTAATTTTTATATTGGCTTTTTTGAGTTTCATTTATAAATCTTATAATTTATTCACATATGAAGTCTTAACAGCAATTATTTTATTTATACTTTTATTCTGGCAATTAGGACGAATTTATAAAGTTAAAGTCTTTCAATTTTTAATTGGAGATTTTGTTTTAAGTGATTCATTAAAGGTAAATAAATTCATTTATGATACAGATGAGATAAAAATTTATAGATTATATCTTAATTCATCCTGGATAGCAATATTTCTTTTTTTACTATTCTTTAATGATGTCTCGTTACTAACATTAATTATACCTGGATTAACTTTAATATCAATAGGTACTGCTTTGTCTATTTTAACTTTTAATTATTCAAGAGCTACAGACTGCGGAATAGAAAATAATTTTATATATTCGAGTGCTAAAAGATTTTTTTTATCAACTATCTATGCAATTCTAATGTTACTTTCTATAATGATTTATAAAATTATTCCAGTTATTACAAATTTAAATATATCATTTTCGCCTTTTCCTTTCGCTATTGCCTCTATACAATCTATATTAATGGGAGTTATTCTTATATTCATCTCATTTTTCTTTATAAAGGCATTTAGATATTTATTTGAAGGATTTGTTCTTTCAATTAACGAAACAATAATATTTGATAAATAAAAAATATCTTTCCAAGGAGATATTTAAATGAATAAAGCACCTCCAGAAATAATGGAATTAGTGGATAAGTTTGAAAGAAATATAGAAGCGTATAAAAATCCTAGCTATAAGGAAGAACAGCTTAAACAGGAATTTATCAACCCATTTTTTAAAGCCCTAGGCTGGGATGTAGACAATATATCCGGCACTGCCCCACAGTACAGAGATGTTATTTTTGAAGATAGTATTAAAGTAGGTGGCGGAACTAAAGCACCAGATTATTGTTTCACACTTACTGGCCGAAAAATGTTCTTTATTGAAGCCAAAAAACCATCTGTAAATATAGATAAAGATAAAAAACCAGCATACCAGCTCCGCAGATATGCCTGGAGTGCTAAATTACCACTTTCAATTTTAACTGATTTTGAAGAATTAGCTGTATATGAAACTAGGACAAGACCAAAGAAAAATGACCGTACTAGTGCTGGCAGAATAAAGTATTTAAGCTACAAGGATTATGTGGACCAATGGGATTACCTATATAATACTTTCTCAAAGGATGCATTATTAAAGGGGTCATTTGATAAGTATGCTGAAAGCACCAAAAAGAAGAGGGGCACAACAGAAGTAGATGATGAATTCTTATCAGAAATAGAAACATGGAGAGAATTATTCGCAAAAAACATCGCACTACGAAACCCAGATCTAACAGTAGAAGAACTGAACTACTCAGTACAACAAACGATAGACCGCATCATATTCCTAAGAATGTGCGAAGACAGAGGAATAGAAAAATACGGTAAACTCCAATCTCTACTAGATAATGATAACATATACCAAGCATTCACCCAGGTATGCTTAGATGCTGATGCTAAATACAACTCTGGCTTATTTCACTTCCATGAAGAAAAAAACCGACCAACAGAACCAGATCAACTAACACTCACTCTAACCATAGATGATAGAATACTAAAAACAGTCATAAAAAGCCTATACTATCCTGATAGCCCATATGAATTTTCCGTACTTCAACCTGAAATATTAGGTAATGTATATGAACAGTTCTTAGGGAAAGTCATCAGGTTAACACCAAGCCACCAAGCCAAGGTAGAAGAGAAGCCAGAAGTCAAAAAAGCAGGCGGAATTTATTATACACCTAAATATATAGTAGATTACATAGTTAAAAACACAGTAGGAAAACTATGTAAAGGTAAAACTCCTAATAAGGTATCAGAATTACACATAATAGACATTGCTTGTGGATCTGGTTCTTTCTTACTAGGAGCATACAAATATCTCTTAGACTGGCATAGAGACTACTATTCACAACAGAAAGACCAAAACAGATTAAAGGATAAAATCTATCAAGGTAAAAATGGCGAATTGCATCTAACAATACAGGAAAAGAAAAGAATCCTCCTAAACAATATTTATGGGGTAGATATAGACAGTCAGGCAGTATGGGTAACCAAACTAAGTTTACTTTTACAAGTTCTGGAAGGGGAGAATAAAGATGCACTAGAAGCTCAACAGAAGCTGTTCAAAGAACGAGCACTCCCAGACCTTGGTGATAATATTAAATGTGGGAACAGTCTAATCGGACCAGAAATATATAGCGAGATAGAGGTAGAAGCTGATGAAATTCGGCGCATAAATCCATTTGATTGGGGAAGTGAGTTCCCTGAGATCATTAAAAACGGAGGGTTTGATGCAGTAATAGGCAATCCTCCATGGGGTGCAGATTTTACAGATTCAGAATTAAGTTATTTGCGTTTAATTAATAAAGAGATAATTGTTAGAATGGTAGACTCATTTATGTATTTTATCCATCATTCAACAATGTTAATGTCTTCGAATAGTATCTTTGGAATGATATTACCTAGTACTTTATTGACTCAGACCGATATGGAAGCTTTGAGACATTTTTTAATTAATAAATACGGAATAAAAATTCTTGTTAACTTAGGTCAAAAAGTATTTGGACCAAAAGTCCTGAATACTTCCACTATCCTCGTATTAAGTCCTAATAAATCTATTAAAAAAATGATTTTAGGAGATATTCGTAATGTTGATCCTAGTGAAAAACAAAGATTTCTAACTGAAATAAAACCTATTAAATATTCAAAATGGTTAGATACTGCATTAAAAGACCCTTTCTATACATTTTTTACAAACCATATTTCTGGAGTAAATATTTATCAAAGGCTCATGGGAATTAATCCTCCCTTTAAAAAATTAATTGATGGAAAAATACAGAGGGGAATAAGCCCAGACTATAAAGATGCTTTCGTTGTTGATAATAAACTTGTTGAACAGGTTAATTTGGAAAAAGATGTAATTAAACCATGTGTTTTAGGTGAAAATGTCACAAGATACAATTTTAAAAAACCTTCTCAGTCTATAATTTATCTAACACGCGATAGTAATATTAGAGAATATCCTAATATTAAGAACCATATAAGTCAATACAAGGATAAAATTACTTGTAAAGAAGTAAAAGAAGGTAAACATCCATGGTTTGCTTTACATAGGCCAAGAAACCCAGATATATTCAAATCACCAAAATTCATAGGACTTACAACTACTAAAAAGATCACAGTTGCTTTAGATAATGAAAATGGATATTACGCAACAGATGCGTTGTACTTATTTAAATTAAAAGATTGTGTGCTTAATGATCATTTTGTATTGGGCGTCCTACAATCTAGAATGTTCCATTTCTTGTATTTAATGTCAATACAAGGAGAACAAAGAGTTATACCACAAATTAAAGCTGTAAAGTTATATGAATTACCATTTCCACTTATAGATCTTAATGAATCTAAGTATAAAACAAAGCATGATAATATGGTTAATCTTGTAGAAAAGATGTTAAAACTGAATAAAGATATTAATTCAGCTAGAACGCCTCAGGATAAGGAAATAATTAAGCGACAGATTGATGCTACGGATAAGCAGATTGATGCATTGGTTTATGAGTTGTATGGTTTGACAGAGGATGAGATCAAGATAGTGGAAAAAGAGTTAGTTTGATTCCATAAATCTGGTGAGAAAATATGGTTAAGATTCCTAGGAAAGAAATGAGATTAAGAAATCAAGTTAATCATAAATTTATTAGTAATGGTGTTGATTTTTCAGATGATATGTTAATATATGGTAATGGAGCAGGTGGTGGGATTTTACTACAACCTGAGGGGTTATTAACAGCTGATAATAAATTTATTCATTACAGGGATATTAAATCAATTAAAGAGAAAATCAATATAAATAAGGATGAATTTCTAGCATTTGGCTTAATAGGAATGGGATTTGATATTGCAAATTCTAAGACCATTGAAATAAAATTTAATGAAGATAAAATCTTGATTGGAAATATAAGGAATGAAGAAGCATTTAAATTTATAAATTCAGTTAAAGATAAAATTCGTGAAACCGAAGATAAATCTAAAAATACCACATCTCCAGTTGAAGAAATAAAAATGGCTAAAGATTTATTGGATGATGGTGCTATAACAGAAGAAGAATTCCAAATAATAAAAGAAAAAGTCTTGAAAAAATTATAATACTAAAAAGAAGCTAAAATACGCTAATCGTGCATGTGATGAGTTGATTACTAGTTAAACGATATTCTGGTTGGATTATATGGAGAGTGAGGAATTTTTGAAATGGTGTAAATTAGTTCATCAAACTGCTTTTTCATATTTGAAATATAAAGATTATTTTTGGGCCTTGGAATTTTTAAAGAAATCTAATTTAAGTTTAATGTCTAGTTCCGATGGTTGGTATGCTGGAGATCGTGAGTTAACTGGCTGGCATCTTTATATTCAAGTGCCTATGGAATATAAGGATGAATTCGATGCGAATATAAAAAAGGACATAGATGAAGCATACAATGAATCATTGGGTTCAGATAACTATTTAAGAGATATACATGTAGAAATAAAACTGATAGAAAATTCTGAATTTTATTTTAATTTTAAAGATCAAGTTGCAAGTTTAAGCAAAAAATTTGATTACGATGTAGTTCTTTCTTTTGCAGGTGAAGATAGAAAATATGTGGAACAAGTAGCCACTAATCTACTCTATAGTGAAATAAGGGTGTTCTATGATAAATTTAGCAGTGTAGATAGTTGGGGAAAAGATTTGTATATACACTTTGATGAGATATATCGAAAAAAAGCAAGATTTTGTGTAATGTTTCTTTCTGAAAATTATGCAAAAAAATTATGGACAAATCATGAGCGTCGTAGTGCTCAAGCAAGAGCTTTTGAAGAAAAAGAGGAATATATACTGCCTGTAAGATTTGATAATACAGAAATACCTGGAATCGTGACCACTATAGGTTATATAAATGCTAATAAATACACTCCTAAAGAATTAGCTGATATGATAAAGGAGAAACTAGAAAAATTATAGATAAATTGTATATTAATTGAAAATTCAAAAAGAGAATTTTGTATAATGTTACCAATCGGAAAGCTAACGATCTAAATATATAGCATAGAACCCATCGGTATCTGCATACAGTAAACTAAAGCCTACTTGCTCTGCTTCTTTCATTGTTTGTTGCAGAAATTCTTTACCCCATGCTGTAATTGCCTCTGAACACTTCACACAATACCATCGGAACTGAGGATGGTTGAAAAGACCGTAAACGGTACTGGATAATCTTTTTACTGCATCTTGTCTGTAATTTAGCATTTGGTATTCATGTGGATCTGTGCATTTATCCATTTCGGCCTTTATTTCTATCCTGCTATCTAGTAATCCCTTTACAATTGATGGGATGAAACCTATTGGTTTTTTTCTGAATTGGTAACCGAATTCGGGTGCTACATGACAGTTTTTATCGTCATCTTCCGTTAAGGTTTCTGGTGAGATATTTTTGGCTATTATGATGCTGGGATACATGCTTTTGAAGTCGAAATAAACGATGTTTTCATAAAGCCCTTGGACTGGTTCCTCCACATATCCACCAACTACATTTCTTTCGAACTTTCCAAACTCATTTGGAACTATAATATCGTTTTCATGGGCTTTCCGTATAAGGTACCATTTAACTTGCGTTCCAGTACCCCGCCTTGTGATTTCAAATAAAGGTTGCCCTACAATTCTAGTAACCTCAATAATAAGGGCCAACATTTTATCAGCTATCTGGCTGATGACCTTCACATCTTCCAAGGCATATCTAAATAGATTTTCCAATCTTTCGCCTTCACCGGTCCAACATTTGTAAACCTCTTCAGATGGTATATCGATTTTTTCTTCCTGATAGAGCTCTTTGTAAACCTTTTCCAAGGTGTGATCGTTTAGTTGGAGATAACGACGTACAATTTTATATAGATCGACATGGACCAGCCCTTTAATTGATGCGTATTTCATATGACCAGCCCAAAATTTAATCTTTGAACCATCAACTCCAAGATTGAGTGGAACTCCTAATATATCGGCTCTACCTTTAATATAAGGAAAGTCAAATTTGTCTGAGTTATAACCAGCAATTATGTCAGGATTTTCAGATTTAATAGTTTCCATAAATTTTTTTAACAATTCTCTCTCCGTCTGTACGGTCTCTACGAAATCATGTGATGATTTTTTGGTGGAGAATATCTTATGAAAGCCTTGATTACTGTAAAAACTAATCATATTAATGGGATCTTCGTCTACTTGTGGTTTGCCTTTAGAATTAACAGATTCAATATTAAAGCTTAATATTTTAAGTTTTGGTAGACTGGATTCTATCTTAATGGGTTGTTTTTGTACTTCGAATAGGACTGTCCCTTTGAAATATTGGTGGCGTTTTAACACCTTTCCCTGAACCTCCATATATTTCATGGGGAACAAATCGTTATCAATAAGATATCTGCGGTAAAAGGGTATGTCATGTTCCCTTACCTCTTCCACTGTTGGTAATTTTTGTATTTTATCTGTTATTTGGGGTATATCTCTTGGATGTTCTAGACTAATCTTTAAGAAGTTTTTTATTTCTCCACCATCTTTTTTGCAGATTTTTTCCAGATTATGGAGTTCTAAATCACTTAATTCATTTATACAGTCATCGATATTATGTGTTAGAATGTATATGTATGGTTTGAAGTTTTTGTCATGGGCTATTATTGATCCGCCATCGGGGATTTTGCCGAACAATCTTACCACTGGTTTCCCCTTCTGGGTGATGTAATCGATGTCTAAAAGCACGAATTTAACTGTTTCCATATAGCTTAGATTTTGGTTTAACAAGGTAATATAACTTTTTAAATGAAATTATTACTTCTCATATGCTCTCTCTCCCAAACCAGATGATATCTGGTTTATATAATAATTTATCCAGTTAAGAAAGGGTGAATGATATTTATGAAAATGAGTCAAGGAGAAGTAAAGGGGAGATTTGCAGAACCATACCATCCCGAACAATTTCAGAACCATGAAGAAGTCATAGTGTTTACCAGAGAAGAATTCAACCGAACATACAGAGCATTACAGGAACATATAAACCATATTGAAAAAATCTATTTCAAATTTGAAACAGGGGAAAACTGGAAGCTGTTAGGCTATTGGCCTGAAATTATGGGAAAAACACATCTTTTAGATGTGAATATGGATTCGCTATTTAAAAAAGAGCTCCAACAATGTTATCTTGATGTATATCTGAATAATATCATTGGTGATTCTGAGAAGAAGGTTGTACCATCTAGAAGAAAAGTTTCAGTAAAATTATAGTACTTTTTAGGAAACTTCTTATTTCAAGGTCCAGGTTCAATATGCGTTATAGTTATGGTATTGTGGATAAGAAAAAAATACTGTTGTACCAGCCACAGCTATTTCTAAGAAGAGATGAGATCCTGATATTCCCAAGCAGAGACTTCCATGCATGGTACGGTGATATTAAAGAGTACTTAGACAGCTTGTACCAAATCAACGCCAAGAATATAGGTGAATCAGAACCCATCAGCTTAACGGAACTAACCCTGGCAGTCGGCATAATCAATGAGTTAGCGGAAGAATTGGAATGCCTTTTTGACTGTGAAAACAAAGTTGATTTATCCTATCAGTATATCTCAACAATGGCAGAAAGGTATAAAAAATTGAGTAGTAATTATAGCAGTGACATGAGGAAATGTGATATACGAATTCCAGTAAAACCAGAAATAACACCATACCTGAAATACCAGCACATAATGGAAATCATAAGGCACGCCGAGAGGGAATTTGAAAGATCACGCTCTAATTTAAAAGACAAACCTAAAAATTCTCAATGATCATTTCACCATACTTTTCTCGAGTTTTACGCCAATCTGCCTCCGATATCTCCAGAGGAACTAAGGTTGCTATTTCTTCGCCACATTTACATTTTACTGTTATACATATTGCTTTGTATTTACTCATGTTATCACCATATTATGTTATTGGTAATACTATTTAAAGTATTATGAATTTGATAAATATTATCATAATAATAATCCCATTTTATGGAAAAACCTACCAATTTATCGTGGAAGCATACTGGGCTTATTACCTGATACTGGGGGTAATCTTTAAAA
>DACV01000007.1:0-75565 GCA_002494885.1 Methanobacterium sp. UBA44
AAACTAAAGAAGAAATGAGAAGATTAATAAAAAAAACACTCACAATCATTAACATACGCCAGCAAATGGATTAAAAATTCCTAAAAAAAAGTATAAAAAAATAAGTACTACACTATAACTTGATTTCTCATCTTTTAGGTTTTTCAAAATGATTTTTAGCTATTTTTCCAATATAACCCCCAATACCAGCAGATAAAGAGATCAAAATAGCTGCACCACCAAACACAAATAAATAATCCGAATAAATGACCCCTGTATCATTTCTCATGGGCATTAATAATAATAAAATAAATATAATTGAGACACATAATCCTTCATAGATTCCAAATCGTATTTTAGGCTCTTTAGCAAAAAATGTTGAAATAAATCCCCCGATGAACAAAGCGCTCACATAAGACAATATTACAACATCAAAGAACATCCCTAAATAGGCCACAGTTAATGTAACAACAATTCCAGCAAATATTGTAATAAAAGGATTAATCTTTACCATAATTTTCCTCCTAATATTTTTGTATTAAAATATTTTTGTATTAATTAGACTCCATTTAAATCTCAAAATTAAACTTCCCAAGGAAGTTTTGAATATTTCCCTCTTTTGATATAATAGTAAATGAAAAGTATTATAAGAAATGTAAAAATGACAGCTGCAACATAAAATAGTAGTTCTTTCCTATAGAAAGGTTCAAAAATATATAGATAAGTTAATGTTAGTCCCTGAAGTAAAACTATGCCTAAAAAAGTTCTATAAAATACTTTAGAGCTATAATCTTTGATCCTAACTATAAAAATCAAAATAGTGATAAACATGGCAAGAATTACAAATATATATAATTCATTCCCGCTGGAAAGATATTCGAAGAAAAAAAGAATTGAAACAATAATATTAAGCCAAATAACCATATTTCCATCTTTTTCCATAATTTCACCCACATTTATCCAAAAATAAGATTAATGGCCATAAATCTCCTGTTTCCATAAGGGTTGTTCTTTATAATCAGGTTCATCTTTTATGGATGAAATTTCACTTATACCTGCTGCAATTTGAGTACCACCCATAATTACTAAAAATGTAGAAAGACCAAAAGTTTCAGGTTCTCCTAAAATTCCTGCTGCAGCAGTTCTTGTTCCTGATGTTATTTTTATCGAACCAGATATAACTTTATATGCCTTTTTTCCATTGACATGATACCAAGGTACATATGCCTTATATCTGTATTTAGCATAATGACCCTTACAGAAACCCCATTTTGTCTTCCAATGTCCGCTTTTTACTAATACTTTTTTATAACCAATTCTGTAGTACCCCCTTTTGAGAAAGATACCTTCCCAATGAGGATCATAGATGAAATAAATATATTTTTTCCAAACGTAATGACTTGTATCTACCCACACACGATATCTATAAGAATAACTAGGTATCCAAACTTTTTTCCATCTCCACACATATCCCATAGCAGTAATGTTTTGCATTGTCTCATTGTCAAGTAATGTTGCATTTGATAGTGTGCCATTTGTATTATTTAGGATAACTAGCGCATTTCCAGTATAAAGTTCATTGAATTTATCTGAAGTCATCTCAATGTATCCTAAGTTTGTATCTATTAAATAAACCATTTCATCAGTTACATTCCTTATGATATCATAATGATCGTATCCATTAATGGTTAAAACAACTATATAGTCAGTTCTAAGTTGATTTTTTGTTAATCTTGCTCCTATGGCATTTAATCCTTTATGTTGAGCTGCCTGTACAAGTCCTGACATTTTAGTTCCATTTTCATCTGTTTCGGCGAGAGTTGTAATTTCTTCTTCAGTTGTATTAATTCCTATGTGTTTCATGATAGTGACCAGAGCTGCAGGCCCACAAGTGTAGATATTAGTTGCCATAACGATATTATTAGAGTCAATTTGAGATATATCTGTAATCCAGCTGTTTGTCACGTTATTTCCTATTTCTATAGTATCATTAGAGTTATAATAGCTTATTCCTCCACCATTATCCAGTATATTATTTTCTGTTATTGTATTATTGTTTGAATGGTAAAAATAAATCCCTATCCAGTTTCCATTTACCCTATTCTCTGACATGATATTGTATTGTGAGAGATATAGATGTATTCCATCCCAATTGTCTGTTACATTAGTTCCAGATATGATACTATTAGTTGAATTTTCGAGGTAAATTCCATAATATTATCTCTAATTGTACATCCACTTATGTTGTTATTATTTGATTGAATTAGATATATTCCATAATAATTATCTTTTATTTCACTCTGAGTTATTGTGTTATTAGTAGAATTATAAAGTAGAATTCCAAATTTATTTTCCATTAAAACATTTCCTCTAATTGTGCAGTTGCTAGTTGAATTAAAAAGTATACAACTCAACTCACTATCAGTACTTATTATTAAATCCTGTATTACTGAGCCACTTCCGCCAATATTAATTACAAAAATACTTCTATCTTTATTTAAGGCATTTAAAGTAACATTATCTTCTGTTAATGGTTTTAATGTCACTTTCTTATTAAGAACTACATTTTCAGTATATGTGCCTTCTTTTAAGTTTATAATATCACCATTTATGGTACTATTACTGCCTATAGCAGCTTGTATTGTTTCAAATCCTTGACCAGTTCTGTTATTGTAAATACCTAGCACTTCTACACTTACTACATTCACAGGTATAATTATTGCTGGGCTATTCAATGTTACAGAAACATTAGCAACTCCTATAACTGTACCATTCAGTATGGCACTTGCCCTACCTTTGCTAGTATTTGTAGGTGCAACTATTGTTCCAAGATCTGTTAAAAAGATTATAGGTACATTATCAGGTATATTACCATCTTTGGATGTATCTTCTCCCTGATTATTCTTTGTTAAGTCTGTATTTATTATGTTATTATAACAGATTCCTGTACGGTTTGACCAGTCTCGTGAACTAGTTACATTAAGAACAAGCCATGTATCGCAATTTACATTTCCCATTACATAAATATTATAAGGGTTATTATTAGTGCCCCACCAGTTATTAGTTGCATTAAGTGTGCCATTACCTGTATTATATAACCCATATCGGGCGTTTCCTGTTATAATATTAAAATTAACATCAGCTGTGGTGTTCTCTAAATATATTCCATCTACATTGTTATTGGATACAACATTGCTTGAAATATTCTCATTTCCAGAGCCTATTATCTTTATCCCATTTTGATTATTGTATTTAATGATGTTATTTGATATTGTACTATTTAAGCACATATTTATTAAAACGCCATTACCTGTATTATTTATGATATTATTTCCAGAAATCTCATTGTATATAGAATTTTCAATCCATATTCCAATTAAATTGCCTGTTATGTTATTTCCGGTGATAGAATTATCATTAGAGGTTACATAAATTCCAGAACTGCTTGTAGATCCTTTAATAATGAGATTCTGTAATGTTGTTCCATTTCCATTTATTCCAATACTAAAAACTGGTAATTCTATATTTGCTGCAATAATTGTTGAATTTCCATTAAGTGAACATATATTCAGCCTTTTATTGACAACAACGTTTTCTGTGAATACTCCATCTCCTATCTTTAGGGTATCATTGTTTAATGTGTCTGTATCATTTATTGTATCTTGAATTGTGTTGAACATCTCATTTGTCCTTAAATTATACACTTTATTAGGATAAGAAACAACTATCCAAGGATTTACATTTATATCTTCAGATAATGTGCCATCAGTACTATTATAGGAATTCATAATCAGTGAATACATGTAAACTAGTGATTCATAACGTATTGAGTCCCCTAAACTGATATTGGACAGGTAATTAGGGGCATATCTATTTGCATCTGTGAATGATTTGATGATGCTGGCCATTTCAATAAATTCATCATCTAATATAATTCCGTTTGTCATGTTTTCTGTTGGGTTTGGTGCATTTCCCACATTTCCAAGCAAAATAGATGTGGTAATTTCATTGTTAATGTTTAAGACGGCTTTAGTTGCAAGCTTTAAAAACTGGGGCATACTTACCTGAATTCCTGAAATTGTAACACTGCTTGGAAGTTGATGGTTTGTTTCAATGTAATTTTTTACTGTTCCAGCAGCAGTCTTTATCGTATCAATTGTAAATCCAATATCTGATGGGAAATATGGGCTGTAGGTTAAAGAGCCAACACAATTGTACTTATAAATATCGTAGTATGTAGATACCCAGTTAACAGAAGAAATAAAAGTAGGAGTGCTTCTACCCCACCAGTTGTTAGTAGCTGTTATATTGCTGGTGCCCTGGCTTACCAATCCGAATTTACTGTTTCCATAGATTCTATTGAAATTAATTACAGCATTTGAGTATTGGGGATTAATCCCATATTGACCGCCTGTAATTGTATTTTCTGTTATAGTAATATTATTATTTGTACTAGTCAAAAAAATTCCATATTGATTATTTGTAATAGTATTCCCCATTACAGTACAATTAGAAACACCAGCTAAACGAATACCTATCCCTGAAGTGGCATCCTTTATTGTAAATCCTTGAATTATTGTGCCACTTCCATTTCCATAAACATTGAAAATATAACTTGTTGTGCTTACTGCTTGCATAATCACATTACTGGAAACAGCCTTTATAGTCACTTTTCTGTTCACATAAACATTTTGAGTATAAATACCTTCTTTAACTATTATAGTATCATTATCAAGTGTATCATTATCACTTATGGCGGCGTTTATTGTATCAAACCATTCACTGGTCCTTTCATTATAAACACCAAGCACATTAACAGATGTACTAACTGTTTGACTATCTAAAGAAGCTGAGATACTGGCACCGGACATACTATTACTAAGTGTTGTTATAGCTTTTCCATTTCTGGTAGTTGCAGGGGTAATGATAGTTCCGAGCGTTGTGGTGAAATTTATGGGTGTTCCGTCAGGTACATTTCCACCCGGGGATGTATCATTACCCTGGCTATTATGTGTTAAATCTGCTGTAATTTCAGAATCCTCACCAGCATGTGCAGTATCTGTGGAGTTTATTGTTAAAACTAGCCATGGATTATAATTTATTATGCAGTTTTGGTTCCAGATATCATAAGTGGATGGCCAGTTTGTTGAATAAATGTAAGTTGGAGTATTTTTACCCCACCAGTTGTTCGTAGCATTAGCATTTCCATTATTGAGGACAAATAGCCCATATCTTGTGTTTCCACTAATACTGTTAAATTTAACATTAACTGTAGAATTAACAACACATATCCCATCATTATTATTTATTAAAGTGTTTTGAGTTATTAAAGTGTTATAAGCTTTATAAAGGTAAATTCCATGATAATTATTGGTTATTTTATTTCCAGTGATAATACAGTTACTGGATTCATTTAGATAAATTCCAACATAGTTCGTTGAACCGTTTATGTTAAAACCCTGTATTGTCGAACCATTTCCAGCATTATAAACTATAATTGTTGATTTAGAAGAATTTACAGCCCGAATAGTTACATTTCCACCAGTTTTAGCCTTTAATGATAATTTTTTATTTATAACCAGATTTTCAGTATAAATATAAGCCGCCCCATTATTATCATTCACTATAATCGTATCATTAGCAGAAGAATTATTTATCGCTGATTGAATACTACCACCCGGATTAACAGTCCAATCAGCCGCTGAAACTGCACCCATAAATAACATGCATATTACTAAAATACTCATTAAACACAAAATTTTCTTACACATAATAATTCCCCTAATCATTACATCATAAAAACCATTTCAACTATAAAAGCCTGTTAACAAAGCTTTTAAGCATATTACTTCGTTATAACTCTAAAACAGTTGAAAACATCTTATGTAATTACTTTCAATCTTTAGTAAGTTATTATATTCACATACAAAAATAAATTCATAAACAAAATTGTGAAAAATGCCCCTTAAAAAATCAATTAAAATGCTCTTAATAAAAATATAAAATAATCAACGTTATTAATAATAGTAAATGAAAATATGAATTTTGATTAATCAAAACGTGAAAATCATCTGAAATCCCTTAAACTCCTTATAAAGTAAAATAGGTAGATAAATATCTGATATAAAGGAAATTAATGGTTATATTAAATAATCTGAGGGAATTGAAAAATTTAAATTTCATGAAGTACGATAATGATTATAAAAGTTTATTTATTTAAAAATATGATAATTAAATCATTTCAATCCTAAAGTTTAAAGAGTGAGTAAATGAAAAATAAAAAAGTAATAGTTACAGGCGGCCTGGGATTTATTGGCTCCCATATCGTTGAAAGGCTTAATGAAGATAATGAAGTCCTTATTGTGGATGATCAATCCTCAGGTAAGATAGAAAATATAAAGCATCTTGATTTTACTAAAATTGACACAACACTGGGTGATATAACTGCAATTAATCTCGAGGAAATCTTTGATGGCTGTGATTATGTATTTCATCAGGCAGCAAAAACCAGTGTTCCAGAAAGTATTGAAGATCCTTTAAGCACAAATGAAGTAAACATTACCGGAACTTTAAGGGTTCTTGAAGCAGCAAAAAATGTGGATGTCAAAAAAGTGGTTTTCGCATCATCATCAGCGGTTTACGGAGACTCAAAGTCGTTACCGCTCAGTGAAGATTTGCCAGTTCGGCCATTATCTCCTTATGCAGCAACTAAAGCAGCTGATGAATTGTACTGCAATGTTTATTCTGAAATATATGAATTGCCTACCGTTGCTCTTAGATATTTCAATGTTTTTGGGCCACGGCAAGACCCAAACTCGCAGTATGCGGCTGTTATTCCAAATTTCATTGATAAACTGCTTAAAAATGAAAATCCTGTTATTTATGGGGATGGGGAACAGAGTAGAGATTTTGTATCTGTGAAAAGAGTTGTTGATGCCAATATACTTGCTGCAGAATCTAAAGAAACAGGTACTTTTAATATAGGGCTTGGAAAAAGTACAACGGTCAATCAACTTTATGAGACCATTAATGATGTTCTCCAAAAGGATATTGAGTCCATATATAAAAATGAACGCCCTGGAGATATCAAGCATTCAGTTGCAGACATTTCTAAAGCTGAAGCAATTGGATTTAAGCCTGGATTTGATTTTAAAGAGGATTTAAATGAAACCATTCAATGGTTTATGAACAAAAAATAAATATTTTAAACCAAATAATAAATCTCTTTATATATCACAATCCATCAAGTTATCTATCACTTAAATCTTGAACTCCCAGGTGATCAGTTGGACCTTAAAAAATACTATAATCCTGATTTTGTTAGTTTACGTAAAGTCTACAGCGATCCACTTTTTATTTTGATTTTGATCACAACTCTATTAACTCTTTACCTTTTAAGTGTTCAAATGAAGATAGGCGTTCCCTATTTTGACGTCTTTAACTATTTAAATAACGGACTTTATTTTGCAGGGATGGGGAAAGGTAATTTTCTGTATCTTCCACCATTTATACCGATTTTAAATGCAATATTCTTTAAACTGGGATACGTATCTATCAACGCCATTTTTATTATTAGCAGCATAATATTCATTATTGGAGTTATAGGATTATATTTACTTTTTAATCAACGCTTTAATAAAATTCAGAGCTTTACAGGCAGTATAATCTTTATCTCATTTCCTTTAATTATTTCATGGGCAGCCACTGGTGGTATAGACCTTCCGGGAGTTACTTTCTCCATATGGGCCATATATCTCACAATTTTAGGCGTGAAAAAAGATTCAAGATTCTTATATCTCATTTTACCGGTAATCATGTTGTCTTTCATTACAAGGTATACATCAGGCTTGATAATTCTTCCTGTGGTTTTTTATATTCTCATTAATTTAAAAAACATTGAAAACATTAAAAAAGTTATTTTAGCTTTCATACTGGAATTTATAGCATTAATTGGAGTTTTTTTAGTTTTATACATTAATTTAGGAACAGCCAAAAATTTTTACAGTCTTTTAATCTATGTTACCACATCCACAACCGTTGGAATAGGAGATGTGGCTTATAATCCTGATCCTTTATATTACATCCATAATATTTTGAATTATATCTCAATAGCTCCATTTCAGGGTACTTATTCCCAAATATTAAACCCAGTAAATTCTGTACCGTCAATATTAGCATACATAATTGCTTTAGTTGTTGTAATTGGACTTTTATTTTATATTTACAGAATTTTGAATTTAAAATTAAGAAGTAAAATGAATTCTCCAGCTATATTGAAAATAGTAACTTTTTTTGCTCTTGTTGTCAGTTTATTACTCACATTTGGTACTGTATCCTTTTTTATAAGTGAAATATTTTTCTTCCTGATATGTTACCTTTCTTATTCCCTTTTGAAATCTTCTAAATTAGAAAATATAGACATTGATATCATGTTTTTTTCATGGTTTGGAGCTTACTTAATATTCCACAGTATTCTGGCGATTAAAGTAGATAGATATTTTATTACCATGGCCCCTGCATTTGTTTATTTCATTATTCTTGGATTAAGCGAATTTATTGACAAAATAAAACCTGAAATTAAAAATAAAAACCTGAAATCATGGGGTATTTATTTAATTGTTGCATTAATATTTTTATCAACATCTACAGCCACTTATATTGGCCATACGCCTAAAAAATGTTTTACACTGGATATAGAGGATGCCAGCAACTGGCTTAAAGAGTATGACCCTGATTACAGAGATAAAACAATTTATTCAGATTATGAGTCTGCTACAAGCTGGTATTTAAAAAGAAAGATTAATGGGGGGTTTCCAGTATCCATGACCACTGCAAAATTATTCTCCAGGATGCTTCAAAGAAATAATGTAGATTATTATATCGATTCTTTAAACACAACAAAACCAGATTTAGAAGGTTATTATATAATTAAAAAAACAGGAACTGTTGCAATATATGCTAAAATATAAAAACATGAACTATGAGGGAAAATTCAGTAAAACAATTTTTTAAGAATATTCAGATTTTATGCTGATCTTCATCAAGAACAACTGGCTTATCTACAATAATTTCTTCATTGAAAATAGTGCTATTATCTATAAATCTCTTAATGTCTGAAGATTCCATAAGGGCCCTATGATCCATTATTTTATCAATAGGCCAGTTCCACCATGCTATTTCTTTTAATTTTTTTATTTCTTCCCTTTTGAATCTATATTTGATATGTTTTGCTGGATTTCCTGCCACAATTTCATAATCACCCACATCTTTTGTTACTACCGATCCAGCACCAATTACTGCCCCATCTCCTATTTTAACTCCAGACAGTATTATGGCATTGCCTCCAATCCAGACATCATTACCTACTACTATGTCCCCATTAGAGCTTAAAAGACCTCTTTTACGATTATCTTCTATATGATCAAGAGTAGATGTGTCCTGGGCCTGTATGAATGGAAATGTGCTTACCCAATCTGCTCTATGGGCTGAACTTAAAATAAAAGTAACTCCTGCAGCTATTGAACAGAATTTACCAATTTTGAGTTTGTATTTATCAGATGCAGCAATAATCTGTGCGTGATTAATTGAGTAATCACCGATTTCTACAATGCTGCTTAAAAATTTTCTGGAGTACCTTCTTATTAAAAAATTTCTAAAAAGGTTGTATAATGGAATGAAACGTAGTATCCTGTTATCAACAAAAAATTTTGTTAATTTCCCTGGTTTAATTTAGATGCCCCCTTTAAAAGTGAATATAACTGATTCATGCTTTATAATATTGAATTATAACTTATTATTCTTAATAAAGAATTCTACCATATTAAAATCCATTTCTGAATCAATATCTATGGAACGTTCATATGGCATTTCGTATATAATACTTCCTTCATTAATTACGCTTTTCATGTCAAATAGATATTTTGTCCAGTACATGTAAATAGATGCATTCAACTCATAAACTATTGGGGTGTCCTGCATTCTAAATATAGGATTTTTAAGAGTCTTAGATAGATGAGCATATCCTTTATCATCTAATTCTACCATATTAAAGTAAGGACTTTTCCTTGCAGAACACACTGAAAATAAATTTACGCAATTTCTATTGAGTACAGTATTATAAGCATTCTCTATATCTTCAACTGTCCTTAAAGGGCTGGTAGGATCTAGATCAACAACTAAATCAAACTCTTCATTCTCTTCGTCCATTAAAAACTCCACCACATGCCTTATAACTGGTAATTTAGGTGCTGTATCGCTTGCAAGCTCTTTTGGACGCATAAATGGTACATCTGCCCCATATTCTCTTGAAACTGCGGCAATTTCCTCTGAATCTGTTGAAACAACGATTCGATCCGCTCTTCCCCATTTTTTAGCAGTTTCAATGGTGTGGATTATAAGGGGTTTACCCATTAAATCTCTCATATTTTTATTTTTAACTCTTTTTGAACCTTTTCTTGCGCAAATAGTTACCAGAATCCTCATAAAATCACGTTTCCAGAGTTATCTCTCATGAAAATTGCATATTTAAGGGTGTTTAAAGCAAATTTTAAATCATTAAAACTATCCTTTTCTTCCTTAAGACAATTTAAAAAATAATCAATCTCATCTCTGTACATATCGTTCCTGTCAAAATCAAACTGAAATTTTTCCTCTTTTAGACCATTATCAATGGTAACTATAGAATTAATCAGGTCTACCCTGATAATTCCATCATTATTTACCACTTCCATGTATCTTTCAGGGACTTTTCTGAAATAGTCAAGATGTATCTCACATATGGCCTTATTTTTAAGTTTCCATACACCATAAGCAATATCTTCAGTTTCTATCTCTAATTCACTCACTTTTGACGAACCAAAGTATCCTTCCTTAACATCGCCGAAGATCCACCTCATATAATCCACTTCATGTATCAAATCTAAAGAAACTCCTCCGCCCAATTCCTTTCTTGCACAGTAAGTTTCTTTATAATTCTGAGATGGACGCCATTCGGGTAAATACGACCCTGAAGCAATCTTTATGCTTAAAATTTTATGAGAACCATCAAAATAATTTTTAATGAATTTAAGTGCGGGATGAAATCTTAAAGGGCATGCAACATGAATAATAGCCTTTGAATCATGTTCTATAAGTTTTTGGACCTTTTCAACACTATCTGATACTGGCTTCTCTATAAACATCCCATAAACATCATTTATAAACTCTAAAGCTGTTTCCACATGCAAAGAAGTAGGATTAGCAATAAAAACAATTTCTGGGCTAAATTTTTTAGCATCACCAATGTTATAAAATTCATGATCAATTAAATCGCTAAATTCATTATTTATTTCCCTCTTCTGGCTCCTTAATGCAGCTATTTGAGCTGAAGGCAATGCATTCTTAATATTTTGAAGATGTCTGCATCCTATAGAACCAAGACCCACAAATAGAATTTTTTTTACCAAACTGAAAGGCCTCCATCCACCATTATGTTCTGTCCAGTGATATATTCTGATGCATCTGAAGAAAGGAAAACTAATGTACCTACAATGTCTGAAGGATCTGCCATGCGTCCTAAAGGCACTTTATCATTGTATTTCTCAACAAATTCAGATGGTTGATGATTAAATATTCCTCCAGGACTAATGCAATTAGCTCGAATATTATAGGGGGCAAGATATGTTGATAAATACCTTGTATAATTGATAATTCCACCTTTAATCATGGAATACTCTACTGGCATTGTCATTTCAGTACCTTCATAAACTGAAAAATTAGGTCCTAAAACTCCATATATTGAAGCAATATTTGCTATAACCCCATATTTACGTTCCATCATTCTTTTGGATATTTTTTGAGTAACTAAAAAGTAACCGCCCATGTGTGAAATTACATTTTCACTGTAACTGTCAAATTCCACCTTTTCAAACTTTGTTCCATATTTTTTATTCCTTGGATACGCATTATTTACCAGAACATCGATTTTTCCAAATTCTTCTTCTGTTTTTAAAATAAATTCATCAATTGACTTTTCCGAGGTTATATCAAGGATATTGAAGCTGACTTTATCTTCATTTAAATATGCATTCAATTCCTCTGAAACAAGCTTTCCATTTTCTTTATTAGTACTTCCTATTATAACTTCGGCTCCAAATTCTGCAAGTCCTCTGCAAAATTCTTTTCCAAGTAATCCGGTTCCCCCTGTTACTACTATAACTCTGTCTTTTAATTCCATTAGATTTTTGTACATTGTATCACCAGATAAGTCGTTAATACCAATATATAAATGATAGTTCTATTATTATATAATATATTTGATGCCTAAATTTTAATACCCTATTTAGCTTTAATGGTAATATAAATGAAGAAAGTAGAAAAAAATAAAATAGAAAATTGTTTTATAATTGCAGAAGCTGGAGTTAATCACAATGGATCTGTTGACACCGCAAAAAAATTAGTCATGGTAGCCAAAGAGATGGGTGCTGATGCAGTTAAATTTCAAACTTTTAAAACAGAAAATCTGGTTACCAAATACGCTAAAAAGGCAGATTACCAGATTACAGATACCGAAGATGATTCTCAGTACGAAATGATAAAAAAATTGGAATTATCAGCAGATGAATTTCAAGAAATAGCCAGATATGCTGCAGAAGAAGACATTATATTTCTCTCCTCACCCTTTGATTTTGAAAGTGTTGATTTATTGGACAAAATTGGGGCACCCTTTTTTAAAGTAGCTTCTGGAGAAATAACAAATTTTCCATTACTTAAATACATTGCAAAAAAGCAAAAACCAGTTATTTTATCAACAGGGATGTCAACACTGGGTGAAGTTGAAGAAGCTCTAAATTTAATGGAAAAATACAATGATGACCTGATTCTAATGCACTGTTTAACAAGCTATCCTGCAAAGATGGAAGATGCCAATTTAAATGTCATTAAAACATTAGAAACAGCTTTTAAAAGACCTGTTGGCTTTTCTGATCATACACCGGGTATTGAAATGTCTGTAGCCGCTGCGGCTTTGGGCAGTTGCATGATCGAAAAACATTTTACTCTTGATAAAAATCTTCCAGGACCAGATCATAAAGCGTCACTTGAACCTCATGAATTTGCTGAAATGGTCAGGTCTATAAGAAATGTAGAAAAAGGCATGGGAAACGGCATTAAAAAACCTACTGTTGAAGAGATTAAAATAAAAAATCTTGTTAGGAAAAGTATAGTTGCAAAAAAAGATATTCCGGCTGGGACTGTTTTAACTGAAGATTTTTTGGATATTAAAAGACCTGGAACTGGAATTAAGCCAAAAAATCTTCATAAGCTAATTGGAATGAAAATTACCGAAAATATTAAAAAAGACAGCCAGATACAATGGAATCAAGTAGAATGAAAAGAAAAATACTTTACATTACAGGGACCCGGGCAGATTATGGTCTTATGCGTTCTGTTTTATGGGAAATGGAAAAAAATCCAGATATAGACTTAGAATTGATTGTGACCGGGATGCATTTAATGAAAGAATTTGGAATGACTGTAAATGATATAGAAAAAGACGGCTTCAAATTCAATGAAATTGATGCAACATTTAAAGAAGATAATAAACTTTCAATGGTTAAATTTATAGGGGAATTCATTAAATCACTCTCAAAAGTTATTTTAAAGATTAATCCAGATATAATACTACTTTTAGGGGATAGAAGCGAAATGTTAGGTGGAGCTATTGTTGGAGCCTACCTTAATATTCCAACTGCTCATCTTCATGGTGGAGAAATCACTTCAACCGTTGATGAATATGCAAGACATGCAATCACTAAACTTGTTAATATTCACCTCCCAGCAACTGGGAAAAGTGCAGAAAGAATTATTAAAATGGGAGAAAACCCAAATAATGTATTTGTGGTTGGCGCTCCTGGATTAGACCCTATATTAAGTGAAAAATTATTAAATCCAGACGAAATCAGTTTAACATACAATTTAAATTTATCAGAACCAATTATTCTGGTTGTTCAGCATCCAGTAACATTAGAATCTAAAAATGCAGAATTTCAGGCCAGAGAAACCCTTGATGCCATAGTCGAACTTGAAAAACAGACAATTATCCTATATCCTAACGCTGATGCTGGTGGTAGAAAAATCATAGAAACAATAAAGAAATATGAAAATTATCCTTTTATAAATACATATAAAAATATTCCCAGTATAGAATATCTCAGTTTAATGAATATAGCCAGTGTAATAGTTGGAAATTCAAGTAGTGGGATTATTGAGGCACCTTCATTCAAACTACCTGCTGTCAATATAGGTTCAAGACAGGACGGGCGAGAACAGGCCCTGAATGTTATTAATGTAGATTATGATAAAAATAATATAAAAAAAGCTATCCTGAAAGCCATTTACAATGAAGAATTTAAAAAAATAGTTGAAAAATGTGAAAATCCATATGGTAATGGAAAAACAGGAAAAAAAGTTGTAGACATATTAAGTAATATCAAATTAAGCGATGAGTTAATGAATAAAAAACTTAATTTATAGTTTAAGGGTAAAATCATGACGAAACATAGATTTAACAATTGGAAACCTCCAGAAATTGAAGAAAGAAAATTAAATGAGTATAACTGGATCGTACAAAATAAAGATAATCTGGAATTAGGTTACAGGACTGACATTGGGGCTTTTACATATATTAATGCAAAAAATGGTGTTACAATTGAAGATTATGTACAGATAGGGTCTCATTGCTCCATTTATTCAGCTTCTACAATAGATAATAAAGAAGGTAGAGTTACACTTAAAAAGAATTGCAGAATTGGAACCCATTCTGTAGTGATGCCCAATGTAACAGTTGGGAAAAATTCAATTATAGGTGCTTTTAGCTTTGTTAACAAAGATATACCTGATAATGTAATTGCATTTGGTGTACCTGCAAGAGTGGCAAGAGAACTTACAGAAAAAGAAATTAAAGAATTTGAGGTTGAAGAAACGCGTAGCATTTGAAAACCATAGGTTTTCGATGTTTGCAAATCATAAATTTGCAACCGGAAAAATTTTTAGTTTTTCCATGCTTGCAAAACTTTCAGTTTTGCAGCCGGAAAAAAACAAGGTTTTTTTCCATGCCCCGAACACTCCGTGTTCGATGGCGTGCAAAAATCTACGATTTTGTAAACGTTTCTGAACCACAAATTTTAAAAAAATTTGAGGATCAATCATGAGCTGGAAAATTCCCCTTTTTAAAATTTACTGGGATGAAGATGATGTTAACAATGTAAAAAATGAGATTGAGTCAGGAATGAACTGGGCAGTTGGCCCCCAGGTAGAAGAGTTTGAAAATCTAATAAAAGAAGAAATAGGAACTAAATATGCAGCTGCCTTTAATTCAGGAACATCCGCACTTCATTCACTTCTCATGGCTCATAATATCACTAGGGGAGATGAAGTAATCGTCCCCTCATTTACATTCATTGCTACTGCTAATTCTCCCCTTTTTGTAGGAGCTAAACCAGTATTTGCAGATATTGAAGAGGAAACTCTTGGTTTAGACCCTGAAAGTGTTAATGAAATGATAAGTGATAAAACCAAGGCAATTTTGCCCATACATTATGGAGGATGCCCCTGCAAAATCCGAGAACTTAAAGAAATAGCAGAAGACCATGATCTTTTTTTAATTGAGGATGCTGCTGAGGCTATGGGAGCTAAAATTGGTGATAAAAAAATAGGTACCTTCGGAGATTCGGCTATTTTAAGTTTCTGCCAGAATAAAATCATTACCACAGGAGAAGGAGGGGCGGTGGTTACTGATTCTCAAGAAGTATATGAAAAATTAAATCTTTCCAGATCCCATGGTAGACTTGAGCATGCTAACTATTTCACTTCTTTAGAACCTTTTGATTACATAGAACTTGGATTTAACTTTAGAATGTCCAATTTAACCGCATCACTGGGGATAGCACAGATTAAAAAATTAAATAAAATAATCAAGATGAGAAGAGAAAAATCAGCTTATTTAACTGAAAAATTAAATAAAATCGATGGAATAAAGCCTTTAGTACCCCCAAAAGATTATTATCATGTATATCAATTATATTCGACTTTAGCTGATAAAAGAGATGAGTTCATGAAACATATGGCAGATAATGGGATAATGACCAAGGTTTATTTTGATCCCGTCCACCTAACTCATTTTTACAGAAATGTGTTGAAGTATGAATGCAAACTTCCAGTTACTGAAGAAATTTCAAAGAAGATTGTGACTCTTCCTATGTTCCCTGATATTAAAAAAAGTCAAATAGATTTAATAGCCAGGGAAATAAAAAATTTTTATGGTTGATAAAATGAAATCCTTTTATGAAGATAAAATAATCATAGTAACCGGTGGGACTGGTTCTATTGGCAGTGAAATTGTTAGAGAGCTTTTAGAATTTAATCCTAAAGTTGTTCGAGTTTTAGATAATAATGAAACTGGCTTATTTGAATTAGAACAGGAACTAAATTCAGATAAAATCAGAACTTTTATGGGAGATATACGTGACAAAGAACGGTTACTAAGGGCCTTTGAGGGTGTTGACATAGTATTTCATGCAGGAGCGCTTAAACATGTGCCCCTATGCGAATATAATCCTTTTGATGCTGTTAAAACAAATATAATAGGTACTCAAAACGTTTTAAATGCAGCATTAGATAAAGAAGTAGGTAAAGTGATAGTAATCAGTACAGATAAGGCTGTAAACCCTATAAACGTTATGGGGGCAACTAAACTCTTAGCAGAACGTTTAACCATATCAGCGAATTATTACACTGGCAAAAAAGATACAGTTTTTTCGTGTGTAAGATTTGGAAATGTACTTGATTCAAGAGGTTCAGTTGTGCCGTTATTTAAGAGCCAGATTAAAAAAGGAGGCCCAATTACAATAACTTCCACTGATATGACCCGTTTTATCATGGGCATTCCCCAGGCAGTTCAATTAATCCTTAGAGCCGGTGAAATTTCTGAGGGTAAGGAAATTTTCATTCTTAAAATGCCTGCTTTAAATATTGTTGACCTTGCTGAAGTTATGGTTGAAGAATACGCTCCAACCTACGGCTATAAACCAGAAAACATTAAAATAGAGCTTATTGGTAAACGATTCGGAGAAAAAACTTATGAAGAGTTAATGACCGAAGAGGAAATGATCTTTGCAATAGATCAGGGCGAATTATACATTATAAACTCTGATAATGAATGTAGTGAAGATAAGATTATCTACAACTCCAATCAGGCCGAGAAACTATCCAAAAAAGAAATAAAGGATATTATCAGGGAATTTTGCCATAAATAATTTTTTTTCCCATTAAAATTAAGTCATTTTACTTCTTTTTTTATTTAATTTCTTATTATTTTTAGTATAAAGGTTCAGACTAATTAAAAAATTATCTTTAAATGTCTATAAGCTAAACTCGGAGTAATTTTTTAAAGAATTCAAATTCCTTCATTGAAATACCTTTTAAAAGTATAATAACTACCATATAGACCAGAGAGGATATAAAAATTGTAATTAAAATCCAGACAACGCTTACTGGTTTTATGTATAGGATTACAGAAGACATGATTATTGAAGCAAATATACTTTTTAAGATAAATTTTAAATCAAAATGGACTTTTATGTATTTATTAGAGTAAAAGATCGCTGCTGCACAGGTAAATGCATAAGCAATAAGCGTAGTAATGGCTGCTGCAATTATACCATACAATGGTACGAATATTATATTTAAAATAATATTAAGAACAGCAGCAATAATCCACATGGTGCCTATTATCTTTGTCTTCTTTTTTAGGGCTAATATTTGACTTATAATACCATATATGCCCACAAGACAGGCGCTTAAAGCCACGAAAGGCGTTATTAAATAACCATTTTTGGCTATTTCTGCAGTACTTAATAGTGTAAGCAGTGGTTCTGACAGTAATGATAATCCAAATGTTGCAGGTATGGCTACTAAGAGAAAATATTTAAGTGAATACTGTAAATGCAAATTTACTTCTTCTAATTTATTTTGATCATAATAGGAAGATAGTAATGAAGGCAAAAGGAAAGCGAATGGCGCCATAAACATTGCTATAATATTTCCAAGTGTGTAACCTGGAGAGTAATATCCTACATAGGTTGTTCCCAGTATAATTCCTATGACATAACGGTCGCTTAGATCTACAGTATAAGTAGATAAATTACTGGGGACTGTAGGTATTCCAAATGATAAATAATCTCTAATTTTTTTAAATTTAGGAATATTAAAACCAATTTGATGAATTATAAATATTAATGCACTTATGGCAACCAGGATTTGCGCTAAAAGATATCCAAACACTATTCCTGTTATTTTATAATCCAATTGAATGAAGATTACTACTAAAAACACCATAAAATAAGTCTGAATTAGAGATAGTACAGAAAATATCTTCATCTGCTGATAAGTTCGAAAATAGGTGAAAAAAGATGAAATCATTATACTCACAAATACTGTTACAGCTAAAATAATAGTAATACCTGTATTTCCATTAAAAAGAACTAATGCTAATTGCTTAGAGAATAAAAGCATTATAAACAATGTAATTAATCCCATAATTAACAATACAAAAGTAATAGAATAAAATTCTTCACGAATTATCTTTTTATCATGTTCGACTGCTAAAAATCTAAGCATTGAGTATGGAAGTCCTAAATTTACCAGTAAGGGTATAAATGCTACAGTAGCAATAAAAAGGCTCCAAACCCCATAATCCTGAATTGAAAGATTTTTTGATAGAACTGGCACTAAAATAAGGGAGCTTAAACTTATAAGTATATTTGTAATCCCTACCAGTCCAATTCTCTGTACAAAAAGTTTATATTCGTCCAAAAACTCACCTGGGCTTTAATATCTCTATTTTAATATAAATTGTTTCAAACTATAATATTATTTCATTAATAAGTTCTAAAAATCGTTTCTCAAGTCCTCCTCTCGGAGTTTCAATATAACTTTCTCTAACCGGACGATAAAATGAAGATAATTCACCATTTTTTATACCTTTCAGATAACTTTCCAATTCATCAAATGTTTCAACAGATTTTGAGCATGCACCCAGTTTTTCATAATCATCAGTTGGATAATCATAGTTTTTAAGTTGTATGGTTAATCTTGAATTTAAATTTGCTTCAACCAAAGCTGTAGAATCAAATCCAACAAAAACGTCTCCTTTTTCAAGGGATTCAATCATTGTTTCTCCTGGATGAGTAAATTTTATATTTTTAAGTTCTGATCTTAATAAATTTAAATCTTCAAGGGGATGAGGTCTAAAAATAAAATCAAAATTTAAATCATTACAGATTCTGTTTAAATTCCTAACAGCATCTACCTTATAAATTAACAGATCTTCATTGAACTGCTCATAAGGCTGACCCAAATAGGTTACTAATAACTTTTCTTTCTTTAATTGATTATATTTCTTTACTGGATAAGGGTAGCCAAGTATTTTTACCTGATCTTCTCTTTTGATGTTATTTTTTACATAGAAATCTTTATAGTACTCACCCCAGACAAACAGGTGATCTACTTCTCTACCTGTGGCTGTATAGTTACCTACAAGAACTCCATGTTGAATTTCTACTGTAGGAATTCCTAATTCCCTTGCAACAAAAATTATGGCCCGATTAATAGGAACAGAATCGTTATGCATAATTATAAGATCAAGATTTATTGATCTAAGATGTTCAGTTAATTCATTCAGTCCCTGCTGAAGACTGTCAGCATCGCTATTGATAATTCCCCTGTACAAATTTATATAACATTTATTTGAAATAGGGCTAAAAGAAATGTTTGAAGTTAACAATTTAAAAATAGAACTAAAAGAAGTCTCTATATGTGATGCAATAAAATTGTAGGGAAGTGAATTGAACAAAGCAGGGTATTTACTTAGTAAAGGACCAATCCAAATTTTCTTTCTGTTTAAAGGATGTATATTACTTCCAGATCCTACAGTACTGTAAAAAATTCCCTGCTTTAGCTTATTTATTCTTGAAAAAGAATTATTTGAATTTTCTAAATTATTAAGGTCTGTTTTTAATGAATTTAACCATGTATTGCGCGTATTTAAGCATTCTTCTTTTCCTTTCCTGAAATATTCCCCTTTAATGTAGGATATATTAAGTAAACTACTTCCATCAATCATATTTTTTCACATTTTGAAAGATTATAAAAACAAAAAACTAATTCTTTATTTTCTCTTATTTAAGTCCTTTTAAATTTTAACATATATTAAACTAAGTAATTATATACTAGTTTAGTAGAAATAAATGTACTTGTTATATTATACACAAAAATGTCTTTTATTTGTTGTTCCCTGTCTATATTATGATATTATCCAATTATTTTGTCTCATAGGAGTATTACAATATGAAAATTCTTAACGTTAAAGTAGGCCCACCTGCTGACGATTACTCAGCATGGATAAGAAAAATTAAAATAGCAAATTTAATGATGAATTTAGGCCATGAAATGGATTTTGTTATTTATACAGGATTGGACGATTTTAACGAAGAGATTGGAAAACAGATTAACTTTCCCTATGAAATTGTTAAAGTTTCGCCTCTTAACATTTATTCTAAACATTTTAAGAAAATAAAAGAAGGTAATTACGATATAGTGTTTTGTAACGGTCAGTTAACTCATGCTGTGCTGTTTTTAACTAAATTTAAAGATGTTAAGTTCATTATGGATAAACATGGTGACATAGTGAAAGAATTTCTCTTATACGAAGAGGGTTTGAAGTTCAGACCCTCTTCTATCATTAGATATCTTTTTTTAAAAACAATTGACTTTTTAAATCTCCATTTTTCAGATAAAATAACATGCGTATCGCATAAAATGATTGAAGATCTTTATAACCGCGGTCTTACGCCCAATAAGGCTGCATACGTTACTAATGGTATTGATTTGGGCTTATTTAAAGAACCTGAAAGTTCTAAAATCCAGGAAATAAAGGACGAGTTAAATATTAATAATAGAATGATTTTTACTTATTTAGGGGCCTGTGAAAAGTGGCAGGGAGTAGATGGGTTCATTGAAGCGGCAAAAAAGCTAAAGGATCATGATGAAATAGCATTTGTTATTGTTGGGGGCAATAAAGGGAAAAAAGATGGTAACATCAGATACGTTCCTAAAATTCCTCAAAATGAAGTGGTGAATTATTATGCTATAAGTGATGTTTTGGTTTTACCACGCCCTGGCCATCCTGCTGCAGAAGTAGCAGCTCCCACCAAATTCCCAGAATATCTTGCTATGGGAAAACCTGTTTTAACCACCGAAGTGGGAGATGCAGCAATATTTGTAAGAGAAAATCATTGCGGTATAGTTATAAAAAATAATGAACCTCAAAATTTAATTGAAGGGATATTAGAATTAAAAAATAAAGATAAAGATGAATTGGAAAAAATGGGCATTAATTCTAAAAAATTAGCTCAAAAAGAGTTTTCAATGGAAAAAATGGCCTCTGATCTTTTTAATGCTCTTTCCAATTAGTAAACTACTATATATATGGTGTAAAAATGAAAATTTGCTTTATGGTAATTTCCAGTGGATGGGGAGGTGGAGAAAACGTCGTTCATCAAATGGTAAGCTCTTTAATTAAAAGAAATATCGAAGTTTCAATTATTTTAAATAATGAAATAAAAGAATATTTCAAAGACCTTGATATTGAAATAATGGATTTAGGAAGCTTATTTGATCCTAAATCTTTGTTTAAAATGATTTTAAATCCAGAAACTTCAGTTTCTTCCCTAAATCCAAAGCCAATCAAGGTTTTAAATTTATTATTAATGTTCACCTACTTTTTCAGAGTTAAAAAGAGAATAAACAATTATTTAAAGGAAAGTAACATTGATATAATTCATTCACATATTGAGTATTCGGATATTTTATGTTACATCCTTAACAGCGCTGATGAAGATGTTAAATGGCTGGGCAATATACATGGGCCCTGGTTCTCCTTATTTTATAGCAAATCTAAATTTTCATCTGTATCCAACTTCTTTATAATTAAATTTTTAAAAAGAGCATTTAAAAGGATGGATAAGATTGTTTTTGTGAGCGAATATCTCTATAATGAATCAAAAAAAGTTTTTGGAGACATAGTTAACGATAAAGGCAAAATTATCCTTAATGGAATCAACACTTTCAATATAGATAAAGAAAAAACCCTTAATTTAAAAGAAGGATTTAATATTCTTTTCCCTGGAGGCCCTAAATTAAAAAAAGGTGGAGATATATTAATTGAGGCTATTAAAGATTTGATTAATGAAATACCCGAATTAAATCTTTATATAGCTTTAAATGTGCCAGAAAATCATCTTATCAGACAACTGGTAAAGAAATACCATCTGGAAAATCACGTTAATTTTGTTGGATTTTTAAAACCCAATGAATATATGGCCCTTTTAAACTCTGTAGATCTTTTAGCAATGCCTTCAAGAATGGAGCCTTTTGGAATGGTATATTTAGAAGCTATGTCCCTGGGCATTCCTGTAATAGCCAGTAACGTGGGCGGAGGTGTTGAAATAATTAAAAATCACCGTAATGGTATATTAATCTCTCCAGAACCTAATGAAGTAGCTGATGCAATATTAGATCTGTATATAAATACTGATAAGAGAGAAAAAATATCTAAAAACAATTTAAACGATATTAAAAATTTTGAATGGTCCTCTACTATTGAAAGATACATTGAACTTTATTCTGAATTAATCAAATAAAATATAAGCTACATTCCTCTAATTCTTACTTCAGATCTACCGTTTTCATATATCAGGTTAGAACTGGAAATAATTGGCTCATAGTAAACCATTTCTTTTATTATTGTTGGGTCCTTAAATAAAATACCCTTATTAATATTAATATACCTCAATAAAATGTATCCCTTTAGTTTTTGATTATTTACCAGCACATTATGGTATTTAAGATCAAAACGGCCCAAAAGCAATCTATTAATGGCAGATCCGTCTGTATATATCTGTGTATCGTTTATATAATGGTTCTTTAGCCACTCAGCCCCCATTATTTCCTGATCATATACAAAATACTCATTTCTGAGGTTACCATCATTTTCATAGTATGGAGAATATTGTGTTCCATAAAAATGATACTGCAAGTATGTATTACAAGAAAATAGGGCTATAATTAATATAAATAATATTAAATACTTTGATTTAGGTTTTTTAATAATTTCAGAGATTTTTCCCCCTCCAATTACAAAAAGAGGAGCTAAAAATATTAATGATTGGATAAATACCCTTTCTGCAGGATAATGAATAGATAAATTAGGCACTATAACCAGAAACGCAAGTAAAGCAACTGAAATCAAAATTCCTATGAGGAATCTAATATCTAATTTCGGATTTTTTGCCCTATAACTTGAGATAAGAACCAGTAAACCAATAAATATAACTAAAAATACAGTATCATGAACAAATGCACTAATCAGATTAGGTACTGAATTTATTCCTATTCCAAACATGGCCAGTATCATATTGTCCTTTGTACCCTCTGTAAATCCTCCAGTAAATCCTGTATCCTGTAGAACCTGGGATGTTCTGTCAATTACGTACATTCCACCACTTACCTGTACCTGAGCAACCAGGAGATACCATATAAATACAAACAGTAAAAAAGGGATTATTATTTCAAAATTTGTAAATAATATTTTGTTGTTTTTTCCTGATAGTCTTTTTAGCAGGCTCTTTAGGAAAGGTAGCAAAAGCATGGGAACCAGTAAAGCAAGTGCAAGATATGATGTGGCATAATGAGATAATACTATCGAAATCATGAATAAAAGCAATAAAACTTTTTTAGGAAGCTTTTCCAGTTCATCATCAAATAGAACCATTACAGATAAGAAAAAGAACACCAGTGCAATTAGCTGTCTAACACTTCCCATAGAAGCTATAAAAAAGGCCATGAATATTATTAATAGGGACGCAAAGAAGGCTCCTCTATCACCAATATATCTCTGGAAGACATTAAATGAAATTAATGGGATAATAGAACCTATTACTGCACAAAATAATTTAAATACATATTCGCTATTTATGTTTGATAAAACCTGATAAACTGCTGGAAGTATGGTAATGCTGAGACATGCATTGAATGAATCATAGAAATTAGAGATATCCCAGCGATAACTGCCTAAAGTTAACTTGAAACAATAAAATTCCTTATGAATATCTCTACCCACGAGATGATTTGATGTTAAACCGGCCATTAAAAGCAAACTTAAACCTATCATCCACAAAGCAATTGGATAAGTTATTGGGGGGATTTTATCCCTAAGATAAGTTAATAATAAGATATACAAAGGGATTGAAAGTAACATTACCAGCAGAATAAGGTTACTTCCATTAATGTTCATTATATATGTTCCAAAAATAGCCATGAATGGAAATATGAATGCTAAAATTAATGGAAATAATAATTTTCCATTCAAATCAGTTTTAAAGTTAAATACATTTGTTATTTCATTATTCCTTTTATACACTACATATAAAAGTATCAATACTATAGCATTTAACAAAATAAGAACATGTAACAATGATAATGGTTTATTAATAAGCGGATATGTAATATTCAGCAATAATCCGGCGAAGATCATTATTGAAACGCTTATTCCAATAATTAATGCTATTTTTCTGGTTAAATCTAATTTATTTAATTTTAAAAGTTGAATAACTAAAATACCAGGCACAGAAGTAAAAAAGACGAAGCTAAAGAGTTCTCTAACAAAAGGAATATCCAGTACAATAAATATATCTGTTAAAAGAAGTGCAATTAGTGGTATTAAAAAACACTCTCTAGAACCCAAATTGCCTATTTTAAGATTTTTGATGTCTTTAATGATATTCATGTCAGTTTCATTCCTTAATTAATTCTCTGTATACACTTTCCAGCTTTTCTATGTGAATATCCATGGTATATTTCTTTCCAGATTCAAAAGCACCTTTTTCCAGGCTTTTCAATTTATAAGGATTATCAATAAGGTACTGGAGTTTATTCTTCAATTCATCAACGTTTCCAGGCTCAAATAAAAAACCATTAACTCCTTCCTCTATTAATTCTGGAATTCCTCCAATTTTACTTCCAATTACAGGAGTTCCATTCATTAAGCTTTCATAAATCACCATGGGAGAATTATCAAAACAAACTGATGGAACTACAATGATGTTTGCATTCTCATGAAAATTTAAAAGCTCTTTACCCTTTACAAATCCGTGAAACAATATTCTTTTATCATCTTTTGCCATTTCTTTTAAGTTAGATTCTTCACTGCCTTTTCCAAGAATATGGAGTTTAATGTTTTCATTTTTAATGTTCTTAAAAGCTTCGATCAGTATGTGCACACCTTTGTGATTTACCAGAGAACCTGCATAGAGAATGTCAATTGTTTCATATTCCTTTTTGGGCTTTTTACCATCTATCGATACACCAAGAGGGATTTTAAGACTCTTAGATCCCTCCAAAAAGCCACTCTGTGATAAAGTATCTAAAATAAATTGTGAAGGAGCTATAACCATATCTGGCTTGTTTCCCACAATTTTTCTGGATAAAGACTGATACATCTTACAAAATGGATGAGGATCATAACAAATTTCCCCATTAGAATTCAAAAGCAGTGTTCTACGACATAAAAGAAGATAATCATGGACCATGAAAACAGAAGGTATTTTAAGACTCTTTACAGCATCAAAAACCGATAGAGAAATCCATACAGGAGTATGGATGTGAACAACATCTGGTTTTTCTTTTTTTAATATATTTTTAATGACCAGATAAGGATGTAAATTCCATATATCAATTGCATTCAATATTGCCCTCTGAAACATGGATTTTTCATCAGAATAAATCCATGAAAATATGTTAAGAGGATAAAATCGATGCACTTTAATTTCACCGTCCATTTCCAATGATGGTTTTAATGAAGATAAGCCATCAAAGGGTTTTGTGGTTATTACCACAACTTCATGGCCCTTTTTTACTAATTCTTTAGAAATTCTCTCTGCATATATGTCAGCACCACCTGAAACATATGGAGGATACGTATAGATAATCTGGCAAATTTTCATTAATCGAAAACCTCATTAATTCTTTTATATAGTGTTAAAATTATGCTCATTTAATATTTATAAACTTTAATTCTTATTCAATTTCCCTAATCTTCTAAATTCTTCCATACACCAGCTTAAAGAAGCTATCAGACCCATTTCAAACATCTGTGAATCTGAAATTTTTCTGTTTTTTTGAATTTTTTTCCTTTTCTCAAGGGTCTTGGGGATATTTTTCAGGAAGTAGTAATCTCCCTTAAGCACCGCTTTTATAAGCTCAAAATTTCCACCTGCTAAAAAGCCAGCTATGCGAATAATGTCAAACCCTGTTGAGATAATAAGACCTGAAATTATATTTTTAATTGAAAAATTCTTTAAAATATTGGTCAGCCGGTTTTTCTGTACATGAAAAACCCTGAAAGGAGTTTCTCTTTTTCCTCCAGTAGCACCATATTTATGATAAACTACAGATGAAGGTATAAAAAATGTTTTATGCCCCTCTAACCAGCATCTCCATCCGAAATCAACGTCCTCGAGGTACGCAAAGTAATCCTTATCAAATCCTCCCATTTTCTCAAATAACGACTTTTTGAGTAGCATGGAACATCCTGAAGGGGAACCAACATACCTTATTTCATTGTATTCCTCTAAATCAGGTTTTGCAAAGTTTATATCGAGCCCGCTGCCCATTGGAGTAATTATTCCGCCAATGGTATTTATATCATGGGGAGGATCATAAAATAAGACTTTACTGGAGTAGATATTGTCTTCCCCATAAACTTTTGCAGCATTAACAAGCTCTATTAACCATTTTCCATCAACCATTGTATCATTATTTAAAAAAACTATAAATTCTGATTCAGCACATTCTGCTCCTTTATTGGTCCCTTCAGCAAATCCATAATTTTTATCAAGGGAAATTATCCTGATCTCCGGATAAATATCCTTTGCTAATTGAATGGAATTATCAGAAGATGCATTATCCAGTAAAATAACTTCATAATTGCTGTATTCAATATTTTTTAGTGAACTCATGCATTCATCAAGGTGCTCTTCACCATTATAATTTGTAATTATTATACTGACAGTTGGATTATCTGAATTAGCCATTTTAACACTGCTACTATTTTTTGAAAACTTAATTAAGCACGATGCTGGAATTATTAATTCTATTATTAATATGATTTATATTGATTTATCTAAATCTAATTTTTCATTAGAGGGTTTTTGATAAAACCTGGCAATAACCTTTGATTATTTCCAAGAAAAAAGCTTATGAAATATATAAAATCATATAATAAAGTATATGGAATGCTTGAATAGTATTTATTACTGATAAAATATTTTATTTGTTCATTGAGATAATTAAATCCTCTATTAATGAAATTATCTTCACCTTCAAGGGCAATTGAAGAAAATGCAGCTCCATCTTTAAATCTCCTTTTAAAAAGAGATATTATGGTATAATCATGGGAATGATATACGGTGGCATCTGGTTCATACAAAATGTTATATCCATCTTTAAGAACCCTTAAAGCAAAATCTTTATCTTCAGACATTGGTACATCGTCGTCGAATCTTACCTTTTCCCAAACATCCCTTTTTATGGCAGCGCAGACATCCGAAGCAAAAATATTTTCTATATAGAATTTTTTAGGGTTTTCTGCATGTTTTTTATTTAAAATCTTCCTCTTTGCAGGATAAAAATACAAATAAAAGAAAACATCAATTTTTTTAGCATCAGGATTTGCTATTTGTCTTCCATACACCACGGAAAAATTATCCTTCAATGGTTTTATTAAATTGGCCAGTAAATTATTATCTACTGGTAATGCATCCTGAGTTAAATAAACTAAAATATCACCATTTGATTTTTGAGCCCCTAAATTCCTTGTTTTACTATGATGAAATTCTTCAGGACTTATTTTAAACACTTTAGCCTTATATTTTTCCAGTATCTTTACTGTATTGTCTGTAGAACCTGAATCCACCGCAATGACCTCAATGTCCCCTTCAAACTTCTGATTTCTTATGCTATTCATTAATTCCTCTAACCTGCTTCCTCCATTTTTGGTTAAGAGTATAATACTGGCTTTCAATTTCATTTCATCCTTTTTAGTTTTCTTCTCTTTATTTTTATAAAAACATCCATTAAAACCATAAAAAAAATATAAATGATTTAAACTTTAATTATTTAAAATCAGTTGTCTTTATCTCCGCTACTCAAGAGCAGTAAACTCAAGAACATTCCAGAAAATATAGTTTGAATCCCAAGAATAGAGAGTATAAGAGCTATAATAGCAAACTGTATCTGTGAAAGAGTCCCAAATCCAACTGAAACCCAGCTGTAAAATACTTTTAATCCTACTAACAATCCAAGAGCAAGAAGTACAAATCCTATAAAAAGTTCTCTTCCCAGAGAATGATAATTCATAAACTTTTTTATAGTTTCTGAACTTTTGGATACCCCATAAATTGAACCAAAAGCACCGAAATGGATCCATCCAAGGAATATTTGGTATCCAATTATAAGCAGTAAGCTTCCAAGGATTAAGGAGTGCATTCCGTACTGTCTTAACATTACTCCTATAAAAAAAGCCCCTCCCATGACCAGTATGACAATACTTGGTATTAAAAGGAAGGGTGTTGGTCTGTAGAGCATCATAAATCTCATATGCCTCCACCCGTCTGAAAAAGAGCTCAGCTTGGATTCTCCTTCTCTTGGATAATATTCAATTGGAATTTCAGCAATCCTTACATTTTTTCTTGCAGCTTCAATTACCATTTCAGATGCAAATTCCATTCCTGGACTTTTAAGGCCTAAATTATCCAGAGTTTCCTTTTTTATAGCTCGCATTCCACAATGAGCATCCGATATGCCGGCTTTGAACAGGAAGTTTAATACCCATGTTAAAAAGGGATTACCCACATATTTATGAAGAGCAGGCATAGCCCCTTTTTTTATGTCTCCTTTAAGCCTGGAACCCATTACAAAATCTGCTTCTCCTCTTAAAATAGGCTGGATGAATTCATATGTCATTTGAAATGGGTAAGTACCGTCAGCATCTCCCATTACAACTATGTCTCCCTTTGCTTCACTAAATCCTTTTAAATAAGCGTTACCATATCCTCTTTTTTCTCCAAAGACTACCCTCGCTCCTGCATCGCGAGCTTCCTGGGCAGTATTATCAGTTGAAGCGTTATCTACCACAACTATCTCAACTTCCAGTCCATTTTCCCTTAATTTTTCTACAGGAACTGATTTAACAGTTTTACCAACAATTCCTTCTTCATTTAAAGCGGGGATTACAATTGAAATCTTCATAAAATCACATATTTTTATTATTAATATTTCATAAATTTTTAATCATAAATTGAGCTATTATAAAAATATATCGAAGTATATTGCTTATAAATTTTACTTTAATGTAAAAAAATGAGTAATTAACCAATCTTTTAATTTAAAAGTTAAAAAGATTATTGCAGAATTTTCAGAAGATAATCCTTCAATTCTTCTCTTACTTCTTCATGTTCCAATGCAATTTCAATGGAACTTTTAAGCCAGTCAACAGTATTCCCAATGTCGTAGAGTTTACCCTTAAAAATACAACCGTAACTTTCGTTCAAAAGTCTTAAAGCATCAGTTAGCTGGATTTCGCCCCCAACTCCTGGAGAAACTTCATTGATATAGTCAAATATTTCAGGTGCTAAAATGTATCTTCCAATAATTCCTAAATTTGAGGGTGAATCTTCTAATTTAGGTTTTTCAACCAGATCATCAATTTTATAGAGATTATCGTTGATTTTATTGCCTTTAATTATCCCATATCTTTCAATCCTTTCGTCAGGAACTTCCTCTATAGCAATTACAGTGGATTTATACTTTTCATGCACATTCATGAGCTGTTTAATACAGGGAATTTCAGATTGAGCTATTGTATCTCCAAGCAGGACTGCAAATGGTTCGCCATCGATATGCTTTTGTGCACATGAAATAGCATCACCTAAACCTCTCTGTTTTTTCTGTCTAACATAGTAAATATCCGCCATTTCGGATATAGATTCTATTTCTTTAAGATAATCAGTTTTACCTGAATTTTGAAGAGAGTATTCTAATTCAAAAGACCTATCAAAGTGATCTTCTATTGATCTCTTACCTTTTCCTGTTATTATTAAAATATCATCAATTCCTGAAGACACTGCTTCTTCAACTACATATTGTATTGTTGGTTTATTAAAAACCGGTAGCATTTCCTTTGGTTGTGCTTTAGTGGCTGGTAAAAATCTTGTTCCAAGTCCAGCAGCTGGTATCACCGCTTTCATAAATAGTCACCTTTTAAATTAATGTAAATGTTATTAAGTAAAAATATATGCATAAAATACATTATTCTAAATTCTATATAAACTTTTTTTGGTTTTTCAACTATTTTAAGTTAGATTTGAATTATATAGTTTTCAGAATCAATATAAAACCGTGTCTGTATCTGGATTTACGCGGGTTTTAAGGGCTGTCCATGACTTAATGTCAGTTTTTTCCTCAATAAATCTTGTTATATTCTCTATTTCTTCGTAATTATATAAGATAAGGTCATATCTATCAAAACTGACTGTGATTTCTGCTATACTTTTAAAATTTTTAAGCAAAAGATCTATATTTTCTTTGACTTTATTTTCTTCATTCATGGGACAGTTATATGTTTTCATTTCTAAATAATATTTTGGAATTAGAGAATTTAATAAAAATTTAGTTTAATTATGCCCTCAGATATTCTTTTTTAAATTTAAAATCTTTAAAAACTGAGACTTAGATATATCATATATTTTTAGAGTCTTTTGCCTGCTTTTTAGCCCATTTGTGATCTCAACAGGTTTTTTAGTAAGCTTTGAAAATTCATTGACTATTTCTTTATTGGCTTTGCCCTTAAGCGGGGGCGATTTAATTCTTATTTCAATTCTTTCTCTCCACTCATTATATCCTGCAATTTCGAACCTGTTTGATTTTGTAGAAACCTCAATGTCCACTAGAATTCCTTCTGATATTTTGGTTACTGCATTCATTAAAATCACGTTCTAATTATAATATTTTGTTAATAAATGTGAAAATATTAAATGAAATATACTAAATTATTATATGTATTAAAATCTATTTTAAAACATATACATATTCTATATTGAAATTTTAAAATAATAAGGAACTAAAATGAAAATCATAACTATTATTCCCGCTTATAATGAGGAAAAGACCATCTATAAAGTTGCTAAAAATACGTTAAAATATTCAGAAGTCATTGTAATAGATGATGGTTCAACCGATCAAACTTCAATTAAGGCTAAAGACTCCGGAGCATTGGTAGTAAGGCATGAAACTAATTTAGGAAAAGGCGCTGCTATAAAAACAGGGCTGAAAAAAGCATTGGAAAACAAATACAAAATTTTCGTTATCATGGATGGTGATGGTCAGCATGATCCTGAACATATTCCTTTTTTGATTTCAGAAATGGAAAACGCAGATTTTATAATTGGTTCAAGATTTAAAGAAAAAATTCCTAAAAATATGCCTTTACAAAGAAAGTTTTCAAATAAATTAACCACTAAAATCATAAAATATATCACAGGTTATAATCTAACAGATAGCCAATCTGGCTTTAGATGTATTTCTAACACCGCTGCTCAAATATTTACTGATATACCCTATGATGATTATGTATATGAATCAGAAGTACTATATCGAGCATCGAAAGAAAGAATAAAAATTCATGAAATACAAATTTCATGTAATTACGAAGATGAAAAGTCATATATAACATGGAAAAATGTTTTGAGATATATTATTTTTGTTTTTAAACTATTAATACAGAATTCTCAAAGAAAATATTATTTTAGCTTTAAAGATTCCATTAAGCAAAAATCCAAGGAGGATTAATATTTGAAGCGTTCATACGTGCTTATAATAAGTTTAATCCTCATAATTCTGCTAATATTATGGATCGGCCCTATAAATATTATAAATTCTTTAAAAACTGCCAATTGGACATTTATTCTACTCGCATGCATTATTCACCTTTTAGCTGTTTATATAAGATCCATAAGATGGGGTTTTATTATAAACCAGCCCAAAAAGTTTAAAAAAAATTATATTGTTAAAACAATTGGCCTCTTTGCAGGAAATTTTAGCCCAATGAGAAGCGCGGGTGAAGTCCTAGGTGCAGTAGCTGGTAAAAAAATTAACAAAATAAGTATTTCAGAAGGCTTATCAGCAGGACTTACAGAAAGATTTTTTGATCTAGTAATAGCCGGATTCTTACTAGTGATATCGGCGTTTTTCGTGCCTAAAATACGTTTTGTAGCATTAATTGGAGGCGTATTAACTTTAGGGCTGGTTTTACTAATATATACGATAAACTGGAAAGAAAATACTAGTTTATGGCTATATCGAAAAATTCATCCAATAATATGTAAGTTGCCCATTAATGAAAATAAATTAGATAATTTATATCATAAATTTATTCAAGGTTTGAAAAGTATGATTGAATATACTCAATCATTCACTAATTTTAAAAATTTAATTTTTGTATTAATATTATCTGCTTTTTCATGGATATTAGAGTGCGCACGTCTTTATACTGTATTTTATGCTTTTAATGTTGATATAAGTTTTATAGCTATAATTATAATCTTTTTCTTAGCTAACTTAGTAGGAATTCTCTCTGTTCTTCCAGGAGGTATTGGATCTATTGAAATTTCTCTTACAGGATTATTTGTAATTTTTGGTGTTTCAGATATACTGGCTGGTAGTATAGCATTAGTAGATCGTTTAGCGTCTTTCTGGTTAGTTACAGTCATGGGAATATTTTTCTCATCTTTCTATGCTAAAGGTATTCTTGAAGAAGTTAAAAACTCATTCAATTAATATTAACAGTTACTTTATCCTTTAATCTGTATTTAAAGCCTAATTTCTTATATATCATAAAATTATATAATTTTATAGAAAATTTTATATTATATTACAATTAACTGATTTTATGAATTTAGAAGAGACTATAAAGCCTGAAATACTTTTTTTAATATTAGGTTTAGTTTTTGGATTGATGTTTTTATTAGTAACTCCCCCCTTCCTTGTTGGAGATGAAGGAACGCATTTTTTTAAGGCATACGATATTAGTGAAGGGCATCTTTTCCCCAATAAAATTAATAATTATTTTCCTAAAAGCATAGTCAAATGTATGGATGAATTTACATATTTACAAATCTATCCAGATGATAGAGTTAATATAAATGATGCTATAAATCTCTTAAGTCTACATCTTAGCCCCGATAATAAAATATCCATTGATATTTCCCATGTTGTCATCTATCCTCCTATTCCTTATTTGGCATCAGCCTCAGTTATGGTAATATGTAAATTTTTTAATTTATCCCCTTTAATTATGTTATATTTTGGCAGGTTAATTAATCTGTTAATATGGATCATCTTAGTATATTTCGCAATAAGAATAACTCCAATTCATAAATGGGTTTTTTTGTTATTAGCATTAATGCCTCGGACTCTCTTTCAGGCCGCGTCCCTTTCAGTAGATAGTTTAAGTTTTGGTTTGTCTTTTCTTGTTATTGCCCTTTTTCTCAATTATTCAGTGAATGAAAATAAAAAAATACATTTAAAAGAAGTTTTTGTTTTAGTTTTAGTTATTTTAGCTCTTATTTTATCAAAACAAGGTTATGCTCTATTAATATTGTTATTCTTTATGATACCAATATCCAAATTTAAAAATAATAAATTAAGAGTTATAACATTTGTTCTGATAAGTTTACCTTCAATAATTATAGCAGGTATTTGGGATATGTTGTTTAAGAAATTATACATACCCCATGCTATGGATTCAATATCCATACCGGGTCAAATTTCTTTTATTTTAGCAGATCCTCTCAATTTTCTATTTGTTTTATTGAATACTTTGATTTTGCAATCTAAATTCTATTTAAGAACATTTATTAGCGGATGGTTTGAATCATCATTACTTGATATTACAATAATTGTATATATTGCAATGTTGTTTTTTGTTTCATTTATTGATAAAAGTAAATTTAAGTTAAATTCAAAACAAAAATCAATTTCTTTATTAATATTCTCAATTATTTTTATTCTGGCATTCCTATTTGAATATATTAGTTATACTGCAGTAGGTAAAAGTTATATACTTGGTGTTCAGGGCAGATATTTCATTCCTATAGCTCCACTATTCTTTTTGCTATTTTATAACAGCAAAATAACTGAGATTATAAACAATAAAATAAATTTAAACCCAAATAAATTTTATTTATTCAACATAGCATTTATAATACTTATTTTAAGTATTTCCATATCTTTGCTATTTTCCAGGTTTTATATTTAATTTTTAACATTACGGAGAAACATTTAAATAGTGAAAGAGAAAAATGATGGTATGTTCTATTGTTACGTTAACTTTAGAATTAGCAGGGATGGTCGAGCGGTCAAAGGCGCTAGGTTGAGGGCCTAGTGGGGTAGTCCCTTCGCGGGTTCGAATCCCGTTCCCTGCATTCAAAATTGAAAATTTTGAAAGGGATGGATCGAATAATCCTTCAAAAAATCATAGACTTTTTGAGGCACGAAACGAAGTTTCGACTGCCTCGCTCAAAAATCAAAGATTTTTTCGCAGCGGAAATGTTAAATCTCAATTAAATTCTAATTTTAATCATATTTCAATTCTCAGGAATCCACAAACAAATTATTTCCTTTTAAATCCCAAAATATTACAAAATAAATAAGATTTTTTCCATTATTGCATAAATAAAGTTGGGATTATTTAAAATAATTTAAATCAAATGTTAATTCAAAAAGGAATCTAACAAATCAAACTCAATAATACTCCTTTTTCAAGCATTTATGACACCGGTAAATGTGTTTATACTGAATTTCGCCCTCTGAAGTTTCATCAAGTTCAGTATCTTCATGCTCCATAGGTTCAAAGCAATCGGAACAGATTTTGTTGTTTAAACATCCTGTTTCAAAGTAATGATCCTCAGTTATTATATTGTCTTTTTTAAGTTCCCTCAAAATCTCAAGGAGGGTTTCTTCGTCAACGCCCAGTATATCCTCAATTTCACATAAATAATAATGATCGCCGTTATCTTCTATGAACGACTTTACTCTTTCATATGTAGAATCCAAAACATCACCTGCTAAACATTTTTTGTTTAAATTACAGCTAAAAACATCCGATTATTGCCCTATAATTGCCCATGATATGCTCATAAAAAAAATCACTTCTTTATTCAACAATTATTTTAACCTTTAATTCCTCTCTTTCCCTCAAATCATTTATCAATTCTCTATCTAGATCTATAGCAGCTTTATCTGCCTTTATCATTAAAGTACGGCTACATTTAAACTCACTTTTTCTGCAGACCATATCTGTAGGATGTTCTAAGGTTAATTCAGGATGTCCATATCCTGTTATTTCATCAAAGCCATTCTCTGTTTCAAGCTGGATCTTTATCACTGAATTTTTGTTTTTTATGGCATCTTTAAGCTCTTCAGGAAAATCTTCAAGTTTTGATCTGGAAGAAACTCCAATAATACAATCTGCCCTTATTCCAATCTCTTTATCCATTGTTACTTCAAATGTGGATTTATGAGCTGATGTAACATTTGGATGTCCTTTAGCATAAAAAATGTATTCCAATTTATCTCCTCATTAACTTATTTTAAATATATAATTAATCAATTAATTAGTAATTCCTAATTTAATCTTAAAATTATTATATTCACCAGGAAATTGTCTTCTTTTAATTTGTTTTTACTTTTAATCAAAATATAAGAAATTATTTTAATGAATCAATATAATTAAGAGCTCAATTAATAATTAAACTCTTTCATTCTCTTCATCCTGTTTTAAACCATCTTCAACGTAGTCTAAAAGTAATTCATTTTGATACCTTTTTTAATTGCCATTATCTTTCTTAATTCTTTATCCCCTCTAAAAGCAATTTGTACCATATTCCAGACTTATAAATTTTTGATCACCATAGATTAAATAATATTATTTCATTATTAAGCTAATAGAATTCTACCGCCAATCAGTTTACGAAAATCAATATAAGCAAATAAAGAATAATTGATACTCATGCAAAAATTAAATAATTCAAACTATAAAATTAAACCATTTTCACAGGTAACTGATTTCCACGGCCACATTTGTCCAGGCTCAGCCATTGGATATAAAGCTGCAGAAATTGCAATTAAAGAACTTTTTAGTAAAAAAAGTTTTGACGAAGAACTTATCTGTATAACAGAAAATGATAGTTGTGCTGTTGATGCTATACAGGTTGTTACTGGGTGTACTTTTGGTAAGAGCAACTTAATTTTCCATGATTATGGGAAACAAGCATATACATTCATTAATCGCGAAACTGGAGATGCTGTAAGATTATCAATGAAAGAATCTTTCAGTACTGACAATATTAACCCTAATTTAGGTAAACTTCGACAAAAAGTAAATAGCGGTACAGCAACTAATGAAAATGAAGCCGAATTAAGAGAAACCATTAATAAAGTTTCAGAGGGGATTATAAATCTTCCTGATAATGAAATATTCGACGTACAATATATGAAAGTAGAACTACCTGCAAAAACAAGAATTTTTAAGTCTGTTAAGTGCAGTAAATGTGGTGAAATGGTATCAGATCATAGAAAACGTCTTCATAAAGAAAATATACTTTGTATGCCCTGTTTTAATAAAATAAAAGAAAATTAATTGATTATCTTAAAGTTTCATTATGAAGTATTGTGTTCAATCACCCCCAACACGAGCAGGAGGCTCTTCCTCAATATCAATAGAAGATACATTACCCAAATGCTTTACCCTTTCACATATGAGATTTTCAAACTCTTTAGGGCTTAATCCTAATTCTCGGGCTCGATCATGGATAGCTTTGGGTTCATGGGCGCCATGTTTTATGTAGTTTGCCGCAAATCTGTTTAGATATATTTCCAGCTTTTCTTCGTCTGATACTTCCAGTATTCCTGGTATTTCATTAGATAATTTATTTAAGTCCATTAATGAGATTCTAAGGGGCATAAAGTTTATTACTATGTCTCCAGTAAATTTATCAAATTTTATGCTCTTGATTCCAACATTTAATCCTTTTAAAGCCATAAAAATCACTCTTGAAGATTTTAAATTTAATTAAAGATCATTTGATCTTAGTCTCTTATTTTATTTAGTATTTATTCATAAATTATTTAGAGAATTTTATTTAAAAATTCCTCTATTTAACGTTATAATTATCATATTAGATTATTAATAGGTCGTTTTATTCTAAAATATATTATATAATTTATTTTTTACCTGAAATGACTTATTATAACTTTTTAAATCTATTTGATGATAGTCATATTTATACAACTAATTTCAGATAATCAAACATGCTTAGAACGAGGGCAAAAAAAATAAAACCCTGTGACTACAGAAAAATGATTCAAAAACTTGATATAGATAATTTCGAATTGAAAACATCCTATATTTTTGAAGCTAAAGCCACTCTAATCAATTTATTAAGATTAGAAGATTATTTAAGGGAAATAAGGCACTGCATTACAAAAGACATGCGGGAAATAAGCTTAAAATATTTAAATTCAGATTATATAAATAAATCCTCGATAATTATTTCTTTAGGTCTAAAAAAACCAAAAGTTTCAAAAAAAAGAATTTCAATGCAAAAAAAGCTTGATCAGGAATTAGATCCTTACCTGAATCTCCTTGATATAATCGACGACTATTTACAGCAAATAGAAGAAGTGAAAGATTACATAAATAGTATAAAAGAATAAAAATCCTTTCTTTAATCATTAAATTATAAATGATTATTTTTAAATTTAAGGTGATTTTAATGGCTACTTATTGCATTATCATCAATTTAATTGATGATTCAAAGATCCAGATAGGTAAACTTGGAAATATCGAATTTAAAAAAGGTTATTACATCTATGTGGGCTCAGCATTAAATTCTATTAAAGGCAGAATAGAAAGACACCTTAGGAATGAAAAAAAACTCTTCTGGCATATTGATTATCTCTTAAACTCCCCTAACTCCAGAATTAAAGATGTTATTTTTGAAAAAAGCAATGATAAATGGGAATGTGAAATTGTAGAGGAAATTGCAGAAAATGGGACACCTGTCAACAAATTTGGATGTTCTGATTGTAAGTGCAAATCCCATTTATTTTACTTTAAAAATTCACATGCCGCTGATATTTCCTGTTTAAATGCATTTAATAAGTTCAAATTGAAAGCTGAAAAATATAGTAACTTAATTAAGGTTGAAAAATGAGCCTTCTGATTGTTTAAATATATTTCTAGCAAATAAAAAACCTAAAAACACAATAATAATCCCTATTAATAATTTAAACCATAAGTACAAAGCTGATGTTGAAAAGCCAATTTTTAAAAGTCCAGTAATGCTCATTGCTGCAATAATGCACCCTAAAATCCAATGTAAAGCTGATAAAATCCATATCCTGATCATGTAAATTTTCTCCTCTAATCTATTAATTTATATCTTAAACTGTCTTTATTTAGATATTGAACAGTTAAAATAATTCAAATGTGATGAAATAAAAGTAATCAAACTGCATTTAATAACTTCAGAATAGTAATTAATGTTTTTTAGCTTTTACTAAAAACTAATATATAAATTTTGGTATAAAAATAAAAATTCTTTTTTCAATATAAAGGTAGGTAATTAATTAAGTAAATAATATATAATTGTATTAATATATTATTAAATGGTTAATATGAAAAATATGGTCATTGTTTTAATATTTACTCTGCTCATATCAGCAGTTATGGGTTGTACAAATAATAAAGAGACTAAAGAGGATTCAGAAATATATGGAAGCACATATGTTAATTTTCAGATGCCCCCAGGATGGGAACTGCATCCCATGCCTGGAAAAGGCACGGTAATATGGATGAGTGGCGATCCACGTATAAGGGTAATAGAATTAGAAGATAAGCAAAAATTTGATTCAGAATATAATAAAGCCCTAAATATAGATACAGATAGCTATGCTGTAACAAAAAAGAATAAAACAGTAGATGGAACAAATGTTAATATTCTAAAGACCACAAACAATATGAACGGAGATATTCAGGATGAATATTTCTTCGTGAAGGATAATAAACATTATCATCTGGTATCATGGGCTTTTACGGGATGGAACAGTGCAAATCAAACTATGTATAGGAAAAAAATAAATAATGCAACAGATATCATCATAAAAACAATAAAATAACTCAGGAGTTTCAAAAATTATTGGAATTTCCTGAAAAACTGATCAAATTCATCTATATCCATTGGGTCAGGTATGACAAAATCTTTATTTAAATAAATAGATTTAGCAAGTTCTCGATAAAGATTAGCCTGTTTTGATTTACCAAATTTTTCAATAACCGTTTTTGCATCGATTTCACTTTGCTGAACCAGTTCGCTTCTGGGTATAATACCAATAACTTTGCTTCCAACTTCACCTGCAAATTCATTTACAATTTCAATTTCATTTTTAATGCCTCTGCAATTGCAGATAATGCCTCCAAGGTTACCTTTAAGTTTTTTTATACCTTTACAGATATTATTAGCTGCATAAAGAGCCATATATTCTCCTGATGTCACAATATACACTTCATCTGCAAAGTCCTCCCTTAACGGAACTGCAAATCCTCCACAGACCACATCTCCAAGTACGTCGTAAATTATCACATCCAGATCTTCTGAGAATGCTCCAAGCTTATCAAGTAAGCCCATAGCAACGATAACTCCTCTTCCTGCACATCCAACACCAGGTTCAGGTCCTCCTGATTCCACACATTTTACTTCGTTGTATCCATTAAAAACAACATCTTCAACAACAGCATCTTTATTTTCCTTTACAATATCCAGAATTGTCGGCATCCTTTTACCTACAAGGGTCCTTGTTGTATCTGCTTTTGGATCACAACCAATTACAAGAACGCTGCAATCTTCAGAATATGCTGCAGCAATGTTGGAAACAATGGTGGATTTTCCTATGCCTCCCTTACCGTAGATCGCTATTTTTTTAGCCTTACTCATCCCTTTTCACCAGAGCGCCTATAACATCTCCCCTTGTTATGATTCCCAATAATCTATTATTATCATCAACCACAGGAAGTCTATTTATGCCGTGCTTGTCCATCATTTCTGCAACATCTGAAATTGAAGCGTCCCTTTTAGTTTTGATAACGTCTTTCGTCATTATTTCCCCAACAAGGACAGAAGCAGCTTTAGCAACTCCTTCAGCCATTTCATCGAGTTCAAGCCGCATTCTTACTGGTAATTCAATTAAATCAAGAGGTGCAGGCAAAATCAAGTTTATATTAGGGGAATGAACTTCAATTAGCCTCATTATGTCTCCTTCACTGACAATACCTATCACTTTATTATCATTATCAACTATTGGAGCTCCGCTTATCTTTTTTTCCCTTAAAACATTAGCTACATAACTTATTGTGTCTACATCTTTAAATTTAATTACATTTTTTTCCATAGCTTCTTCTACGGTTATCATATCATCACTCCAGAATAAATTATTGCGAATTTGTAAATATTGCTATTTAATTTATCTTTATTCAATTATTTAAATTACTGTTATTACAACAAAACTAAAATTGTTTACTGGATTTAATTTAATTTTTCATTAAAATTCTTTTATAAACCAGATCATTAGGCCTGACTTTCTCTTTAACAAATAATCCTACATTTTGACCCTTTTTAGCCTTTTGGATTTCTTTACCTCTAATTTGCATGGATTCAACCTTCTGAAAAAAAGATCCGGTTTTATTTCCCTGAATTATGATCTCATCCCCAATTTTAAGGTCTTCCCAGAGCCTTATTTCTGCAGCAGAAACATTTTTATAATAATTAATCACTGAACCAATGTCTTTTTTAGTATAAACAGCTTCATTATAAGCGCTTGTCTTGTATGGAGTTTGAAAATAAAATTCAGTATCAAAACCTCGATTAAAGACACCTCTAAGCTCATTCATCCATCTTTCATCAAATTCCCAGTTACCGCTTTCATATTTATCAATAGCTTCTCTGTAAACTCTGGTCACAGTAGCAACATAATCAGCAGCCCTTGCCCTTCCTTCAATTTTAAATGCATTAATTCCAGAATCAATAAGCTCAGGAATATTTTTTATCATGCAGAGGTCCTTTGGACTTAAAATATGGCTTTCATCTTCATTCTGTACCAGTTCAAACTCATCAAAATCTTGGGAAATTAATTTCCATCTTTTTCTGCAAGGTTGTAAGCATTCTCCACAGTTTGCGCTTTTACCATAAAGTGAAGAACTTAAAAAACATCTCCCTGATACTGCAACACACATTGCGCCATGAATAAAAGTCTCAATTTCCAGATTAGTCTTCTCTACTATTCCTTTAATTTCTTCAAGGGACAGTTCCCTTGAGAGAACAACACGCTTTACATCAAGCTCTTCAAGCAGATGCAGGGCTTCAAAATTAGAAATGTTTGTCTGTACGCTCATATGCACATCAATATTCTCCTTTCTTGCAATTTTAAGAGCACCAAGGTCTGAAATAATTAATGCATCCGCATCGTAAGAATGAATTACTGGTAAAATCTCTTTAAAATAGTCTATATCATTATTTTTCATGATGGTGTTTGTACAGACGTATATCTTCTTATCAGCATCATGGCACTGTTTAACTGCATCTTTAAGGTTTTCAAGTGTAAAATTAGACACATTCGCCCTCATGTTGCATCCTTCAATACCTACATAAACAGAATCAGCACCATTTTTAATAGCAGCATTTAATGCAGCAAAATCTCTTGCAGGTGAAAGTAATTCAACGATTTTAATCACCTATTTTTGAATTTTAGTTTTAAAGTAATGATAAAATGAAAATTAATAATTAAGGACATGTACAGCGTTTAGCTTCATATTCTTTGATATTTTCAGGTAAAGATGTCGGATATTCCCCTGTAAGGCATCCAAGGCAAAGTTCATCTCTTTTTATATCTATACACTCTACAAGTGAATCCACACCCAGATATTTCAATGAATCAACACCTAAATAATCTCTTATCTCTTCTATTTCTTTATTTGAAGCTATAAGTTCTCTTTTAGTTGCCATTGCTATCCCATAGTAACAGGGTGATATGATTGGAGGGCATCCTATTCTTAAATGAATTTCTTTAGCTCCAGCCTCCTTTAAAGCATTAACTGTTGCTCTTGAAGTTGTTCCCCGTACTATACTATCATCTATAAGCACTATTTTTTTGCCCTCAAGTTCTGTTTTAACAGGATTCATTTTAAGTCTTACAGAATTTTCACGTTCTTCCTGGGTGGGCATAATAAATGTTCTGCCCACATAACGGTTTTTAATAAGTCCTTCTGCATAAGGAAGCCCTGATTCTCTTGAATATCCTATCGCTGCAGTAATTGCAGAATCAGGAACAGGCATTACAACTTCAGCATCAGCTGAAAACTCCTTTGAAAGCGCTTTACCAATGTTTAAACGTACCTCATAAACATTTCTATCATCAAGTATGCTGTCTGGTCTGGCAAAATAGACATATTCAAACATACAATGTGCTCTTTTTGTAGAATTAACATTTTCCATTTTATAACTGGTCATTTCATCATTTATAACAAGTATTTCCCCAGGTTCTATTGAACGGACGTATTCACCGTTAATAGCATCAAAAGCAACTGTTTCAGATGCTACAATATCTATATTATCTTTTTTTCCAAGAGAAAGTGGCTTAATCCCCACAGGATCTCTTACCACAATAAGATCATTATTTAAAAGTATAACCAGGGAATAAGAACCTATCAGTCTTTTTGAAACTTCCTGAATTGCCTTTACAATATCCTTTGTTTTAAGATAAACTTCAATAAGTAGCTGACATATAACTTCAGAATCAGTATCTGATTTAAAATGATAATCCTGGTTTTCCAGTTCTTTCCTTAGTTCCATGGAGTTTATAATATCTCCATTATGGGCAACTGCAATTGTTCCCATTTCAAATTCGTTGAAAAATGGTTGTGAATTTTCTATTTTAGATTTTCCTGTAGTTGAATATCTTACATGTCCAATTCCAACATGACCTTCAAGTCCTTCAATGTTTCCATTGTTGAAGACGTCACAAACAAGTCCCATACCCCTATATGTGCCTGTTTCTTCATCATTACTCACTGAAATTCCTGCTGATTCCTGTCCTCTATGTTGTAAAGCATAAAGTCCGTAATATATGGATCTTGAAACATTTTTAGATTTTGTGTGAGAATATGCACCTACAATACCACATTTATCCTGCAATTTGGATTCTCCTGATTTTATCTAAATAATTATATTGAAAATGAAATATCATATGGGATTATATAGTTAGATGAATTTAATTAAATTTTTCCTTTATCAAAGTCTTCTTTTAAGTCTTCAATTTTAGAATCATAAAATATTAAGACTGTTCTAATTATTTTAAGCCAATCAACAGCGTCCTTTTCAGTCAATGCTGCAATACGATTCTGACCAACTAAAATATTTTCTGGCTTAAATTCATTACTTATAAAATAAATCTGTTCATAATTATCCATTTCTTCATTAAAAGCATCTTTCCATAGTTCGTTTATAGAAAATACTTCAAATAAATCTTTACTTTGAATATCGTTATATTCACTCTTCAATGCAGCAAATTCGTTCTTTAAATTATTATATTTAGCATTTAAATTATCTGCTTTATCATTGAGTTTATTATTCGCTTCAGCAATTTCATCATGTTTAAAAGAAATTTCTTTATTTAATGTCTCTAATTCCCTATTTATCTGGGATAGATTTCTTATTTCTTCCCTTGATTCTTTTACTTTAAGTTCAAGTTCGCGAAGTAACTTAATATTGGCAATTGCAGTAAGACCTGACCTTATTATTGCGTTTTTAATCTCATTCTGTATTAAATAAGGGTCTATGTACTCAACATCATGCCCGAATGGAAGTTTCATCCTTTCAATATGCCCTACTTCATCCTTAAGGACTTTCTGGAACTTTTCTGCAAGTTCGCGTCCTGGAGCATCAACATCTGTAGCTATTAAAACAATATCTGCTCCTCTTACAGCTCTCTTTGCTATTTCAGAGCTTGTTGTAGGAATTATGGATGAAATGGTAATGTGGTATTCAGCTCCTAAAGCTATATTTCGCATAGCTTTAGAAATGCTTTCCACATCTGATGCACCTTCTACAATTATTCGTACATCAATAGGATTTTTACTATCCATCTATTTCAACCTGTATCCTGTAATTTTTTTATTCTGCCAGCTGTACTTTCGTATTTTGCTGGATCTTCCGAACCCACACGCTGCGCAGTATTTTTTTCTTGCATGGTATGAATTTTTACCACATCTTCTACATCTAATGTGGGTCTTTTTATTACGCTTACCAAATGATGGCGTTCCTTTCATTAATTATCCTCCTGTAAGTTTAAATTTCAAAATTCAGTCAATTGATTAAAATCAGATTATAAAGTGTTTTTATAATTTAGTATGATTAAAAGTTAGCCTGGAGATATGTAAACTATGTTGTCTCCTCTTATAAGCACAACACCCAATCTTCTGGATGTTTCTCCATTTTCAAGTTCTTCAGCATCATTTAATACAAGGTTCATATGCATGTCAAAACTTTTAAGAACTCCTCTAAATTCTCTTCCGCCTTTCAGCTTAATTAATACTTGGGAGTTTAAAGATTTACCTAATGCGTCAAGTGGTCTTGAAACATTCACATTTTTCTGTACACTCACAATATCACCTATCCTATAACATCATTGTTGACATGATTTATATTTAAATGTATCACTTATTAATTATAAAATATACAATGAATTTTTTGTATAAGTCAACAAATCTGCTTTCAATATATAATAATTTAATCTTTTCTAATCAGAAAATCAATCTTAAGTATAAGCTGATTTTATAATAAGAACTGCTATTGTTTCTATGTTATTAATAGTATTTAAGCTTAAGAAGATTATGGTTACTGATACTGCTCATTACCCATTAAAAAAGATTAAATAAATTATCTACTCCTTTAATTATTTTTAAAAATTCATTTAAGTAGAAATTCATATATAAGTTTTACCATTGAATCAAATGGTAATATGATTATGATTTTGATTCAATGATTCGTTGTTAATCCGATCTATAATAGATTATTATGATTTTACAGATAAATTGAAAAGTAAGAAACACATAAACCAAAATATTATGATAAACCAATATTAAAACTTAAGATATAAAATAGTCAGGTGCATAAATTGAAAATAAGAAAACGTTATCACCTTCAAAAAAAGAAATTAAAAAAGGTTAAAGAACAGCTCGGAAATTTTTCCAGTTTAATTCAGCCAAAAAGCATGGTTGAAATCCTTGAAAGCGATCTATACGACATTATATTAGTAAATGGAAAACCCCTGATTATGATGATTGATAGCAAACCTGTTCCAACACTTAAAGGTGCATTAGAGCTTGAAATCACAACAAATTACGTTGTGGTGGATATGGGTGCAGTTAAATTTGTTGCAAAGGGGGCAGATATAATGTCTCCAGGAATCACTGAAGCTGATTTAAATATAAAAGAAGGAGATTTTGTTATTATCGTTGATGAAACTCATAAAAAACCTCTTGCTGTAGGGAAAAGTCTTATTTCAGGCCAGGAAATGGTTGAAAACAAAGAGGGAAAAGCAATTAAAACTATTCATTATATCGGAGACAAAATCTGGAACTTAGTGGTATAACGAGTGAAATTATGGAACTTAAACTGGAATCTGGAAATGTCATTTCTCCAAAAGTTCATGAGATAGGAGTGCTTGCAATAGGATCTCACCTTGAAAATCACGGGTCTGCACTTCCAATTGATACAGATTCTAAAATTGCAGCCTATGTTGCCCTTCAAGCAGCTTTAAGGAGCGGTGCAAAGTTTTTAGGAATACTGTATGCTGCTACTGAATACCCATACATAAAACATGGTATTCACGTAAATGCTCAAGAATTAGCATTAAATCGGCTGCTTCCTACGCTCAAAAGCGCAAAAAAATGTCTTAATATAAAAAAAGTGATTCTTATAAATGGACATGGAGGCAATATTCCCCTTCTTGATTATTTGGAAGAGATAGAAAAAGCATTGGAAATTAAGATAATGTTCAATAACAAAATTGTGGAAATTGAAGGTCCCCATGCAGGAACTGGTGAGCTTTCCATGGGGAGTGTTTTAAAAATTGTCGATAAATCGAAGCTTGAAGAACACTGCAACTTTAAAAGTAATCCTGAAGTGGGCATGGTCGGTTTTAAAGAAGCCCGCAATATTGATAAAGGAATAGATGAAGGAGCAATGGTCGTTGAAAATGAAGGCGTTTGTATAGATGTAGAATTAGGTAATAAGTTGCTTGAAACTGCTATTGAGGATATTCTAAAGGATATTAAGGACATGGATCAATTACAACCCTAATAAAAGACGGATTACGTTAAGGTGTCATATATAAATTCTATTAAAAAACCGCTGCTTAATAAAATAGACCTTATTTTACCTCTTTTAATTTTTATATTCACTTTTTCAGTTTATATAACTTTTTTAGTTCCATCCATACTTCAGGGAGATCCTGCTGAATTCTGTATAGCTTCTTATGTTCTGGGAGTACCTCACCCAAACGGTTATCCTATATATACATGGGTCGGGCATCTTTTCACACTTTTACCCATTGGAAGTGTTGCTTATAGGGTCAATTTAATGTCAGCTTTCTTTGGAGCTGCCGCTGTTTCTTTAATCTACCTTATTGTACTTAAAATAAAATTATGGAATAAAGACATTAATAAAAGCTCATTAAATAGCTCTAACCAAAGTTCCCTTAATATTTATAGATTTATTGCACTGATTGCAGCATTTTCACTGGCATTTTCCAGAACTTTCTGGTCACAATCAGAATTTGCTGAAGTTTATACACTCAATGCATTTTTGCTTTAATGATTTTAATACTATTAATGTGGAGTGAAAATAAAAATAGCAAATATTTATATGTTTTTTTTTCTGATTTATGGAATAAGTATCGGCACTCATTCTTCCAACCTTTTATTTATGCCCGTATTTATAATATATATCTATTTAACCAATTATAAAGTATTTTTAAATGTTAAAAATGCTTCACTGTTTTTAATTTTCTTTTTATTGGGGATTTCGCAATTTTTATACATATTAATCAGAGTTTCCCAAATTCCAGAGTACAGCTACATTTCCCCAGGCTTTAATGAATGGTTGTATTTGATTACTGCTAAACAATATGTCCATCATTTAGTTTTTTCCATATCTGATATTCCTCAAAGAATTTTGATTTATTTAGGCCATTTTAAAGCAAATTATTTAGTTTTAGGCCCTATTTTTGGGATAATAGGAATAATAGAATTATTTAGGAAGAATAAAAAAATACTTTTTCTCCTTGGTTTAATGTTCATTTTAAACGTCTCATTTTACCTTAATTATTATGTTTACGATGTAGAAATGATGTTTATTCCATCATTTCTTATATTTTCTATTTTTATTGGAACAGGAATATTTGCAATCCTGGAATTTATAAAAAATGAATCAACCCATTTTAAGGAAAATATAACCTTTAAAGATATGAAATTTGATATATTCAGTATTTCCATGATTTTTATTCTTTTAATGTCTTTTTTAATGCCTTTATCATTTTATTCGGCAAATACTGATGACATTAAACAGATTAATGATGATAAAATTGTTGATTTTACCTTTACAGCCCTTAAAGGAATTCCCTCCAATTCAACAATTATAACTTACTGGCATCCTTACACCGCTTTTAAATATTACCAGGTAGTAGAAAATGTCAATCCTAATGTCAAAATAATAGCAGTAGATGATCAGAACCTTCTGAATACAATAAATCAAAATATAGATAATGGAAAACTATTTATTGTCCATGATATATCCCTTATTGGACCATATTACAGAGTAACTCCTGTTTTAGAATTTTCAGGTTCAGAAACATTATATAAAATAGAAAGATATTAGTTAATTTTCTATATTTTTTATTAACTTAGAACACTCTTTTGCAACTTTATGGTTTTTAAATGCCTTTGAAATTCTCCTGATAGCTTCAAGCGTTCTTATTATTGAATCAAGCCATGAAAATATATCTCCAGCATAGGCATGAATCTGATAATTACGCATGAACTTTTTACTTATATCTACAGGGTCTTTTTTCATCATACGTTCTCTCATCACTCTTCTTGAAAATTCAGTCTGGAAGCATTTACAGAAAGGTCTATCCTTGCATCTACATGAGAAAAAATCGATCTGCATATTGATCAGAGGATCCCTGAGATTTGCTTCAAGTTTGGAAATCACATCAGCAGATGACAGAATGTCCAGGGTGGAATCTGCAAACATTCTGGATGATAAATTGATTTTAAGAACCTTACTTAGTCTTCGATTAACTCTGTTTGACATATATGCGCTTTCAAACGGCTCAAGCGCAATTGCAGTTTCAAGGGGGTTTTTATTTAAGTTTTTCTTAATATACTGGGCGTCTTTATAATTTAAAAATGAAACTGATACAGCTTTCCCAAAAGGAGTTGCATATATAACTTTATTTCTTTCCTCTACCAACCCATAATCTAACAATATATTAAATGCCTCATCAAAACTAAGAGGTAAATCAAGGTTTTTATATGCCTTGGTTAAATCATCGAAACTTTTAGCATGCCCAGAAGAAATATCTGCCAGAAATTGTTCAATAACATCATTTTCAGAATAATCTACAAATATTGGATCTACATCACTTTCAAGAAGATTTATGGCCATGAAATCTTCTGTTTCTTCATCGAATTTCCTTCCAACTTCAGGAATGAGATATATTTTACCAGTATCGTGATATGAAGGCCTACCAGCCCTTCCAACCATCTGTGAAAACTCATTATTGGTCAACCATTTATTACCCATGGTTAGGGATTCAAAAATAACCTGTGATGCTGGAAAATCAACACCCGCTGCAAGTGCTGCTGTTGTAACCACTGTGGAAATCTTTTGATTTGCAAAATCCCTTTCAATCCTATTTTTTTTGGAATAGGAAAGCCCTGCATGATAAGCAGCAGCATTAACATGTCTTTTTTCCAGATAATCTGCAATTGAATGGGTTTTTCTCCTTGAATTTGTAAAAATAATGCTCTGACCATGAAATCCCTTTTCAGAGATATTTTTGTACTCTGCCCGAGTTATTTTAGCCATGATGTCTTCTTTTTCGTATTCTGACCTTGAAAAAATGAGATGACGTTCCAGTGGAACAGGACGTTTATCATATTCAATCAATTTCATTCCGAACTCTTTAGCAATTACATCAGGATTTTTTATGGTTGCAGAAAGCCCTATTATTTGTATATCTTTAAAAAGTGCCTTTAGTCTTTGTATAAGGCCGTTTAAACGTGGGCCGCGCTCTTCATCGTCCAGCATGTGTATTTCGTCAATTACAATAGTTCCAAGTTCACCAAGATCATCTGATTTTCCTGAGCGCAGAAGAAAATCAAGGCCTTCATATGTCCCCACAATAACATCGGCATTTTTTACATCTTCATCTGGAAGTGAAAGTTCTTCTTTTGCTTTTATTCTACTCATACCAACTCTTATTGCTACATTTAAACCTAATTTCCTATATCTCTTCTTAAAATCTCTGTATTTTTGATTTGCAAGGGCCACAAGCGGGGTTAAAAACATGAACTTTTTACCTTTAAGTGCATTGGGAATTCCTGCAAGTTCTCCAATTAGGGTTTTTCCGCTTGCAGTTGCAGAAACTATAAGGAGATTTTCCCCTTCAAGAAGACCATTAGAAAGAGCTAATTTCTGTACTGGAAGCAAATATTTTCCCTGCTTTTTCAATACCTTCTTAAACTCATCTGGAACGTTAATTTCATCCATACTCATGTTAACTGTATCATCCTTTTCTACTGTAGTTATTTTATCATACAGCGTTAGATCAGGATTTTTTAAGGGATTAAAATTAGGATCAAAGATGCTTAAAACTTTATTCAGGTCGCCAGAATTATCCAGCATTTTTTTGAAGTTATTAAATGCACTTAAATCAATTGATCTGGATTTTAATTCACGCTTTATCTCTTCTTCTGCACATTTTCTGCATATATAGTTTTTATGGAATAAATAAGCCACATGGGGATTTATAATTGTTATATATCCTCCCATGGTACAGTGTTTACAGATCCTTGTCCTTCTATAGTTAATGTTCAAAGAATCAAGCATTTCCTCGATTTCTGCATCTTCGCCTATGATATATACATTTTGCTTCTTTAAAATCTTTAAGGCTTCGCCAGGAGGAAAAAGAGATTCTTTATCGCCTTTTTTTACTATGAATTTATATGGCCTTATCTGATTATTTATTCTTTTAAGTTTAAGATAACCATAAAAAAGCGGCTCCCTTCTTGAATTTAACGCTCCATTCGAGCTTCCAATTGGAAATAATTCCACAATCTTTTTGTTACGACGTAAAATTATCATGATATCAACTGATTTTTAAAATTAGAAAAAATCTATTTAAAGATTTATTTAATTATTTATTTATATCTAATGTAGAAAAATAAATATGTTTTTTAGGATTATATCCCGAATATTAGTTTTAATTGTTATTTATGTTCAATTTTGCTTTTTTTGAGTTAATAAGAGGATAATACACATTAAATTAAAAATTAATCCCAATTCTGTGAATTTGTTATGTGCTCTTCTTTAGTGTTATTTTTATTTGTTGTTGAATTTGATACTTTATTTGATGTATTAGTTGAATTAGTGGTGTTAGTCATGTTGTAATAATGTCTTTTTACATGAACTGGCTCAAATGAGGAATCTTCAATAATTGTTAATTGATCTTCACCATTAAGGGCAAAAGATGAGGGTAAAATTCCAGAAGTTATATCGTTACCAGAATTCAGTACATTAACACATGAACCAAACCCAAATGCCACTAAAGATACCATTAAAACTGCAAATAGTTTCCCTTTTTTACCAGAATTCATTTAAAATTTCCTCTTTTACTGATAATGAATATAGATTTATTTTGAGATTTAAAACTTTCTAATAATTTAATTTTTAATAAACTTTCATAGAGTTTGGTGAATAATTTTAGATTAATAGTAATACATTTATAATACGTTTTACATAACAGATTGTGTTTAATTAATGTCATCTTAATTTATAAGCTGTACTACATTTCCAAAATTATTCGTATATTTATTTTCTTTGATGTGGTGTGGTTGAACTATTTGCACAGATGTGTAATTAAAAAGTTCCTGAAAGTCTGTGGCCCAGACAGGTTAAAAAATGCATGATAATGATTTGTTAATGAAGAAATTATCGAAAATATCCACAGAAACATCAGAGAATTTAACGGGAACAATCAAAAAATTTGAAAAGAAAATATTTTACAGAGGAATATTTAAAAAAGTTGTGGATTCTGAAAGGCGTTTATATTCAGGATAAAATATTTTAATGAATTTTTATATCCAAAATGAATATTAAAAAGTAAATTTCAATAAGAAGTAAATATAAATAAATAGTAATTAACTAAATTTCTGATCCCATTTAACTAACTATAGTAATTTAAATTGAGTTATAAGGTGTAAATCAATGAACAATAAACCAATTAAAATTCTTTTAATTGAAGATAATGAAGCTGATGCAAGATTTATAATGGAAATGTTTAAAGAAATTAAACCTGAATTCAAATTGATACATGCCACAAAACTGAATGAAGGGTTTAAATTAGCCGAATCTAACTCATTTGATGTTTTGTTATTGGATTTAAGTTTACCTGACAGTACTGGTTTTGACACATTCAAAAAAACCAATGCAAAAATTCCAGAATTACCTATAGTTATATTAAGCGGTCTTGATAATGAAGAAATGGCAATTAAAGCTGTTAGGGAAGGGGCGCAGGATTATTTGATGAAAGGTGATGTTAATAACAGAATATTATCACGAGCTATATCATATGCTATTGAACGAAAGAATACTGAAAAAGAGTTAATTGAAAGTCAGAATGATTTAGTAAATCTTATCAAGCAATACACCACAGAATTAAAGGATAAAGGTGTTTTAAGCGCTGAAGATATTCATAAAAGTTTAGAAGTAAAAATCGAAAATTATCAAAAACTTATGAGATCACAGATACATGAAAAAGAAATGAAAGGTGGCGTAAAAAGCCAGATACAACTTTACAATGAGAGAGTCCCTAAAAGTTTATGGTTAAAGGTTGCAGAAGACTTTAAAAGACAAGATGATAATTTATATGTAAGTGAAAAAGATATAAAGGTTAAATCTGCTGAAGCAGAAGATTTAGAGGATCTGGTAGAAATTATTAAAGAATTAGGAGAGAGGGGATATTTTGCAGAGGAACATTATGTTGTAGACCTTGAAGAAAATATGAATATGTAAAATAAAAACTCATTTTAGTTAATTTTATTCTACAGTGACACATTTAGCGAGATTTTTGGGGTGATCTGGATCAATTCCTTTCATCACGCTGATATAATAAGATAAAAGCTGTAAAGGAATAACATAATGTATTGATGAAAACATCTCATCAATCTTATCCTCAAATTCAATCATGTCGTGGGCCTCAGACTTTAGAACCTCATCCTCAGATGATCCAAGACCAATAACATGAGCACCTCTTGCTTTAACTTCTTCGACATTACTTAATGTCTTTTCATGACTTTTTCCCGGAGGAGCAACTGCAACAACAGGAACATCATCATCAATAAGAGCTAATGGGCCGTGTTTTAATTCTCCAGCAGCATAACCTTCTGCATGTATATATGTTATCTCTTTTAATTTCAATGCTCCTTCCATGGCTGTAGGATAAGAAAATCCCCTTCCAATGAAGAAAAAATCTTTTGCATCTTTGTATTTCATTGCTATTTCTTTAATGAGGTCCTCTTTTTCTAGAGCATTGCGCATATAATCTGGAATATTCTGTAATTTTTCCAACAACTCTTCTTTTCCGCTCATGCAAATTGCAAGAAGATATATAGCTACAAGCTGACTTACATATGTTTTTGTCGCTGCAACCCCAATTTCAGGACCAGGTCTTATGTATATTACATAATCAGCTTCCCTTGTAGCTGTACTTCCAACTACATTTACAATTGCAAGGGTTTTTGCCTTATGATTTACAAGTTTTAAAGCCTTAAGCGTATCTGCAGTCTCCCCAGACTGTGTAATAGCTATTACAAGTGTATTTTCGTCCAGTGCCTCTGCAGAATACCCAAATTCAGATGCAAGTATAACATCAGTTGGGATAGCAATTAAACCTTCAAATAGATATTTACCAATGAGTGATGCATGATACGATGTTCCACAGGCTACAAAACAAATTCTATTAAATTTTTTGAATTTCTGAACGATTTTTTTAATTTCATTAATTTCCTTTAATGTATTTTTAACTGCCTCAGGCTGTTCGTGGATCTCTTTTAACATGAAATGATCATAACCACCTTTTTTGGCCATGTCCGGGGTCCAGTCAATAGTAAAAATCTCTTTTTTAATTACATTACCATCACTATCTTTAATTTCAATACCTTCATCGCTTAGAATTACCATCTCATGATCTTCAAGATAGATAATCTTATTTGTATGCTCTAAAATGGCAGGAGCATCAGATGCTATAAAATACTCTCTATTTCCCTTTCCTACAATAAGAGGACTTTCTTTCCTGGCTCCCACTACCTTATTGGGCTCATCTCTGGAGATGGCTGCTATTGCATATGATCCTTCAATATTTCCAATTGCTAGTCTGGTTGCAGATTCCAGATCATTGCCCATATCCATGTATTTTTCAATAAGATGAGGAATAACTTCTGTATCTGTCTCTGATTTAAACTGGTGACCTTCCTTTATCAACTGGTCTCTAATTTCCTTATAATTTTCAATAATTCCATTATGAACAACTGCAATTTTATTTTTACAATCGGTATGGGGATGGGAATTCTCTTTAGTGGGTAGCCCATGTGTGGCCCATCTTACATGAGCAATACCCATATCTCCAGGTAAATCATCTAAATTTAAATTTTCATGGACATCATCAATTTTTCCGCTGTCTTTTTTTATTTTTATTATACTTGAAGAAGTAGCAATACCTACTGAATCGTAGCCCCTGTATTCCAGTTTTTTTACGCAATTCAACAAAACAGGAGCAGCTTTTTTATTATATAATATACATCCTATTATCCCGCACATGTATTTCACCAGATGGTGTCTATAATTGTTTTTTACTTGTTAATATTATTATTTTCTTAATTAGAAATTAAAATATAGCCATATCCCAGTATATTTAATTACAATCATGACTAAAATATAATCTAATTATTTTATCTTTTAATATGGAACCATTCAGTATATTAGACTATCGTAATATATTTTAAAAAATAAAACCATTTCACTGAATGACTAAAAATTGTATTTTTTTATACTTAATAAGAATACCTATAATATACTTTTTCCAAAATAGATATTGTAAAATATAAGGATCATCACTTGACTTAACTTTCCTATTGAAAGACTGTGAAGCTATGAATGATAAAAATTATTTATTATGAAATGGAATTATAATAAAAAGGAGCATTTTATTTATTTAAATAATACACATTAGGTATTGGAGAGAAATAAATGAAATTGGTATCAGTTGTATTAACTATAATTCTATTGATAGCGGCTTACTCATTTTTTATAGTATTAACAGGCCCTATTGAGCCTTTAGGGAGATTAGGCTTCGTTAAGTTCGCTAACCCTGACATGTATCCCGGACATCCTCATTCCCAACTTTTAGCAAAATATGGTGAAGAAAAGAGATCCAAATGTGTTCTTGTAGTGCACTTTGCAGGGAGTTCCAATTACAGGAGTTATTATGAAGGAGAATCTGATATTTACAGCCATTCAGATGGAAGAATCTATATAATAGAACTTGGTTTTATCGATACTCAAGGAACTGGAGCTGCAGATAAAGTAAATTATTTAGATTCTCTTAAAGTAGCTATATTTGGCATTCCTGACGGCAGGTATAAATTCAAATCAGATGGAGAAATATTTAACACATATGATGAAGCAATGGAACACGTATACAAAAAGGCAGAGACCCATGGCCAGGAGGGTTCAATACCAATGGTCTGGCATGGAACATCAAGGAGTGAGAATCCAATAATAAATCAGGGCTGCGGGTATCCTCTTTATTTCCATATAATGCGTAAAGAATATGGGGTAATTCCAGCATACATATATACATTTACTGGAATGATGTATCCATATTTCAAAGACCCTTACAGAACCTTTGAGTTATTTCATTCCCCACAACTACAAAAACTCTATACAAGTGGAGAATTAGATTATACTTAATTTAAAGCCATAAACTTCTTATTTTTTATTGTAGATATCATATAATATTCAAAGTAGAAAATGGAAAAAATAAAAAGAAGAGTAAATAAAACAGTCAATAGTAATTTAACATGTATAATAATGCTAAAATCAGGAGTAAGTTAACATGAAATCCGAAAAATTAATTTATCAGGGAAAAGCAAAGGGTGTTTACGAAACAGATGATCCTCAAAAAGTCATAGTAGAATTTAGAGATGATATAACGGCTGGAGATGGGGCTAAAAAAGATAATATCAATGAGAAAGGTTTCTGGAATTCTATAATTTCTGCAAAATTATTTGAGATCATTGAAGAAGAAGGAATCAAAACCCAGTACATTGATCTAATTAAACCGGGCTTGATGTTATCATGGAAACTTGAAATGATTCCACTTGAAGTGATCACCAGAAATATTGCTGCTGGAAGTTTACTTAGAAGATATCCATTTGAGCCAAAACAAACCTTTGATCCTCCAATCATCCAGATAGATTATAAGAGTGATGAATATGGAGATCCTATGCTCAATGACGATATAGCAATTGCACTGGGTTTAATAGAAAAGGAAAATCTGGAAAAAATCAAAGAAATTACTTTAAAAATAAATAAAGTTTTAAGGAAATTCTTAGAATCTAAGGGACTTCTATTTCCTGACTTTAAAATCGAATATGGATATGATACAGAGGGAAATATAGTTCTGGGTGATGAAATCAGTCCAGATACATGCAGATTCTGGGATGCAGAAACATGTGATATTCTTGACAAAGATCTCTTCAGACAGGGAGAATCAGGGGTTATAGAAGCTTATAAAAGAGTAGCATCCATAATACTGGATGAAGAAAATAAAAAAAAATGGAATATTGAGTTATAAAAGATTAAAATCCTTGAAAATTTATTTTTATTTATTGACTTATAAATAAAATTAATAAGTATAAAAAGCAATCTATGAATTGACTAATATCTTTATCAAATAAATCTTATTCTATGGTGATGAAATGAAATACAATGCTGAAGTGAAAATAAGCCTTAAAAAAGGTATGTTAAATCCAGAAGCTTCAACCATTCAAAGGGCACTGGCTCTTTTAGGATACGAAGTTAAAGGAACTGATACAATTCAAACAATCAAATTTACAATTGATGAAGAAGATGAAAAGGTTGCAAGGGAAGAAGTGGATGATATGTGTCAGAGACTTCTATGCAATCCAGTAATCCATGACTATGAAATAAAAATAACCCCTGATAATTCATAATAACACAAAAGAGGAAAGAATGATGAAAGTAGGTGTCATACGTTTCCCTGGTTCAAATTGTGATAGAGATGTTTATCATGCCCTTGAACTTGCAGGTGGTAAACCAGATTATATATGGTGGAATCAAAAAGATTTATCCAGATTTGATGCTATTGTTATCCCTGGAGGATTTTCTTATGGAGATTACCTCAGAGCTGGAGCAATTGCAAGCATAACTCCAGTTATAGATGGGATAAAAGAAGCAGTTAATGATGGAAAACCCGTTCTTGGGATTTGTAATGGTGCACAGATACTTGCAGAAGTTGGTTTAGTGCCCGGAGTGTTTACAAACAATGAAAACGCTAAATTTATCTGTGAAAGGGTTGAATTGAAGGTTACATCCACAAGAACCCCATTTACAAGCATGTATAAAAAAGGCGAAGTTATTAAAATGCCTATTGCTCATGCCGAAGGAAGATACCACACTGAAGAAATTCAGAAACTTCACGATCAGGATCAGATTGTTCTTAAGTTTGAAGGTAAAAACCCTAACGGCTCTCTTGAAGCAATAACTGGAGTTTGCGATGAATCAGGGCTTGTATGTGCTGTGATGCCCCATCCAGAAAGGGCTTCAGAATCAGTTTTAGGATCAGACAAGGGCTTAAAGTTTTTCAAAGGAATCATTAAATTTAAATCCTGAAATTTGATTTAAAGCTGTTAATTGATATTTTTAATTTTAAACTCAAGCGGTGAATACATGGTAGTTTATTTAGTAGGAGCAGGACCTGGCGATCCAGAACTTATTACATTAAAAGCAGTTAATGCATTAAAAGAAGCAGATGTTGTATTATACGATAAACTCGCAAATGATGAAATTCTAAAGTATGCAGAAAATGCTAAACTCATATATGTAGGTAAACAGGCTGGAAAGCATTATAAAAAACAGGACGAAATTAATGAAATCCTTATAAAAGAAGCAAAAGAAAATGAGACAGTTGTACGCCTTAAAGGAGGAGATCCCTTTGTATTTGGAAGAGGTGGAGAGGAAATGCTTGCTCTTTTTAAAGAGGGCATGGATTTCAAGTTAATTCCCGGCGTAACTTCTGCTATTGGCGTTCCCACAACCATAGGATTACCAGTCACACACAGAGGTGTAGCAACCTCATTTACACTTGTTACAGGCCACGAAGATCCTGCAAAAAAGGAAAAGCAGGTAAAATGGGATTTTACAGCTGATACAATCGTAATACTCATGGGAATCGGTAATCTAGCTGAAAATACTGCGGAGATAATGAAACATAAAGATCCAGATACTCCAGTTTGCGTTATTGAAAACGGTACTATGGAAAATCAGAGGATAATCACAGGTACACTGGAAAATATCACTGAAAAAAATATTAATCCTCCTGCTCTTGTAGTAATAGGACATGTAGTTAATGTATTTAAGGAAATAAACCATGAATGAGGCTTAATCATGAAAGGTTTAGAAGGGAAAAAAATTGTGATAACAAGACCTGCTGAAAGAGCTCAGGATTCTGTAGAAATGGTTGAATCATATGGAGCAATTCCTATTGTCACTCCAACCATTGAACTAAAAGATTCCAAACCAGAAGAAATGATTAAATTGTGTGATATGCTCAATGAACTGGACTGGCTTATATTTACATCACCAAGAGCAATAGAATCATTTTTTAAGTATTGCAGTCTTGAAAATGCCCAAAATTTAAAGGTTGCATCTATTGGACCTAAAACTGGTGAAGTTCTGCATAAATATGGTGTAAAAATAGATCTTATGCCTGAAGATTACACTGCTGAAGGTCTCCTTGAAGCATTTGAAAGTATTGAAGTTAAAGATAAAAAAATAGGGCTTCCAAGAACCATGGTAGCAAGATATACCCTCCCCCACGGACTTCAAAGAAGAGGGGCAGAGGTGATTCTTGCAGATGCCTATAAATCAGAAATGCCTGACGATAAATCCAAGATATACGAACTTATTGATGATATATTAAAGAGAGATATCGATATTATAATGTTTACAAGCCCATTAACAGTTAAAAATCTCTTTAAAATTGCTAAAGCCAGGAACAAAGGAGAAACAATAGATATATTAAGGAACAAAGAAGTCTTGGTTGCAGCGATTGGCCCTATAACTAAAAAAGTGCTTAATGCCTATGAAATTGATCCTGTAATGCCTGAAGTGTACACTTTTAAAGATATGCTTGACAAATTAGTAGAAGTGACCAACGAGGGAAAATCATGAGAACTATAATCTGGCCAGTTTATATTGATTCGCAAAAAAGCAAAAAAGAGGGAAGGCGGATTTCTAAAGAAGATGCAGTTTCATCTCCAAAACTAAGAGAAATCTCCAGTGCTGCAAAAAAGCTCCAGCTCAACCCAGATATTGAAAATAATAAATCTTATCCACGTTCATGGTGGGAATCATCAGGCAGGGTTTCTGTGGATAAAAACATGCCTAAAAGAGAAATTTTAATAAAGATAAGTAATATTATAAAAGGTATGAGGTCCTAACTCACCCTTTTAATGAATTATGTTTTTATACCCTAATTCTGGTCTTCAATAATGAAAATAAATTTTTTTAGCATAGTTTTATATAACATATTTAATTAAATAATATTAATACATTGACTGGAGAGTTAAATGGAAAATAATCAAATAATGATTAAAGCATTTCAAAAGGCCCATGAAATGGTTAAAAATGCTGAAAATATCAAGATATACAGCCATATTGACTGTGATGGAATAACCGCCGGCTCAATTTTATCATCCACTCTTGATAGGCTGGAAAAGGATCATGAAGTAGAATTCATAACATTGGACAAGATTGATGACCTTTCTCTTGAAAATGAGCTTACTATATTTTCTGATCTGGGTTCAGGACAGAATGTTCATAAATTAGGAAATTCTTCCTCAAAAATAATTATTCTTGACCATCATCCCCCACTAAGGCCTATGATTTATGATAATCATGTTTCTGGAGAATTTTTAGAAATAAATTCACATTATTATGGTATCGATGGTTCCTTTGAAGTTTCTGGAGGAGGTATGGCCTATTTACTGGCACGCACCTTTGGATTCTATGATTTAAGCTGGCTTGGAGTCTTAAGTGCTGTAGGGGACATGCAAAACAACATGCCTGGAAAATTAGTCGGATTAAATCAGAAGATCCTTACTGATAGTGTGAATAAAAATCTTGTTGACCCGATAAACGATTTAACATTCTATGGTCGTCAAACAAGGCCAGTTTATGTTGCTCTTTCTTATTTTGGAGATGTTAAACTTCCCATTACAAATAATCGTAATGAAAGTATTCATATGTTAAATAAGCTTGGTATCCCCACTAAAAACGGTAAAAAAGCCAGAGTTTTATCTGATCTATCCAAACAGGAGAAAAGTCTAATATTTTCAGAGCTTTTAAAGATGTTAAGCAGGGAAGTTCCCAGAAAATATATAAAATATGTCCCAAAACTTATATCTGGAGAATCTTACGAATTTTTAGAAGAAACCAAATACTCTCCCCTCAGGGATGCAAGTGAATTTTCAACTGCAATAAATGCATGTAGCCGGCATAAGCATCCTGAAATTGCATTAAATGTAATTAAAGGGAATAGGGAACTTGCCCTCGATGAAATGGAGACTCTTGCACTTGAACACAGGCGCTATCTTGCCCAGAAAATGGACTGGATAAGGGAAGAAGATAGAATCATTGATCTTAAAAATTTACAGTATTTTGAAGGGAGCGAGATAAAAAGTGAATTAATAGGAACTGTGGCAGGAATGATTTTAAGTTATGGGGATTGGAGAAAACCAATCATCGGATTTACACCTGTAAATGGGGACGGGGATGGAATAAAAATATCATTAAGGTGTTCACGTCTTTTAGCCTATGATGGAATTCACTTTGGTAATATAATACGAAAAGTGGCCGAAAAATGCGGTGGTAACGGTGGAGGTCATTCTGTTGCCTGTGGAGCTTATATTCCTGATGAAAACATGGATAAATTCCTCAAAACATTTGATGAATATTTAAATGGGAAAATTTAACTGATATCGTATGGTGTATAAAATGAAGGTATTCAAAAAAAAAGGAGAGCTCACAAGATTTCAAATCCTTGCTGAAATTGCTAAGCAGCAACCACATTTAAGACAAAAGAATATTGCTGAGAAGCTTGGAATAACGGTTCAGGCAGTATCTGAAAACATTAAAAGCTTGACTGATAATTGTTTTGTTGAAATACGTGAAGATAGTGCTAGATACCACATTACCAAGAGAGGAATTGAAAAACTTAAAAAAGAAGCTGCTAATCTTAGAAAATATGCTGATGAAGTTTCTGAGACAATGAATACCTACAAATCAATATGGCCTGCAATAGCTGCAGATGATTTAAAGGAGGGCCAGAATGTTTGGCTTAAAATGGAAAATGGAATCCTTTATGCAGTTAAAGAAAAGTCTTCCGCATATGCAGAAGTGCTTAATGATGCCAAAAAAGGTGAAGATGTAGCTTTAATTAAATTAAATGGGATTATTGACCTTGTAACAGGTAATGTAGTTATAATAAAGCTTCCTGTTATAAATAAAGGTGGTTCAAGAACAGCTGATCTCCAAAGAATTCATGATATTTATAATAAAGGATTTGACAGAGTAGGAATAATGGGAACTGTTTCAAGGGCCGTAATAGACAAAACTGGTATTTCAGCAGATTTTGAATTTGCAACTCCCCATGCAACGGTGGCTGCAGCAAAAAGAGGTTTAAATGTGCTCGTATTTGCAGTTGGAAATATGACCAAAAGTATAACTACAAAATTAGATGAAGAAGGTATTCATTATATCATAGAAGATGTTTCAATGCCTTAAATGCTATTTCTACCTGATAATTACATATATAAACTTTTAAAACTTAAACTCCAATGAATATTACAATGGAATTCTGGATTTTCTATGTTATCGCAAGAATATTGATTTTATATTCAAGGCACAAATCCAGGCACGATGATTATTTTTAATTTAAATAAGTAGAATTGTTATTTTATAATTCTACAGCCATAATTATCTATTTTAGTTATTATAGCATCATTTAAACTTGTATATTTACTTTCAGATAATGCAAAGACAGTATTGCCCAACATGGCCATTGAAGCCCCTAAAGTTTCATTTTTAAGAATATTTATAGCTTCTTTAACTTCAGGACTCATAAGTCCAGTTTTTTCTGCAAATTCCCGTGATAAATCCATAAATTTTCCTGGTTTAGGGTCATTTATAAGTTTTTGAAGCAAATTATGACCCATTTGATTGATTTTTCTTTTATATACAGGATTTTCGATAATATCGGAAGTTTTTATCTCTCCAAATGTTTTTGAAATAACATAAAGCTTCTCAGTTTGGTCTGATGCAATTTTCACTGTTTTCCCAATTCCTGGAGCTCCCTCCTTAAGTCTAAGTACTATTCCTCCTGAAATTTCCCCAATGACATCCCCAAGTCCACTTTTCATTTCCAGTTCTGCGATGTGGGCAATTTGAGCTGATTTATTAAACGAAAGAGGTAATTGAAGGAGTTTTGAAATACCTATGGACGTTCCCAGAGCAAATGCTGCTGAAGTTCCAAATCCTGCACCTATGGGAACTTGAACAGTATGATCTATTCTTATTTTCTTACCTTCAAGATTGAATTGCCTCTTTATAATTTCAATGGCTTTTTCAGTTATTGTAACGTTTCTTTCATCATATTTACCATTAATTTTGATTTCTATACCATCACCATCAGTAATTTTAAGTTCAGTCAGAACTCCTTTATCCATTACAATTCCTGCACCACAGGATCCCTTTTTAAGAGGATCATCATTGTCGATTATCTCAAAAAATCCAGTAATGTGAGATGGAACAAAAACAGAACATTTCATATTAGCACCGATATATAAAGTTGAACAACAAAAATTATGATATCCATAAAATTCAGTAAACTATCATTATATTTAATATAGCTGTCAAATATAAAAAGATTAAGATGATAAATATTTTAGCTATATTTATTAAATCAGGGGGAATTTTATAAATAAAAGAATAGATCTTCACACACACAGTTTATTCAGTGATGGAGAGCTTCTACCATCAGAACTTGCAAGAAGAGCCTACGTTTTAAATCATAGAGCAATAGCAATAACCGATCACGTAGATGCATCAAATATCGACTGCGTTAAAAGAATTAAGAAAGCTATACCCGATATTAAGGATAACTGGGACATAGAAGTGATTCAGGGTGCTGAAATTACTCATGCTCCTGCAGAGGTGATTGGAAAGCTTGCATCTAAGGCTAAAAAGTATGGTGCAGATATTGTGGTTGTTCATGGAGAGACAATTGTAGAGCCTGTAATTGAAGGAACTAATCTGGCTGCCGTCAACTGTCCTGATGTGGACATTTTAGCGCATCCCGGATTAATTACAGTTGAAGAAGCTAAAACTGCTAAAGAAAATGATATAGCTCTGGAAATAAGTGCACGTAAAGGCCACAGTCTTGGAAATGGACACGTAGCTAAAGTGGCAATTGAAGTTGGTGCGGATCTTGTTGTAGATACCGATACCCATGCTCCAGATGATCTTATAACTTATGAAACTGCTTATAGAATAGCTAAAGGTGCAGGATTACCTGAAAAAATGATAAATACAGTTTTAAGAGATAACCCATTGAGAATTTTAAAAAATAAAGGCTTTTTATAATTTTTAAGTCCTTTTAATTAATTTATTAGTTGCTATTTGCAAAACCTCAAAAATCGAAGTCAACAAAAAAACTCTCGAAATCTCTTAAACACTTCTGTTTGTGCATTCAAAATTCGTAGAATTTTGAAAGTTTTTGCAGGCATAAAAAATCTGCAATTTTTAAGAGCTGCTGGCTATGTTTTTTGTGGTATAGAAATGTTATTTTTGCATGGTCAAAAATTGTTTATTTGTGACAATTCCATCTACTCCCATTTTAACGAATTTTTCAAATATTTTGGGATTATCAATTGCCCATGGATAAATAGTTAAATCATGTTCTTTTGCATCTTTTACTAATTCTTCGTCCATATACCTGTAACTTGGAAAAATTACGTTTGCATTAGCTGCTGAAGCCATCTGACCTATATTCAGTGGCTGGCCTACAAATATGATTCCAGCATTAATATCTGAATAACTGCTCCTTACATTTTTAACTGTTTTATGAAAAAACGAAGTGATAACTGTATTTTTCAAGTTATTTGCAGTGATTTTTTCAATAACTTCTTCTTCGGTTCCAGGTTCTTTGATTTCCACCACAAGACCAGCTTTATTTTTTACAAGTTCTATTACTTCATCTAGAGTTGGGATCTCTTCCCCCTTCCCCGCATCAGCTTTTTTAAGTTCTAGAAGAGTTAAATCTTTTATAAGCCCGCTGCTATTTGTTGTTCGGTTAATATCAGCATCATGCATGATTACAAGTTCATTATCTTTACTCATGCGCACATCAACTTCAACATAATCCACATTCATTTCTATTGCTCTTTTGAAGCTTCTTAAAGTGTTTTCTGGCTCATAAAAAGATGCACCTCTGTGTGCTATGATTTGCATTTTAAAACACTCCTACAATTAATATATTAATTGTTTCAAAAATATTTTCCTAATGTTTAAAAAATGGCGTTAAAAATAGTATTAATACCTTAATTCACTTATTAGCTTATTTTTAGTCTGAATTAAATATAAAATTATAACAATGACTTTAAATATAAATAATAAAAAATTAGGAGGTGTGATTATGAATGAAAAAATATTGGGCTCTGTCTACATCATAATTGCAGTTTTGATAATGATTGTTTGGTTCGCTGCAAGATGGTTCTTTGTCTACTTAGTCTGGATAATAGCCATTGCTTTGCTAATATATGGAGCTTATTTACTGTTCTTTAGAAGATGAAAAATAATTTTTAATTTTTCTAATTCTATTAAATTTAGTTAATTACTATATATTCTAATATTAAATCGTGACCCAGAGGATAACTTTTAATCAATTTTAGTCTAATTGCATCGTTCATCTGGTGGGCTCCTTCACCATCGGCAAGGGTCTTAGCATGTTTTCCGCCGGCAATCATCGGCGCCACACATACCCTAACTTCATCCACCAAACTATTTTCTAACATTGAATAATTTAAAGTGCTTCCACCTTCAAGCATAATGGTCTTTATGCCCTTATCTGCAAGTTCCTTCATCAATAATTTAAGATTAACCCTATCTTTACCGCACTTTAATACAGTTACTTTTTTTTCTAATTCTTTAATTTTTTGAGGGCCTGCATTTTCTGTTACTGCAATTATTGTAGGTGCTTCATCATTTAAAACTCGAAAATCTAAGGGAACTCTTCCTTTACTATCAACAACTATCCTTACAGGGTTATCTTTCTTTTCAGCGTGGATTTTATGCACTGTAAGACGTGGATCATCTACAAGAACAGTATTTATCCCCACCATTATCGCATCAACTTCTTTTCGGATTTTATGTACTCTAATCAGGTCTTCTTCACCAGAAATTTCAGAACTACCTGTTTTTGTAGCAATTTTACCGTCTAAAGTCATTGCAGCGTTCAATATCACATATGGCTTCATTTTATCACTGAAATAATGTAAAAACAATTAAAAAATGAAATTTTACTGTCCTCCGCCAAAGAAAGACATTATCTGTTGAATTTCCTGCAAAACTGAATTGACGGCATTCAAGATGCTCTGAATTGGATCTAAATAGCTATTTACCTCTTCAGCGGTTTGATTGGCCATTTCAGACGCATTATCCAGTGCACTTTGAGTTGTTGTGGTAAGGTTATCCACCTGATCTTGAGGGGCTGCACTTACAGATAAAACATTGAATCCGACAATCATAATAAACAAAATCAGTGCATAAAATTTTCCTGTTTTCATTTTTCTCACCATTTTTTCTCTACAACTTAATTAATAATCAAAATTTAAATATCATTTTATTAAATTATGGTTTAATACTATAAAACTTTCTTTAAAATTAATAGATGTATCTATTTAATTAATGCTATCATTATGTTTTAAATCTTTATTACATCTCAAAAAACAATTAAATCATCTTATTTCATAAGTATTTGATGCTAGTTTAGGGTAAATTTTATTTATAGTGAACATATACCTAATTTAGGTGTTTTAATTGATGAATAAATACAAATTATGGACTTTAATAGCAGTTTTATTCATTATAATTGTAGGAGCATACGCTTATATTCAAATTCCAAAGTCAACATATGAAGAAAAAAATTCAGTTATTATTCCATCAGATAAAAATTTGACAACACAAGAACAAAAAAATAGTCTAATCAGAGAAATAAGAAATTCTAAAGGGTGGAATCAGTCTCTTGAAAATTTTCAAAATAACTTTCTACCTAATTATTATAATCCTGAAAATCCTACAGTAGATACTTTGTATATTTATGATATATCAGAAAACGGAACTAAATTAAAAGTAGCAGTTGTAATGATGGATTACCATACACGTATTAGAGACGATTGGGGAGGTACTTGGGTTAAAAAAGGCCCAATTTGGATACCTACTGATAATTTTAAAATAGAAGAAAAAACGGACATTGATACTGGTAAAAACATTTTTTAAACCTATTCTCCAACAGATAATTAAAAAAATTACAAAAATCTAACTAATTATAAAAACTAATCCAAAACCACTGAAAAAGCGTTCTTTCTACTAAGCATAATTATTAAGTTAATTGATAATTCTAATAATACTTAATATGGGAAAAAGCATCTAAAATTATCATTATTCGGTATTTATTGGGATATGGAATAATTGTTTCTTAAAATAAATGAAAAAATCTATTTATTACTGAATTATAAAAATATAAGAATGGGTTAAAATCTACTTAAAATTAACATTTACTGCTTAAAATCTTTAATATTAAAAGAAGTTATAGGTTATAAGAGCTTTGAAAGTAATTGAATGTCAAAAAAATTAAATAGAAATTATCCATAGTTAAAAAAAGGCATAGAAAACATAGTTTTTATTGTTTAGAAAAAGAATATAAAATTAAACTGTTTAACTCTAATAACACTAAGAAAACAATAGAATCTAAATATGTTGCCCTATTTAAATTTTGAAGGAGAGTAAAAATGAGTGAAGATCGTTATAAAAAAGGGTTAGAAATGCTTAAAATAATGAATCCAGCTTCTTACCAACAATTACAGGACAATTTAGAAGATATTGCTCCTGATATGGCTCGTTTTGTTGCAGAGTTTCCTTATGGAGATATATACACACGTAAAGGTTTAGATTTAAAAACAAGAGAACTCATAACTGTAGCTGCAATTACAGCTCTTGGTACTGCCCCATTACAACTTAAAAGTCATATTAAAGGAGCTTTAAATGTTGGCTGTACACGTGAAGAAATAGTGGAAGTCATGATTCAAATGGCAGTTTATGCAGGATTTCCAGCCGGTTTAAATGGACTTTACACTGCAAAAGAAGTTTTTGAAGATTTAGATGAATGAAATACTCACCTTAAATTAAAAACTTTTTTAGCATTCTTTTCAGTTATTTTATCAACATCTTTAAGGGACATGGACTTTAATTCTACAATTTTTTTAACTGTTTCTTCTACAAATACAGGTTCATTCTTTTGACCCTTAAAAGGCGATATATAGGGACTATCTGTCTCTGTAAGTATATTATGAACAGGTGTATTCTCAACAAGTTCCTTATGATAGTCTGAATAGCAAATAATCGTTGAAAACGAAATATAATAGCTTTCTTCAATTATTTTATTTAAGGTCTGGAGATCACCACCATAACAATGGAAGATAACATCGGTATCTCTTGAATATTCCTTAATTAACTCCAGTGCTTTTAATTCAGCGTCCCTTGCATGTATTACAACAGGTAATTCATATTCATTAGAAATATCTATAAATGACCTGAAAACCTTTATTTGCCTATTTCTTGCCCCAATATCTTCTATATGGTGGAAATCAAGCCCTGTTTCGCCAACTGCAACTGCTTTATCAATATTTTCATTTATCTCTTTAAATGCCTGTTCTATTATATTATAATCTGCCTTAGATGCATTTACCGGGTGAAAACCTAATGTGCCGTAGATAAATCCCTTATATTCATCTACAAGCTTCAATGTTCTTCTATTTCCGCCTAATGTGGCCCCAGAATTTATGATAGCATTTAGTTTTTTCTTTGCTCGCGAAATCACTTCTTCCCTGTTTTTATTGTATTCTTTAAAATCAATATGACAGTGAGTATCAATCATATTTTCACCTTAAATTAAAAATAAATAATTTAAACACCAAAACGTCTCTCTCTTTCCTGGTATGACCGTAATGCCCTTAAAAAATCAACTTTTCTAAGTTCAGGCCATAGACTATCACAGAAATAAAGTTCTGAGTAGGAAGACTGCCATAATAAAAATCCGCTGAGTCTTTCTTCACCGCTTGTTCTAATAATAAGATTCGGGTCTTCCAAACCTGCAGTGTAGAGATTTTTATTAACTAAATCCTCGTTAATATCCTGAATTTCGATCTTTCCATCTTTAAATTCACTGGATATCTTTTTTATGGCATCTATTATTTCCATACGTCCATCATATCCTATGGCTATATTTACCTGTCGTTTATCGTATTTTTCAGTGGATTTTTCTGCAATTTGAATAGCTTCTCTAACATTTTCAGGAAGGAGTTCCAGCTGTCCAACGGCTTTGACTCTAACTTTATTTTTTTGAATCTTGGGATTTTTGGCAATTCCTTCAAATTCTTTCTTAAAAAGATTCATTAATCCTTCTACTTCCTCTGGAGATCTATTAAAATTCTCTATGGAAAAAGCATATGCGGTGACAATTTCTATTCCAAGTTCAATTGACCAGTCCAGTACTTTTTCAAGGGTACTTACACCTCTTTTATGGCCATCTATTGCTTCCATGTTGCCCATTAACCTGGAATAGCGTCTATTACCATCCATAATTATTGCTATGTGTTTGGGCATATTTTGAGGCTTTAAATTTTTTGAAATATACCATTCATAGACTTTATAAACTGGTTTTAGTATCTGCATTTTTATTCCTGCTCTTTAATCTTGCTAGATAATGTGAAAATTCAAGTGCTCTTTTATATCCTTCAATGCTCTGTGATCTTGAAGTATCGATGAAAATTTCGTTAAGTCCAAGTGTTACGGCGCCATGGCTTTTACCAGAACCTAAAAAGGCAAGAGTTCTGAATATTAAATTCCCGGAAATTCCATCTGGTGCCACAATGAAGTTTGCTTTATCATTTATAGCATTTTCTATTAATATAAAATAGTGTTTTACAGAATATTTATTTTTTATTATTTCTGTTAGATATTCTCCTTCTTCAATTGAATTATAAATCTTTTTACTTCTATCAACATCCTGAGGTCTCCCACCAGAAAGAATACCTATTTTGGGCCTTATACCAATTCCTAATAAAAATTCAGCCCCTAATTCTATCAATTTGATTTTTTGTTCTACCGAATCTCCTTCATCAATTCCTACAGGAGCGAACAAGAATTTATGGCCATTTGCTTCTAAAAGTGAAGCTCTAAAAATATCAGTATTAAATTTTTCCTTTAAAAATGGAAGAATCCTTGAAGAACTTAAAGATCCGCGTACAGCAGCATGGACTTCTTTCTTAAGAAGCATTTTGATTAAGTCTTCCTCTGATTCAGTTAAAATCACTTCAAAATTCACTTCTTTTGAAGCATCAACAATATTTTTATTTTCACCAATACCTGCCGCAATTTTCATGATATGTTCCAATTTAGTGTTTATTATATTGAATTCATTTTTTAATATATTAAATATTTTAAAATTAATTTTGATATGAATAACTGAAAATCAAATTGATAATTCTATTACTTTTTAACGCTTTAATAATTTGTTAAATAAAAATCTGAAGCTAAAATTATATCTATCTTCTTCTGCTACTTTCCATCTTCTAATAAAAGCAATTATAGTCATTAAAGCTGTAAATATGGCTAAAGAAAGATACATACTTATTAGATCAATTCCAATAGGCGTAGCATTCAATAAGAGGCCAATAATGGGGGTTATTATTGTACTTAAACCAAAACTAAAGAATCCACGTTCAATATCACCTACATCATTCTTTTTAGGAAATAAAATGTACATTAACAAATATCCGGGTAAAAAAAGCAGGAATGGAAGAGCTAAAAGAGTGATAATTAGAGTTTCAATAAGATCGTGATAGAATAAAATAATTACTGATAAAATTGTAACAAAAAATATCAGTATTAAATCCCAGGGTAAATTCAGCGATTTTCCTGTATATTTTTTTTCTAATTCTTTTTCTTGTAATTCCAGGTTTATTGATTCTGAAATATCATCTGCATATTTTAATTTCCCGCCACACTGACATTCTTTAAAATCATCTAATGATTCGCCATTTTGGAGCTTGTAATGTCCGCCACATTTTTGACATCCGATCCAATTATTAGCATAGTTTAAATTCCTTTTTCTTTGCATATAAGCAAAAATTAAAATAACCATGGTTAATATTGTTAATAATATAATTAAATTTGGACCTGTAACGATTAAAGGCCTAAATAATATGTTTTCTACAATTACAATCAGGAATAGTAAACAAATACTAATTAAAAAACTGTATAGGACTCTCTTAATTAAGTTAATATTATTCACCGGGAAAATAGATATTAATAACGCATATCCCGGGATAAAGAGCAATAAAACTGAAAATAGATCCTTTAAAATAGGGATACCTAAATTAAAAAATGGTAAATTTACTGTAATCGTACATAAAGTTATCATTAAAATGATAAAAATATCCATTTGAGATGATTGATATTGCCTCATATAAAACTTCCATGTTGCAAAGATGATAATTGAATAATATGATACTTCATAATTAATTTAACGCTATTTAAATATTTAGTTTATATAATTAATCCGGAAATTCGATTTAATTAAAATGCAAAAAATAGTGGTTAATCAACTAAATTAATTTTTCAATTAGTGTAAAACTCCTTTATCTTCCTCAAAAATTAATATTTTTTAAAATAAGGCATAACTCAGTTAAAATGATCTTTAAAAATCAGCAATATTTATTTTTAAATATTATTAATATTCTTTTTAAATTAAGGTTCTTTATGATAACTAAAACGAAAAAAATATATAATAATAAGGACCTGAATAATAAATAATTATTTAAAGAGGAATGATTTTTTGATTGGACAGGACAAAATTATGGTTATTCTTTTGGTTTTAAATTTTATATTTATTGGAACCTATAGCGTAGCAGTATCGATTCCTCAAGACGAATATATAACTGATTATTCCAATATCACATCAAATAATACCTTAAATCAATCTGCTGAAAATAATACTGAAGATGAGTTAAACACTGATGAATCCACAGATTTCTCCCAGGAGAGGAGTACAAGAACTCCACAGAATAGAAGAAATGTAATTAGTGACAGCAGTGATCAAACTGATACAAATTATCCAGAACCAGAAACTCCAGAAGAGCCTCCAATCGAGAATCCTGAAGTTCCAAATTAAAATGAATTACCTTACTCTTTTTATATTAAATAATAAAATATCTATACCGAATAAACTGCACATTATAATATCAAAAATTTCACTAAGAAAATATGATGAGCATAATAATCAACGAATAAAACAATGAGTAATTCACACTTAATCACTATTTTAAATATAGTTATAAAAAATATTAGATTACTATTATCATTATGCGTCTTGATAAAAAATTATTAACTAAAAATTCAGAGGCAACAAATGAGTAATTCACGATCCAATAAAATCAATGACAATTTGAAATCATTTAAAAACAGACTGAGAAGAGTCAAAAATAACTATAAACATCGTATTAAATCATCGAAACTAAAAATACATTCTATTAAAAAAAATTTGGATTTAAAAGAACAATTTAAGAAAAATCAGGGAATAACACTAACTGAAGAAGAAATAAAACAAAAATATGATGAAATATTGAATAATAATTTATCTTCAGTCAAATTATATCCTTTTAATGACGACGCCCCCTTAGTTTCCATTATAATATTGAATAGAAATGGTTTAGAACATTTAAAAAGGTTATTTAAGGATTTTAAAGAGAACCTTCAGTATCCCTCATATGAAGTCATAGTAGTAGATAATAAATCTACTGACGATTCAATAAGCTTCTTAAAAGGGCTTTCAGATAAATTACAATTGACCATCGTTAAAAATACAGAAAATAAATCTTTTTCAAAGGCAAACAATGATGCCGTTAAAATAGCAAAAGGGGACTATTTACTGCTTTTAAACAATGATGTTGAACCTCTCTATGGCTGGCTTAATGAAATGATGCAAACTATATTAAAGTCTAATGATATAGGGGCAGTAGGTGCAAAACTGATTTACCCTGATTGCTCGGCCTCAGTTTATAATAAATATAATTCATTTAAAGTTCAACACAGAGGAATAGCCTTTAAAGAAGAAAAGGGTTTCATCAAACCCTATAACCTTGGAGATACGGATCCATTCAGCGCAGAAAGTAGTTTGGAAAAAGAAAGGGCAGCAGTTACAGCGGCTGCATTGCTTGTAAAGAAAGAAAAATATTTAGAAGTTGATGGTCTTGATGAAAACTACAGTTATGGCTATGAAGATGTAGATTTGTGCCTTAAACTTCTAAAAAAAGGATATAAAAACATTTATTGCCCAAAAGCACAGCTATTCCATTATGAATTTGGAACTCAGGAAAAAAACAAACGCCGTAAAGTAAAAAATAGGCGGCTAAACAATAGAAAAATATTCATTCATAAATGGAATCAATGGTTGAAAAAGCAGTTATTTACGGATAAATTATATAATAAAGGATTATTCTCTGAAAAGCCCTTAAAAGTGGTGTTTGCTGTTACTGAAAGTGGAGCAGATGCTTCTTCAGGCGATTATTTTACTGCCCTCGAATTTGGGGAAAGTTTGAAAAAATCAGGATACGAAGTGAGTTTTGTTTCCAGAAGAGGACCAGAAGATTGGTATGAGATTGATGAAGATGTTGATGTTTTAATATCCCTTTTAGATATTTATGATCCCCGAAAAATTAAATCACATAATAAATCTTTGATTAAGATTGCCTGGCCTCGAAACTGGTTTGACAGATGGGTTTCCAATCCTGGACTTTCCTATTTTGATATTATATTTGCACCGAGTGAAATCGCCTGTAGTTATATAAGAGAAAAAAGCGGTAATGAAGCTTTATTACTCCCTCTTGCTACTAACACTGACAGATTTAATTCTAATGTTTCATCCAGAGATGAATATTTGTGTGATTATTGTTTTACAGGAAGTTACTGGGATGATCCCCGTGAAATTATTGAAATGCTGGATCCTGATAATTTACCTTACTCTTTTAAGTTGTATGGGAAAAATTGGGAGGAGATTGAGAAGTTCAGAAAGTATGATCAGGGGTTCTTGAATTATTTTAAATTACCTGAATTGTATGCATCAACAAAAATCGTAATCGATGATGCCAACAGAGTAACCAAAAGCTATGGAGCAGTTAACAGTAGAATCTATGACAGCATTGCAAGCGGAGTTCTGGTTTTAACCAATGGAGAGATAGGGGCAAATGAAACATTTAAAGGTAAAATACCGGTTTTTAAATCCAGGGATGAATTAACTAATTTGATTGAATATTACATGGAAAATGAAGATGCACGGTTAGCCAAAGTCAAAGAGCTGCAAGAATTTGTTTTGGAAAACCATACCTACGATGTTAGAGCCAACACCTTAAAAGAAGCCTTAAAACAGTATTTTCTTAAAACAAAAATTGCCATTAAAATTCCAGCTCCAGACTGGGAAACAGTTCATGAGTGGGGAGATTATCACGTGGCTTTGGGCTTGAAAAAAGAATTTGAGAGAAAAGATTGCGATGTTTTACTGCAAATACTCCCTGAATGGGATAATGATGAAGATTCTCATTGTGACGTAGTTATAGTTTTAAGAGGTTTAAGCAGATATACACCTAAACCCCGCCATTTCAATATCATGTGGAACATTTCTCACCCTGACGAAGTCAGTATAGAAGAATATAATCAGTACGATTATGTTTTAATAGCATCTGAAATATGGGCTGAAAAAATCAAAGAAGAAGTTGAAGTTCCAGTAGATGCAATGCTGCAGTGCACGGACCCTGAATTGTTTTATCCTGACCCTTCCGAGGAATATGAACATGACCTTCTATTCGTTGGAAACTCAAGAAAAGTGTTCAGGAAGATAATAAAGGACCTGTTACCTACCAGTTATGATCTGGCTGTTTATGGGAAAGATTGGGATAAATTAATCGATGCGAAATATATTAAAGGAGATCATATACCTAATGGGGAGTTGAGGAAAGCTTATTCATCCTGTAAAATACTGCTTAATGATCACTGGGACGATATGAGAGAAAAGGGCTTTATTTCAAACCGTTTGTTTGATGGGTTTGCTGCTGGTGCTTTTATTATATCTGATAAAGTTAGGGGAGTAGAGGATGTTTTTGGAGACGCATTAGTTACATATGAAGATTCTGATGAACTCCATCAGTTAATAGATAATTATTTGGATAATCCAGAAAAAAGAATTGAAAATTCAAGTAATGGTAAAAAATTAGTGATAAGCCAATACACTTATCAGAAACACGTTGAACTCATTTTAAGGTTTATTCGCATAAATTCATAAAAATAATTAATGAAAACTAAGAAAATTTTGATAAAGGTAGCTCTTTATAAAACTTATCTTTAACATAACAAAAACTGTAAATAATGTCATTGTAGTATTCTTTACTAAAACTCTTAAATCCTACTAATTTATTATCTAAATCTTCAGATTCTAAATGGCTCTCACCCATAATCAAATCTACTTTATCCAATACGCCTTTACTTATTAAACTATCGATAATCTTGTGTTCTGAACCTTCAGTATCAATTTTAAGAACTATATTACAATCGATTTTATCGTTTTCTATAATATCCAATAGCGTCTTACCTGCCTCTTTTACTCTCGCTTTTTTAATTTCCATTTGTTCTTTTCCTTTTAGCCATTCACCTTGGATATTTGTAAATTCTAATTCTGTGGTAGTGACTCCATCCGAACCTGGAAGACAATATATATCCACATCTCCATTTTTATCGGAAAGCCCGAATTTATATAGCTTTATTTTATGGGCTATGCCAGGATTAAGATTGAAATTCTCTAATGAGAAATCATAAGTTTCTTCATTTATTTCAAAACCATATACAGCTTTGCATGAGTCAAAATTAGCAAATTTTAATGCAGCATAACCTCTATTCATTCCTATATCAAAAACGACGAATTCTTTAAACTGATAAAGCTGCGGTGCTGAGTATCCTCCACGAGCAAAAATTTCTTTAATAGTATAAAAACGGTTATTTGTAGCTAATATAATACCATCTTCAGTTTTTAAATATATTCTATTTTCTGATGGGGAATATGACAGAAGTTTAATATTATTAAAAAAACACATCTGGAAAAATTGATCAGTATTCATCATTTTAAATAAATGTTCATCACCATTAAAAAAATAATCTTTACAGTTGTAATAATTTTTATTGAAGGTATCAATAGCTTTTTTCAAATCATCTTTTATGGAAATGTATGAGTTTACAAAAGTATCAATTTTTCTCTGGTTTTCATCGTATCTTTTTATAAATTGCTCAGTTTTTTCCTG
>DACV01000007.1:75837-77330 GCA_002494885.1 Methanobacterium sp. UBA44
TTCATATGCATTTAAAAAAGCATCTATTTCTTTATAATTTTCTAAATATATATTGAATGTTCTATTTGCTTTTCTGATAAAATTTAAAGGATTTTTTAAAAAAGTCATCTTTGACCTCACAATAATAAGTTATCTTGTTAAATCATCCATATTAATATGAAAATATTATCCTTTACTTAATTATAATATTTAAACAAATCAAGTTAGGTTAAAGATAATTCGCTATTGAACTAATATAAATATTATGTATTATCAATGATATTGATATACTTGATAAAAATAATTAGCAATTGGTTTGATCATCTATGAAAAGTAAAGAAAAATTTTATAAATATCCAGTAAATGCTAATGATCAGATAAAATATCTAAAATCAATTATAAAAAATGACCGTGTTAAAATAAGTGTAATTGTTCCAGTTTATAATGTAGAGGAATATATACAACAATGTTTAGATAGTATTGTTAATCAGACTTTAAAAGAAATCGAAATCATATGTGTAAACGATGGTTCAACTGATAATTCACCCCAAATTCTAGAGGAATATGCCAAAAAAGACAAAAGAATAAAAATAATTAACAAAAAAAATGCAGGTTTAGGAGCAGCTAGAAATACTGGCATGGAACATGCAACAGGAGAATACATTGGTTTCATAGATTCAGATGACTGGGTCGATTTAGGTATGTTCAAAAAACTTTACAGTAACGCAAAATCTCAAAATAGTGATATGGTAATGTGCCCAATATATATTGTTGATGATAGTAATCAAAAATTAGATTATGATTTTCCTTATTTTAATTTAGACTATTTTAATGAAGATTTTTATAATAATGTATTTACTCATAAAAAAACAGAAGATTTTTTTTTCAGAATATGTGTTACATCCTATAATAAAATTTATAGAACTAAATTTTTAAAGAAAATTAATGCAAATTTTCCTGAAGGTTTAATCTTTGAAGATAATCCTTTCTTCTATAAAACTTTTTTAAGTGCGAAAAGTGTATCTTTAGTTAAAGATTTTCTATATTATTATCGTGTTAATAGAGCAAACTCAATAATTTCAAATGTTGATAAAAAATATTTTGACGTAATTAAGATTCAAAATTTAAATAAAAATATTTTTTTAGAAACTAATAATTTTGAATTTTATAAAATGGATTTTTATAACTATGCAATGGGAAGCATTATTAATCGTTATTCTAAAGTTGATGAAAAATATAGAGAAGAATTTTTTAATTTAATTAAACAGTTTTTTAAAGAAATGGATTTGAAGAACAATGAAATTAATAATCTAAATTCATTTATTAAAAACAAATATAATAACATAATAAATTCAAATTCTCATACAGAATTTGAACTACGAGAAGAAAATAGTTATTTAGTAACTAAAATTGATCAATTAGCTACAAAGCTAAATATCAATGCAAATAAATCAGCCAAAGATAGTATCGTTGAAATAAGTATAATACTTCCTGTTTTTAATGTTGAGAATTAT
>DACV01000007.1:77670-78597 GCA_002494885.1 Methanobacterium sp. UBA44
GAAAATGCAGACATCGTATTTGGAAATTATGTCACATTATATGATAAACCTGTAATCACTAAAACAACCTTTGGAAATAAAAGTAAAATAAAGATAGATACAATCAAAGATGAACCACAAATTTTAACAATATCTCCATCTCTTTGGACAAAAATTTATAAAAAGGATTTTATTGTTAATAATAATATTAAATTTCCTGAAAATATTCCCGGACAAGATTTAGTATTTATTATGCATGCTTTTTTAAAAGCACATGGAATTCTTTTTTTAAATAAAAAAATTATAGTTAACTATCGGTTACGTAATGAAGATAATCTTTCTATAACATATAGTAGAAGTAAAGAGAGTATCAGCGGACTAATTAAAGCATACAATATAACATATGAAGTATTCAAAAAGCACTATTACGAAGATTATTTCTCAATTGTCTGTAGTAATCATCTACCTTATTGGGCTAAGCATTTTATTTTATCTGATTTAAATCCATCTGAAAGGATGGAAATTTTAAAGGAAAGCCAACCACTTTTTGAAAAATATAAAAATTATAATTTAGAGCCTACTGATAAATCTTTACGCTACCTTTTTAAATTATTATGTAATCAACGATACAAAGAATCTTTATTAGTTATTAATGGTTTAAGAAACCTATTAAAAAGACAAGAGCAAATAAAAAGCAATATGAACAATACCCGGAAACAGTTAAATATTAAGCAAAGTGAAATGACCCATCTACTAACAACTTCGGGTTATCTTAAATATAAATTCAATAACATATATGCTAGAACAAAAAATAAACTAAAAAATCCTTTATTCCAACTAAAAAGATTTAAAATGAAAACTTAGATTTTATTAGTATAATATGATTAGGTAGATTTCATGAAATATGATATAAGTATTATAATAACTGTTTTTAATGTTGAGAATTAT
>DACV01000007.1:78989-216255 GCA_002494885.1 Methanobacterium sp. UBA44
GAAAATGCAGACATCGTATTTGGTAGATTATTTTATTTATTTAAAAATAAAATACAAGAAAGTGCAAACTATTTGGGAAACGTGAATGAAATAAAAATAAATAAAATTGAAGATAACAAAGATTTATTAAAAATAGGACCTACTGTAGGAACTAAAATATATAAAAGATCTTTAATAGCTAATATTCGCTTTCTAGAAGATGTACATGCTGAAGATCTAGTTTTTATTTTACAATCTTTTTTAGAAGCAAAAAATATCGTCTATTTAAATAATTATTTTTCATATTATTATAGAATGGTACGTGAATTTAATGAAATGCCTTCAATTACACATACTAATGATAAAGAAACATTAATGAAACTTTTGTACGGTTATTCTGAAGCATATAGTATTTTAAAGTCATATAAAAAAGAAGAATTATTCATTACTCTATTTAAAGGTCATTTACAATATTGGTCTGATAAATTTATATTAAGTGATACAAGTAATGTTGAAAAAAAGGAACTTCTTGAAGAAATAGGTTTTCTTTTTGAAGAAGTTAAAAAATATAATAAAGATCCAACTTTAAACTATTTAATTCCATTTTTTAATATTATAAGTAAAAAAGAATACGAAGAAGCTATAATGCTTACCGAATCATTAAAAGAGATTATAATGACAAATCAATCTCTAGAAGAACAAGAATCCAGATTAAAAAATGAGCTAGAAATTAAAACAAATGAATTAAGTGAACATTTAAAGACTTTTGGTTACTTTAAATACAAATCTAAAAATATTATTTCTCGTATAAATATTAAATTAAAGATACAATCCCATAAAATGAAAAGCCAATTATACAAATTAAAGAATATTAGTACTATCGTAGAAAAGTTCAGCCCTTGGATAAAATATAAAACGTTAACATTAATATTACCACATCGTAAAACTAATGATGCTGATAGAGAAATAAATTTGGATATCACTTTAAAATATCTAAGCAAAATTGGAATTTCTAATATTATAATTTCAGAACATTCAGATATCTCATCTAAAAAATCTCTAATAAACGAATACAGTCATTTATTCAAATCATTTAAGGTTTTAAACAGCACTGCGAATGGTGAATTATTTAATAAAGCTAAAGCCATTAATAATGGTGTTCTTGAATCAAAAACATCCTATATTGCCATATTTGATGTTGATTGCCTTACAAAAAAGAAAAACATAAATTTAGCTCTTGATCTGTTAAAAAAAGGATATGATGTAGTACATCCTTTTGATAGAAAAGTTATAGATGTTGTAGATAAAGAAAACTTCAAAAGAAACTATGATTTTAACAAAGTAGATTTTCCTATACAAAATAGACGTTGGGCTGATGGAGGTATTGTATTCTGGAATAAAAATTCTTTCATTAGTATCGGTATGAAGAATGAATATTTTAGTGGTTGGGGCGGAGAGGATAATGAAATAATGGTAAGAGCCAACTTATTTAATTTAAGGCAGTATAGAATACCTGATAATCTATATCACCTTTACCATTACAGACCTCAAAAAAGAACAAAAAACAATGCTGAACAATTACAAAAAATCGAACAAATGAATATAGAATCTTGTTTAAAAGAAATCAATAGTTGGCCTTGGATAATTGAAGCTAAAGAAAAATTAAATTTTGATGAAAGAACAAGAATTAATACCAAACAAACAGAATTAAAAGACCAAGAATATTCTAGAAGTTTATTATTAAATGAAAACAAATTCAATTCAGATTTAATTTCTAAATTTTATCCATTATATATTTTATTCAACAAGAAAAATCACAGCATAAAAAATGCTTTGATAAATATTAAAGGTTATAGATCTATTAAAAAAAATAATTTACTCGATTTTGACTATTATTTATATAACAACGAGTTAAGAAAATCAGGCATAGATCCTATCTTACATTATATTTATCATGGTTTTAGAGAAGGAAGAAATCCAAATTCTGCATTTGATAGTGATTATTATTTGAAAGCGCATGGAGATGTAAAAAAGTCTAATCTAAATCCACTCGTACATTACAGTTTATATGGAATAAATGAAGGACGAAAGACTAAAAGGAGCTAATTATGCACTTTATTTTAATATCCAAAAAAGAACCTTTTAAGATGAACAAATAAATCATAATTTGTTACATTCATCAAATGCTCTTCCTTAATTTCCAGAGAAGCAGTTAAATTTGAGACTTCGAATTTTATATTTATATTTATCCCTATTATCACATTAATAATGAAGTTTATGGTTATTCTTCTATTGTGTAATAGATTAGTTAATATAATTATAAATCTAACTGGCAGTATAAGTATAAATAAAAAAATAAAAATCTTATGAATTTAAGGAGTCTAATAATATGGAAATTGAAGAAACACGCAAAGTTGTTGATGGCATATTTGGAATGACTTTTGATCAAGCATTAGAAATAAAATATTTTATTCAATTAAATAAATTGAATAATATATTGGAATTAGGATTTGCACATGGAGTTTCTTCATGTTATTTTGCAAGTATGTTACATGAAATGGAAACTGGCCATCTTACAACAATAGATCTTGAAGTAGCTAAAGAAAGACAACCTAATATTGAATCTCTCTTAACACAATTAGAATTATCATCATATGTTACAATTTATTACGAACCAAAGTCCTATAATTGGAGATTAATGAGACTAATTGAACAGCACCCCAACCCAATATTTGATTTTTGTTATATTGATGGTGCTCATGATTGGTATACTGACGGGTTCGCATTTTTCCTTGTTGACAAATTGCTCATACCTGGAGGTTGGATCATTTTTGATGATATTAATTGGTCATTTAATACAAGTCCAAGCCTAAAAAATTCTGAAAGTGTTCAAAGAATGCCCTCTGATGAACGAAGCACAGCGCAAGTAGGTAAAGTATTTGAATTATTGGTAAAAACTCATCCTAATTATCATAATTTTATGAAAAAAGGAGATTGGGCATATGCTCAGAAAAAAAGGCTTTAAGTTAATTTATTAAATGAAAGGATTAAGAAATAGTATAATAATTAAATAACTAGATTATTTATTTAATAAAGAAATAGGTAATATTATCAGATTATATAACAAAAAACAAATAATTTAAAAGAATGTTTTAAAAGATTACTAAATGAAAGACTTTCTAGAAAATATCCTAGAACTAAAAGTATGATGAAAATGACTAGAGAAAGAAACACATATGTTACTAAAATGCAAATACTGATGGATTTTTGCTTCGGTAACAAATTATTATTCATTTGAAGAAATTGAAAAAGATATCAATTTGGGATAGTAATAATTATTATTTTTTATTACAAACTTAATTTTTTTTATTTTATCTATTTTTGAATAAATAATATAAATGCTCATTTAATGTAATAGTTTATTTCATAGTTATATTACTAAAGTAGACTTTATAAATACCTAAAATCAATAACAACTCATATATTAATAATATTGAAATAATATTAGAATTCTAAGTGATATTATGAAAATTACAGTTATCGGAACAGGCTATGTTGGCTTGGTTACAGGCACTTGTTTTTCAGAAATGGGAAATAAAGTTTATTGTGTTGATATCGATAATAATAAAGTCGAAAATTTGAAAAAAGGCATTATTCCTATATATGAGCCTGGATTAGAAGAACTAGTAGTTAAAAATTATAAAACAGGAGATCTAAATTTTACTACCGAATTAAAAGAAGGTTTATATAATTCTGATATCTGTTTTATAGCTGTAGGCACCCCTATGGGCGAAGATGGTAGTGCAGATCTAAAATATGTTTTAGAAGCAGCTAAAGAGATAGGGCAAAAGATGTCTTACGACATGATAGTGGTTAATAAGTCCACAGTCCCTGTAGGAACCGCAAATAAAGTTAAAGTAACTATAATCAAAGAGTTAATGAAAAGAAACGTTGAATACAAAGTTGAAATGGTTTCCAATCCTGAATTTTTAAAGGAAGGTTCGGCAGTTGCTGACTTCATGCGGCCTGATAGAGTGGTTATAGGCTCTGATAATGAAGAAGTAATCCAGACAATGAAAGAATTATACGCTCCATTTACCACTAATCATGAAAGATTCATAACTATGGATATTTGCAGCGCAGAAATGACCAAATATGCCGCTAATGCCATGCTGGCCACTCGTATCTCATTTATGAATGAAATGGCCAATATCTGTGAGAAAGTTGGGGCAGATATCAATCATGTTAGAAACGGAATAGGAAGCGACAGCAGAATAGGATACAGTTTTTTATATGCTGGCTGCGGTTATGGGGGAAGTTGTTTTCCCAAGGACGTTAAGGCTTTAATTAAAACAGCCGAAGATCATGGATACGATTCAAGGATATTAAGGGATGTTGAGTCAGTAAATAATGAACAGAAATTTTCCCTGGTAAATAAAATAATAAATAGGTTTGGTAATGATTTATCCGGACACACTTTTGCGGTATGGGGACTGGCTTTTAAGCCTGAAACTGATGATATGAGAGAAGCACCTTCAGTAGTTACCATTAATAAGTTGACCGAAATAGGGGCTAAAATCAATGCCTACGATCCAAAAGCCCTGGATGTTGCAAAAAAATATTATTTTAAAGGTAATGATAACATAAAATTTTTAGATAATAAATATGAAGCAGTAAATGATGCAGATGCTCTAATACTTGTAACTGAATGGAAAGAGTTCAGAAGTCCTGATTTCGATGAAATAATAGAAAGAATAAAAGCTAAAATTATCTTTGATGGTAGAAATCAATACAAAAAAGATATTCTGGAAAAAATGGGCTTTGAATATTATCAGATAGGCATCAGTCAGCCAATAATATCTGAAGAAGAGTATTCTGGCAAGGGCTCATTGTTAATTTCATCTAAATAAACTCAAGACATTATATAACATCTTAAATTTTCTTACTAATCAACATAAACAAGTAATTTAAACCAGTTAGTACTTCTATAAAAGATAAGGAGTAAACGATGATTACCGAAAATATCAAAGATCACAGATTCATCTTTAATTTTAGAAAATATAGATACTTACTCAGTCAACTTGTAAAAAGAAATATTAAGCTTAAATATAGAAGATCAGTTTTAGGGATATTCTGGAGCTTTTTAGAACCTCTTTTTACCATGATAGTATTAACCATAATATTTTCAACCCTCTTTAAAGGATGGGGAGTAGAAAACTATCCTGTTTATCTTTTAACCGGTAAATTAGTGTTTGATTTTTATGCAAGTGGAACTAGCGCTGCTATGAACTCCATTAAAAGTAATGCATCTATTATAAAAACTCTATATGTACCAAAATACATGTATTCCCTGGCAGCAGTACTATCCAGCTTTGTAACTTTTTTATTATCACTGATAGTTCTTTTTTTAGTGATGATAGCAACCAGTGTTGATTTAACTATCTATATAATCTTTGCAAGTTTGCCTATTCTTGCTCTGCTCATTTTTACCATAGGAGTAGGGCTTATAATGGCCACTTTGACCGTATTTTTCAGGGATATGGAACATTTATATGGGGTTCTTCTTACCATGATAATGTATGCAACACCAATTTTTTATCCTCCACAGATCGTGCCGGAGAGTTTCAGATTTATTCAAACATATAATCCATTATATGCAATAATAAGCTGTTGTAGAGATTCTTTCATGAATGGTGCATTATATGACCCTGGACAATTATCGTTTGCCCTATTATCAGCAGTGGGTGCCTTACTTTTAGGAATGGTTTTATTTTATAAATATCAGGATAGATTCATGCTATATATTTAAAAAAATATCAAATTGGGTGAAAACTTGGGAGAAACAGTTATTAAAGTTGAAAATGTTGGAATGGAATTTAATTTGAGTTTAGAAAAAACTGATAATCTCAAAGAGTATGTTATTAAATTTATAAAAAGAGATCTCATGTATCAGGCATTCTGGGCCCTTAAAGACATTTCGTTCGAAGTAAAAAAAGGAGATAAAGTAGGAATTATCGGATTAAATGGTGCAGGTAAAAGTACATTACTTAAACTCATCTCCAGCGTCATGAAACCTACTGAGGGAACCATAACAACAAATGGCAAAATAGTACCTCTCCTTGAGCTTGGAGCGGGTTTTGATCCCAGTTACACCGGCAGAGAAAATATCTATCTTAATGGTGCATTATTAGGATATTCAAAGGATTTTTTAGAGAGTAAATTTGATGAAATCGTTGAATTTTCAGAAATAGGTGATTTTATTGATGTTCCTCTGAAAAATTATTCTTCTGGTATGAGGGCGAGGTTAGGATTTTCAATAGCTTCAATACTGGAACCTCAAATACTTATTTTAGACGAAGTTTTATCTGTTGGTGATGCTAAATTCCAGGAAAAAAGTGGGAAAAAAATGAAATCCCTTCTTAATAGTGAAACAACAGTTTTATATGTATCCCACACAATAGGACAGGTTAAAGACCTGTGTAATAAAGCTATATGGCTTGAAAAGGGAAAATTAATTGAGCAGGGGCCTGCTGATGAAGTGTGTGACATGTATATGGAAAGTATTCAAAGATAATTCCTATTAAATGTCTAAATTTAATTCTTATTAAAAAAATATCTGAAATTAAATAATTTTATTCCTTTAAATAAAGATTATAATCATTATAGACATGCAAAAGATTTAGATCGTTAAATAATTATCCTAAAAGAATTTAATTTAAAATTTTTATGGATTCAAACTAAAAGTAATTTGTTTTTGACGTAATGTTTAAATGATACTTCAATCAATTATTTGATATATTTTATATTGTTAAAGGTTTTTAATTGAGCTTTCCATTAATTAATAACAAGGATTTGATCAGAGGCCAATATATGGACTTGTCTATCATTATAGTTAATTACCGTACATATGATTTAACAAAAAAAGCTATAGAGTCTATAGTTAATGAAGATCATTCTTTTAACTATGAGATATATCTTGTAGATAATGCCTCTAATGATGGAAGTCTCGAGAAATTAAAAAAAGACTTTTCTAAAGAATCAGATGATAATTTAATTAAATTTATCGCAAATACTGAAAATAAAGGCTTTGCACATGCAAATAATCAAGCTATAAAACAGATATCCTCCGAATATGTACTATTACTTAATTCTGACACTATTGTTGTAGATAATTGTCTTGAAAAATGTATAAGATACATGGAAGCTAATGATAGTATAGGTGCTTTAGGTTGTAAGGTTATTTTACCCGATGGAAAATTAGATAAGGCCTGTAGAAGAAGTTTTCCTGATGTCAATGTCTCATTTTACAGGATGACCGGACTTTCATATCTTTTTCCCAATAGTAAACGTTTTGGAAGGTATAACCTTACTTATCTTGATGAAAACGGTACCTATGAAGTTGATAGTTTAGTAGGTGCTTTTATGATGGTAAGAATCAAGACAATCCATCAGGTTGGGCTTTTAGATGAAGATTTCTTCATGTACGGTGAAGATATCGATTGGTGCCATCGTATTAAATCATCTGGCTGGAGAATAATGTATTATGGTGATGTGAAAATAATTCATTATAAAGGAGCAAGTAACAGTAAAAAACAAAAACCCAAACTTCTGTATGAGTTTTACAGGGCAATGGATATCTTTTATAAGAAACATTATACAAATAAACATTCACTAATAACAAACAGCATTGTATACTGGGGAATATGGAGTACATATGGATTTAAGCTGTTATTAAATACATTTAAAAAATAGTATATGGTGTGAACATGATCAGGGAAAATCAGAGAATCTTTAATCTATTGCTGGTGGTTATAGATATGGCCGTAATTACATTCTCTTTAATACTGGCATGGTTCATTCGTTTTGAAACTGATTTATTAGGTTTTGGACAAAGTGGATGGGGATTTGACCATTATTTCCTGCCTATCCTATTTATTTTGCCCATGTATCTTCTCTTATACCATTCTTTTGGATTATACCGCCCTCAAAGAACTGAAAGTATTGCCTCAGAGACTGCAAATATTATAAAAGTTAATTTTATAGGGATACTGGCACTTGTAACTGCATTATTTGTAATTGAACTAACAGAATATTCCAGATATTTGCTTGCAATGTTTTTCATTTTCAGTACCTTATTTTCCATTGGTGAAAGGATTATTATAAGACAGTCGCTGCGATTTATACGCAGCAGAGGCCATAATACCAAACATGTTTTGATGGTAGGAGCAGGAGAGCTGGGTGAAAAGGTTGCCACTAAACTTAATCATGTTGAATATATGGGATACAATATAATTGGATTTCTGGATGATAATATCGAAAAAGGACATGAAGTTGCTGATTCAAAAGTAATAGGAAAGATCAAAGATTTAAACCTTATTATTTTAGCAAATCATGTAGATATGGTAATTATAACCATATCTCCAAGGCATTTTACGCTTCTGGAAAATATTGTGGACACATGTGAAAAATATGGTGTAAAAGCAGAGATTGTACCTGATTATTACCGATATTTCCCTGCAAAACCCTATCTGGACATGATAGATGATATTCCCATTTTAAACATAAGATATGTGCCTTTAGACAATTCACTTAAATTAATTATAAAAAGAATAATTGATTTTGTAGCAGCAACTGGAGCCATTATTATCCTGTCACCAGTTTTGATTATATCATCAATTTTAGTGAAAATAAGTTCTCCAGGCCCCATTATTTTTAAACAGGAAAGGGTAGGGATGAATAGAAAGAATTTTATGATGTATAAATTCCGCAGCATGAAAATACAGAATAAAGAAGAAGAAAGACTTCAATGGACCACAGAAGATGATCCCCGCAAAACAAAATTTGGCACATTTATCAGGAAAACCAGTATTGATGAACTTCCACAGCTTTTTAATGTTTTAAAAGGAGATATGAGTTTAATAGGGCCAAGGCCAGAGCGCCCCCATTTTGTAGAAAAGTTCCGTGAGGAAGTTCCAGAATATATGATAAAACACCACGTACGCCCCGGAATGACTGGATGGGCACAGGTACATGGTTGGAGAGGAAATACCTCCATCAAAAAAAGAATAGAATATGACATCTATTATGTGGAAAACTGGACCATAATTCTGGATCTGAGAATATTAATAATGACTCTGATTAAGGGTTTTGTTAATAAGAATGCTTATTAAAAAATAATGAAAAAATTAATACTGTTTTTAATGATTTAAAAAAAAAATGGAATGCTAATCTTGAATGTTAGATTTATATAATATAATTTACAACAATTAAAAGTTTAACAGGTAATTAACATGACATGGAAAAAGAAAATAGCCATTATAATTTCACTTATTCTAATTGCTGGTCTATTATTCGTGGCTTACGTATATATGACTACAGGTTCTGAAGAGAATATAATGAAAGGAGACCATAATATACTGTTTCTCGCTGTAGATCCTTCAGAACAAAGACCAGGTATGGGTGCAGTGGATATGGCATTTGTAATTAGTACTCATGACGGTAATATGGTAAATAAAACTCCTGTATATCCTGGAGGAATGACCCATCCAACTGCTTCACCACCACAATATCTTAAAGAATCTCAGGGAGTTAACAAGCTTTATCTTCATGATGCTTTATGGGGCGAAGATGTGGAAGTAGGAGCCAAATTAGCTCAAGAAATCGTTGAATCAAATACTGGACTTAAAACAGATGCAGTAGTTATTTTAACCCCGGAAGCTGTAGATGCGCTGATCAATACAGTTGGACCAATTTATATTGAAGGACAGGGATATGTCAGCGGAAATTCAATAGAATTTTTAAGAAATGAACAGTATGGAGGAATGTCTCGCGGTAATGCAGTTGAATCAATGATGCAGGGCATAATGAACTCTGCACAAGACCCCGCCAATTATTCAAAACTTTTAAAAACAGGCGCCAGTGAATATACCAAAGGTAATATAGTCGTAATACCTAAAGATCTATTTATAAAGCTTCTAATAACTAATGGTATAGGAAATTTTATATAATCGCTTAAAAAGATTCTTTCTTTTTTTTATTATTTAATTTAAGATGTCTACTATCCTAAATCTTTTATTCAACTTAGAATTTATTTTCTGATTAGCATACATATAATAAAATAACTTAAGCTTAAGATCATTATAAATATTTAAAGCCGAAACATTAATTTAATAAGCAGATAACTATTAGGGGATAAATTTCAAGAACAGCTGGTTTAATGATACCAAAAAACAATGAATACGGGAAATTCAATTCTGTGAAAAATAACAATGGCTATTTAGTATGCCATAGATGTCATGGATACTACAAACTCAAGGCTAATGAATCTCCTGGAGATTTTACTGACTGTGAATGCGGTAATCCTCTTGTATACTCAGATAATATTGATAATTTATTAAAATCTCCTGTTAATAGGAATAAAAAAATTGAAGATATAGATGAAATGGTAAATTATCTAAAAAAAGAAGCTCGAGAACGTAAAGAAGTTTTAAAGAATTTATCAGAGCGCATAACCATTCAGGAACAGGCACTGGACACTATTAATAAAGAAAAGTTAGTGGGTGAAGATAATAAGTCCATATTGGATTTATTAGAAGAAGATAAAGAGATAGACAACGAAATTAACGAGCAAAAAAGAATATTAGAAGATGCTTTTAAACAGGAAGATGCATTTCTATCACAAATCAGGCAAAAAAGAAATAAATCAAATCTAGCACTTTCAGAAGCTGATAAAATACCTCTTTTTATAATAATAGCTGCTTTTATACTCCTGATTATTATTATACTATTGTACATATTCTAAAATAAAAAAAATAAAGTGATTACAGTTTTTTCATGTAAGAATCTATTATCTGGGCAGTTTTATCCAGTTCTTCCTCATCATGCATCAGGGAAATAAAACAGCATTCAAATTGAGAAGGAGGAATAAAAACACCCTCTTTAAGAAGATTATGGAAATATCCATTGAACATATCAGTATCTGCAGTTTTAGCATCCTTATAATCATTAATTTCATTTTCAGTGAAGTAAATCTGGAACATTGAGCTTAAACCAGTGAGTTTAAAGTTCAGACCATTATCATCAATTATATCCTGAATCCGACCCCTTAATAAAGTCCCTTTTTTGTCCATTTCTGAATAAAATTTTTTATCAAGCTGATCAAGCATTGAAAGACCTGCTGTTACAGAAACAGGATTACCATTAAAAGTACCTGCCTGATAAACACTACCTGAAGGGGCTATCATCTCCATTAATTCCTTTTTACCAGCTAAAGCACCCATTGGAAATCCACCTCCAAGTATTTTACCTAAAGTAACAAGATCAGGCATAACGTTATAATATTCCTGTGCTCCACCCTCAGCTATTCTAAAACCAGTTATTACTTCATCAAATATAAGAATTATGTTATTCTCCTCAGTTATTTCACGTAAAAATTTTAAATATCCGTCTTTTGGAGTGATACACCCAATATTTCCCATTATCGGCTCAACAATTACAGCAGCAATATCATTTTCTGCTCGAACTAAATTAAGGACAGCATCTTCATCATTGAAAGGAGCTAAAATAGTATTTATGGTAGTTTCTTCAGGAACACCAGGAGAGTCAGGTAGTCCTGCTGCACCAGATCCTGATTTTACAAGAACGTAGTCATGCGCACCGTGATAAGAGCCTTCAAATTTAATAATTTTCTTTTTACCTGTAGCTGCCCTTGCAAGCCTTATTGCACTCATTGTAGCTTCTGTACCTGAATTTACAAAACGAACCATTTCTGCACAGGGCACTTTTTTAATCACAAGCTTAGCCAGTTCTATTTCTTTTTGGGAAGGCACTCCAAAGGCAGAACCAAGTTCCAGTTGATTTTTAACAGCATTAATAATGGAATAGTTTGCATGCCCTAAAACAAGGGGTCCGTATGCAAGACAGTAATCAATATAATCGTTTCCATCAACGTCGAAGATTTTAGATCCTTTTCCATGTTTTACAAAAAAAGGATATGGTTTGTATGCCCTAACTGGAGAATCAACGCCTCCAGGAATGTAATTACTGGCTTCTTTGAATAATTCTTCTGATCTCATTTTTTAACTCCTTAATGATTTGATTTCAGTTTTAAATTCATTAAAATTAATCCTTATTTAATCCTATAAGTGAATTTGCAACAGCTACAGCAACCGGAGTTCCACCTTTAGGCCCTTCAGTTACAATACTGGGTATTTCACTCATTTTAAGAGCCTCTTTAGATTCAGCAGCCCCTACAAATCCTACAGGCACTCCTATAATGGATCTTGTTTTCATTCCCTCATTTTTAACCAGATTAATAGCTTCAAAAAGAGCTGTTGGTGCATTACCAATTACTATAATCCCTTCGAAACCTTTTTTATGCGCAACGCGCATTGCTGCTGCTGCTCGAGTAATCTGTTCTTCCTTTGCAAGTTTTATAGTTTCCTCATGGCTTATGTAACACTCTACATTTCCTTCGTATTTATTTATGCCTGCCCTTACCATATTAATATCTGTTAAAATATCTTTTTGAGATTCTATTGATTTAATACTTTCTGAAACAAAATTAGAGGATATTCTGGTAATTTCAGCATATTCAGGGTCTGCAGTAGAATGCACAATTCGCTCAACTATCAATTGCTCATCATGAGAAAGATCCTTTATTTTATCGCCTATTAATGACCTTACAATTTCTCTGCTCTTTGATGCTATATCATAACCCTGTTTTGTGGATGCTCCCATGAACATAGTATCTTATAACCTTCTTCTAATTGATAATTTAAATAATAGGTTAAACCGCGCTTTTTGGCTCTTTTGAGGTTTCTTTTATATTTTTATCTTCATTTACCATGCCAACTACATCAGTACCTGCAATTTTATCCATATACCTTATTTTAGAATTTCCTGATGTGTATCCCAGAATAAGATCGATGATTAATGGAATCCACAGAATTTTGGATAGATTCCTGATAAAAGCCTTTCTGTAGTCCATATTACCCTCATCAGATATAACCTTGATTCTTATTATGGTTTTACCAAAAGTTGTGCTGTAATTTCCTTCAAGATAGGTGAAATATCCTATAATGATCAATGCAGCTAATATCAGCCAGTAATTTAAAATTTCGAATGCTCCAGCTAATGCTATCAATGGATAAATCAAAGCACTCAAAATCCAGATGATTAAAGACACCGCAAAGGCATCTATTATTAGAGCAGTGATTCTTTTTCCCAATAATTTCTGCATTTTATTCCCCCTCAAAAATGTCCTATTTTTGTTCAAACACTGTTTGGTGCATAGAAAATCTATCAAAATCATAGATTTTGATGCAGTAAAATTCTTTGAATTTTGCATGCTTTGATTTTTGATAACCTTTAAATTCTATTAATCTTCCTAAGATTTTTAAGTTATAAAAATGTTTTCCTTTTGATAAAATGGATTAATCATGGACAAAAACAGTTTTCAACATACTCTTGGAACTGGATCTGCTATTGGAGCTTCAAGGATTCTCTTTCCACCCAACAAAGTCTCAATTATTACATGTTTATCTTCTGTTACTTCGCCAATAATCTGGGCATCCTTACCATAGGTAGTTTTTCTTATAGCTTCGAGGATTTCATCCGCTTTTCCTGCTTCAACACCCATAATCACTTTACCTTCGTTTGCAACTTCATAAGGATCAATTCCAAGCATTTCTGAAGCTGCATGAACCTGTTCCTTGACTGGAATCTTATCTTCATGGACAAACATTCCTACCCCTGATTTTGAAGCAAGTTCATTAAGAGCATTTGCAATTCCGCCCCTTGTTGGGTCTTTCATTGCTTTTACTCCCCCAATTTTCAAGGCTGTTTCAGTCATTTCTGTAACTGGCGCCACATCTGATTTTAAATCTGTTTCAAATCCAAAACCTTCACGATAGGACATTAAAGCAATTCCATGATCTCCGACACTTCCTGACAATATGATTTTGTCTCCCACTTCAAGGGATGAATCACTTGTTATTTTTCCTTTTTTAGCTATTCCAATTCCTGTTGTAGAAATAATAATCTTATCGAGCTTATCCTTTTCCATAACCTTAGTGTCTCCAGTTACAAGAGCAACATCAGCTTCTCTGCAGGCTCCATCCATCGACTTTATTATTCTTTCAAAATCTTCGCTTGTAAATCCTTCACTAATTACCATGGCATTTGCAATTGCAATTGGCTTTGCTCCCATTACAGCAACGTCGTTTACAGTTCCTGTAATTGACAGTTTTCCAATATCTCCACCAGGGAAAAAAATTGGGTCAATTGTATGGCTATCTGTACTTATTACAATTTCATGTTGGCCAAGGGGAATTGTTGCACCATCATCGAGTTCTCCAAGTCCTATTCCACCATTTACTTTTTTATTTTTTATATTGTTGAGAATAATATCTGATATTAAGCTCTGCATCATTTCTCCGCCAGCGCCGTGGGCCATGCCGATTTTCATAGATTCACCTGTCGTTTTTATTAGTTTTATTCCATAAAGCGCTTTAATTTAACCAATTATTAATTAATTAAAAAAAGCAATCAATTTAGTTTGTTTTTATATTACTGAATGAGTATAATAAAATATATCTTTTTTTATACTTTTAAAAAATACACCTGCTAAAAGTATTCCATTTAAATGAAATATTTAAATAGGTTTAAATAATATACCTTAGTATTCTAATAGTTAGATTCAATCTAATTAAAAAAAATAATTGTCTATTCTGTGAATAGTACTTTTTTTGAGAAAATAAATTCATTATTTTTCTCTGGTAATAATATAAAAAATTTTGAGGTGAAATTATGGCAATTTGGCAAGGAGAATCATTAAGAAAACCAAGTGGAGGGCGTGCTAAACTTAGCAAGAATAAACGAAAATCTGAACTTGGAAAAAGCGCCGCCGAAACTAAAATCAGCGAAAGAAAGGTTAAAAACATCAGGACAAAGGGCGGAAACAAAAAGATCCGTTTAACCAATGATAACAAAATAAACGTGGTAAACCCTGGGACAAACAAGGTTGAAGTAGCAGAAATTTTAAGCGTTATTGAAAACAGCGCTAATACTCACTTTGTACGTAGGAATATTATCACAAAAGGAGCCATAATTGAAACCAGTGCTGGAAAGGTCAGGGTAACCTCAAGACCAGGTCAGCACGGTGTGATTAACGGCGTATTAGTTGAATAAATCAATTAAATCCAACTATTTTTTTTTAATCAATAACGGTGTATCAATTGAATGAAGAAATAAAGGAACAATCTGAATTATTTCTTGAAGCCATAAACAAACAGTTGCCCGATGGTATGGAACTCGAATATGATGGATTTTACCAGAGGGGTTTTTTTGTTACTAAAAAAAGATACGCCCTTATTGAAGATGATACCATCATTGTTAAAGGTTTAGAACTTGTAAGACGAGATTGGGCACCCATTACTAAAAAAACTCAGCAAAAAGTTCTGACTGCAATATTGAAGGAAGCGTCACCTGAAAAAGCTACTAAAATAATTAAAAATGTTATCGATGACATCAGAAAGGGTAATGTTAAGCTTGAAGACCTGGTTATACACACACAACTTACTAAAAATCCAGGTGACTACTCTCAGATGGCCCCACACGTTTTAGCTGCAAAAAAAGCAATAGCTAAGGGTAGGAAAGTTGAAAGAGGTTCAATTATCAGGTATGTAGTTGTTAAAGGTAGAGAACCTATAAGCAAAAGAGCCATACCCATGGAAGATGTTGACATTTCCAACTATGATCCCAATTATTACATTGAAAATCAGGTTCTTCCAGCAGTTGGGAGAATAATAGAAGCATTAGGATACTCTGAGCAGGAAATACTGCATAATGAAAAGCAGAGTAGCCTTGATGCATTTTTTTAATTTCATAAAATTTCTTCAAATTTTTATTTATTTCCCAAAACATTATATTCCAATTTTTCCTTAAGTTTATATCCTTAATGATTTAATCTAATATCACTCTTCAAAATATATTAAGGTGTAACAATGATAAAGGCAGTATTTTTTGATATTGATGATACTTTATATGATACTTCTGGTTTTGCCAGGCTTGCAAGGAGGGCTGCACTAAATGTAATGATTGATGCCGGCTTACCCCTAACTACTGATGAAGCTTACCTCCTTTTAAGAGAAATAATTGATGAATATGGTTCTAATTATGATAAACACTTCAATATATTAACTAAAAGAGTTTTTGGCGAGGAAAAACCGTTGCTTATTGCTCTGGGTATGATTACATATCACAATGTTAAATTTGCACTCCTTAGATTGTTTCCTCAAACAACTAAAACATTAATTTATTTAAAAGCACAGGGATATAATTTAGGTGTCATATCTAACGGAATAACGATTAAACAATGGGAAAAATTAATAAGACTTGATCTTCATCACTTCTTTGACTATGTGATAACTTCTGAGGAAGCAGGCGTTGTAAAACCAGATAAAAAGATATTTGAAGTTGCCCTACAAAAAATGGGCGCTACAGCAGAAGAATCAGTTATGATCGGCAATAAGTTCAGTGAAGACATAATGGGAGCTTTAAACAGCGGAATATCTGCAATACTTGTCAATTCACAATTAGAAGAACAGGATAAAGAATATCTTGAAAAGAACAACATAAAAATAGATGTGATATCCCATATTGGTGAACTTAAAGATATTCTGTAATAATCTAAATCAGATATGTGAAGTTTAAAATTTACAGTTACATACAATCCCCAATATGGCATTATTTAATAGGTGATTTAATGGAATATTACCACGACCAGAAGATGCAGAAGATATTTGAATATTTAAAACAGCCTAAAACATTAGAAGAACTAAAACTTTCAGATTCATTTGTTAGAAGCTTAATTTTAAAACTTATATCCAGCTATGGAAGCCTAAAAACAAGCAGAATAAATGAGATTACTGGTCTTCACTGGGATATTTTAGAAGAAAACATCAAAAAACTGGAAGAAGATAGCTTCTGCGCACCTACAAGTGGAGGATTCCTATTTTCAAGTGTTGAATACACTGTAACAAGAAAAGGACATGAAAAAGCCAGAAGAAGCATAGAAGAAAACCCTTACATAGGTTTAGCTCCAGTTTCCTACGATGATTATTATACCATAATGGAAATCCAGCTCAAGGGCAGATATCCAATACATATCCCTGACGAAGTGGTAAAATACACTTTCCAGGATGTGGTGGGAGTTGATTATGCAAAAGAAGTTTTAATAGAATCATGCACAGTTGGAAGAGGTATCTTCGTTTATGGCCCTCCAGGAACCGGTAAAACGTTCATTGTAAGTAAAATGCCCGATCTGCTACCCCCTCTTGTGATTCCAAAATTCATTGAATATGGTGGAGCAATAATTCAGCTTTATGATCCGGATTTCCATAAGAAATGTGAAGAACAGCCCGGAGATCCTCGATGGGTTAAAATTTATGCCCCATTTGTACTCACTGGAGCAGAACTCAACTTAAATAAACTTGAAACTAACTACAATCCAAATAAAGGAATTTATGAAACTTCCCCTATTATTAAGGCTAATGGAGGTATACTTTTAATAGATGACCTTGGAAGACAGAGGGATGACCATGAGCTCATCCTGAACCGTCTTATTGTGCCGATGGAAAATAAAAAAGATGTTATTTATGTAAGGGGAATTCCAGTAATCGTCCACAGTAATTTTATACCTATATTTTCCACTAACCTGGATATAAGTATAATGGACGAAGCTCACCTTCGAAGGGCTCCACTGCACATTTTTCTGAGAAATCCTCCGATTAACGAATTGGCAGAAGTTTTTAAAAGGAATCTGGATAGTTTAGGAGAAAAATATGGTGAAGATGTTTTAAATAGGTTCCTAAAAGTATATATTCCTAATTCTGAAGGTGGAGAAGGCCTTGATCCTACTTTTGCCCATGCAAGAGATCTTGCACAGATAACGCAGGCAGTAAGAATAAATCAGGATAAGGAAGCCATCGATGTTGATGTTCTGGAAGCTGCACTTAAAAAACATATTTTAATTCAACTTCAAAGACTTAGAATTGATATTGCCCAGATTTCAAAGAAGATACGTTCCTATCGTATCGTTACAGAAGATTTAGAATCGGCTTATATGGCTTTAAATGAAATTGGAACCTGTGAAATTTCATATGAAAGAGATGCACTTTTAATTGATGTGGAAGAGACAATTACACCAGTTTATCTTGCTACTTATTTGCATAAAAAAGGAATTATTGCAGATAAAATTGATTTAATTGCAGAATCAGAGAGGGAACTTAGAAGAACTATTCTTCATGGGTGATCAGTTACTCTAACAATTAATCTGTAAGAATCAATTGAGTTTTATTCTGATAATTTTATCGTCATTAGACTGTGGAATACCTCTCCCATCCCTGTTTGAAGTGCTGATATAAAGGTAACCATTATGCTCTACCGCTTCTCTAATCCTCCCTAAATCTGTGAAAAGCTCTTCTTCGCCAGTTATTGTATTTCCATCAGCTCCAAGGGTAATTTTACGTAGTTGCGTACCTCTAAGTCCAGCGACATATAAATTGCCATTATAATAACTAATTCCTGAAGGTGCCAGTGTAAAATCCTGATAAAAAATCAATGGTTTGATATAACCATTTGCAGAATCATTACCCTGATATACTGGCCATCCATAGTTTCCACCTTTCACAATGATGTTTATTTCATCATTTCTTGTCTGGCCGTGTTCTGATGAGTACATCTGTCCTGTTACAGGGTTCCATGTTATTCCCTGCGGATTTCTATGTCCATATGAGTAAACATAATTATTAAAGGGGTTATCTGGAGGAATGCTACCATCTTTATTCAATCTCAGTATTTTTCCAGCTAATGAATTAGTATCTTGTGCTAAGGAACGATCATTTGCATCCCCTGATGTTGCATAGAGTTTTCCATCGGGGCCAAATTTTAGTCTTCCCCCATCGTGAATTGCTGCACCTGGTATATTATCCAGAAGAATGGTTTCATTTTCCAATCTTTCATTTAAGGTGAATCTGGATATTCTGTTTCCGTTTGGACCGGTGTAATAAAGATATATAAATTTATTTGTGTTAAATTCAGGATCCACTGCAATTCCCAGCAGCCCAGACTCGCTTACTTCATTAGAATTTATTTCTCCAACTATTTTTGTTGTTCCATTGTCAAGGATGCTTACTTTGCCACCACGCTCTGTAAATATGATTCTGTCGTCTGGCAAAAAGTCTATTGCCCAGGGTGTGTCTAAATTCTGTGCTAATATTTCTGTTCCCGATTCCTCCATGTCTGGAGATTCCGATATAGTAAAAATAAGAATTATTGCAATTAAAATCAGGAAAACTATTATCAGTACAGGTTTATATTTCATATCAGTCCCCTATTTTTAATAATATTTATATACTTTTTATCTATTAATTTTTTTGTTAAGCTCAGATACATAAATCAAAATACTATATATTTTTTTATATAAATTAAGTATTAATTTTAATTTAAACGGTTTATTATTCATTAAATCAAATTTAAATTTATTAAATCACTTATTTTTTTTCTTTTTACTAAATAGCTATTTATTTAAAGTAATTAGAGTAGTTAAATACAAATGATTTAATAATAATTTTTACATAATAAATATTATTTTATCTGGTGGTGTAATTGTGGATCAGTATAGACTTTTTTTACAGAGAATGGGGCTAATAGGAACGTCTAATTTCTTGATAGCCATAACAGGGATTATTTTACTGCCCATTTTAACAAAAAATCTTTCTATTCCAGATTATGGAGTTTGGACTCAATTTCAAATTACAATAACCCTTGTTCCATCAATTGCGATACTGGGATTGCCATATACAATGGTAAGATTCATGTCCGCATCCAGAAACAGGAAAGAAATACAGGAATCCTTTTATTCATTTCTTTTCACAGTTTTAGGAGCAAGTATTCTTGCCGCTATAATCCTTTTACTCGTAGTAGAACCGTTATCAAATGCACTGTTCAATGGAAATACAACTGTAGGGCTAATTTTACCTTTAACTGTAGTTATGACCGCTATAATGCTGCTTTTTTTTGATTTTTTTAGAGCATCCAACGAAATGACAACATATGCTATTTTAACGACCGTACAATCATATATGGTCATTTTTTTCGCATTAATATTAATACTTGCAGGATATGGAGTGGTAGGTGCTGTTACAGGAATTTTAATCACGCAAACACTTATTTCTTTAATTATGTTTATAATGGTATTCAGACGAATCGGATTTAAAATACCAAAGTTTATGAATTTAAGAGAATATCTATCATTTGGACTGCCTACAATCCCAAGTAACGCATCATTCTGGATATTAGACGCTACTGATCGTTATGTAGTAGGATTAGCCATCGGTATAACTGCAGTTGGATACTATTCTGCTGGTTACACCATAGGAGCATTGATGTCACTTCTTACATCGCCCCTCTATACTGTTTTACTTCCTATTCTTTCCCAGTATTATGCTGAAAGAAAAATCAGACAAACGAGATTCTTATTAAATTACTCTATTAAACTTTATCTGATAATAGCAGTGCCTGCAGTAATTTTATTATCTGTTCTTTCCAGGCCCATTCTTTATATATTATCAACACCTGAATTGGCCAATGAAGGTTTTATAATAACCCCAATTCTTGCTCTTGGAGGATTATTTTTAGGTCTTTACAGTATTGTAACACAGATACTGGTTATGGAGCGAAGAACACGGATTACTGGTAATCTATGGATTATTTCCATGATTTTGAATGTAGCTATGGATATTACATTTGGATATCTATTTGGAATTATTGGAGTAGCTATTACAACATTGTTTATTTACCTGTTGTCCTTTTTAGTTACAGCATATTTCTCATTTAAGTATATAAGATGTAATTTTTATTTCGGATTTATAGCAAAAGTAATATATTCAGGGTTTTTTATGGCCATTGTACTTTTACTTTTAAACCCTTTTGGAGTAATTAACGTTATATTATCAGGAATATTCGCATTTACGTTCTATATATTTGTTTTATGGCTACTTAAAGGAGTTAAATCCAGTGAAATTAAGTTTTTGGCCGGGGTGATTAAGGAATTCTTTATCAATAGTTATAGGAACATAAGAGGATTAAATTAATAAATGATTAGTTGAAAATAATAAATAAACCTTAAAGAAACATTTGGGGAAATAATATGTCTTTACTAAAAAGAAAGAAAAAGAAAGGATATGAAGATATTGAACCTAAAGAAGCCTTCACAATACTTGAAAAAAATAGAAATAATCCTGAATATGTAGCTCTGGATGTGCGTACCCCTGAAGAATATGAAATTGGACACATAGAAAAAGCTGAACTTATAAATGTTCACTCTAAAGGTTTTGAAGGTGAACTGGAAAAATTAGATAAAAACAAACATTACTTTGTATACTGTAAAGGTGGTAGAAGAGGCCAGAAAGCAGTTAAGTTAATGGATAAACACGGATTTAAAAATATATACAATATCATTGGGGGATTTGATAAATGGAAGTCAAAAAGGTTGCCGGTTGAGAAATGATCCCTATTAGTATGCAATATTTTTTAATTTTTTGCTACTTTACAGCTTTATAACGAATATTAATTTAAAATGTAACTTATTTTTGAAATTAGCTTTAGTTTAAGTAAATGGGCTCCTATGAGGCTAGCCGTGTTTAGATACACCTCAAGAACTATCTTCTTCAATTTTCCATAAAAATCCCTATATATTACTACTATCGAAATAATAAAACGTTTAAACAATTCAATGTGGTTTATGACCAGCTTGTTCGGCAGCTAAAGTCCATTTACTACCATGATCGGTTCTTTTTGCAGAATTCAATTTTTAATTCTTTTTTAAAATTCATTTAAGGATTAAATGCCAAAATTACTTATATTACATCCATAAAAGTGTTATTATGAATGATTTAGGGAGTGAAAATAAGTATCTCCAAGAATTTAAGTCAATTATTATTGGAACTATAATAACGCTTATTGGAGTAGGTATTTATAATGGATCGTATGTTTATTATCTATTTTATTATTCTGGAGGTTTATATCTAGATGAAGAAACTATTTCTTTCATTTCGATATTAATAGTAATTATTGCAGGATTTGCGATTGCTTATATAAATAAACCAAAATATAAAACTGGAATCATAATTGTAGCAGTATCTACTGTAATTGCATATATTTATCAAGTTTATTCGTTGGATTCATAGTAATGTTGGGCGGACAACAAGACCCTATGACTATTTTAGACCTTATAATCGGACCTATTTATATGACAATGTTATTTTGTATTCCTGTAGGGTTATTAGAGATTTTTGGCGTTTTTATTGGAACTAGCATCAAAAAACTAAAGTTAAGAATCTAAATTCAGGATTAAATGGTAAAATTATTTATATTTGAATTAGAAATGGTTTATTATGGATCTGGGTCATCTATTTAGCTTAATATGTGGAATAATGTTTATTATTGGAAGTATTGTACTCTTCTATATGCAAAAGAACGATCCTAATCTTTATTCTAGATTATCTCTTTCAATCTTACTTTTATTAGGAATTATAATAGTTATATCCTTTATATCAGTTTATTTTTTCAAATAATTTCGTGTAGCGGTATTCCTAATCTTTAAATGGAGTTTTCTCCTGGGTGGAGGCGGGATATTTTGTTAAATACATGGTAATGACGAGCATGAACTTTTTAAAATATATTCTCCCTGTTTATAAATATTTATAGAAAGCATTAGTAGGTTAAAAAGAAAGAACAAAAAGGGAATATTTCATTGGATATTTAAATGTCTCTATAATTCAAAAAGAGTCAATCAAAGATAATTAATTTTAGTATTTTTAAAGATAATTTTAAACATACTAAACAGTACAAACATGCACAAAAATAATGTTTATAATTTTTGTACTGTTTTTAAAGAATAAATTAATAAACAGTACAAACAGAACAAACATGAAAATAAATAATGTTTATAATGTTTACGGTGATGTTAATGAATCCATTTAAAAGAAGAACAGGTGTACTTCCTTCCTATTTTACTGGTAGAGAGGATGAGCTTAAAGAGTTGAGAAGGATATTTAATTCAACAAAAGAAGGTGATTCAGGCCATATAATAATATATGGACCAAAAGGTATTGGTAAAACTTATTATTAAAATTCCAGGAAGAACTTAAAAATACAAAAGAAGTATATGCTATACGAATTCCATTAGTTGAAGGAAGTTTCAATGATATTTATAGCCTAATAGTTGATAAATGTGCTGATTCATTAAATATTAAAGTTAGCAGCTTTTGGGAATCAATTAAAGCAATGGGAGTTAATATACCATTGATAGGGGGATTTACTGTATCTAGAGAAATTCCTCCAACATCACCGTCTGTTGCTATAGAAAAAATATTAAAGGCAATATATGATAAACTTAAAGGAAAAGATCCTGTATTAATCCTGTTATTCGATGATTTACAAAGAATATTGACTAATGAAGATACTCAAAGAGTATTAAGCATACTCCAAAATGCTTTAGTAGAACTTAATCTTCAAGGTATAAAAATAATGTTTGTAGCTACAGGTTCATATGATATATTTTCAAGAATACAAGAACATACTGATTCTGCTGTTAGGATTTTTGACCCATATGAATTAAGGCCTTTATCATTAAATGAAGTTAAAGAAGCCATTACAATTCCTTCAAAAAAAGAAGGAATATTATTTACAGAAGATGTTATAAAAAGAATTATATACGGTTTCAGAGGGAAATCCTTATTATTTACAAGTTATAGCCCATAATTGTTTTGAAGAAGCTGTAAATAATAAAGTTAGAATCATAGAATTTGAAAAAGCGTTTCCAACTGCTTTGAGCTTTTTAGCACAAAGAGAATTTAAAGGTATGTATGAAACTGCTGCAAATGAAGAAAAAAAGATACTTGCAATAATTGCAGAGAGTAAGTTTAATGTTTTAGCGTACAAGGAAATAAAGGAAAGCAAAAATATTAAATCTGAACCGTCTAAAGTGCTAAAAAATATGGTTGAAAAAAATTTAATTATAAAAGAAGCAAGAGGAAGATATAAACTTCGAGATAAAATGTTTAGAGAGTATTTGAGAACTTTAAAGCCATACAAAGAAAATGGAACTTTCTAGATATTATTAAGAATATAAATCTCCCATAATAAAAATTTTCTTTTAAAAAAAGGTTTAATTACAGTTTTACACTGTAATCAGTTTAATTTTAGTTTGAGAGTACATGTACAGCGGCGGTTCCGCCGGTCCCACCGATGTTATGGGTCATGCCAATTTGTGCACCTTCAACCTGTCGTTTTCCAGCTTCTCCCCTTAACTGCCATACTATTTCAGCTGCCTGAGCAATTCCTGTTGCTCCTAATGGGTGACCTCTGGCTTTTAATCCTCCAGATGGATTTACTGGTATTTTACTGCCTATTTCAGTCATGCCCTCCTCAATTGCAATTCCGCCTTTTCCCTTTTCAACAAATCCAAGGTCTTCTATTGCAAGCAGTCCGTTAATAGAGAAACAATCGTGAACTTCAACTGCATCCACATCTTTAGGTTCAATACCTGCCATCTTGTATGCTTTTTTAGCAGCGTGCACCGTAGCGTCGATTGTGGTTAAATTTTTCCTATCATGCAGCGCAATTGTTCCTGAAGCCTGTGTGGAGGCTTTAACATAAATTGGTGTATCAGTATATTTCTTAGCTTCCTCTGCAGGACATAAAATGACTGCTGCAGCACCATCTGACACAGGTGAACAATCAAGAAGTCTTAAAGGGTCTGCAACCATGGTAGAATTCAATACAGAATCCACTGTAATTTCCATTGGAAACTGAGCAAGAGGGTTTTTTGCAGCATTTTTGTGATTTATAACTGATACCATTGCAAGCTGTTCTCTTGTGGTTCCAAATTCATGCATATGTCTTCTGGCCATCATTGCATATAATGATGGGAAAGTAACACCCTGTTGTGCTTCCCATTCCTGATCAGAGGCTGTAGCGATAGCTGGAGTAGGATCCACCACATCAGTCATCTTTTCAACACCTGCAGAAATTACCACATCATGATAACCAGATGCAACTGCCATTATCCCATTTCTAAGGGCTAATCCACCAGATGCACATGCAGCTTCGACTCTTGCACATGGTATTGGTGTTAATCCTGCATGATCTGCGATTAATGATGCAATATGTTCCTGCTGAACAAAAAGGCCTGCAGACATGTTTCCAACGTACATGGCATCTAAATCTGCTCCTTCTATGTTTGCATCTTCAATTGCATTCATTCCTGCAGTGGTTATTAAATCTCTAAATGATTCATTCCAGAGTTCCCCAAACTTTGTTTGTGAAACCCCGATAATTGCAACATCTCTCAAATAATTCCTCCATCAAAATATTGGATGATTTTTTAAATTATATTCTTTATGGCACTTAAAACTGGTATTCAGTCTATGCCATCCTCAATTTTCCTTTGTATTTTGCATACATTGCATAATCAACGTAATTTTTCTTTGATACCATTTCTGTGACTTTCGGAGCCTGATCTCGTCTTTCTTCGATATTGTCATTTACAGTTATGCTGAATGCGTCGCTTCCAGCACCAGAACCGTAGGATACAGCAAGTATTCTGTCTCCAGGGTTTGCAATATCAAGTATGGCTGCTAATCCCAGTGGTGTCGCTCCTGAATATGTGTTTCCGATGAAAGGAGTTAAGAGTCCAGTTTTTGACTGTTCATTGTTAAATCCAAGTTTTTTTGCAGCTTTAAGATAAAATTTACCGTTTGGCTGGTGGAAAACAGCGTGGTCATAATCTGAAGCTTCAGTTCCCATTCTTTCAAACATGCCTTTTGCTGCAGATAATACATGCTTAAAGTAGGCTGGTTCTCCAGTAAATCTTCCTCCGTGTCTTGGATATGACTTCCCTTCTCTCCTGTAGAAATCCGGTGTGTCTGTTGTAAAGCTGTAAGTTGCTTCAATATCAGCAACTGTGTTATCTTTTCCAATGATGTATGCTGCTCCTCCTGCAGATGCTGTATATTCTAAAGCATCTCCTGGAGCTCCCTGTGCAGTATCTGCACCAACTGCTAATCCATAGTCAGTAATTCCTGAATCTACGAGCCCCATACATATCTGCATTCCTGCTGTACCTGCTTTACATGCAAACTCTAAATCTGCAGATGTCATGTGTGGCGCTGCTCCAAGAGCTTCTGCAACAATGGTTGCTGTTGGTTTAACAGCGTAAGGGTGTGATTCTGATCCCACATAAACCGCCCCGATTTTTTGTGGATTAATGTTTGCTCTTTTAAGGGCATATCTCGCAGCTTCCACTGATATAGTGGCTGTATCCTCATCAGGAGCGGGAACAGACTTTTCCTGTACTACAAGCCCTCTTGAAATAGCATTTGGGTCATCTCCCCACACTTTAGCTATTTCTTCTACTTTGATTCTGTATGAAGGTATATAAACTCCATATCCTACTATTCCTGCCATTTAATATCACGATCCAAATAATCGATTTTGCAATCTAATTTTTACTTTTATTTATTAATTAAGGTTTAAAATTTAAAAATATTTTTTTTTATTATGATAATTTAGTTATATCATATTGCTTGGTACAAACTTATAAAATTTTGCTTTTTATGGGTATATTAGAAAGGGTTTTTTACCAGTTTACTACAACATTCCGTTACCAAAAATTTATTAAATGTAATATTGAGGTGAAAAATTCCAGATTGGTGAAAAACAGCAAATCTAAGTAAGTTTTTACCCCTATTTCCTATATATAGTTATTTAATAAAACTATCATCTTCTTAGTTAATATAAACTATTTTTATACTCTAAATACATTTTATCCAAAAAAGAGGTTTTAATATTTTTCTGACATTGAAAATTAAATAGAACCTAAACTATCTTCTATAATCTTAATTTCATCTTCAGAAAGCCCATATAACTCATAAACCATTTGATCAATTTCATTATCAGTTTTTTCAATTTCCAGAAGTAAAGGATTAATTTTATCTAAACTCTCTTCAAATTCCTTTTTAAGAAGTTCTTGAGTTTTTCGAGGCTTAATATCTACTTTCTTCTTTTTTAATTCATTTAAAAATTCATCAAAGGACAATTCGTAGTATTTATCAAGCTTTTTAGAAAGCTTTTCAATTTTGTAAGTACGTTTTATCCAGTCTTTAAAATTTTTAATTTCTTTAATGAAATTTGACACTAAATACGAAATTTCTTTAGCTTTTTGAATAAATATTTGTTGTTCTTCATTATTTATTTCAATTAATGGATAATTTTTAATAACACGCCCCTCAAAAGAATAGAAACCACCCTGTAAGGATTTACCAATTTTTTTATTAAAAAAATTCATTAAAGAAGAGTTTAGGATAGTGAGTAAATACCATTCATTAAATTTACTATCTTTCTTTAATTTTATTGCAAATCCCCCTGCAACTCCTGTTGTAGTATAATATTCTCCTTCAGTATCATATGAAAAGGAAGCATTAAAAGCACTGTTCGGGGTCATTATTTTTTTATTTCTATAATCTAACATACTTTTTGGATAAGTAAAAGCATACCATTTATCATGATCCATTTTGCCCCTTTCTCTTGCCCTTATCTTCTTTTCATTTAATTTAAGATATTTCCAAGCATTTGGATAATTTTTTTCAAGGAGTTCAGGTTCAATTAATCTATAATCATCTTTATTTAGAATATATGGGTGAATTAAGTATCTATCTTGATAATCAAAACCGTACTTTTTAGTTTCTTTACCTTTAATCACCTTTTTTAGCATTTCATTCTCAATTATATGATTTTGTCCAGTTTCTTCGGAATATATTTCAGTTAAATTCCCTAAATGTCTTACAGATTTAACTATATATATCTTATCTGCACTTGTAGCAAGACCTTGAAATATCTTTTCAACATTATCTTCTAATTTAATCGGCATTTCTGTTAAACGTTTTATTAAACGTGCTGATTTACCTATATAAAAATTCCATTGCTCTTTAAGGTATTCTTCGCTTTCAAGCACTCCAACACTAATATTACTATCATCGTATTCTTCATTAGAATCTATAATATTAAAAGCAGTTTCATAATCATCAAGAAGTTTAATTTCAGCATATTTAAATTGCTTAGTGTTTTTTTTAAGGAATAATAAACAAGTATATGTACTTGCACCTTTAAATAATTGGTTATCTTGGAAATTAATGATAGATTGAAGTGCAGAAGACTCATTAATAATATTTCTTAAGCCTTTCCCATAATCTGCTAAAATAAATTTATTGGGTAAAATAAATCCAATTTCATGTTTTTCTTTCACCAACTCTAAAGATTTTTCAACAAAGAGATTATATATGTCATAATTACCAATAGCTGATTCATATGTATTTCTAAAGAATTTAATCATATTTTTATCATAATTAAGTGTTTGTATACGAATATATGGAGGATTACCAACTACAATATCAAAACCATCTTCATCAAAAATTCCTTTAAATTCTTTTTTCCATTTAAATGGCTTATCTGTATATTCAGGGTCATTTATTAATGAATTTCCACATTTAATATTATTATCTAAATTCGGGAGCTTTAAACCCTTTTTACATACTTTTAAGAACAATGAAAGCTTTGTTATTTCAACGGACTCTTCATTTAAATCTACACCATAGATATTATCTAATAGAATCTTTCTTCTTTCTTCAATACTATCAAAAAATCTATCCATTGTAGTTTTTTCACCATATTTTTCATTAAATATAGCTTCATGAATTTCTAAAAGAATATCACTTGCTTTATTTAAAAATGCTCCAGAGCCACAAGCAGGATCGACGATCTTAATCTTTTCGACTTTCTCATCTAATTTTTCTATCTCTGTTAAGCCATAATATTCACCAATTAATTTATCAACGGTATTGGCTTTTCCAGACTTGCTTAAGTATGGTATTATAGTATTTCTGCAAATATAATCAGTTATATACTCTGGAGTATAATATATACCCTCTTTTTTCCTTCTACCTTTAGTATCTGCTTTTAATTCTTCTATTTCTCCTATAGAGTTCTCAAATATATGTCCTAAGATATTTACATCTAATTCAGTTGAAAAATTAAATGTTGCTATAGTCATTAAATTCTTATAAATTGGATTTATTTTATTTCCATAAGGGCTTAATTTCTCTTCTACGATTAAAGAATATTCTTCAAACTTCCATTTTTGATAAGCATCTTTAAAAATACTATGATCATCTATAATATCCCTTATTTTAAGAGATTCTAAGTCTTCATTGAAAAGACCTCCATTATAACCATATATCTTTTTAAATTCGTTACCTACATTAATATCAATAAAAAGACTGTTCATTCTATGCCATATCTCATTATGACCTATATCACGATTTTTAATAGGATTCTCAATAGTTTTAACTGATATTTCTTCTGGTAAAAGTCCTAAATCTTCTGCAAAACAAATAAAGATATACCTATTTAGTATAAGCTGTGAATAATGAACCGATTCATCTCTTGTAAATTCGGGGTGAATGTGTTCTAATTCAGCTATTAACATTAATCTTGTTTCATTATATAATTTGTAAAATTCATCTTCAAGTTCTCTTTCAACAAATACAGTTTTAGAAACTAATTTTTCTATTAAATTATTTTCAATGGTTGAGAATCTGGAAAATATAAGCATGAATTTTTTAAATGTTTCAGGTTCTAAAAGTTCTTCAAATTTAAAAGAAATATATTGATGGGATCTCTTTTCATAGTTATACAAGCGAAATTCATCATAATTAGAAACTAAAATCCATTTTAGACTTTCTTTTGAATCCTGCACATATTTAAAACTCTGTTCTACAGGTGTTAAGTTATCTTTTCTTCCAGCTTGGGGTTTATCTAAATCAGTATTAGAGCCTTTAAGCTCTATAACCATGAATTTTTCTTTATTTTTGTAAATAATAAATTCACTTCTACCCTTTCCATAATCTACCTTTTTATGTTCTTTTATATCGTTGTAATGTTCATATCCGAGTAGGTCTTCTAAAATTATATGTGAAAAATTCCCATAATTTGATTCTTCATTTTTTAATTCTCCACTATCGAGCATTTTTTTCCATTTTAAAAGAGCTTCTTTTCTGGAATGAGTTAATTTAAATTCCTTTTTATGTTTTTTAATGTACTTATCCATTAAATGCTGATTAAATAGACTATTGAATACCATGAGAATCTAATAATAATTTATTGTTTTATTTTTTAAATCTATTGATAAATTTAGAAGATTAACCCTTTATTTATCTTAGACTTATCGTTATTTTAATTGATTCTATCTATGGAATTGTGTTTATTTTTAATGAAAAATTAATTATTTTAATTCATGGTGTTTCATGGAATATATAAATGTAGTTACTCTATCCTAACTGTGTAAATATTGAATAGAATTATAATTAAGAGTATAACAAATAATAGACAACAATAAACAAGACAATAAAGCAATAAGAGAATAATACAACGTAATAGGACATATTAAGGGATATAAATGGATATACAAAATTCCAATAGATCCTCTGGAGCTTAAATCACGCCCTCTTTAAATAGCATTTGAAAAAATCCAGCTATTTCACAGACATTAATTGCAGGTATCAATTATATCAATGTACAGATATGTACAATGATGATATGTAATGAAACATTTTTGCTATTAAATTCTATAAATATCAATATAATTTAAGATTAGATATCAATTTAATTTAAGATTAGATATAACTATTATGATTCGTTTAATTAAACACTACTTATCAATTAATATAATGGCATTTAATATAATAAACCTAATTTATTTTAATCAAACAAACAATTTAAAAAGACTTCTATTTGTTTCATCATTACTGTAGTGTTTCATCTACATAAAGCCACTAATAAACTATAAATAACCATGAAATACATAAATATCATGTTAAAATAATTTATTTCGTTAAACAACTCTATAACGAAGTAAAAACACAATATGAAGTAAATAAAAGAAGCCCAAAGAAAGATTAAAACTCTATTAGAAGGCATTACAGAGAATATATAAAATCCAGTATAACTTCATGAAAATATATAATTATACAAAAACGAAGTAAATGCGAAGTTGAAATCATGAAGAGTACCAAGACCACGCAAATTTTCCCAATATACGCCCCTTAATCTATTCAAACCAAGCTCCAGAACTATATATAACTCTAAAACTACTTGTCGTCTAATATCTACTATTTTAACCTATCTAAACACTACTTTCTTTTACCCTATCTATCTAATTACTTCTTATTTTCTATACTAAACCCTATTTATTATTAAAACATTGTAAAACTTACTATATATCTGTTGATTACCCTACTCTAAACAGTACTTTTTTAGATACTTTAAAGACTATATATAATATATTTGTTCAGAAGATAAACAGAATGTCGGATAGTATACGGAATATAAAGGATATTTAAAGAGAATACTATAAAGCGTTACCAAATATTTATTTAACCTTATATTGAGAGGAACTTACTTTTTTTATCAGGGAGATTTTATTCAAAAGGATATAATGAGGAGAAATAAAAAGAATCTCTACCATTTATTAATTATTCCAATTATACCTTATTTTCTGGAATACCTTATTATAATCTATTCTATACATTATATTTAATATATCGTATTTTATTTAATGGAATATCCTATATATATGATATTATATTCATTTAGGGTTTATTATATTAATTTAATTATAAGGGAGAATTTGTTGAAACTTTTATAAATGAGGAGTAATGAAATAGAAAGAAATTTCATGATGGTGAACATTTTAATCAAAAGGATATAATGAGGGATAAGAAAAATATTTTTTCTAAATATCAATTATCTTTATAATTCCTTAATTTCTGGAATATAATTTTATACTTTCTTAAATATACGATTTTAGATATATGGTTAATTATTTAATCTAATAACATATTTTTATAGTGTTATATTCATTTAGGGTTTATTAAATTAATTTAAGTATACGGGTAAATTTAATCAAAGTTTTATAAATGAGGAGTAATGAAATAAAAAAGTTTTTTTTTTATAAATATCAATTACTCCTGAAGAGTCGAAATTTGTTCAAAGTTTTATACATGAGGAGAAGCGAAATAAAAATTTTCATTTTCACATATTTCATGTATGTGATAGTTTGTACAGTATTGTATTCTATCATCTAAAAAAATGGGAGTTTTATACTCCCTATATTTTATTTTAATTTATTTTAAGTTTATTCTTTGTCTATATGGTTGAGATTCTTTTACTTTTGGTCTATAAGAGTAGTTAGAAATCCTATTCGGTTGAGTAGGTGATATAAATCATTGAAATATCGGTAGGACTAACAATACTCCTTAGAAATTGCATTTTCAGTTAATAAAACCTTTAGTTTATCTAAGGGTTTTACTTTCTTTTTTTGAGTTTTAAACAGAGTATAAATAATAAACAAACGTAGGAGAGATAATTATGGTAAACGAAAGCCCAATAACATTTGAAAACATCGTAGGAGAGCTAAAAAGAGATATAAATCAGAATATATTTAAATTATGTGCTGTACTTAATTGTTCAGAGAATCTGGTTTATAGGAGAATCACAAGAGCTGGATTTGACGGTATTAGAGATTTAAAAGAAGCTATAAGGAACGGTAAACTTTAACTATTCCTTAAACGCTTTTTATAGAGGTTATTAAATGCCAGAAAGAAGACATAATAGACCCTTTCCAATTACAGAAGCTGAAAGGATTAGAAGACAGAAAATAAAGGAGCAGAGAGAGGAAGAGAAACGAAAAGAATATACAGATGGTTTATTTTAAAAAAGAGGTATAAACATGACTGAAAGAAAAGATTACAATTATTTAAGGGCTAAAAAAGAATTAGCTAAGAACGGTGAATTAAGAGATAAAGAATCCGAATCCACATTAAAAGAACGTGAAGAAAGGATTAAACAAGAAGATAATATTCCTAATTCAATAGAAGTAGATAGTAAATATTCTGGAGTTATTAGAAATAAAAAGACTGGAGAAACAGTCTATAATTATAAACTTGCTAAAAAGCAGTTAAACATTAAATAAACAAAGGGGATGATAGAATGAGCAATATGAACATAGAATTACACACCAAAGAAGGCAGGGATGCCGTATTTATTGCAGATTTAGAAGAAATTAAAAAGTACTTAGCTGGAGTATTTAAAATAAGAACAGATGACATATTTTTTAGACAAAAGAACCTTAATAATCAATTAGTTTTAAACGCAGTTGATGAAGAAAGGGTTAAATCATTTATAGGCAAAGCTGAATACGAGGAACTACAAAGATTCTATTCTAATATGTCCGATAAACTAATAATGTTCACTATTAAAGCCTTTAGGATAGAAAAGGGTAGAATCATAGCTACTATAGATTATAAAGTAAATGTAGAGTTAGTAACGTTATCAGAACGTTAATCCTTTTTTATTTTAACATTTAAAAGCATAAAAATAGTTTTTAAGGGAGTATTGATATTTATGGATAATGTATTTTTAGGGAGCTTAAAGAGTATACAGAGTTTAAACAATATTCAAAATGATATTAAAGACATAGAATTAAATATAAAAGAAGAAATAGCCAGATTAGAAGGCAAAACACACAAGGGGGAATAATTATGGATGAAAAAACATTAAAAATAATGGATGAATTAAAACTAAACGGAAGGATACGAAAAATATTAAAGGCTGATATATCCTTAAAAGACAAAAAACTACTATTAGAAGCTGAAAAGATAGATACACTTAATTATATATACAGAGAGTTAAGACACGATGAAGACGATTACTAATATAGTAGTTTAAACCTTTTATTTACAATTTTTTTAATTTCCGTAACCAAATATTTATTTAATCTTTTTATTGAAGACGAATTTTTTAACAATTTTTTAAACAATCTGCAATTTTCACCGTCATTAGATTTTAAGGAATAATTGCAGGTTACATTTTTAAAAAACGCTACCATCTTAGCGTAGCGAATCAACAAACAGAGGAAGTGAAATTATGAGTATATTTAATAAGTTAATGGACAGTAAAGAAGAATTAATAGTGTATTGTAAGAATAAATCATGTTTTAAATATGTAAACATCACAGACGTAACACCTACAGGAGAATCGTTTATATTAGAATTAACAAACTCCGAGATAGGTAAAGGGATATACGGAGATAGACAAACTATAATAAGTAGTGATAACATAGAACGAATACTATTACCAGAAAGGAACAGTAGGAAGGTGTTATAAATGCCAAAAATAACACCAGAAACATTAAAAGAGTTTAAAGACCTCATAGAGCCAATATACAATGATATATATGATTACTTAGATAAATTAGATTTTGATGAATATCTAATAAGAGGATTATATAGATACAGATTCAACTATGAAGAAATACAAACCACTATAAACACTATTAGTCCTAATAAATATCAAGAAACAGGCATTATATCAATTTTAGACCCCAACACACCCAAAGAAAAGATTAATTTAGATAAATTACTACATAACACACCCCCAGAAATCAGAGATAACATTTTAAACGAAATAGGGAGAATATTCGAGCAACCAACAACAGGAGCAGAAGCACAAAGCATTAAAGACAGAATAGAGAAGGAATTACCACGTATACCAGATTACAGCGATATATTAAACGATATTCCAGAAACTGAAACCATAGATACCACAATAGGAAGGGAATATATTAGTAAACTTGATAAAGACCTTAGTAAAGAGTTAGAATCAATATTTGAAGACTTATTCCCTGCAAACGGAGGTTTAATGGCTATATTATGGGCTTCTGCAATAGCAACAGTTAGAGGAAACCCAAATACAGTAATAATGGAAGGAAGTGCAGGAGAGGGTAAAACAGCCCTTATGGAATACGTTTTAGACTTTATACCAGAGAAATATATAATAAGACTAAATAAAGCAACATTACCAGCATTATTAACACATACACACACCAAAGGAAGCGATTATTTAGATAAGAAGATTATATATTTAGGGGATTTAGGTTCTATTAACGCATGGGAGGAATCAGAGGAAGTAAGGAACGTAATAAAGATATTACAAACAGAGGGTAAATGGAGTAGGGAACTAACCGAATACATAGAAACGGAAGGTAAAGGTTCAGAGAAGATAGTACTAAGAGAAGAGCTAATAGGAAAGCCAACAATGTTTTATACAAGTGTTTCTAATCTAAGGGAGGAACAAGAAGACGATAGAAGTATAATAGGAACAGTAAACTTAAATAAATCAGATGAAATTATACATAGGATTCAACACTTAAAGAATCCCGAAAGTAACACAAGTAGGAGAATCTCTAAATTATTAAAAGAGAAGATACCGATAGTACATAGTATATTTGAGGGATTAGTAAACACTAATGAGAGCGTAGTAATGCAATATAAATTAGCAGACTTTAAATTAGCTTTCAGGGATAGTAAAAGAATAATAGACCTAACCGAACTCCTTACATTAATAAATAAAGACCGTAGGGATAGATATGGTAAATATATATTACCCAACGAATCAGACATTAAACAAGTTATAACCTTTTTAAATAAAGGCTCTAACCATAAACAGCTATCAGAAGCAAATTTAAAGTATTTAAGGAAGATATTCAAAGAGTACGAGCAAAAAGAGTTTACTAAGAAAGACGTATTATTGATTAAAGGTTTAAAAGACCCCTTTAATGATAAAGTACGTAATTTAACAGATAGACTACTATTACCAGCAATTAAACATGGATATATAATAGAAACCGATAGAGTCGGCGATAGAGGAGCAAAGTATTATAAGATTATTAAAGAGCCAGAAATTACCTTAGATACTTGTTTTATCCCAAATCCTAACTATGACATACTTAAACAGGAATACGGAGAACATGAGATAGTTAAAGCAAGTACATAAAGTAAAAGGAGAGAGCATGAGTCGGGGATTAACACCCCACCAGCTCAAACCTATTTATTTAGGTCTATAAAGCTCTTAAATGTCTTAGATTCAGAAGGTGGGGATGGTGTAAATATGTGTGGGTAGTGGATAAAACTCTATTAAGAATGTATAGTAATAATTATTATATAATTTATATTAATAGATACCCCCATCTATTTCTACACCACATCCACCTTCTGAAACCAACGAAGGAGAAAACCCTAAATTAAGATATGAACATATTTAAGCTGGTGGGAAACAAAACCCCGACTCAAGAAAGCGTTTTAAGGAGAAGACCTTTTAAACCCCACAACACATTAAATGTTTTTAAATAAAACGTTTTAGCAGGTTAAGAATCCTTATTTTTCATATATTTTCCCTTTTTTAGTTGTTTCGCCCCACACTCCGTTATAAACGGTGTGGGCTAAATAACTAAATCCCATTAAGTTACAGGTAGAAATTAATTATTCTAAAAATTTTTAAGACATTGAATAGATCTAAAAAAATTAAATGGTAATTATTAAATTCTCTTTTTTAGATCATCCATATCTATCTTTAAGCTTTCTAAGTCTTTAAAGATGTTTACTTGTTGTACTTCGACTTTATCTGTTGATAATGCGTTTACTACTTCTAAATAATCTGCTTTTGCGTCTTCTATGTCTGTAAAAAAATATGAACCCTGAGTTCCAGTTATATCATGACCCATTAGTTTTCTGGTTGTTATATGTGGCATTTTACTTTTTTCAAGCGTAGATGCAAAGTATTTACGGAATCCATGACTAACTAAAACATATTGCCCTTTTTCTTTTCTAAAACCATATTTTTCATTAGTATAATAGAATCTTTTTGCTATTACTTGAGCAGTTATTGGACAGCTTTTACCATAATATCCTACTTTTTTTAGACTTCTTAGTAGATTATCTTCAGGTTTTGGTATGTATTCAGGATATTTTTTAGCATATAATTCTAAATATATTATTAAATGTTTCATTAGCTCTGGAGATGTGAATGTGAAGTAAGGAACTCCAGTTTTGATCCTTTCTACGTGCCATGTTGGGATGAAGTGTCCTTTATTTTTAAGGATTCTTATTAATTCTGGTAGGCTTTGTGGATATGGTTCTATTTCACAAGCTTCATATAGATGTTTGTAGGTTAAACTTCCTATTTCTGCACTTCCCATGCCCGAACTTATCCCAAATAATAAAACTACTCTATATACTTCGTTTAAACTGTCCATAAATTGTTGTATTTCTTCTAATTTAGGTAAGACTTCAACAGATTTTGTTACTTTACGCTTTCTTGCTTTTCTGGATAGCTTACGTCTTGGTTTATCCATTGTTATCTTATATTGCCCGAAAAACGCTCTTACGCTTATGATAAACATTTTTATTGTAGTTTCACTATATCCAGCGTCTTTTAGATATTTTCTATATCTTTTTAGATGAACGTTTATTTTACGTTTACGTTCTATTATATCGGTTTTTTCTTCTGATTCGTATAAATCCAAGAGGTCTTCTAATTCTGCACCTATATAGTTACAGTATTTGTTTAAATGTATTCTATATAGTTTTATAGTTCGTTCTGCTAATTCTCTGTCTTCATAGAAGTCTATAAATAATGATTCGTCCTTTACGTCTATATCAGTTCTATCATCTGGAGTTAATCTTGGCTTCATAATAATAAACTGGTAGTATCCAATATAAATTTACCCATTTTTGGGTTAACTGACTTATAAAGTTTACTATAAATAAGGGTAACAAAAAATGAGAAGAGTCCTTAAATTTAAGTAAGAATAGTTCAGAATAATTATTTAGATTAAAATAGCTAAATAAACATCCAAATTAGTTTAAAATACGTATATATAATAATCTGGTGCCTTTAATAAATTCTAAACCTTCAGATGTTTCAACTGCAACGTTTAAATAATTGTCTATAGCTAAAATCTTACCTTCTTTGGCCTCATCATTTTTTTGCATTATCTGAACATCTTTATTTTTAAACTGTTTAAGCTGTCTATGTAAGGGATTTTCTCTTTTTTCTTCTGATTTAGATGCTATTATTTTACCTCTCATTTTATCATCTCATTTACTAAAGCCTTAAACTCATACAAGCTAATCTGTATGTTTGACTATTATTAATTTGGGTTTTAAATTGAATAAGTAATATTATTTCTTTTAGTACTTAAATTAAATCATGCATTTTACAACAGATTAAAAATTCATCTAAAAGTACCCCTCCTGCCAGCTGTAGCGCTCTTCTTTCCACGGATCACCGTGATTATGATATCTGTTAGATTCCCAAAAACCCTTTTTATCTTCCATCATGAATTCAACCCCCGTGACCCACTTGCACTCTTCCATAAGTACAATCTAGGAACTACAAACCTTAAAAGAGCTCCATGCCCTGAATTTATTGGACCCATATTATGATGGGTTGCAAATATAACGTCAGGTTCAAAAAGATCTTCAATCCGCAGATTAGTGGTAAATTTAGGTGCAGCATGTATCATGACATATTTAGCCTCAGGGAGAATATTCACCAGTCTTTTAATGGTTGAAGAACTCACTCCTTCCCATAGATTATTTAATTTTGACCATGATGTTACAAATAATCATTTCAAAATTTATCCTCAAACGTTTAATAAATCCAGCAACGTTTTTAAATCATTTGTTGGAGATTTGCAAGACCCTTCAAAGCAAAGATACGCAGTTGCTTTATTATTTTCAGCTAACTTAAATTCAAGCGAAGGAATAACTTCTAACATTTGTGATATCTCACCTATTGGCCTTAATGTTACTGTTTTATTGGGAATATAATTAGTTCTAATTTCATTAAGCATTGTCTGAGTATCTGCTTCGTTTGGATTTCCAGCAATTACTATTTCATATGAAGGCCCAATTTTAAAGTCAAATGCAACCATGAACTGTGTAAAACCTGTTGGAGATCTTAAAATCATTTCAGAAAATGCCTTTTCTAATTCCGTTGCCTTATGCTTATTTTCTTCATTTTCGGTTAACTGTGAGAGTCTTAATAAATTAAGCATCTGTATTGAATTTCCTGAAGGAATTGCAGCATCATATATCTCTTTTTTCCTAATTAGAATTTTTTCTCCCTTTTCTGATGTAAAGTAAAATCCTCCATTTTTATGGTCCCAGAAATGGTCTAATAAAATTTTATTTAAGGATAAAGCAGTTTTAAGATATTTTAAGTCAAAAGACGCTTCATAAATCTCTAAAAGTCCATATATCACAAATGCATAGTCATCCAGATTACCATCAATCAGAGATTCTCCATCCCTAAATCGGTGCATAAGAAAGTTATTTTTAAACATTGTATTCATTATGAAATTCGCAGCATCCTGGGCTGCTTTTAAATATTCTTTATTTCCAAATACGCTCGAGCCCTTTGCAAAAGAAGCTATCATCAGTCCATTCCAGTCCGATAATATTTTATCATCTTTATGAGGCCTAATTCTTTCCTTACGAGCGCTACATAGTTTTTCTCTTATTTTTTCTATTCTTGCAGTAATTTTTTCATCTGAAACTTTAAATATTTCTGCCATATCTCCTGTTGAGTTTTCAAGATGAATTATATTAGAACCAGATTTTTCTCCAGTGGCCTCTTCGCTGAAATTACCTTCTTTAGTAATTCCAAACACCTTTGAAGCAAATTTAGCATCTTCTTCACTTAATATCTCGTTAATTTCATTTAAACTCCAGACATAGAATTTCCCTTCAACCCCTTCGCTATCTGCATCTTCTGCAGAATAAAAAGCTCCTTCTGGGGATCTCATATCCCTCAAAACATATTCAAAGATTTCTTCTGCTGTTTTTTTGTATTTTTCTTTCTTTGTAGCCTGATAAGCTTCAATATAGACATTGGAAATTAGAGCCTGGTCATAAAGCATTTTTTCAAAGTGAGGAACCAGCCACTTGCTGTCAACAGAATAACGGTGAAATCCAAAGCCCACATGGTCATAAATTCCGCCTTGTCGCATTGAATCAAGTGTATCCTGGACAATATTTAATGCCCTTTGATTTCCAGTACGTTTCCAGTATCTAAGCAAAAAAAGAAGGTTATGAGCACCTGGAAACTTAGGAGCCCCACCAAATCCTCCATTTACTTCGTCAAAACTTTCTGAAAGAATTTCATATGTCTTATCAAGTATATTGGGGCTGATTTCTCCAGCAGATGAAGTTTCTGAAAATTCATGTAGAGCACCGATTATTTTTTCTGCTGAGTCTTTTAATTCTTCAGGTTTAGAATTCCAGAGTTCCCTAACATTTATTGTTAGTTCTTTAACTCCAATTCTCCCATATTGGGCTTCTTTTGGAAAATAAGTCCCTGCAAAGAATGGCTTCTTATCTGGAGTCATAATGATGGTTAAGGGCCATCCTCCTGTTCCAGTCATAATCTGACAGATAGTCATGTAAATATTATCCAGATCAGGTCTTTCTTCTCGGTCCACTTTGATGGAAACAAATGTATCATTCATTAAACTGCCTATCTGTTCATCCTCAAAGGATTCATGAGCCATGACATGGCACCAGTGACAGGTTGAGTATCCAATTGATAAAAAAATAGGTTTATTCTCTTCTTTTGCTTTTTGAAAAGCCTCATCACCCCATGGATACCAGTCAACTGGATTATCAGCATGCTGAATTAAATAGGGGCTTTTTTCATTTATCAGATGATTAAATTTTTTATCTTTTTTTGGGCTCATTTTAACACTCCAGTAATATGTTTAAGAATTAAATATCGTTAGAATAAGTTTTCAATGATATAGTTTTGGAATTAAGAGAATAGGGTAATAGATTTGCATTTTTGAGTTTTGTATCTTTGAAAATTATCATATTTACTTTATTTTTAAAATCATATAATTTTTTTTATATCTATAAAAACACATTAATATGTTCAAATCTAAACATAATTTAAAATTTAATGGGTTATTTCATGATTTGAACATATGAAATAAAATCAGTTTAAGTAATTTGATACAATTTAAATTTTTAATATAATGCAAAAGATTATATTAATAAAAGTAAATTTGGTGAGAATATGAGTCTTATAATATCATATATTGGAAGTAATGGTTGTGTAATAGCTGGCGATAAAAGAAGGATTGGTTTTTTAGGAGATAAAGAAAAAAGAGAGAAACTGGAAGAAGAACTTTACTCCGGACTAATTAAAAATGACTCGGAACTTATTAAAAAAGCAGGACAGCTTCAAATATCACTTAAAATAACAGATAATGCTAAAAAAGTTCGTAATATTGATGATAATGTCGTTGTAGGGGAAGTAGCTTCCAAAACACCTTTTGAAGCTAGAAGAAAGAGAATTTATGCAACAACTAACGGCTATGCTATTGTAGAACTGTTAGGATCTAATATTGATAAGATACAGAAAGGAGATAGTTCTATAATTGTTTTTGGAAATAAAATAACCAAAAAAATGGCGAATGAAGCTATTCAAAAGCATTGGAAGTCTGTAAAAAGTTTAAATGAGATAGCAAATGTTTTTAAAAAGGTTATGGGTGAAGTATCATCTAAAACACCATCAGTAAGCAATAAATATGACGTATTTACTAAACATTCTGGTTTAGACAAAAAGGAAGCTCAGAAAATTTTAAGGGAAGCTATAGTACTTGACGTTAAAAGACTCCAGAAATGGAGGGAAGACTTAAAAAAGGAGCAGATGAAAGTATCTAAAACCATTGAACTTGCTTCAAAGATTATAGATGAAGGAGAAATAGGAAAAATTAATAGTATCAATGGCAATAATCTTAATGTGATACTGAATAAAGATATACAGGCATTTGATGTAGAATGGAATATGATTGCAGGACCCGGGGATTTAATTGAGATGAATATAGATGATACATCAGATGTAAAAGTAGGAGATACTGCAATTATAGAAAATGAAAATTTATGTATAAAACGGACAAAATCAACTTTAATGTGCGAAGTTATTTTGTGCAGGGCTGATAAATGAATATTATCTAAAAGAAATATTAAAGGTGAATAAATGAAACTCACATTTTTAGGAAGTGGTGGCGGACGCTTTCGCCACCATTACCCAGCGTAGAATGACCGGTGGATTTAGAATAGATGGAATAAATGGTAAAAATATCCATATTGACCCCGGACCTGGAGCTCTGGTTAGAACTTATCAATTTGGATTAGATCCACGTAAACTGGATGCTGTACTTGTTTCTCATTCCCATACAGACCATTATTCTGATGCTGAAGTTCTTATAGAAGCTATGACTCGAGGAATGACCCGAAAAAAAGGTAATGTCCTTGGAAGTAAAAGCGTAATTGAAGGATACAATCAATTCGGCCCCTGTATTTCAAAATATCACCTCAGTAAACCAAATGTGCATGTTTTAAGCGCTGGTCAAAAAACAAGTATTGAAAATATTAAAATAAAAGCTACAAAGACTATTCATGGAGATCCTACATCAATAGGCTTTAACATTAACTTTAACGATTTTACAATCTCCTATACTGCAGATACTGAATATTTTAAGGATTTACATAAATATCATGCAGATGCCGATGTATTAATTGCAAGTGTTATTCGGCCTAAAAATGAACGCATTAAAGGCCATATGTGTACAGAAGACTTCATAAAGCTCGTGAGCGAAATCTCACCTAAGCTTGCCATAATGACTCATCTTGGAATGAAAATGGTGTTTAACAATGCAAAAAAAGAAGCAAGAATAGTTGAAGAAAGTACCGGTATTAACACTATTGCTGCATTTGATGGTATGAAAAAAGATCTGGGTTCTCTTGTTGAAAAACAAAAGACCATCAATGATTTTAAATAATTATTTTTAACTAGCCTCTGAATTATTCTAAACTCATTTAATTTAAATTATAATTCAAAAATATATATAATAAACAATTAATATAAATTATTAATTGTTAGGACTTATTAACATTTATATCAAACGTTTTATACTAAGTATAATAATATTATTATCGGTAAGAAATATTCATAAAACTTTATTCATAAAAAAATATGAGAAAAAGGGAAAAAATGAATAAATCTATTATAAACAGCGAGAAATGGTCAAAAACGATTATTGAAACATCTCCAGATGCTATAATAGTTACTGATTTAGAGGGCAATATAATTGAATGTAATCAGGCAGCGCTCGATATTTCAGTATTTAATTTAAAAGAAGAATTAATTGGTTTTAATGGCCTTAATGCCATATATCCCGATGATAGGGAAAGAATAAAGAAAGATATAAAAAATTTACTTTTAAATGGTGTGGTAAAAGACATAGAATATAAAATATTAAACAAAAAAGGCAAAGTTTTTCCAGTAGAAATTTCTGCAAGTGTTATTTTTGATGATTTTAATAAACCTTATGCTTTTATATGTATTCTAAAGGACATTACTAAACGTAAAAAGACTGAAGAAAAACTAAAGGAAAACGAACAATGGTTTAGAAGTGTTATAGATACCTCTCCCAGTTTACTCGTTATTTTAAATACTCAATGTGAAATTGACTATGTCAGTCCTAATTCCAAAGAAATAACTGGTTACACTCCTGAAGAGATAGCTAAAAAAATCTGGATGCATGATCCAGATGAAATATCCAGACTTCAAGAATTATTTGATGAAGCATTTGTTATGGGCAAAGGCTCAAAAAGTGTAGAATATAAATCAGTTAAAAAAAATGGAGATAACTGGTGGGCATCAATCACTTCAAGGCCAATAAATGACGAAAAAGGGGAATTTAAAGGATTTGTAGTACAAATATTTGATATTACCGAATATAAAAAAATGGAGCAAGATCTTAAAGATGCTTATGAAAATTTAGAAATTAAGGTTAATGAACGTTTTAAAACCGTTATGGATAGTTTAGATGCTTCTGTTTATGTAGCAGATCTGGAAACTTACGAAATACTTTTTGTAAATAAATATGCCCAAAAAACATTGGGAGATGTAAAAGGAAAAAAATGCTGGGAAAGTATCCAAAGCGGGCAAAATGGCCCCTGCCCCTTTTGTACAAATAAGAAATTATTAGATGAAGCCGGGAATCCTGCTGGAGTTTATGTTTGGGAATTTCAGAATACAATTACAAAAAGATGGTATGAATGTAGAGATTCAGCTATAAGATGGATCGATGGACGATTAGTAAGAATGGAAATTGCTACTGACATTACAAAACGTAAAGAACTGGAAAATAAGTCTATAAAACGTTCGGAAAAACTAAATATCCTCAATAAAATTATTGTAACTGCAAATCGTTCAGTTAGCGTTGAATCTTTATTAAGGGATGTTTTAACACAAACAATGAATTCATTACCCTTCGATAGCGGTGAAATATATTTAATTGATAAAGAAAAAGGAATTGCGAAAATCTTTCATTCTAAAGGGAATATAGGGTCTTATGATACCATAAAAATTCACGAACAACCCCATAAACTAATTTATATCAATGGAAAATCCGCATTCAGGAATGATCTTGATAAAGTAACCCTTGATATAAGTACAGAATCCAGATTAAAGTCTATTGCCATAGTTCCAATTTTTTCAGAGGGAGAAATTATAGGTTCTCTGGGTCTTGCCAGTAAAAAAAAGCATTACTTTACTGAAGAGGAAAAGGAATTGATAAAAACGATAGGAAATGAAATTGGTAATGTTATTGGTAAATTAATAGCTGAAGAAGAAAGAGCAAAACTCATTGAAGAATTAAAACGTTCAAATGAAGAATTAGAACAATTTGCATATATTACCAGTCATGATTTGCAGGAACCATTACGTACTATTGCCAGTTTTACACAGCTATTAGAAAGGCGTTATAAAGGCCAGTTAGATTCTAATGCAGACGAATTCATAGAATTTATAGTAGATAGCAGTATTCGTATGAAGGCAATGATTCAAGGATTACTTGACTATTCACGTATTGGTAAAGATGGAGTAGAATTTAACCAAGTAAACCTTGAGGATACGTTGGAAGAGGTTTTATCCAATCTTAAAGCAATAACAGATGAGAGTAATGCTGAAATCACATGGGATAAACTACCTGAAGTTATAGGTGATTCAAAATTAATGGTGCAATTATTCCAGAACATTATTGGTAATGCCATTAAATTCAGGAAACCAGACCAGAATCCTAAAATTCACATTTCATTTCTTAAAAACAGAAATGGAGATGGAAATGTTTTCTGTGTGGAAGATAATGGGATAGGAATTGATCAGCAATTTGCTGATAGGATTTTTAAGGTATTTAAACGTCTTCATACTGTAGACGAATATAAGGGAACTGGTATCGGTTTAGCAACCTGTAGAAGAATCGCAGAATATCATGGAGGACATATATGGGTTGAATCTAAACTAAATGAAGGTTCAAAATTTTATTTTACATTACAACCTTAAAAATTGTCTATAATTGATTTGGATGAATAATCCCACTCCTAATTAAATGATCAGCAATAACTAGAGCCATAGAGGCCTCTGCAACCGCTGTTATCCTTGGACATATACATGGATCATGCCTGCCCTTGATCTCGATTTCTGTATTCTGCATTTTTTTAAGATCTACTGTTTTTTGAATTAATGAAATTGAAGGTGTTGGTTTAACAGCCATTCTAACTATAATAGGCATTCCATTAGATATTCCCCCTAATATGCCGCCGCAATCATTAGTTTTTGTTTTTATCTTATCATTTTCAATATAAAATTCATCGTTCATATCAGATCCTTTCATTTGTGAAGATTTAAATCCTGAGCCTATTTCTACCCCTTTAACAGAACCTATTCCCATTAAAACCTTTGCAATGTCTGCATCTAATTTATCAAAAACAGGCTCTCCAAGACCTGCCGGGATATTTAAGGCAACTATTTCAACTATACCCCCAATAGAATCTCCCGTTTCTTTAAGATCCAAAATGAGTTCTTCCATTTTCTCTGCAGCTTCTAAATCTGCACATTTAACAGCATTTTTCTCAATATTTTCCTCAATTTTACTTAAATCAGCTGTTTTGGCTTCAATATTCCCAACTCTGGTAACATGAGAAATGACACTAATATTTAATGTTTCAAGAAGTTTTTTAGCAACTGCACCACCTATTACATGGCCAATTGTGGTCCTTCCACTTGCTCTGCCTCCTCCCCTGTAATCGTAATGCCCGTATTTAGTTCCCCAGCAGTAATCAGCATGTCCAGGCCTTGGTTTGCCCCTAATAGATTCATAAGCAGAAGAATCCATTTCTCTATTGTAAACAAGTGCAGCTATAGGTGTACCATCTGTTTTGCCCTTAAAAACACCGGATAATAATTTAACTTCATCAGCTTCGCCTCTTGAAGTTGTGACTTTGCTTGTTCCTGGCCTTCTTTTATCAAGTTCTTTTTGAATATCTTTTTTGGATAATTCAAGCCCTGCAGGACATCCATCAATTATAGCACCAAGAGCTATACCGTGGCTTGAGCCGAAGGTTGTTATTTTAAACATTTTACCTAAAGTATTTCCAGACATGGATTCACTTCCCTTAAATAGAAATTTATTAAATATATGTAATTTCTATTTATAAAAGATAATAAAATTTTTAAATCATTGTTAATTTATATCTTCAATTGCGATTATTCTCCCATTTTTAAACCTGAAAACAGTATTATACTGAATTTTGACTAATTCGTTCTCTTTAGGCCCATCGGGAACATCCACGGCTAAAACACCCTTAAAATCAACCTTGTTTTCTACCATATTTTCACCAAACTTCTGTTCTATTATTTTCATTTCTCTTTTTTTAAATAACCCAAACGCCTGTTCAATTTGAGTTTTAAATGCAGGTTTACCATATAATTCAACTGTAACTTCACCATCATTGATATTTTTAAACACTATGTCTCGGTGAAGGTTCCTTGTCATTCCTTCAAGGTCAAATTTATTATATGAATCAATATACTGATCAGCGATTCTTTTCATTAATTTTTCTTTCATTATCATGCCTCTCTAACTCTTAGTTATAAATCTATTCTAAAAACAGTTTGCTATTTAAGTTGTTATTTAAGGGGTTTGTTCTGTTTAAATGACCATGGAAGCCATATAGGAACGATTAATGCTCCTACAACCACCAATGATATTATAAAAACTGCAATGTTTTGTATAATGCTGTAGGAAGACGCATAGAAGAATAGCCATATTCCCAGAAACAATAACCATAACAGGCCGATAATTATGGTAGCATAGATCCTTTTAGGCTCAGGTTGTGGTTCATTCATGCTTAATTCTCCTTTTTTGATCAATTATTATATAGACTTCATCTCTATTTATTATTATGAGTAAATTTCAAAATCAAGTAACCATAATCTACCAGAAACTTTATGATCTTTACGGCCCTCAGGGTTGGTGGCCTTTAATCAATTTAAACAGCACAAATCCTTATAAAACGGGTGCAATTAGAGGTTATCATCCTGGAAATTATGATCTACCTCAAGAGAGAAAAGATATTTATGAGGTAATTCTGGGCGCAATTTTGACGCAGAATACATCCTGGCTGCAGGCAGAAAATGCATTACTCAATCTCAACGAATTAAATGCAATTGTGCCTGAAAAATTATTGGGTTTGGATGATGAAATATTAAAATTAGCCATCAGATGTGCTGGATTTTTAAACCAAAAATCAATCTATCTCATGGAAATTACCAGATTTTTCATCGAACTGGATGGCAGAGTTCCAACAAGAAAGAAATTACTTGGTGTTAAGGGAGTTGGAAATGAAACTGCAGATTCAATCTTGCTTTATGCTTATAAACAGGCCGAATTTGTTGTAGATACCTATACAAAAAGGTTATTTTCGCATTTAGGAATTGTAGATGAAAATATTAAATATATGGAACTAAAAGAATTATTTGAATCCAATCTACCTAAAGACACGTCCATATATAATGAATATCATGCGTTAATTGTGGAACATGCTAAAAGATATTACAGTAAAAAGCCTTATGGTGTGGATGACCCTCTGAAATCAATGCTTATTGATTAAAAGAATATCATGAAAAAAATATTTATGTTTTCATTAAATGAATATGAAAATTAACAAAATAAGACTCTATATCCTAATTTATGATTTAATTGCCGATATGAAAGGAGCCCAAAATGAAAAAGAAAATAATAAAAACAACTCCTTTTGGGTCTGTAGCCATAATATGGACAATATTAGATGGTTCTCCAAAAATTATCAGAGTTTTGCTCTCAAAGCCTGAGTTATCTGCCGAAGATCAGGCATTAAAGATTTACTCTAATTCCAAAATATCTTCCTGTGCAGAGATTGATAGTGTAGGAAATGCGATTAAAGCATTCCTTTAAGGAGACGACGCAATATTTTCGCTTGATATTGTAGCTTTGAATCTTTGCTCTGTATTTCAAAGATCTGTTCTGGTGCAGAGCATCAAATTCCAGGGGGAAGTGTCAGTACCTATAAACTCATCGCAAAACATATAATAAAAGAGAACAGGGCGCGAGCAGTTGGTGATGCTCTGGCAAGGAATCCATTTCCAATTATAGTACCTTATCATCGAGCTATCCACTCAGATGGGCATTCAGGTGGCTTTCAAGGTGGTCTCGAAATGAAACGAACTTTACTGGAAACCTTAAAAAAAGCATTTCACCAATGGTCGGAGTTGAAATAGACTTCAATCAAGAACTTTGCACTGGATGTGGAAAATGTATAGATACATGCTTTATAGGGGCAATTATGATTTCAGGGGGTAAAACAAAAATAGATTTAGAAAGATACAGATGCTGTGGCAGATGTGCTGAAATATGTTCAAAGGGAGCAGTAATAATTAAAATTGCTGAAGATTCTGTAAAACGTGCAGTTAAACATGTTGAGCCATTAGTAAATGTGGAACTGGAGTAAATTGTTTTTAAATCTTAATACGTAATATAGTTTCCATTATAATTACTTGTATATTTTTAAGTTATTAGGTTAAATTATAAAATATAATTAAATCAAGATTCTTAATTAGAATAATAATAATTTTTATATCGGTGATTAAAATGCAGTTTCCAACTACAAGAATGCGAAGATTAAGGAAATCAGCACAATTAAGGAAAATTCTCAGCGAAACAACCCTCAATCCAGAAGATTTTATTTATCCAATGTTCATTAAAGAAAATCTGAAAGATGGTGAAAAGGAGCATATCGACACCATGCCTGGCCAGTACAGGTTCTCATTAAATGAGGGAGTAGATGAAGCTAAAAGGCTTGAAAAAATAGGATTATCATCAGTCCTTATATTTGGAATGCCAGAAAATAAGGATGAGGCAGGGTCATCGGCTTATGATGAAAAGGGAATAGTACAAAAAACCGTACGTAAATTAAAAGAAGAAACAGAACTTGTTGTCATAACTGATGTTTGCATGTGTCAGTACACATCTCACGGACACTGCGGAATAATTAAAGATGAAAAAATAATCAACGATGAAACCCTTGAATATCTCTCAAAAATAGCATTAAGCCATGCAGAAGCAGGGGCCGACATTGTGGCACCATCAGACATGATGGATGGTAGAGTGGATACTATTCGTGTAGATCTTGATATAAATGGTTATGATGACACACTTATAATGTCTTATGCTGCAAAATATGCTTCAGCATTCTATGCACCATTTAGAGAGGCAGTATGTTCTGCTCCAAGTTTTGGTGATAGAAAAACATATCAGATGAACCCTCCAAATATAAATGAAGCCTTGAGAGAGGCCGAACTTGATATAATCGAAGGTGCGGATATATTGATGGTTAAACCTGCAATTGCTTATCTTGATGTAATAAAGGCAATTAAAGAGGAATTTAGAATACCTACCGCAGCATATCAAGTTAGTGGTGAGTATTCAATGATTAAAGCAGGTATAGAAGCAGGATATCTCACAGAAGATGTAATATTTGAGTCTCTCATGTCCATAAAACGTGCAGGGGCAGATATGATTATTTCACATTATGCACCAGAGTTTTTAGAGAATTACAACAAATAATAAGAGGAATTATAATGAATCCAGATTTAATTGCAAAGATAGCCCAAATATCATCTGTTCTTGAAGTTAGCGGCCATCCCAAGCCCGGAAATGTCCACAGAACCCAGGACTTCGATGACATGATCTTTGAAGATTTCCTTATTAGTGGAGTTGTCATTGGAGATTCGATGAAAAAAGCGGCAGAAAGAGGGCAAAAATACAAAAATGACACATATTTGCTGGAAAAAATTAAATTAGGAGAAATTATTAAGGAAGCAGTTCTTGAAACTGATAAATGGATTGGTAATAACACTAATTTAGGCATAGTTCTTTTATTAACTCCGTTAGCTGCTGCTGCCGGTATGAGTGAGGATTTCACATATTTAAGAGAAAATGTAGGGAAAATTATGGATGCAACAACTCCTGAAGATGCTGTTAACCTTTATGATGCCATAAATATTGCTGATGCTGGTGGAATGGGCGAACATGATGAACTTGATGTTGCAGACAAGGAAGCCAGAGACAAACTGATAATAGAAAACATTAACATGTACGAGGTTCTTCATATGTCTTCTAAGTGGGATTCATTATCATATGAACTCACAAATCTGATGCCAGTTACATTTGAAACAGGATTTCCAACATTTAGATCAGTTAAGCCAGAATATGGAATTAACAAAGCAGTTTTGCAAACATTTCTCACCATACTCTCAAAAAATCCAGATACTCTAATTTCAAGGAAATACGGTAATGATATGGCCAGAATGGTAACTGCAGATGCAGATTCAATACTTCAAAACGGAGGTGCCTTAACTTCCCTTGGTCTCGGTTTACTCCATGAATTTGATAAGCAGCTTGTAAGAAATAAGTTAAATCCTGGAACAACAGCAGATTTAACTGCATCCTCCATAATGGCTGCATATTTAAATGAATTTGGTTTTTAGACAGCACATTTAACAGAGAAAATTCTTTAAATGTTACTGACAAAACAATGAATATATTTTAATTATTTTATTTACAGGGAGTAGAAATAATGCTTCAAAATATTATAGATGAATTAACATTATACGAAAAAATGGTTTTAAAGGCATTAGAATCATTAAATTACGAATCTTCTCCAGAAAAAATCGCAGAAATACAGAATATGGATATTAAAGCTGTAATGAGTGCGGCAGGCTCACTTGCATCCAAGGATCTTATTGAAGTTCAAAAAGATGTGGATGAAGTTATAAGCTTAAGCAATACTGGAAAAGAATATGCAGAAGAAGGTTTACCCGAACGAAGAATATTAATGGCCTTAAAAGATGAAGAAGTCATTCCAATGAAGGATTTAGGCACTGCTGCAGGCCTTCATCCTTCAGAAGTTAAAGTAGCGATAGGGTGGTTACTTAAAAAGAAGTGGGCTGTAATTGATAAAGGTAACGTGAGGATAACTGAAGAAGGAAAATCATCAGTTTCTAAAGAGCATAGTGACGAGCTTTTACTGGATAAACTACTTGAAGTGCAAAAATTACTGCTTTTTAACCCTTCTAAGTTGATTTCAGAGGGATTTAATCTTTTGAAGAAAAGGAAAGGACTTATAGACGTTAAAAAAGAGTCAAAATATAACTTAAAATTAACTGAAAATGGAAAACAGCTAGTTGAAATAGGTATAGAAATAAAAGAACAGGCCACACAATTAACCCATGAACAATTAAAGACCGGTTCCTGGAAAAATCTGGAATACAGAAGCTATGATGTTCATGCAGAGCATCCTGAAACTTTTCCAGGAAAGATGCACCCATTACAGAGAACAATTGAAGATATAAGGCAAATATTTCTTAAGATGGGATTTACCGAGTCTCAGGGATCAATTTTAGAATCTGCATTCTGGAATTTTGACTGTCTTTTTCAACCTCAAGACCATGCAGCTCGTGAAATGCAGGATACATTTTATATTAAAGAGCCCAAATACGTGAATTTACCCAGTAAAGAACTTGTTGAGAAGGTTGCTGATGCCCATGAAAATGGAGGATACACTGGTTCTGAAGGATGGGGCTATTCATGGGATGTTGAAGTAGCAAAGCAATCAGTACTTAGAACACACACAACATGTGTCTCTGCAAGATTTTTAGCAGAACATAAGCCTCCTCTTAAAATGTTTTCAGTAGGAAGGGTATTTAGGAGGGAGACTATTACCTATAAACATCTTCCAGAGTTCCATCAAGTGGAAGGAATTGTTGCAGCAGATGATATTACTTTCAGAAATCTTCTGGGCATTTTGAAAGAATTTTATCATAAACTTGGTTTTGAAGTAAGATTCCGCCCTGCATATTTCCCCTATACATATCTGTCTGTTGAATGTGAAATTTACCTTCCTGATAAACAAACATGGATAGAACTGGGCGGTGCTGGAATGTTTAGACCTGAAGTTTTAGAACCCCTCAGAATTGAAACTCCAGTTGCAGCATTTGGACTCGGGATTGAAAGACTGGCAATGTTAAGACTAGATATAAAAGATATAAGAATGCTTTACAAGAGCGATATCGGCTGGTTAAGGCATTTACCAGTGAAAATGGAATAATTCTAAAAAATTTTTTATTTTTAATTCTATTTAGTGTTAAATTTCAATAGTTTAGTCAATCTAAACTATAAATCAATTATTTAAAAAAAAAATAGTAAATATAGGACTTTTAATTGTTAAAGCCCCTGAATAATTTAAAAAAAAGAGAATGTAACTTAAAAAGTTACATCATTGGCGGCATTCCACCAGGCATTCCGCCCATTCCTTCCATTGCTTCCATATCAGGAGTTTTACCTGCACCGGTTGATGCAATAACGTCATCGATACGGAGTATCATTTCTGCAGCTTCTGCAGCGGATTGGATAGCCTGTTTTTTAACTCTCTGTGGCTCTACAACTCCAGCTCTGTACATATCTCGTACTTCGCCTTCGAAAACATCTAATCCCATGTACAATGATTTTTCGTGGGCTGCTCTTAAATCTACAAGAGCATCGATGCTGTCAAGTCCAGCGTTTTCAGCGAGTGTTTTTGGAACAATTTCCAGTGCTTCTGCAAATGCTGAAACTGCTAACTGTTCTCTACCGCTAATTGAGTCTGCGTATTCTTTTAGTCCTTTGGAAATAGCGATTTCAGGAGCTCCTCCACCAGCAACTACTTTTTTATCTTCAACAGTAGATGCAACTACGCCGATTGCGTCTTCAACAGCTCTTTCAATTTCATCTACAACATGATTTGTTGAACCTCTGACTAATAATGTGACCGCTTTTGGATCTTTGCATTCTTCAACAAATATCATATCTTCGCCTGAAATTTTCTTTTCTGCTACTGTTCCTGCTTCCCCGAGGTCATCATATGAGAGATCTTCGATGTTTGTTACGACTTTTGCACCTGTTGCTTTGGCCAGTTTTTCCATATCGGATTTTTTAATCCTTCTAACAGCCATAATTCCTGCTTTAGCTAAATAGTGCTGTGCAAGGTCATCGATACCTTTCTGACAGAATAAAACGTTTGCACCGGAGTCTTCGACTTTGTTAATCATGTCTCTGATCATCTGCTCTTCCTGTTCAATGAAAGCCTGCATCTGAGCTGGGTCAGTAATTCTAATTTCTGCATCTACTTCTGTTTCTTTAACTTCTATTGCAGAGTTTAGAAGTGCTATTTTTGCATCTTCTATTTTTGATGGCATTCCTGGGTGTACTCTTTCTTTGTCGATTATTACGCCCTGAACGAGAGTAGATTCGTCCACTACTGCACCGTCTTTTTTCTCTATTTTTATGTGATCTTTATCAATTTCACCCTCTTCTTCAACCTGTTTTACTGCACTTACAATGAGTTCAGCTAATGGTTTCCTGGCTTTTTCGGTTCCTTTTCCGGTCATTGCAGTCATTGCAACTTTCAGGAGAGTGTCACGGTCATCAGCATCAATTGAAATAACGTTTAATATTTCCTGAGCTTTCTCTGCTGCCTGCCTGTAACCCATAGCTATAATAGTAGGGTGAATATCCTGATCAAGTAATCCTTCTGCTTTTTTGAGTAATTCACCAGCTATAATGACTGCTGTTGTTGTACCGTCTCCAACTTCGTCTTCCTGAGTTTTTGCAACTTCAACAAGCATTTTAGCAGCCGGATGCTCAATATCCATCTCTTTCAAGATGGTCACTCCATCATTTGTTACTACAATATCTCCAAGGGAGTCCACGAGCATTTTGTCCATTCCTTTAGGGCCAAGAGTAGTTCTTACTGTTTCTGCAAGGACTTTTCCTGCCATGATGTTCATTCTTTGAGCATCTCTACCTAAAAATCTGTTAGTACCTTCTGGTAATATTAATATTTGTTGGTTTCCACCACCTAACTGTGCCACATTATCACCTCAATTTTTTTTATTAAAATTTTGTGGTTCAAAAACTTTCAGTTTCTTAACCTTATTGTTTCGTAGTTTATCAGTGGGTTAGAGGTTATATAAATAATTTTCTATTTAATAATTAAAATTATAAAAAGAAATAAAAAATAAAGCCCTTTCCAAAATTAAAACTATCAAAAACATACAGTTTTTGATGCTTACAAAACTTTCAGTTTTGTAGCCGAGAAACTCTTGTTTCTCATGCCCAAAAGCTTTGCTTTGAGGGATTTTTGAAAGGTTTAGAAAGGTAATGATGAATAAATACCCTTCAATGTATAAGTTGCTGTATTCCAATTGGTAATAGTACCTAAAGTATTATAATAACTTATAGCATCCGCATTATACCATTTACCGTCTACATATATCTGTGCCCAGACGTGTCCATATGTATCTCCACTGTTAAATTTACAGGTGCCGTGTACGTATCTTGCTGGTATTCCACAAGCTCTTGCAAGTGCAATTACAAGATGTGCATGGTCACAGCAGTTTCCTCTCATGTCTCTTAATGTAACTGCAGCTCCACGTTGTGTATTGAAATAGAATGAATAAGCCAGGTTGTCCCTTACAAATTCAAAAACACTTTTAGCTTTTTCCATGGTAGTTTGATTTCTGGTTACATTAATATAAGGTTGATATTCATTTAATGCCTTCTGATAATTGGCATAATCCTGTAAATATTGTGTATATGTCTGATTTGCTGCCAGATAATTGGTATAATTTGTATTTGATTCATTCCAGGCATTCCATGCTTCCTGATATTCAGTTTCACATCCACCAAAATCGGTTAGTGTGGGTTCAATGCCCGGTTCTTGAACTTCTGCTGGTTTTTCTACTACTGCCGGCACTTCTGGTGCGGGATCTGTATTATTTAATGTTTCTGTAATTGGAGAGCTTAATTCTCTTGCTTTGTTCAGCACATTGGGATCTGTCGGTTGACAGTTTGCTGATGGTGCTTTACATTCTGCTGGAGGAATATCTCTTACTTTGTATGTCCTGTAAACGGTTTTATAATAATATTTGTATACATAACTGTACTTTGTTTTGTATTTGGTTCTCCATTTGCCTTTTTTCTTGTATCTTACTTTGACTTTTATTTTTTTCCTTATTTTGTAAGAAACTTTGATTTTTTCTTTAACAGTCACAGTATAATCTGCTTTTACTTCTAAAAAGTTCTTATTTTCTATTGAGTTATCTATTGCATTATTTTCTGATACATAGGGGTCGTCAATATCAGCAGATGTGGGAAAAACGCAAAGGAATATGCTTAATGATAGTAGCAATGCGGAAATCCATTGTCGCTTAATTTTACCGCCTCCATGCCTTAATAGCCAAATCTATCATTTAAGACTTCTTAAGACATTAAAATATTCGTTTTTAAACTATATATAAATGTTTTGATCCAGTTTTGCAAAAGAGACACATATAAAGTCCGTTTTACGATTTAAGACGTGCTAATAAGGCATGATTATTCTAATACTTTAATAAAATACTTTAGTTTTTATTTTTACCTGTATATTTATACTTAAAATAATTTTTAAAAACTAAAATATAATTAGGGATTTTAATAAGGTTCCTTAAACATGTGAATTATTAAAAATTGAAAATACAGTACATACGGCATTATTATAATTCATAACCGATTAAATATAAATATAAATATAAATACAAAAATAGACCTATTATCATAATTAAGTCTAATTTTATGATTATGAATTTAAATAAATCATATTAAAAGTTTTTAATTAAAAATTATACATTAATAAAAAAAGAAAAAGAATTTAAGTATTAATTAATGTCTGAATAATTTAATAACTATATTCAGCTTCTTCAGGAATCATATCTTTTAGATCCATGTAAAGATAGGTTAAAATCAGTGCAAAATATGGTGTTACCAGGGCTTGCACTATAATATTTATTATTATACCCAAAATGAATCCAATTATAGGAAATATTCCTAAAAGACCAGTTCCAAGTCCAACAACAAAGCTAATTGCAGCTATAATTATAGCATTAATAATAAGGACTACAATTACTTCAAAAAAGTTCTTTTTAACCAGTTTAAAACTTTCTTTAAAGGATTCAATTATGGACTTTTTATTGATAACAACTGATTGATAGGTAAATATAAAGAATAAATAAACACCAATAAACAATATTAATGTTATTAATCCTCCAATTATAAATCCTATTAGATTTAAAGTAGTGTTTGAATCAGTTGCTATTAAAATTATTCCTAATATAAGCGGTATCATAGAAATAACAATTAAAATACCAAATATAAGACTTACTGCCAGTATTTTAAGTAAATATTTTTTTCCATATTTTAATGCAACATCTAAATCAGGTTTTTCGCCTAAAACTATCTTCTTTGACATGCCTAATGTTGCAGCATTTATAATACCAGATATAATCCATGCAATAATTATAACCATGATCATTATTCCTATAAATATTAAAGAAGTCCCTAAATCAGGAGTGTTCAATGCAGATGTTGAGGTCTGATTATAATTAAAAATATTAGAACCATAAAGACCAAATATTCCTAAAAATAGCGCTCCATAAGTAACAACATATATTATAAAGTGTCCAATAAGAGATGGAATCGCAAGCATAGGATTCTTTGTAAAGCCATTGATGGACTCTGAGTAATAAGAACCTGTATCCATAAAATACCTCCATTTATTTTTAATTATAGGTAGTGATCAGTCATATAAATAATATATTATTTTATTCTGCAAGCTATATTACTGAAAATTAAAATAACCAGGACACTTTAAAGTTAAAAAAATTAATTATATGGTTATTATCAATTTAAAAATAAATTATTTGTTAAAAAATTAAAATTTTATATATTAAACGTTGAAAACTGATAAAAGATATTATTTCTCAATTTTCTCCCAGATGGATTTATCATCTTCTTTAAAGGATTTAACATAATTTTTCCTTTCTAAATTCCTTAAAATGCTGTTAAAATTATCAAAAGAGAGTTCTTTGAATCCTATATTCAGAATATGATTATAATGATCTTCTGTAGTGCCTTTATCTCCTTTTAATAATTGATAAACCTGTGATTGGAACGAAGTTAGATCTTTTTTTGGTCTGGCAGTAATGGCATCAAAATGAAGCTTAATTTTTTTAAGATCTTCCATTTCAGCATCTTTTTCGTTTAAAAGTCTTGTAAAATTAAGTAACTCTCCTTCATTCTCTTTTAAACTTTTTTCAAGCTCCAGAATACGTTTATCTTTTTCTTTCATTAATTCTGAATCCACTTTGGACTTTGATTCATTCTGGCATTTTTTAAGGTCAATCTTTAATTTACTAATCTCCAGTAAACATGCTTTAACCAGTTGCCTCAACTGTTCGGTTTCTTTATCTTTAAGGATAGGCATATTATCAATATAATTTATATTAGAACTTATTTTTAAGTTTAATGATTTAAGTTTTCAATACCAGGATATTTAGTTGGAACATTCCAATTGAATTAATAGTTTTTATTAATTATATTTAAATTTCAATCAGTTAATGGTAATTTCAACTCATTTTATATTATTATAATTTGAATTAATCCAATTAAATCGATAAATCATGAATTAAAGTAATATTACGACTTAGAATTAAAAGATTTCAGTTTATCTAATAATTGATTGACTCCATTTAAGATATTGTCTTCATATCTTAAAATAAGTAAAGAAACTGAAATTCCAAATAATGCCCCAAAAATCACGTCTAATGGATAATGAACCCCAAGATAAATCCTTGAAAATCCAACCAAACATGCTAAAGCCATGAAAAGGTACCAGTGACCGTATTTCTTGCTAAAAATTGTACACGCTGCAAATATTACAGTACTGTGCCCTGAAGGGAAAGAGTAATTAGTAACGCTGAAAAATGAATGCCCTGCACTTGATATTAAATTTATTCCATTATGGACAATAAACGGCCTTGGTCTTTCAAAGATTAATTTTAAAAATTCATTTGCAAAAAAACTTAACAATACAGCTATTAAACATAATATGGCTGTTTTTTTGGCTTTTTCACCACCAATAAAATAGAGCAATCCACATCCAATGATCCAGTATTCTTTAACACCAAACTCAGAAATAACAGGCATAATTAAAGTTAGAATATAATAATTCATCTTTACATTTATTAAATAAAAAAGAGCAAAGTCAAAATTATTAACTGTTCCTATCAGACCTTCTAACATTTTTTCACAGGTTTATCCACATTTTAAATAAAAATAGCAACAAAAAAAGAAAAAATATAAATTTACATTATCTCAGATATGAGCTCTGCATTCAAAATAGAAGCTCCTGCAGCCCCTCTAATTGTATTATGTCCAACCAAAACATATCTAAGACTATTATTAAATGCAGCATCCTTCCTAACCCTCCCCACAGTAACAGCCATACCATTATCACTATTTCTATCCATCCTTGGTTGTGGTCTGTTTTCTTCTTCTCTGATTATTACTGGATTTTCTGGTGCAGAATAGAGATTCAGTTTCTGAGGAAGCCCTTTAAATTCATTTAATGATTTTTTAATATCATCAATTTCAAAGCCCTCTTCCATTTCAATGAAAACAGCTTCTGTATGGCCATCAACAACTGCAACCCTGTGGCATGAAGCGCTTACTCCAAAAGTTGCCGGTGTAACAGTTTCACCATCGAAATCGCCCAGTAAATGAAGGGTTTCAGTTTCCATTTTCTCTTCTTCGCCACCTATAAAAGGTACTAGATTATCTACAATTGCCATAGAAGGAACACCATTATATCCGGCGCCTGAAACAGCTTGCATAGTTGAAACATAAACTCTTTTTATATCAAACTGATCGTAAAGAGGTTTTAATGTTATTGTAAGCGCTATAGTTGAACAATTAGGATTGGTTACTACAAATCCATCCCATCCTCTGTTTTTCTGCTGAAGCTCAACCATATCCAGATGTTCTGGATTAACTTCCGGTATTACCAGAGGTACATCTGGTTCCATCCTCATAGCACTTGCATTTGATGCTACAACGCATGATTTGGCAAACTTAGGCTCTACAACTGCTGCAGTATCTGCTGGAAGTGCCGAAAAAACAATATCTACATCCTTAGCTTCGTTAGGGTCTGTATCTACTACTATTATATCTTTTACACTTTCTGGTATTTTACTGTCAAGATACCATGTTGCTGCGTCTTCATATCTTTTTCCTGCTGATCTTGCAGATGCTGTAAGAGCAGTGATTTCAAACTTTGGATGTTCTGCCAATAGTTCGATGAACCTCTGCCCAACCATTCCAGTTGCTCCGAGAATACCTACGTTTACCATATAAATCACCTTATAATCATAAATTAGGAAGTATATATTTAAATTTATTCCCCTTTACCTAAAAATTTTATTTTTCCATCATATTTTTGAAGTCCTAACCTCAATTCACCATCATAGACTTTTGTGTATCCATTTACTATTTCAAAGGCCATACCTACATTAATTTTATTTTCAGGGACTATATTATCCCAGAGTTCCAGAATAATATTACCTGTATTATCTTTAATCTTAACAAGAGTCAATATTTTTGTACCCTGTTTATATTCGAGTTCAATTACATCTTCAATTTTAACAATTTCCCCTTTAATTTTAATTTGACTTAAGCCGCTTTTTAAACTATTTATATTGATATGTCTATTTATTGGAGAAAATCCTTTAATGGTAAATTCCCTGAATCCCTCTATTTTTCCAAGCTTTCCTGAAATTTCAACTTCATCCCCAATTTTAGAATATTTAAGCCTTTCATTTGTACCTATAAACTTGATAGCTATATCTTTTCTTGTCTTACCTAAAATATAAGCATTATTAGTATCTAAATATCCCAAAATTCCCCTGAACCTTACAGTTCCATCATCAGAAATATTGAATTTTTCTTCTTCTAAAATTTTTTTAAAGTCATTCTTGTGCCTCTGGAATATGCCTGATAAATGGTAGGATTTACAGGATAGTACGTATTTATTATCTGTATATTCCTCTGATGTATTATGACTCCATAATCTTAAAAAAAATCCAACAGCTTCTTTTACTGCATTACTATCATTTGTAAAGATGTTTGCTTCAATTTGAGGTTTTCCTTCGTAGTTTCTGGTTGATCCAAGACCACTTCCAGTTAGATTTGAAGAGCCTACGATCATTTCCTTGTTATCGACAATTATCATCTTGGCATGGATGCTGTTGTTGTATTTTATGGATATATTTTCTTCAAAAATGTTTTTCCATCGTTCAACATCGTCTAATTGATGTAATCTTCGAACTACGTCCTCCCTTTCCAGCTTGGTTATTAGGTACACTTCTAAATTTTCGTTTTTAGATAATGCATTTTCAAATGGAATAACAAATTCTTCTCCAAGTGTAATCCATGGATAAACAATGTAAATATGATGTTTTGCCCTGCTTATAATATCATGAATTTTCCTTAAAGCACTCCTATCCTCCTTTAAGAAAGTAGGGACAAATTCAGTTACTGATTCGTGTTTCTTAAAAAGCATTTGCTTGCCTCAAAAATTAGGTATTATGATTTTCTATTATTTTAGACCTAAAACATCGGTCATATCACTTATCTTACCTTCAGGTGCTCCAACAACATATCTAACAGCTTTAATTACTCCATTAACGAATGCCTGTCTACTGTGAGCTCTGTGAACTATTTCAATTCTTTCACCATCTCCTGCAAAAAGCACAGTGTGATCTCCTACTATGTCTCCTCCACGAACAGCATGCATTCCAATTTCTTCTTCAGTACGAGCACCTACTATCCCCTGTCGTCCATATACACATACATCATCCTTGTTTCTCCCAAGTTCATCTGCAATAATTTCAAAAGCCTTAACAGCAGTTCCTGATGGTGCATCAGCTTTATACTTGTGGTGAGCTTCAATTATTTCTATATCGTAATCATTGAGAATACTGGCCAGATCCTTTAAGACTTTAAAGAATACATTAACTCCAACTGCCATATTTGGAGCTATTACTGCCTTTATTTTATTTTCTTCTATGGATTTTCTAATTTCAGTTATTTGATCGTCTGAAAATCCTGTTGTACCCACTACCACATTAACGTCGCACTGGGCTGATGTTTTGATTGTATCAACAGCGGCAGCAGCAATTGTGAAGTCAATTAAAGCATCAGGTTTCTTTTCCTTTAAAACCTCAGCGAGATTTTGAGCACCATTAACAGTAACATCAATATTTCCAACACCAATTACTTCACCTACATCTTTTCCTTCTAATGGAGTATTTGGTGCCTCTATTGCTGCTACTACCTTCATATCATCCTGTTTTAATATGGTTTTTATTATTTTAGAACCCATTCTTCCACATGCGCCTGTTACAGCCACTCCAATCATTTTATCAACCTCCAAAAAATTTTCTATTTTTTGGGTTAAAAAATCAAAGATTTTTTACGGTTACAGAGCTATGCTCCGTAAACATCAAAATTATAATTTCGACAGCCACAATTAAAATAAAGTAAAATGTTACTTGAATTAAATCAAATTAAGATTTTCAAGCACTTCTTTTAATTTAGCCTTACTTTCCTCTTTGAGAGGTGCAAGAGGCATTCTAACATGGCCTGCTGGCCTTCCCATCATATTTAAAGCTGTTTTAGCTGGAACTGGATTTGTCTCAATAAATAAGACTTTCATCAAATCATATAGTTCATAATGTGCTTTTGCAGCAAATTCAAAGTCACCAGCTAATGCATAATTTACCATTTGACTCATTCGAGCTGGATCTACGTTTCCAACTACGCTTATAACTCCTTTTGCTCCTATTGCAATCATAGGAAGTGTAAGGTCATCATTTCCTGATAAAACTATAAATTTATCACTTTCACCTATTTCATCTACTTTTTTAATTATTTTAGACACTTTATCTATGTCAGGATTTGCCTCCTTTATGGCAACTACATTATCCAACTGAGCTACTTTTCCAATGGTATCAACGTCTATATCGGTCCCTGTTCTGGAAGGAACGTTGTAAACAACTATTGGAATATTAGTATAATCATTCAGCAATTTATAGTGTTCATAAAGACCATGAGGTTGCGGCTTATTATAATAAGGTGTTATAACTAATGCAGCATCTGCCCCTATATCTTCTGCATGTTTTACAAGTCCAAGAGCTTCTTTAGATGAATTACTTCCAGCACCAGCAATAGTTGTAACTCTACCATTTACCTCATCAATTAGAATATCAACTAGCTTACGATGTTCATCATGAGATACTGTAGCTGATTCTCCTGTGGTTCCAGCGGCTAATATCCCATTAACGCCCTTTTCTATCAAATAGTTTATGTTTTCACGGATTCCTTCCTCATCTATTTCATCATTTTCTTTGTATGGCGTTACCATAGCTACGGTTGTTCCTTCTAATTTCATTTTAAGACACCTTTTACTAATTCATAAGCCTTTCTGCCATCATTCCAATCAACGAAGATGACGACAGAAATTTGACTTGAAGAAATTTCAACTATATTAATCTTATTTTTTTGTAAAGGTTCAGTAATTTCTGCGATTACCCCTGGTGTATCTATAAAATCCCGACTTGTAACAGTTACCATTGCTATTTCCCTTCCAAGAGAAATAGAGCTTAGATCATCAGTTTCAACTACCACATCATGAAGAACTTCATGAGCATGTTCTGATTGTGATTTATTTACAAATACAGTTATTGAATTTTTGCCTGTGGAAATCCCACAGATGTTAATTTTATTTTCTGCAAGAGTATCTGTGATTTTTGCCAGAATTCCTGCCTTTGTTAGGATTTCTTCGCCAACCACAGCTATAACTGATATTGGTTCACTGTTTAATGTTGCGCTTTTAAGTAATTCATTATTAGATGGCCCTATAATCTCTGTACCTGGAGCAGATAGATCTCCATGGTCATAACCAATTATTTTTGCGTCTATTTTAGGATCTTTATATTTTAAAGCATGAGGATGTAATACCTGTGCCCCATGTGTTGCAAGATCTCTCAGTTCCTCAACAGAGATTTTATTAAGCATTTTTGCTGTTTGAAGTTTATTTGGGTCAGTGGACATTACACCACCAACATCAGTTACAATAATTACCCCTTCAGCTTGAAGGCAATGGCCCAGCAAGAAAGCTGTTATATCGCTTCCTCCCCGACCTAAAGTTGTTATATTTCCTGATTCATCTTTTCCAAGGAACCCACATACTATGGGAATTATACCTTCATCCACCATCTTCCTGATTTCATTTGATTTTTCTTCTGTTGCTTTAAAATCAACTTTTGCACTTAAAAAAGTGTTGTCAGTAACTATTGGCCAAGTATCTGTATAAGGGTCCACATATTGTGATTTAACCCCCAGTGATTCTACTGTTGAGGAAAATATTCTGACACTTGTCATTTCACCCATGGAAAATACTTCAGCAAGTTGTTTATCCGTTATGGTTTTCCCCATAGCATCATCTACAATTTTTAGAAACTCATCAGTAGTTTTATTTATTGCAGATACAACAACAACTATTTTATTACCTTTCATGTATTCATTTACGACTGATTGGGCAGCATTTTTTATTTTTGCCCCATTTCCGATGGATGTTCCTCCAAACTTGGCCACTATAATTCCCATTAAATGTCACACCCGCAGTCATTGCAATTCTTGTCTAACCAATCTGGTTATGTATCCTGCAATTTTATTTCTAAGATGCTTAGTACTGACTGTTGAATATTCTTCCACTAATTTCTTATTCTCGTCAAAGTCAGTTGTGAATTTACCTTCGTAAGTTTCTATTAATTCTTTTGCAGTTCTTTTAACAAATGATGTTCTTATGTTACCCATTGTTATCCCTCCTGAGTAGTTCTTCCTGTTCTTTTTTACTTAAATCAGTCAAAATCTTCATGATTTTTTTAACGCAGCTTTCATCTATTTTATTCTTTTCTGCTATTTTTTTTGTTTTATCTTGAATATAATCTTCTCTTTTTTTATCTTCTATTTCCATACCTAAAATAATCTTTGCATTGACAATATCTCCTGCAAGAGATGTTCTTTTAGCTATTAAATAGATAATTTCTTCATCAATTTTGTCTATTTTATTTCTAGATCCCTGAAGAACTCTTAATGCTTCAGCCTTATTCACCATTTCACCTAAAATGACCTATTTGGCCTTAATTACAACGGTACCTTCATTATCAACGTTAGTATGAATAATATCTCCCTGATATGATTTCCATGCATCCAGAACATTATCCAAGTTTTTATTATCAACTACAGCCACAAATGAAGGCCCCGTTCCTGATAATCCAGATGCAATTGCGCCGGCATTTAATGCATCAAGGGCAATATTAGGATTAAATTCAAGTGCTGCACAATATAAAAACCCGTTTAAAGTTAGAGCTTTATAAATTTCTCCATTTAATGCCAGTTCAAATGCGAGATTGACATATGGAGCAAGAAGTTTCATTCTTTCAATATCTGATTGTGCAGTTAGTGATTTTTTATTAGGTATATATATTAATATGTTTTGCTCTTCCATGTTTTCTTTTTTTAAAATTTTTCTTTTCATATTGTCAGTGACGGTTAAACCACCGAAAAATGATGCACTTGCATCATCAAATGCACCGGTGATGGTAACTCCAGCTTCAAGAGAAGAGTCTATAGCCATATTCAAAATTTCGTAATTATTTAAATCCAGATCAGATCCATATTCATTGGATAAAGCTAAAGCAGTGGCCATTGTAACAGCATTGGATGTAGCGCTGCTGCTGGAAAGACCTGATGCTGCTGGAAGATTTGAATATATCTTAACTTTAACACCTGTTTGAATATCAAATCTTCTAAGCACATTCTTAACGCAGATTTCCATTAAACCAGTGTCGACTTCTTTATCTGTTTTGCATTTTATCTTTGATGACTTTAATTCTACTTCTGCAGTGATATACATGCCAATACCAAATGCTGCCCCGTATCCTGAAGCAATCGCATTGATAACAGTAGCAGAACCTGGTGATTTAACAATAGTTTTCAATTGACCACCTTTTTTGGTGTTATTAATAGTTAAGCTATTAGAAATTAATAGTTATCTTTTTATAAATTTAAATATTTATATACATTAATTCAAAATGCATTATTGAATCTAAACAGTAAAATAGAAATTAACTTAAATTACATTTAAACATTGCATAACTTAATAAAGAAGTGAATAAAATGGATAAAAATTCTAAATTATTATTAGGATTAGGTGTTGGAGGAATTTTCCTCCTATTTATCCTAATTATTGCAATAACAGTATTATTAGGTTCCTCTTTTGGAAACACTATAGCTATTATACCCATCCAGGGAGAAATAGCTTATGGATCGTCAGATATACTTGGAGGATCAGTAGCTAATCCTGAAATCATAAAAGAACTTATACGGCAAGCTGAAAGTGATGATTCAGTAAGTGCAATTGTACTTGACATTAACAGTCCCGGAGGAACCCCTGTTGCAAGTGAAGAAATTATGAATACCATTAAAAACTGCAAAAAACCCGTTGTAGCATGGATAAGTGACACTGGAACATCAGGAGCGTATCTTGCTGCTTCTGGTTCTGATCAAATTATTGCAAGTCCTTCATCAATGGTGGGGAGTATAGGGGTAATATTAGACATTACAAATCTTTCTGAACTCTATAAAAAGATTGGTGTGACTAAATACGTTATTAAAGGTGGAAAATACAAAGATATCGGATCTGATTCCAGGGACATGACTGCAGAAGAGAAAACAATGCTCCAAAATATGGTAAATGAAAACTACGATCATTTTATTTCCATGGTGGCCCAAAACAGGAAATTAGACATAAACTACGTTAGAACTATTGCAGAAGGAAAAATATACACTGGTAATCAGGCTAAAACCATTAAATTAATTGATAATATTGGAAATAAAGAACAGGCCCTTGATGCTGCTGCAAAATTGGGCGGAATAGAAGGAGAATATAATATCGTTACAATGGCCAAACCCCAATCATTTGAAGACATTTTAAGTAGCTTTTCCTCTAAAATTGGATATTCAATTGGAAAGGGGATTGGAAGTTTATTAGATGAGAGTACAATTAAAAATTTATCCTATTAAAGACCATAAGTTTAAATCTAAAAAAAATTAAATATGTATTTTATTAAAACAGAAAATGAATAAATCATTAAAACAGAAAATGAATAAATCTGAATCTAATTTAGCATATTCAAATGGAGGTTAAATTATGGCAATTAAAATCGAAGTATTCACATCTCCTTCATGTCCATATTGTCCTATGGCTATAGAAGTTGTAGATGCAGTTAAAAAGGAAATGGAAGATGCTATTGAAGTTGAAAAAATAGATATCATGAAAGACCGTGAAAAAGCAATAGAATACGGCTTAATGGCTGTTCCAGCAGTTGCTATAAATGGAGTAGTTAAATTCGTAGGTGCTCCTGAAAAAGAAGACCTTAAAAACGCTATACAAGAAGAGATGCAGCAAGCAAGTTAATCAGAGAGATGGAAAATAACAGTGCACCTCTTAATAAAGAGTTTAAACTTGAAAAAACAGTACTCAATAAAAAAAATTTTCCTTTTGGCATTACTACAGGAAGTGCGGCGACTGCAGCTGCTCTTGCAGCCTTCCTTTCCATTAAAAACGACGTAAAGCATGTAGAAATAAAAGCACCTGTTGGAATGCTTCAAATTCATGTTAATTACGCGGAAAAAATAAATTCTAATTCTGGAAGGGCTTGCATTATAAAAATGCCCTATAATGACCCTGATGTCACAAAAAACCTTCAAATATGTGCTGAAGTAAATTTAACTGAAAATAATCAGATAAAAATTAAAGGCAGTAAAGGAGTTGGAATAGTAACCAAGCCTGGATTACAGGTTTCAGTTGGAAAACATGCCATAAATCCTGTTCCAATGCAGATGATACATGATAATCTCATAGAGGTACTTCCTGAAGGCACCGGTGCCGATGTAACAATATATGTTCCTGATGGTGAAGAAATAGCTCAAAAAACAATGAATGAGCGATTAGGAATTAAAGACGGTATTTCTATCCTTGGAACTACAGGTATCGCCCGATCAATGTCTTCCAAAGCATACAGAGAGTCATTAGTTTGTCAAATTGATGTTGCGATTGCAGAAGGATTTAAAGATCTTATTTTTGTTCCTGGCAATATAGGAGAAAAACTTGCACTTGAAGTTTTAAATGTTCCTAAAGACCAGATAATTCAAATGGGTAATTTTGTAGGTTTTATGCTTGATAAAGCAGCCAAAAGAGGTGTTAAAAAAATAACATTATTTGGACATGCTGGTAAACTTATAAAAATAAGTGCAGGCATATTCAATACAAAAAATAGTGTTGCTGACGGTAGACGTGAGATAATAGCCGCATATACGGGCCTTTTAGGTGCAGATAAAAGATTAATTGAAGAAATATTTAAATCTAAAACCACAGAAGATATGATAACCATTTTAGATGAGCAAAATCTTACCAGCAACGTTTTTAATGCAATAGCGACAACTATAAAAAAAAAATGTCAGGATAAATATAAAATAGATTTTGATGTTTTTATCGTTAAAATGGACGGCACAATTTTAAACCGGCAATAAGATATAATTTCTGGGTGAATCTAAATGAAGATATGTATGATAGGTCATTTCCCACCTCATTTAGGAGGTATTTCTTCATATACATATCTTTTATCACGGGAATTGATCAAACGTGGCGATGAAGTATTTGTATTAACATATCCCCATAAAAACATAGGAAATACAGATGGAATTCCTGTTTATACATCCCCTACATTAAATATAAAAGGATTAAGAGGTCTTATTTTTACTATATCCGCAACTTTTAAGCTTATGAGCATAGTAAGAAAGAATAAAGTCGATCTTGTACATGCTCATTATATTATGCCTCCTGGACTAATAGCTGTTTTTTGTGGAATGATTTTAGGAGTTAAAACTGCCGTTACCATTCATGGATCTGATATACTTGTTTTAGCACGTAAACCAGTTCTTAAAAATTTGATTAAATATATTTTAGGAAAAGTGGATTACGTTTTTGTGGTAAGTGATTCAATAAAAGATAACGTCTTAAAATTGGATATCAAAGAAATTGAAAATAAAATGAAAGTTACTTATAATGCTGTTGATGTTCAGAAATTCAGACCAGACATGAAAAGTAACTTTAAACAGGAAATAAAAATTGATCCTTTTAAGCCGGTTATACTCTTTGTTGGTAATTTAGTCTGGCAAAAAGGCGTTGAATATCTTATAAGGGCAAAAGAATTCATTGACGACAATGTTGAAATCGTTATTGTTGGTGATGGACCTTTGTTCAATGAATTTAAAGGTATTGTGGAATTTGAAAACATTGAGGGAATTAAACTCACCGGCGCAAGGAATGATATTGAGAAAATAATGCCTGCTGCCGACATATTTGTTCTGCCATCATTAACTGAGGGTCGTCCTGCAGTAATTCTTGAAGCTATGGCTTCCGGTAAACCCATTGTAGCAACAAATGTTGGGGGAATACCAGAAATAATAAATGACCAGATAGGAATACTGGTAAATCCAGAAGATTCTGTAGGACTTGCAGATGCAATAAATAAATTGCTAGAAGATAAAGAACTGCGAGAAAAAATGGGGAAAAATGCAAGGAAAGAATCAATGAAATATGCATCATTAGAAATTCCATACTAAAATTTAAAATATAATATCAAATTTATAAAAGTCATTTATATTATAATATTTTGTCAGGAGTTGAGTTAATGGAAGACAAAGAATTTACACACCTTTCCAAAAAAGGTGTTCACATGGTAGAAGTTTCAGATAAACCTGATGTAAAAAGAACTGCTATTTCGAGGGGCAAAATACATCTTAATCAGGAAACAATAAAGTTAATAGAGAAAGAAGAAATAAAAAAGGGTAATGTGCTTACAACAGCCCAAATTGCTGCTATTGGTGCAGTAAAATCTACTCATCATCTTATTCCTTTATGTCACTCACTCAAGATAACCGGTGTTGATGTATCCTTTAATGTAGGAAAAGAAGATATAAGAGTTGAGGTAAGTGTTACAACCCTTGGAAAAACTGGGGTCGAAATGGAGGCGCTTACAGGAGTAAGTGTAGCTCTTTTAACAATTTGGGATATGGTAAAGAGTGTTGAAAAAGATTCTGAAGGCCAGTATCCATCTACAAAAATTTCTGATATAGTTGTTGTTAAAAAAGAAAAAAAATAATTTATTTAACTTCCTTTTACTGCTCCGCCGATTGCTCCTCCAATTCCCATGAGGATTAAAGACTGAATAATTGATACTATCACAAGCACTATTCCTGTTGCTAAACCTGCTAAAAATCCAGCAGCACCTGCAAATAGTGTTCCACCAATCACAATCAATACAGCAACCACTATTCCACCGAAAGCACCTGCTATTGCTGCATTCCAGGCCCCATTCAATGCCCCATCACCTACCATTAGACCAACAATCAATCCTGCTATAAATAAGCCAAGATATACTCCCCATCCACCAAATATTCCCAATAGCCAGGACAATATTACAGATAAAACAAATCCTATAATTACTGCTCCCCAATTTACCATTTAAATCCCTCCTTTAATATATTAATATTATAATTTATTTTTTTATATATTTTTCCTTTTGAGTGATAATTTTTCTAAATTAAAGGAAATATTTTGATTTTATAGGTAATTAGTAATAAAATTAGTAATAAATTTATTACTTAAAAATAATAACTAACACGATGAATAAATTTTCCAGTGATACTGAAAAATCCGTAGGCATAATAGCCATAATTTTAGGTGTATTTGTAATTGCACTTCTATTCATTAATTTATTTACACTAATTCAGATAATAGGAATTGGAATATCATTTACAGGCATGTGGCTATTAATTTTAAGCATTGCTAATTATAAATATAATTATAATGAAAGTATTGTCTATCTAATACTTTCAATTATATCCTTTATAACAGCAATAGGCTTGTTTCTAAATTTAAACTTTAATTGGATAAATGGGAATATATTGGTCTATTTAACGGGTTTTATAATAATAATTACAGGCATAATAGCCCTATTAGGGCCGCTTAAAGTAGAAAAAACTGCAGGCAGTATAGGATTAGTATTAGGAACCTTATTTGTTTTAATATATTATTATACTGTAAATTTGTATATTTTAGCCGCAATAACAGGTATATGGCTGTTTGTAATAGGAATAGTGCAATTCATGATTACATACGAGTAAATGTTATAAATCGGTATGAATAAAGTTGAATGCCATACAATAATTCACTCAAATATTTATTTTAACTAAAAATTGAAATTTAAGCTATTTTTAATCATTAAAGCATATACCATTGAATTATTAATAACTATCAGAATAGTATAAAAACCATGATGAACTATTTAAGCACATGGAAACAGTAAATGCGCAGGTCAAAGATATAATCAGTGATTGCTATCCAAAGATTAAAGAATTAAATCCCGCCCAAAAAGCAGTTTTAGAATCGGGATTACTTGAAAATAATTCTAATTACGTCATAGCCATACCAACAGCAAGTGGAAAAACTCTTCTTGGAGTGATTACTGCCATAAATACTATTTTAAAAGGTGGAAAAGTCATATATGCTGCACCTCTAATATCCATACAAAATGAAAAGCTTAAAGAGTTCAAAGAGCTTGAAAAATTTGGAATAAGCGTAGGGAAGCATCCTAAAACTTCAGATTTATCTGTTATGGTGTTTGAATCATTCGATGCACTTACACGTTTTTCATGGAATTCGCTGCGTGAAATAGATCTTTTAATAATTGACGAATTTCACATGATTGGTGAATACTCAAGGGGTCCAACAATTGAATGCGCAATTACACGAGCAAGAATTATAAATCCAGCCATGAGAATTATTGCACTTTCAGCAACTTTGAAGAATATGGATGAGCTTTCAAGCTGGTTAAATGCAGAAGTTGTCGAGCATGATTACAGACCAGTGCCTCTCTATAAAGATGTTCTAATCACTGAAGAATATGAATTAAAGAACAAAAATGATATGGTACTGCGCGTTTTAAATGAATCAATAGAAGATTCATCCCAGATACTTGTTTTTGTGTCAACAAGAAGATTTACAGAATCTCTCGCTAATTATATCTCAGGAAAGGTAAAAAGAAACATTCCCCGGGATAAAAAGCAAAAATTCAGAGCAGTGGCCCGTAAAATTCTGGAAGTACCTGAGAGGAGAGGAACCCGCCCTACATCCATTTGTCTTAAACTCGCCGAATGTGTTGAAAATGGAATTGCATTTCATCATGCTGGTCTTTTTGATAAACAGAAGCAAATAATAGAAGATGAATTCCGTGCAGGGAATCTTTACATGATAACAGCAACACCAAGCCTTATGTATGGTGTAAACTTACCTTCAAAAAATGTGATTATAAGAGATTATACTCGCTGGACATCCCGAGGCCCTCAAAGTATCCCTGTGTTTGATTATGAACAAATGTCAGGACGTGCAGGCAGACCGGGATATGATACAGAAGGATACTCCTATTTAATTGCAAAAAGCCTTGATGAAGCCTACAATTTAAAAGACCATTATGTTTATGGAGAAATTGAAGTTACAAGCTCTAAATTAATCGAGAACAAGGATGCTGTTTATAGACAGATAATAGCCCAGATAGCATCTACATTAGCAAAGAGCCCTCAGGATCTCATTGAATTTTTTGGTGAAACCTTTTACGGTTTCCAGATGAATACCAATGAATTTTTCGGCGCTCTTTCAGTAGATACGATGGAATATGAAATAAACAGCGCACTTGAATTTCTAATTCAAAACTGGATAATTCAAATGACCCCTGAAGGACTTAAGGCAACTGATTTTGGAAATATTATTGCAAGGAGTAACTATTCAGTAGAAACTGCAGTTAGGCTTAAAGAATATGCAAAAAGAACAGAGGAAATTGATATAAATCAACTTATCTATGCCATTTCAAGAACTCCAGACATGCCCAAAATTTCATTTAAGGGTAGAAAGAGTAAAGAACCTGTTAGAGATAAGTTGAATGATAATAGAGTTTTTGCAGTAGAAATCGGGAATGATGAAGCCACTGCAGCAGCATTAATGGAATGGATAGATGAAAAGAGCGAATATCAAATAGAAAATGCCTTTAATGTGTATGCTGCAACAACACGGAGAGCTGCATATGAGGCTTCATTAATGGTAAAATTCTTTAAAGAGATATGTGAAATATTAAATACCTATTCATTTTCAAATGAGCTTGATAGATTATCTGCAAGACTTTATTACGGTGTTCGTGATGATATAATCCCTCTTGTAGTGAGTGTTAAACGATTAGGACGAAAAAGAGCTAGAGCTCTTGTGGAAACATTTGGAAACGATTTAAGTTATGTATCAAAGGATGAATTAATTAAAATTGATGGGATAGGCCCTAAAATAGCCGAATCGGTTATGAAAAAATTTGGTAAAGATGAATTTGCCAGATTTGAACCTTGAAGTGACTATTAATGGCAAAAGCAATGAATAATTCCAATTTAAAGGATAAAGTAAGTAAAAAGGAATTATTAGAGATATTAAAAAGCGAATCTGACCATATTCATATTTCAGATATCATGAATTCCTATGTGCTGCTTGTAGAAGATGGGAGATATGTACAATCTGATTATCAAAAAGAATTTCTTGATGCTTACGTAAAGGGCTTTTTAATGCGAGTTAAAGAAATAAGAGGCGATAAAACAGAATATAAAGACTTTATCGATGGGGAAAAGCTTCAGGAAGCATTAAATAACTTAATAGAACAGGAAATAAAAATTAAAAAAGAAAGACCAGAAGAATCCAATTTTTTTAGAATATATAAAATTATTTCACTTTACACAACATTTGTTCTTGAAGAACCCATCCATCTGGTTGGAACTCCATTCCCTGGAGGTTTCAAGGTTAAATTAGAAGGAAAAACTTATTACTGTCCTGTAAAAGAAAAACAGAAAGATAACCCTGGGGCTGTTTGCGGTTTTTGTATTGCTGAGCAGGATAGGGATGTTTAAATAATTGTTTCCTTAAATTACCCGTTTAGAGGAATTAGATGATTGATAAAATTGAAGAACTTGATTTTTCAAGGGAAATTTCCAAAAATGAACTTCTGGAAGCTTTAAAAAAAGAAGCCTCCAAAATTCATATGCACGACATTATGCTTGCATCTGCATTTATTCAGGAAGATGCAAAGTATATGCAGGCAGGATACAGGGAAGATTTTGTTGAAACCTTCATAAAAGCATTTATTAATCGCTTCAAGGATATAAGAGAAGATAAAACTAGATATGAAGGTTATGTAGATACTAAAAAACTCAGGGAGTTTATAAAAGTATTAGAGACACAGATGGAAGAATCCAAAATTAAACAGGAGCTATATTTCCTGCGTTTAGCCAAAATTGTCTCAATTTATACTACTTTTATTTTAGAAGCCTCAATTCATCCTGTGGGAACTTCATTTCCCGGTGGATTTAAACTTAAATTTAAAAATGGCGAGTATTTATGTCCTGTAAAAGATAAACAGTTGAATACGCCAGGAGCTTTGTGCAGATTCTGCGTTTCTAAACAAGACCCAGATTTTCATGACTGAATATGCGTTTGGAAGAATAATACTAAATTCTTTTTATTAGTTAATCCCAGATTAGAGGTTTTATAATCAGATTGCTCCTCCGCTCTGACCTTTGTATATGTTTTCTTCTTTAATTTTAAGATCTTTGGAGGGTCCCATAGGATATTCATAGAACTTCAAACCCTCAACAGGTATCTTTCTTGTCCATTTAGTGCCTTCAAAAATGAAATCCACACTAATCAGTTTATTATTTACCGTTATTTTTGTTGTTGACTCTTCAGATACATCATAAGATACTGGATCCTCTCCCGGATAAGCAAAAATTATAGATTTGACATCCATTTTAACACCCCTAATTAATACTATTTAATTCTTTATTATGATGCTCATTATAATTAAGTTCTGTCATGGAATTTTAAATCATAACAAAAAATATGTAATTATAAATTCCAAAAGGACAAAGTAAAGTAAAATAAATCATGAAAATTGACTATTTTTTATTATTTGCCGATAAAATAGAAATCTCCTTAAAAATAGCTAATCTAAATATAATAAGCTAATTATAATGCAATAATATGTTTTAAACTGGAAAATACCCCATATTTGAAGTCGACTGGGCATTATATTTTAATGTAAAAGTAAAACTCATTTAATGCTGTAGAAAAGATATAAAAAGCCCATATATGATTATTCTGAAATAAATAAGGAATAATAACTATATTTTAGAAATAATATCCTATTTAATGTTTCCATAAATGATAAAAGAGAATGATTCATCTGATTTCCATATAAATATGTGAACATCCAGTAAAATAGGCTTAATCTCATTTTAATTCTTAAATTAACCTACAAATATAGCTTTAATTATAAAAATAAGCATAAAATACAGAAATACAATTATAGAAGGTATGAATCCTTATAATAGTGCCTTTTTTCCTCAAATAAGCTTTAATAACGTATATTTTTAGAAAATAAACCGAAGCCTTTATATACCATATTAACTCGATATTAAATCTGTTCTGAAAAGCCCTATATTCAATTATTTTTAGGGACAGGACTCGGAGGCGATAAAATTACGGATAGAAAACATAATACTACAAGAGCAATTGCTATTGCTATATGTGTAGTATTCAGCCTTATGCCCATAGCATCGGCTGCAGAAACCCCAAATTTGATTAAAACGCTCAATAAAGATAAAATCGTAAATGCAGCCAGTAATAACGCAAGTACTGGCACCACAACAATATTAAGTAAAGAAGAGATAGCCAAACTACAAAAATGGCTAAAAAGCAAAAACCTAACCAACGATAACGGCTTAAAACTCGGATCTACTGGTGAACAGGTTAAACAATTACAAACCTGGCTTAAAGAAAACGAATTCTACAATGGAGAAGTAGACGGTAACTTTGGAACAGACACCGAAGCAGCAGTTAAAACTTTCCAAAAAGAAGTAGGACTTAATGAAGACGGACAGGTAGGAGAATATACCCTACTGGCCATGGAACAGTGGGACGAATACGCATCAGCAATGACTAACAATGCAAATGTAAGCAAACCCTCAGAAAAAGTCTATTCAAGCGCTTCAAAAAAACAATCCTATAAATCTAAAAAGGCAAAAAGTTACAGTAATACTAAAAAGGCAAAAAACTACAGTAATACTAAAAATGCAAAAAGTTACAAAAAAAGTAACTCCAGAAAAACTTACTCAAGGACTCGCTACGGATACACCAATGGAATGGATTGTTGGGCTATGAGTTCCTACTTATCCGGCAAATTGAGAAGCCAGGGATACAATGTTAGAACTATACAATATGCAACATCTATGTCATCACGCCACCGCTCAGTACAATATTATAACGGTAACAGCTGGGTTAACTACGACTACAAAGGAAACGGTTACTCTTCAATCTACTACGCAACCAGTAACTCCAAAAGAGGATCTGTAATAGGCTAAGATATTGTCGAAAAGAAGAATTGTTTCGTTTATAAATAATTCTTCTACTATCCTTTTTTTTAAATTTTCTCAATAATCTTATTTTTTGAATCAAAATTACCAATTTTACGCAATTTGTTGTAATTCTACAATATACTTATATCAATCTAATCAAAATAAAAATTAGATAAAATGCAACTACTAAAAAAATTTTCCATTGAAGCCATTAATACTCACCTTTACGAGCTGGCATTCATTCATGAATCCTACGCTAATGAAAATAACCTCAATGAATGTTACCAGAGATTAGAATTTTTAGGTGACTCTGTTCTGGACCTGGTAGTCTCTGAATTTTTATACAATATGGATTCTACTTTAACTGAGGGTCAATTAACCCGCATTCGTTCCAATTATGTGTGTAGAAAAGCACTCTATACTTATTCTATTGAACTGGGGTTGGATCAATATATAAAATTAGGTTCTGGTGCAGAATTAACCAGAGGTGAACTTGATTCTGTTATAAGTGACGTATTTGAATCATTTATTGGGGCTTTATATCTCGATCAAGGCCTGAATAGAGTTAAAAAGTTCCTTTCAAAGACCATCATACCCCATATCGAAAATGGAGATATCTTCTTTTATGATTATAAATCAGAATTAAAACAGCTATGCGATCAGGAGGATCTAGATTTAAGTTATGAGCTAATCCACGAAGAAGGAGAACCGCATAATAAAACATTCACCATGGCTGTTTTGATTAATGAAAAGAACTATGGAACAGGTATTGGTAGAAATAAGAAAGAGGCTGAACAGAATGCTGCTAAAATTGCGCTGAGTAAGCTCTAACTTTTAATTAAAATATAACCTCCAATATAGACAAAATTAGGGTTCAAAATTCTTCTCCAATCTTCTGGGCATTTGAAAATTTTCAATTTTCAATGCCTGCAAATCTTGAAAAATCTATGATTTTTCATGCGTAAAAAATGCATAGCATTTTTTACAGCTTCGATTTGCGGTTCAGGGAACTTGTTCCCTTCAACGTCAAAAACGAAGTTTTTGACAGCCTTTTTCAATCAATTTGTGATGCTGGCCCTAATTCCATTGATTTTCTTTAAATCAAAGCACGATTTCAGCACAGTTAAAACTGATTTTAAAGTTTTATTTCCAATTGGATTTTTCAGTGCCTTAACCATCATATTTCAGATGATAACCATTAGTTTGACTCTTGTTGCATATGTTATTTCGATAAAACGAGTGTAGTATTTGGCGTTTTGTGGGGTCGTTTTGTCTTCAAAAAAGTATAAAGGAAAGGCTCGTTGGTACTTCGGTTATGGTTTTAGGAGTTATTTTAATTACACTATCGCAAATTCTTTAGGATTTATTTCCAATATTGGACTTTAAATATCTTAATTTATAAAGTATTTAAATCATCAGGACTAATTAATCCATTACAAGACCATTTTTTCTTAGTAATCAATATTTACTAAATGTTACGCCAAATTAACGAAGAGAGTGTTATAAATGTTAAGAGATATCATAATAGACAAAGAACTGTTTAACAACATCAGAAAAAAAGCTTTAGAATCAGAGGAAGAAGAAAATTCTCCCAAAGAGGTTGAACTTCTGGAGAAAGCTGTCTTCAAAAGATTAAAAAAGAAAAGATCTGTTAAAAAATACAGGAAATTGGGAGTTACTAAAGAAGACCTTAAGGAAATAATAGAACTTGCTGATATCCTTAGCTTAGATGCATTAGGCGGCCCGTCAAACTATGAAATTGCCAGGGAACATCAGGAATGGTGCACTATTTGTGGAAGATGCTGTAGAGAATCAGAATCTATATTCATACATAAAGATGAATTGAATCTCCTTCTTACTTTCAACCCTGACCTGAAAAAAGGAATTATACCTAACAAACTTTTCCCTGAACATTTTGAGCTTAAAAATATTCAGCCATGCAAATACATTGATCCTGAGACAAATAAATGCGGGATCTATAATTCAAGACCGCAGGTCTGTCGAAGTTACCCTCTGGTACTTATTGAATCAGGTGGTAAGGCCCGTAATATCATCAACATGCGCCATAACTGTAATTATTCCGTTAACCTGATTTTAGAAAAATCAATAATTCTATTTGATGATGCAATCAGGAGACTTGAAGAAAAAAATAGATCGTTTAACAAATCAAGAAACCGGGCAGAATGCTGCTAAAAGTTTTTTATAAAAAATTATAATTTTAAATCCTCTAAACCTTTAATAATCTTTTCTTCAAGTTCTAAAATCTTATTTTTAATTATTTCAGGCTCTTCATATTCAATTTCTTCGTATTCAATTTCCTTATAATTAGAAATACTCAGGCCGTAATCATTTTCCTTAATTTCTTCAAATGGAACAAAGAAACATTTGGCTTTTCTATCTTCAAACTCTTCTTGGTTTCTATTCTGGAATTTTTGTATTATATCAGAAATGTCGCCTTTTCCATCAATAAAATTCCTTTTATCGTCCAAACTGTAACCATCTGATTCCATATCGTAGAACCAGACCTTTTCTGTTGGCTCGCCTTTGGTAAAGATTAAGATTCCGGTTGAAACCCCTGCATAGGGCTTGAAAACCCCTGAAGGCATTGAAATCACGGCATCAAGCCTGCATTCTTCAAGTAATTCCTTTCTTATACTCTTATGCGCTTTTGAATTCCCAAATAAAACCCCTTGGGGCACAATCACGGCGCATCTTCCACCGCTGGAGAGCATGTTGAACATCAGCTCCAGAAAGAGAATTTCAGTTTTTGTTGTTTTTATTGTGAAGTTTTCGCTTATTTCTGACTTGTCGATGCTCCCCTTAAACGGCGGATTGGCCAGAACAACATCATAATAATTTGGTTCATCATAGCGGGTTGAAAGCGTGTTTACCTGTTCTATATGTGGATCGCTTATTCCATGCATTATGAGGTTCATAAGGGAAATTCTGGTCATTGTAGGGTCAAAATCGTAACCATGTATTGTAGTTTCCCTTAAAAGCTTCCAGGCCTTTTCATCCAATTTATCGCCCTTTAAATTGTAGAGATTGCCCTCTTCATCTTCCTTGAGGAACTCTTGGGATGTATTATTCTTTAAAATGTGCTGATAAGCGTTTACTAAAAATCCGGCGGTTCCGCAGGCGGGGTCGCAGATTATATCGCCGATTTTAGGGTCAATGAGCTCCACCATCATCTTGATGATGTGTCTGGGGGTTCTGAACTGCCCATTTTTCCCGGCTGTGGTGAGTTCTGACAGGAGGTATTCATAGATATCTCCCCGGGTGTCCCTGTTCTGCTCCTTTATGTGCATGCTGTTTATGATTTTAACCGCTTCGATGAGGAGCGATGGTGTGGGAATCGCAAAGACAGAATCTTTCATGTATTTAGCATAAAGGGAATCCTGGCCACCGAGATTTCTTAGAAATGGGAAAACTTTGTCCCTTACATGATCAAGGATTTTTTCTGCTGAGTAATTGCTCCATTCAGACCAACGACAGTCACTACATTCTTCAAAAAGCGAGGTGTAATTTTCGCCGGTGAGCATGGCGTTTTCCTTGTTTCTGTTGTCTTCATCTTCGAGCTGTTTCATGAAAAGTAAATATGACATCTGTTCTATGGCCACGAGGGGGTTTGAAATCCCACCGCTCCAGAATTTGTCCCATAACTGGTTAATTTTTGATTTTAAGTCACTCTCTAACATGTTAATTCTCCTTTGAATGCTTTTTGCATCAGTGCATTGAAGAGGTTGTCTATTTCTTGCTTGGATTGTTTTTGGTGTTTTTTAAGGGTTTCTACCTGTTTTACTATTTCTGCAAATTGGTTTTGGAGTTCTATTGGTGGCAAAATAATATTTAATTCTTTTAATGTTGAAGATGTTATTCCTTTAATTGTAGCTCCTCTAACTTGGCTTTCAAAGAATTTTTGATAATATCTAAGAATTTGTAATAAAAAGTCTTTATTCAGCTTTTTATCGATATTAACCAATGACATAATGTCCTGATTTGTACACATTTCACATCTATTTATTGATGCCTTACCAACGCCTACACGGACTCCCACCATAATTGAATCTTTAGGAATTAATTTAGTAGCACTTTTTTCAATTGCATATTCTGTAATATATTCAGCAGCGTCTTTTGAATCAATAAATTTAGGTCCAAGTGCTACAGTTGTTATCCAAGGAACATCACCCTCAAAATATTCCTTATTTTTCCTTGATGGAGTTCCTCCACTTTTCAAGTGGCATAAATTCTTCAATAAATCTGTTTTGAATTCTTTTTCATTTGTTATTGGATCGCCAAACATTTCTAAAAAGAAACTGTTGAATAACTCATCAGCGAGTTCATCAGCTTCAGCCCGCCATTCTTTCAACTCTTCGGCCTTTTCAAGGATTTCCACGATTTTTTTCTGGGTTTCGAGAGGTGGAACTGGGATTTTAAAATTAATTAAAAAGTTTTTATCTAAGTGAGGAATAGTTGCTCCTGTTGTATAAGTATTAAAAAGTTTAAATCTTGATTTTAAGAAAATAAGAACATAATCTTTATCAATAGAATCATCAATTAAACTTAATCGGGCTATTGTTGAACCAACAAAACCATCTAAACCTGATCCCACTGTACCACAGTTTGCACCATCCCAAACTATCAAAATATCATCAGAACAACATAATAACCCTTTTTTATCATCAGAAACCTTTTTAATTGGTTCTCCCCTTAAATTTTCAATTACAATATAAGGAATAGAATTTTCAGTTGGATTTTCACTGATATTGACTTTTTTACCTTTCCTAATTTCAAATATATCTTTAAATTTTACTATTTTCCATCCTTCTGATAATTCTTCTTTAATCACTAATATACTTTTCATCTCTGTGAACCTCTGTTAAATCTAAAATCATAAGTTTAATGTCCTGAAATTAATAAAAACCTTCATAAGCACTATTTATTACTATATCTCCTAAATCTTATAAATCGCTTTGAAAATAGTTTTCTAATCCTGTTAAAGGTATAAAATCAATATTATTTACTTTATGAAAAGCTGATAAATGTACTTCATATGTCACAAAAGCGTGTTTAATGGCCCATTCTTTAGTATCTGAAACTTTGAAATATTTTAAAAAGAGTTCCATATGTTCAGAAACAAATTTTACTTTTTTCATTAATTGCTTTGAGTGATTTTTTTTCTTATTAGAGTCAAAATATTTGTTAAACTCATTACGCAACTCTTTAGGAGTTAAAGCTTTCATTACATCCTTTGCTTCCAAAACATAGATTATTTTATTTGTTTTATCAACCACTAAACAATCAATTTCACCACATTCTGGTTCATTTGGAAGTGAATTATCGATGTTTTTAAATTTTTTCAGATTTGAAACGACATTCTCAGGGCCAAATATGTCAGATGCAAGTTTATCTACTTCTTTTTCTAAATTTTTATTGTGTAATTTTTCCATCTTTTTAAGTTCTTTTTTAAGTTCACCTTCTTTTAATTTGTAAGGGAAACGTCCAGTTGAGATTTTATTAGCATATATTCCTCCTGCAGAATGAACAGACCATACACCATAAAGATAGTATATTTTTCCATTATCTGAAAACTTAATTAATGGTTTTATACTAAATCGATTCTCATTCATTCGAAGCAAATTTGGTAAAAATGGATCTTGTTTTTTAAAGGTTTCATAAGGAAGAGAAATAAATTCAAGCACGTTTATGATTGTTGAATCCGAGATTTCCTGATTTATTATATTTTTTATTGTACTTTTTATTTCTTTTACTAAAGAATTTTGATCTAAACAAATCATAGGGTAATACTCATCATTTTGAGGATTTATATGGAGTGCAATAGTAAAAATTATATTTAAAAATTCAGTATATTTAAATCCAAGCTCATTTTCAAATGCTTTTTCAACACCATCATATTCCGGACCTAACCCTTCTTCACCTTTTTCTTCTTTTGAAACATCTTTCGCTCTTTCGTATTTGACTAAATCGTCTTTAAGTCCTCTTTTGCTATGATTAATTAAATAATCATCACCATCAAATGTCTTTTTTTCATCCAGATCTATGGAATAATCATTATTTATAATTATTTCATAAGGAATTACTTTATAATGTATTAAATCAGATGTACGGACTACTTCACAAGCCATAGTTGCTAGAACTTCTAAATATTGGAAGCTTTTAATGTTAATATCTTTTCCAGCTTGAGAATTTATTTTTAAAATTGTTTCTATTAAATGTTGGAAACTATTATTCCTTACAACGGCATCTTCAAGAAACTTTGCTTTCTCTTCAACTAAATTATATTCAATATTGGTTTTTTGAGAGATTCCGAAACCAATCTCCATTGATTCTCTATAATTTCTTAAAAATTCAATTTGAGCATAAATAGAATATAAAAGAGTATCGTTATATTTTTTAATTTCTTTTTCCAGTTCAGATTGAAGAAAAATAAATATGTCATTTAAAATTTGCTTTGATTCTTCGCTATCATACTTTCCAGGTTTGATAGAATTGCTTTTCAAAAATTCCATTAACATTCTTTCAACTTCTTCTTTTGAAGTTTCAGAACTATCTATAGGAGGAGAATAGTTTAAAACTCTTTCAGTTAATGGCCTTATTTTTTCTAAAGGAAATCCAGGTATTCCATCATGTATATTCTCTTTTATAAATTTTTCCCCCTTATCTTCAATTTCATCCGGTTTTAAATCCTTTCTTAATTCAGAATAAACATTTGTAACTATATTCTTAATAATAAGTTGTTCAGCATGATTATTTTCTATTGAAAATAGTTCATTGATATAATCAATTGAATACACTATAATTGTTTCGAATAACTCCATATTTGAAGATGAATCAAAATATATTGGATTTACTTGACTTACTTTGCCTGATAAGTTGCTTTTAATACGTGAACTTCTTTTACAATAACTATCAGCAAAAATAAATATATTGATTAGTCTTTTATTAAGTTCACATTCTTTAAAAATCCCATTAAATTCTTTTTGTAACTTATTTAAATAGAAAGCTATTAAATGACCTATATGATGGCTTAATTGCAACTCTTGTCCTTCTATAGCAAGATCAACACCAACATATATTGCTATTTCTTTATCATCTAGTTTAACAACAAATAAACTTGAATTATTTTTAGGATCATATAAAAAGTCAATTCCTTCTTTAATTGTCTGTTTAATATATTTTCCCTGCATTAACATAGAATTCCTCCAATAAATTTTAAATATAAATTTTTTAGAAGCTTTTTAATATTTTATTTGCAATTTAACACATTTTAATCTGATTACATTTGTCAATAAGTAGCAATAGTTTCCAATCTTTATGGTGGGTAATACCCGTCAACTTCCTTTTTATGCTTAATCCAACCCTCTAACATGCGGTCAGCTATTTCATATTTGGATTCAGCTCCAAATGTGACTATTCCTCTGTTTTTAAGGACATCTAAATATTTTGTAAAAGTCATTCTGGAAAATTCCACTGACTTTTCAAGCTCGCTCCAGCTTTGAGGTCCGTTTTCTGCTATCTGTATCATTATCTCTTTTTCTTTTTCGTTAAGCGTTCCCCATATCCTTATCCACATTACAGTGATCTGATCCATCTTCTCAAAAAACGTTTTCTTGATTTTAGCGGCATCGTAAGTCTCCCCAGAAGATAACGTATTGCAGAAACTGTTTATAATTGCAGGCACGCCCCTTGTACACCCATAAAAGCGTTCAAGCCCGTCTTGAGTGAAACTAATTTCTCCCACCTTTTCAGCAAGATAACCCTCCGTTTCTTCCCTGGTAAATGGGTCAACATTAACCTGTATCATTCGGCCCCCAAAAGCGCCGTTTCCACCGTTTATCATCTCCACGATCTCGCTTGTTTTGGAAATTGAGCCAGTGAATATGTAGCTGACGTTATCCTGGTCCTGGGTGTAACTTCTAATTAGCCAGAAAAATGAATTGGGATTTTCCAATTCTCCTAAAAGCTGGAATTCATCCACAACTATTACAAATCCTTTAATAGCACCTTCTGATGCATCAACCACCTTTTGGGGAAATTTCATTACAAAGTGGCTTAACTTTTCATAGTTATCCCTGGTTTCAGGCACTGCTATGCCTAAAATACTCCCCGCTTCTTTAAAATCATATTTTTCCATTCTCCTTTTAACTAAAAAATCATTTATTTTATGATATATTCCACTTAAAACATCCTCTTCTCCCCTTAAGGCATGATTCATTGAATCCAGCAAGCTGTGCATTATCAATTCTTCATTAATTTTTCCCCTTTGATTCCCATAAATTTTGGAAATATCGATATAAGCTACTAATATGTTATCTGGCAATTCTTTCAACAACTTTTTTAAAAGATATGTTTTTCCCACTCCTCTAAGCCCTGTAACTAATATCTGTTCCGATATATCTTCATTTAAAGCATTTAAATAATGCTTTATCTTTTTTAAATCTTTTTCTCTGTTATAAAAATGTTTATCTAAATTTTTGGGAATACTTAATGGCAGAATGGGCATAATATCACCATATTATGTTTGACAAATTTTCATTTTTCAATAGGTATATTTTATTATACTAAATATAATAATGTTTATATTTTCAATGAGTATAATATATTATACTAAGTATAATTTATAGTAATTTTAGGAGAGGTATAATAAATTATACCAGATATAATTTACATTTATTTTAGAAAAGGTATATTTTACCATACTACTTCCCTAACACATATTTAAGCCATATTTTAGTTTTAAATCTCTTAAAGTGATTTATTAATTTCCTATAAAATTAAATCAGTATATTCTTTAAAACAAAATCTCTACAAAAATTTTTCAATATATATCAGCACATCTTAATCTTATTACACTTATCAACAAGCGCCCGCAACTCATCAATCCTGAAAATATCCAGCGGGCGCTCATCTGCAAGCGGTGACGCTGCAAAGTCCTCAATTTCAATATGTTTTCTCTCTGCAAATACTTTCTTTAAAAGCAGTAAAAAATCCATCTGCCTTGAATTATAATGATGTCCAGAAATAATATACTTATCAAAACGCTCTTCAATCAATTCCTTCGGATCTTTCTCCCGGCTCAAGCCGATGATTTCACGTAAAAATAATAAAAAATCCTTTTTATGATACTTTTGAATGTTTTCAATGCTTAATTCTGGGCGGAGCGCTGAAAGCTCTTTTTCAAGCTCTAAAAGTTCGTTTGATGTGATGCATTGGCCATTCCTAATCTTACGCACTATTTCGTTTCTTTCAAGAAGTGCTTTAAGCTCCTCATCATCTGCTATTTCTTTTTCAAATTTTTCACGGCTTATAACAAGGTCCGGAGCGTCGATAATTATCAGTTTCTTTCTATCCGGCTCAAAATATTTCATGAGCGGTGCCAGGTTCTTAACCATGAATTCAACATCACCAAAGGTGATATCTTCCCAGAAATCCTCGTTTAAAACCTTTATAATGCTCATCCGGTTTTCATTTATTTCAGTTAAATTATCCTTCTGCAGAATGTTTTCTGCCCGCTCCTGAACGTACTCCCTGATTTTATCTATTCCATCAAGTTTCCGATCTAAAATAAAGCCCAACAGTTTTTCAGTTGTAAGAATAAATGAGGATACATTGGCATTTGTACCCTGATTAAGAATCATGAGGGGTGAAATTTCAGTTAAAAGCTCTTTGATGTACTCTTCAAGTTTAAAAGGGTCATTTTTAATTTGATTTATAACATGGATTTTTTCCCTCACAATGAACGAATCTTCATCAAGTGATTCGATTGTATCCATGATTTTGTCGGTTATAATTTCCTTCTGGCTTTGCGTGAGGTTCTTTTTTAAGAGTATGACCCGCTGGTCAAATATCTTTGTTATAACATCTTTTTGGATCCCCTTTTCTTTAGGAGGCTCCAAATGGAAAAGTATGTTAGAATGGTCGCCGAATTTAAAGTCGAAGATAAAGAAATCTTTTTTATCCCTATCTGGAAGCCATTCTGGATTTTTACACGCTTCCCTGTTTCTTGTTCCTCTCCCCAACATCTGCCAGAACCTGATATGAGAAAATACAGGCCTAATAAACACTAAATTGCACACTTCAGGAATATCAACGCCTGTATCAAGCATTCCCACAGATAGTGCTATTCTGGGCTCGCTGTTTTGCTTGAAACGCTTAACTTCATCATCTGCCCTGGACATATTTGAAGTTATGACCTGAACATCGTTTGAAAGGTTCGGGAACAGCTTTCCAAATACAGTTTTTACGTACTGGGCGTGACGCTGGCTAGCACAGAAAAATATTGACTTGCAGGGCAATCCTTCATCAGATTTGTAGCATTTTTCCATGAATTCCCTTATTATAATTTCATTTGTCTTGTTGTCCATGAAAGCACGATCAAATTCAGGCCCTGTAAATTCTGTTAGCTCCGGGTCGTGTTCCTGCCTTCTTAACTGGTCTTTCAGGTTTGAAGTTAATTCTCCACCTGAAATGCCTTGTGAAAGCACTTTTGTGCCGATTATTTCTGCCCTGTAGGGCACTAAAACTCCATCACGTACTGCTTCATCGTATGGATACTCTACTGTGGGTTTGCCCTCACCACAATCAAAAAGCGCATAGGTATTTCTCGTTTCATGTTCGCTTGGTGTAGCAGTAAGTCCAATCTTAATTGCATCAAAATACCGGTTGATTAAATTATTTCTATCATAAATAGAACGGTGAGCTTCATCAAAAACAATTAAATCAAAAAATCCTGGGCTAAATTTTTCAAAAAGCCTATTATCATTTCCATTCATTAAAGTCTGAATAGTAGAAACGTAAAGCCGTCCAGTTGTTGAAAAACCTTCGCGTAAATCTGTAACCGGTTCTCTAAAGAATTTTTTGAAACCATCAGATTTTGCCTGATTAACAAGCGCAATTCTATCCGCGATGAAGAGAACGTTGCGCACCATGTTAGAATTAATAAGAAGGTCAATTATGGCCATAGCAACCCTTGTTTTACCGGTACCAGTTGCCATCTGCACAAGTGCCTTTTTATGGCCGTCTGAAAAGTGTTCGCTTAATTTCCTCACTATTTGTACACTTCTCGCCCTATCTACAATGTTGGAGTTAACTTTAACCTCTTTTGGATCTCTTTTCTTCTTATAAAGCTCCTTTCTGCCCCTTAAGTCGTCCTGTGAAAAGGGCCCGCTGACTTTTCTTTCAATTCCATCCTCGTCAATAAAAAGCCATATTCTGCCGTTAGTTAAAAAAATAGGTATTTTACGGTTAATCTGGCTTTCAATGTCTTTAGAATAGGTCCTAGCCTGGATTCTACCATTCTTTTCATCCTTTGAAAATCCCTTAGCCTCAATTATTGCTAAAACTGAATTATCTTCATCCAGTAAAACGTAATCAATGAACCTGCCCACATTCCTTTCTGGGTTACCTTCAAAATAAGCGTAATCTTTGTTTTTAAAGTCTGATTTAACAGAGTTGACTTCCTCTTTAATATATTTTTTAAGCCAGCCCCTTTTTTCCAGTAAGGGATCTATATACTCCTTTCTGGTTTTGTGTTCACTAATTAACAGATTTTCATCGGTAGATGAGTCCATAATAATATGGAATGAAGAACACTTATAAATAAGTTCCTTTTTAATTTTTACAATCCAGTTTAGACTTCAGTAAACTAATCAACATTAAATAAATTCCCCCTGGAGTTGAATTTATTAGTTCTAACTTAAAAATAAAATATTAACCACAGAAAATCTATTTTACTGAAAGCTATCCTGATTTATCCATAAAAACAGCAGCAGCTTTCCTTGTTTTAGGGCTTGAACTCTCTAATTGCTCCTCTACGAACTTTTTAACCTTCTCTTTATTCTCAATTTCAGGATAAATCTTCTGCAAAGATTCTATTGAATGAGCTTTGATCATTTCTGTCTGCTTGCCCTGATGAATCTTATCGATGTTCAAAAGCATCTCAATTACCCTTTCTTGAAGTTTGGGCTTGTTCAAAGCAATTTTACTGGAATTCAATGCAACATGAGACGCGGTCATTGCTTTGCTCCCTCCAAGAATCCCATAATAATCGTTGAAAATAGTTTCAAATTTGTTTTCAGGATCTACAGCCGTAAGATTGGCCAGAATGTAGATTGCAATATATTTATGGTAATTATTTTTGCTTTTGAGCATTTCTACAAAATAATCCCATTTAACGTAGAGAAACTCAGGATTTTCCTCGCTTACAATCTCCAGTGTTTTAAAGCTATTACCTCTTATGATATTATTCTTTGATAAAATCCCTTCCATTAACTTTTCAAGTAAATCATCGTTATATAACACTTTTTGGGCCAGTTCCTCAATATCAACCTTTTTTGCATCCAGATTATATCCTGACATTTAAATCCCTCAATAAATTATTTTAAAAATTCTTTTACCTTAACCCCGCGGTACGTTTTACCTTTATAGTTAAATTTAGCAGGCATTGCTCTGCGCGGACAGAAAGAAACACACCTTAAACAATATTCGCAGTTTAATCCATGTTCTGGATATCCTTGTTCCCCTTCCTTTATGTTCTCAACAGGACATATATCAAAGCAAATTCCACATTTATTGCATTTTTCTCTGTCCGGATTAAATAGGAACCATTTCTGGTGCAGATCAACTCCAGTAAGTTTCAGAGCACCAATAGAGATAAAATGCATTGCATCGGATAAAACAGGGACTCTGCCCCATTCAGTTTTGCCATCTATAATGTCCAGAGCATATTTTTCTGCAGCAATCAGCCCTTTTTCCACTGTTTTTTTGTTGCTTTCCCTATCACGTATGAAAAATATGTTAGCAGGCATTTGAATCTCTTTTGCCCCAATAGGATTGTATCCTTGCTTTTTAACTATTTCACGCATAGGACCTATAATTCCTCCAGAGAACCCGCCAAGAGTATCAACCATAAAAATATCAGTGCCTTCAGCTTTTGGTAAAGATTTTATAAATTCCCAGACAAATGGATACGTTGATAATACAGCTACAGGGAACGCTATTCCAATTGTATGCTCTAAATTAATAATAGAAGGATCTGATTCCTCAATTTTATGTATATTTACATTAATCCCATTCTTTTCAAAGGTTTCACTCATTTTCTTAACAACTAAGAGAGTATTTCCAGTTCCTGAAAAATAGTAAAAATCAATATCATTGATATGCATAATTTTCATCTCCTATAATAATTAAAAAAAATAATATTTAAATTATGCTTTTTCAATCTGGATGATCTCTCTTAACTTTACCTATTTTTATGATTAATACGGCTTCATTATTTTCCTGAAATAATTCTCTCTAATTGTTAATCTTAAAACGTGCCACACTGCATTTCAATATTTCATATCAAAACTAATCTATAAAATTTAATTTTTGTTACAAACACTTCATAATTTTATTAAATCAATAAGAGAATATTGTGTATTTTATTTGTAATAAGAACCCATACAGAAATTCAAAGGCCTAAATAATACATCTAAACATTTTTAGAAAATCATGGATAACTTATATACTGATGAAAGTACAATATAAAATTGAAACAAAAATTATAAATAGAAGTTAAAAATTAAATTTAAGTTTTTAAAATTGAATTGAAATTTAGCTTTTTAATTATTTACTGAATGGAGATGTTACCATACGTAACCTAAATGAAGAACTAAACGCGTTTTTAGAGGATGCAGGGAAAAATAAAGAATTAAAAATCATAGACAACGAACTAATAGATATGCAGAGCCAGCTTGAAGACCTTGAAAGCAAAAAAGCAAAATATCATAGGGACATTACTAATTTAAAAGCCAATATCGAGACCCTGAAAGAAAAAAAAGGATCCGATAAAAAATCAGTTGAAGATATCAAAAAGAAAGAAAAAAAATTGAATCAACTTGTAAATGAGTATGAACAGCTTGAAGTTAGTATAGATAAAAAAATTAGCGATATAACCTGTTTAAAAGATAAAAAGAATGAATTAATTAAAAAGTGCCTCATGAAGCTTCATTCTGATATGAAAAAACATCACCAGAAAGTGAATGAAGATCACGACAGGTATGTAGAACTGTACACAAAGGCAAGAGAAGAGAGGCATGTTTTAGAGAGAAAGATGATGAATCTGAAATCAATAGTCTATAAAAATTACAAGGTGAGATTGGTATAACTAATTAATGATTTTAACAAAATAAAAAAAATATAAGAACTATGTGAGCTTGATTAACCTCCGCCGTCACAGAGTTCTGTACTCATATCTACATCTTCGCCAATGGTTTTCTTCATCTTTTTGACTTTGTCCATGGCGTCTTCTTTTCGGCGTTTACTTCCAATTTTAGCTTCTTCTGATTTATTAATTGCTTGGATAAACTGGCTTTTATACCAGAGATCTGTTTTGTCTACCTTTATCCATGATCCACTATCTTCGCTTTTAATGTCTACAACCTTTCCGATTGTCCCCGTACCATTATAAATTACATATGATCCTTTTTCAACTGGTTTTCCGCATGAATCAAGACTTTCCATACATTTTCCCCCTTTTTATTTATCGAGTTTGATCCTTTTTTTGGGTTTTTCTTCCTCTTCTGGAATCATTTCTTCAATCATTGACATTTCAATTTTTAAAATTAAATAATCACCTATACGGCTGATATCGTCAGGTTTAAATTCAAAATTTTTATTTCTACCGAACATTTCCCCAGTAGATACAAATATAGTGTCAATAATCCCCTTTTCAGGCATTAAATCCAGGTCAGTAACTTTTCCTATTTCAATTGCATTTTTATCAAGAACTTTTTTGCCCAGAAATTCGCTCACTCGCATGACTTATCCCTCCACATGATTAAAACTTTGAATGATAATTTTATTTTATACTAAATTCTTGTTCTGATATATGGTAATTACTATAATTTAATCATTGCTAATCTGGCAATATGTTAAATTCAGCCTTTCTTATAGGTTCAAACATTTTTGCTGCATTTCAGAATACCTTCTTTTTTCAGGCAACAAAAGGAATAGTAAAATAAAAAGTAGAACCTCTGCCTAACTCTGATTCAACCCAGATTCGGCCACCATGGCGTTCTATAATCCTTTTAATTATTGCTAATCCAATTCCTGTGCCCTCATATTTATCCATAGTGTGTAATCGTTTGAAAACTTCAAATATCCTATCAGTATACTGTTCTTCCATTCCAATTCCATTATCTGTAACATTAAAAATCCATTCATTTTGACCTTTATTTGCTGAAATATGGATTAATGGTGGTTCATCTGGTTTTTTGAATTTAACTGCATTCCCTATAAAATTCTGAAAAATTCTAACCATCTGGTCAGGATCTGCAATAACCTCTGGAAGAGGATCATGAAAAATTTCTGCTTTAGACTCCTTAATAATATATCGCATACTGAATGTGGCTTTTTTAAGATTGGTATTCATATCTGTTTTCATAAATTCTGTTTCAGTCCTATCAATACGTGAATATTCAAGCAAACCTTGAATCATGTCTTTCATTCTTTTGGCAGCGGAACTCATAAAATCAAGAAATTCATCAGCATCAGGATCTAATTTATTTTTATAACGTCTTTCTATTAACTGTGAGTAACTGGCAATTGTCCGTAAAGGTTCTTGAAGATCGTGACTGGTTATATAAGCAAAACTCTGTAGTTCCTGATTTGAACGTTCCAATTCTTCTATTGTTTCTTTTAATTGTTTTTCTGCATGTTTTCTTTCGGTGATATCTCTGGAAATTGCAAGAATAACGTTTTTTCCTCTAAGGTTAAAAATATGGATACTAACTTCTACCGGAATCTTAGATCCCCATTTAGTTACATGGACTATTTCAAATGTTAAATGCTGACTTTTGATTAAATTTTTAGCATTTTCAACCATTTTTTGTCTAAATTGTGGATCAATTATTTTTATGGTATCCATTTTTAAAAATTCTTCTTTACTATAACCTAATCTTTCAGTTGCTATGTCATTCACCTCTATAAACTTTCCAGGAAGTCTATCTTCTCCTAATTTGACCAGTGTAATCATGTCATTGGCTCTATTGAATATTTCACGGAATTTTTCTTCACTCTCTTTCATGGACTCATAAGCCCTTTCAAGTTCATTTGTTCTTTTATGAACTATATTTTCTAACTCATACTGGGCTTTATGTGACTCTTCTTCTGCTTCTTTTTGTTCTGTAATGTCTTCAAGTATTTCTACTGCCCCGCTTATTTCCCCATCAGAATCTTTAATTGCGCTTGCAATGGCCCGCAACCATTTCCCTTTTTTACCCTTATCTGGAAGGATTCCCCCGATTGGGAAGAACCCATCAGTTTCATACGCCCCTTTTATAATTTTAGATTTAAAACCGTATTCAGGGTACCACTTTGAAATTTCTTTATAGTTTTCATCAAGCACAAGATCAGCTAATAATGGTCTTTCCTCTTCATAAAATGCTTTCCAATGATTTCTTGTTCCAATAACCTCTTCAGCAGTTACTCCACTGTATTCCTCAATTGCATTATTCCAGTAAAGAACCCTGTGATCTTTATCAATTACAAATATTAAAGCTGGAGAACTATGAATTATATCTTTTAATTTCTTTTCACTATTTCTTAATTCTTTTTCAATCCTTTTACGCTCATTAATATCAATAAATGAACATACAATTCCAATGAATTCTCCTTTATCTCCAAAAACCATGCTGGCAAAAATTTCCGTGTAGAACATGGACCCATCTTTTCTTTCAGCCAAACTTTCGCCTCTCCAGCTTCCTTCTTTTTCTAAATCTGCTAAAGCTTTTAGGATTTTATCTTTATCCTGCCAAAAATCAATTACATGCCTTCCAAGGACTTCCTCTTTCCTTTCAAATCCCCAAAGTTTTAAACATGAATCATTTACATAAACTAACCTATATCCTGTGTTTAAAATTGCAAATGCACTTATTGATGACTTTATAGCCATGATTTTAAGTTTTGATTTTCTTTCTGTTACTTTAAATTCGGTTATGTCCTGAATTTGCACTAAAAACCCAGAATCAGTAGAAGAAACTATATAGTCAATAAAAGCTTTTCCTTCTTTTATTGGAGTGTAAAATCCGCTTTTTTTAATATTATCAAAATCTAAAGATGACTGGAAATTAATTGTGCCATTTTCAAATAATTTCTCCTTTCTTGAAGCAATCTGCGGATTATCAAATAAGTTAAGCCCTTGACAAACATCAAATGATGAAACTCCAGCTATTTTTAGTGCCGATTGGTTTGCCTCAGTTAATTTTCCCTCTTTATTATAAAAAAGAATTCCTATGGAGGATTTTTCAAAGATTTCCTTAAATTTATGGTCTGATTGTTCTAGAATTAGTCTCCTCTCCATGTTAATATAAATAACATTATAATATTATTTTATTAAGTAAATTTCTATTTGGCCTTATTATACCTTTGTGCAGGGATTAAAAGGAGTTAAAACAAATGGATGAGGACTTATTAATTTCTCTAAACTCCTTATATCCCTCCGGGATATTTTAATTTGTAGTCACAAAACAAAATATTAGAGTTAAGATAAATGTGATTTGGTAATTATCACTAACATCACCTAAATTTACTTTATTAACACCCTAAAATTGAATAATAAGATTTTTTCATTCAATTATAATACTAATTTTATTTTGAATATGTGATATTATGCACGCTCTTAACAATGGCTAATATTTTCATTAGAAATTTATTAGGTTAAATTATCTACTAAACAGCAGAATAGCCCTATAACGCAATTATGCTTTCAAAAATAATTAATTACAAATTAAAGAAACCCATATATAATTAATTTGATATAATATATACTGGGGTTAAAATGTGTAACAAATATTTGATACAATCTGGTGAAAATGGAAATCTTTATGCCTATATCAATCTGGAAAAGAACCAGATAACTATCTCCTTAGAAAATGAATGCTATCCCGAGGATCCTGAACTTAATACTGGCTTAACTATGGATCTTACTAAATTCAAGGAAGTAGCTCAGAGAATACTAAATATTTAAATACCCATTAAGAGAATTAAATATACTGAATTTCTAAACTAAAGAAATTAGTGATTTATCCAGAGCTCCATAAATCCACCGGAAATACAAAATAATCCAAATATAATAAAAAAAATTAATTTTGAGTTGATTAAAATAAACCTTAGAATTATAGGATTAGGTGCTCTTTTTAATGCTGTTTTAACCATTGTCTTATCAATAATCTTCTTTCCTCTCTTATTTTTAGGCCCTCTTATTGGAGGATTTTTAGCATCTTACTTCAGCAATGGATATGAAGATTATGATAAAATGGATGAAAAAGATGGAATGGTTGTAGGAGCAATTTCAGGGATAATTGGAGGTTTAATAATAGGCTTATTATCCATTCCGGGTATTGGAAACATAAGTACCGTTATAGAGTCTATATCAACAGCAATAGGAGTAACTGGAAGTACATTAATCGCTGGATATATTATCATCCAATTAGCACTGATTATGAGCTTCGTTTTAGGATTAATAGGTGGAATCATCGGAGTAATGTTCAAAAAGTAATGTAAAGTTTTTGAATTAGGATAATCCCATTGAATTAACGTTTAAATTAAATATATCACTAAAATATTTGATGAAATCACTTAAATTGTAATATGGTATGATATTAACTTTATTAATTTGATGAAACAATAAATATAATACATGAAATCCTCACTCAAAATATTCACCATATTCGGAATTCCAATTGAATTGCATATTTCCTTTCTACTTTTGATGGTTCTTATTTATGCTGCTGCTTTTATAGGATTTATCTCATTATATTTTGCTTTTTTACTTACATTACTCTTTGTGACCGTTGTTATACATGAATTAAGTCATTCTTATGTGGCGAAAAGATATGGAGTGGGTATCGAAAGAATAGTACTCTTTCCTATTGGTGGAGTATCTGCTATGGAAGAAATTCCCAAAGATCCAAACAAGGAACTTAAAATAGCACTTGCAGGCCCCTTAACAAATATCATAATAGCTGTAATATGTCTTTTATTGGTTTTAATCCTTGGATATTCGGAATTTATTACATTAACCTCCATATTTCTGCTAAACACTGGAGAAACAAGTTTAGCTTTGTTCCTTATCAATTTTTTCGGGGTAAATCTCGTTCTGGGGGTTTTCAATTTGCTTCCCGCCTTCCCTATGGATGGAGGAAGGGTTTTGAGGGCTTATCTTGCAAGAAACAGGGATTATTTAGATGCAACTAAAACTGCTGCCAAAGTTGGAAAACAGTTTGCAATTTTAATGGCCATCGCTGGAGTGGTTTTATTAAACTTTATTTTAATATTAATCGCCGTATTTATTTATCTTGGTGCAGATCAGGAGTATCAGGCAATACTAGTTTCAAATATGCTTGAAGGAGTTCTTGTTAAAGATATTATGACCAGTAACGTGGAAACATTAAATCCGGATAATACTGTTAACGAAGCCCTTTATAAGATGTTCAGGCAAAAACACATGGGTTATCCTGTTCTGGAAAATAATAAATTGGTAGGCATCATAACCTTTGATGATATCTCCAGAATACCCGAAGATAAAAGAGATACTCTTATTGGCGATATAATGACCAAAAATCTTATTTTAGCCTATCCAGAGGAAGGTGTAGCAACCGTTTTTGAAAAAATAAATAGAAAAGCAGTTGGAAGATTACCTGTGGTTGAAAATGACCAATTAGTGGGAATAGTTTCAAAAACTGATGTAGTAAAGACCCTGGAGATGTTAGAGAAACAAAGGATAATGTCTTAAAGATAAAATTATGCTTTCCAAATTTATGTTATAGATCATCTTAGATCTTATCTAACCAGTATCGAAATATAGACATTATTCCATCAAAATCTGTTTCCAATCATTATTAGAGTTAAAAAGCCTATTCAATCCAGAAAAATCTCAATAAAGATTTTAAACATGATAAAAATATTAAAATACTTTTAGTTTTTTATTTGTAAGTTAGAGAAATTTTTTAATGGAAAAACCCCAGATATTATTATTCTGTATTTTAGAAAAATTTAAGTAAAAAAATGCAAATGATTAAATATTATGGATTCTAATTCTATTTAATATAATAATTAAATCCATATATGTTTTTTTTATTTAAATGAAGGGATAAAATGGTTTATTGTCAAGAATGTGGAACTAAAAATGTAGATGATTCACAATTTTGTTATAAATGTGGAGCAAAAATAATCAAAAGTAATTTTGAGAATGTTAAATCGGCTGAAATCAATGAAATGGAAAAAACAGAAAAATCATCAGTATGGAAAGATTTCATCTCAATGTTAGATTTTTCAGCAATAGGAAAAGGTTTAGCAATTGGCCTTATAATCGGTATATTTACCGCAGGATTTATTGGAATATTTGTTGGAGGAATAATTACAGGTTATTATGCAATTAACAAAAAAATTAAAGAATTAGTGATTAATGGATGGGTCTTAGGTTTTATTAGCATAATAATATGGACTATCATTGCACAGATTTTTCAATCTGCATTTATTAAAGGATATTTAGAAACTGCAAACGTATTCGGCTCAACTGGTTTAGTATTAATGGCCATTACAATCGGTGCATTAATTGGCTCAATTCTAATTGGGTTAATTGGCTCAATTGGGGCATTAATAGGTTCAAAAATTTCAAAAAAGAAAAAATATGATAATTCATTTTGAACTTTTTAGAATCCCATAATTTCTCATTTGATTGAATTAAAAGACCAAATCTTATCTTTTTTAACTGGTATCATTATTTAACCAATAACTTTCCTTAAATAATTGAAATACCTAAAATATTAATCAAGCAGTTTAAAAATTTATGCTGTTTTACTATTAATTTAAAATAATTTTTCTGGTGAAAATAGCAATGAAAAAGGCATGCAGAGCAATTATTGAAGATATACTGGATGGAAAAATCCAGACAAAACGTGAGCTTGAGAAAGCCAAACATAAAGCTTGCAGAGAATACAATCTTCAAAAATTCATGAGCAATGCAGACATACTGGAAAATACAACACCAGTGGAAAGAAAGAAAGTAGCTGCTGTTATTAGAAAGAAACCTACAAGGACCATTTCTGGTGTTGCCATAGTTGCTGTAATGTGCAAACCGCACAAATGCCCCCACGGAAGGTGCCTTTACTGCCCTGAAAGTGAAATAGCACCTCCCAGTTATACAGGAGAAGAACCAGCAGCACTAAGAGCTCGGATGTTTAATTTTGACCCATATCTACAGGTTTACAATCGATTACTTCAGCTTGAAAGCATCGGCCACCCTTTAGATAAAGTGGAATTAATTATAATGGGTGGAACATTCCCTTCGTATTTTTTAGATTATCAAGAATGGTTTGTTACTAAATGTCTACAAGCAATGAATGATTTTGGAATAAAAGATGTATCAGTAAACAGTAATAAATCTAAAGATTTTAAAGAATTTAATATATTAGATAAAAATGAAGTTCCACAGAGTTTTGTTTATTTAAAAGATGCCCAGAGGAAAAATGAAAATTCCATTGTTAGATGTGTTGGAATGACCTTTGAAACCCGCCCTGATTACTGCAGAACAGAAGATGTTGACAGAATGCTATATATGGGCGTTACAAGGGTTGAGCTGGGGGTTCAGACTATTTACAACTATATTTATAAACGAATTGAAAGAGGTCACAACGTACAGGATACTGTTGAATCTGCAAGAATACTCAGAGATTCAGGCATTAAAGTGGCAATGCACCTTATGCCAGGGCTTTTTTCAGATTTTGATAGAGATTTAAGGATATTCAAAAGATTATTTTCAGATGAACGCTTTAAACCAGACATGCTAAAGATATATCCCTGTTTAGTCACTAAAGGCTCAAAGCTTCATGAAATGTGGCAAAAGGGAGAATATACCCCCTATACAAGCGAAGAAGCAATTGATTTAATAGTTGAAATTAAAAAGATACTTCCAAAATGGGTTAGAACTATGAGAATACAAAGAGATATACCATCTCCGCTAATTGAAGCAGGAGTTAAAAAATCAAATCTCGGCGAACTGGTATATAAAAAGCTTCATGATCAAGACGTTAATTGCAAGTGTATTAGATGCAGAGAAGTGGGCCATAAAGCATCCTATGGAATTGAACCCCACTTAAATAACGTGAAATTTTTAAAAGAAGAATATATAGCTGGTGGAGGAAAAGAACTTTTCTTATCCTTTGAAGATACTAAAAAAGACATTTTAATTGGTTTTTTAAGGCTCAGAATACCATCCTTAAAAGCACACAGACCAGAAATAGACGATAAAACTGCCCTCATAAGAGAACTTCATGTATATGGTTCCATGATGCCTATAGGGGAAAAAGATAAAAATGCATGGCAGCACACAGGCTATGGTGAAAAGTTACTTGATGAAGCTCAAAAAATTGCATCAGAAGTCTATGATATGGATAAAATACTGGTTACAAGTGGAATAGGGGCTAGAAATTATTACAGAAAATTCGGATTTGAAAGATCAGGACCCTACATGGCAAAAAACATCTAAATTATCACAAAAAAATTAAAAGGACGTTGAACTATGGATTTAATTAAATACCCTAATAAATTAGCAAAAATGATAGATTACACCAATGTTAATAGAGATGCAACCAGAATAGACATTAAAAGACTCTGCGACGGTGCAAAAGAGCATAACTTTGGATGTGTATGTGTTAATCCAACCTACGTTGAACTTTCCAAAGATTTATTGAAAGGATCAGATGTGAAGGTTTGTACAGTTATAGGATTTCCTTTTGGGGCAAACACATCTAAAATAAAGTTTTTTGAAACTACAGATGCAGTTAGAAATGGTGCAGATGAAATAGATATGGTGATGAACATTGGAGCTCTTAAATCCAGCCGGGATGAGGATGTTAAAAAAGATATATCTGGAGTTATAGCCGCTGCAGAAGGTAAAACAGTTAAAGTAATCATAGAAACAGGATTACTTAACAAAGATGAGAAAATAAGGGCATGTAAGGCTGTTCAAGAATCTGGAGCAAATTTTGTTAAGACTTCAACCGGTTTTGGTACTTCTGGTGCAAAAGTAGAAGATGTTATTCTTTTAAAGGAAACCCTTGGCGAAAATACATGTATAAAAGCATCAGGAGGCATAAAAAACTTTAAAACAGCTTTAGACATGATAGAGGCTGGTGCTACGCGAATTGGAACATCCAGCGGCTTAAAAATCATGAAAGAGCTTTTCCAGCAATACAGGTGATATAATGGAAATTGAGATTGAAGTAGTGGGAAAGGGAAAAGCTGTAGCAAAACTGGATGATAGAAACATGGAAACAGCTCAAAAAGTTTACGATGCTTTACCTTTTGAAGGAAATACAAATATTTACTTCGAAGAAGTTTATTTTACTATTCCAGTAGGATTAGAATATGAAAACCCATCTGGAAAATCTGAATGTGGGGATATTTCTTACTGGCCACCTGGAAACGCTTTCTGCATATTTTATGGCGATTCAGAACCTGCTTCAGACGTAAATCATTTTGGAGAGGTTACAGAAAATTTAGAAGTTTTAAAAGCGGCTGAAGATGGAGATAAAATAATAATTAGGAAGAAATAAATCTATTTTTCTATAGAGCATTTACTTTAGTATATAGTGTTTCTTTGAGCTGGAACCCTTCCAATATCTCTTATAACTCTTTCTAACTCACTTGGAGGAGTATAAACTCCATGAGTAGCCCCAGCAGATCTTGATATATTTTCTTCTCCTAAAGTGCCCCCAAGATCGTTTGTACCTGCCATAAGACAGATTTGAGCAAATTTAAATCCAAGTTTAACCCATGAAACCTGTATATTTTTTATTAAATCACGAAACATCAATCTTGAAACTGCATAAAGTTTTAAATCCTCTGCTCCAGTAGTTCCGGCTTTAGAAATTCCCTGCTTAAATATTGGAGCATTTTTATGCATGAAACTCAAGGGCACAAATTCTGTGAATCCGCCTGTTTTTTTCTGTATATTCCTCAAAATCTCAAGATGTTCAACTCTATGGAATATATTTTCAATATGACCGTACATCATGGTGCATGTTGTTGGAATCCCTGTTTTATGGGCTGTTTCAACTACATCAACCCATTGATCTGTTTGAAGCTTTCCATTGCATATAACATTCCTTACTTCATCATTCAATATTTCAGCAGCAGTTCCAGGCATTGAACCAAGTCCAGCCTCCTTTAACATTTCAAGAGTCTCTTTTATCGAGAGTTCAGACTTTGAAGCCCCATAAAATATTTCCATAGGCGAAAACGCGTGAATATGAACCTCTGGAACTTCCTCTTTAACTTTGAGGAGTATTTTTTCATAAAAATATGCATCAATATCTGGGTGAAGACCTCCCTGTATACATATTTCGATGGCACCATCATTAAAAGCCTTTTTAGTCCTTCTTACTATTTCATCAACTGTTAAAAAGTATGCTCTTTCATCAGATGGATTTTTTTTAAATGCACAGAAGCCACAGCTTCCTGTACAGATATCTGTAAAATTAATGTTCCAGTTTTGAATAAATGTAACTTTATTTCCAACTAATTTTTCCCTGAGCAGGTCTGCAGTTATGATTAATGCTTGAAGTTCTTTTCCCTGGACTTTCATTAGTTCTTCGGCTTCTTCTACCGAAATTTCACTTTCAATACTTTTTTCAAGTATATCCTGTATCTCTGGATCAATGTTCAAATAATTAAACATGCGATTTCATATTAGTCTCTCTTATCTTAAAAGTTTTGGTCAGATTAAATAATGACTTTCAAACATTGAGACATCTTTAATGTAATGTAAACTTATAAGTTAGAGGATAAAGCCATAATTCATTAACTACAATATTCTATTAATGATGTGTCATCTTATTTTATTTCAATATATGATATACTCATTTACCAAATCAGTATGGAGATTATCATAGCCAAACATTTGATTAAAATAGATAAATTTAAATATTATGGTTGCATAGCTTAAACTGGAGGTGAAATTATGGCTGAATTACCAATTGCTCCAGTTGGAAGGATCATAAAAAATGCTGGTGCTCAAAGAATAAGTGATGATGCAAAAGAAGCTTTAGCAAAATCCTTAGAAGAAAAAGGTGAAGAAATTGCAAAAAAAGCAGTAGAACTTGCAAAACACGCCGGAAGGAAAACTGTTAAAGCTGAAGACATCGAAATGGCTGTTAAAACAGCCTAATTTTATTTTTTTCATTTTATTTATTAATAAAAAATATTTATTTTAATTTTGTCTTACTATTAAACTAATCCGTTCGTAAATATTAATAATATAATTTATTTAGACGAATAAAGCTCATATTAACTTTTAAATTTTGATGCATGCCCACTAAAGCTAATATAAATAGTAAAAAATAAATAGATAGGACTGACAAAATAAACTACGTAATATTATATTTTTTAAGGAGGCTATTAAATGAGCACAATGGATAATTTAAAAGAAGCATTTGCCGGAGAATCAATGGCAAACAGAAAATACTTAGCTTTTGCTAAAAAAGCTGATGAAGAAGGATTTTTACAGGTTGCAAGATTATTTAGGGCTGCAGCTTATGCTGAAACTGTACATGCACACAACCACCTGCAATTCATGGATGGAATTAAAAGTACTGAAGAAAATCTCAAAGAAGCAATCGAAGGAGAAGTTGAAGAATTTACAGAAATGTACCCTAAATTTATAGAATTAGCTAAAGAAGAGGGTGAAAAGGGTGCTCTTTGGAGTTTTGATGTGGCAAATCAGGTAGAAGAAATCCATGCTGGACTATACAAAGAAGCATTAGATAAACTGGGCGAAAACGTTGAAACATTCTATTATGTGTGCAATTTCTGTGGAAACACCATAGAAAAAGAAGCGCCTGAAATATGTTCAGTTTGTGGAGCACCTAAAAAAGAGTTTAAAAAAATTGAATAATAAGTTATTCTAAACTATTTTTATTTTTCTAATTCCTAAAAAGAAAATAGGAATAAAAATATTTTTATTTTCCTATAAGTCTAAGTCCTGTTATTGCTGCTGTGTTGGTGTCAAGCGCTCTTAAATCATCTGGAGAAAAGTTACGGATGTCATTATGACCAGCGAGTTGTGCCAGCATTTTTGTTTCTTCTGTCATAGATTTAATGTAATTTCCAACTCTTTCTGCAGCTATGTTAACATCCATTCTTTCTCTTAGAATCGGATCTTGAGTTGCGACTCCTACAGGACATTTTCCAGTGTAGCACATACGGCAGGCACGGCATCCTGCAGCTATCATTGCTCCAGTACCAATGTAGGCTGCATCAGCACCCATAGCCATGGCTTTAGCTACATCAGCTCCACTTCTTATTCCTCCAGTGATGATAAGGTCTATTTCATCCTTCATACCCATTTCTTCAAGGGAGTTTACAGCCTGAGCAAGTGAAGCGAGTGTTGGAACTCCTGTATGTTCAATAACTACTTCAGGAGCTGCTCCTGTTCCACCTTCCATACCATCGACTGAAATTATATCGGCTCCTACCTCTGCAGCAATTCTAACATCTTCATCAACTCTTCCTGGCCCTAATTTAACTATTATTGGAACGCGCCAGTCAGTTACTTCCCTTATGAGTTCGATATGCTTGGCAAGATCACCATCTTTAGTTGCATCCAGGAATCTACATGGGCTTAATGCATCAGTCCCAATAGGTATACCTCTAATTTGAGCTACCTCAGGGCTGACTTTCTCTGCAAGAAGGTGTCCTCCCATTCCTGGTTTCGCTCCCTGACCTATTTTAACTTCAATTGCATCTCCTGCATTTAAATAATCTGTTGAAACACCGAATCTTCCTGATGAGTACTGAACAACAAGTTTATCTGCTTCTTCCCTTTCTTCTGGAAGCATTCCACCCTCACCTGTGTTAGCTGCTGATCCAACCATCGCCGTACCTTTGGCAAAGGCCACTTTACATTCTTTACTCAATGCACCAAATGACATTCCAGCAATTAAGACTGGTGTATCTAAAACAAGTGGTTCTTCTGCATATCTTGTTCCGAGAACTACTCCTGTGTTACAAGCTTCTCTGTATTTATCCACTGGAGCAATTGACGCCTGAGCTGGTAATATTATAATATCGTCGAAGTTTGGAAGGCGTCTTTCAGTTCCAAAACCTCTTAATACATATTTTCCTGCTTTGGATGTGAATCGTATGTCTGCAATGGTTCTTGGATCCCAGATGCTTCCTGCACCGCTTGGTATTAAAACAGGGCATGCTGCAAAACATGATCCACACATTATACATCTTGATTTATCGATTTCTGCATGATTATCTACTATTTGAATTGCATCTGTTGGACAGACAATTTCACATGTTCCACAAAATACACAGAGACCCTGTGTGGCATTTGCAAGGTCTGAAGAATCATAAGGAACTAACGCTGAGTTTGGTGATGATGATCCACCTATTTCGAATCCTTGCTGGATTCCTGTGGCTACATCCTTTACATCTACCGCTTTTAAGCATTTATGTTCACATACTTCAACACATGCAAGTTTTCCGCCATTGGATTCAGCACATTGTTGTTCACATTTTAACATCAGGTCTTCAGTGTAAGTTATACTTCCAATAGGACACATTAAGACACATAATCTGCATCCAATACATTTATCCTGGTCAATTTTCACAACACCATTTTCGCGATATATTGCGTCTCTAAAGCATCCTTTAATACATGAGGGATTTATGCACTGTTGACAGACAGTTGCCTGAAATCCCTTGGTCATTTTATGTAAAAATAATGCGCTCTCATTGTTAACTTTACTGCAAGCTTCTATACACTCATTACATCCATCACAATCTTCTGGATTTGTTAAAAGAATTTGTTTCATTTTTGATCCCCGTAAAATGGTCTTAATTTTTTAGGTTCCAGTTTAGTGAAATTACTGATATGTGCTTCTATTTTATAAGTATCAAAGATTTCTTTAAGTTTATTTTTATCATCAGAATCTAATTCACGCGCTTCAGCATTTGTACCGGTTTCATAGGTTCCTCCAACGTAAATGGAACCTCCAATCATCCAGTCCCCAGTATCAATTCCTGCGTTACCAGTAACAATAATATCACCACTAAGCATGTAAAGACCGGCTAAATTTCCAATATTCCCATCAATTACCAGTATTCCCCCTTTATTCAGTTGCCCTATGCCATTTCCTGCATTTCCATGGACAATTATTGTTCCTGCATAGGTTCCAAAGCCAACTCCATCTTCTGCTGAACCATTAACTATTATTTCTCCACCTGTCATGTTATTTCCAACATAACGGCCGGCATTACCATCAATTTCTATTTTTGCGCCATCAGTTAATGCGCCTACAAAATCTCCAACATCACCTTTTAAAGTTATACTAACTCCTTCTTTAAGCCCAACGGCTATAGAATCTAACTTTTTAGGGATTTTAACCTCTATAAGATTGCTATCATTAGCTATTTCCTTTTTTATTCCGGTGTTCACTTGACGTGTGGATATTTCTTCATTGGATATCAATTCTTCGGTCATTTCTCCTGTTCCTCCATTTATTATCCATTTTTTATTAGATAAATTAAGAGTACTTAATAAACCTTGTTATCTATATAACTTTTATTATAGAACATTCAATATTGAAGTGAGAATAATATGTTATTCAAATACTATAAATTAAAATTTAATTTAAGGTGAACCCATGAGAACCCTGATAACTAACCTTAAAGGACAATGTCTGTTTAATGTATCGATGAAGACCCAGGTTGAAGGCTTAATTTTACTTAGTGATAAACATCATAGAAAAACCGAGCTTGATAAATTCATCAAAGGTGGAGAAATTATAATAGACACTGAAGATCCAGTAGAAATTTGTGAAAAAATTGCTGAAATAATAAATGGAGCTAAAAAGCACGGGGAAATTTTTATTGCATGCGGAGGGGATGGTCTTGGTTATTTAATCAACTTCGTAGCAAATAAAGAAGGTGTTAATGCTATTTTTACCTGTTATAATGAGAAAATAATAAGAATTCCCGTTTTAAAATTAGATTTATCCAAAACAAGGTTAAATATCCTGAAATTTTTATCTTCTGAAGATTTAACTGCTATGGAGATAGGAGAAAAAGCAAATATATCCCGTGCAATGGTCTATAAACATTTAGCTGGACTCATGGACATGGGACTGGTGGAAAAATCAAGATTCTTTGAAAAATTCGCTATTACTGAAGCTGGAAAGGTAGCAGTAATATAAAACAGTGATTTAAAATAAGGATTAAAGAGTATATTTTTATGTAAAATAAGATTATCATTCCATTGGATATTCAATACGGAGTTTATATCCTGCTTTTTCACTAATTAAAACTGTTCCAGGAATAAATTGATTTTCATATTCTTGTACAATTTTGAACATATTTTCATAAGATTCATATTTATTTTCTACAAGTCCCTTCTTTACAAGGATCATATATCTCATCTTTACGATTTCATCTTTTAATTTTTCCATCATATCACCTGATTACCACAACATTGTTAACTAAATGTTAAAATATTGTAACCATAATAATAAAGTATCGAAACTACTATATAAATATTTACAATTATTTGACTGGAAAATTAGTTTTTTTCTATTATTATATCCTGAATACATGAACATAATGTTTTATTTTATCTAATTAAATAAACATTACTTATAAAAATATTTAATATATAAACTAAATTATAATAATTACCTTATTTTATTTTAATAATTGGTTAAATGTCTAAAAAAGATATACATATACTGATAAAAACCATATATTTATATACATTGTTTATTTAATATAAAATTGAAAAAAGTTTAATAAGGGATATTAATGTATACAAAAATTAGAAATATGCCAGCCGGAGTTTCGGGAAAAACTGTGAAATCTGTTGTTGAAACGCTTCAAAAAGAGGGTTACAGCGTAAAAACAAATTTACAGAGATACCCCAATCAAATTTTTGGAAGCATTCCCATAAAATTTGGTAAATATACTCCAGATATATTTGCATTTCGTGGAATAAATGATATTTTAGTGGTAGAATTTGAAAATTGTATCGATATTAAGTCTCATGAATGCGAAAATAAATGGAAGATGCTTGCATCCAAATCCTGCTTCAATCTTCATATTATAGTCCCTTCCTGCTGTAAAGAAAAGGCAAATTTAAAAAGCAGAATAAAAAACATTCCAGTTACAATTCACAGTATAAACGATTGGGAAAATTCACTTATCATGGATATGTCTAAATAAATTAACCTCTTTTATTTTTAAAAGAATAAAACAACTCAAAGAGTTCATTTTCATCAATCTCTTCAAATGTTAATTGAAGGATGTATTTATCTTCATCTTCTTCAACAATAAGAGCAACTGGAGATATATTTATTAAATTAAAACCTTGAAAAAAAGTCGAAATCTCTAAAACGGGGTAAATTACTCTTTTTTCAACTTCAAAAGGTTTTAATATCGTCCTTTTTACTTCAAATTTGTTGAAAGGATTGGCATCCATTGTTTCATCTCATTTTTCTAAGCTCATTTAAAAGGGATCTCACTGGTTTTTTAGCTATAGCCCTCAATGATTCAAATATTATCCAGAAAAGCCTTAACTTAATTTTTAAGGTTATTTCGGTTTCTATCATTTCTTTTTGGAAATCAGGCTCTATTAATAAATTGATATATGGAAAAACCTTTAATAAAGCCTCCAAAGACCATAAATGGCCGCAAGTTTTTACAGTATCTACAGGACTTCCAAGTCCTATAATTGCCCTAATATATATCTGCTCTATTTTAACAGATTTCAGGAAAGCTTTGAAAATTTTAATTATATGGGGGAGTGATTCCCAAAATAAAGAAATTATCCGGGTAATTTTTTTTAAATTAAGTTCTTTGTTTTTTTCTTCTATTTTTCCTTCCTTTTTTATATCCTTTGGAGTTTTTTCAGATTTAATTTCTCTTTTAACTAATTTAATTTTCATCCAGGTAATTTTAAAATATCCATCTACCTTAAATCCATGATTAGTTAAATTAAGATAAATATTAAATGGAACCACCAGAATACATGCTAAAATCAGTATTATAATTAATATAATGGCGGTCGCAAGGATCAATTTAGATCACTTCAAAAAAAATAGAGATAAAAGAACTATTTTATTCTATCTCTTCTTTTTCTTCCTTTTTAGTTAAATCTTTGACAGTTTCCTTACTTTCCTTCATAAGATCAATTACTGCAGGTACTGCTTCAGAAATAGCACGACTTATAGGATTTGGAGGTGTTAAATGCATTATTCTTACGCCTTCAGGGCCTGAAACTCCTTTAAATACTACTACCATAGCTATTGGTTCCATACCAGCACCTCCACCGGCACCACTTGCCTGACCTCCTCCCTGATTTCCAGGACCTTTACCTTCTCCACTCCCTGCACCAAATGCCATCCCAAATTTAGTAATGGGGATGAGAAGTTTGTCTTCAGTCTCTATTGTTTCACCTATTACATTATCTGTGGCTAAAACCTTTAATAGTTCCTCTACAGTCGTTTTTATTGGCTCTACATCCATATTATTACTCCCTAATAAGACTTTTACAAGTATATACTTAATTTAATACTATATAAAAATAATGAATTGTTTTTGAGTTTAATTAGACGTTAAATTGATTTATAATTGGTTTAAATGGAGGAAAACATTCTGATTAATTTATTATTTTCATTATTAACTTTTTGTATTTATATACATCATGGATATCATCATATCTTTAATAGAACTACAGATAAACAGATTTATAATTTTGAGATCAGAATTATTAAAAGTTAAAAATAATCATCCATTTCCTATTTTTTCAAAAATTATTTAGTAAATAAGGGAAAAGGTTATATATGAATTCATTTATAATCAAATACTCCAGACGGGCCGGTGGTCTAGGGGTATGATACCTCCCTGACACGGAGGTGATCACGAGTTCGAATCTCGTCCGGCCCATATGCCGTGGTAGTTCAGTTGGGAGAACGCTAGACTGAAGATCTAGATGTCGCTGGTTCAAGTCCGGCCCACGGCACTTATTTTTTAACTAAATTAGTTCCATTTTTCAAAATTATTTTCCTCTAAATTAACAGTTTTTTTAAGTTACAATAAAAAGATTTAACATCTAAAAATTAATATTATTTTATTGAAAGGCAATGACTAAAAAAACATTCTGTCCACGTTGTGGTTGGCATAAAATAAAATATGAGCAAATTTATGAAGGTTCTGGCACATGGAAATGCCATCACTGTGGATATGAAGGTTCAATAGTAGTTGAAGATGGAAACCTTGAAAAAAACATTAGAGAAGCCAAAAAGATGGAAAAACTCTCTAAAAAGCTCTCAAAACCATAGGTTTTGGAGTGCAAAACGAAGTTTTGCTAGCTTATCTGGAGAAGATGATTCTCCATGTATCATAAAATAGAGCCCTTAAAATAAGTACTGGTAGCTTCTTCTATTTTAACTTCAACAAATTCACCAATTTTTGCATTCTCAACTATAACTGGCTTGTAAGAATTAGTTCTTCCAATATATCCACCTTTGCTACCTTTTTCTATTATCAGTATTTCGTGAATGTTACCTATTTGTTTTTGATTATTTCCATATAGAATCTTTGATTTCAATTCATTTAACGCTTTAGAACGTTTTTTCATTAAATTATGATCAATTTCAGGCAAAGATGAAGATAATGTCATTGGCCTATGCCCATATTTAGAAATATGGATAAAATCAGGCTTAATTTCTTTAACCACATTTAATGTGTCTTCAAATGCTTCATCTGTTTCAGTAGGATAGCCCACAATGATATCGGTTGCAATGGAAATTTCGGGTATTTCTTCCCTGAATCTGGATATTATCTTTTTAAATTGTTCTGCTGTGTGTTTGCGGCCCATATCATTCAATACTGAATCATTTCCACTTTGAACTGGTATATGTATGAATTTATAAACGTTTTTATGCTTAAATGTTTCAATTAATTCTTCTATATTCCCCATCATGCTTTTTGGATGCATCATTCCTACCCGTAGCCTGAAATCACCGGAAATAACAGTTATCTGTTTTATTAAATCTGCTAATGTCTCTCCAGTGTCTTTCCCATAAGCTGCAGTATCCTGAGCCGTAAGCTGAATTTCAATGCATCCTTCATTTACTGCTTTTTCAACTTCTTTTTTAATTAATTCAACTGGAAAACTCTGAAGTTTTCCCCGGGCAAATCTGGTGCAGCAGTAGGTACAGCCCCCATCACATCCTTCACATATTTGAGTTATATGTACATCAGGATTAAATCGTATCTTTGGTAGGCCTGCTTTTATATCAGTTCCATGACCAATAATTCTTGTATTTTCACCATCAAAGCATGATCTCACAACATCTACAGTTGATTTAATTTGACGCGGCCCGATCCATCCAGCAGTTGGAGCTGCTTTTTTCAGTTTTTCTGGATCGATTTCCACCATACATCCAGATATGATCAATTTTTTATCTGGAAATTCCTTTTGAATCTTATGAATCCTGTTTAAAACCTTCTGCTCGGTTGGATGTTTAACATAGCATGTATTGATGATTATTACATCAGCATCTTCAGGATCTTTGACCATTTCAGCGTTTTCTGTTAAAAGCCCCGCCATTATCTGCGAATCGCCCTGATTGAATGTACAGCCGAATGTTTCGATGTATACTTTCATTTTATCATTTATCCTTAAACAATTCCATATAACTTATCGTCTTTGCATAAGCCATATTAATCAAAATTAGTTCATATTACTGTAACTTTAAAATAAGATTTATTTAAAATTTAAAGTTTCTTTTCAGGCCAGCCATGCTCCCCGATCATAGGAACAAATGCAACACCGCCAATTGATTTCTTTTCGTATTTATCTTCTGATTTTCTGGTTATAACAATGAGTTCCTGCATATACCTGTGCTCACCAACAGGTATTAATAGAATTCCATCTATTTTAAGCTGTTCCTCTAATGGTTCGGGCAGTTTGGGAGCACTGGCAGTTCCATATATCCTATCAAAGGGCATTTTTTCAGGATAACCCTTTGTTCCATCCCCTAAAATCACAGTTACATTTTCTGCATAACCAGTTCTCTTTAAATTATCTTTTGCTGTTTCTGCAAGGGAATTAATACGTTCTATGCTGTATAAATGGCCTGTTGGGCCTATAATCTCTGCAACTACTGCTGCATTGTATCCAAAACCTGTCCCAATCTCCAAAACTTTCATACCTTCTTCCAGAGAGAGTATTTCACATATCATTGCCACCATATGGGGTGCAGAAATAGTCTGCCCTTCTCCAATTGGAAGTGGCTGATCAACATATGCATAAGGCCTATTTGACGCAGGCAAAAACTCTTCTCTTGGGACTTTCTCCATGGCCTTTCTTACTTTCTCTGTTTTTATATATCCCATTTCTGAAATTCTTCTTACAAGTTCAATTCTTTCTTCTTTCATCATACTAATTTAGAGTATAAATCATAATTATATCTTACTCTTCCCCTCGAAGATCCTTTACTATTTTTGAACTTAAATCATAATTATATCTTATTCCTGCATCTAAAGGTTTTCCATAAACTCTTTTTGCCACGTTGGCCCTTGCAAAGCCCTTTCTAACCTTTCTTTCAATGGTTTTTATAGAGTTAACCTTTAAAATCCTGTTTTCCACTTTAATAATGTCACCAATGTGAAATTCAAAATCTCTGTCCACATCGACCTTCCATGAAAGGATTCTACCGCCATAATCTATAGAAATCCCCACTCTTGCAGGTATGTCCAATGAAGAAGCCCAGATCGTATTTATATCATTAACAGTGCTTTTTTTAGCCCTTCCACCTCTTTTTGTTTCGATTGATGTTATTTCAACTTTTTTATTTTCAAATTCAAGATTATCTCCAACCATCAGCTCTTCATCAGGATAAAGCTTAATAAAACCTTTTTTAGAAGATTCAAATTCACTGGTAACGATTCGAACATCAACTGGTTTTTCTTGTACTATGATCTCTTTGTAAACATTGCCACATTCTTCGCACTTTAAAAGCAGTTCCTTTGAATGTTTACCCTTTGATTTTAATATTTCGTAGTATTCAGACTCACATGCAGGGCATTTCATTTATTTTACCTCGTATTAAATTTTTATTCAAATAAGTCATAATAAACAGAATCTCTAAAAGAGATTGATAGATCGATCTAATAAATAATAATTGACCATCATAAACTAATTGTTTTTTGATTATTAATAAAAGAAGAAAAGGAGTTGTAAGGTTTAAATTTATATGAAACCTATTCATCTTTCATTTTAAGGTAACGATTGACCAGTCCACCATCTTCAAGAATTTCGAGCATGAATTTCTTAAATGGTTCAATATTAAATTTCTCATCATCTGTCAAATTATATATAATACCTTCTGAAAGATCTATTTTCAATACATCACCTTTATTTACTTTTATATCCGCCACAATAACGGGTAATCCTATATTTATAGCATTTCTGTAAAATATTCTTGCAAATGATTTGGCAATAACAGCAGAAACTCCTGCATGTTTAATGGCGACTGGAGCTTGCTCTCTTGATGAACCACAGCCAAAATTCTCATCAGCAACTATTATATCTCCCTTTTCCACATTTTTAGAAAATTCAGAATCCACTCCCTCCATCACATGGGCTGCAAGCTCATCTAAACTGAAAGTTCTGAGGTATCTTCCAGGGATTATTACATCAGTATCTATATTTTCCCCAAATTTCCATACTTTGCCTTTTATTTCTTTCATTTAAATCATCGATAATTATTTTATGGTAAAACCCTTGTTCCAGGCCTTTGTAATAATTACTTTACCACCAACATCCTTCATTGTGCTCTTTGCTGCTTTTGATATGCTTTTAATATTTTCATCTGCTATTGCATAAACTGTAGGTCCAAATGAACTCATCCCCACTCCTGCTGCACCTTCAGATATCATATTTTCAATTATTTCATTAATTATAGGGTCCTGGAGGTCAAGTTCGATTTTTTTAAATCCAGTATTCTGTATTTGATTAATGGAAGATCCGAATGAATCCAAATCCCTTTCAATTACTGCAGGCATCATTTTCATTAAAAGGATATGTGACAGCCTTTGGACCTCATTTAAAGGTATTGGGCAGTATTTTTGAAATATATTTACTTCTTTCAGTCCTGATGCCCCTGCAGGGATATCAGGTATAGCTAAGATTATATTCCATTCCTGGGGAAAATCATATCTTGTTATCAATGGGGCTGGAGGAGCTGGAGATGCAGATGAAGGTAAAAAATCGGGTTTTTCATCAATTCTATGCCCACCATCAATAATGAATCCCCCATGATCAAAAGCCCTTACTCCAATACCAGATGTGCCTCCTCTTCTAACTATTTTAGCTATTTTAGGTGCATCCATATCTTGATTGTGAAGTTTTAATATTAGTTTAGCTACTGCAAGGGATATTTGGGTGCCTGATCCGAGCCCTGAATGGGCAGGATAAGTTTTTTTAAGTGTAAATCTAAATCCTGTATTTATTCCAGAATATTCCATAATTTTCCCGGCAGAACCTTGAATTTTATCCCTATATTCATCCATTAATCCTTTGCTTAAATCATTTTCTTCAAATATAACCTCTATATTATTTTCTGTAGTTTCAGCTTTAAGAATAAGATTGGGTTCCTGGATGGTGAGTCCAACACCACCATCTATCCTGCCAATAGAACCATTAAGATCTATTAAAGTTATATGAAGCCTTGAATGAGTTTCTATGATCATTTTGTAAACTTCCCAGAAAATGTTGAATTTAGTTTAAATATAAAAATTAAAAAGTCTTGGAGTTATTCAATTAACTGATCAATAATCTTTAGACTTATTCAGAGATTTAACAGTATCTTGAGTTATACTATCTTTTTTGAACGGAACAGCGAATTTCTTCTCGATTTCTTCTCTATATAATGCATTCATAGAGCAGAAAGGAATTATTCTTCCATCAGGAACCGCATAATGTATAACACATCTTCTTACCCTATCCTGGTCAAAATTCCATGGATCCATGAAGTGCATGCATGCAATTAAGAGTGTATTGTGGTGGAAATTGCCGAGAGCATCATATGATCTTTCCTTAAATACAGAAGTCAATATATTTTTCATATCTACTGAACTTGGAGCTTTTGATCTGTCTATTGTTCTTGGAAGCTCCATTGTTGCTCTTGCAACAGTTTTAGCTTTTCCTGTTAACCCACCCTCTTTTATGTCTTCTGCACTTTTAGAAAGAAGATTAAAGAATCTATCAACATCTATAAATTGTGTAATCGGTATAATTTCTCCTTTATCAACAAAAACATAAGTTGCAGCTCCGCAATGAGGATGGCATGTAAATATAACCTGTTTTTCACCTTCAATAGATTCTATAAATTCCGAAATTGGGAAAACAGATGATGCAGGATGGAAATCTTCAACTCTTATTTTGCCATTTGTCTGCTTCTCCACCAATTTTTCAAAATCAGGAATTGTTACTCGTTGTTGCTCAACTTCATCAGATGGAGTTCTACCTGCAAATGAAACTGGTTGGAAGTTTACTCCCCGTATTATATCTATATTTTCAATTGCAAATTTTATTATGTCGCCTATCTGGTCTTCATTAATTCCTTTAATAATTGTAGGAACTAAAACTATGCCCAAATCTACCTTTCTACAATTTTCGATTGCTTTTAGTTTGGTTGATAATAAGTTTTTATTCCTGATTCTAAAGTAAGGCTCTTCACTGATTCCATCAAACTGTAGATAAACTGTATTTAATCCAGCTTCTTTTAATTCACGAGCCAGATCAGGATTTCTTGCCAGTCTTAAACCATTTGTAGCAATTTGAGTGTGTGAAAAGCCTTCTTCTTTTGCCAGTTTTATCAGATCTACAATATCTTTTCTCACTGTTGGTTCTCCACCAGCATATTGAATTGCAGGTGCTGGAACAGGTTCATTACCCCTCAAGTTTTGAAGCATTTTCCTTATTTCTTCATAAGAGGGTTCATATAACTGTTTAGAAACAGCAGCATTGGCAAAACAGACAGGACATTTAAGATTACACCTGTTTGTGACATCAATCAGTCCCAGAATCGTCTGGCTTTCGTGTTCACTGCAAATTCCACAATTTAATGGACATTCATCAATAGAAGAAGTTTGGGGATTTTCAATCCCTTCACCTTTAAAATCGCTTTTTGATGCTTTTAAATAAAGCTTATCGTTACCCCAATAAGTACTATCGAAATTACCATGCTTTTTGCACGTTTTTTTTATCATAATTTTTTCTTTGTCATCATAGACTTCAGCATCAATTACACTGAGACATATTGGACAAAGACTCTTGGTTTTCTTTATAACCATCATTTCACCATAAAGTTATTAATTAGTTTAATAGATAACATAAGTAATATCTTGTTTTAATTAGGAGGTTAACTATGGATACAAGTGTTATCAGTGTTTTAGTTATATCAGTATATTTAATATACTTTATGTTACCAGCATACATTGCAAACGCTTCCGCATTGGCATTTGGAGGAGGAACCCCACTTGATTTTCATCGAAAATTTATTGACGGGCGTAGAATATGTGGTAATGGAGTAACGTGGCGTGGAATACTTATTGGTACCGGAATTGGTACTTTAATAGGATTATTACAGGGAATACTTGGAGAGATAGGATTATCATATGGAATATTGCCAGATAATGTTATTCAGGGCATTCTACTGGGACTTTTTATGGGTGCTGGTGCTTTGATAGGTGATGCATCTGGAAGTTTTTTAAAAAGAAGAATTGGAATTGAAAGAGGCAGACCTATTCCTCTCCTGGATCAGCTTGATTTTGTTGTTGGTGCTTTAATTTTTGCTTCGATTATTGTTGTAATACCCTGGGATTTGCTTTTACTGTTATTTGTCATATCAATTATTCTTCACCTTTTAGCTAACATAATTGCTTATTTAATTGGAATAAAAGACGTCTGGTATTGAATACTATTTATGAATATTTTTTTAAAAAAATGTCTTTTTAATTTTTTTCTGTTTTAAATTGATTTTAACGCATCTATACTAAAATTAGTATGATTAATTTGGAAAATTTTAATCAATTGTGAATAATAATTTTTTAATAAGTATTAAAATCCATTATTTTGTCTTTATTTAAAAAACAAAGTTTATTAGGAAGTATAACCATATAATATAAATGTAAAAATTCGATAATACAATATAAAAATTGAATTTAATTTCAATTAATTGTTGTAACTCAACTAATGTCTAATTTAGAGATTAGAAGGAGAATAAGATCATGATTAATAAATCAATTAATATCCTGTTAATAGAAGATAATCCCGCAGATGCACGCTGGTTAGCAGAAGTTTTCAAAGATATGGATTTAAAAAGTGAATTACATATAGTAAAAGACGGTATTGAAGCAATGAAGTATCTGCATCGTAAAGAAGATTTCAAAAATTCACCACAACCAGATATTATACTGTTAGATCTAAGTTTACCTCGCATGGATGGATTCGAAGTACTTAAGAAAATTAAAAGAGATGAAAACTTAAAATCAATGCCCGTTGTGGTTGTAACATCATCAAATTACCCTAAAGATGTTAACGAAGCCTATAAAAATAATGTAATCTATTATGTAAATAAACCTATTGACTTTAAAAGGGTAAATAAAATTCTTCATTATATAGAGGCCTGAAGTAGAAATCCATCATTCTTATTTTCAAATAATAATTAAATATAACGCAACACAGATAATTATCCATGTCAAGAAATGACATAATTAATCTGTTATCGGTAAAACATTTTTCATCATTTTTATATACTTCTTATACCTGAAAAGTTATTTAATTACAACTGGATGGGTAATATTAGCTGTTTCAGCATTATTAGGATCTTATACTCCAAGAAAAGCAGGTTTTAGAGAAATACTAATTCTTATTAATGTTATATTGCCTTTTATAGCTGTTGCTATATTCATATTTTAGTCATAACTTATAAAAATAGCATAAAATTGCTTTATTTAGTTGGTTTAGTTAAAAAAGTTTATAATATGTGTCAATTAGGTTATACGTTACATTATAAGCCTCATTATATTCACTCCACTCTGAAATTTCATAGATAAAATGAGATGTCCAGTTCTGGCCAGCTGTTTTGTAAATATTTCTGTAGAACTGCCCTTTTTACCTGGATTTGCAGCTGAAGGAGAATATCTAAAATCTGGTAAAGCTTTATTGACTTTTTCCCCCAAGTTTAACTGATTTTGTATCCATCAAAGGAGTTGCAACATAATAACCCTTACCATATCATGGTTTATGGTCATGGCAGATAATTACAAGGTCATAATCCGATTTAGCCACATCAGAAATTATATAATCAGCAACAAGCCCTTCACCTTTATTTCTTCAACTTCTCACGTAATCAGGGTTCTCTTTAACCACAACATTGTATTGTATAGTCTCTACATCATGAGATTGAGCATCGTCTTTCACTACATTTGAAGAAACATTAACCGATAGTGTTACTCGTGGATGAATACCAGTTATAACAGCTACTTTAACATCTGATTTATCATCATTATAAACATCTTTTGTGACATATCCGCTATTATCTGAACCAAACGTAACATGTTCAGCCGAATTTGAATAATTCAAGGATCTGATACTGCAATGGATATAACAGCCAATCCTATGACCATAATAAAACTTTTTTTTAACCATCTAATTCTTCACATATTTTAAATGGTTTGATTTAAATATGTAAAAGCTTTTTTGGAAATAATAATAAAAAAAATTGAAGTAATATCTTTAATTATTTTTTAAAATGTTAAAAGAAGCATCAATTAAATCAATTGAATTAATAAATGATTCTAAATAGCTAACCCATTCTGGCATTTCATAAACAAACACAGGAGTTCCTGAAGCAGTTATAGGCATATCAACTTTTTTAATTGAACTGCTCTGAGTTCTTTTACTTGTGTCTCTTTGATAGTAATTAAAATCTGGAAGAAGTTTATGTACCCTCTCTGCCAGTATGATTGATTTTGAATCCATACTTGGAGTTGCGACGTAATATCCTTCTCCATATCCTTTTTCGTGGTCATGGCAGATAATTACAAGGTCATAATCCGATTTTTTAATGTCTGGAATAACATACGATGCAACCAGAGATTCACCATTTAAACGGCCCGTAGAAAAGACTTCAGGATCCTTAGTTACCGTTACCTGGTAATTAATAATTTCAATATTATGCGTAAGGGCATATAATTTAATTACTTCAGGTACGACTGCAGTAGACAAATCTTCACGCGGATGCATGCCCGTTATAACAGCTATTTTAGGTCCTTCTGAACCATAATGATTATATATATCTTTAGTTACGTATCCCATGCTATTAGAGCCTAAGTCGAAGTTTTCACCGGAATTCAACAAAATAAAAAAAATAGCTCCAGCAATAAATAAAAATAAAATAGCAATAGTTAACCTTTTTCTAACCATCAGATCACTCTGGAAATTATATTAAATTCTTCGTATTTAAATTTGTATTCTTTTATCTTTGCTGTAAAAGATTATATTTACTCTGATCTGTCATTTAAAAATTGTTCCATCATTATTGCTGTTCCAATTGCCGGGGCTACAACACACTCTTCTTTTGTTAATAATTTGTCCATTCCTACTGATTCAATTTCTGCAATTTCTGCTGATTTTTTACCAATAATATCCATTCCAAGACCCGTAGTGACTACTTTATCAATACCTTCTCTTTTTGAAACATCTAATAAAGCTTCAGCAATCTTTTGGACCTGTTTTTGGTATATGTATTCTGCAATTTCCTCTATTTCCAGTTTGCTTAACATATCGAGATCTCCGCATATCACCCTGGAAATCCTTCTCATACATTCTATTTTTGATTTTCCGGCTCCATCAGAAGTGCTGCATGTATAATCTTCTTCTTTTATATTCCCAAGAATTAAATGTACATCAGCCGTAGTTGCAAATAGTTCAGATGATATTCTAGCCCACTGACCTTTTAAAGGCACCTTATCAACTAATGTAGCTATATTAGTTCTTAAAGTACCGCTATAAACTAATTCACCAGTTTTTAATCGTTCAAGGTCTGATCTTCCTTTAGCACATTCTGATCCGTTTATTATTGGGATTATATCTGTGGTAGTGCTTCCAGCATCAATCATTATGCAATTATCTTCAATTTTAGAGGCAATTTCAGCTGTTGCTATCCAGTTTGCTGCTGCAACTTCATCGGGCCTATCTATTGTTTCATCATGGTCCAATAATCCTCTGAGCCCGATGAATCCAACTGGTACTCCAAGAAATTCCTTAGATTTTCCTGCAATATCTTTTACACCTTCTTTTTTAGTTTTATATGCATCAACAAGTTCTGCCGTCATACAAACTCCTGCAGCATCAATTGTTTCTGCATCTTCCCCTAAAAGGTCTAAAAGTGCATTTTCAAGTTCATCTTTTTTAAGCCACATTGGAAAATACTTAAAATCAGTCCTGATACCGATAATATTTCCTTCAGTGTCAAAGTCAACCACTGCGAGGTCTGTGTTTGCTCCTCCAATGTCAAATCCTGCAATTTTCATAAAAGTCACTCATATTTTTTAATCTTTAATCCACTACTATCTTTACAAAATGATATTTTTCCATTAAGAGTCATTTTCGAAGGTAATTTTCCATGAACAGAATCTAAAATAGCCTCACCCAGATTTAAATTCAAAATCTCTTTTAAAGCAACATAAGGCGTGGTTATTCTTGAATTTATTTCTACAAGATGTACATCATTACCAAGAATCATATCAACACCAACATAACCTTTCAATCCTTTAATAGATTCTACTGCTTTTTTTGCCACTTTTTTAGCTTCAAATTCAAGTTCATGGGTTAAAGGCACGTATCCTCCTTTATAATCAATTCCAGATTCTGAAAACTCAATATTCTGAGAATTTAAGCTTAAAGGGATTGCTTCTTTACCACTGCCTAAGAGACTTACACTAACAGAAATCCCTTTAATAAAGTCTTGAACCAAAAAATAGGGCAGTTCAGTCTGAAGATTAGAAACTGCTTCCTTGAATTCATTTAGATTAGTTACAACAGTGACTCCAGAACATGAAACCCCATCCGCGGGTTTTACAACTTTAGCTTTATTGAAATCTCTATAATTATCAACATCGTAAAAAAATACCCTTTCAGTATCTATAACTGGTACTTTCCCCTTTAATGATTCATACATCTCATATTTATTAGAACATTTCATTACTGCCTCAGAACTTGACCCTGCAACTTCTGTACCTTTTTTTTCTATTAATTCTGTAATTTTATATAGAATAAATTTTTCTTCAGGGGCTATTACAAAACATGAATCATAATTGGGGATATTTTCATCCAACCACTCCATTAAGTCTCCTGTAAGCCCAATAGGGTTGTTACAATTGTTACCTACTTCAATATATGCATCTGAGATTAAGTAATCCACATTTTTATCCTTTAAATCATCTAAAAGACCATTAAGCATGGCAGTCCCTTCAGCATAGATTGAGGGGTCTTTCAGACCCAAAGCTGTAGCATATTCAAGAATAAGTATTTTCATATTATACAACTCCAAAATATTTTTTATATTTTGGGCCCCACAAAATTCAAAGCCAGCACATCTTGAAAAATCTATGATTTTTCATGCATAAAAATTGTATGCATTTTCTCCAGCTTTCGATTTGCGGTGTGCAAAAATGGAAACATAAGAAATGCTGTCAAAAATAAAAATTAAATTCTTCCAATACCTTTAAAAATCACGCCTTTCTCTTTAAATTCTTCAGGATTCAGAACTGGCCTTGTGCAGATAAATATTTTTTTTTCAATCATATCTGGCTTTATACTTTTGTATTCATCGTGATCAGTGATAAGAATAACTATATCACATTTTAGAGCATCTTCCATACTCACTGGAGTCGCTCCAAATGATTTTATAAGATCATCAGATGTATGAGGATCATTAGCGTATACTTCAGCTCCACTTTGGACTAAAAGATTTATTAATGGTTCTGCAGGGGTTTCTCGTGCATCTGCAACATTTCCTTTATAAGCCACACCCAATATTCCTATTTTTGAATTTTTAATCTGTTTTCCAGCATCATTTAATGTTTCTTCCACAATTTCGGCAACATGTTCAGGCATTTTTTCATTTACAGCCCGTGCATTTTTAATTAAAGTAGAATTCACACCTTCTTTTTCAGCCATTTCAACTATAAAATATGGATCAATGGATAAACAATGTCCGCCGACCCCTGGACCCGGGATATGAAGGTCAACCCTTGGATGATGATTTGCAGCTTTAATAGCATCAATTGCATCAATGCCCAGTTTTTCACATACCATGGCAAGCTCATTTGATAAGGCAATGTTGGTATCTCTATAGGTATTCTCCATTAATTTTACCATTTCTGCCGTAATAAGATTCTTAACCTTTATTATCTTACCATTTGTGATGTATTCATAGAGATTCACTGCTTTATCAGCACTTTCCTTATTTATTCCACCAATAACCCTTGCATTATGGGTCATTTCATAAATTGTATTGTTAGGAAGCGCTCTTTCGGGAGTGCATGCAACTCCAAAATCATTTCCTGCTTTTAAACCGCTTTTTTCAAGGATTGGGATTACAACGTCTTCACATGTTTTTGGGGGTATTGTACTTTCTATAATAACAAGATCGCCCTTTTTAAGGCCTTTTGATATCATATCACATGCAGATCTAACTGCAGACAGATCAGATCTTTTATATTGATCAACAGGTGTTGGCACAATTACTATCATGACTTTAGAATATTTTGAAGCAGTTATTCCATCCTCTGTTGCAACCAGTTTTTTATCTATAATGGCTTTTTTAACCAGTTGATCAAGCCCTGGCTCTATTACTGGAGAAATGCCTTTATTTACCAATTCTATTGTTTCTTTGTTAATATCAACGCCAGTCACTTCTAAACCGCTGTTTGCAAAAAGAGCAGCAGTTGGAAGGCCAATATGTCCTAAGCCAAACACTGTAATCTTTGGATTCTCTTTAGTCATTTTTAATCTCTCTGGAATTAATGAAATATCAAATAAATTCCTTTATCAATATCAATTTATCTTTTAAGTTAAGCTCATTATCTGGATACAATGGATTACCATTATCAAATACTATATTAACTTTTATATTACTATTTATCCTTTCAAATTCGCCTAATTTAATATCATCATTAATTTTTATTAGTTTACGGGTTCTATTTTTCATTATATTTTCAGGTACTGATATTTTAAGTTTGCCATCTTCATATAGGCTTAATATGGCATCAAGAATTTTCTTTGATGAATCTCCAGCCCCATAGGGATTTATAGCTTCCTTCATTTCATTATAACGTTCTGTGTTGTTAAGGATTTTCCTTACATTTTCAATAATTTTTTTCTTTTCTGAGCCTAGAAGTATGTTTCCACCAGCTTCAACGGTTTCAGGACGTTCAGTATTATATCTAAGTGTCATACAAGGTATATCTAAAGTAATAGCTTCTTCTTGAAGGCCACCAGAATCAGTCATGACTAATTTAGACCTTGATAAGAGAAGTAAAAAGTCAAGATATCCAACTGGTTTTATAAGTTTAATGTGCTCTGTATTTTCAAGTTTTTTAAGTAGATCAAACTTTTCAAGAGTTTTAACAGTCCGGGGGTGTATTGGAAATACAATGGTAATCTCATCAAGCTCGATTAATGCATCTACTATATTTTGCAGTCTTTCCTGATTATCAACATTTTCTGCACGGTGCATGGTAAGTGTCATAATTTCCCCCTGGAAATTGGGAGTTGATGTGTTATTTGATTTCTTTTCAGCAATTTTAAGGTTCCTTATGCATGCATCGACTACTGTATTTCCAGTTATAAAAATATCTTCAGGATCCATGCCTGCAAAAAGTAAATTTAGAGCTGATTCTTCAGTTGGTACAAAATAAAGTTTTGAACAGATGTCTGCAACTTCTCTGTTAATTTCTTCAGGCATAGATTTATCATAGGACCTTAAACCTGCTTCTACATGCCCCACTGGAATATGAAGTTTCGATGATACAATTGCTCCAGAAAGTACAGCATTAGTATCTCCCTGAACAAGTACTAAATCAGGTTTCTCATCAAGCAAAATATCTTCTATTCCTTTAATCATATTAGCTGTTTGCTCTCCGTGAGATCCAGAGCCTACACCTATATTATAATCAGGTTTTTTTAATTCTAAGTCAATAAAAAACTGATCCGACATTTCATGATCATAGTGCTGTCCAGTGTGAATCAAAATATAATTAATACCCCTTTTCTCAATTTCATCAATTAAAGGTGCCATTTTAATTATTTCAGGCCTTGTTCCTATTACAACTGCAATTTTCATTGACATAAATGAAAATTAAGTTTCAATATTAATAAATTTAATTATAATTCGTATTTCCATTTAAAATAATTTACTTTAAAAAAAACATTACCCTCGTCTTCTTTGAGCTCTGTATTCATCTATAACTTTAATAAGTTTATTTTCTTCTTCTTTTTTGCGTTTATTTTCCACTTTCCTTCTCCATTTTTCTATTTCTCTATTTAAAACGTCTTCTTCTATCACTGCAAATTCATCGATCATTTGAAGGTTGATATTATTTAAATCAAGTACTGGTACCATATTTTTTTCAAATTCTTCTTCTGCAAGATGTGACATTTTATCTGCCACTATAACGGCTTTAATGCCCATTTCAATTAGTAAAGAAGCGGTTTGTGAGCCTCCTCCTTCTGTACTGGATAAAAGGATTACATCACCTTTTTTTATTTTCCAGTATTCACATGCACTCCTTATTCCCTCTCTGGTGAATGATTCAATTATCTTTACGGGAATTCCTTTTTTTGATAGCTCCATTATCCTGATCTTCTTTATAGATTGCATGTTTTCCTCAAGCTTTTCTCTGAGGGCTTTTTCTTTGGTATATTTTTCCTGTAAACCTTTTATTATGGCTACTTTAGATGATATTTCCTTTTTACGTAGAATGTCCTTTGAATAATCATAATGCAGTTTTTCTATCTTCCCTTCAATAGAAGATATTTTTTTCCTGTAATTACTGACTTCTTTTTTTAAATTCTTATTTTTACGCTTTAGATTTTTTATCTGTCTTTCCTGAGATTTTATTTTCAGTTTAAGTCTTTTTGCAGCTTCTTCTATTTCTTTAAGTTTTTCCTCATCTATTGATTCTATATCTCTTTCCATCTCTTCAATCTGGATTCCCAGATCATCTTCCTCAGGAATATTCAGAATCTCATCTATTGCTTTGGTAATTGGACTGCCCCTGATAACCATACTTTTAATTTCATCAACTTCTTCATCAGATAAATTAAGATTTTCAGTGCGTTTTTCGATCTGGCAAAGCTTATTCTGGTAATTTTTATATGATTTAATTGCTGCTGCAAGTGCATCCCTTTCATGAGCATTTTCAGGAAAATCAGTTGCAGATATTTCATTTAAATAACTATCTACCAGTTCCGTCTTTGAACTAACTGTAAAAGTCTTACTTGGAGATGATATTTTAGAATTAAGTGAAGAAGCAAGCTTTTTAACCATCTTTGGGGCAGGATAAACATCTGTAGCAATCAAAATAGCTTTTCCATGGCTGATAATATGAGTTATAATATCAGCTTTGGATATTTCTTTACAGCTTTTTAATGAAATTAAATTTCCAGAAAGATCCATAATTGCTATTCCTACAGTTAATCCAGGATCAAAGCCCACTATAATCCATTTCTGCCTTTCATTTGATGCTCTGGCAGTTAAAAAATAGTCTTGATTTTCGGTTTTTTCTATTTCACCAATATTTTTGTAAACCAGTCGATTTCCTCCTGAATGGTCACTTATTAAGATATAATAATCCTTAATTATTAAAATTATGTTATTACATTAATATATTAAAAATTAATACAATTTATATTTATTTATTAAACTTTTACAGTTTCATTAAAAATAACATTTTAAGGTTAAAAATTATAAAAGGCTGATGATTTGGAATTTAGCAGTTTAAACAAATTTATCTCAAAAAATAGAGTTAATCAAGCATTCTCTATGGCTTTTTTAATATCATGACTCAATTTTTGCAATTTTCCAGAAGATCTGGCCTCAACATATACCCTCATCAACGGTTCAAATCTAGAAGGCCTTACCAGCACAAATGAATCATTCCCCATTATTTTAATTCCTTCTGTATTGTCAATTTGGCTTTGGGGCTCTAATTTTTCCTTTAAACTATCAAGAACTTTATCTTTCTCATCATGCTGACACTCAATTGAAAATTCTGTCCTTGGATATTCTGGAATCTCGCTGATTAATGTTGATATAGTTTTATTATGCTTACAAACAATTTCAAGTACTTTAACTGCTGCAAAAATTGCATCAAAACATTTCTGGAACTCAGGAAAAACATACATTCCTGAATCTTCGCCTCCAAATAAAGCGTCATTCTTTATTATTTCATCAAGAACATTATTTATGGGTGCTTTAATAAGATTACCGCTATAATCTGAAACAATTTCCTCTAAAGACATGGAAGCTGTAACCGAAGAAACTATCGTCCCCTTCGGGTTTTTAATCAAATATTCCCTGGCAAGTAAACCCAGAATGGTCTGATCTCTAATCATATTTCCTTTTTCATCTATAAAAACAACCCTATCGCCATCGTTATCCATAGAAATCCCTATATCTGCCCCTATATCCTTTACGAGATTTGAAACAAGGGAAACGCTTTCAGGAGTTGGTTCAGCAAATTTTCTAGAAGCAGAATATTTTGGTTGACAACCAAAAAGTATAGCTTCTGAACCTAATTTACTCAATATTTCAGGCAAGAATGGAACTGATGAACCATTTGAACAATCCAGTACCACTTTAGGGGCCATGCTGCTTATTAATTCCTTTTCTATATTTTCTAATATGGCATTCATATATTTATCAACATAATCATGGACATATGAAAGTTCACCTATGTTATCCCATTTTACTTTTTCAGCATGTCTTTGAACCAGGGGTATATCGTGATTGCTGAATATTTTAATGTCTATTTCCTCAGGATGCATATGTGAAGCGGTTATAGTGACAATAACATCAGTATTATATAAATGGGCCCCATAATGGACTGTAGGTATAGGTGATACTCCAAAATCTACTACATTTATCCCTGATGCTAATATACCTGCAGTGATGGATCTTTTTATCATTTGGGAGGCCGAATTAGTGTCTCTTCCAACTACCACAGTTTTACCAGGCCGCATAAAATTCCCTATGATATTTCCAAGATTTGAGGCGAACTCATTTGTTATTTCAGAGTTAACTGCTCCTCTAATCTCTTTTATATATGAAGACATTCTACCTCCAAAAATAAAACGTATCCTATTCATTAAAATAATAAAAGAGGGTTTTTAGGACCCTAATAATTCTTTAATTTACTAAATGTTCCCTAAATTCTTATAATTCCATATAACTATTTTGCTTCCATAATATAATCTGAATCTATTATTGAATTTGGCACAATTTTCATATTATTGCTTATTGACCTTGAAGCTCTTACTACACTATTTTTTCCAATCTCCACAAGGCTCCCAGTCACAACACCTGTTTCTATAATAGAATTTTTCTGAATCAAACATTTAGTATCTACTATACACCCCTTCAAAAACGCATTATCTTCAATTACGCTATTTGAAAGAAGTACAGCGGCATCAATATTCACATCTTTCCCAATGGATACATTATTACCAATTACGCTTCCCTTTGAAATTTTACTTCCTTTATCAATTGTACAATTATTTCCAATAACTACAGGGCCTTCTATTCGTGCTTTTTTATCTATGGAAACGTTTTCTCCAACCCATATATTTCCTATTTTTCCAATGCTTTCTTCCATCTTATTTTTATATATATTTTGTTCCATTTTTTGTTCCAGAATATCATATGTAGCTTCTAAATATGTTTCAGGACGTCCAATATCGTTCCAGTATCCGTTGAAAACATATCCATATATTCCCCCATCCTGTTTTATAATTTCTGGGAAAATATCTTTTGAAAAATCTACTTCTCCTTCCTTTCTTTCAAAATATTCAAATATCTCTGGTTCAAAAACATAAATGCCCGTATTTGCAACTTTACTGAATACCTGATCTGCAGATGGTTTTTCTAAATATTCAGTAATTTTGTTGTTTTGATCCATCACTGCTATTCCAAAATGAGTAGGATCTTCAACTTCTGTTAATACCATAGTAGCTATTGCTTTTTTTTCTTTATGAAATTTTATTATATCATTAAAATCCACATCTGTAAGTACATCTCCACTTACAACCATAAAAGTGTCATCTATATGCTTTTCTACTTTTTTTACGCTCCCTCCAGTTCCTAAAGGCCATTTTTCCACAGAATACCTTATATTCATATCAAAATCAGAACCGTCTTTAAAATAATTCTTAATATTTGTAGACATATAGTTTAAAGTCATTATTACATCATTAAATCCAGAATTTTTTAACCTGTTAAGGGTATATTGTGCTATTGGCATATTAACCAGCGGTATCATGGGTTTGGGCCTTACTAAAGTTAAAGGCCTCAATCTCGTTCCCTTTCCGCCTGCCATCATTATCGTCTTTATAATATCACCTTTTATTATTTTAGTACTAATAGTAACATATTGGTGACAAATACTTAAATAATTAACGTTTTTTAAAATAAAAGGAGAATATGGATTATTGAAGTTTAAGAGCAATTAATATTCCTTATTTTCTTAAGCATTACTTGTGATATTAAAACAAATTAATGAACTCTTTTTACGATTTTAGAATCAAATTAATGAAATTTTATTGATTTAAACAGTTTAAAACAGTTTTAAAACTATTTTATCCTGTTTACATTCCTATATTCAACTTTTATGCGCTTTACATTGATGTTAATCATTGATTGATCATGGGATAAATCTAAAGAGATGCAATTTCTAATTTACATCACTTATACTACACATAGAAGCTATAAATAAATTAAATGACTCCATTATCAGAAATTAGATTTTATTAAGATGAAGATAGGTAAATAACCTTAATAAACATGTTAATAAAATATAAACAGGATTTTTTTAATATATATTAAATCACTTCAGATTGATTTTTATTTTAATCATGGTTAATTAATTTATTAATCATAGCCTTTTCAGCAGCCGAAATGGTTCTATTATACTTAAATTCTTCATTCAAAGTAGATAAGAACTTATTTCTTGCATAATCATCCGTCTTAAAGTTTATGTTTGCATAAATCGTGTCCATTAAAATTAGTCCTTCTGGCTGCATTGGGGCTATTGATGCTGTAAATAATGGATCAAACAAATTTTCAATTTCATTTAAATTTAATTCATTATTTCCTGCTGAAAATAACACAGAAGCAATTTTGCGAACCATGTTCCAGAGAAAACTCTCTCCAATAATATCAATTATAATTATATCTTCAACTTCTGAAATCTCTATACTATCAATAGTCCTAACTGGATTTCTTTCACTTCTTTTTGAGAAATTGGAGAAATCATGAGCTCCCTGAAACATACTGGATACTTTTCTCATTTCATTGACATTAAGGTTATTTCCATTAACGATAACATATCTGTAATGTCTGCTTTTTGCATATCTTGGTTTAAAACCAAAAGGAACCCCGGCTTTAGCTAAAATCCTTATATTTTTAGGTAAACAATCATTTATCTGGTTTAAAACTACTTTTTCAGGAGTTCTAAAAGAAATAACATTTCCAAGAGCGTGTACTCCCCTATCAGTCCTGCCAGCTATTGCATATCCTGAATCCTTCAAGTTTTCTATTAAACCGGTTTCCCTTAAAGCTTTGATAAGCTCGCCTTCAACAGTAATAAAATTGGGCTGTCTTTGAAATCCATGATAATCTGTACCGATGTAACCAACCTTTAACGCCACTTTTCGCACTATTTCACCTTTAAAATGAAAATAAGAAAATTTAAATTATTTTTTCTAAATAATATTTTAAAAATTAAAATGGAAATGTTATTTACGAATTCCAACACGGGGAGGGAATGACTCACAAACGTTAGGATATTTCCTTTTCATTTCCTGTTCTAATTTTTCTATAATTTCATCTTCAAGTTCCTTTGATCTCTCTGTTGATACCGAAAAAGTATCATTACCGATTGAAGCATTAAATGTTTCTTCTCCAAGGTTTAATATGAAATCAACCTTTTTACCATTTTCTATATTTTCTAAAACTTCATCCAATATTTCATCCTTTAATTTTAAGAATTTATGTTCCTCTGCCCTATATGTTTCCTCTTCTGTACTTATCTCTTCAATAAGAAATGGTGCACATCCTTCTGTTCTTGCACCTTTCCTATTTGTCCAGAATAAGGCTGTTAAAAGCTTCTTTTTTGAATCCATATTCCCGGTTATTTCCATTGATTTCATGCCCTTGCCTCCTTCAATTAGATTATTAAAAGACAACTATATTCCTATTTTGTTTTTATTATTTGTTTTATAAAATTTATATAAATATCGAATAGCTTAAGAATTCAAATTTAAAGATAAAAATTTTAAAAATCATCATATTTACTGAATATATTTATTCAGTTATCCATATTCTCCAATATAAATAACTCTTCATTCAATATTATGATTTTTGAAGACTCTATGGAAAAATCTAAATATTAAATTAAAGATAAATAACCATTGTAAAATATTATAGAGGTATGACCAAAATGGGACTATTTAAAAAACAAGATTCTCATAAAAAGAAAAAATATGAAACAGAATATAAAGACATCATTGAAGAAGTAAATCACTGCAAAGGCAAAGATCTGGAAGCTTTGCTTAATAAAATAGAATTAGAAATTAAAAAAAGTGATAAAAAGAACAAGGAACTCTTATCAGCTAAAACAATGGTGACAAGTAGAATTGCAGTTAGAAATAGCCCTAAATAATTAATTTTTAAGGATATTGAAAGTTCTTACAGTAATTTTCTAATAGATTTAATTAGTTTTATATTTGATAAACATAAAATTAAAAAAATAAAATAAACATCTTTAAAGGTGATATTATGTCAGAAATGCTTATAATTCCTGCGGTTGACATTAAAGGAGGAAAATGTGTTCAATTGGTTCAGGGAGAGCCTGGAACTGAACAGGTAGTAATTGAGAACCCGGTAAATGTTGCAAAAGAGTGGGAAAGAAAGGGGGCCAGTATTTTACACGTCATTGATTTGGATGGGGCTTTTGGAGATGAAGGAAATATTGGCATAATAAAAAACATTGTAGAAAACCTGAATATCCCTGTACAGGTAGGTGGAGGGATAAGAACAATGAAAAACGCTGAAAATCTCCTTAAAATAGGTGTTAACAGAATTATAATGGGCACAATGGCTGTGAAAAATCCTGAAGTAGTTCAGGAACTTTCAAAAAAACATGGAAAAGATAGGATCATAGTTGCACTCGATAGTAAAGATTCAAAAGTCGTGGTTAAGGGCTGGACAGAAAAAACATCTAAAAGTGCGTCAGAATTTGGAAAAATATTCCAAGAACATGGTGCCGGAGGTATTTTATTTACAAATGTTGATTATGAAGGGTTATTAAAAGGATTCGATACTGAACCTCTTTTAGAACTCCTTAATTCTGTTGATATACCTGTCATTTATTCTGGAGGAGTTACATCAATTGATGATATTAAAAAACTCAGTGAAACCAGTGTCAGCGGTGTGGTAATAGGTTCCGCATTATATAAGGGCAAAATTAAGTTCCAAGATGCTATTAAATATGGGAAATAACTTAAATTTTTTATTTTTTAAACCCATTTTTTATAATTTCATTTTCAAAATTATATACAGCCTTTCTAATTTTTAGAATCTGATCAGGATTTGTTGATATACAGCCTATGCCGTATCCAACCAGTTTTTTAACAATTTCTGGAACTCCTGCTGAATGTCCGCAAATACAGCTTTCTATCTCTCTTTCATTGCATTTTTCAATTACGCTTTTAACCATCATTAAAACAGCAGGATGCATTAAATTGAAATGTTTTGCAACTTTAACCCCTCTTCTATCTACAGCAAGGGAACACATGGCAAGATCACTCATACCCAGAGTCATGAAATCTATCCCCTCTTTTAAAAAGTCATCAAAGGTCAAGGCAGCAGATGGAGTTTCTACAGAAACACCAAAACCAATATCTTTATGAGGCCTGATACCTTCATCCTTTAAAATTTTTTTTGATAGTTTATATTCTTCAATATCCCTTACAAAGGGAATTTTAATGCCCAAATTATAATATCCCTCATCTAAAAGATATTTTATTGCTTTAAACTCTGCTTTTAATATTTCTATATTTTTTAAATCTTTATATATTCCTCTAAGACCTAAAAGAGGATTATCTTCGTAAGGCTCCAAATCCCCCCCTCTTAATCGCTTTAATTCATCAGTAGGAATATCAAATGTCCTGAACCAAACTGGTTTTGGGTAAAATGCCTCAACTATTTTTCTTACACCATCTGCGATTACATCTGTTAATTCACCATCTTCCAAAAGTTTATAAGGATGTTTTAAAGTTCTTGCAATCATATTCTCGATTCTAATTGAACCTACCCCATCTGAATAAGGTTCAGCTCTTTCTGCGATTTCAGGGACATTTATATTTACTTTAATTTTAGTTGAAGGATTGTACAGTTCAAAAAGTTCCTTTTCACTTTCAAATTCCATAAATCCAGCATATACATAACCTGTCCTTCCATCAACCGTAACTATCATCCCATTTTCCAGCTTTTCAGTTGCATTCATTGTTCCAACGATGCATGGAACCTTCATTTCCCTTAAAATAATTGCAACATGGCTTGTAATTCCCCCATAATCAGTTATGACTCCACCAGCTTTTTGAAGATGTAAAAGCATATCTCTGGAAGCCTTTGAAATAACTATAATTTCTCCGCTTTTAATCTGGAAAATATCAGCTTCTTTTTCAATTTTTCTTACTTTTCCAACACCTACATAAGAACTTGTACCTATTCCCTTCAAAAGCTTCATATTAAAATGTTTACTTTTATTATAGAAATATATTTACCTAACTAAAAAACTTAAGATCAAAAATAGTAACATATTACAAATCAATTAAAAGTCTAAGTAATCAAAAACATTATTATTAAAGAAAAATGACCAGGTGAAGAGATGACAAGAGTTATGGCAACAGGAACATTTGATATAATACATTCAGGACATGGATTTTACCTCGAAGAAGCAAAAAAGCTTGGTGGAGCCGATGCTAAGTTAATTGTGGTTATTGCAAGGGATGCAACTGTAAGGGCAAAGAAAAGAGTACCTGTGGTAAGCGAAAAACAGAGACTGGAAGTTGTTAAAATGCTTAAACCTGTAGATGAAGCTTATTTAGGACATATAGGAGATATATTCAAAATAGTCCATGAAATAAAGCCAGATATTATTGCAATTGGTCCGGACCAGAATTTTAATTTGGATGAGCTTAGAAAAGAACTTAAAAATAGGGAAATTAATGCAGAAGTTATTAAAATTACAAAATACAGGGAATCTGCTCTTGACAGTTCATGTAAAATAATTAAAAAAATTAGAAAAATGGAATTTGATGAAAATATATTTAAAAATTGTTAAATATATTTTTTTTACTATCCTAACCTGTTTTAAATACCTAAATAAAATTTAAAAATGTAAGATGATAATATGAATGGAGAATATTTATTTTATGGTGCCGGATTTATCACAACATTTTTAATATCATTAATTTTAGCAATTTATACCTTTAAAAAACGTTCAATTAAGCTACACACTTTTTGTATTCTTGTAATGGTTTCTATATGTGTGTGGTCCTTTGGATCACTGATGGAATTAATATCTCCAGTAATTAGCCAGAAAATATTCTGGTCAAAAATTTGTTACATAGGAATAACTACAGTATCTCCTTTTTTATTTTTATTCGTGTTAAGTTATGGAAAATACGAAAAATACGTTAAAAATAATTATATAATTCTTTTAATGATATTACCTGTTATTATCACTATTTTAGCCTTTACAAATGAATTCCACAAACTTATATGGACACATATAATCCCTATTTCAACCAATATAGGCACAGTACTAATTTATGAACATGGATTAGGTGTCTGGATAAATCTAATTTATTCTTACTCACTACTTATCATTGGAATGTTCATAATGGTTTATATATTCTTTAATTCTCCAAAGATATACAAATTTCAAGCTACATTAATATTAACTGGCATTTCATTCCCCTTTATCATTAATATGATTTATTTAATAGGAAATCTGCATTTATATATAGATTTAACACCTATTGCATTTGGTATAACAGGTTTATTAGCTGCTCTTGCTATTTTTAAGTTTCACTTACTGAATATATTACCAATTGCTCATTATAATCTCTTTAATAACATGACTAATGGATTTTTAGTGTTTGATACTGGAAATAACCTGGTTGAAATAAATCGAACTGCAGAAAATATGTTTTTAATATCTTCAAAAGACATTGGGAAAAAATTTAATGAAATTTTTGAAAACGATGAGCAAATGAATTCTCTTTATTTTAATTCAAACTTAGAAACCCAGGAGATCCTTCTGAAAAAACCTGAAACTTGGGTAGATATACAGATAACTCATTTATATGAAGATTGCAAGGTGCCCTGCGGAAAATTAATCATTGCTACAGATATTAATAAACGAAAGTCTTATGAAATCGCTTTAAAAGATAAACAAAGAACCCTGGAAACGCTAATAAGTAATTTACCAGGTGTGGCATATAAATGTAGGAATGATCCTCAATGGACAATGGAATTTGTGAGTGAAGGCTGCCTCGAATTAACAGGTTATCCTGTTGAAGACCTGCTTATGAATAGAAAACTTTCTTTTCAGGATTTAATACATCCTGATGATCGTGAATATGTTTGGGATGAAATTCAAAAATCTTTAAAGAGTAATAAACAATTTAAACTGATTTATAGGGTAAACACTGCAGATTTAAAAGAAAAATTTGTGTGGGAACAGGGTAGATTCGTATATTCTAACGAAGATGAGTTACCCCTCATAGAAGGGTTCATAACTGATATTACTGACAGTGTTAAAGCAGAAAAAATGCTTAAAAAATCTTTAAAAGAAAAAAATATTCTTTTGCAGGAAATACATCACAGAGTAAAAAATAATATGCAGATTATCTCAAGCTTATTAAATCTCCAATCAAGGTATGAAAATGATGAAGGAGCTTTAAACCTTTTAAAAGAAAGTCAGGGTCGTATTAAGGCGATGGCCCTTGTACATGAAAAATTATATCAATCAGATAATCTTGAAAGAATTAATTTTGCAGAATATCTGAAAAGCTTGATTAACGAACTTTACAGTTCCTACAGGATTAACAAAAATTTAATCAATATAGACATTGAAATTGAAGATATTTATCTGGATATTAACGCTGCAATTCCTTGCAGCCTTATAACCAATGAATTAACATCTAATATCTTGAAACATGCATTTCCTGGAATTCATAAATTCCCTGATTCTTTTTCATCTAAAAGGAACATTTTCATAGGATTTACAAGAAAAGAAGGTTCATATGAACTTATAATAAGTGATAATGGCGTTGGATTACCACAAGACATAGATATGCATAATACCAAAACATTAGGTTTACAACTGGTAAATGCACTTGTAACTCAGTTAAATGGTACAATAAAAGTCGAAAGAAACAATGGAACTAAATATATAATTAATTTTGATTATCAGAATCCACGGATTGAAGATATTACTTGAAATATTAATTTTAACATTAAAAAAAAGAAATTAAGACATATACTCCTACTTAGAAAGGAAGTGAAGCATATGTACCTTTTAACGTATATGTGGCTGTATTCCAATTATTAACTACACCAAATGCATTTCTGGAACTTGTTGCATCTGCAGCGTACCATTTACCATCTACCCATATTCTGGCCCAGACGTGTCCATACCAGTTACCGCTGGTAAATCGGCACTTACCGTGCGTATACATTGCAGGAAGTCCTGCTGCCCTTGAGAGCGCAATAACCAGATGCGCTGTATCGACGCAGTTTCCTGTTTTTGCATTTAAAGTTCCCACTGCACCATATTTGGTATTGTAGTAAAAGGAATAACCTATATTATCTCTTACCCAGTTGAATATAGCTGCAGCTTTACTGTATGCTGAAGTTTTGCCGCTTGTTATCTTTGTTGCAAGTGCTTTTATCTGTGAATTGCTTACCTGACAGTTTGCAGTCGATTGTAAATATTTAAGTAAGTTGTCAGGCACCTGCATGCTGGATGTTGAAACTGTACTCCAGGGATCCACTGAAACATAACCTGGAAGTCTGTTGTTTGTACTGTAGAAGCTGAGTATCTTCGAAAACGTGTAAACCATAGATTCAAACTTCATTTCGCCGAGCGGGGTTGTAGCATGGTTAGGTATTGCACCATTTGCGTCAATGAACGCTTTGACTCTCTTTGCGAGGTCAATGTATCCTGCTTCATCTATTGTTCCGTTTTTGATGCTTTCACTTGGTGTTGCTGGAGAATTTACTGTTTTAAGTGATATAAATGATTTCGAACCATCATTGATTTCAATTGTTCCTATTAATAACAGTCTCAAGAAGTCTGTCATTTTAACCTGTGTACTACCAACTGTTACATAGTTTGGCAGTTCTCTGTTGGTTTCAATGTATGATTTAACGCTTGCTGCTGCTTTTTTAATCTGATCCAGACTGAATGTAGTTGTTGAAATTGCGCTCACTTTAGGTGAGGATATTTTCATTGCGGGATTCATTGAAACATAGCTTGGCAGATAATTGTTTGTTTTTGAGAAATTCAAAATTTTAGCATACATATAAACTAAAGACTCATAAGAAATCTTTCCAAGTGTTGTTGTTGAATAATTCGGTGCTACATCATTTGCTTTGATAAATGTGTTTATTCTGTTTGCAATATCTAGATATCCTGCTTTATTGATATTTCCACTTGTAAATGCTCCTGTAGAACTTGCAGGGGCAAAAACATTCTGAAGTGTTATTGATGCGCTTGATCCGCTGTTTAACTGTAATACACTTGTTGTCATTAGTTTAAGGAAGTCTGACATTTTAACCTGAGATGTACCTATAGATACAAAGTTCGGCAGCATCTTATTGGTTTCAATAAATGCTTTAACTCTGGCTGTAGCATCCTTTATCTGACTTAATGTAAAGCTCGGTGGCTTTAAGAAGTCCTGACTGATCATTCCATATCTGAACAAAGTATATCCCGATGCTCCGTTGTCTGTTGCTGATTTAATGTCCTGATTTAAATCATCTGCGGTTAATAATGATGTATCATAGTCTGAAACGTATGTTTGAAGTCCTGCTATTACTGGTTTTCCACCAGCCTGATCTACAATGTATTTTGTAGCTGAACCAATCCATGATGTGTTTTGCCCATAATTTCCCTTGTAAAGCATTGGTACAATGAAATCAAGGTATGGCGCAAGTGCTCTGTAATCTTGCCCATAATAGTATGCATTGTTTGCTCCTTCAGGCATTACTGCAGCTGAAACAGCTACTTTAGGTTTAATGGATTTCACTGTGTTGTACACGTTTTTCACGAATGATGTTATTGTTTCTGTTCCATTAGAGTGTTTGTTGGCTGCATTATCCCCAACTCCAGAATATCTGACATAATCAAGATGAATACCGTCTATTGAATAATTTTTGGTGATGTCAGATATGAAATTCAACAATGTGCTTCTCTGCGTGGTATTGGCCGGATCAATCCAGCTACCATTTGCATCCTTAAAACACGTAATCCATGCATGGATTCTAATTCCTGAGTTCTGGAATCTTTCTAGGAGGTTCTTCAATACGCTTTCATATGTTGGAACTGAAATCCTGTTTGCTTTAATAAATATGTCAGTTATATTAGCACTTTTAAGCTCACTTACTGTAATAGTACCTGTGTCTTCGGCTTTTAGCCAGATACCATGAACATTAACGTACGTTTCTCCTGCTGCAGCCTGTAAATTTTCTGAATTTTCCACGGATTCATTTTCTAATACTGAATCTGAAACTGGATCTGCTGAATTTTGATCGTTGTTTAATGCAGATGAATCTGCGTTTTGTTTACTTGTCTCTTCAGTCACTGTATTCTGACTGTCTAAAGGTGTATTAGTTTGAATATTTTGTTGTGTTTGTGAAATAGTGGATTTTGAAGATTCTACTTGATTATTTTCACTGTTTAATAATGTATTTTGTTTATTGTCCTCTGTTTGGATTGCATTGTTATTTTGTATCGTATTTTGAGTTTCCTTTGATTCTACAGTATTTACTGGGTACTGAGTATTTGCTGTATTTTCATCATTTAAATTGGAATCTACGATATTTTCCGCTGTTTGCTCACTTATTGCAGCTGCAAATGTACTACCAACAGTAGACATTAACATAGTGCAAATAAGTAGCATTACAAGCAACGAGTGTCGCTTGATTATACCGCCTCCTATTTTTCCAAATTGTAAATAAACCCTAATTCGAGGTTATTTATTTACAAGTGAGGATAGTGTTATTAAACATATAAATTTTTTGGTCTAAAATCAAAAATAAAGGGGTTAAATAGCTTTTTTTAACATTTAAAACATTTTAATAGCATTTTAATATTTCAGATTAGTGAGTTCTGTTATCCAATAACATTCGTTATACATTATATCATCCAAAACCAAATTCTAAAATATTTGGCCATTTATAAATGTTTATCCATTTATATTTCAATTTTTATTCATAAATCAATTGATTATAGGTTTAAATTAAAAATTAGCCTAATTTATAGATGCCTTTAAGATTTAAAAAATTATATTGATTTATATTTAGTGACATCCCAGAACATATCTTTGTTATTTGATATATAACAGTTTAAATTAAATTTAAAGTACATTAATTCCTAAATAATAACGTTAAAAGCACAATAAGCCCTTATTAAGATGAAAAATAAATTTAACTCATAAAATTTGTATAATACTTAATAAATTGCCTTAATATTTAAATTAAGTATTAAATAATTAATAATTTTTATTTAGATGAAAATTCTCTATCGTTTAAAAGAAAATTAAAAAAAAAGTATTAGAAAGGTAATTCTGCATAA
>DACV01000007.1:216627-424127 GCA_002494885.1 Methanobacterium sp. UBA44
ATTTTAACACCTTTATCATAGGTCGAACTTATACCTTTTGTAAGTGAAGCTGCCAGTGCAACTATTTGTGCATTGTCTGATTGACAGTTTTGGCTTGGGTTCAAATATTTTTGAAGATCTGATGATGTGGAAGTTTCCTTCCATGCGTTCATTGTTACATAGCTTGGTAATCGGTTATTACTATTGTAAAAGTTCAGTATCTTACTGTACATATAAATGGCTGTTTCATATCCAATATTTCCTAAAGAACTTGATGCATGATTTGGTGCAGCACCATTTGAGTCCATATAAGACTTAATTCTTAGAGCAATATTTAGATATTCTGTCCTGTTAACATTGCCTTTTAAAATGCTTTCAGTTAAATCTGAAGGTGAATCAATGTTTTTTAGCGTTAATGGTGTTTTAATACCGCTGTTCAGCTGTGATACACCTGAGGTCATCAACCTTAACATTTCAGGCATTGAAATTTGTTTTGTACCAATTGTAACATAATTTGGAAGTCTGTGATTTGTTTCAATGAAAGATTTGATACTTGTTGCAGCACATTGAATTTGGCTTAATGTGAATGTAACTGTAGTTTCACCTGGATTTTTGAAGAAATCATCCTCAATCAATCCATATCTGAATAATACATATCCAGATGAATTGTTATTTACTGCTGCTTCTATATCATTTCTTAACTCATCTGCTGGTATTTGAGTTAGATTACCATCAGAACCATAGGTTTGAAGACCAGCAAGCACTGGTTTCCCCCCAGAATGTTCTACAATCCATTTTGTAGTTGTACCGATCCAGGTTGAGTTCTTTCCATAATTTCCCTTGTAGATCATTGGTACAAGGAAATCAAGATATGGTGCAAGCTTTGTGTAATCCTGCCCATAGTATTTTGCATTAGTGGCACATTCAGGCATTAAAGCGGCAGAAACTGCTACTTTTGATTTAATTCCCTTTACTGTACCTGTTACATTAGATACGAATGATGTAATTGCTTCTGTTCCTCCTGGATTTAAGTAGGCCGCATTAGTGCCTGATCCAGAATATCGAATGTAATCAAGATGGATTCCATCAATATTATAATTTTTTACAATATCTGTAATTGATTTTATCAATCCATCGGCATATGTTGTACTTTGACCAGAACGTGTTTCAGTTCTGTAAAGGGTTTTATATGTCCATTTATATTTCCACTTATACTTCCATTTGTATTTCCATTTACCTTTGGATTTAAACCAGTGTTTATACCAGGATTTGTACTTGGTCTGGCTTTTTACAGCATATGGAACTTTTACAGTATAGTTGAATTTTCCCTGTGGATCTATCCATTTGTCATTAGCATCTTTAAAGCATGTTATCCATGCATGTACCCGTACATTGGTATTGGTGCTTTGTAGTTTATCTAAAAGTGCTTTTAGCACCTTTTGATAGGTTGGTGTCGTTAGTATATTAGCTTTAATGAATATATCAGTAATCCCTGCTTTTTTGATTTCATCTATATTTAATTTGCTCACATCTTCGGCTTTTAGCCAGATTCCGCGAACATTATTATATATTTCATCTCCTGCGGCGTCGGTAGAATCTTGAACGTTAGTTAAATTAGTGTTATTAAGTGCAGTATTCGTTTCATGACTTGAGTTTGATGTATTCCCTGTAGATTGGAGATTCATTACTGTTAAGTTTTTTACAGGTTTTGTTGTGTTGTTTTCCACAACACCTGTAGTATTTTGAATATTCTCATTATTTTGAGTTTCTAATTGGCTTTTTTGAACTATATTTGAATTTATGTCTATTTCTGGAATCTGTGAATTTTCTGTGGCGGCATATATATTAGTTACGTTAAGCAATGCTCCTCCTAATAGTAGAAGCATTACAAGCAACAAAAGTCGCTTCATTAATATAGCCTCCCAGTTTTTCCAGATGTCAGTTACACCGATTTGGAGTTAATGACATTAAAAGATCGTTGTTAGAGACATATAAATCTTTTGATTTAATTTTCCTAAAAAGAGCTATTAAGGATTCTTTTTTTATTTAAAGCGTTATAAAGACTGTTTAAAAATAATTTATTCAGTTTATTATGATTTTTAAATTAGATTATTCCATTACAAAAGACACTTTAATTAAAATATTCATTAATTAATCTTCAATTGGCTTTTTATTACTTAATATATAAAATTTAATAAAAAAAATTCTCTCAAATTCATACGAGTTTGAGTTTTTGGATTTTACTGTACCTTCCTACTCCTATGTTCATTTCAACTTCAGGCAGGCCAATCATGCACATAATCTTTTATACCGTATCTGAAAAGCGCAAATCCATCTGCACCACTTATTTTTTGCTACCAGTACATCTGCGTCAGGTTCACTGTTTGATAAAACTCTGACATTACTATCTGACCAGTAGGTTGTTAACCCAGCCTTTATAAATTGCATATTTCAAAATATTAATAAAATAAATAGTTTACCCTAATAAAAACTCATAAAGCTCGAATCATACATTTACTTCTCTAAAATCCTAACTTTTATATTTTATTAAGTTCATATTTAATAAACATGGAAATAGAGAATCTAAAAAAGGCGGTTAATATCCTGCAGAACAGTAAGTACTTTTCTGCATTTATTCCCGAAGTTAGAAGTAATATAGTAATGGCGAAGAAGGATGCGGAAGAAATTAATGATGTTGCAGGAATTCCTGGACGTATAACAGCAGTTCATGATAAACCAAGGGTTTTTACTGAACCTGAATTTGGAGCATCATCTCATATGGCCAGATTTGTCTTAAATATCATGAAACATGACCCTTCTAAACGGAGCGTTATGAACATTAAATTTGATGAAAAAATAATCAACATATGTGAAAAATTAGGGCTGAAGGTTTCATATTATGATAGAAATGGGGAACCAGAAGAAGTTAAAAATGTTGAAGGCGGAACAATTCCATGGGGAGTTGAAATTGCAATTAAAAAAGTTGGAGAAGTCCCTGATGTAATATATCATCAAGGAGCGTGGGGTAAAGAGCCTTCAATAGTCTTAATTGGTACCGATGCAATTGATGTTGCAAAAATGGCAATTTGTATTTCAAAGCTTTTTAACACCATTAAAGGGCCTGAAGTTCTATTTGCTCCCCAAATAGAAAAATCTATTCCGAAAAAACCCGAAATATCATGCGTATTTTGTGCAATGGCAAATGGTGAACCAGAACCCTCAAAAAACATCCTTTACAATGATGGAGAAAATATGGTGGTTCTTAATATTAATCCTTACACAAAAGGCCATCTTTTAGTTGTTCCAACAAAACATTACACTGATTTAACTGAATTAGATTCAAATGCGCTTAAAAATTTATTTAAAACTGTACAGAATTCACTTATCCTTATAAGAGAAGTTATAAGACCAGATGGTGTGAATATCGGCCTTAATCTTGGCGAGGCCGCAGGACAGCACATTGAACATACTCATATTCATTTAGTGCCCAGATTTAACATTGAAACTACTTTTATAGGTGCTACAACAAATACAAGAATCATTAGAGAAAATTTAGATGATACTTATGCACAATACATTGCAAAAATCGAGATTCTGGATAATATACAGGTTTTAAGATTTTGAGGTTAAGGAAAATCTGTCGAAAATCTTCGATTTTCATGCAGCGAAATAAAATCTCGCATCCTTTGATTTTCCGAACCCAAAAAGTTTTTGAGGGAAAATGATGAAATATAAAATGTATGATGAAATTTTAGAGCAACCAAAATCCATAAAAGATACATTAAAGGAAGAAAAATCCCACATGAAGGAAATTGCACAAAAATTTGAGGAATTTGAAAAAATTTATCTTTTAGGATGTGGTAGTTCCCTTTCAACATGTTATTCCGCTAAAAGCGCCCTTGATTTTATATCAGACAGAAATATAGATGTTTATACCGGATATGAGTTTTTTTATAATAAGGAGATTGAAAATAAAAATGCAGGAGCCCTTTTAGCATCTCAGTCAGGAGAAACTGCAGATACAGTTGCAGCTTTAAGAGCAGCACATGAAAAGGACATATACACAGTATCCATAACCAATGAAGGGCAATGTACAATGATAAAAGAGGCAGATGATACTGTAGTTACAAGAGGTGGGACAGAAAAAGCAATTCTTGGGACCAAGACATATATGACACAGCTTATGAGCCTTTATGAAATTTTATTCAGCATGAATGGATATGAAGAGACTATTAAAAAAGAAATTCTAAAAAACATTGAAAATCTTCCATCAAATACAAAAAATTTAATTAGAAAAACAGAGGCCGAAAACAGAGAACTTGCCATAAAATTCAAGGATGATCAAATATTTTACTGTATGGGAAGCGGACCTAATTATGGACTGGCATATAAGCTTGCAATGACCATGTTCATGGAAGGAGCTTTAAAACATGCCTGTCCTTTATATTCTGGAGAATTTAGACATGGATTAATTGAAAGGGCAGAAAAAGATATTCCAGTAGTATTTTTAAATGCTGATTATCCAGGAGATGAGATGACCAGAAGATCTATTGAATTCTGTGAAAAATTACAGACTAAATCTCTTATTTATAATATGCGAGATTATTCTGATATGAACCCCTTAATGTCTCCCTTTGCACTTGTAATTCCACTTGAATGGTTTATTTATTATCTTGCACACTTCAATTGTGAAGATCCTGGGGCTACAAGGCATATTGGAAAGGTAAGGTATTGAAAAAAAGTCCAATCAACTAAAAAATTATATTTAATTATCTGGAACTTCATATCTTATTTTTTTAACTTTTTTAGGCATTGTAACAGTTAATATACCATTTTCATAGTCTGCAGATGATTCTTCCACAACAATCAACTTGGGAAGATTTATCTCTTTCTTTAATTTAGACTTCATTATCCCATTTTTATCTATTCCTGCTCTAATTTCAAGTTTTTTTTCTGTTAAATCAATGATTATATATTCTTTTGGTACTCCTGGAATGTTTATATGGGTTATTAAATCCTTAGAGGTTTCAATTAATTCTTCGTTAGGGTTATTTGAATAATTATCAATTTTCCTCTCCAGTTCGCGGAATAAACCTTTACCTACATTTTTAATAACATCAACAGCAAAATCAACAGCAACATAAATTATTCTTTCATGGTCTAATTTTCTTCTGGGCTTTTTATTCATATTTTTCTCCTTATTATGCAGAATATGATTTAACAAAATAAGTAAAAATAGGTAATTTGTTATTTAAAATAAAGGAATAAAAAAAATATTAAAAAATTTAGAATATTTCTATTCTACTGATAATGTGTGTCTTCTTTTTTCTTCTTTTGGAATAATAACTGTCAAAACTCCATTGTCAAATTTGGCACTTGCTTCATCAATTTTAACCATTTTAGGTAAACTAACGGTTCTTTTAGATTCTCCATATCTTCTCTCTTTTTTAATGAAATTATCGCTTTTAAACTCGGATTCATCTTCGAATATAGCCATTATCTCCAGTGAATCTTCAGTCAGGTCAATTACAATATCTTCTTTTTTAACACCGGGGAGATCTGTCTTTACTATTATATCATTTTCGGTTTCTACTACATCCATTGCCAGTTTAGCTGATGAAGCTGTGTATTCAGACATTGCCTTCTCAAAATCGCCTTGTTTGTCACGAAATGTGCTTATCATATCTTCAAATATCTTTTGCGCTGTATTTCTACCTTTTTCTAACCTTTTTTCTACAGGGGCTGTTTCAGCGGCAGTTTCTTCTGTTTCAACCAGAACTTCTTCTCCTTCCATTTCTCTGCCTTTTTCCATTTCTAACTCTTTTTTAGTTTTAATTTCCTTTTTTTCTTCCATCAAATTCCTCCAAATATTTCATATTTAGGGTTCCAAAAATCATTTATGATTTTTGATAACCTCCAGTTTCTTAATTATTAATTCCACACCAGAACCTTTTGAAGCTGAAATCATCAGATACTCATCCAGTTTACTATTATATTTCTCTAAATACTTATTATTTTCTACCAAATCCATCTTGTTAAATACACTTATTATGGGCGTATCAAAAACATGTTCTATTTCATCATAAAGTCTCATCTGTGCATCAAGGGGATAGCCAGAAGTTTCAGAGGCATCAAATATATACAAAATAACATCAGCTAAGTGCTCTAGAGCTACCATTGCCCTGAGTTCGATATTATTCATGTCTCTTACAGGCCTATCAAGGAGACCCGGAGTATCAATTATCTGGTATTTTTTCCATTTTTTCTCAAAATGACCTATTTGAATTCCATGGGTTGTAAAAGGATAATCTGCAACTTTAGGTTCAGCTGGAGTAATCTGGCGAAGAAGTGTGGATTTTCCCACATTTGGAAAGCCTGCTATGACCACTGTGGTAGCTTCAAAGTCAATTGTGGGCATGTTCCGAAGTTTTCCCTTCACATAATTCAAAAAATCGAGTTCGTCTTCAATCTGACGTACTACTGAAGATATCCTACCGAATGCTGCTTTTCTCACATTCGCTGCATTTTCTGGTCTTGATCTCCTAACTTTAAACACATATTCGTTCTCAAACTTAGAAATAACCCCTACAGCCCAGTTTAAAGCTCCAAGGGATTTTTTAAGCTGATCTACTCCTACCATAACGTCTATATAGTCCTGATAAAACATGTGCATGCTTTCCACCTGGGGAGTTTTGTCCAGTAAGTTATTCAGAGTATCTTTTGTAACCTGGCAAGCTGTTTTTATCCTCGCCTCTTCAGTTTTTTTGGCTTTTAGATGTCGGGGAATTTTCGACGTTCTTACTTTATTCGCTGCCTTCTTTGCCCTGCTGAAGCTTTTATCTAAAATTTCATCAGGTGTTGGTACTGTTGGTATAAACATTTGATCACTATCCTAAATATCATTAAAAATTAATTCATTTTTTTAAGAATATTATAAATTATGTAATTATTATTAGATTTAAAGGCTAAAAATTTAGTTAAACAGTAAATAACAATCAAATTCGAGAATTTAATTTCTCAAAACTTTGTTAATATTTATTTAAACAGATATATCTTTTTATGCTAAATATGGTTAAAAAGTAATTATATAGTTGTTCATAATTAGGTTATTATACAACTTAGAAATTAGAAACAGATAAAATTATTTCATTAATTTGTTTCATTATCTACAAGATATATTCTCATACCGCCCTCTTCTACATGGCGTACTTTTTCTTCATTATTTGGATAGGTTAAATTCTCATTACTTGAAGAATTATTCTCTTTTGCAGTAATATTTGTGTAATTGGTTGTATTTTGCAACTGATTAGAAGTGGACAATGCTTCATTTACAGCAAAACTTCCAAAGGCGATTACAAGCAGCACTAAAGCCATCGTAAATTTCTTTTGCATAATTACACCATTTACTGTATATTCTACTTCTCATATTTATAATATACACATAAAATTATTGATAGTTCTGGATATAAATTATTTATCATGTATTATGATGTAAATAAGGCCAATATCTCACTATTTTCTTTTAATCCTATTTATTTAGTTTTCTATTTATTTGATTAGAGTTTGATAATAAAGAACTACTCTATTTATTTTTAATGAGTTTTTAAAAGTTTTATTTAAATACTGATACTAATTATAATAATTATTTCATAATATTTATTAATTCTTATTAACATAAATTGTAAATAGAATAAATGGAGGGCTGAACTTGTCAAAAGGAGATATTTATAAAATTTTAAAAGATGAACATGATAACGTTAAAGAATTATTTAAAGAAACAATCGAAACAGGAAATACTTCTAAATTCCCAGAAATAAAAAAACAATTAGAAGTGCATATGGCTAACGAAGAAAGTTTCCTTTATCCACCAATGGAATTTGTAGATGAAGAAATGATTAAAAAAAATAAATATGAACACGAACTTGCCTGGAATAAGCTTTTATATTTAGATAATGCCCAAAGTGATAAAGACTGGATGGAAAACATGAAGGAACTTAATAATTTAATTATTAAACATGTTGAACGCGAGGAAAAGGAGCTTTTCCCAAAAGCATCAGAAACTCTAAGTGAAGAAGCAGAAGAAGACATTATAAAATTAATGGAAGAAGAAAAATCCACAAGAATGTAAAGAAAAATCAGAAATTTTACATTCATTAATGGAAAATTTCTGTATTAAATTTATATATTTTTACGTCTTTAAATAGCCAGCAGTCTGCTGTGAGTCCTGCTTTAACACATGTATTGTATAGAAACTCTTCCACATTCCAGCCCAATTCTACAGCAACTTGAGGAAGTAATAAACCTCTATAAGGGCCTCTTTCAATAATAAGCCCATCTTTCCCTATTTCAATTTTATCCATGTATTCCTCAGGTTTTTCTACTTCTATTAGTTCAGGTTTTGTTAAAACACTTACTTCAACTTCAAGATCATCAAGTTCACTGGAATTTACTGGAGAAAAACGAGGATCATTTACAGCAGCAGAAATTGCAACTTCAATAACAGAATTTACAAGTGGTTTTATTGGTTCGGGATATCCAATACATCCTCTAAGCAAACCATCTTTATTGAGTGTTACAAATGCCCCCATAACCCCTTTCAGAGTATCTGGAGTATCATCAGGTACATTTATAATTTTCCTATCCTTAACATAGGTCACTATAGCTTCTTTTGCAAGTTTTACCAAAAATTTACCTTCTTCTTCCGATATCATTAATTTACCCCCTTTTAATTAGATTTAAGGATTTAACTTGATCCTCCTACCGTTGCTTCACTAACTCTTACATGAGGGCCGCCATCTCCAACTGGAGCCGCCTGACCAGCTTTTCCACAAAAGCCCACACTCATTTTAAAATCCTTTCCAAGACCATTTACATGGTTAAGAATCTCCAGGATATTTCCAGATAATGAAACATCCCTCAAAGGCTCTTTTATTTCCCCATTTTCTATTCTAAAAGACTCAGCAGCATTGAATTGGAAAATACCTTTTCCTGTATCCACCTGGCCACCTCTGGAACCTTTAAGATATATACCGTCATCCATATCTTCAATTAGTTCCTCAAATTCTAAATCGCCAGGTTTAAGATAAGTATTACTCATTCTGACAATAGGTTGATCTCCAACTTTGGATCTTGCATTTCCAGATGAAGATATACCGAGTTTAGAGGCAGTTTCCCTTGAACTTAAAAGGGATACTAATTTCCCATTTTTAACAAGTACATTTTTGCTTGTTTTTACTCCTTCAGCATCGTAAGGATAATAACCAAAAGCATCCATACTGGCATCATCTACTATTGTAACAAGAGATGATCCTATTTGAGTTCCCATTTTACCTTTAAGTATTGAATCATTTTGTAAAATTAAATCTGCCTCTGAAGCATGGCCCAATGCTTCATGAATAAAAACACCTGAAAGTTCACCATCCATTACAACTGGAAATCTCCCTGAGGGGGGTGAATTTGCATCCAAAAGCCTTACTGCTTTTTCTGCTGCTTTTCTTCCAAACTTTTCAATATCTTCGCTCTTTAACACCTCAAATCCACGAGCTCCTCCAGTACTTGTATGTCCAAATTGAATTATATTTTCTGATGATGCTACCGCATTTAAAAATAAACCTACCCTTGATTCTTCTGTTGTTATTGAAGCTCCTTCTGTACTCAAAAAAACATTACGTCCCTCTGCATCAACGTAGCTTACAGTGGTACTTACAACCTTGGGAATTGTGGCCGCCTGATTAGCTTCAGTCATTAATTCCTTTTTTTCTTCAATGGACACATACGTAGGCCTTATTTTTGCTTTTAACTTAACATTATCTACCTGTGGCTGAACTTCGGCCAGTTGAACATCACTTTTTAATGCACCAGATAGCTTTAGAGCAGTTTCTATCATTTCATCCATTTTTGTAAGGTCAGTTGTAAATGCAGAACCCCAGGCTCCGCCTTTCAGAATTCGAATGGAAGTTCCAAAGTCAGACCCAGACCTGATTTCTTGAATTTTACCATCCTTCATTGTGATTGATGTATTCTGGCTATCATTGACCCTGATGTCAGCATAATCAACTTTATTTTCTATCTTATTAAGCATACTACTAAATAAATCAATATCCAACTGATTTGACATTTTATCAACCTTTATACTATTTATAGACAGTAATATTATGTTTAATCTTTTAAAAATGAAATTTAACTTTAAATCTATTTATTAATTATGATCTTCTTGTAATATATCGTTATAGACTGTTTAAAGTAAAAGTATATACTGAAAAAAATTAATTATATAAAACGTAAACCCATATCTAATAATTCAGCAGAGATATGAAATGGCATTAGATAAAATTTGACTTAAAGAATTTCTGTTTAGTTCTGATCTGTAAATCAGAGCCAATACAGAAAATAAATTAATTAATTTTATCATTTTACACCTGAATAGCTGTATAATTTTAATTCTGGCTTTGAAGGTTTAAATTTTACAAAATTATTGCCGGGATGTGTTTAAATGAAGACCATTAGGGAAATCAACCAAAAAATCAAAAATGGAAATGCTGTTGTTTTAACTGCAGCAGAAATGACAGAATATGTCAGGGAAAACGGCTCAAAAGCTGCGGCAGAGGAAATTGATGTTGTTACTACAGGTACTTTTGGTGCGATGTGTTCTTCAGGAGCATTTTTAAACTTTGGTCATTCAGATCCTCCCATTAAAATGAACAGGACATTTTTAAATAATGTTGAAGCTTATTCAGGGATTGCCGCTGTTGATGCATATATAGGGGCAACTCAATTAAACAAAAATCCACAGATAGGCATGGATTATGGAGGGGCACATCTAATTGAGGATCTTATAAAAGGTAAAGAAGTTGAATTAATCGTTGAGGCTTATGGAACCGACTGCTATCCAAGAAAAGAAATAGAAACAATAGTTGATATGGATAAACTAAACCAGGCCACAATGGTGAATCCAAGAAACTGCTACCAAAATTATGCCGTTGCCACAAACTCAACAGATGAGACTCTTTACACTTACATGGGAACTTTACTTCCTAATTTTGGAAATTTAAGCTATTCCAGTGCTGGCCAATTAAGCCCTCTACTTAATGATCCATATTTTGAAACAATAGGCCTTGGTACAAGGATATTCCTCTGCGGAGGAGAAGGATATGTGCTTGGAGAAGGAACACAACATTCCACAGAAGGAGAACGTAGAAATGGGGTTCCTGTTGGTTCTGCAGGAACATTAATGCTCATGGGTGACATGAAAAAGATGAGCAGCGACTTTGTTAGAGGTGCTACAATGCAAAAATACGGGCCAACGCTTTATGTTGGGGCCGGAATACCAATTCCAATTTTAAATGAAGGAATAGCCAAAAGAACAGGGATAAGTGACGAAGATATAATTTGTAATGTTTATGATTATGGAGTTCCGAGACGAAGCCGTCCTGTTATAAAAGAAACCAATTATAAGGAACTTAAAACTGGAAAAATCGAAATTAATGGAATGGAAATCAAAACATCGCCACTTTCATCTTACAGAAAAGCTGAAGAAGTAGCTAACGAACTTAAAAACTGGATTAATAATGGAAAATTCTTCCTAACAGAACCAGTTAATCGTATACCCTCTAAAGGATACACAGTCAAACCTCTTGAAATTAAAAAGCCCTCTATCCTTATAAAAGATATTGAAAGCAAGCAAGTCATAATTGCACATCCTACAGAGGAAATAAGCGATGTTGCCAGAAAATTAGTGCAAAATAACATTAATCATCTCCCTGTTGTAGATGATGAAGGTAAATTAATGGGTATCGTTACGTCATGGGACATAGCAAATGCTATTGCCAAGGGTAAAGCCAAATTAAAGGATGTAATGACTAAAAAAGTAATAATTGCAAGGGAAGATGAACCTGTAGATGTTATTGCCCGTAGAATTGACAAATATGAAATTTCAGGACTGCCTATCATCGATAAAGATAATAAGGTAAAAGGAATGATTACAGCAGAAGATATTTCACGGTTAATAGGTGAAACCGCGAAAAATAATAATGAGGTGTCTTTATGAGAGCATGGTTAAAGTTTTCGCCTGATATAGTCAACAAAGCGATAATTTCAGATGCTATGAAGAAATATAACATAAATTTCAACATATTAAAGGCAGATATAACTCCTAAGGGAGGTAAAATGCTCATTGAAATTGATGGCGAACAGGTAGAAGAATTCATCGAATACATTGAAAAACGTGGAATATATGTGGATCCAGTTAAAAAAGTCTTAAAAAAAGACGAAGAAAAATGCGTGGATTGCGGTGCATGTGTTTCATTATGCCCTGTTAAAGCTATATGCATCAAAGAAGACTGGAGCGTTGGAATAGATAATCAATTATGTATTGGATGTGGATTCTGCACTGGTTCTTGCCCTATGAAAGCGATAACTATTATGGAATAGCCACTTATCTTTCTTTTTTTTCTAAGGCATTTTTATAAATTGATTATTATCAAGAATCCAGATATTATAATCCTCTTTTTCCCTTAAAATATGATATAATAAATATATATCCAAATGCACATTCCCCAGGTAAAATTTAACATCTTCTAAATCTTCAAGGGCTTTTTTAATCTCATTAACAGCATCTGCATGAAATCCTTCTATTTTTATATATTCTATATCCTCATTTGAGCATTCAGGGACTTTTTCAAAGGTGTGCTGGTATAAAACAATATATCTACTGCATTCACTTTCAACCATTGCTTTTAACGTTATACTTTCATCATGTGCAGTTGTTACAAGAGTACAGCTATCCATATTCTCACCAGTATCATTTATGGCACTCCATTAATATTAATTTATCTTTTCTGGAGATATTATTTAAAATCACCAATTTTTGAAAGTTATTACCCTTCTATAACCCTTTGATTTTTAATATAAATTAAAATAAAGATTTTTAATTCCACAAATCTCTGTATTAATTGCGTCACATAAAAATATTGGGTAATATTTAAATTCTCTAAATATCATAATAAATTAAAGAAATAATAAGGAGGTTGTTTATGAAAAAATATTTATTAGTAATTTTATTGCTTTTTATATTAGTAGCAGCATCAGGATGCATAAATAACCCTGCAGGATCTGGAAAAATAGTAAATGAATCACGCAGTGTAAGTGGTTTTAATCAAATCGATCTTAATGGTGCCGGAGAACTTATTATAACTCAGGGGAACAGTGAATCCCTAACAATTCAGGCAGACGATAATCTTATGCCTTTTATTAAAACCAACGTTAACAATAATAAATTAACCATAAGCTTTGATAACACTATGCCTTTTCCAACTCAATCACTTAAAATCTATATTACAGTGAAAGATATTAATTCAATTAATACCTCAGGCAGTGGAAAAATCACCTCTAACAATTTAAAAGCCAATAATTTAACCATTAATGTAAACGGCGCTGGCGAAGGTAACTTAAACAATTTAAATGCTCAGATACTGAAAATAATAATTTCAGGAGCTGGAAAAATGACACTTTCCGGTAATGTCAATGAACAGAACATAAATATTTCTGGAGCAGGAGAATACAACGCGGGTAACTTAACCAGTAAAATAACAAGCATATCCATTAATGGTGCTGGAAGAAGCACTGTCAAAGTATCAGATATACTGAATGCAATGATAAATGGCGGTGGGGAAATTAAATACATAGGTAATCCTAAAGTAACCCAACAGATTAACGGTGCGGGGAATATTGAGCAGATACCAGGATGAGATCTGATTTAAATCTCATTTTCTTTATTTTTAATAATTTAATGCTAAATCCATGAGTAAAGGACTTAAAATTTATTTTTTAGCGGCTTAATTATAAATTAATTATTCATACCAAACCATTAAAAATCTTTTTTAAATTAATTGGGTCTACCTGACCATTTAATGAAATTTTTCCGTTTTTTTGGATTCTGATCTCTATGCGCTGAGATTTTGATGATAAATCCTTTTCATTATATCGATTGCTCAAAAAATGATATCTTTGGTTGGATGAACCCGCTAATGGCCTGCTGTAATCAGCTTTTTCATAAATATAAGGACTATCAATTAATAAATCAATAACTGAAAGAAAATTTTTCCATGAATTATCCCCAGAGTTCATAATATCTTCCAGTTTATATCCTGTGAATGTAGTTATAGAATGACCATCTCTTTTTAAAATTAAACCCAGCTCAAACAGGGCTTTAGCCTGATCAAATGGTTCTCCTCCAGTAAAAGTCACACCCTCTATTTCATCAATATTCAATATATTTTCAGCTAGTTCTTCTACAGAAATCTTTTGACCTTTATCTTTAGGCCATGTTTGAGGCAAAGCACAATTTTTACATCTTATAGAGCATCCCTGAACCCATATACAAGCTCTTTTACCTGGTCCCTCTACTTCAGTTATGGGTAAAAATTTATAGATGTTTAAGTGCATCTATACATCCACCAGCCTACTGCTCTTTTGAATTTTTGTTTCGCTGCCAGCTATAACAACTGAAGGCCTAATTTGCTCCAAAATATGGGGTTTAATACCTAAAGCTTCGCCAAATTCTTCAAGAGATCCAAATGGAGACGTTTCTCTTATCTTAACTGCTTTTTTGGCTAAAATAATTCCTACACCTGGAAGTTCTGCTATTAATTCCTCTGGATCATTATTTATGTCAACGATAAGTGAAGAAGACTTTTTAGAAATTATATTTTCTGTTTCATCTTTATTCCATATATCAGAATTTTTCAATTGGGGATACTTATCTTCATATTCTTTATTTATCTTTCTTCTTAAATCCCTGTCTTCTGCGTTCTTCATTTCTTTAAATCTTCGCTGGAAATGTAATTCTTCAACAGTTTCTACTTGTTTTAGAGATCTTAGACGCCACAAATATTCTTTACGGACATAAAATGCGTGACCTACTGATATTAACCATGGTATCATGAAAATATATCCCATTATATTTGTAAATGCATCAGAAACCTCACCTCTTTCATTGATCATGCTAGGATCTACATAAAAACTCATTACAATATTTGTAATGAAAAAAGGGAGAAGATATAAAATCCCATATAAAATCCATCGCCGATTCCTCGCTGTAATTCCTATATAAATAAAAGCTAACCAATTGGTGAAATATGTAAATGTTAAAATAATCCATAACGAATTCAACAGTTCCCATGAGCTCCTTGACATGATTATTTCCTCTTTAACTGTTGTTTTTGTTTAGTAACCACATTAACATCATCACTTTGGTAAAATTCTGGAGTATAATCCGAATCAATTGTTTTAGCTTCTAAAATATCCTCCAATATTCCTATATAATCTGTACATCTTTTTCCCTTGATTCCTTGAACTTCTGCCTGTATGGTTCCATCAGGAAATATTTGAATTTTTATTTTTCTACTCATTTTCTTTCCTCAGATATGTTCAAAGTGAGAATTATGGAATTATCATCCTGAACAGACTCAGATTCCAGCTCAATATCGTAATCCTGAATATTCTCAAGTACTTTATGGTAAACCTGCTCCTGTACCAGTTTAGTATATTCATCATAAATGTCAGAAAGAATTTTTTGAGCGTTTTCTTCTGTTACATTTCCCTGAAAAACTGCCTCAAATATATCCTGATTATTAAGCTGAAAAATCAGTTCATAATCTCCTAAAGTTATATCGATTAACTCTTTCTGGAGGAAAGGTTCATAACCAAAGACTTCAAGCGCTTTTTTAAGTAATTTAGTGTCTTTCATTTTTGTTTCATAAATTAAAGTACCCGAACTTTCTGATATTTCTTTATTTGAACTGAGCAAACTTACTCCAGTTCCTGCAGTTCCTACTGCAGCAATAACTATGGGAATTAGTAACATCTCTACACTCATTTTAACACCTTTTAGAAATCAACTGCTCTTCCACCACGTACAGAACCTATATCCTCATCAATGCCGTATTTTTCATCTTCTTTAGTTTCGGAAGTTAAACTTTCATAATCGGCTCTATCCTCATTTGAAGTAGCAGCAACTGCTCTTAAATTAGCCCATTCACGTAAAAATCTTATTTGTTCTGCCTGTGTAACCGATAATGAAACTGTTCCTTTTATAGCTTTTTCTAAATCCTGAAATTTAATACTCCTTGACTCAGAAAATGCCTCAAATAGTGCAGAAATTACAACCTGTTCTATTTCTGCACCAACATATCCCTCAGTCATATCAGAAAGTTCCTGTAAAACATTTTCAGTTATTTTAAATTCTCCAATTACCTTTGGATTAAGCAATCTTTTTTCAAGGTGAATTCTGAAAATATCCATCCTTTCTTTATGGGTAGGTAAATCAACAAAAAATATCTCATCAAAACGCCCCTTTCTTAAAAATTCTGGAGGAAGGCTACCAATATTATTTGCTGTAGCTGCAACAAATACTGGCTTGGTTTTTTCCTGCATCCAGGTTAAAAATGTTCCAAAAACTCTACTTGATGTTCCAGAATCGCCATCAGAATCTGTAAATCCCTTTTCTATCTCATCAATCCAGAGTATTGAAGGAGATGTTGCTTCAGCAATTTTGAGTGCTTTACGCATATTTTCCTCACTACTTCCAACTATTCCACTAAAAACTTTCCCTATATCCAGACGAAGTAGAGGTAATTGCCAAATAGAGCTTATAGCTTTAACTATTAAGCTTTTACCACATCCTGGAACACCCGTTATAAGCAAACCATTAGGAGATGAAATTCCATATATCTTCGCAGAATCCATCCATGATTTATTACGTTTTTCCAGCCAGTTTTTGATATTTCCAAGACCACCTACATCTTCCATTTTTAAATCACTCTTGATAACTTCCAGTATCTCAGTTTTTTTAATTATCTGGCGCTTTTCTTCTAAAATAAGATCCAGTTTGCTGATATCAAAGTTACCACCTTCAACCATAGCTCTGGCAAAAGCATTTTCAGCCTCTTGAATAGTTAATCCGACTGCTGCCTTTGCAATACGTTCCTTTTCTTCTTCATTTAAATTTATATTAATTCTACCACTTTCTTTATTCACTGTAATCATATCTTCAAGTAGATTCATCAATTCGCTAAATGAAGGTAAATCAAATTCAACAATACTTATATCTTTCTGCAAATCAACAGGAATGTCCAGAGAAGGTGAAACGAAGATAATATTTTTGGGATTAGGGGACCTTTTAAGTAAAGAGGAAACATCTCTTATTTTCCTGATAACCTGAAAATTCGGACTGGCAGATGTGCTTCCAAAATAAGAATGTAAATCAAACATCATAAAAATAGCAGGCTCTTTATATTTTTCAATGAATTCTAAAGCTTTCAAAGGGTCTTTAGTGCCAGTAAGAGTTTTCATTGTGTCATCTTTAATATTAACAAGCCCTGTAGTAATTTTCCAGGTAAATATATCCCTTTTTGTTTTTATTAAACTTGAATCGATTGCAATGTCATTTATTATTGTTAGTAAGCGATCTTCTTCCCAGGAAGGTATGAACAAGCACGGAAATCTGGCTTTTAAAAGGTTAGAAATAGTTTTTTTAAACTCAAATACTGCATCCATCATATGCCCTCAAAAATTTTATCTACAATAAGAACTTCCTCAAATGAATATCTTAGTGTCTGAATGATTATTGATAAGATTAATATATTAATCTTATTGCTAATGGTGAAATAGATAGATAAAACAAAAAAAAGTTCAATATAACACTTACAATGATTTAGAAAAATAAATAAATAAAAAAAGAAATTTTTTTAAATAATTATAAACCAAATGACTTCATTAGAAGTTTAGCGTTTACATATCCTGCTCTAAACATTTCACCAGTTCTTAAATCATTAATAACAACTTCAGCAGGGGCAAACATTCCTTTATCGATTTTGTAGAAATCGTATTCTGCTTCTTTAAATACGTCATAGAAAGGTTTACCGTAACCTTCAGATGAGGAGGAAGGTAATTTTTCAGCCAGTTCTTTTAAATTGTCCCCTTCTTCAGACTGGATATAGTAGTAGGTTCTACCACCGAATAAAACAGCGTCATTTGTTTTACCCATTGCTTTAAGTCCATCAGGGTCAACAGGAGCTATTGGAGCAATTCCTGCAGCGAATTTAACCTTTGTAACATCGAAATCCAGAGCTTCCATCATTTTGTAGGTACCATTTTCTACAACTCTTCCAGCGATTTGAATTGAACCTACAATGGATGATGTTGGAGCAACAAGGACATATACATTTTCTGGTGAAACGCCGCATTCTTCTGCGATTGAATCTGTTACATCTGCACCTGGTAATTTGTCTGCTTCGAGAGTTAGAATTGCAATATCTGCATCGTCCTCGTATCCTATAACTTCATAGGTATGTGCTGGTTTTAAGGCTAATGCTCTTGCAGGACCAGAACCAAGGGCAAAAAAATCGCCAACACTTACAGACCAGCCTGCCTTTTGAGCTCCAAGGGTTGATATTGCTGGAGAATTGGTTTTAATCTTTACAGAAGGTAATGCGAATTTATCTGAGAGATCTCCTGGAATTGAAATTCCCACTTCAGCAAGTCCGCCCAGACATACCTTTGTGTAAAGTTCTCCTGCTTTTAAGCTCCCGGAAACGTTTACACCAGCATCTATTACTGTTGAACCATTTTCAAGCTTTTCTACCATCAGATTTAAATCTGCTGAGTTTTCTATCATTAAGTCTACTGTCTTTTTTGCTTCAAGATTGACACTTACCATATTTTCACCTTTTAGTCAAAATTATTAAATGAATGCAAAATTTGTTCTGCAAATGGATTTTAAGCGATTATTCCTTAATTAATTTACTATTTGATTTTATAGATTTTTATAAGTGATACAAGGTTGAATAAAAATATTAAAATATATTTAAAATAACAATTCAAGATTAAAATTACATAATTTAAGATTAAAAACCCTATTAATAACTAAATTAAAAATTTAAACTTAAAATTCAGTTAATTATAATATTAACTATAATTCCGATGAATTTAAGATTTATCAGTTAAATTCATATATCCATTATAAATAAAAATTAATATTATTAAGTATAGTAATATCAAAATCATTACATAAGGCTAAAATATGAGAAGAAGAGATATCAACAAAACTTTTTCTAAAGAAGGAATAACCTTTGAATATCCCGGAGACTGGTTTGAAGTTCCCGCAGGGGCTGATAAACTTTTAAACGGATACGCTCATGAAATTGGAGTTTTAATCCCCCCAATTAACTATGGAAACGTCATAATACAAAAATACAATCTACAATATTTAGGGGTTAACTCTGTTCAAGAAGATTGGAGTAAAACTATTGATTGGATGAAAAAGGATAACATAACAATAATTATGCAGAATACTACCACAGTTAATGGTTTGACAATATATAAAATGATAAACAGCGGTTATGAGCCTGCTTATAATGGGACACAAAAAATGCTTTATGTAGAGGTAGGGAAAGACCAAAATGTATATATAATACAACTATATTCTGAATCAAGCTCATTTGATAGTTATTTATCAGTATTCAATCAAGTAGTTTCTACAATTAAAATAAAATGAGGTACTTTTATTTTTGGTGCCATTAATTTTAATTTTTAATTCAATAGCTAAAGTCCTAAAATCTGCTTCGCATCATCAAAATTAACCTCATAAATATGTGCACTTATAGAATGAATTGTAACAGTTCCCACATCAATATTAAGCTTATTTGCAGCATATTTAGCTAGATGAGTTAATCCTACTGCATTGGGGAACCATGCACCATAAATATCATGACTGCGCCATAATGCAGTTGTATGCAACTTTCCATCTCTTATTTTGAAGTCTACAAGGATCATGCAAGGTACTTCTTCGGTTTTTGTGTCAACAGTCGGATCCCATGTTACAGATATGGCTCTTCTTGATTCTTCACAGTTTTTTAGCCTATCAATAGCTACATCAATCTGATCAATATCTTCAAAGTGTTTTCTAAGCCTGTTACCATAAGTATATACAAATCCCTGCTTATCTTTACTTAAAAACTGTCCAGAGTAAACTTCAAGCTTATCACCGCTCCAGAAATATCCTTCGGGTACTCTGATTTTCTGTACTTTGGCAATTTTATTTAAGTAGAATCCTTCTGACATTTGATTTCCAAGTGGATTTGTCACTGTTACGAGCGTGTTTAACATTTCTTTGGTTAATGAGCCTCTTTCGTCATTTATTTCTTTACCTTCAGCCATGATTTTTCTTACAAGTGTTTCCCACCCATCTGCTATCTCTTCGACTTCAATTTGAAATGCCATTGGTCGCCCGCCTCTTTAAATTTTTATTTTATTAATTCATAATCTTTTAAGTTATTATATGTTAAATCTAATTACATTTATAAATTTTTTACAGTTGTCAAAATCGAAGATTATGACGCATAAAAAATCTATGATTTTTATAGATTTTTTACAGTTTCTACCATCACTTTGAGCTTCGCAAAAGCTGCATCTCTTGATCTTAACCGCATTCCACAATCAGGGTCAATGATCAAATTTTCCTTCCCAACTAAATCTATTGCTTTTTTTATTAAACTTTCTACTTCTTCTTTACTTTCAATTTCATCAGTTTTGTTATTTAAACATCCGAAACCTATTTTTTTACCCTTTAGATTTACATTTTCAAGAATCTGCATATTTTTAGGAATACTTGTAAATTCACAATCAATAACATCAACATCAAATCTTAAAAGCTCGTCGAAGACTTCAGTTAAATCACCACAAACATGTAAAGCTTTAGGAACTGATAAATCCTTTGTTATAATTCCTATAGCTTTTTTTGCAGTCTGAATATCAACCATTCCTGTAGAAATAAACGGCTCATCTATTTGAATATAAATAGCCCCAGTAGCTTCTAAATACTCAACCTCTCGCTTTAATGCGCAAGCCAAATCAATTATTGCATTTTCCTTATTTTTGTAAAATCCTTCCATTCTGGATGAATATACAAGTGTGGAAGGACCTGTAATTATGCCTTTAACTCCCTTAATACCGTCCTTAAGTCCTTTATCTTGATTAGAGCCGTATTCTTTTGAAATTCTTTCTGCAACCTTAATTGCGAATTTAAGATCGTCAGCGCAAATGGATATTGGGGATGGCAAGATTTTCCCAATAATTTTGGGAGTATTATCTTCTACAGCCATACCTGGAATGGCTTTTGCAAATATTTCAACCATTTTATCCCTTACCTGGCCATCTGATATAATATCAACGCCGGCTTTTATTTGATCCTGCACAGCAAGTTCTATTGCTGGTTTATACCCATCATATACTCCAAAAAAGTTTGAAAGTTTTTCTGATATTGAAGATGGCCCTCTTGGTAAGGGCGGATAGCTTCCAACGACTGTAGTTATCATATTTTTCCTCTAATGATTTAATTATTGATTTAAATAATAATTTCTTCTCTGTCTTCTATAATGTTGATGGTACTATAAATGAATTTTCAATTAAAGCATAATAATAAAAAAAAATAATTTAAAAGCTAATTTTCATGCCAGTGTAAATCCTTTCAAGCCGATCTTTTAAAATTGGCTTCATTAAATTTATCCCACGTTTTCCAGTGCAGTGTCCCGTATAGATTTGCCCATCTACTTCATTTTTCAACCATTCAGCGGTATCTTCAATTTCTTCTTTTTCTGCAAATGCATAATCTAAACTACCTGCCTGAAAATGGAATCCCCCAATTACTGATTCTATTTTTCTATCTGGTAAAACATCTCTGGCAGTGTTTACAATATTTCTGATTCCACTATGCCCACAGCCAGAAAAAATAACTAAATTATCATTTTTTTCAATTATCATGAACAATTCATGTTTAAAATCATCTCTAACTAACTCTCCATTTTCTTTTACATATAAAACACAATTACTGGAAGGAATAGAGAATTCATCCATGATATCTGGTACTAAAAATAAGCCTTCAGCAATTTTAACGGTTTTATCAACAAAATTAAGTCTATCCGTGTATTTTTTTGCTATCTGGTCATCCATACCAATGTATTTTAAGCCCTCTGGACGTTTGGAATAATGTGAATTTAAAGCTTCTCTCTTAAGATAAACTGGAGCTTTATCGTTAATTTGCAAGAATTTTAGTAATCCTCCAGTATGGTCGTTATGTCCATGAGATATAACTACTACATCTATTTTAAAAAGATCAATGCCCAGAACTTCAGCATTTTTAATTGCACTTTCTCCAAGCCCTCCTGCATCAAAAAGAATATTGTTTCCATTTTTTTTAATAAAAATAGAAAGCCCATGTTCTATATTTAAATTAGAGTTTTTAAACTTGCTATTTTCAAGCAGAACTGTTATTTCCATTAAATCACAGATAAAATTATAAAAAAGAATAATTTAAGGGTTTAATCGCCGAATTTTATGAATTTTTTAGGCTCAAAATTGGTTGCCATAGTCCAGAAATAAGCTTCGCCCTTAGGTATTCGGAAAATTATAAGTCCTGGATGATCTACAGTCATTCCAAATTCTTTAAGGAAAGGCCTGTCGTTTAATACCTTTTCTTTGAGTTCTGGGTCCTCTACAAATTCTATTTCGCCTGCAACCCTCATCATTGTCCCTGTTGTTTCATCCGGCTGCCAAAAACATGCTTCAACCTTTGGATTTTTCTGGAGCTGTCCATACATATCCTTTACCGATCCTATCTGGAAATAAAATCCATTTTCATCTGCAAACCAGAACCCAAGTGCCCTTACCCTGGGCTGGTCTCCATCTACTGTTGCAAGGTAGCAAACAGGTGTTTCATTTGCAAATTTTATGCAGTCTTTAAAATCCATAATTCATCCTCCAAAAATTTAATATTTTTGTTCAAACACTGTTTGGTGCATAGAAAATCTATCAAAATCATAGATTTTGATGCAGCAAAATTCTTTGAATTTTGCATGCTTTGATTTTCTAATGTTCGGAAAATCTATCAAAAATTCTAAGAATTTTTGGAGCCCTCAAAAATTTATTTTCAGGGCATCGAAAGAAATACTTTCGACAGCGCAAACCAAAGGTTTGCTAACAGAGATTTTCTTCAACCTCCTTTAACATCGTCTACTTAAATAACTATATTGTTCATGACATATAGATTTTATTTGTTAAAATAAAGAAAGGAGTAATTATTATGGAAAAAGATAACCCAAGACCATACCGATTCACAGAAGCTGTTAGCAAAGAATTAGATGCTGCATTTAAAAATTTAGCCTCAGAAATAATGAAAGAGGGAGCACTTTCTTCAAAGGAAAAATCAATTATAGCACTGGCCTGTGCAGTGGCAGTTAAATGTGAACATTGTATAAAAGCGCATAAGAAAAGTGCACTTGAAGCTGGTGCAACCACAGATGAAATTTTAGAGGCTGCTGCTGTGGCTGGACAGGTTCGTCTTGGATCTGGTTTAACTTTTGCTTCTTTTCTTCTGGATGATTAAAGAATACATCATTTTTTTAAATAAGGTTTATTTGTGATAGCTGGTTTAATAAACCGGGATAAATCTTTCCAGAATTTATCTTGAGAAATCCCTCTTGCTTCTAATATCATTTTAAATCCAATATCAATGTTTAAAGCACTCATACTCATAACATTAATGTAAATAGACATTTCAACAGGGTCTATATCTTTTCTTATGGTTCCTTCTTTCATTCCCTGGAGTATGGCCTCTACCATTATTCTCCAATTTCCTGTTATTAAATTTATAATCTCCTTTGCATCTTCATTATCGCTCATCTGGAACCTTTCTGTTCCTGCATAGCAGTAAATACGGAAATATTCAGGATAGTTTTTAGAAAAGTCAAAAAGACTTTGAATCATGGCTTTTACTTTACCATAGCCATCTATATCAAGTTTGGAGCTTTTTAGATACATTTCATGCAATATTTGAACACCATGAAGATTAACTGCAAAAAAGAGTGTTTCTTTATTTTTAAAGTAATAATAAAGTAAAGCCTTATTAACTTCTGCTTCCTTTGCTATTTCATCCATTGTAATCTTATCATAACCCTTTACAAAAAAGAACTTCTTTGCAGCATTTATAATTTCGTTAAGTCTTTTTTCACGTTCACGTTGCCTTCTAGAGGTTGTAGACATTTTAATCTCCTTAATAAACTATTTTTTTGACATTTTAACCATTAAAGTAAGTATAGATTAATTTTTGAATTTAATAAGATTTGATCTATTTGATTTTATTTAATTGATGTTTTAAATTCTATTTTAAAATATAATGAAAAGTTTTATATAACATTAACTACAATTTAAAATTTAACTATAAGTTAAAAATTAACTTATAGTTAAAAAAAAGGAGGTAGTAAAATGGTGGACAAAAAATCAGCTGCTGAAGGATGGCCACAGGTAGTGGGAGATTATGAGGTCGGAGATGCAGAAAGTGCAGTAGCTGTGATCACATTGGGCTCCCATTTAGAAAATAAACCTGTTGATGCTGGAGCGAGCATATCAGGATCTCTGCATACCGAAAATCTTGGTATTGAAAAAGTTATAGCCAATATAGTATCAAATCCAAACCTTAGATTTCTGGTAGTATGTGGATCTGAAGTACAGGGCCATATAACAGGACAAACAATCAAAGCATTGCATGAAAACGGTGTTGATCCAGATAGAAGGCGGATAAACGGTGCTGAAGGAGCGATACCCTTTATTGAAAACGTAAACGACGAAGCTATTCAGAGATTCAGAGATCAGGTTGAAATAGTGGATCTGGTTGACGTGGAAGACATGGAGTCTATTAAATCCAAAATTGAGGAGTGCATGATTAAAGATGCAGGTGCAGTTGAGGAGGAATCAACAATATTGCCACTTCCTAAAAATAACGAAAAGTCAGAGATAACCGATGAAAATACATAAACTTATTTCATTTTTTTAGATTCCGTCCTTTTTACCATGTTATCCCCCTAACTTATTAAATTTCGTTATGGCACCTGATTTTTTAAAATCCTGGATATCAAATCAATAAATTCCAGTCATAAATGTATATAAGTAATTAATGACTTTCAGATTTTAATAAGTATTAACTTACATATAAAATTTTTTATCAAAAAAAGTAATAAAAAAAATTTAAAAAATAAAATGACTTAAATCTTAAAAAATAGATTGGGAAATGAAAAAATTAACATCCCTTAATGTTTAAATCCCTGACTTTAACAATTTCTTCATTAGGAATTGGAATTTCAACTACAGCAGTGCCGTAACAGGGTTTTGTATAGGGGAAAAGTATTGTACCTTTTTCTTCATTGAGACCAACAGGAACCGGAGGTATTCCAATAATTCTGGCACCTAATATTTTCTCTCCAGCGTTTACATAGATTATTTCTGGTGCATTCTCTTCAATTATTTTGGCGCAGTCTTTGAAACCTGCTCTTGAGATTAATATGTCATAATCATCGGATTCTTGTAAATATGTTTCAAGACAGAACATTACTAATTCTCCTCCAGCTTTTTGATCATCTTATCAAACCTAACCCTTAAGGGAGTTGGGTTGTGGTAAGCCCTCGCAGATACTATTTTTGCATCTGTACTCTCTGATACAATATTTTCGAATTCTTCCAGCTTTTCAGGGTCTTTTTCAAAGATTATGGCAATAGAAGTTGTATTAAGGATGCTGTAAAAGGTTACAAAGTATGAAACAGCAGCATCTTTGTGAATAAATCCAATAAGAAGGTCAAATGCACCTTCATCCAGCTTTTCAATGCATGAATCAATATCTATCTTATTTTCGATGTAATGTCCCTCTGGATCCCCTACTTCTAAAAGCTTCATTGCAGAAGGCGTACTGGCAGTTGTAACCTCATAACCCATATTTTTGAGTTTATAGGTAACATAAACCGCCATCGGAGTTTGTGAAGGAGATTCAGGACATCCTAATAGTACCAGGGCTTTTTTCATTTTTTTTCCTCTCATACACTTTATTGATTTTATTAAATAATTACTTTTTCATGACCATTATGTGGCTTACTATCATGGCGCTCAGGAAAATAAATGTTAAAAGTGCGGTTCCGTTTATGGACCTGTTCATTATGAACAATCCAACCACTGCCTGAGCAATAAATGCTGCAAGAGATCCAATAAGGAGTGCCTCCCTTCCAAGATACTTACGATCGTCTTTTTCTCTTTTCTCACGATATATGGACAATGTTTTAAAGCCGATGAAAAGAACAGCGACAAACCATATTAAAAGTAGGATTAAGAATCCATATCCAAAGTCAAAAGAGACTCCAAATATTCCAGGCAGCATGTAATCTATTACATCCTTTTTTGATACCAGAATTCCATAAAATAATGGAAATGGTAAACCAAACATCAGTACTAAAGATATTGGTAATGAAATATATCCATCAGATCCTCCAAGACATTCAGTACCCCAGTAGCATGATCCCTGAGCATGTCCCAGAAATGTTGCATTCTTTATAACCATTGATATACTTGGCAGTGAATACTGTTCAATCCTTGAAATTCTTAAAAGGGGACTTAATATAGACATATCCAGAACATTTGAAAGAAATTCAAGCGCTCCAAAACCTAATAGGCCCACTATAACCACTGTAAATACCTTTTTTACTGTAAAAGCTGATTTTTGTCTGAAAGATTTTGAAATAATAAAGAATCCAATGAGAAGCCCTAAAAACCACAGAATTAAAAAAGATCTGTGCATTAAACCCCCTGCAACTGTAATAAACCCTATAATAAGGTAAATAAACAGTCTCAGATGAGTAATTTTAATACCAACTTCTTTCATCATTGGTAAGGCGCTTAGGGCAGTTACTACAGCCAGTATAGCAATAGGCCCATAGGGATGAGTAAATTCATAATGAGATAAGGGTAAAAACAGGAACAATGCATCCATACCAAACATTAAACAAAATCCTAAGCCCGCAACGAGCGCTATAAAAAGTACAAGACTCAATGATATGGGCACAATGTTCAGAAGGAACATAATTCCCACATAAATAATTACGGATATCTCTAATATGAATTGAAGATGATTATGAGCAATTAAAGCCAATTCTATTCCTCCAAGCCCATTTGGGCTTCTAAATCGATGATTGTGATTAATCATCAGTTAAATATTAAAACATGTATTATACAGTACTAAATCAAAAATTTAATAATATTCCTAATGTTTATATCCTTATTTTACCTGTTAAAATCTCTGTTTTAACGCGACAATTTCCAATTCTTTCAGCTATGGATAAATTCATAGAATTTCCAGGGGCAAACTTCAGTTTTGTCAGCTATCAAAATCAAAGATTTTGATGCAAAGAATTGAGAAATTCTTTGGTTTTATATCTATTGAACAAACCTCTTTAAAAGTGTTTGTGATACTATTCTATATATTTATAAAAAACCACCATGTGTTCTCCCATACCATTGTAATTTCTAATGGCACTGGCACCCATAATATTTATAATATTGCCTTTTTTTTCTTCTAGGAAACCTAAATTCCTGTAGAATGATATTGACTTCCAGTTTATCGGTTTAGTAATTAAATAAACCTTTTTACAACCTTTTAATGATACAGCTTCAAAGAATTTTTCTACAAGTGATTTTCCTATACCTCTGGTTCTGATCTTAGGATCAACACATAAAAGGTGCATGTATGCTTCTTCAGGGTCTTCCTGAGATACGAAACCTAAAAGAAATCCGGCTAATTCTCCCGAATCTAATTCAACCACCAGAGATGTACTTTTAAAAAATTTAGTGAATATGTGATAAATAGAATTCCTTTCCGTCACCATTGGACTGCATTTCTCTGCAAGATCAGCTATTTTCACAAAATCTTCTTCTTCTGTGTTTCTTATACAGTAATCTGTCATCTATAAATTCCCCCTAATTTTAAATAGCATTATATTTAAATATTACAAAACTAAATTGTTAATTACTGTAATGATACTATTTAAATAGTATTTCATTCAAGTTATATTGCGGGCTGGTAGCTCAGGTGGTAGAGTGTCGCCTTGGCATGGCGGAGGCCCCGGGTTCAAATCCCGGCCAGTCCACTATTTTTTTGAACTTTTAAAAACCTGCAGATTCATAAATATTCCTAATTACCAGATCAAAAAGGTCATCAGTTTCTATTTCCTTTTTATCTCCATGATCCTTTAATAAATTCAAAGAAATATCAATAATTTCATCCAGATTTGTAGATCTTTTCATTAAGCCCTGATCAACATAATATTTATCTACAGCTAATATTTTACCGGGATAGCATGAAATTACAGGAGTACCTAATAAAGCAGCCTCTCTATTCATTGTACCCCCTGCACCAATTACTAAATCGCATTTTTTCATTAAACTGAACGTATCCACAGGAGGTTTTATTAAAGTGACGTCTGGATCATCTTCAAATATTTGTTGCTGTTCTTTGAATCTTGGAATTACCAGAATATTTGCATATTCCTCTAAAGCATCCACAATTGGGGATAAAACTGATTTTTTGCAATCAGTATCTAAATATGAAGCAAGAGCTGGCTCCGGTCTCATTAGTATGGTTTTTTGCTTCTCTAAGTTTAAATTAAGGTCTTCAAATATCTTATCATTATATTTAAAGTCCTTAAGATGAGTGAGTTCAGATGTACCATTGTATCTAATTAAATTATTTGGATCTGCCCCTGTTTTTAAAACATCCCATGTATCTATGGCTTCAGGAATTATTATTTTGTTACAAAGAGGTAATGTAAGTTTATTTGCAGCAAGGGCGTGTTCATTATCCAGGACATAAACACTGGGTATGCCCAATCCAAAAGATACTCTGGGAAGTTCTATTGAGTGCTTTGATACAGCAACATCCGGTTTTTCGTTTGAAATTAGCCTTGAAAGTTCGTAGGATCTTTTTGTACTTTCCTCAAGTTTTTGTGAAAGGGATACTCCATGTTTTCCCACAGATATGTGTCCTATTTTAAAAAGAGCAAGTAATTTATGAATATCCCCAAATTTACGGGAAGTTATCAGCACATCTTCCCCTTCTGCCTTTAAATAATCAATTATACTTTTAAAAAACCTCACATGAGGTGAATTTACAAGATCGATCCATACCTTCAACTGATCACCGGCTTAAAAAATTAAAAATTATTCATTCATAAATTTCTTGATGTTCTCAATAATCTCATCAAGGCCTTCGCCTGTTTTAAGACTACTTTTTATAACAACAGCATCTGGATTAAGTTTTTTAACATCTTCAAACATTTTATTTTCATCAGCACCGACTGCTTCGGCTATATCAACCTTGTTAATAATCACAATATCTGCATCTTTAAAAATCAGAGGATGTTTTTCTACAGTATCGTCTCCCTCACTCACACTTATGACTACCATCCTTATATGAGCTCCAAGGTCGAAATCAACAGGACAAATGAGATTTCCTACATTTTCTATAAATAAAAGTTCGATATCTCCAAGTGGAAGATCTCCCAGAGCATGTTCCACGAGATGAGCGTCAAGATGACATTCTTTACCTGTATTAAGCCCTACAACTGGAACGTTATATTTTTCAAATCTTCCTGCATCGAACCTACTTATTACGTCCCCTGCTATGACGCCTATCTTATAATCAATTTTTTCGATGAGATTTTCTATAAGAGAAGTTTTTCCAGAGCCAATGGCCCCTAAAACATCCACTGTAAATACATCTGCTTTATCAAATATTTTTTGATTTCTCTTAGCAAGCTTTTTGTTAGCAAGCATTATGTCATGCTGTATTTCTACTTCAGCGATTTTATGCATCTTCATCCTCCTTTTCTATTTTAATGTTTTTAACATTACATTCTCTTCCTTTAATTATCTTAATGGAAACTTCTTCACATTCAGGACATTTTACAATAGGCATATAATGATCTAATTCATCTGAACCTGCTGGACCTTCGTAATTACATGATTCACATTTTATTTCGATGGGAATTTCTTCTACCTTTATTTCAGCACCTTCAAGAAGAGTATCTTCACTTAAAACACCGACCATGAATTTAAGTTGTTCAGGGTTAAGTAAGGCAAGTCCTCCAATTTCTATTGTAACTTCAATAATTTGTTGAGCGTCATTTTTTTCTGCAACATCAACTGCAGTCTTTACTATGGCATCTGCCATTGAAAGTTCGTGCATTATCTCCACCTCTAATATATCAGGATTTGTTCAATGTTAATTTATAGAATATCAGTTTTTTTTTAAGTTATTAAAATAATGATATCAATGTTAAAGTAATCTAAAATAGATTAACTTATTATATATTAATTCATATGGTAAATAAGTTGATTTCAATTTAATAAGTAAAATACTTTTACAATAATAATAGGTGATTTTCTTGATAATAGGCGGATCTGCTTCACAAAAATTAGCAGCAAAGATTGCAAAAGAACTCAAAACTACGTTAATTCCCATTGAAACACGGAAATTCCCAGATGGTGAAAGATATATTCGTATAAAAGGCCAATTAGAAGATAAAGCCATTGTTGTTCAATCAACAGGATATCCTCAGGATGAAAATTTAATAGAACTTTTTTTGATCCTTAAAAATTTAAAGAGTATGGGTATTAAAAAAATTAAGGTTGTAATTCCCTACTTTGGATATGGAAGGCAGGAAAGACGTTTTAAAAGTGGCGAGGCAGTTTCAGCCACTATAATCTCCCAACTTCTTGAATTTGCAGGAGCAGATAAAGTATTCTGCGTAAACCTTCATGAGAATAACATCACTGACTTTTTTAAGATTCCTGCATATGATCTCTCTGCAATGCCCCCTATTGCAGATTATATTCAAAAAACACTTGAAAACCCTGTTATCATAGCGCCGGATAAGGGAGCTCTGGGTTTTGCAAAAGAAATCGCAGAAATTCTTAACTGTGGATATGATTATCTTGAAAAAACAAGAATATCGCCAGAAGTTGTGGAAACAAAACCAAAAAGTCTTGATATTAAGGGGAAGGAAGCCGTCATAATTGATGATATTATAAGCACAGGCGGCACAATTGTGAATGCTGTGAAAATTTTAAAAGAACATGGTGCTTCAAAGGTCTTGGTATCTTGCGTTCACCCAGTACTTGTTGAAGATGCACTGCTTAAAATCTTTGCTGCGGGAGTTGACGACGTTGTTGCTACTGATACACTCCAATCTGAAGTAAGTGTTATATCTGTGGCTTCTATTATTGCCGAAGCTCTTAAAAAAGATTAAAACTAATTCTAAATCTATAACTATGTAAACCCAACTATCTGGGTTTACATACAGGATTTACTGCTTTAATATTTGAATGAGATGCATTTAAAGTCACTAAATTATTTTCTATAGCTTCCAGTATGTATCTCGGCCTGCGTCCATATTTCTGGATGTATATTCTAATTTGAAATTCATTTATGCCTTCAAAGTGACTTTTAACTATTTCAATAGTTTCTGTTTCCGAATATTTTATTTCCACTACCTCAAAAAACAATTTTAATATTCCAGCAAATAATTTAGATAAAAAGCTGAAATCTGATAATAAATCGTGTTTCTTTTTATTTAAAATAAATGTCAATGTAGTATGAAAAATTAGATTTACTCTCTTTAAGTCATCTAAATGTTTTAAACATTCATGAATAACCATAATATAGAATATTATTGATTTTAAACGGTTGCATCGTAACCATTCAGTGAGTTCAATCCTGTTTTTATTTAAATTTCCATAATCAAGTAATTTATCAGCGAATAAAATTGCATCAAACTTCGAAAGTTCTTCATATGCATCCTTTTTTGTCTTAACATTAAAATCTTTCTTTAATGTATTTACAAATTCTTCTAATACCTCTCCAGGACTCAATTTTACACTGCTTAAGTTAAGTTCAACATCATAGAACTTCAAATTTAAAAGATTTATTGCATGATAAATATTGGAAGATTTACCCGTTCCTGGGGAACCAGTTATGTGAATAATCCTTCCTTTTTGGCTATTTAAACTCTTAAATTTATTACAGAGTTTTAAAAAAGCGGATGTGGCCACAAAAATCTGATTATCTTCTGTACAGGTTATTTTAAATCTTTTCATATGTTTATTATGTATTTGATTATTGTTAATATTATTTTAATTTTTATTAACATATTAAAAGTAGGATCCAAATTTTGAAGTAGAAGTTAGCAATGCTATAATTATTTAAAATGCTTAAAAGTGGTGATAATTTGGTTAAATGGAAAAATATAATATCGGGAAGCTTATCAGGAAAAGAGAAATCAGATATTGATTTTGATAGAGAAAATATGATTAAATGTCTCTGTTCTCAATGCCCTGTTCAAAGGAATAGTGAATGTGCTCAAAACAAAATGAAAATGCTACAAATATCTATGAAAGGGATGAGCCCTGAACCATCAGATTTTCCTGGAATGTACTGTGCAAATGGAAAAGCAGTTTGCGATGATCTGGACGTTCATAAAAAATGTCAATGTATAAATTGTGAAGTCTGGAAAAAATATGAACTGAATTCAAAGAAACCAGACTTAAATTTCTGTCAAAATGGAAAAGCAGAATAATATTTAAGTTTTGGTGTTGGACATCATATTATATAAAACCAATTTTATTTAAACCAAAAGAGGATTCATTCTCCCAAATAATTAGATTTGGAAAAACTGTAAATTACATAAATTTCTATGATTACCAAAACTCATTAGAGAAGAATTAATCAATTTTTTCTATTTGCAGGCTCAACATTAACAGATTTGCCCTTAATGTTTCCTCTGTTCATCAAAGAAAGAAACTCTTTTGCATTTGATTCAGGTATTTCAACAAAGGAAAACTTATCAAATATGTCTATTTTGCCAATTAGCTGGCTTGAAAGTCCTGTTTCTTCTGCAATGCCCTTAACTATGTCTTTTGCCTTGATTCTTTGTTTCCGGCCAACATTAATAAAGAATCTTACCATGCCCTGACTTGCGCCTGTATCTCCGAAACTTTCCTCTTCTGAACCATTATCTTTACTCATAAATATTTTTAAAAGAGCTGCAGATGTTTCAACAGAAGTATAATCTTCTTCCATTAATCCCTCAACTAAATGAATATATTTAGTTAAATCAGCGTTGTTAATTACAGATTTTACTTTTTCTAAAAACTTATCAGTTCTGATTTCTTCAACATCAGCAAGTGAGGGGATTTTATGCTGTTCTATCTTGGTTTTGGTGAATTTTTGTATATCCCTTAACTGATAGATTTCCCTTCCAGACACGAATGTAAACGCTCTTCCTGTCCTACCTGCACGGCCTGTTCTACCAATTCTGTGAACATAATATTCATCATCGTTTGGTACATCGTAATTAAATACTGCTTCGATGTCGTCTACATCAATTCCACGTGCAGCTACGTCAGTTGCAACGAGAATTTCAATTTGACTGCTTCTGAACTTTGCCATAACGTTATCCCTTTGTCTCTGAGTCATATCCCCATGAAGTCCATCAGCAAGGAATCCTCGAACCTGGAGATGAGTTACAAGAGTATCAACACGTTTTTTTGTATTACAGAAAACCAAAGATAATTTTGGATTATATACATCAATTAAACGAGATAAAAGTTCTAATTTCATCTTTTCCTTAACTTCAAAATAAATCTGCTGGATTTCAGGTACAGTCATTTCCTGATGAACAACCTTTAAAAATTCTGGATCATTTAGATATTTTTTAGTTAAATTTAAAATAGGTTTAGACATAGTAGCTGAAAAAAGAAGTGTTTGACGCTCATAAGGCATGTCTTCAAGTACGAACTCTATATCTTCACGGAATCCCATATCAAGCATTTCATCTGCTTCATCAAGAACCATGATTTTCACATTGTTCATTTTTAAAGTTCCTCGCCTCATGTGATCCATTACACGGCCGGGTGTACCTATAATAATCTGAACGCCTTTTTTTAATGCTTTAATTTGCCTCTCAATAGGTTGACCTCCGTATATTGGCAGAACATTAAGCTTTTTTATATATTTTGATAATTTCCTTAATTCTTCAGCAACCTGAATTGCAAGCTCCCTTGTAGGGCATAAAATTACTGCCTGTAATTTCTTATTTTCAGGATTTACCATTTCTAAAAGAGGTATTCCAAAAGCTGCAGTTTTTCCCGTACCTGTTTGGGCCTGACCTATTACATCTCTCTTTTTTAATATATATGGAATTGCAAGAGACTGTATTGGAGTTGTTTCCTCAAATCCCATATCTTCAACTGCCCTTTTAATCTCATCTTTGAGATCTAAATCAAAAAATCTTAATTTTTCCATCTTATCGTCCTTTAGTTATTAATTTCAATTAATATTTATTAAATACATTTTAGTTAAAAATTAGCATGAAAATGAATATCACATAATTCTTAATTAATCATTTGAATTTAAAAACATTTAAATCAACTGGTTCAAAAAACAAAATAAATTAAAAATGAAAGGAATTCCTTTCAAAATCAAATTTAATGAGTTGTAGGGTTCTGTAGAATTCCCTTGGGAACCATGTCACTGATCTTCCGCATCTTATCCAGAAGACCTTTTTTACCTTTACCAATTAAAGCATGCTCAAGTACATCACTTAAAGTTTCTACAGGAATTATCTCTATTTTATTCTTGTATCTTTCTTCAATCAGAACATCATGCATGTTTGATTTTGGTATTAAGACCTTTGTAATTCCTGCTTCAGCGGCAGCTTCAATTTTACCTGTTACTCCACCTACAGGAAGCACGTCTCCACGTACACTTAATGAACCTGTTAGTGCAACTGACTGGTCAACAGGAATGTTTTCCAGAGATGAAACAACTGCAGTAGCAACTGAAACACTTGCACTGTCTCCTTCCACGCCTTCATATGCTTGAAGGAACTGTATGTGAATATCATAGCTTGATATATCCGTTCCTGTGTGCTTTTTAATTAATGCACTTACGTTTTGAACTGCTTCTTTAGCTATTTCACCAAGTTTACCTGTTGCTATTATTCTACCTTCTTCTTTACTTTGAGCAGGAGCAGCCTCAGCAACTATAGGTAATATTATACCACTTCTATCCCCAATTACTGCAAGGCCGTTTACAGTACCTACTTCTCCCCCTTCAGATTTAAATACTTTGTATTTTTTCCTTTGACCAATATATCGATCTGCAATTTGCTGTTCAAGAGTTCTTGCAAGTTTCTTAGCACTTATAACATGAGCTATTTTAACACTATCTGCATCTTCTCCTTTAGCAATATCACCAGCAGCTCTTATTAATCCACCTAAATCTCTTAATTTTAGAGTAAGCGAATCTTTTTTGCCCGCCCTTCTTTGAGCTTCTCTTATAATCTCTGTTATAGCTTCCCTACTGAAGTGAGGTATTCTACCGTCCTTTTCAACTTCTTGAGCTACAAACTGTACTAATTTATCTCTGTTTTCCGGATTATCAGGCATAGAGTCCTTCATAAATACTTCGTAACCATAACCTCTAATTCTTGATCTTAAAGCTATGTGCATTCCTTCAAGTACCTGGAGGTTTCCAGATGCTACAAGAACAAAATCACATGGTACTTCTTGAGATCTTACCATTGCGCCACTGCTTGTTTCACTTTGTCCTGTTATGGAGTACTTTTTCTCCTGCATTGCAGTTAAAAGCTCCTGTTGGGTCTTCATTTTCATAGTTCCAATTTCATCTACATAAAGAACACCTTTATTGGCCTTATGAATCATTCCTGCTTCAACTCGTTCGTGAGCAGGAGTTCCTAATCCTCCTGACTGATATGGATCGTGCCTTACATCACCTAATAATGCTCCTGCATGTGAACCAGTCGCATCTATAAAAGGAGCTATTAAGTTGCTTTCATTATTTACAAGAAGTTTTGGAACCATTATGGAGGTTTTTGGCTTCATTTGCTGTAATGCCAGGAATACTATACCTGCTGCAATTATAGCTGCCAGGAATTGTTGTAAATAGAATCCAACAACCAGAATAAGGGTTATTAAAATCATTGTAAACATATTTTTCTTTTCTTCCTGACTCTTGGCTTTAGCTTTATAATTTGTCACTATTTTTTTACCTTCACCAGCAGGCATTACTCCAACTAATGGATTATGATTATCTTCTATATTTGGATATATCAGTACATCTTGCAGTTCTTCTGAAGGGAGTAGTTCTGCCATTCCCTTTGCAAGCATGGATTTACCAATTCCAGGCTCTCCGATTAAAAGAACATTTCTTTTTTGTTTTGCAGCTTTTTTTACTGTTTCAACTGCTTCTTCTTGGCCAATAATCTGATCAATGATCTTTTCAGGGACTTCAATTTCCTCTGATGTTTTATATGTTCTTAAATTGAATGAACTTGACTTAGAATTTAGATTTGCCATGATTAATGACAACCTCCTATTGGATAGTATATAAAAATTAACTCACTCGTATTTTATGGTTAAATTATTTAATATATACTATTGTTATATATAAATATCTACTTTTCGCTTTTAATTTGTGCATTTTTTTCTTAAAATTAAAACCATATTTTATTTAAAATAATCTTATTAATAGTTTTGATAATGACTTTTCTATTTATACTTATTGAAATTGACTTCTGATTATTTCTTTCTTAATTAATATAGATTTTATTCATATTATGTCCATTTAACCATTTATCATTAAATTAAAAGCATATTTTTAAATTAAATTTTGATCGATACATATTTGTTATGCATTCATTTCATAAACTAGAATATTTACTGCTCTTTTTCAATTTTTGTTCCAAGTCTTATACTCTGAATTGCATCTCCTCGAATAATCTCTTTAATACCATCAAAATGCTCAACAATAAAATGCATGTTGCTAAATTCTATTGCAAGAATTTTTGTGCGCACAATATGGCCATTCAAAAGGATTATGGTCACATCTTCACCTTTAAAATTTTTTAATTCCTCAAAAAACTGATTTTCAGTTCGTGACAAGGTTTTAGGTATTTCTAATTTTTTACTCATCATAAATATCCCCTATAAGACTTACAAATATGATGTTTATTAATTAAATTCCCTCATGTCTGTTTGAGTGTGTCATTTTTAAGTGCTTTAATTTAAAGGAAATAGTAGTTTATTATTATATGTGTAGTTTAACATATTAAAGTCATTTAAATTTACTATAAAAATTCATTAAACCATAAGCCTGATTTTTGCACAAGGTCATGGACATGAGCGTTAAATATTATGATAATGTATGTAAATTATAGCATAAGAAATTACTTAATTTATATAGTTACTTAAATAAAACAACTTTATTTAAAAATTTGAAAGTAAAATTCATTAACTATCCAATTTACTAAAATATTTATTAGAAAAAATGCATTATGTGTCGGAGGCCGAATATTTGGATTCTAAAAATAAAAATACATGTATTATGGTGCAGGGAACTTCATCAAATGCTGGAAAAAGCGTTGTTGTTGCGGCACTTTGTAGAATATTCTCAAAAAGAGGGTACAAAGTTGCTCCTTTTAAATCTCAAAACATGTCACTTAATTCATATACTACAAAAGAAAACGCAGAAATTGCAATTGCACAGGTACTTCAAGCAGAAGCAGCAGGGGTTGATCCATCCTATCATATGAATCCAATTCTACTTAAGCCAAAAGAAGACTTTATATCCCAGGTAATAGTTCATGGAAAGCCAGTTAACGATATGAATTTCTATGATTACCAGAATTCATTTAGAAAAAACGCACTGAAAGCTATAAATGAGTCTCTTGAATCTTTAAAAAAAGATTATGACATTATAGTAATAGAAGGAGCAGGTTCACCTGCAGAAATTAATATGCAGGATAAGGACCTGGCTAACATGAAAATAGCTGAAATGGCTGACGCAGATGTTATTTTAGTTGCAGATATTGACAGAGGAGGGGTTTTTGCCTCAATTGCAGGAACTTTTTCTCTTCTTGAAGAAAAATATAGAAATAGAATAAAGGGAATTATAATTAACAAATTCAGAGGTAATCTTGATATCTTAATCCCTGGAATACGCCAGATTGAAGAAATTGTGGGTGTGCCTGTTCTTGGCGTCATGCCCTATGATGAAAGCCTTAAACTTCCAGAAGAAGATTCAGCTTCCCTTTCAGAGCGGAAATACAGCAAAAATGAAAAAATAAATATTGGTGTAATGCGTCTTCCAAGGATATCCAATTTCACCGACATTGATCCTCTGGAATATGAGCCAGATGTAGGTATTAAACTAATTGAAATGGTAGATGAAATGGGTAAACTGGATGCATTAATTATTCCAGGAACCAGGAATACTATAAATGACATGGTATCTTTAACTGAAGCTGGATTTACCGATGAAATAGCTAATTTAGCACCTGAAATTCCAGTCTTTGGAATTTGCGGGGGATACCAGATTCTTGGAACAAAGATTATAGATGAAACTTTTAAAGAATCTAAATATGGTAGTGTTGAAGGAATAGGCCTTTTAGACGCAAAAACCAAATTTGAAAGAATAGATAAAATAGTAACTCAAAGTAAAGCTGATATTCTTGGAAATGGCATGTTTAAAAGCATTAAGGGAAGCTCAGTAAATGGATATGAGCTTCATGAAGGACTTACCATTCTTGGAAAATCTAAACCACTGTTTAAAATTACCCAGGGATGTGGAAATCATCCCTCCTCCCAATATGACGGTGCAGTGGAAAATTATGTTATGGGAACTTATCTTCACGGCATATTCCATAATTTTAAGTTTAGAAGAGTATTTACTGATTATTTAAGGATTCAAAATGACCTTGATCCACTTGGTTTTAAGGAAGATAACTTCGAAAACCTGAAGAAATTTTCAATTGATAGGCTTGCAGAAATAGTTGAAGAAAATGTGGATCTTACTGTTATTGAAGAATCAATTGAAAAAATAAGTTAAAATAAGTAAAATTAACCTGTTTAACATCATCTAAACTTATGTTTTGACCTTATAAGGAGTATCGTACATGGAGCAGAATGCACGACTTTCTCTGAAACGCTTCCAAGCAAGTGTTTATCTATTTTACTTTTTCCAGTCCCCATAACTATTACATCAATGTCTTCATCTTCAGCAATTTTAATGATCTCTTCTGCAGGATCGCCTTCAATGAGTATTGGTCTGAATCTAATTTTACAATGAGCAGGTTTGGTAAATTCTTTTTCCATACTATCCAAAATCTCTTTTCCTCTTTGCTTTAATTCATCAACCATCATTTGCTTAACTCTTTTAGGAGTTAAAAATGGTGCAGAGTTATCTGCCACATAAAGGCCTATAACTTCTATTCCTCTTTCATTTATCAGATCCAGAGTATGTTCAATTATTTCATCCAGATATTCACCACTACTTGTCACTAATATCTTTTTATACATTTTATCACCCTAGTACGAATAGTCTTATAACTGCATATGCTACATATGTCGCCATTAATATGATTCCATCAACTCTTGTAAGTTTCATACCTCTCTTTATCAGCAATAGCACAAGTATTGTCACAAATATCATTGCTGGAGCATCAAATGCAAGTGAAAGAGGTTCTACAGGTATATCCATAATAAAAGCAGGTATTCCAATACCTATCATGATGTTAAATGTGTTACTGCCCAATATATTCCCTATTGATAAATCGTGCAACCCTTTCATGGCAGAAGAAAATGTTACTACAAGTTCTGGAATACTGGTTCCAATAGCAAGCGTAAATAAGCCCATTATCATTTCAGGGATGCCCAATATTTTTCCCAGTTCTACTCCACTGTAAACTAATAATCTACACCCCACTATTAATCCTGAAAGCCCTATTAGTGTCCATATTATAGTTTTAGGGCTAATTGATCTAAGTTTTTTAAGTTTAGATTCTGATTCAACAGTTTTACTGTTTCTTTTAGCATCTTTAGCTTCATTAGCAAGATTTTCAGCATCTTCTTCCCTTTGAGATTTTATCAGATTTCTTAGATATATTGCATATATTATAATGAAAACGATTGCTGCTATTTTTCCAATATTTCCGAAAAACATGAAAATCATTAGAATTACTGCGGTAGCAAGAGTTACCATCCCATCTCTGCTTAATCCTTTAGGACTAGTTTTAATCAGCCCAGTAAATGTTGCCGTAATACCCAATATACCAGCAATGTTCCATATATTTGAACCAATAACCACACCCACACCAATATCACTGCTTCCTGTTAAAGTGGCTATCATTGCAGAACCAAACTCTGGAAGTGACGTTCCAATAGCTGATGCCGTAACACCAAGTATTATCTGAGATATTCCAAGCAGAGCACCTATTTCTACTAAATTATCAACGAATATGTCTGCTGATTTTATTACTATAATCAATGATATGATTAAAATTCCAATTAGCGCGAATAAAAATATTTCCATATACTCACCAGAGAATGTTGCCTTTTTTTACCTCTTTATAAATTTATCAAATAGACTAATATTTAATATGATGTTTATTAATCTTTCTAAAATTAAATAGTCAAAATACAATCTTATAATCTACTACATAAATTTATTTATAAAAAAAGTTGTAAAATTTATAATCCCACATTTTAAATATAATTTCAGTAATTTGTTCCATAACGTTGTTCCATAACTTTCATTACAGGATTCATTAGTTTATACTACTGTTAGGGGCTCATAACCTAAATGTTTATATAGTATGAACATAAAATCATGGTATGCGGCGTTAGTCCAGTCTGGTTAAGACTCTGGCCTGCCACGCCAGTGACCCGGGTTCAAATCCCGGACGCCGCATCGCGGCTGTAGTCTAGTCTGGTTAGGACTTGGGCCTTCCAAGCCTACGACCCGGGTTCAAATCCCGGCAGCCGCATTTCTAATTTTGCCTATTAATTTTTTTTTTAAATATCTCTAAAAACAAATTATTAATCAATTAATGCATAAATAACAGTTAAAATATAATTGGAAAAATTAAAAATGGGTTAAAGATGTATTGCAAACTTACTGTGGAACCAATATTTCTGCAGCAACTAATCTACACATATCAGTTTTTGTAATGACACCAACAGGTTTTTCATTCTCCAGAACAAGTAAACCTGAAACATCTGCCCTTAACATTAAATTTGCCGCATCTTCAATGTTATCATCTGCAGAGATTGAAATGATATCTTCTGTCATTATTTCTTCAATTTTCAAATTACTTGAATTTCTGGAACTTGGTTTGAGAGCTCCAAACATGCCTACCAGGTCAAGGTAAGCAATAACACCAACTGGATTTTCGTTTTCATCCACAACAAAAAGTCTTCTTACCCCTTCTCTGTACATTTTCTCAAATGCTTCAAAAGGTTGTGTATCCAGGTTAATCGCTATTACGCCCCTATTCATCGCTTCTTTTACTTTCATACTATCACTCCCAAATTTCCAAGACATTAAATAAATTGAAATTATAATTATAAAATTGTTTATACTTTATGTCAATTTATTTTTTTTATTTTATTACCTATTTTTGAATGGGTAATTGATATATTGTCTGGTTAGAACAATATTGCCCTATAAGGACAAAGTTTAAATAGTAATAAATCTATCAATTAGTATTATATCATATTATTTTTCAGAATAATATGCATAAATATTGTTCCATGTGCACAATATTGTTCTACTATGATTAACTATAAATAGTAGAAAAGAGTATGAAATTAATAAAGTAATATCGGAGGGAAAGTTTTGATGAGAATTAGTATGTCATTACCGAAAAAATTGTTAAATGAATTTGATGGGGTCTTAAAAGATAGAGGATACCAGTCCAGGTCAAAAGGTATCAGAGATGCTTTAAAAGACTACATAGTAAGGTATCAGTGGATGAATGAGATGGAAGGTGAAAGAATAGGAATTATTGCCGTAATCTATGATCATCACTACACTGGTGTAATGGAAGACCTTACAGAAATTCAGCACGATTACAAAGACTTCATTAATGCAGTTATGCACGTACACATGACAGATAAACATTGCCTTGAAGTCATAGTCGTTAAAGGAGACGTTAAATACATCCGTACACTTTCAGAAAAAATAATGAGACTCAAAGGTGTAGAACACGTACGTCTTACAAGCACAGCTGTCGGAAAATCATTAGATCTCGACAAAGCTGGTACAGGTAGCGCAATATCACCTTAAATTTAATTTTTTAAAATAAAACTATATGTTATCAGACAATGAAACTTAAGTAGAGTCATGATAACGTCATTTTAGGGAAATGTACGCCAAAAAGCTGCTTTTTGAAGATTTATCTTCCATAAAATTTAAGATGCGTACAACACCATATCATTTTAATCTTTTATCAGATGAAGAAAGATTATCTGCATTTTTTGAAGCAATTAAAGAAAAATGTAACGGTACTGTTTATGATATAGGTTCTGGATGCGGAATACTTTCAATATTTGCTTCATTTTACTCTGATTTTGTTTATGCTGTTGAAATAAACCCTGATTCTGCAAAAACTGCAAAATATAATACTAAACTATTTAAGAATATATCATTAATAAATGCAGATGCAAGAGAAATGGTTTTTAAGGATAAAGCAGATTTCATTATCTGTGAAATGCTGGATACAGCATTAATAGATGAAGAACAGGTTCCTGTGATTAATTCTATCCTTAAAAATCTTAAAGATAGTGGAGAAATTATCCCAAAGGGAATTATAAATGGTGCTGAAGCAGTTAATATGGATTCCAATCATATTTGTTATGACGATAGTTTTGCAGGTTCAAATTTGAATCATGAAATAATCAGTAATTTTGTGATCTACAATGAAGTTAATTTTAATATGAAGATTGATGAAGATGTTGAGGCAATTATTGAATTTAAAATCTCTAAAAAAGGGATTATGACTGGAATTAAGATTACTACTTTATCTTTATTAACTGAGAATATAATCTGTGGGCCAACAGAGATGTTTAATCCACCACTTTTAATTCCTATTCCCAAAATCAATGTAGATATAAGAGATAGGGTTAAAATAAAATTAAGTTATAAAATGGGTGGTGGATTAGATAGCATTAGAACAAAAATTGAAGGAATTTCTTAATGATTATAAAAAAGTAGTTATTTTAGGCATAGGAAACGAAATAAAGAGTGATGATGGGCTTGGCCCTGTTATAGTAAAAAAGCTGTCTGAATTATTTAAAGATAACTTAAGTGTAGTTTGTTTTGATGGGGGAACTGTTCCAGAAAACTATACGGGATCAATCAGAAAAGAAAATCCTACTCACATCATTCTTATAGATGCAGTCCAGATGAAAAAAGTGCCTGGTTACATTCGTGTGGTAAAAAAAGATGAAATTGCCAATTATAATATTTCAACTCATGCTATGCCAGTCTCCTTTTTAATAAAGTATATGGAAACTACGATCCATGCAGAAATAATTCTTGTGGGCGTTCAACCTAAGAGCATGGAGCTAAATGAAAAAATTTCAAGAGAAGTTAAGGATAGTATTGATAAAGTGGTTCACACAATTGAAAAGGTATTAAACCATCCTAAAGATCTTTAATAACCTCTGCTATTATATCTCTGCATGAAGCCAATGCTGGTGCTCCTGAAGTCAACAGCACTACCCCCATTAAATCTGCTATTTCCTCTTTTGTAGCGCCTGCATTGATTGTGGCCTTAAACTGCTGTTCAACACAATGTCCACATTGATTGGATATAATAATGCCTAAGGCTATTAATCTTTTGGTTTTAGTGGGTAAAGCTCCATCTTTGAGGATTATCCTATCAAATTTACCTGTTATGTCCAGTAGTTCAGGATTTACCCCTTCATATAAATCCAGTATATCTGGGGAAAATCCCATGAGTTTTCTCGCCTGTTTGCTCTATGATTATGCGCCATATTTTATCACCAATTATGTAATATGAACATTTAATAAACATAATAAAATTTATCATAACAGAAGTGTTTTAAATGCTGGTTTAAGATTAAATAAATTAAAATAGATAAAAATCACATGTTTTTAACCAATAAAAATAAAACTCTACCTGTCAAATAATATGTTTATTGAAATTTATTATTAGTTAAAGTTCATACAGCGATTAGTCAGTGATATAATGAAAATTTTATTTGTTGGTGCAAGGCTTTTTGAAGATATTGCACTATACGTCAAGAATAAAGGAATTACAAGCATATTAACAGAATCTAATCCTGATTCAAAGAATTTAGAGCTTGCAGATGTTCAGTATATCGTTCCAAGAGGTATGGAAGGACCTAAAGAAGTTGCACTTAAAGAAGATGTAGACGCAGTTGTACCACTTATTGGGATAGATAAGCCCCTGATTGAAGTTGCTAAATTTAAAAAAGATTTAGAAGATAATTATGGATTACCTGTAGTTGCATCCCCTCTAAATGCTGTAATTACTGCAAGAGATAAACAAAAAACTAAAGAGCTTTTCATTAAAAATAAAATAAAAACTCCTGAATTTATTGACATTTCTAAAAATCAGTTAAAACAGGAATTACCTGTAGTACTGAAGAAATTAGAGGGACAAGGGGGAAGTGGAGTAAAAATAGCTACTAATAATGCTGATCTGGAAGATTGCATCGATGATTTTAAAGGAGCGATTGCAGAAAAATTTATCCCTGGAATTGAAATATCCATTGAAGTTTTAAGATATGATGAAAAGGCCGTTCCTCTTGTTCCAGTATATAAAGGTAGAACAACACTTGACTGTATTCATCCCCTGGATAAATTAAAAACTGCTCCTCTTGAAGTAGATAACCTTAATAATGAATATATACGTGGAAAAGCTTCTGAAATTGCTAATATTTTAGGATCTGAGGGAAATATTGATATTGATATTATTTTTGATGAAAAAGATAGTATTTCTTACTTTATAGAGATAAATACACGCCTAAGTGGAACAAGATACTTAACAACTGCATCAACAACCGTGAATCCAGTGAATGAACTTGTTGATATGGCTTTAGGCGAATGGAATCCTAAAACTGTGGAAAAAAGAATTAAAAAATATAATGCTCTTGAAATACCTATAGGCAATTATAAAAATGAAAAAAATAACTATAAATTTAGGAATTTTAATGGTAAAAACAGCTGGGTAATTCACGGCCCCTCTGATTTTCAGCGTATCACTATTCGTGCAGAAAGCTTTAAAAAGGCATTTAAAACTGCAGAAGAACTGAATATCGATTATACAAAATTTCTTTAATATTTTAAATCATTCATTACTTACAAATATTTAATAAGATAAAAGTAAATTAAGGTGATTAGTTGAATATTTCACAAAATGACATTTTTTTATTCTTGATTGCATTTTTATCAACGGTATTTTTCACTTTATTTGTTAGAAAAATATTGAAAGATGCCAACATAACAGATAAACCCATTGTAACTGAACACAGCCATAAAACAGGCACTCCAACCATGGGAGGGCTTGCAATCTTGCTTGGAATTCTTCTGACTACGTGTATCTATTTTAATAATAAAAATTTAGTCCTTATGACAATGTTAATGCTAACAGCGAGCTTAATTGGGCTTTTTGACGATTTAATTGGGCTAAAAACTAAAGAAATCCAGAAAAAAATTAGGAACATTAGTTCTTTGCCTTTAGAAATTGGAAGATTAACATTAAAACCTGGTGAAGAAGCTCGTGTTGCAACACCAAAAGCCAAAAAAGACCTGGAAAAGCATTTACATGATAAAAAAGTAGAAATAATTGGTGAAACTCCAATTAAAAGCGAAGTAAAAGAAAGTGAAAAAATATTTGCGCAATTTCTTATTTCTATATTCCTAATAGGCACAGGAGCTGTCAGTTCCTCTGTACTTGGATTTGATCTGGGAATTTTTGTAATACCAGTGATTATGTTCGGTATAATCGGGGCTATAAACGCTGTAAACCTCATTGATGGTATGGACGGTCTTGCTGCAGGTATTATGGCTATAACATCCTCTGCATGTGCTATTTTTTCAATTTCCATTGGAAATATTGAAGGTGGAATTCCTTTTATAGCACTTGCCGGAGTTTCATTTGGATTTCTTGCCTTAAATAGATACCCTGCTTCGATATTTATGGGAGATACTGGTTCTTTTGCTTTAGGGGCTGGCTATATCACTGCAGCATTTTTAGGAAATATAATATATTTTGCTCTAATTGCCCTTGCCATTCCAATTCTTTCAGTGATAGTAAGCCTTATGCATCGTTCTAACATCATAAAATTGCCTGTTGAGCCACTACATCATACATTGCATTATAAAGGATTATCAGAAAAGAAAATAGTAACTCTTTACTGGGGAATTACCATTATAATATGTGCATTAGCGCTCTATTTTTACCACTACTTCATAATTTAACCATGTGAAAAAAATGAAGACATTATCAACATCATATATAGCAGAAGAGATAGGTGGAAAACTTATTGGTGATAATAAAAGCATTGAGGGAATTTTTACTTTCCTAAATGCAGCAAAAAAAGGCGATATTGTAATCAGGCACTGGATAAATGAAATTGGAATAAAAATGGCTGTAGAAAAAGGAGTTTCATGCATAATAACCCAAACTCCTAAAGCTAATGCCGTAAAAGTAGCTGAAGAATTAAGATTACCAGTTATTATTACAGAAAAGATAGAATTGGCCAATGCTTTCGCAATAAAATGGGCCATTGAAAAATTTGCCAGTGAATCTATACGAGTTGTTGTTACCGGAACCAACGGTAAATCTACATCTACGAACATGATTTATAATATCCTAAAAGAAGCAGGTTTCAGCACTTACTCCAATACTGATTCAAAATCCGAATTCAATACACTTATAGATCCAATGGTTGCAAAACAAATTGCAGAATTTAATGGAAAAATAGAAGCAATGGTAATTGAAGTGTCAGAGGTTCAGGGATGGCTTGATGACATTATGAAAGATCATGCTTACATAATGACCTCTGCAATTGATCCTGAAGTTGTGGTCATAACCAATGTTGCTTTAGACCATATTGGTCTTGTAAATTCTATTGAAGAAACATTTGACGAAACATCTGGAGCTGTAAAAGCCTTAAAGAAAGAAAATGGTTCCATGATTTTAAATTTTGATGATCCACTTGTTAGAAAAATGAAAGATTTCAATCCCCATAAAAAAATCCTATTTTTTGGAGATAATGCTCAGATAAATCTAAAAGATGAGGGAATCTTCTTCAATGATCAAATTATAATAGAAACCAGGGAGCTTCCATTTAAAAGCCATCATTTTATTCAAAATATTATGGCTGCAACTGGTGCTGCTTTAGCTTTAAACATTGATATTAACACGATCAGGAGAGCTATTTCATCATATGTCCCTTTAAAAAGAAGATTTACGATAATTAATTCAGAGCCATTGATTATAGATGATTTTGCTCATAATCCTGACGGCATAGTTGCAACCATAAAAAATGCATCTATAATTGGTAAAGGCAATTTCTTAGTTGTTTCTGCAATAAGAGGATCAAGAGGAGAAGTAATCAATCAGGTTAATGCAGAAGCAATCGCCGAGGGTCTGGAAAACACGTCATATAAACTGATTATAACAAGTAGTAAAGACGTTACAGATGATTTAAATATTGTTAACCAGGATGAAAAAAAAGTTTTTATAGGTGCACTTCGTAAAAGAGAGATAAAATATATCTTCCATGAAAAACTATATGATGCATTAGAATATGTAATGAAAATATCAAATGATGAAGATATAATATTATTAATCGGTGCACAGGGCATGGACCCTGCATCTGAAATTTTAAAAGAAATTTTAAGTCTTAAAAATAACTAAATAGTAACCAATCACATCTGGTGACCAAATGTTCATAAAAATAAGAAGAGATACCTTAATAATTTTAATACTTGCCTTTATGTTAATTGTTTCCGGGAGGCTGATGACCTATATGTCCTTTGCATCTTCTACTGAAGTAGATCAAGGAATACCCATATCTGGTGTTATAATTAAAGGGAATGACATAGTTCCAACTGATTCTATCAGAACTAATATTGCTGCTGCTGGTTTTAGACAAGGCAGCTATATTAAAGGAGATACTCTCGTTACAAATAAAAGAGAGCTGCCTTTAAATGAAGCAATTGAAAGTGCTAAAAAATTTGCTACATTAACCACCATTCCAGGTACAAGATTAACTCCAATCGTAGCAGCAGACGTTAAAGTGGATAAAGAACAGGGAATAGTGACGGTGAACGTTATTGAAGACTTCTCTAATCTAAAAATTAACAATACGGCTGTGACAGCATGAAAAGAATTTTATTATTATTGTTTATAATGGCAGTTTTCATAACTCCCTCAGCAGCAACAATGAACGTTGTTGTAATTACTGATCCAACAGGTAATGACAGTAATGGAGCGGCAGCAGGTAGTATGTCATTTGCCCAAAATATGTTTCAGTCAACGTTTATCCTATCAAAAGATAAACATTTTACTGTCCTTTCTGGTGGTGAAGGAGATTCTACAGCTCGTTTAGGAGCTATTGTAGAAACAATAAAAAGATTTGAAGCAGGTGCTACGCCAGCAGAAGCTGCATCTGCAGCAAATTCATTTGGTGGTATCAGAATTATGACTGGAAGTTCCACTCAGGGTGCTGCTGTAGGAGGATCCTTTGATGCTTACTTAATTATAGTAGAGGATAATGGAACAATTACAGTAACTCCCCATTCAGGAGGACTGGCTGTTTTACCACCCGGAAAAAAAGGAGCTATAATCCACCTGAGAAATACACATGGTAACCCTATGTATGGAACTGCAACAAAAGTACGCCAAGAAACCGCTGTGAATATTGGTAAAATGATTAGAGATGGGTATCCTTCTACCAAAATAGTTGAAGAAGTATTTAAGGAAGTATCTAATGAAGCTGGAGAAAAGTATGGTGGTGGTGCTGTAAATCTAGCATCAGGAATAACTACTGGAGACATGTTTACTCCAGAAAAACTTAATACAACTGGTTACCCCATGAACACTCCATACAGTAAATATTGTAACGATTGCGGCTGGAGTACAGGATATCCTGGGGCAGATAACTATAAAATCTGTCCAATTTGTGAAGGAACTCTAAATGTTAAATATGCTTATGATTCATTAGGAGATGCAATTACAGTTACTTCTCAAACTGTTCAGGTTTCTGTATATGGAACTGATGAAATTGGTATAAGGGAAACAACAGAAGAAATAGTTAAAGCATCAGTTAAAAAACATGGTTACAGCAATACAGAAATAGCAAACAGTATAAACAGAGGAATTGACAATGGACTTCTTGTTGGTGTTAATTATGTGGAGCCAAAAGATATCAATGTTAGGCCAAGTTCAAGAGCAGTAGGTGTTTATTTCAAACCCCTTCCAGACAAAAGATCATCTCCCCCATGGAATTTACCGGTAAGTTCTTCCCTTTTAGACGTTATTGGGAATATGCAGACCGCTATTGGGATAATATTAGTACTTCTTGTCTTATTCAGAAGTACCTTAATCAGTTCATTCTTGAAAAAATAATGGAGGCTTATTAGCCATATTCTATTATTTTTATCATATTTTCAAAAATTATTAAAACTGAGTGATATAATGGCTTTAATTCTAATTCGGGCAAGTAGTCAGGGTAAACTCCTGAATGCCATTGCAGATATTGAAAGACATGCTACTTTAAAAATAGCAGGGAAACCCAAGATTATTGACGTGAAAATTGCAGATGAAGTAGCTGAAAATATAATTAAACAAAAATTAAGGACAAAAAGTAAAATAGCTGCATTAGTAAGTGTTTTAGAGGATACAACAAAATCAATAATGCATATCAAAAAAATACATCCTCCTGCACATTTACTTGTTATAAGTGATGAATATAAAGAACATGAACAAATAAAACAAATATTTGGGAAATTGCCTCCCCTAAAAGGCTATTATTCCCTCAAAAAAGATTAAAATAAATTGTTTTCATGAGATATAGTTGGCCTAAACTCTAATTTCTTTTTATTCTGGCTATATCCCCTATTGTAGCTCCTTTTCTGGCTGAAGAACCTATATCCTCACTGCTAACATCCTCCAGTTTTTCCATGAGTTTGATATTTAATATACGTTCTAACTTTCTTGCAAGCTTAATATCTGGTACCATTTTTCCAGATTCCAATCTGTTAATTACAGATGCCTTTTCATATATTTTTTCAGCCAGATCCTCACGAGACCATCCTTTTTTTTCCCTTGCTTCTCTTATAATACTATTATAATCCTCAAGCACTTCATGGGAAGGTTCTTCAAATCTTGGTTTTCTTCTAACAGGTCTGGGCCTTCTTGGCCTAGGTGGCTCTCTTTGAACTTTTCCAAATTTAGCACATGCATTACATGTAAGCATGGTAGAACTCTCAATTTTTGTCTTCATTGGTTTTCCGATTATTTTATTTCCACATATCTCGCATCTCATGCTGATCCCTTTGTATTTACGTTAAAACACTATCTTAATATTCTACTTGTACTAAAAAATAATTATAGTTTTTAAATATATTTTGCATCCTCAATATTTAAATATTATTAAAACAAAAATAACACTAAAATCCAATATATTTTAATTTGATATAAAAATCCAAAATTAAAAACTAAATGGAGTGAGTATGGATCATGGAAGACATGACCAAAAATATAATGAAAAAAACTGAAGACCTTAAAAAGGAAATAAAACTCCTGAAAGAAGAAAATACTAAAACAAAAAGAAATCTAATGTGGAAAGTTAGAAAACTTGAAAAAGATAAAGTTTTAGTAGAAAATGAAAAAATGAGGCTAGATAGGGAAGTAAAATCCCTTAGAGGCGAAATTGAAAGATTCAGATCACCTCCACTAGTTGTAGCCACAGTAACAGAAGTCCTTGAGGACGGGAAACTGGTTGTTAAAAGCAGTACCGGACCCCACTTTGTTATTGGCTTTTCACGTTTATTTGATACAGAATCAATTGAACCTGGTTCAAGAGTTGCTCTAAACCAGCAAACATTCAGTATTGTAAATGTACTTCCATCAGAAAAAGATCCTTTAATAACTGGTATGGAAGTAGAAGAAAAACCTGAAGTAAGTTATGAAGAAATTGGTGGGCTTGAAGAGCAGGTTGTAGAAATTAAAGAAACAGTTGAACTTCCGCTTAAAAAACCAGAATTATTTGCAAACATTGGAATTGAACCTCCAAAAGGAGTTCTTTTATACGGACCTCCTGGAACAGGTAAGACCCTTCTTGCAAAAGCAGTAGCAAATGAAACCAATGCAACATTTATAAAAATAGTTGCATCAGAATTTGTTAAAAAATACATTGGTGAAGGTGCAAGATTAGTAAGAGGCGTTTTCGAACTTGCAAAAGAAAAAGCCCCAAGCATAATCTTCATTGACGAAATTGATGCTATTGCAGCCAAGAGACTTAAAAGTTCTACCAGCGGCGATAGAGAAGTTCAAAGAACTCTTATGCAGTTACTTGCTGAGATGGATGGTTTTGAATCCAGGGGAGATGTGGGTATTGTTGCAGCAACCAACAGACCTGACATATTAGACCCTGCACTTTTACGTCCTGGAAGATTTGACAGGTTCATAGAAGTTCCAATCCCAAATGAAGATGGAAGAATGGAGATTCTAAAGATACATACTAGTGCAATGTCTTTGGATGAAGAAGTAGATATCAGACTTGTTGCATCACTTACAGAAGGTGGGTCTGGTGCAGACCTTAAAGCAATCTGTACAGAAGCAGGTATGTTTGCAATAAGGGAAGAAAGATCTACTGTTACCATGAATGACTTCATGGACGCAACTGATAAGATCGTAGGTCTTGAGAGAGAAGAAGAAGTTAAAAGAGAAGCCGGTGTAATGTACGGTTGATCTTGATTTTCTTTTATTCCTCAAAAATTCTATGAATTTTCGGGGCTTTTTGAAAATCTATGATTTTCAATGCCCCGAAAACTTTGTTTTCGAGGGCCCCAAACACAGAAGTGTGTGAATCTCTGATTCGCCACGTCAAAATTCATAGAATTTTGACAGTGTTTGAGGGTTTTATTTTTATTAAATAATTCAAAAAATATTTATTCTATAAATTAAAACTTATTTTTAGCCGATGATGAACCCTATGAGCTCTGATTGATGATGAATGATGGGCGAACTGAGGCTAATAAATTTATGTAATAACTTTGTTGCCATGAGGCGAAGCTTCATCAGCTATAAAAAACCTGTAGGTTTTTTACGCGTCAAAATCATAGATTTTGACAGCTATAAAAAAACAAAAGAGTTTTTAGCCACGAAACGGAGTTTCGTAGGCTGACAAATTTCAAAGAATTTTTACGTCGCAAAACATAGTTTTACAGGCTATCAAATTTAATATGTTAAATTTGATGCCACAAAAACGAAGTTTTTGTAGCTATTTAATGTATTATAATCAATATTAGGTGAATTTATGGATCATGTCGTTTATGTAGATGCAAAGGCAAATGAAATGGAAAAGTTACTTGCTGAAACTAAAAAGATGATTATTCGAGGGGCTGCAGGAAGAAAAATGCCCTATGGACGGGTTAATGTTGGGGATAAGCTCTATTTTATTAATAACAATAGTGAAGGATTAATTAAAACATCAGGGACTGTTGATAATGTTTTTAATTCTGAAAAAATGTCTAAAGAAGAATCAACAACCCTTGTTGATAATAATCAAGATAAATTACAGTTAACAGATAAACAATTTAAACGCTGGGCAGGAAAGAGATATTTAGTCTTAATAGAGCTAAGAGACATTGTAGCTGTTGATCCCTTTGAAATAGACCCTAACGAATATGGAAATATGGATGATTGGTTGCTTGTTGAAGATATTGAAAGGGTGAAAAAATAATTACTTAAACATCAAATAAATCCCCCAAAACAACCTTTTTATCTGTTTCTATTAATTTAGGAATCTTTCCAATTGTTCCAGCTGATTCTCCAACGATGATCATTGTCCCTCTCATGTATTCTTTATAATTATCAGCTTTATCAAGGCAATTCTGTACTGCATCACTGTCTAGATCACCATTAGCCTCATTAGCTATACTTGTAGCCAGTGCATCAGCAATGCTGGCTCTATCTGCAAATACTGTAACAGAATCAGCCCTACCCCGACTTATAGAATGCCCTACCGTTCCAGATGAAGTACAGATACCCATTGGAGTCTTTTCATGCTTTATTTTAAATCCCAGTCTGCCTGAAAGGGATGAACTACCTGCATAAAGACCCATAATGACATCTTTATTTACTTTTAGGGCTATATCCCCACCATTTTCAAGAATTACGTGTTTTGCACCATTATTAATCAAAAAATACATTGAAAGTTCAGAAATTGTTCCTGCAACAGCAGCCATTGGGCCTACATCAGCAATCTGGCTTGCCTTCGCCATTATTTTAGCTATATGAGGTCCTTTTTGAACAGGTACAGGCTCAAATGATATCAAAAACTTATTATTATTTTTTATATAATTTATAAGTTCCATGCGTTGTCTTAAAACAAAATTATAAACATTATGATCATTTAAATCTGTTTTAAGTAAAATATTAGTTTCATTTATCAGAATTCTTTCACTGATCATCATCTTTGATTCTGTTAAAACTACATAAAATATTTAGTTAATCAAATTAAAATAACTAAAAAGAAATTTAAAAGTGATTAAATGAAAAATACCAAAGAAATAAGGACACGAGAAAATATAATTTTACAAACTCGGCCTCGCTTTTTTATGTACTTAAAATCTGCCATTATTAAATTTATAGTAATTTTAATAATCATATGCTTATTCCGACTTATAGTAACTACTACTGCAACTATTCAAGAATATTTAGTGAGTATTGTCCAAATTCCACTTGTTGAAGGCGTTACTCTCTTCTTACTTCTTATCATTCTTATTTTATTCCTCTGGATAATTTGGGATCTTCTTTCATGGAGATCTATATCCTATAAACTTACAGATCAAAGAATTATAACTAAAAGTGGTATATTACGTAAAAATAGGAATTCTATTCACTACGATAAAATACAGGATATACGTGTTTCCCAAAGTTTAACTGAAAGAATTACTTCCAGTGGAGATATTGAAGTATTTGGAGGGCATGAACACGCCAGAATATTTTTAAATGATGTTCCCCGTCCTAAAGAAGTAGAAAAGATGATAAATAGCATTATTGAAGGTGAAATGGTATTTAAAAAGAGAGAACACCAATCAAAGCCTAAAATCAAAAATTCGGCTGTAGAAAGGCATAATGAAAAGTTTAGAAGAGAATAGTCAATAAAAAATTGTGCAAAATATATTAACTAAAATTTGATTCTATTATAACCCCATTTATGGCATTATATGAAGCACCTGAAGCTTTATTAAGGTCGTTTTGCACATATGAACTGTCCCTATTATTGATCCAGTTTTTCCAGCTATTTTGTCCATTTAAACTGCCATTATACATATTAGAATTTAAATATGCAGGCATATTCCCTCCAGAATATTCATTCGCAGCATAAATAGTGACTTTTGGACTGATTAAACTTCCCTGTAATTCATATATAACATGATTTAGTCCTTTTCCATTTTTGATGCAGTGGGGAGCACTGAAAGTATCTGAAACATAATGGGAAGCTACACCGAAACAATAGCTCGCATATTTATAATCACCCATTCCATAATGCTTTTTTCCTTCATTAAGCCAGTAATCTGCCCTTTTTAAACTGTTAGGGTAACTATGGTTACTAAAATCAAAAAATTTGACATCAGGGTCATCTGCACCATCCAGCATATCTTCAAGACTTAATTTTTGCCTAACATCATCAGGCATTGCATTATAGTTATTTTCAGCGATTTCATAATGTGTATTCACATTCCAGGCAAATGATGCAGGTGCCTGAATCAAAGAAATAGTTATTATGAAAAGTGATATTATTAAAATTTTATTCATAGAGAAACCTGTAAAATTATCTGAATTAACCTAATTAGCAATTATTATGTAACCATAATATTTAAAATTTTTCTATTTACAGTTTAAACTTTATAGATATCCATTGAAATTTAGTTTCAAAAACGACATTTTAACTATTTAAAAAATAAATAGCAAAATAAAAAGAAATTGAAAAGATTTAAAAGTTAGTTAACAATTATATTCTTATAATAATCAATTTATAAGATTTTAATATTATAAAGATTTAAAAATAACATGAAATATAACTCAACAAATTAAAATAGGAAATAATATGAAAGATTATGAAGTCGTGGTTGTGGGCGCTGGACCAGTAGGATCTACATTTGCAAGGTATGCAGCAGAAAAAGGACTTAAAGTTGCCTTATTTGAGAAAAAAAAAGAAATTGGAGTCCCTCTACAATGCGCAGGTCTTCTTGGCAATAAAATTAGAGAAGTAAATATTTTACCTGACGAGTTTATCTTAAACAAAATATACGGGGCGCATTTGTATTCCCCATCAAATACTATGATTTCAATGAGGAAAAAGGAACCATTAGCCTATGTATTAGATAGAATTAACTATGATAAGTTCTTAGCACAATTAGCTGTAGATGAAGGAGCAGAACTCTTTTTGAATCATCATGTGAATGGGATTGACATAGAAAATGGAGAAATATATTTCAAAGATAAAAAAGTGTCGGCAGAGATTATCGTAGGTGCTGATGGTTATTCTTCTGTAGTATCAAATGAATTTGGTAATAATTCTAAAACTATGCAGGCAGTTCAATATCTGGTTGATACTGGAAAAGAAAACTTTGATGATGATTATTTCCAGGTAAATGTGAATTCAGAAATTTCTCCTGGATTTATATGGACAATTCCACTTTCAAAAACCAGTGCAAGAGTAGGTATTTTTTCAGATTATGATTATCAGAGTTTAAATAGAATCTTAAATACATTTATGGCCAGTGATGAAAAGCTTAAAGATGCCACCGTATTAAAAAAATATCATGGTCAGATCCCGGTTTATAACCCTAAAAATGATATTATAAAAAAAAGAGCTATCCTCATTGGAGATTCAGCTTCGCAGGTTAAGCCAACAACAGGAGGAGGGCTTATTATAGGGTTTATCTGTGCAAAAATAGCATCTGAAATAGTATATGAAGCAATTAAATCAAAAAATATGGATATTTTGAAGAATTACCAGAAAGAATATAGAAAAATGTATAAAAATGAGTTGACAATGCAGCTTAAAGTTCAAAAGGCTTATGAATCCTTAAATAATGATAATCTTGATTCTGTAATTTTAAAACTTAAAGAAAATGAAATAGGAAAAATAGTTTCAGAATATGGTGATTTAGACTCCCAATCCCCTCTTATGAAAAAACTATTAAAAAGTGGAGTGATTTTTTCAGTTCTTCCTGGATTAATATCAAGAAAAATATTCGGTTTATAAAAGAATATGGAATAAAAGGATGATATTTACCTTATTTTAAAGGATTCACTTTACAGACTACTTATTAACTAAAAGGTGTTTAAATCATGGAAATTACTTTTATTTTATCTGGAGAACATGAAACTTTACCCAGAGCAGAGATAAATGCATGTTTAGAGGTTGAAAAGACCTCTTTTACTGAAAGATATAACAATAAAGGGATTTTAGTTCTTGAAATTCCTGATGAAGAATCAAATATTGTTGATATACTTGGAAAAAGAATTGCATATACCCATGAAATATGTAAGCTTTTATTTGAAACTGATAATGACAATTTAAGAAAAATAGTTGAAAAATATCCATGGCACGATGTTATTAGGAATGATTATGCAGTAAGGGTTAAAAGAATAGGTACTGATCCTGACTTTAATTCTCAAGAGATGGAAATTGAAATTGGGGGTATAATTAAAAGAATAATAGGCGATAGAGCAAAAGTAAACCTTGAAACTCCTGAAACTTTTTTAAGAACCATTGTACTTGATGATAAAATACTGGTATGTCAAAGATTGATCAAAAGAGCAAAAAAACATTATTATAACCTCAAACCACATAAAAGACCCTTTTTTTATCCAGGATCAATGAGCCCCAAACTTGCAAGAGGAATGAATAATCTGGCAAGAGTTAAAACTGGAAGTATAGTCTTAGATCCCTTCTGTGGGACTGGCGGAATCTTAATTGAAGCAGGGATTATAGGTGCAAAGGTTGTTGGAATAGATATTGACGAAAAAATGGTAGAAGGAACAAAAAAGAACCTTGAATACTGCAATATTAAAGATTATGATGTTTTTCAGGGAGACGCAAGAGATATCGAGCTTCCCTATAAAGTTGATGCAATTGTAACTGATCCTCCTTATGGTATTTCAGCCTCAACAGCAGGAATAGAAAGTAAAAAGATTTATAAAGAATCTCTTTCCTCCATGCAAGAAATAGTAAAAAAAAATGGATTCATTTGTATGGCAACCCCCCATTATTTAGATATTCATGAACTTGCAAGTCATACAAAATTTAAAATAATAGAACAATACCACATAAGAATGCATAAAAGTTTAACCAGAGTAATTTCTGTATTAAAAAGAATTGAAAAATAAATTTATTTAATCATTGATAAAGGGGAATTCCTTTGAAGGCCAGAATATTTGATACAACTCTTAGAGACGGAGAACAGACTCCTGGAGTTTCTTTAACTCCAGATGAAAAACTCAGAATAGCAATAAAACTTGATGAACTTGGCGTAAATGTAATTGAAGCTGGTTCTGCTATCACTTCAATTGGTGAAAGGGAAGGAATTAAAAAGATTACTTCAGAGGGTCTTAAAGCAGAAATATGCAGTTTTGCAAGGGCAGTTAAAGTTGATGTTGATGCTGTACTTGAATGTGATGTAGATAGCGTTCACCTGGTTGTTCCAACTTCAGATCTTCATATAGAACATAAATTAAGGAAAACCAGAGAAGAAGTAAAGGCACTTGCAATAGAAAGCACAGAATATGCCATGGATCATGGATTACTGGTTGAACTTTCGGCAGAAGATTCAACAAGAAGTGATCTCGATTTTCTAACACAGTTATTCAAAGAAGGAATAGATGCTGGCGCAAAAAGAATATGTGCATGCGATACTGTTGGAATGCTTACACCCGAAAAGTCCTATGATTTCTATAGACATCTATCAAAGCTGGGGGTACCTTTAAGCGCTCACTGCCATAATGATTTCGGTCTGGCTGTTGCAAACTCTCTTGCAGGATTAAGAGCAGGTGCAAGCCAGGTTCACTGTACAATCAATGGAATAGGTGAAAGAGCTGGAAATGCATCATTAGAAGAAATTGTAGTTGCACTTTATTCATTATATGATATAAAAACAAATATTAAAATAGAAATGCTTTACGAAATTTCAAGAATGGTTGCAAGGATGACTGGAGTATATCTACAACCGAATAAAGCCATTGTAGGAGAAAATGCTTTTGCACATGAATCAGGGATACATGCTGACGGAGTGATAAAAAAAGCTGAAACATATGAGCCTATTACCCCTGAACTTGTTGGTCACAGACGCAAATTCGTCATGGGCAAACACATAGGTACCAGTGCACTTAAACAAAGGCTTGAAGAGATGGATTTGCCAGTTACTACTGAAAAATTCGATCAGATATTTAACAGAGTTAAATCGCTTGGTGACATGGGTAAATGTGTTACAGATGTTGATTTACAGGCGATTGCTGAAGATGTTATGGGTATAGCCGCAGAAAAAGTAGTTGAACTCGAAGAATTAACCATAGTATCTGGAAATAAAATAACCCCAACAGCTTCCATAAGGCTTAATATAAATGATACCGAAACACTTGAGGCAGGTATTGGTATAGGCCCAGTGGATGCAGCAATAGTGGCTGTTAAGAAAAGTATAAAAGATTTTGCTGATATTGAGCTTGAAGAATATCACGTAGATGCTATTACCGGCGGTGCTGATGCTTTAATCGATGTGATTGTAAAACTCAAACATGATGGCAATATAGTGACTGCAAGAAGTACACAACCAGATATTATAATGGCAAGTGTAGAAGCTTATATTAGTGGAATAAATAAAATATTGAGTGATACAGAAGTCAAAAAAGTTAAAGAAGGAGATTTATAATTAATATTTCCCTTATTTTTGTTAATTTTTTATAAAAAATGAGATATGGTTAAATGAATTCTGAATATCAAATCCAGATTGCAGGATTTAAGCATAAAGTAGATAATTTTAAGGAATTAATGGAAAAAATAAACCAATTAAGCGATGAATGTACGATTCAGCTTTTAAACGCTGAAGGAATTGCAGGATATGAACATTTACTTCACGCTACAGTTCATGCAATTAATGCCTTTAAAAGAAATGAAAATATTGCTAAAGACCTTGGGCTGGAAATCTGCGTGCGTGCATCAGCTCAAAGGCAAATATCAAAAGCTCTTAATATTTTAGGAATAAAAGAGGGTAAAATGAACATCTGTGCTGTTGCTGTAGATTGCAGAGAAGATATTATAAATAAGTTAGAATCTATATTGGATAAAAGAGATAATAATGTCTTAGAATCTAATGAAAAGATTTTAAAAAAGATTTATGATATTTCTGACGAGGAAATTAAATCTGCAGGCAGTATTGAAAATGTAATGGTTGAAAGGACATCTCTTTTGATATTGGAAACTTAACCATTTATTAAGCTATTTTTTTAGCATGTGTCGCTATATTTAGGGAAATCAAATAAAATTTAAAAAATAAAGTATTTAAGTTCTTTATACTGTTTTGCCCATGTCCTAAGCTTCTTTCATCACACTACTACCTTTAATATCACCAATATTCATTGCTCCAGTTCCATAGATAATACCCTTTTCTTTTGGCCTGCTAAGGACTAATGTGAATCCTCTAAATCCTCCTATAGTCTGCTCTAAAGCCTGTTTTATTGTGACTGCTGCAGTAACAATGAAATAAAAGTCCTTATTCTTGATTTCCATATATCTTGGATAAATTCTGTCAATTAGCGTTTTCATCTGTGCGTCCAAAATTATTACCAATACAATCTTATTCTATAATTTCAAGCCCATGTAACCATTTAGATACACTATTCTGCGCATTTTTCACGTCTCCTCCTCGGATTGCAAGACCATCCAGAACAGTAGACTGGGGACAAATTTTTGCAATATCATTTTGGCTGCGGCCTAATCCGCCTCCTTCATGTGTACAAAAGGGAATGATATTTTTCTGGGAAAAATCATATTCTTCCAGGAATGTAAACAGGACCATTGGCATGGTTCCCCACCAGTTAGGATAGCCCAGGAATATCACATTATAAGAATCCATATTTTCTACGTGGTTATAAAGCTCAGGCCTGGCATTTTCTTGCAGTTCTTTTTTTGCCACTTCAGTGGTTTCAGTATAATCCTCAGGATAAGAATTCACTGTATCAATACGGAAAACATCGCCTTCTGTCATTTCATGAATCATCTTTGCTACCACTTCTGTATTACCGACGGGCAAATTCTCAATTCTTCCACTAACGATGTTGTTTCCTTTACGTGAATAATATGCTATCAAACATTCCTTTAAATTCATCATTTTGATTCCTAACTTTTTTTATTTAAATTCATTTCAAAATTTTATATTCCTCATCCGAAACTGGTTCCAACCATTCGTTTGATGCACCTTCAGCGGGAACCTCAACGGCAAGGTGTGCAAACCAGCTATTCGGAGCTGCACCATGCCAGTGTTTCACCTCCGGCGGAATGTTTACCACATCGCCGGGATGTAGCTCCTGCGCTGGTTTACCCCACTCCTGATAATATCCACGACCTGCGGTGACCAGAAGGATCTGTCCGCCTTTGTGATGAATATGCCAGTTATTGCGGCAACCCGGTTCAAAGGTTACATTGCCGATTGTCACGCCTGTGGTGGTCAGCATATTCAAATAACTCTGCCCCACAAAATACTTTGCATATGCTTCGTTTTTCTCTCCCATTGGAAAAATGGTATTAAAATTTTGTGTACTCATAGAATAAGCACCCCTTCCATTTATTTCTTAACTGTATAGCGCAGCCACACGCTGCCACCATCCTTGACTTCAGCACTTTGCAGTGTAAATCCTATGGGATGATCAGCGGCTAAACCGCCCCTTGTCTCAAACAATGAAGGCGTTTCTGAAGAACCATCGGCAACTGGTGCGATTACAACACTTAGCTCATCACACATACCGGCCTGTATAAATGACCAGTTAAGAACACCGCCGCCACCTAACATTAAGGTCTCAATGCCGAATAATGTCTTGACTTTCTCCATGACAACTGCATAATCCAAAGAGTCCTCACCAGCAATGATATAGGATATGCCCAGCTTTCTAAGAAAAGCCTTGTAAGCGTTGCTTGCTTTGCCTGTGAGTACCTCCAATACATCAGCATTGGTATCTTTATAAGTCATAGTACTGCTTTTCCATCCTAATTTTCCTGATGGGTCTACTGAAACATAATATTTTTCAGTATAACGTTCTGCAACAAAATCTCCTTCCGGGACAGCAGGTGCATCCTCATTTAACTCAGGCTTACGATAATTTGTGAAGTTATCGTCAGTAGTCACCCGACCAGATAACCAGCCCTGATGTTTGTAATGAGGATTTTTACCAAAAGCAATATTATAAAATATATCATCGGCTTTATCCGCCTCTGTGGTTCCCATATAAGAACCCGTAATCTTCCCGTCAACTGAAGTCATCATATGACAAAATATATACGGTCTGTTCATTTTTCATTTTCCTCCCGGTATTATTTATTTCATACTATCTGTAAAAAATGATTCAAGCTTATCAAATGGAATTAAATCTACTTTATCGTATAGGTCTGTATGAGTAGCATTTGGTATAATTACCAATTCCTTATTATCACCTGTCAGTTTTTCAAAAGCATCCTTGCTGAAGTAAAGGGAATGTGCCTTATCCCCGTGAATCATCAATACTGAATTGCGAATTTCACTACTGTATTGTAAAATTGGCATATTCATAAATGATAAAGGACATGTTACATTCCAACCATCATTTGAATTCAAAGACCTTTTATGATAACCACGATTTGTCTTATAGTAGTCATAATAATCCTTTACGAATAAAGGTGCATCTTCTGGCAAAGGATCTACAACACCACCAGCTCTTGCATATTCTCCATTTTTATAGTCAACAATCCTCTGTGCATTCAGGGATTTTCGTTTCTCATATCGTGCGGTTTCACTGTCCTCTGAATCAAAATATCCATTTGCATTTACACGAGTCATATCATACATAGTAGATGTAACCGTCGCCTTGATTCGTGTATCAATAGCTGCTGCATTTAATGCCATTCCACCCCATCCACAAATACCGACAATACCAATTTTTTCTGAGTCAACATTGTCTTGAACGGACAAGAAATCTACAGCCGCTTGAAAATCTTCTGTATTGATGTCAGGGGATGCTACATATCTAGGGCTACCACCGCTCTCACCTGTGAACGATGGATCAAAAGCAATCGTTAAAAATCCTCTTTCTGCCAGTGTTTGTGCATAAAAACCAGAAGACTGCTCCTTTACTGCTCCAAATGGACCGCTTACTGCAATCGCAGGTAGTTTTCCTTCTGCATTTTTAGGTACATACAAATCAGCAGCTAGGGTAATACCATAACGATTATGAAAAGTAATTTTACAATGATTAACTTTATCACTTTTAGGGAAGGTTTTGTCCCATTCTTCAATTAAATTCAATTTTTCTTCCATTTTAAAATCCTCCTATATTTAATTGCTACACGCTCATTGTTGATTATAGCAATGTTTTTTAGAATATACATACTTTTCACAACATTTCTATCTCCAAACTTATCAAAAGTACATTTGCCTACGAAACTCACTCTGCATCCTCATTCAAAATTCCTGTTTACTGATTACTGTTTTAATTTAATAAATTTAAATTTTTCAACCATTCTGAGATTGTTTCTTGATTCACTCGGTTTAACTGTTTTGCTGGTTTCCACACGACGCTATTTGCACATGATGGATGAAGCATAGCATCTGTATTTCCTGCACCACTTCCGCCTGATGTAAAAAACGGTACAATTGTTTTTTCGGAAAAATCATAACTTTCAAGAAAGGTATTTATAATTGTTGGAGCAACATACCACCAAATTGGAAATCCTACGAAAATCACATTGTAATCCTGCATGTTCTCCACCATGTTCTTGATTTCCGGTCTGGAAGATGGATCATGCATTTCTATGGTGCTTCTTGCTTTTTTATCCATCCAATTCAGATCTTTAGATGTATAAGGTACTTGCGGTATAATTTCAAATAAATCTCCACCACTAATTTCAGTAATTTTTTTTGCGACCTTTTCTGTTACTCCGCTACATGAAAAGTAGGCAACTAATGTTTTCTTATCCAAAATATAATCCTCCATTCATAATACCACTCAATCATAGACTTCTTTTGCCATATAAAATGCAGCCCATGCCTTTGGCCAACCGGCATAAAAGGCAAGATGTGTCAAAACCTCAACCATTTCTTCTTTCGTAACACCATTATCTTTAGCTCTTTGAATATGACCTTTCAAAGAACTATCCAAAATCCCACTTGCCATCAATGCAGAAACAGTAATGAGGCTGCGGTCTCTCGGTGAAAGCTGTTCTTCCCGGGACCATACCTGACCAAATAAAACATCATCGTTTAGCTCTGCAAATTTAGGGGCAAAATCGCCCAATATATCTCTGCCTGCTGTAACTTTTTCCATGTTATTTAACCTCCTTCTATTATAATTTTCCATAATCCTGTCTGATACTGCTTCTGACCATTCTGCAGGGCCTGCTTCAGCATTCGTCTCAAAGAAAGATGTTTCCTGAAAAATACTTCCTGAGCTCTTCTGGAGGCTTTTCTCCCTTTGGGAAGATTACACTTTCACTTAAATCATTTGAATTATTCATATTTTGCTTCTTTAAAAAGATTTAATTTTTATATGTCCTTAGAGTTGTCTAAAATTATTTCAAATTTTCCCTAAAGAATGCTTCCAACTTGTCAAATGGAATTAAGTCGGTTTTATCGTACAAATCCACATGTCCTGCATTTGGAACTATATACAGTTCTTTTGGTTCTGCTGCCAATTCGTAAGCATCTTCACTCAAGTATCGTGAATGAGCGTTTTCTCCCATAACAAACAGAATTGGTCGTGGTGAAATTGACTTAATGTGAGTAAGCAGAGAGAAGTTCATCCATGACATGCTGCTTGTCACTGTAAATTGAGTAATTGAGTTTGGATGATAACCACGAGGCGTAGAATAGAACTCACCAAACTCACGACCGATAGGGTCTGTATCATCGTCAAAGCCAATAGGTGCCCCTCGCGGGGTCAACGCTGGCTCTTTACCCTCAAACTCCATATATCGTTGCTCGGCAACTTCATCGAGTATTCTGTTACGATCTTCTTCGGTGAAAGAGTCATTAAAGCCCTTAGCTGCTGTACGTGATATGTCGTACATGCTGATACTGGCAACAGCTTTGATACGTCTATCAACCTGTGCTGCACTGATTGCAAAACCACCACTACCACACATACCAATTACACCGATTTGTTCCCTATCAACAAATGGGCGTGTACCAACATAGTCAACTGCTGCACTGAAATCTTCCACAAATAGACCGGGTGAAGAAAGGTGCCTAGGCTCTCCGCTGCTGTACCCATTATATGAAGGGTCAAATGTAAGGGCTACAAAACCACGTTCTGCCATGTTTTGAGCATAAATACCCGGACCCTGCTCTTTAACGCCCCCATAAGGTGCACCCACAATAATGGCTGCGTGTTTTTTTGATTCATCGAAGTCTTTGGGCAGGTATAAATCTGCAGCAATCTTAATACCGAACCTGTTTTTATATGAAACCGGTTGTCTTATTACCTCATCGCTTAGCTCAAAAATATAATTATCTATTAGTGACATTGTTCTTTTTCTTCCTATCTTTATTCTTTTATAATCCTATGTTTATATTTTATATTATTACTTCTAAAAATTTATTCCTTACAATTCATAAAAAAATAATTAGTTAGAAAGCGACAAAGGAGATTTTTAAGTAATTTTCTAAACATTTAAATGATTTATTTATATGACAATAAACAAATCACATATAAATAAAGTATTAAAATAACTTTAAGTAATTTTTCTAACAATTAGGTAATTACCATTTGGTAAGTAGGAGAATTATCATGACTCAAGACGATTATTATTTCAATGAAGTTTATCAAACCATAGATGATATATTTAGCTATCTAAGGAAAAAATGGAATATTAAGATAATTAAAGGATTATTTTGCGACTGCAAATATTTTAAAGACTTTTTAGAACAACATCCTACTTTAAGCAGCAAAGTTCTCTCTGAAAGATTGAAAGAATTAGAAGAGAAAGGTATAATTGAAAAAAAAGTAGTAAGCCCTACTCAGACAGAGTACTATTTAACTGAAAAAGGCCGTAGATTAAATAAAATAATCTTTGAACTATTTGACTTTGCTTTAGATGAAGTTATGAAGGATGAAAAAGACTCTAAATTAAAAGAAGAATCCAAAAAATTTTTAAGAACATGTATGATCACAACATAATCTTAAAAGTAAGTCTGCATTTACATTTTGGATTTTATACATCTTTCTGTCAAACTGATAATTATTTCAATAATTAAAATGCAGCTAATGTTAGCTTCCAAATCTGATTATTGAAAAGATATAAAATAATTCAACTATTCCAACTAATTTTACTCAATTACTTCTTTGACAATATGGATAATTTCATTAATCCTTGCATTTTCCAGACATTTAGGATCGAGATTTTTAATTTCAAGGCAAACCGCATCAATCATAACACGCTCATATCTAGGGCAGACCGTCACAATACTTCTTCCTTCAACATTAAACTGTTTTCTAAGCTCATAACCAATTTTTTTAGGATTATCTGTCTTTAAAGCAACTGAAATTCCCCGCTTATCCTTATGAATTACTGATTGAAATTCTTTTTTGATTAAATTACACGCTTCAATGGTTTTTGATAATATTTCAGGTGCATTTTTAGCCTCTTCTGCTATTCCAGTGCAAGTTATTGGATCAGCTTTGAGAGTTTTTAAAATTAATTTAGATTTCCTAAAAATATTATTATCATTGGTTGAGATAAACCCACCATTCCCAACATTAACTATTTTTGGAGAACCAGTTGAAGCCACAATTATATGGGCATGATCACCATTGGCTAACTTTTTTTCTTTATCTCCAATTGCTCCAGAAGCATCTTCAACCAGAGTTACATTTCCATCTTCACAGACTTCAAATAATTCTTTGACTGGTTGTTCAGCAATGTATCCGGCAAAACTGGTTATAAAAAGAGCTTTTGGCTTGTGTTTATTAATTGACTCTTCTAAAATATCATAATCTATAATTCCAAGTTCTGTAGGTACTTCTACAGCCTCAAGACCTAAAAATTCAGCAATATTTTTAAATCCTGTCCAGCCACCCTGATCAGGAATTATTATCTTGCCTTTAAATATGGCCATAGCTGCCAGAATAGCTGAATTTCCACTGTTAAGAATTTTTGCATGATCGTGATTTGTAAGAGAGCTTATTCTATCCTGTGCAAGTCTTACTTCATCGAATCCTCTATTTGAAGCATAATCTATCTTCATTGCAGCTTCAGACATTGTATATCTTGCTTCTTTTGATGGTTTTTTAAAATATAATTTCAAATGAATCATTCCAAGTTTAAATTAAACAATAGTCTTTCTTGTATCAATATTAATTTTCTTAAGAAAAAAAATGGAGTATCTATTTAAAAAAAGTTATCAAGAGTCATTTGCCTTGATCTAATCAAATCCTGAAGAAGTGTACTTGTTTCTTTAAAACGTTCCATTGGAAGCTTTAATTTAGTTTCAATATAGGACAAAGCTGTTTTCATGTCCTCAAATTCCATTGGAATCTCATTCATTGCACTTCTAACATTTTCTCTGACATTAAAAACCCCCAGAGGAACATATCCATTGTATGCTTCCCTTAATACAATTGCTCCTGCCTGTTTCTTTTCGCGGGCTAATGCTTCAAGAATTGCCATTTTACAGGTGTAATAGCATCCACCAACCCTTGAATATCCCTTTTTACCTCCATTTAGCTCATGATCAGCAAATATTAGCTCTTCACGACCTAAAACATGGAGAAATGCTTCCATCCATTCATACTGCCATTCAGTAGGAATAAGAAGTACTGCATAATAATTATTCAAACTGCTGAATTCATAAACACGATAAATATCCATTAAATCATAATTCTTTACTTCGTTAAGTAAATTATCAGCAATTATGGTGTCGCAAGCTGTTATTGACCATCTGGTTGGTACAAGTCTCCTGTTTTTTTCAATTCCCATTGTTCCAACAGAAAAGGCCTTCTGTATGCTTGAAAATGGTATTCCCTTACTATGCAGGTCGATCGTGGCTTCAGCCGCCTTAAAATCAGTATCGTAATACACCTTCTCCAGTTGATGGTCCCACTTAACGCTTTCTATGTCAAATTTTTCTATTAAAGCGCTTGGTCCATGAGGGGCAGTCTCATCGCTGAAGGAAAGGCCTCTTGGACGGCTTCCAAATTCAGCCTCACTCTCAATGGATGTTGATGAAAGAGATATTTCCTGTAATTTCTCAATGAATGAATTACCAAGATCTTCTATACCCACTGTCTGTTTTCCCCTTACAAGGCTTAGTCTATAGCCTATAATATCTTCCTGAGTCTTTTGATTTGGTATCCATGACTCTGGCATGTCCATAATTGATGTATCGCCCTGTAAAGGGGCAATCATGGGGCCGGCGTACACTTTAGGATAGTTCCAGCTTCCAATAAAAATAGATGGAGGCGTACTGCCGTCAAGTTCCCTTCCAACGTTCACTGATTTAACATTCAGGTTTGCTGTAAGCTTTTTAAGGTAAGCTTCCTTGCCTTTAATCATACTTTTATATATTCACATTCTTTAATAAAAAAGTAATGAGAGCAGATGAAAAGTAATTCAAAAAATGATTTATTTATAAATAAGAAAAGGATATTTTAAACTAAAACCAATAAAATAATAGACTGGGAAGATTAAATAATATAAAATTATTTTATTCAGCATATTAAGCTGTTTATTAAATGTATGGGCATTCAAACTAAATGGAAGAAGCATTAAGGAGATAAAAATGAATTTAATAGATGAATTTCCCAAAATCAGTACAGGAAGACTTAATTTACGTGAAATTAATTTAAATGATGCTAAACCTCTATTCCAGTACTGGTCTGATATTGAAGTGACAAAATATTTGAATATAGACCCCTTTATTAATATGGGTCAGGCAGTGAATATGATTAGACTGCTTAGAAGTCTTTTCCCCAGGAAAGAGGGAATTAGATGGATAATTGTAAGAAAAAAAGATAATGCAGTTATCGGAACCTGTGGTTATAATAGCTGGGTAAAGAAAAGTTCCAGAGGAGAAATTGGATACGAATTAGGGCGTGAATACTGGGGAAATGGATATGCAAGTGAAGCAATGAAAGAAATCATTGATTATGGATTTAATGTAATGGAACTAAACCGAATTGAAGCATTCACTGTTCCAGAAGCTCTTCGTTCTATAAATGTTCTTAAAAAATATGGTTTTAAAAAAGAAGGAATTCTCAGAGAATATGGATACTGGAATAACCAGTACTGGGATGAAAATATTTATTCGCTTTTAAAAAGAGACTGGATTAAAAGCCTATAATACAATATTTATTTCTTTTTGCCAATATAATAAAAACCATTTGATTTATGACCATTCATAGTGTCATAAACTATTTCTTTAAATAATAATTGTTCAAATCCCTCAGTTAGTATTTGAATGTGCTCTTTAGTATGATGTCTAAAAACAGCCCCTTCGGGAAGCTCAAAAATGCCATAAGTTCCATATTTATCTTGATATTTTTTATAACGTTCAAGATTTCTTTTATCATGGTTTATGAGATAATCATTGATATATAAAATCCCGCCTTTATTCAATACTCTCTCTATTTCTGAAATCAAGTTTTCCTGTTCTTCATCCCTGTGACTGGAAGTTAATACAGCAATGAGAAGAACAGCATCAAATTGTCTGCAAATGGAATCACATCCCCATCATTCTTAATTAAGTTTAAATGGGGATAAAGTCTCTAGGGTTTTAGATTTTTCATGTTTCGGAGAGCTTTTGTAGGGCTGTTTTTGAGTTGTAACCTTGTGTTGTGATAAGCCCTGCTAAAAATACAGTTAGTATGGTGGTTATTTGTACAGATTTGACTGTATATTTATGTAATTTCTTCATACTTAGTCCTGATTTGCACAATTTAAAAAAATCTCTCAAAAATTCATAAAATTTTTGGAGCGCAAAAATTCCATTTTTGCTAGCTTCGATTTTTCCTCGTATGGGTTTGTATATTTTCCAATTACTTATTTTTTCTAATAATACTCTTGTTAAATGGTTATATAATTTTTTAACTGTTTTTTCTTTCTTTTTATCTTTAAACATGTTCAATGGGTAGGTTAATGTGTCTTTTAATTAAAGTGTTACCGACTGATAACTATAATAAAATTTTTGCTTATGATGAAATTAATTATAGAATATTAAACTATATTTAAAGAGCGAAAACTCAATGAAAATCACTTTTTGTTATATTTGAAATTAATTTTTTATGTGATCCCATATTTCATTCATGTTAGTCTCAACTCTTTCTTTCATGGATTTTCCCGGCAATGCTATCCACATTATGACTGTTCCCATTATCATAGTTTCTATAACTTCTGAAACTGTGGCAGGATTAACATCAGATCTTATCACACCCTGACTTATACCTTCATCGATTACATCTTTGATAAAATCGAACAACTTAACGAAGAACTCTGTATAAATTTCACTTATCATATCGTATTTCTGAACACCTTCTAATAATAACAGGTGTAATGTTCTATAATCTATTTTTTCAGGACCTCCGACAAGTTGAGTTGTTTCATTGATGACAGAATCATCACCGGTCATTGATAATATTGCTACTTTTAATTTTTCTTTTGGTGTGCCTTCAAAATTTTTAATCTGCTCCATGGTTGAATCAAAATAGTTAAATAAATATTTTTTTATTACTTCGACCATCAATGTGTCTTTACTATCAAAAAGGTGATAGAATCCGCCGGTAGAAATATTTGATTCTTTCTTAATTTCTGTTGTTGAAACATTATCAAATCCTTTTTCAAGTAAAAGTTTGAAAGCTGTTTCCATTATCCTAGATTTCGTATCCATGTTATTTTCCTTATTATTTTAACTTTCACAATTATCCTGTATATCTATTGATATAATCCATCATATATAAACAGACAGATATATCGGTAGTTTTAAATATGATGAATTCACCTATTAAAAACACAGACAGATATGTCTGTCAATATTGCATGGCAGATATTATGAATATTAAAAAAAGTGAAGTGATAATATGAAAGGACTAGCTGTAATTGGAAAACATAAAGTAGGATGGGTTGAAAAGCAAAAACCTACCGCAGGACCACTTGAAGCTGTTATTAAACCTTTAGCAATAACTCCATGTAGTTCAGATGTACACATAGCATGGGATGATGCTATAGATTTAAGCGGTGTAAATGATCGTATTTTAGGTCATGAAGCTGTTGGTGTCATCGAAGAAGTAGGTAGCGAAGTTAAAGATTTTAAACCAGGAGATCGTGTTATAGTTCCAGCCATCACACCAAATTGGGAACGAACTCCCTGCCAAAATGGATTTTCTCAACATTGTGACGGTATGCTTACTGGAATGTCTTTTATCACATTTAAAGATGGTACAATGGCAGAATATTTCAATGTAAATAATGCAGATGCAAACCTGGCCATTTGGCCCGATGAATTAACCGTAGAACAGGCTCTCATGATTCCAGATATGGTAACTACTGGTTTTTATGGTGCTGAAATGGCTAATGTTAGATTAGGATCCACAGTTGCCGTCTTTGGAATAGGACCAGTTGGTCTCATGGCTGTTGCGGGATCACAACTATCTGGTGCTGCCCGACTCTTGGCAGTGGGAAGCCGTCCAAACCTAATTAAATTAGCTAAGGAATATGGGGCAACGGACATAATAGATTACCATGATGGGGACACCGTGGCGCAAATTATGGATTTAACAGATGGAAAGGGTGTTGATGCTGCGATAGTGGCTGGTGGTAATGTGAATACCATTGGTGAGGCCGTTCAAGTTGTTAAACCCGGTGGAACCGTTGCTAACTTAAACGTGCTGGGTGGAGCAGAATCCATTCCTATACCTCTGGCTGCATGGGGTGCGGGTCTTTCAGATAAGACTATTAAAGGAGGTTTCTGTCCTGGCGGCAGAGACAGAATGGAAAAATTAATTGATTTAGTTAAGTATGGTCGTGTTGATCCAGGTAAATTAGTATCTCACAAATTCTATAAGTTTGAAGATATTGAAGAAGCTCTTTTGTTAATGAAGAATAAACCACGAGATCTAGTCAAACCTGCAGTATTTTTAGGGGAATAATCAAGAATTAAAATTAGAAAATAGTTAAACCAAGTTTTTAGAGGAGAAAAAAATGAAAAACCTATTTGACTTAAAAGGAAAAGTTGCAATAATAACTGGAGCTTCATCGGGTCTTGGAGTTCAATTTGCAAAAGCATTAGGAGAACAAGGTGCAAAACTTGCATTATTTGCAAGAAGGGAAGAAAAACTTCAGGAAGTTCAAAAAGAACTTGAAAATGCAGGTTATGAAGCAATGTATGCCGTTACAGATGTATTGGATACTGACAACATTGCTGAATCAGTAGCTAAAGTTGTGGATCAGTATGGTCAAATCGATATTTTAGTTAACGGTGCTGGAGTGGCTGTGATCCATCCTGCTGAAGAACAACCTATCTCTGAATGGGACAGAACAATTAATACCAACTTAAACGGCGTATATTACGTTGCAAGGGAAGTTGGAAAAGTTATGGTAAAACAAAACTATGGTAAAATCATAAATCTTGGTTCCATTCACAGTACCGTAACCATGCCTGGATTTGGAATATCAGCCTATGCTGCAGCTAAGGGTGGGGTTAAAATGTTAACAAAAGAATTAGCTACCGAATGGGCTAAGTACAATATCACAGTAAATGCCGTTGGTCCTGCATATTTCGAAAGTGAAATGACAGCCGATGTCATCGCTAATAAAGAATTCGCAGATGTTGTTAAAACTTACTGTCCAATGGGTCGTGTTGGTGCACCAGGCGAATTAGACGGAGCTGTCATTTACTTTGCTTCAGATGCTTCTCGTTACTGTACTGGACAATTACTCTCAGTAGACGGTGGTTGGACTGCAATTTAAGCTTTAAGCTTAATTTGCATATCAAAGTGTGAAAAATTATTCATTTTTTTTTCTTCTTTAAATTGAACGGTGATTCTTTACCTTTTAACCAAATGTAAAGATACAGAGTTCATGCAGTACCGTTTCCCGGTGGGCGGAGGTCCATCATCAAATACATAGCCCAGATGGGCACCGCAACGTGCACATAGGGGCTCGGTCCTTACCATAAAATGGCTTAAATCAGTTTTAGTAGACACATTTTCTTCTGCAATTGGTTCAAAGAAACTGGGCCAGCCAGTGCCTGATTCAAATTTGGTCGCAGAATCAAATAGGTCTGTGTGACAGCATACGCACTCATAAATCCCGTCTTCGTGGCAGTTATTGTATTTACCAGCAAATACCAGTTCCGTGCCCTGTTTCCGGGCTACATCATAAGATTTAGGACTGAGCTCATTTTTCCACTCTTCATCCGTCTTTTCTATCCTGTCTACCAGTTTTATTTCCTGGGCTTTTGCAAAGTAGATGGGTATTTTTCCTTTTTCGGTAGAAGACATAATATAAAGCTATGGTATTTAAAATTAATATAATTGTTGTTTCTTACCCATGTAAAAAAATCCGTTGGATTTATGGGCGTTCATGGTTTTATAAACTGTTTTTTCAAAAACCAGATTTGTAAAATCTTTAGTTAATTTTAAAATGTGGTTTTCTGTATGATGTCTTAGTACAACACCTTCCGGAAGTTCGAAAACGCCGTAGATCCCGTATTTATTTTCATATTTCTGGTAGCGTTTAAGATTTCTTTTATCCATGTTTATTAAAAAATCAGCCAGGTAAAAAATTCCATTGTTCTTTAAAACTCTTGAGATCTCTGAAATTAAATTTTCCTGCGTTTTGGTTTCAACGTTTGAAGTTAACACACCAATAAGAATTACTGAATCAAATGCATTGTCCGGTGAGGGGATATCATCAGCGTTGTTGATGATCAGATTTAAATGGGGATACAACTTCAATCCCCTATCTATCATGCTTTGTGAATAATCTAAACCTGTTAGGTTACTAAATCCGTTATTATAAAGTTCATTCAGGGTTCTTCCGTAGCCACAGCCCACATCTAAAATTTTCATGTTCTTAAAGACGTACCTTTCAAATACCTCCATCTTGAAAGGTGTGGGGAACTCTTTTTCTTCTGCTACTTTATCCCAGTATTTTTCTTGATTCATATTTGATGTTAGAAATTCATATTTGTATTTAATAAAAAAACAAAATATTTAAGCAAATTCAATAGTGCTTGGCGGTTTATCACTAACTGAAAGGGAAACATGAGTCACTTCAGGAACTTCAGCTGTAATTCTGGCTGAAATTGTTTTTATCATTTCCCATGGAAGTTCTGGTACATGTGCAGTCATTGCATCCCATGATTCAACCATTCGCAAAACCACAAGATATCCAAAGTCCCTTATGTCTCCTTTAACACCAGTAACCTTTGTATCAGTTAAAACAGCGAAATATTGCCATAATGTGGCATCTAACCCCTCTTTCTTAACTTCCTCTTCAACTATGGTATTTGCTTTTCTACAAATTTCTATTTTTTCTTCACTTAACTTTCCAACAACACGTACAGCTAACCCTGGACCCGGAAATGGCTGCCTGTTAACTATTTCATCAGGAAGACCTAATTCTGAACCTAATATCCTTACTTCGTCTTTATAAAGTTCCCTTACAGGTTCTACAATCTTTAAAACCAGTCCATGAGGTAAGGCAACATTGTGATGAGATTTAATTTTTCCCTCACTTTCTATCCAATCAGGAGCTATTGTACCTTGAACTAAAAATTTAGCCCCGATTTTTTCTGCTTCCCTTTCAAAGACATTTATAAATATCTCACCGATTATTTTACGCTTTTCTTCAGGGTCTTCTATACCCTCAAGTGCTTTTAAAAATTCATCTTTAGCATTAATGCAGTCGAAATTTAATCTTTTTTCAAATGTTTTTTGTACATAATCTGCTTCTCCTTCACGAAGAAGACCGTGATCAACAAATATGGCTGTAAGATTGTCTCCAATAGCTTCCGAAGTAAGTACTGACGCTACAGAACTGTCAACTCCGCCAGATAAAGCAATTACTGCTTTTTCATCCCCTATTTCTTCTTTAATTTTTTCTATAGATTCTTTTATAAAATCAGATGGATCAAGCATTCTTTTCACCTTAAAATTTTTGATTTTAGCTCAGGAAAATGACAAATATTCCGAAATTCAAAGATTTCAGAGCACGAACCAAAGCATGCGAATCAAAGATTCGCTGCATAGAAAATCATAGATTTTCTAAAGGTTCGTAAACTTCCATTAGTAAACTCACACTTCATCGCGAGAATTTATAATTTCCTTCAACCTAATAAAAATTACATATTAAATCATCATAAAATGGATTATTTTCTTTTAAATCAAATATCAATCTCAGTATTTATAATCTTTTAGTATTGAAATTCGAATATTTATTTCTATAATTGAATTTTAAAATGAATAAGTTTTGTTTAAGTTCTCATTAACGAGTAATATAGAAATTAATACTAAATTAAATAATAGTCTTACTTTAAATAAAATAATTTCCATAATACATTATTAATGAAGAATAAATTTTACAAGATAGAGCCTCATACTGCATTTTTAATTTTAGGATTGATATATGGAATTGGTTTTCTTTTTGTAACTCCTGCATTTCAGGTTCCAGATGAATATGAACATTTTTACCGTGCTGTTTATGTAAGTGAAGGTCACATAGTTCCTGAAAAATTAGGGGACAAATCAGGAGTATATGTTCCTGAAAGCGTTCGAATAGCTTCTTTAATAGTTTCTGACGAATGGCATTCCTTTATTAATGATAGAAGCAATAAAATGAACCTGACATCCGTATTTAATATTCCATTTAAAAGTAAATACATGGTTTTTGAAGATATATCAAGAATTGCTGTGGTTACCTATTCTCCTGTCCCTTATTTGGTATCTGGTTTTGCCATAAGTTTAGGAAAACTATTCAATTTGTCCCCCATAATTTTGATGTACATTGGAAGATTAGCAAACTTATTATCATGGGTTCTGTTAACATACTACGCCATAAAAATTATTCCCGTTCATAAATGGGTTTTGTTTATGCTCTCTTTTATACCTTTAACTCTATTTGAGGCAGCTTCGCTTTCAGCTGATAGTTTTATGCTTGGTTTATCCTTTTTAATCATCGCCATCTTTTTTAAATATGCCCTGGACAGTAGTGAAAAGAAGATTAATATAAAAGATGTATACATTTTATTTGTAATTTTACTACTTTTGGCACTATCAAAACAGGTCTATTTTGTTTTATTGCTTTTAGTATTCTTTATACCCTTTGAAAAGTTTGGAAGTAAAAAAAGAATGATTATTATAGTTACATTTTTAATTTTTTCCATCTTACTTATTACTGGATTATGGAATTTTCTTGTTAAAGACCTATATGTCCCCATAGTACCGCAAATATCCATTACAGGTCAAATTTTTTATGTTTTAGGTGATCTGTTCAGATTTCCCTTTGTAATGTTAAATACATTCATGCAGCTTGGTCTTTCATATCAACTTTTGTTTGTAGGCAATTTCGTACTGGATATTCCTCTTCCTGTTTGGTGGATAGGAATATATTTATTCACAATACTTCCTGTATCTTTATTAGATAAATCCCATTTCGAAATAACATTTAAGCATAAATTAGTATCTATTATAACTTTTATCTTGATTTCCGTCCTGATATGTGCCTTTGTATATGTTTCATGGACACCTGTAGGTCAAAATACCATTGATGGAATTCAGGGAAGATATTTTATTCCAGTATTACCTCTGCTATTTATATTATTCTATAAAATGAGTTATTTCAAAGATATTGAAAAAAAAATCCTTTTAATTATTGGAAATAATTTAAATTTAATAATTACATCATTTGTGACTATCTACTTGTCAATAACTCTTTTAATTTTCATAACAAGTTATTATATTTAATTAAAAATATAAGCAAATAGAATATATCAAGAGAAAAATAAGACTATTTAGATAATAATAAGTTAATCAATAGAAATTTTGGTTTTAAAATGATTAATAAAATGATTCTTGTGTAATATTTATTTTATTGCACTTATTAATTCTTCTTTCACTACAATTAAAATCTTTTAGACTTTAAGTTTAATAATTTCTTTTTTTTGTTTCTTTTGAACCTTATATTTCCCTAATATTTTTATTTAACATTATTGGGTTTCTATTCCCTCCTATACTTCTAATGCTCATTTAAAAAAGAAAAAGTATAAAATAAACAAAGTATAGTAATATAGTAATAATAATAAAAAAATTATTCATACTGTTTTAAATGGTGGCCTTCATGACTGACACAAATGAAAAACCATTATACCGATTAATGAAAAATCAGACTGATAATACCTCCATTCAACTATTTAGATACTTATTTGTTGGAAGTGCAGCCTTTATAGTTGATTTTATTTCATTGTATATGTTTACAGATGTATTAAGTGTTTATTATTTGATTTCTGCAGGGATAGCATTTATATTAGGACTAATAGCTAACTATGTCCTGAGTATAAGCTGGGTTTTTAATAAAAGAACTTTAAATAACGTATGGTCCGAGTTTATGGTCTTTGCAGTTATTGGGTTGGTTGGACTTGGTCTAAATGAGCTTTTGATATATTTTTTCACCGAATATGCAGATTTATACTATTTAATCTCAAAAATGTTTGCTGCTGCCTTAATTCTACTCTGGAATTTCTCTGCAAGGAAATTAACATTATTTAGATAATAAATTAACTAATCAAAGGTTAATCGATTAATTTCAAATAAATTAATCAAAGGAGATAGCATGAATCAGGAAAAAGCTATAATTATAGGTGCTGGACCTGCAGGATTAACTGCAGCATACGAATTAATTGATAAAACTGACATTAAACCTATTATATATGAAATGGGTTCGGATATAGGTGGTATATCAAAAACTACTAATTATAAAGGTAATAGAATTGACATTGGAGGTCATCGATTTTTCTCCAAATCAGATAGGGTGATGAAATGGTGGCAAAATATTATGCCTGTTCAGGGAGCTCCAGCCAGAGATGATGCTCTACTTGAACGAAAAGTTCCACTCCCATCAGAAAGTAATAAAAGAAAAATAAGAACTAAAAAAGTAAAAAAAATAAGCACTCCTGACCCTGAAATAGAGGATAAAGTCCTTTTAAATCGAGGACGCCTTTCCAGAATATTTTTCCTTCGTAAATTCTTTGATTATCCCATATCCTTGAACTTTGATACTTTTTCTAATCTTGGACCATGGAGAACCATTAAAATCGGAGCAAGTTATATCAAAAATTCTATGCTCCCCATTAAAGATGAAAAATCCCTCGAAGACTTCTTTATTAACCGTTTTGGTGAAGAACTTTACTTAACCTTCTTTAAAGACTATACTGAGAAAGTTTGGGGAGTAGATTGCTGTGATATTAAACCTGAATGGGGATCACAAAGAATAAAAGGCCTTTCAGTAGTTAAGGCCGTTACTCACGCAATAAAAAGTAAATTATTATCAAACTCATCCATAGAACAAAAAAAAGTAGAAACCAGTCTGATTGATAAATTTATGTATCCTAAATTAGGCCCCGGGCAAATGTGGGAAGAAGTTGCAGGAATAATAAAACAAAATAATGGAGAAATACATCAAAATCATCAAGTTATAGGAATCAGTAATGAAAAGAACCGGATTAGTGAAATAGAAATAAAAAACAATTCAACAGGAGATATAAAAAATCAAGAAGGAGATTATTTCTTTTCAACGATGCCAGTTAAAGACTTAATTAATTCAATGGATAATGTGCCAGATAAAGTTGAAAATACTGCTTCTGGATTGATGTACCGCGACTTTATCACTGTAGGTTTACTTTTAGAAGAACTTAAAATAAAAAATGGAACTGGAAAGAGAACCATTAATAATCTTGTCCCTGATAACTGGATCTATATCCAGGAAAGAGATGTTAAACTTGGCAGGTTGCAAATATTCAATAACTGGAGTCCATATTTAGTAAATGATGATAGTAAAGCATGGATCGGCCTTGAATATTTCTGTAATGAAGGAGATGAATTATGGAACATGTCTGATGACCAGTTCAAGAAATTTGCAATAGATGAACTTGAAAAAATAGATATTATTGATAATGAGGCTGTATTAGATAGTGTTGTTATTAGGGTTCCAAAAACTTATCCAGCTTACTTTGGAGCTTTTGAAAAATTTGACACAATAAAAGACTTCACAGATAAATATGAAAACTTATTTTTAATTGGAAGAAATGGAATGCACCGTTACAACAACATGGACCATTCAATGCTTACTGCAATGACTGCAGTTGAAAATATAATAAACAATGTTAAATCAAAAGACAACATCTGGCTTATAAATGCTGAAGAAGAATACCATGAAGAAAACTAGTAAAAAACTAAATCAGTTTTTAATCATTTGCAAAATCTTCACATACTTTGTAGAAGTTTTCAAATACTTTAGGGCCATTTTCAGTATGATAAACTTCTGGATGGAACTGGATACCATAAATAGGTTTATTTTCATGCTTTATAGCTTCAATATCACAAATTTCAGAGTTTGCCAGTAATTTAAAGCCTTCAGGTAACTTTATGACTTCATCTTTGTGAGAAGCCCAGACTTTCATACTGTTTCCAAGCCCTTTAAAGATATCATTTTCATCTATTATGTTTAGATCAATTTTTGCATAACTTTCTATCCCTGCAGCGCCAGTTTCACCACCATAAGCTTGTGCTATTATTTGATGACCAAGACAGATACCCAGAATAGGATAATCTAGCTCAGTTACATATTTAAAACAATTCCCCGCTCTTTCAATGGTAGGCCCGCCCCCAAGAATCAGACCTGCTGGTTCTTTTTCTTCTAATTTATCAATTGATGTTGAGTTTGGTATTATTTCTGAATCAATATTTAAATAGTGTAGAGTTCTATGGATTCGATGATTATACTGCCCATAGTTGTTTACAACAAGTATTTTCATTATATGCCTCTAATTAATCTTTTTTTTGATGATTTACGTTATTATTAACAGAAATATATAAATATATTAAATTATAATTTAATATTATGGAACTTAAAGATATTTTATATATAGTGATAGCCCTTATACTTGCAGTGATTTTATTTAATATAATATGGTGGCTACTACCTGTAATCATAGTACTTGTCATAGCCTATATCATATACATATATTTAAAGGGTAGGGACTCTTACTACTAAAATTTTTTTTTAATTTTTTGACTCTAATTCTTTTAATTAATTTATAAATTATTAATAGACAGTTAAAGGTGATACGATGGATGATCTTCATTCTATTGGAATGGAAAAAGGATTACTTTATGAAACAATTATCAGTACTGAAAATGAAGCCGGAGAACCTAATGCTGCCCCAATTGGGGTTATCTGTAAAGATAAAAGGGAAATCGTATTGTATCTAAACCATGCCACTCATACACTTGAAAATATAAAAATAAACAAAAATTTTACTGTCAATATTACCCATAACCCTCTTATTTTTGTTAATAGTACTATTAGCGATTTAGATTTCAACTATTTTAAAAAATACAATGATAAATTCTATATCAAAGAAGCTGAAGCATTCTTTACCGCAACTGTAGAAAGCGTTAAAGAAGTTGAAAAAGAAGATAATATAGGTAAAACTACTGTAAACATAATTAAAGCAAATGTAAATGACATTATAATTAAAGAAAAACAATTTACGCCTTTAAATAGAGCAATTTTTGCCATAATAGAATCTTTAGTATATGTTTCAAGAATAGAGCTGGTAGATGATAATACCAGGAATATTTACTTGGAAAGAATTAATGAAATGACCCGTGTTGTAAATCGCGTTGGTGGATTAGACCACAAAGAAGCTATGAAACGAATTTTAAAATATCTGGAAGATAAATGAGTATTTATGGTTTAAAATCCCTGAACGTAATTTTAAATGTGGTTCCGCCGTTAACCTCAAGTTCAATTATTCCGTCCAGTTGTCTTACTAACGTATTAATCAGCTGCAATCCAGGAGTTTCTGCATATATAAAATCTAAATCATCTGATAATCCAATACCATTATCACTAACTATTAATTCAAAATTATCATGATTTAAAGAGAGTTTAACATCTATTTCTCCCTGTATTTTGCTTTTAAATGCATGTTTTAGTGAGTTTGAAATAAGCTCATTTAATATTAAACCAGACGGAATTGCCATATCTATATCCAGTAAAATTCCATTTATTCCAATATTTACCTTAATAAGATTGGAATCAACTGCATAAGATTTTAAAAGATATTTAACCAGTTCATCTACATATTTAGCAAAATCTATTACTGCAAAATCCTCAGATTTCGAAAGTGTCTCGTGGATCAGTGCTATTGCTTTTACGCGGTTCTGGCTTTCCTGGTATATTTCAATTGGCTCTTTTTCAGTTAAAGTGTAATCAAGACCTATTAAATTCGAAACTGTTAATAAATTGTTTTCCACTCGATGATGGATTTCTTCAAGAAGTATTTTTTTTTCATTTAGTGATGTCCTGATTTCCTCTTCAGCATTTTTACGTGCTTCTATTTCCATTTTTAGTCTTTTATTTGATTTTTTAAGATCATTGGTACGCTCTTCAACCATTTCTTCAAGATGTTCCTGATATTCTTTTAATTCAATCTCAATTGATTTCCTCTCTATCGCATAGGATATAGAACGTGTTAGAAGGCTGCTATCTACCTTTCCCTTGGTTAAATAATCCTGAGCATCTCCTTTAACCGCTTCAATTGCAGTATTTTCATTATCAAACGCAGTTAATATAATTATGGGAATATCTGGTGCATTTTCATTCGCTTTCCGGAATGTATCAAGCCCATGAATATCAGGAAGGTTCAAATCAAGTAATAAAACATCTGCTTTATTTTCTTTAAGATAATTAAGCCCATCATTAAGACGCTGGACGTTATGCAACTTAAAATTAATATTCAGGGATTCTTCTAACATTTCTTTTATTAATGCAATATCTGCAGGATTGTCTTCTATTAATAGAACATTAATAACTTTTTTATCCATTTTATCATCCATAAACAGTTCCAATATAATAGAGAACCATTAAATAGTATTACTTTAGTAAGATAAACATTATCTCGTTTTATTATTATATAAATTTTTTCATTAAATAATTTTGATAATTATGCTCTATTAGTACAAACAACAAATAATAATGTGCATTTATTTAAATACATAATAAATAAATGGTAAAAATAATAAATGTATGCAAAAAGGCCTATATTTACTATTAAAAAATGCAAAATGTAATAAAATAATTAATTAGTACTTACTGGCCCTGTAAAACTCCTTACGCCTTGCTTCTAATAGATAGGGTTCCTTGCCAATAATTTGAGATGCCACCATTATTTTACCCCTGGATTCCTCTTTTACTGAGTTTATAAAATCAAAACATTTTAGATCTCTTAAAAGATGATGATCCACCACTACTTCAGGTATTTTACCTGATATTTCAATCAAATTTCTTCGGGCATTCTCTATTTCAGTTCTTTCAATTGCAAATCCCTGAAGATAAATTGGTGGGCCGCTTAATATCAACATATCTGGTTTTTCATCAAGAATTGTCAGCTTTGCTTCATTAGAAATTGGGCCCTGAATATCAGAGGCGTGCATTAACTTTTTCCCATCCCATTGAATTGTTAAAGCCACAACATATCCTAATCTGCTTCCTTCACCACCATGAGAAAGCGGATTCGAAAATTTAATTGATGTATCTCCCATTTCAAATGAATTACTATCTGCATAATTAATTTGGCAATTTAAACCATTTAAGTTCTTTAAAAAAACTTTTGCACGCTTTTGCTGGCTTTTATTGATTTGAGAGGTAGGATGTTTTATAAACAATTTTTTATCCCTATACAGTTTTTCTGCAAATTTAAGAGAAGAATCAAGGAATTTACCAGGTTCAAAGGGAGTATAATGGTCGTGGTGATAATGGCTGATTGTAATTATATCTGCAATCTTTCCATATTCCCCAATTCTAGCTCTTGTTTCATATAAAGCATCAAATTCGTTTTTCCATGGAGGATATCCAAATCTTTTAGGTGCAATTGAGGTTCCTGGGTCAATTAAGATTTTTTGATCGGTTTCAACGTATGTTGCCATGGATCTTACTCCCATACTCTCAAAGGCGATGGGTATAACTTTCATTTTATCACCAGATTCTGAATTATGTCATTATTTAATTAAATCAACAAATTCAAATTTTTCAACATCAAATAATCCTTTATCACTTATTTTAAGATTTGGAATAACTAAAAGAGCCATAAATGACATGGTCATGAAAGGAGAACTGATTTTGCATCCCATTTCTTTTAAAATACCATGCAATTTTTCAAGCTTAAATGAAACTTCTTCAGCGCTTTCTGTACTCATCAATCCTCCAACTGGAAGTTTTAAAGAGTAAATATTATTATTAGAGACAACAACAAGTCCTCCATTATTTTCAACAAGCTTATTTACTGCTACAGCCATGTCTTTACTATCAGTTCCCACAACAATTATATTATGAGAATCATGAGCAACACTCGAAGCAATTGCGCCTTTTTGAAGCCCAAAACCTTGAATAAACCCATTCATCATCCTGTTATGACCATACCTTTCAATAACGGCTATTTTTAGAGTATCATTTTCTATATCTGCCTTTATATTACCATTAATGACAGTTAGCAATGCTTCAGATTCTTCAGTAAGTAGTTGCCCTTCCATAGCCCGGATTACCCTTATTTTTTCTTCTTTTTTAGTAGAAGGAATTTCAAAGTCTTCTGACTTTTTATTATTTAAATTAAATGTTCCCTGAAGTTTTAAAGGATTTATGGAAAATAAAGGTTTTCTTTTTTGTGCAACAACATTTCCATTAATAAATACTTCTTTTACATTGAAATTTTTAAGATTATCAACTAAGACTAAGTCTGCAGCCTTTCCTGGAGAGATTAACCCTGTATTTAAGTTATAATGAGTTGCAGGATTAATGGTTACCATTTTCACTGCTTTAACTGGATCCAGTCCCAATTCTACTGCATCTTTCAGCATAATATCTACATGCCCTTTTAAGAGATCTTCAGGGTGTTTATCGTCAGAAACAATAAAATCACCCCCAATGTGGATTAAATCGGCTAAATTCTTAGCAGATGAACCCTGTCTGAGCATTATTTTCATTCCGAGCTTTCTTTTCTCTTTTACTTCCTCCAGAAGCGTACATTCATGATCAGTTGAAATTCCGGCCCCTACGTATTTACAGAGGTCTTCTCCACTTAATAAAGGGGCATGGCCATCTACTGGCTTTTTATGTTTTTTAGCCGCTTCAATTTTAGCCATGACTTCTGGATCATCGCCTAAAACTCCGGGGAAATTCATCATTTCTCCTAAAGCAACTATTTCATCACTAATGAGAAGGTCATATATTTCTTTTGCTTTTATAATTGCACCAGATGTTTCAAAAGGAGTTGCAGGAACACAGGAAGGAGCTGTAAAGAAAAAATTCAAGGGGACGGTGGCTGCATCGTTAATCATGTATTTGATTCCTTCAATTCCCAGAACATTTGCAATTTCATGTGGATCTGATACAATGGAAGTTGTTCCATGAGGTACAACAGTTTCAGCAAACCTTGAAGGGACGAGCATTGAACTTTCGATATGTATGTGTGCATCGATAAATCCGGGTAAAATATATTGGTCGAATTTATCTTCAACTGGCTTCACGCATTCTATTACTCCACCTGAAAACCTTATTTCTGCTGGATAGATATCTTCATTAAATACATCAACTAAATTGCCCCTTATCATGTTAACTCCTTTCTAATAAATCCTAAAAATACTTTTTTATATTTTTATATGTGATATAAAATTTTTATTTGCTTCCTAAATGACTTAATAGCTTGTTTCAGGCAAGATCATTTAATTTAATGCTTTGATTTATATCGAATAGTTAAATTTGTTGAGTTTATGTTTAATGAAGTAATAAATGTTAAAATTAACATATATAAAATAATATAATAGTTTATACGTACAAATTATTATTAGCAGTAAAATAGAGGAACAAAATGAAATATCAAGGGCCAATTTTATTATTCATACTTATTTTAGCCGTAATAGGAATATCTGGGTTTATCTATCTAACCGCAAATTCTCAAAAAAGTTTTTCTGATGGATCTATTGCCTTTAATTATCCCGAAAGTTTTCAAAATAGTACTTCGCCAGAAATTATAAAGCCTGAAAGTTGGATTCACTTAATTACACTAAATGATGATACCACAATAATTTACGTTCAAAAGAATGAAAATATTACAGACATAGATAATGCCAGGAAAACATTTGAAAATGCGTTTAAAACAGGTGGCTTTAACGGTGAAATATTATCAAGTACAGAAGAAACCAATCCTGATGGTGTTGAGATGTTAGAATGCATTTACACAATAATAGATCCTAATAATAATCAAAAATTAAAGTATGTTTATCTCTATTTTAAAGATAAAAAAGGCACAATATACAATATAATAATTTATGATTATGAATTAAATTATGATAAAGTTTCTAATGTTGCTGATATCATTTTTAATTCATTAACATTGATTTAATTTACTTGCCTTTGAATTTTAAGCTATTATTATCCAAAGACTTTATTCTTAAAAATCCCTGTTTTCCCCCAGCATTTCTTCATTTAGTTTTTTTCTAACTTCATATCTCGCTTTTTCCAATCCATTTGATAGAGCAAGACTTGTATTTAAGTGATCAGCCATCAAATCATTTGCCAGATCTTCATCATGAAGTTCTTCATCTTGCATATAACCTATAACAGCCAAAAATGATTCTTGCCATGCTTTATATTCTTCTGTAAGTTCAAATTCTTTTATTATATCTTCATCAGTCATTGTTACACCTGTTTATTCAATTTTATCTTTATCGTCTCTGAATTTATATTTATTGGATGATAAATCAAAAAAGTAACCAATGTAAAGACTTTAGTAAATAAGTAATAAGGAACGGCGAATTTGACAAACTGGGGGATTTTACGTCGTCCCTAACAAGTGATGATTTAATATCTCATCGGGATGAAAACTTAGCTATTTATTAGTAAGTAATTACAATACATCATCATATTTTTTCTTCTTAAATTTAGTCTCTAATGCATCAAGTTTAAAAAAAGTTAAATATTGATATTTAATCTTTAATACACTCCAATCCTTCAAGATTTTCATATAAAATTGGTAAAAACGCGCCAACATCAGTTACAACACTCACAACCTGAGCACTTCCCCTATCAGCAAGTTTAGTGACTGTTGCAGGGTTTATATCTACACAAATACTTTTTACATAGGAAGGTAGTATGTTTCCTACAGCTATGGAGTGAAGCATGGTTGCAATCATGATTACCATGTCAACATCCTGTGCATATTTGCGCATTTCATCCTGTGCTTCTATAACATCCGTTATAACATCTGGAAGAGGCCCATCATCCCTTATAGAACCTGCAAGTACAAAAGGTACATTATTTTTTACACATTCATACATGATTCCACTTGTTAATATTCCTTGTTCCACTGCTTCTTTTATTGAACCTGCCTTATTAATTTCGTTAATGGCATAAATATGGTGTCTATGACCTCTAACTACAGCATCGCCACTTTCTGTACAAACTCCCAGCGATGTTCCATAAAGTGCATTTTCAATATCATGGGTTGCAAGGGCGTTTCCAGCAAACAAAACATCAATAATTCCTTCACGTATCATTCTTGCAAGTAATGGGGCGGAACCCGTATGTATTATGGCAGGGCCTGCTACAATGGCTATTTTACCATGTTTTTCTTTAATTTCTCTGATTGTAGAGGCTATTTTTTCTATTATAGACCTTACTGGCTTTTCAGATGAAGCTTCACTGGACATGAATTCAAATACGCCTTTTTTACCCCTTGGTCTTTCTGGAGGTATAACCTTAATTCCTTCTCTTCCAACAACCACAAGATTTCCTTTCTTTATTCTCCCAATTGGTAAACATTTAGCCTTTTCATTCTCTGGATCAACAACTATCATACAGTCCATTTCAATTTCTTCTACTTCTATCCATTCTCCTTTAAATCTCACATATGTAGGATGGTTGGTGGTTGAATAAAAGTCTTCAGGGAGTGTTTTATCTTTCTGGGATTCCTGGAGTTCTACTTCCTTAATTTCAACAATAACTGCGCCAATTTCACTTAGTTCGTCAAGTATTTCGCCTAAATGAGCAATGTCTTTTCCTATAACTCTGATATGGGCATGGCTAATATCCTTTTTATGTTTTCCTACATGGACGTTAAGAATTTCAAAATCTCCACCCATATCCATTATAAGATCAAGGGTCTTTGGAAGAATTAAAGAGTCAATTATATGTCCTGAAAGTTTAATTTCTCTTGTATTCATTATAACATCTCCTGATAAATGTATTGCACAACTAAAGCCTTTAAAATTTAATAAGTGTTATTATCACATTTTAGAGCGTTGAATTAAGTAGATCACTTCTATAATTCATTAATAAAAGTTTTTAAATTAGTTTTATCCATAGATTTTTGATATGACTATTTATTAATAGATCATGATATATAAATTTTAAATATATAAAAGAAACCAAAAACAATTATTAGTTTTATTGTATACATAAAAAGTCTAAAATAGATTTTGCACCGTTAATAGAAGTGATATCACCAATTTCAGTTGATGAAACTTCCACCAAGTCAAATCCAACTACTTTTTTCCCCTCTAAACTGTGAATAATGCTCTCAAGCTGGAAAGGAGTCAATCCACAAGGAGAAGGAGTGCTAACACTCGGTGCATATGCTGGATCGAGCACATCGATGTCTAAACTCACATATAAAGGCCCTTCAATAGCTTTAATGACTTTTATAACGTTATTTATATCCTTATTAATTTCATGGGCGGTGAAAAAAGTTATATGATTCTCTTTTGCAAATGAATTCTCATCTTCAGAGCACGACCTTATGCCAATTTGAATCATATCTGCTGGATTTAGATCAAAAACCCGGCGCATAGCAGTGGCATGAGAATATTTTTCGCCCATGTAATCATCTCTTAAATCCATATGTGCATCAAAATGAATAACAGTTGTATTTTCAATATCAAGAGCTTTTGAAACAGCGTAACTTACTGTATGTTCACCCCCAATAGTTACTGGCCTAAAATTATTATCTAAAAGTTCAGATATAGTTGACTGAATAACATGACATGTTTTTTTGAAATTGCCGTGAATTACTTCAATATCACCAAAATCAAAAAGAGATACATCTAAATTTTTATCTAAAACCATATTATATCTTTCAAAATTATAAGAAGCTTCACGAACTGTCCTTGGACCGAATCTTGACCCTGTTTTATAGGTGGAAGTGCCATCAAAGGGAGCTCCAACCATTCCAAATTTAGTTTCATCATTTAACTTAATTGAATCCTCTTCACAAAACTGTGAAAAAGCAAATTGTAAAGGGTTTTGAGTATGAAAAAGCATTTTACCCTCTAAAAAGTTAATAATTAAAAAATAATAAAATTTAATATGGTTATTTAACCCTCATAATCTTTTGTTTACCCATGGCTTCAATGTAATCCACTTCTGCTCCTTCCACAATCTGATCTTTAAGATCTTCAGGAATAGGTAACTCAAAGGTTTCATAAGATTCAAGATCCATTAATTGGACATCTTTTCCCATTAAAGCAAGGACCTGTCCTACTCTTTTATCGATTATAGGTACATCACATTTGGCATCAACTGGTTTAACCAGACTTCTTTTCTGGCTGTCAAATATACCAACTGCTTCCACTCTTGCTTTTGCTGCCCCGTGTTTTCCAGGTGATGATGTCTGGATACTTGTGATTTTGGATGCTTCACCATCTAATATAACATATTTACCTACTTTTAAGGTTTTTACTTCTACAACCTTCTTTGACATAATATTTACCTCCAAATTAACAGTATTAAAGAACCTTTACGAAGTTGAGGAAAATACAAAGTATTTTCTAAACTCTTTGAATATGAGGAAAATGTTTGCATTTTTACCAAAAAATCAAAGCATTCAAAAACATAATGCGTTCAAATTCTCTGAATCTTAAAAGATTTTGACAGATTTTTTGATGTTTAAAAATATATTAAACATAAACATTATTATTAATTCAGTTCTTTAATCTTAGAACCTAAAAGATATTTTAGTTATTCATGATTATAAACGTTTTATAGATAACCCAAAAACTCATAAAGTTTAGTTATCTACTATGATAAACGATTAAAAATCTTATAAAATAGCTTTATCTTTTTCAATATTTAAACCTTAAGTGATTAATTATGAAAATAGCAATAACATCAGGAAAGGCAGAAGGCCCTAGTAAACTCAATGCATTCGATAATGCCCTATTAGATGCAGGAATAGGGGATGTAAATTTAATCAAAGTATCCAGCATAATACCAGCCGATTTCAAATTCGTTGAACTACCTGAATTGAAACCAGGTGCTATGATAAACTGTGTTCTGGCTCATAAAAGTTCCAAAAATAAAGGTGATGTTCTCACCGCCGTAATAGCTGTTGCAACATCCGCTGATTTTGGATGTGTTGTGGAACATTCAAGTACAAATGAAGATCCAGAAGAAGTAAGAGAAATGGCCGTATTTATGGTAAAAGAAATGATGAAAACAAGAAAAATGGAAATAAAAGAAATAATAGTGGAAGAAATAAGCCATACAGTACAAAATGGAGGATCTGTAGTTGCTGCTATTGTTTATCTGGAGTAAAGTATGAAAGAAGAAGATATGGAATTTTGGAGAGATGTTTCATATAAAATAATAGAAGAAGTTGAAAAATCCATTTCTCCACTTGTTGGCGAAGAAAAGGCCGGGGAAATATTAAAAATGGGTGCTGATGGTACTCCAACCAAATTTATCGATGAAGAAGCTGAAAAGAAAGTTATTGAAGTCCTGGAAAAGGCTGGAAAGCCAGTGACCCTTATTAGCGAAGAAATAGGCGAATTAAAAATTGGTGAAGGTCCAGCAGAAGTAATTTTTATAGTCGATCCCCTTGATGGTACTGTTAATGCCATAAAAAAGATACCTGCTTATTCAATATCAATTGCAATAGTTTTGCCACCTAATTCTACCATAAAGAATATTGAGATGGGCTTTGTAAAAAATATTGCTACAGGAGATTTATATGAAGCCTTTAAAGGAAAAGGATCCTATATTAATGGTAAAAGTTTGATTCCATCAAGACAGGAGGAAATCACCCGATCTTTAATCGGTACTTACATCCGGGGGATAAGAATGGAGAAAATGGATAAAATCTGCAATACTGTAAAAAGAATCAGACTATTAGGGTCCGTTGCTATAGAATTAAGTTATGTTGCAGATGGAACCTATGATGCTTTCCTGGATATTAGAGGAAATTTAAGAATTATAGATATAGCCGCTGCAAAACTAATTATAGAAGAAGCAGGTGGCATTATTACAGATGAAAAAGGAGAACTTCTGAACAATCCATTAAATGTTAAGGAGAGGACTTCTATAATCGCAGCATGTAATTTAAATATTCATAAAAACATAATTAATATGACAGGGGTCTGATGATGCGGATAGGTATTGTAACACGTCATGATATTCACAGAGGAGTAGAACTAGCCGAGGAAATTGTTGATTTTTTAATCAAGAAAGATATAGAAGTTTTTCTGGATCCTCAAATTGTTAGTGAACTTCGTAGATATCATAACTTAAGCTGTGACATTGATCAAATGGATGTGGATATTATAATTACTATTGGAGGCGATGGAACAATTTTAAGGACTCAAAGCCTTATTGATGGTAAAAAAATACCCATATTTGCTATAAACATGGGTACAGTCGGCTTCCTAACAGAAATAAGCCCTGAAGAGACATTTCATGCCCTTAAAGAAGTCTTAGATGGCAATTATTTTATAGAGGAACGTACACGACTTGAAGTATGGCATAATCGTAAATTAGCTCCTGCATTAAATGAAGTAGTTCTTATGACAAGAAAACCTGCAAAAATGCTTCATCTTGAAATAAAGGTCGATGGAGAGTATGTTGAAGAATTAAGAGCCGATGGATTAATAATTGCCACTCCAAGTGGTTCAACTGCCTATGCAATGTCTGCAGGAGGACCAATATTAGATCCACGCGTAGATGCATTTATAATTGTACCCATATGTCCATTTAAGCTTGGATCACGTCCCACAGTAGTCTCTGGAAGTAGTGTAATCCAGGTAAAGCTTTTAAGAGAAGGTAAAAAAGCTAAAGCAGTAATAGATGGCCAATATGAGGAAGAGATTAACTATATGGATGAAGTAATATTCTCTAAATCAAAGGAAAATGCTTATTTTGTAAAGTTAACCAAAGATTTCTACAAAAAAGTTAGAGAAAAACTAATTAAAGGCGGAATCGACATAGAATAATTTTATTTTTAATTTGCATTCTGCTTCAGGATGGATAAACCAATGAACGTCTTGATTATTGACATGACCCACGGCGGAATCCCCATTGCTTTAGAATTTTTGAATTACACAGATTTTAATGTTTTTGCATTAGACATTTATAATACTCTTTCTAAAGAAAAAAAAGAATTACTTTCCCAAAAAGGAATAAAAATTGTTGAAAAAGGCTTTTTAGATAATATAGATATTAAAGACGATATCATGGAAATATCAAATGATGATTTTTTATTAGTTGCCCCTATACACTGTAATATTAAACCTAAAATTCATTTAACTCATCATGAGGCAGTTAATTTTTTATTAGAAAACAAAATTAAAGTTCCCATAATTGAAGTAACCGGGGTTAAAGGGAAAACCAGTGTTGTATGGATGTTAAAAGAGATATTTATAGAAAATGATCCCCTTGTTTTAAGCAGCCTTGGAATAGAAGTTATACAAAACACTAAAAGCCAAATTTTAAAAAAGGATATCAGTATAACCCCTGCAAGCATTATAGAAACATGGGAACTTGGTAAACCTTTTAATCCAGAAATATGTATCTTTGAAAGTTCTCTTGGAGGAACAGGACTTGCAGATGCAGGTATAATTACTAATATTGCTGAAAATTACCCTATAGCAAGTGGCGAAAAAAATGCAAGTCTTGCCAAAGAGCAGATGTTTAAAAGCAAAATCACTGTATGTGACTTTGATTCCTTCGCCTTTTTCTATTCAAATATGACTGGAAAAATAAATACTTTTGGTTTAAATGTTAAATCAAACGTTTATGCATCTGACATAGAATTTACACTTGATAAAACAACATTTAAAGCTAAAATAAATAATTTAAAGACTATTGAAGGCACTTTATTAAGCACAGAATTTGAAGTGGAAACATTTGCTCCTGCCGAACATCATTTGAACAATGTCCTTTGCGCCATATGTGGGGCTTTAACTCTTAATACGCCTGTTAATCAAATAAAAGAAGGTTTAAAGAAATTTAAAGGTATTAGAGGTCGCACATCCATCAAAAAATACAAAGGAAGCACAATTATTGAAGAAATTAATCCAGGTCTTAATGTTACAGCGATCAAAAAATCAGTAGATATGATCAGGGATTTTAAAAATTCAACCCTGATTTTTGGGGGTAAATACGGAATAACCTGTGAAGAAATTGATGAAGATTCTACCGTAGAATTCATACACCAGATAAATGATGAAATTTCACTAATACTGGTTGATGAGCTTGGTAAAAATATCAAAAATAAGATAAAAAGAAAATATAAGTACATGGATAATTTTAATAACGCTATTGAAAAAGGAATTGAAATGAATTCCCCCATAATTCTTTTAATTTACAGATCCATATTTTCTGATCAAAATAAAAGATAATTTTCACTCATTCCATTTCATTTAATAAAAATTTTATAACAATCAATTAATTAAATCAGATATTTTATAACAATCAATTAATTAAATCAGATATTCAAAATCAGGAAATTTATTAAGTAATAAGTGAAAATCTTTTTAAAGATCAATAAAGAACTATTGAATATAATGGAAAAAAATTTAATTTTTAATGTTTAATGATTTTGGAGAGGATTCTTTGAGAGTGGGTACCAGAGGAAGCAATTTAGCTATGACACAGACAAAAAATATAATCTATCAGTTATCCAAAATAATAAATGAAGATATATATATTGAAGTAATAAAAACAACAGGCGATAAAATTACAGATTCTCAACTTTATACCATTGATGTAAAGGGTATATTCACCAAAGAACTGGATAAAGCAGTTTTAGAAGAGGAGGTCGATTTTGCAGTACATAGCTTGAAAGACCTTCCAACAGAACTTTCAGGCGATCTCGAGATAGTAGCTGTTCCTGAAAGGGAATCTCCAAATGAAGTGCTTGTATCGCCATACAATTGGGATGAATTAAAAGAAGGAGCATCCATGGGAACAAGTAGTCTCAGAAGAGAAGCTTTCTGTAATTATCATAAGAAAAACCTTAATATAAAACCAATAAGGGGAAATATAGATACAAGAGTAAGGAAAGTAAATGAGGGAGAATATGATGCCACAATAATGGCTGAAGCTGGTCTTAAGAGGCTTGGACTTTCAAATCATATTAAAAAAGTATTTTCCCCTGATTATTTCACCCCAGCAGCAGGTCAAGGAGCATTAGCAGTAGTTGCAAGGGCAGATAGTGATGTACGCAAAGAGCTGGAGAAATTAACTCACTTTAATTCATTACAGGAAATAAAAGCTGAAAAAACTGTACTTGAAGAACTTGGTGTAGGATGTCAATGGCCTCTCGGAGTTTCTGCAAGAGCAAATGGCAATAAACTTGATTTATTCAGCATTTTACTTACAAAAGAAGGTGAAATACTTTCTAAAGTCAAATTAAGCGGCCCAATAAATAATCCTGAAGTTCTGGGTGAAGAAACCGCCAAAAAAATGATGGAGGCATACGCATGAACAAAATAAATGTAGGTGTAATTGGCGTTGGAGCAATGGGCAATAATCATGCCAGAGTATATTCTAAAATTGAAAATGCTAATCTTATGGCCGTATCAGATCTTATGAAATCAAAAGTAGATGAAATAGCTCAAGAATACAATGCTTTAAGCTTTGTGGATTATAATGATATCCTGAAAATGCCAGAAATAGACGCAGTTAGCGTATGTGTTCCTACAACTCATCATTTTAACGTTGTTATGGATGCAATTGAACATAGTAAACATGTACTTGTAGAAAAACCCATAGCATTCACCCTTAGAGAAGCAAAATCAATGGTTAAAGCTGCAAAGGACAATGGAGTTAAGCTTGCAACAGGGCATGTTGAAAGATTTAATCCAGCAGTAGGAAAAGCAAAAGAACTTATAAAAAACAACGTTATTGGAGAAGTAGTATCTGCATCTGCTAAAAGAGTTGGACCATTTCCCCCTCGAATTAAAGACGTTGGAGTCACTGTAGATCTTGCCATTCATGAAGTTGATATTATGTTCTATCTCTTTGATAGCCCTGTATCTCAAATATACGCCCATATGGGCAGTAGACTTGAAAAATGTGAATATGAAGACCATGCAGAGATAATGAGCACATTTGAAAATGGAATTATTGGTATGCTTGAAGTAAACTGGCTTACTCCTTATAAGAAAAGAAAACTCGAGATTACTGGAGTAGATGGTATAATATCCATAGATTACATAGATCAGACAGTCAATGTATATGGAAAATCAACGCAAAATGTAGATATAGACTATAAAGAGCCTTTGAGGGAAGAATTAAGTTCATTTTTATCTGCAGTAAAGAATGATGAAGAACCTAAAATCACCGGTGAAGATGGAATCTATGCACTTAAAGTTGTTACTGCAGCCATGAAATCAGCTAAAGAAAATGCACCTGTTAATTTAAATGATTACTGATTTACATTTAAAGTTAAAATATAATTAAAATCTTCGCTCATGTTTGTTTGAGTGAGTCATTTTTTTAGTGCTTTAATTTAAAGGAAATAGTGTTTATATATGTGTAATTTAACATATTAAGTCATTTAAATTTACTATAAAAATTCATTAAACCATAAGCCCAATTTTTGCACAGGGCCATGAGCATGAGCAAAAAATAATTTAAATGAGTTAAGATTAGAGGATAGTTATAAGTTTAATAAAGAATATAAATAAAATTTAGAGTAAAATATTCATTAAATTTAAAAATAATTATTTATTTAAAATTAAGTTGTCTTCAATTAAATTGGATGTGTTTTTATGAACGAAGAGCTTATTAAAAAGGCTTATGAATTAAGAAGTAGGGGTTTTACAACAGGTGAAATAGCAGATGAACTTAATGTCTCTAAAGACACTGCCCGATGGCTAATTTTACAGGTCAGCGGTAAAAATATTGAATCCAAAACTCAAAAAGCTCCAGTTGATTTTGCAATAGACTGGAAGAATTTAGGCAGTAGTTCTACAAGAATGATGAATGTTTCGGCAGCCATGGCAGATTTAGCCCTTGAATATGGAGATGTTGAAGTTGTTGTAGGGATATCTGTAAGCGGCGTGCCATTTGCAACAATGATGGCTGAAATAATTGACGCAGATATAACTGTATTCCATCCCATAAAACACAGAAAAGAAGAAGATGCAAAAGGAGCTATAAGCAGTAATTTCGCATCAGTTGAAGGCAAGAGCGTTGTAATTGTAGATGACGTTATAACAAGTGGAAGAACTATTAATGAAGCTATTGACGTTCTAAATGACCTTGGAGCAAATCCATTAGGTGTTGTTGTTCTTATAGATAAAAAAGGAATTTTTGAAGTTGGAAATGTTCCAGTTGAATCACTGATCCGTGTTAGTAGACTTGGATAGCACTAATCTACTTTTTAATTTTTCAAAATATATAAAAAAAAGATATTTTCTAGACTCTATACCTAAGAATAGCAGCAAAACCACCAAACGCCTTCAAAAGTTGCATTCCTTCTTCTGTTTCTGTTGATATTATTTCTACCTCAGAACCGACTTCTTCAGCCATGTCCACAAAGTCATCAATAATATCTTTAGCTCTGCTTTCTTTCATTCTTTCGCCGCATTCAGGACACTGCATATCTTCGGATTCATCTACATTTTTAACTGTTTTTTCCTGAATACAGCTACAAACAGGACATTCGTATGTTTCACGGTTTGATTTAATACCCTCTGAAAGTAAAAGAACTTCAACTGCCCCCATTCCAAGATTTTTCCTTACATCGGCCTCTCCGTAGGATGCAAGCCCATCTTCGCTTATAAGTTCTTTTAAGAACCTTTGAACAAGCTTCTTTTCGCGCATTATATCTATTTCAGTTAAAACGTCCATAGATTTGTCAATGACTTCCCTTATTCCAAATTCGCCAGTATATGAAGTATCTACAGTTGTAATGACCTTATCTTTAATTTCATAGTGTAAATAGTCTCCTTTAAGAAAATCTTCCTTTGTATGGCCGGGGCCACCAAGTATTACACCCTTTAAATCTTCTATTGGTAAGAAAGCATCATTCATATGCTCTCCGATCCTCTTTAAAAATTCATGAGCTGCAAGTTCAATTAAACGGTCAAATCTTCTCTGAGATTGTCCACCCGCCTTATGCTTACCTGGTACACCACTGGTAAGTGTTTTTATTATATCTATTCTTTTTCCTCGTAAAGTTGCGATTGTAGCTTCTTTTCTATCCAAAACTGCAAGTCCATATGTTTCTTTTACATCGATCATTTCCTGTAGTGGTTCAAGATAGAATTCTGAGTTACAATGGTAAGTGTAAGTTTGAATTGGTTCTGGAGGTTCAAAAACATATGTTTCCATTTTTTCGGTACCAGGGCCGCCTTTAGGAATCATTCCAACAAAAAGGAGGAGTCCGTGCTCTGGCGGTTTAGGAAAGAGTTTTAACCTCTGCATGATTACCTCAATTGCAGACTGTACATTCTTTTTTGTTGATTTACTCTTAATATTAGCACTCTGGCTTAATTCTTCCCTCATGTGCTTTACAACATCGCTTACCTGTTTATCAGGAGGGATATATACAGATACAAGTTCTGTTCCTCTTCCTTTTTTATCCGCGAGTTCTTCAATAGTTCTTTTAAACTCGTATAACTCTTTTGATGATACTTCGGTCAAAATAATCTCTCCTTAATCATTAATAGTAAATTGATATGTGATTTAAAAGATCAGGCGCACGGTTATTTTATTTATATTATCTCACACATATATAATTAGATTAAAATTCTAAATTTTACTTTATTTTAATATATACGTTAGAATTATATTTATTTATGTTCCATGACATTAATTATGGTGATAAGATGAAGATAGTTATTACAGTTGGCGGTTCAATAATAATTAAAGATAATGATCACAAAAAATTCAAAGATTACGCTGATGTTTTAAAAGATATGAACACTGAACATCAATTATTTATCGTTGTTGGTGGCGGAAAACCTGCTCGAGATTATATAGGAATAGCAAGAGAACTTAAAGCTTCTGAAGCAGCCTGTGATGATATAGGTATAGATGTTACAAGATTAAATGCTAAACTTTTAATTATGGCCCTTGGTGAAGATGCATATCCTAAAGTGGCAAAAAATTTCCATGAAGCGTTAGAATTTTCAGTTAGCTGTAAAATTGTTATAATGGGCGGGACTGAGCCAGCTCACAGTACTGATGCTGTTGGAAGCATTCTTTCAGAATTTGTGGGTGCTGATCTCATGATAAATGCCACATCTGTAGATGGATTATATGATAAGGATCCAAATAAATTTGAAGATGCAAAGATGTTTAATGAGATAACACCGACAGAAATGCTGTCCATTTTAAGCAGTAAAGAAAATAAAGCAGGCACATATGAATTTTTAGATATGACAGCAATACAAATCATTAAAAGGTCAAACATCAAAACATTAATTGTTAATGGAGAATATCCCAAAAATCTTCAAAAAGCAGTTACTGGCGAAATAGGGACAACAATAGTCTCTGATCACAGATAATAACTAATTTTAAAGTTAATTTAGTAGGTAAAGAAATGCATGCATTTCTGAAAATAAAAATTGAGGTGTATTACTATGACAAAACCACATAAACATTGCCCAATGTGCGGAACATCTATTCCAATGGAAGAAAGATTCTGTTCCCCTAACTGTGAACAGGTATTCGTAGAAAGACGACAAAAAGTTATGCGTACAAGAAAAATAATGTATATTGCGTTTGCATTACTTATTATACTATATCTTGTATATGTTTTTAGAGGAAGACTATTTTAGATAAATTAATATTTTCCTCATATTTTTAAAATTAGTAAAATAAATCTATATAAATTCTATTTTTAAAATAAAAATAAGAAAATAGGGCGACTATAAAGTTACACCCATATCGAGCTGTTCAGTAAGCTCTTTGTATCTGTTACGGATGGTTACTTCAGTTACACCCGCAATGTCTGCAACGTCTCTTTGAGTTTTTCTTTCACCGAGAAGTACAGATGCAATATATAGGGCTGCTGCTGCAACTCCTGTAGGTCCTCTACCCGAAGTAAGGCCTTTTTCCATTGCTTTTTCAATTATTTCAATTGCTTTTGATTGTACTTCGCCAGAAAGACTTAATTCGCTTGCAAATCTTGGAACGTAGTCCACTGGTGATGTTGGTGGAAGTTTAATGTTAAGTTCACGAGTTAAAAATCTGTAAGTTCTTCCTACTTCTTTTTTACTTACTCGAGATACTTCAGCAATTTCATCAAGGGTTCTTGGAACGTTACATCTTCTGCATGCTGCATATAGCGATGCTGCAACCACCCCTTCAATACTTCTTCCTCTAATGAGTTTGTTTTCCACAGCACTTCTGTAGACAACAGATGCTGCTTCTCTCACACTCCTTGGTAAACCTAACCTGGATGAATCTCTATCAAGTTCGCTTAATGCAAAGGCCAGGTTTCTCTCTGTAGCGCCAGAAATCCTTATTTTTCTCTGCCATTTTCTTAAACGGTACCATTGAGCACGGTTTCGTGCAGGAATGTCTCTACCATAGATGTCCTTATTTCTCCAGTCGATCATGGTACTTAAACCTTTATCATGGATTGTATAAGTTATTGGAGCACCTACTCTTGTTCTTTTATCCCTCTGCTCATGGTCAAAGGCTCTCCATTCTGGCCCCATATCAACAAGATTATCATCTATAACCAGACCACACGCACCGCATACGATTTCTCCGCGTTCGTGGTCGTTGATTAATTTTTCAGAATCGCATTCCGGGCATTTAGTTTCGACTTTTTCGATTTCTGAAACGTCTACCTTCATTTTTTCTTTCGTTTTTTTCGCCCCCATCTATTTATAGGTTTTGATGATATAAACAGTGTCTCTCCAACTCGGTTTTCTAGATTTTTAGAATTTTTTGCATGAACTTTAACTGAGATGTATGGTTTTTTTGTAGGTCCAAATACATCAGCAACAGTTCCAATTCTTTTCTTATCACCAGTAAAAACAGGTAAACCAAAACCAGGTGTTTGATCGGATCTTACTATTATTCGACCCTTGTTGGAGAAATGTGAAATAATTCCGAGCTTTTTCATTTATCATCAAACCGATAATTTTATATATTATAAATGTGTGTAGAACTACTATATAAACATTTCGATATTTTTAAATATAAATATTATATGTATAATATATATTTTTTGACTTATATCTGGATATAAAATTTAAAACTAAGTTGAATAATGAATATAAAAAAATTAAACCTTTACTTCGACATTATTTTTTTTATTTCTGTATTTTCTTCCATAATAAAATGTAGTGACTGCTCCAATAAATGTGGGTATAACATAAGTCACTACACGATCCAGCAATGATACAGCAATAACTATATCAGCAGGAACACCTACCGGAATAAAAAGAGCAACCATGGTTCCTTCACGAATACCTAATGCTCCAGGTAAAGTAGGAATTATTGAAACTAAAATACTTATTGTATAAATGATTATCATAGGAATAACAGGAGGATAATATCCTATTGCCGCAAAAGTAAGATAAAAACGAAGATTGTCTAATCCCCATATAGCAAAGGCAATTAGAACACCAATTACAAACATTCTATGATCCTTTAAAACTCCCTGAAAGCCAGTAGTAAATGTATCAATATATTCTATTAACTTTTCGCTGACGTAACTAAAAGAAACTTCTTTGGAAGTTAATTTCTTCATAAATGGAAAAATACGTTTTGCAAGCGAAATAATAAGCCTTGTTGCAACTTCTTTTTTAAGGCCAACATATATTATCAAACCAAAAATAATCATAGTAATTATTATCATTATACTGACTACCAGACTGGTCCAGAAACCAATATTCAATGTGAATATAAGATATGCTGCAAGTGTTGATACTAATAAAAATGGAAAGAATTCAAAAACTCTATCTGCGCTTGCAGATGCAAAACCAATTTCGAAGGGGACATCTTCAAACTTATTAAGAAGATATGCGCGGAGTGGTTCTCCTCCTGCTGCGCCCGGAGTGATGTTATTTCCAAAAACACTGGTAAATAACATTAAAAATAGCTGTTTAAACCTAAGAGAGCTATGAAGAACTATTAGAATTAATTTCCATCTTTCGGTCCATGCTAGCATAATACTTAACTCTAAACATAGGGTTAAAAGCATCAAATTTAAGTTAGTAAGGCTTAAAACATTTATAATGTCTTGTAGACCTATAATAATAGATACTATAAAAATTAGAAATAGACTAATTGCAAAGGAAATTATAATTTCCCATTTATGGCTCTTAATAAATTCAGTGGTGCTCTGCATGTTAAATCCTTTAATAAATTTAAAATAGGTTTAAAGTTGAAATTATGTTTTATTTAATTTACATTAAATAATTTTTTATTTCAATTCCAGAATAGAAGACAGTGAATATCCTTTTCCAATTTTTTTAATGATTTCATCTTCCTTCTTTTTTATATTGAAGGCTTCTTCTATAACTTCACCTAGTTTTTCATAGGGAATAACAACAACACCGCATTCATCACCAGCAATTATATCTCCTGGATTCACCGTAACATTTCCGCATTCTATTGGAATATTAATTTCTCCTTGAGCTTTAGGACTTCCCGCATTAGGAACGATCTTTTTTGAAAAAACAGGGAATCCTGAATTCTTAATTGCCCCAATATCCCTTACAGCACCATCAATTATTATGGCTATTATTCCTTTTTCCTGTGCAGTTTTTGAGGTTAATTCTCCCCAAACTGCCTGATCATCACCTTCAACTTTAATAACTAATATCTCACCCCTTTTAGCAGCATCTATTGCTTTAACGCTAGTTCCCCAATCATCTGTCTCAGTTTTAACTGTTATTGCCTTTCCTATAACCATATGATCCGATAAAGGTTTGATTTCCTGCATCACTCCAGGTTTTCCAGTAACATTTTTAAGTGCATCTGAAATTTGAGAACTTGTCAAATTAGAACGTATTAGTTTAGAATAAGAAAATTTAGGTGAAAATTTATCTAAGATGCTTTCAGGAGAAAGCTTCTTTTGTTTCATTAAAATCAGTCCTGAGGTGTTGTAACTTCTTCAACAAGTTTTTTACCTGCAACTACCTCATCAACACTGTGAATTGAACCACCGTATTGTTTAATTGCATCATTTATTTTATCAAAATTCAGGTCATTTCCCTGCATTGTTACTTTAACGTTCTCAGTTTCTTTATCAATTTCCATTAAAGTAACATTTACTCCATCTACTCCCTCTAATTCGCTTAAATACTTTGCAAAATAGGGTATATTTGGTTCATGGGGTTTAAGTATATCTAAAACAATTCTAATCAGGCCTTTTGCCACTTTCATATCCTCCAATTATTTTCAATAAGTGGGGTCACAAAACCACAGGTTTTGATGACCTCTAAATCTTTAATTTTGGGTTCATGAAATTATAAATCTTCGATTTGTAATTTCCTTTAACCTCCGGATTTTCGCCCATATATTGAAATAAATCTATAATATTTTAAGATTACTTCTGCTTATATAAATAAGTTCTATATTTGAAAATTAAATGCTACATTTGTTTAGCACTTGTAAAATGTTCACATTTTTTGAAATTACTAAATAAATTATCTTTTTATCTTGATCTGGCTTAATATGCAATTAAGAGGTTTTTAATCCTCTTTTTAAGTTATTTAAAAGAAATTATAGGTCCTATAAATAGTCAATGATTTATTTTAACTATTCAATTTTATATATTAGATAAGTTATATAATTTCATAGATACTATTAAAAATTTCATAATGGCTTTAATCATGAGTTTTAGAAGATTATCTCGTATAGTTGAAGAGCTATCACATTGCGTAGAACAAGGAGTGCCAATTCTTATTGAGGGTAAGAAAGACGAAGAGGCCTTAAAACAGCTTGGAATTGAAGGAAAAATAATTAAGGTTTCTGGCTCTGGTCTTAAACTCTTTGAAATTGCTGAAATGGCTACTGAATCATCTTCAAAAGTTATAATACTGACAGATTTTGATAAAAAAGGTGAAATTCTTGCAAAAAAGCTGTCAGAAGATATACAGAGTCTTGGCTCTCATCCTGATCTTAGTATAAGAAGGAAAATAATGAATATTTCACGGAAATATATTAAAGACATTGAAAGTCTTCCAAAACATATTAGACAATTGGAACTTGAAAATAATCCTTATGGAAGTTATCAGTAACTTGATCAAGAATCTCCAATAGAAGCCTATTCACACCATGATAAATATATCATGAAAGTATCTATAATCGAAAGGAGGCCCATTTATGGGAAAAGGCGAAGAAATAAGTACAACTAAATATCTCATTCATGCTCAAATTAATGCTAACGGTATTGTAGAAAAACCTGACGTCGTTGGTGCTATTTTCGGACAGACAGAAGGTCTTTTAAGCAATGATCTTGATTTAAGAGAATTACAAAAAACAGGACGTATAGGTAGAATTAAAGTAAATATCAATTCACGTGGAGGGCGTTCTAAAGGCGAAATCATAATCCCATCAAGTCTTGATAGGGTCGAAACCGCCATCCTTGCAGCATCACTTGAAACAATAAATAGAGTTGGTCCATGCGAAGCTTATATACAGGTTTCTAAAGTGGAAGATGTAAGGGCAGTTAAAAGAAGGAAAGTTGTAGATAGAGCAAAAGAACTTTATAAAGGAATGATGGAAGAAGTAACCCCTGAAAGCCTTAAAATGATAGAAGAAGTCAAAGAAGCCATGAGAATTCATGAAATAACTGAATTTGGTGACGAAAGACTTCCTGCAGGGCCTAATGTATCTACATCAGATGCTATCCTCGTTGTTGAAGGAAGAGCTGATGTTTTAAACCTTTTAAGATACGGCGTTAAAAATGCAATCGCTGTTGAAGGAGTTAGTGTTCCTAAAACAGTTGCGGAACTAACCAAAAACAAAACTGTAACTGCATTTGTTGACGGTGACCGTGGCGGAGAGCTAATATTAAAAGAACTACTCCAGGTTGGAGAAGTTGATTACGTCACAAGAGCCCCAAGAGGAAAAGAAGTTGAAGATCTGGAAAAAGAAGAGGTGATGGTAGCTTTAAGAGATAAAGTACCTGTCGAACAGATGTATCACGACCTTGGGGTAAAAGTAGAAAAAATTGAAGAAAAGGAAAAAGAAAAGGGCGAAGATAAGATTAAAGTCCTGAAGGGATTTTTGAAGGAATTAGAAGGTACAGGCAATGCAGAAATTTTTGATGATGCCCTAAATATATTAAAAGAAGTAAAAGTTGAAAATCTCTACGATGAGCTCAAAAATGTTGAAAATAATACTTATGCAGTAGTATTTGATGGGGTAATAAGTCAGAGATTAATTGACATTGCAAAGGAAAAAGGACTTAAACACATTGTGGCAGTAAGAATGAGTGATGTGGTCCGAAAACCAAGCCCAATTAAAGTTATAACCAGATAAATATAGATTTCCACAGAATAATTAGTAATTCTGTGGATAAATATCTTGATTAATTAAATCAATGCTTTAAGTTTATAGGGGTATTAAATATGTACATCAACATGAATCATGAGTTTTTAAAGGACATAGAAACTACTAAAGACATTTTAATACCAAAAGATCCCTTAGAAAGAGTTATTGGGCACGAAGATATTATAAAATTTGTTAAAATTGCTGCAAAGCAAAGAAGAAATCTTCTGCTTGTGGGACCTCCAGGAATAGGAAAATCTTTAATAGCCCAGGCAATTTCATTTTACCTGAAGGAACCTAATGAAGAAATAAATGTTGTACACAATCCAGAGAGACCTGAAAGACCCTTTGTTGAAATAAAGACAAGGAATGAAATGGAAAGTGAAAAAATAGATCTTCAAAAAGCTGAGGGAGATGTTGTAAACCCTCAGGGTGTTCCTGAAGCGGTTGCAGAAAGATTAGGATTTAGATGTGTTCATTGTGGCAGTTATAACAGTGCATATCAAAACATATGCCCTAACTGTGGAGGAGACAAATTTTCCCATATTAATGCAAGAAGAAAACATCTTGGTGACCTTTTAGGAATGTTTGAAATGAATTCTGGCCATATAAGCATTCCACAAGACCGCGTTACAACAACAAGAATAAATAATGGAAAGGAAGAAGTTGTAATCTATGAACGTTTTGATGGAGATAAAATTAAAATACTTGATCAGGATGCTCTTGAAAAAAGGCGTGAAATTGTTGATGAAAAACCTAAAAGCACAGTTATACCTCTTAAGAGGAAAATGTTCATACAGGCAACAGGTGCCAGTGAAACTGAATTATTAGGTGATGTAAGACATGATCCTTATGGAGGTCACCCTGATTTAGGAACACAACCCTACGAAAGGGTTGTACCAGGATCAATCCATGAAGCTCATGAAGGAGTTCTTTTTATTGATGAAATTGTTCACATAGCCGGATTACAGAGATACATATTAAGCGCAATGCAGGATAAGGTATTCCCTATCATTGGAAGGAATCCTCAGAGTGCTGGAAGTTCTGTCAAAGTTGAAAACTTTCCCTGTGACTTTATTTTTGTAGGAGCATGTAATATACGTGATGTACACTACATACTGCCCCCATTGCGTTCAAGAATACAGGGAGAAGGATATGAAATCCTTATGAAAACTACTATGCTTGATACCGATGAGAATGTTGCAAGACTTGCACAGTTTGTAGCACAGGAGATTGAAATAGATGGAAAAATACCTCATGCAACCAGAAGCGCAGTAGAGTTGCTTGTTGAAGAAGCACGGGAAAGAGCATGGCTTATTGATGACCAGAAAGAGTCTCTCACCCTCAGATTACGAGATCTGGGAGGAATAGTGAGAATGGCTGGAGACATGGCTGTTATGGCCAATGAACAATATATACTGGACAAACATATGGATTTTGCTGTTAAAAACGCTATTTCAATAGAAGATCAGATAATTAAAAGATATTCAAGCCTGGAAAATGCGATACAAAAGGATATTTCCAGTTCTCAAAGAATGAATCAGGACATATTTAAGGGAAACGACGAAAATGTTGACAGAAGTTACATGTAAATAATATTTAAATAATTCTAAAATTGATATATAACTGATAACATGAATCCATATTCAAATCAAATTAAAAGGAATTTACCTAATGATTTGTCAAATTCAGGTGGCATTACTGGGGATGAATCTGGCTATATCCACCAAAAATCAATTTTAGAAACTTTTGATTTTCCTGAAATGATTGAGGATTATCTAATTGAACTGGAAATAAGAAATTACTCCAGAAACACCATAAAAACATATAAATCTATAGTAATTAATTTTTACAACTTTTTACTTAATGAAGAGAATTTAACAGATGAAAGAAGAGTTTTAAGAGCATTTAAAAAATATATACAGTATTTAAAACGTGACAAGGGCGTTTCTCAAAACTATATTTATCTTGTAACCGTTGTGGTAAAAAAGTTCTTTGAATTTGGTGGTATTCATATTTTAAAGGAGATTAAAACACCTAAAAGAACTAAATCGCTGCCTAAACATTTGAATGAACATGAAGTAGAAAATTTAATTAATGCCTTTGATAGAAAAGAGAGTTGTAAAACAGAGCGTGGAAAAGTCGTAAATCTTAGAAATAAAGTAATTTTAGCTCTACTTTACTCATCAGGTCTTAGAGTTTCAGAACTTGTATATCTCCACACAGATAATGTGGATTTACATGAGAGAACTATAAGAATAAGAGGTAAAGGTGAAAAAGACCGTATTGTGCTTTTTGATGAAGAAACAAAGATACTAATTGAAGATTATATTGAAAAAAAGAGCGATGATTGCGAATATCTTTTTGTTAACCGTACAGGTAACCATTTAACCCCCAGATACATCCAGATGATGATTAAAGAACATGCCAAGGCTGCAGGAATTAAAAAGAAAGTAACACCCCACATTTTAAGGCATTCATTCGCTACACATCTTTTAAAGAACGGTGTTGATATTAGGGCTATTCAGCAACTTTTAGGGCATTCAAATCTCTCTACAACTCAGATTTATACCAGCGTCGATATGCAGACTTTAAAAAATGTTTATGATAAGGCTAAGTTAGTTTAATTCTTATTTTAAACAAAAAATCCATATATTTACTTAATCATAATACAATCATGGAAAAAAATATTAATAATCTAATCTGTAAGGCTATACGATCAAAGCAAATTTTCCATTTTGGTTATGAAGATGGAGTACGTATAGCTGAACCATACTGTTACGGTGAAAGCAGTAAAATGAAATGAAGTATTAAGGGGATTTCAAATTAAAGGAGACAGGAAATCCCATAGATGGAAGCTATTTAACGTTTCAAAAATGTAGCTATTAACAGGGAACATTTTAGCATGGGGCATGATTACAGACAGGAAACGAGAATAAAGAATATTTACTGTGTATCTAAGTCTACTAAACTATTATCTATCGATTTAGTTTAGTTTAATTTCAGGCAAACATTTTTTGAACCTTGTCCAGAAGAATTAATTGAAATAACAACTCTTCATATATAAATTCATAATATTAATACTAGTTTTAGTTATATTACTCTTAAGATCCATTAACGAAAGTATTTATAATATCTGAATCTATTCAATTAAGGAGATTAAAAATATGCTCCATCTGATTTATAACGTTTAAAATGTACTTTTCTGTACAAAAAATATTATCATAATAGGAAAAAAATCCTTTACATATCATGGGCAGGAGGAAAAATATGGAAATATCAATAGCTGATAATTATTATAAAAAGAGGTTCTCATTTTTTAAATGGAATAGAGAGTCTTCATTGGCCAACAAAGTAACTTTAGCTTTGCTTATGGCATGTGTAACCGGAATTTTAGCTCAGATCGTTATACCTCTCCCATGGACTCCAATTCCGATTACTGGACAAACTTTTGCCGTTTTAATGGCTGGTGTGGTCCTTGGAAGATATTGGGGAGCTTTAAGCATGGTTATATACGTTGCTTTAGGTTTAGCAGGTGTTCCATGGTTTAACGGAATGACTGGAGGTTATGAAGCTATTTTAGGCGCTACAGGCGGATATCTAATTGGTTTTATGCTTGCCGCAATATTCCTTGGCCATTTAACTGACAAATACATTAAAGCAAGAAGCTTTACTCCAATGCTGTTATTAATGCTCTTTGCAAACTTTGCATTGATATATATTCCAGGATTAATTGGTTTAGGTGCATGGTTATACTTTGTTAAAGGTTCAATGCCTTCAATATGGATTTTACTTGTAATGGGGCTTATTCCATTCATATTTGGAGATTTAATTAAGATTGGGGGCGCTGCAGCGTTAACCAAAGCAATTACTCCTAAAAGTAAATTTGGAAATGAAGTGGATGCTAAAACATAAATTTATATTTTTTATTCTTTTCTTTTTACTAATTAAAAATAATAAATACTTGAGCTTAATATCATATTTAAAGGCATATAGGTTTTAATTTTAAATGCCATAAAATCTTACTAAGTTTCTTTTTGAAATATAATTAAGCATTATTCCTAATTAAAGATTAAATTAACCCATATTTAATGGATTCAACCCATATTAATTGGAATTTGGGTATTTTTAAGTCTAGTTTTCATATTCATTTGAATAAAAAAGAAAAATAGAATTATAATGAATTTATTTTGAGAAGAAGGAATTGAGGTAAGGTTAAGACGCAACTTAATAATTTCCTTCTTTTAACTTGTCTTTCTTCAAAATTTTTTCAGTAACTTAACTAATTTCCATTAAAGTATTCTTGTGCCTTCTACTGGTCTGGAACTTTAATTACAATAATAGGCAGGTCTTCATCCCTTTCATTATACAGCAATGGACAATTTTTGCGGGGCTTTCTATAAGTGTATTTTTTCCAACTAATTTCTTTTTCCTCACCAATTTCAATGATTCCTTCGCCTTCAAGAACATGGAAAAATACATCTACTGGTGTTATATGTCTTTTCAATGATTCTCCTGGTTTTATGGTCATATGATATCTTCAAAGTCAGAGTTCAACTTTAAAGCCTTATCAAAACACTCTATTGCATCTAAATATTTCTTATTTTTTCCAAGAATTAAACCTCTGCTATGCAAAACTTCAACGTTCTCTGAATCTAATTCTAAATCTTTTTCATAGTATTTAAGTGCTTATGATATTTACCCTGATTTAATAACTTATTAGCTTTTTTAATCCCTGAATCAACACCTTTAAACCTATCCAAAAAATACATTAAAACACCGATCAATTACTTCTCAATTAATTTCAAAACTTCTCCTCTAGCTTTCAATGCAGGTTCAAAATCAGGGTCCAACTCTAAAGCTTTATCAAAACATTATAAAGCTTCTTTATATCTTTCCTGCCTATAAAAACTATTTCCCTTTTTAATCAATGATTTCTGTTTATAACCGTCTAAAAATCCCATTATAAATCTCCTCCGCCAAATATAGGAAAATAATCATTTTTTATGATATGATTCCCATGGCAAGGATAGGACCTACTATAATTGATCCACAACTTCCATAAGTTATATCCCATAATCCTCCCTTAATGTCACCTGAACGAAGTTTATTTCCACCAGATTTAATCTTTTTTCCACAATTATTAAAGAATTCCCTTATATGTATTAGCATCATCATCAGGATCATTCGGGTCAAAGTCATCAGCACTTCCATTATTAAGGATAAACAACCCATATCGTGTGTTTCCACTTATTATATTAAATTTAATATTAGTTGAAGAAGTAACTACACATATTCCATCTTTTACATTATTTATTAAAATGTTTTGAGATACTATGCTGTTATATGCCTTATATAAATTTTTCAAATTTCTTTGTGCCCTCTTCAAAGTGGCTATTTTTCATGAAAAAACTTTTTTAATAATTTATCCTCTATAATTTGCTCTTTCAGAGCCTTTTAGTGTTTTGTTAATTTTTTTGGTGCATTTCTGCTTTTGATCATGTAGAAACACTATTAATAATAGTTATTTTGTAGTATATTCCCATAATTAATAATAATTATGACAATAAAGTCCATACATTAGCAATAACATTTTTACTAATAATGAATGATTCAATTATTGTCGAAATAGTTACACAATTTAGATAATTATATTAATTATTAATAATATATTATGATTAATTATTATAAAAATTAATATGATGTGCTACGATGAAAGAAGTAACATTTCTACTACATGTATTTAACAAAGAGGAAAAAATAGGATTAATTCTCAAAAAAATAGGTAAAAAATACCCTGAATCAAAAATAATAGTTATTGATAACAATTCAAGTGATAAAACTGCTAAAATTGCGAGTAAATCAGGTGCACAGGTATTATATGAAAAAGAACATGGAAAATACAATGCCATAAAAAAAGGTTTTAAAAATATAAAAACCCAATTTACAGTTGTAATTGACATAGAAAATGTAAATTATCTTGAAGATGTAAAAAAATTAATTGAAAAACTATTTCTTGATAAAACTGATATAGCATTATGTTCACAGACAAAGCGAAATACAGGATCCATTACCAAATTCAATTTAATCAACTATTATTTATTCCATCTGATTTCCAGCTTATTATATTATAAAACATCCGATGTTTTCACTGGTTACTGGGCATTTAAAAGAAATTTTATAGATTATATTCTTCAAAAAGAAATTAAGTCCACTGGTTTTCAGGGAGAATCAGAGATGTTTTCAATAATTTCTAGAGGCAATTTTAAAATCCATGAAATACCGGTTAAGTGTGCAACAGATTCTACTAATTTAAGTTTATTAGGTGATAATTCGAAGATATACAAAACTATATCTGGATTAATAAAATTGGATTAGAATATAGATGTTCTAAAATTTACTAATATAAATCTCAAAATTAAAAGTACTTAAAATTATAAAATTTTCCCCAAGTGATTAGGCAAATGATCAATAAATATGGTATTTAACCATTTTAAAGATCATATGAACTTATTATTACCAAAAAGCACCATTATAATACCAATAACCCATTTTGCTTCGTTATAGATATGTATGGCGAAGTAAAAATTTAATCTCCCTCAAAAAGAAAAGTAGTACCAATCGACAATTCATTATAGCCAGAAAGAACATAACAAACTATGAAGAGTTAATGCTTTTTATACCACCCCATGTATATGTAATAGAGTATTTATTGATACTTTTAACAATCTACTCTCAAAATTAATCATTAATTCATAAATTCAAACTAAAAAGAGAATTAATCAGTTATTTCTCCTTCTAATCTTTCCATTCTTCTAACAAAAAAATCTCTTATTAGGATAAAACATTCAATCATCTCTTTTCCAAGGGATTATCATCTTTAATTAAATTTTCAGTAATTTGTTTAAATTCTAACCATAATATTGGTGCATATTTTTCAAAATACTTTTATAATTAAAATTTAACATTACCCATCCTCTAATCTATGTAAACAAATTGATGAGATTTCCCTCTTCTTTACCTCTTAACCTTAGTATTCTATAATAAATTAAAGTTAACTCATCTAAATGACAATGAAGATATATTTCACAAATTTCACTTTCATTAAATGCAACTGACAAAAAAGAAGTTTGATTTTCCCATATTCCACGATTCCAATTGGGTAAAGGAAATGTAATAATTATTGGCGCAAGACTCACATTTTCTTTAGTTCATAGTCATCTAATTTCTTTTTATTTAACTTTATTTAATTTTTTAAGATCAAACATTGATAAATGATTCTAATCTCTTAATAGCATTGTATTTATCTTTTTTATCTAATTTGGCCTCATCAAGAGCATTTTTCAAAGTCTGAATTGAATTGTCATATACCTCTCGATCTACAGGATAAGGGAATCCATCTTTTCCGCCGTGGGTAAAACTGTATTTCACCGGGTCTTTCCAGCTTGATTCGGCTCCATAGACAAGATCAGAAATCAAGGCAAGTGCTCTGATTTTTTTTGGTCCAATTCCCTCTAAAGAGATGAGTTCTTCGTAATTTTGGGGCTGTAATTCATAAGCATTTTTTAAAACCTTAAATTCCTGCTCGCTCATGTCCATATCCAGCACTGGATGGTGGCTAGGCATATTAACCTCTTTAAAATTATCTGATGAATGACTGGCAAAGAAATCTGTAAGTAAAGTCTGTGAACCTTTCTGGAAATAGCGCCTTAAATGATCGGGGTTATCACAGATAACATCCACACTTGTATCCCTTGCTTCGCTACTTAACTTTGATGTCATGTCCAGAGTCCTGGATCCGAATTCATCACAGCAAATTCCGTTATGGGGTTCTTCAATAACTTTTTCAATGGATTCAGAAAGCCAGTGATAACGCCTGGCATACCTGTTTTCAGTATTCAATCCCTGCTGGACAACTGCCCAATTTCCATGTTCATTAAAAATGAATGAGTGATGATAAAGATTATATCCGTCCTGTATACATGAATTATCTATTTTAGCAGATATCTTACTGGAGTGTACCAGTTCATCAACTGTTTTTGAGGATAATGAAAATAATTGGGAACCATATTCGATATCCAATGGTGCTTTTCTTGAATTTTTACCTTTGCCCCCTGCTATCATCAATCTGTGTTCTTCAGGGTCAATGGCCATCTTTAAAGCACCGCATGTGGTTGTAGTGGTGCCTGATGAATGCCAGTCAAAACCAATAACACAGGAAAGTGCCTGGAACCAGTAAGGATCCGATATTCGCCTTAAAAACTCATCAGCATCGTATTCATATAAAATAACATCAAGAATACCTTCTGTAAGTTTCACCATTCTGGTAAAGAGCCATCTGGGGGCATGCCCTCCATGTAAAGGTAGATTTGCCACTCCGCTTCTTGCCTGCATTCTATCATCCTAAAATAGCTTCTAATTTTAATATCTAAATTTAATAATAAATGGTTATTCCAAGAGCATCTGAAAAGTAATTGAAAAAAATTAAAAAAAATATTATAAAATTCAGCGCTTTGATACTTCAATCATCCGTTCGACAGCGCCTCTTGCTTTATCTGCAATGTTTTTATCCACTTTGACCACAAATTCCTCATTTAAAAGGGAATTTTTAATCTTTTCAAGGGTATGCAGCTTCATTGTCTCACATATAGCTTCAGATAAAGCTGGAATTATGGTTTTATCTGGATTTTCCCTTCTAAGGCGAGTTACCATATCCACTTCGGTTCCAATTATGAATGTATCTTTAGATGATTCTTTGACATGGTTAACCATGCCCCCAGTGCTTAAAACATGATCAGCCATTTTCTGGATTTCAGGATTGCACTCAGGATGAACAAGAATCTCTGCATCAGGATACTTCTCCCTTAAAAAGAAAATCTCCCCTGTAAACATTCTATGCACATAACAGTGCCCGCCTTCGGGAATAGGAATTATTTCCTTGTCAGTAAAACTTGAAACATAAGATGCCAGATTCATGTCCGGTCCAAATAATATCCTATCTTCATCGAGGCTTTCCACGATTTTAACTGCATTTGCAGAGGTACATAAAATATCTGCCTCTGCCTTTGCTTCTGCAAGGGTATTAACGTACAAAACAACTGCTGCATCGTTGAATCTCCCCTTTGCTTTTTTTACTTCACTTGCGGGGAGCATGTTGGCCATTGGACATTCTGCCTGAGTATCAGGAATCAGTATTTTTTTATCCGGATTCAATATTGCTGCTGTTTCTGCCATGAAATCCACACCGCAGAAAACTACCAGATCTTTATCGTCTATTTCTGATGCTTTTATACAAAGTTCAAGAGAATCACCCATAAAATCTGCAATTTCCTGTATATCCCATGTTTGATAGTTATGGGCCAATATAATTGCGTTTTTCTCTTCTTTTAGTTGTATAATTTCCTTTTGCAGATCATTTAACATAGAATCGCCTTCAACCTGTATAATTAAAATTAATAAAATAATTGTCTAACAATTCAATCTATGTTTATCTATTTGTATTTATATAATAAATACTTAATATTATCATTATATAATTCTCTAAAATGGTTTTTCTTTCTTAAATTGCTAATTTTAAAATATAAACAAGATACATTCTCATTAATAATTCGTATATTTAAAATACAAAAAGATTTGTAATCTATTTAAACTTCGTCCACCTCTGCCCCCAGAAGTGCATATTTACAGGGACATTCCCTTTCTGCAGGAGTTCTGGATATTGCATCGTAGATCAATCTAACTAAATCTTCTTTCTTCCCCTCAACAATATCAAATACTTCTTTAATAGTTAATTTCGTTGGGGAAATTGATGCTGCATAATTAGAAACCATGCATATACTTGCATAACAAATTTCAAGCTCTCTGGCAAGTATTGCTTCCGGTATCCCTGTCATTCCAACAACTGAACCCCCAAGCTTCTTGAACATGCTTATTTCTGCTGCTGTTTCGAATCTGGGGCCTTCTGTACATACATAAACTCCATTTTCAACAACTTCCCCAGAAGATATCAAATTATCCCTTAAATTGTGGCAGTAAGGCTCAGTAATGTCAATATGCACTGTTTTAGTATCATAAAAAGTGCTCTGCCTTAATTTGGTAAAATCGAGAAAATCATGCGGAACCATGAAATCTCCTGGTTTTATATCTAATTCCAGCGAACCGACTGCATTGGTGGCAATTATCATTTCAACGCCTATTTTTTTCATTGCATAAATATTTGCCCGGTAATTAATCATATGTGGAGGATTTACATGCCCTTTAGCATGCCTGGGCATAAATGCAACATCTTTATTGTGCAATTTGAATACATTAATCTCGGGTGATTCGCCATAGGGGGTTTCAATAACGCTTGTTTCTATTCCATCCCCCATCTCAACTATTTCATATATACCTGTACCGCCTATAATTCCAATCATATTTTATCAACTTTTTAATTGCTGTTTAGATTTCTAACTTTAAATATCCTATATTTTGCTTAAAAGGCCTAATACTATCTTTATGAATTCTTAAGGACTCTCTAACACTAATGAATACCCGATATCCCTAATTCCATCAAATTTGGCATAAGACCTCTTAACTTAAAAAATAAAAATAATTCTAACCCTTGGAAACACCAAGAGGAATCATTTTACCAACAAGACGAGAAATACCTGCATCTGCAGAGGTCTTTACAACTTCATCAACATCTTTGTAGGCTCCAGGGGCCTCTTCAGCTACTACTGGCATTGAAGATGCTCTTACTACAATTCCTCTGCTTTCTAATAGCTTCTTAACTTCTTCTCCCCTATATTCTCTTTTAGCTCCAGCTCTACTCATTTTACGGCCTGCACCATGTGCTGATGAGCCAAATGTTTCTTCCATAGCAGTACCTGTCCCTGCAAGTATATAAGAAGCTGTACCCATTGTTCCTGGGATTAATACTGGTTGTCCTACATTTCTATATGCTTTAGGGACTTCTTCTCTTCCTGGTCCAAAAGCACGAGTTGCTCCTTTCCTGTGAACGTAAACATCCATATTTCTATCCTTTATTCTATGAGTTTCCTTTTTTGCAATGTTGTGAGCCACATCATATACTATTTCCATCCCCATTTCCTCAGTGTCTTGCCTTAGAACCTGTTCAAAGGATTCACGAGTCCAGTGGACTATCATCTGCCTGTTAGTCCATGCATAATTTGCTGCGGCGGACATTGCCTTGAAATAATCCTGTGCTTCATCGGAATCCACAGGTGCGCATGCCAACTGGCGATCAGGGAGATTAATCTCGTATCTTTTAGCTGCCCTGTCCATGACCCTTAAATAGTCGGAACAGATCTGATGTCCACATCCCCTTGAGCCAGTGTGGATAAGAACAACAATTTGACCTTCTTCAATCCCAAATACTTTTGCAGTATCTTCATCGAAGATTTTATCTATCTTTTGAACTTCAAGAAAGTGATTTCCAGATCCAAGTGACCCTAACTGTGGAACTCCCCTTTTCTTTGCTTTATCACTAACTTTACTTGAATCGGCAGCTTCCATTTTACCATTTTCTTCAAGAAATTCCAGATCTGATTCCCAACCATATCCATTTTCAACTGCCCATTCTGCACCATTATCAAGTACTTCATCAATTTGACCTTCTTGGAGCCTTATTTTTCCTTTACTTCCCACCCCAGAAGGTATGTTCTTGAAAAGAGCCTCAACTATCTCTTTAATTCTAGGTTTTATATCTTTTTCAGTTAAGTTTGTTTTTATAAGTCTCACACCACAGTTAATGTCAAATCCAACCCCACCAGGACTTATAACTCCATTCCTGGCACTGAAAGCTGCTACTCCCCCAATTGGAAACCCATAACCAAAATGAATATCTGGAAGCCCTATTGAAAACTTCTGGATACCTGGCAAGCATGCTACATTGGCTATTTGTTCTATTGCACCTTCATCAACTTCTTTAATGGTATTATCATTTAAAAATATTCTTCCAGGAACTCTCATTTCTTTTTTATAGGATGAGGGAAGTTCCCATACACATTCTCTTATTTTATTTAAATTTTCTTCCATAGTCTTTTCTCCAAAAACAGGATGTTAAGTACAAATAATAATTAATGACAAATCAAATAGATTTTCAATAATATTTTAGTTTAAACTTCTTTAAAAAAGTTTTAGATTTGAATAATTAAATGAGAAGAAAGTTTTAATTTAGTATCCGAATTAGCCAAAATTAATTATAAAATATTCTAAAGGAGATAAAGACATAAAATTTATTACCAGCCATCATTATCTATTATTTTTCTAAATACATTTCCACAAGTACCACAAATCCACTGATCTTCAACATAGAACCCGGTAAGGTATCTTCCCAGGAGATGTATTTTTTCTTCATGTTCACATTTTGGACATTCTACCATTTAATCCCCCTATTTACTGATAATTAGTATAGTAATATTATTAATTATTAATATGTTATTATTGTATTAAAATCTTTTCATTTCTTTAAAATTATTAATATTAAATCAAAAAGTAAAAAAAACGTGAAAAGGCTATTTTTAAATTTAAGGGTTAATTATAGACCTTAATAAAGAAAAAGAATGAAGTAAAATGTCTTTATGTTTTTAAAAACCCCATTTTCATGAGGCAATAAATAAATAAAAGTAAAAAATTATATATCAAGTATTACTTTTACCATAAATGGATTTTCATTATTAATTTCCATTAAATGAAAAGTGACTGCCTTAACTTCAGCCCTGCTCTCATGTATTGATGGATCAAATTCTTCACCACATGCTATTCCTTTTAAAACATATCCATCATTTTCTTTTTCTATTTTAACTTTGAATTTAGAAAATACTAAAAACTCTGAATCTAAAATTACCAGAAATTCAGAAAGCCAATCATAAAGAAGTGCATATTCATCTTCAGACATTATTTCAATCTTTTTTTGTATTCTGGGCTTTACTTCTGATGTGTCAGTCATTACTTCAAACATTGCAAGGGCCGCGTTTTCAAATGCATGTTCTAACGTATTTCCATAGGCCTTATAACCTACATCTGCTGTAACATCAAAAAATTCGAATTTTTTGTATTCTTTATTCATTTTCACTTTATAACTCCATTTTAGGAAATTTATGTATTCACAGAATAGATATTATCTTTAATCAAAGAACTAATTATGCTATTTCCCTCGGAAACTCTTCATGCGCTTTTCTAGCCTCTAATCCTCTGCCAAGTCTCCTTGCAACCTCTTCATAGTATTCATTAGTCTGGGGTGTTGTTGAAGGGTTGATTTTGGCTAATGCTTCTTCAAAATGCCTTTTTGAAACTTTTTGTATCTTAATATCCTCATGCAATGCAATCATACCCGCCTTTCTGCATAACGCCCCTATATCTGCCCCAGAATATCCTTCTGTCCTCTTTGAAAGATCTTTAATGTTTACATCTTCATCAAGAGCCATATCTTTAACATGAACCTTCAAGATTTCAAGACGTGTCTTTTCATCTGGAGGAGGTACCAGAACAATTTCATCGAATCTTCCAGGTCGAAGTAATGCTGCATCAATTAAATCGGGCCTGTTAGTGGCCCCAATAACAACGACTCCCCTTAACTCTTCAAGTCCATCCATTTCAGAAAGTAGAGTATTTACCATACGCTCAACAACCCTTGGCTCTCCTATTCCAGATCCCCTCATAGGAGCTATAGCATCTATTTCATCGAAAAACACTATGCATGGAGATGCCTGCTTTGCTTTTTTAAATATTTCAGCTATTTTCCTTTCAGACTCTCCAAACCATTTACTTAAAATTTCTGAGCCTTTAACACTTATAAAGTTTGCTTTAGATTCTGTTGCGACTGCCTTAGAAAGCATGGTCTTACCTGTCCCTGGAGGCCCAAATAAAAGAATTCCCTTTGATGGATGAATACCAATACGTCTGAAATCTTCACTGTGATTTAAAGGCCATTCCACAACCTCTTTTAATGTTTCTTTTAATTCTTCAAGTCCCCCTATATCATCCCACCTGATATCTGGAACTTCAATAAACACTTCACGAAGTGCAGAAGGACTTATTGATTTTAATGCTTCCATAAAATCATCATTGGTTACAAAAAGTCTTTCTAAAATTTCCCTTGGAATTGTCTGCTCTTCAAGATCAATATCTGGTAATATTCTTCTTAAGGCGTTCATTGCAGATTCACGGCTTAATGCAGCTAAATCAGCCCCTACAAAACCATGGGTAATGTCTGCAATTTCGTTCATGTCCACATCCTCTTCAAGAGGCATTCCCCTTGTGTGTATCTGTAGAATTTCATGTCTTCCCTCTCGATCTGGAACTCTGAGTTCTATTTCCCTATCAAACCTTCCAGGTCTTCTTAAAGCAGGATCAAGCGCATCGGGCCTGTTGGTTGCACCAATAACTATAACCTTTCCTCTTTCTTTTAATCCATCCATTAGGGCCAGTATTTGAGCTACTACTCGCCTTTCTACTTCGCCGGTAACTTCCTCCCTTTTAGGGGCAATTGCATCTATCTCATCAATAAATATTACAGTTGGCGCGTTTTCTTCAGCTTCTTTAAATAGTTCCCTGATTTTCTTTTCTGCTTCCCCCACATATTTACTCATTACTTCAGGCCCGTTTATCGCTACAAAATTTGAACCGCTTTCATTTGCCACTGCTTTTGCAAGAAGGGTTTTGCCGGTACCTGGAGCTCCATGTAACAGAACTCCTCGCGGTGGATCAATACCAAGCCTATCAAATATCTCAGGATGCCTTAGCGGAAGCTCAATCATCTCTCTTACTTTGAAAATTTCCTGTTTTAATCCTCCAACATCATCATATGTAACATCTGGAACCTTTTTTTCAATAATTTCCACTGCTTCAGGCCTGATTTCTATTTCTGTTATATCATCTATTCTTACAATTCCAGCGGGATTGGTTGATACTATTGAAAATTTAATTTCACCAAGTGAAAAAGGAGTACCAGCCTCAAAAAATTCTCTGAAAATTTTTTCACTGGTTGGAAACTCTTTAAATGTCTCTCTAGTTCTCCTTGGAGATAGTAAAGACATTACATCTCCTCTCGTAACTGCCCTTCCAATTATATTCCTTTTTATTATGTCTCCTGAAGCCATTATCCTTATTCCTTTTGTTGCAGGAGCCATGACAACTTTTCTTGCGACCCTTATTTCTATATGTCTTAAAGAAACTGTTTCGCCTATGGATGTACCTGCATTTGACCTTGTGAGACCATCCATTCTTACTATTTCAAGTCCCACATCTGCAGGATATGCCTGACCTACAATAGCCCCTGTGGTCCTTTTACCAATGATTTCAATAATATCACCAGGCTTAACACCTATTTTTTCAAGTAATTCCCTATCAATCCTTATAATACCTTTCCCAACATCTTGCTGTAGTGCTTCGGCAACTCTAAGCTCAATTTCATGACTTTCAGGCATTAATTCTCCCCCATAAGTGAAATAAATAAAAGAATAATATATAGTATTATCTATTTTAATAAGTTGATATAATTTTTGGAACTGATTACTTTTCATGTGCTCTCTATCTCTTTCTTTAAGTACCTTGATTATCAGGATAGTAATAGGAAGTGATAATATGTTAAAAACCCGTAGAAATGTTTCAGATCTTAGAAAAAGGCAAAGCATTGTTAACCTAGAGCAAATTAACCTTCATTCATGTGCTATGCTGGGGATAATCCTGACTTTCTTAGTTATTAGTATTTTATGCGTTGCTGCTTACCCCAATTCAAATATACCTGCAAATATTTAAAGAGGATTCATGCATTTTTGGATTTCTTCTGGATCAAATCTCAATATTACAATCCTTGAATTCCCTTTAACGCCTTTTCCTGTAAAATTAGTATCAACAAGCCTTAAAAACTCAAGTTTGTTTAAAATACGGTTAAAAGATGCATAGCTGGAGTTAATCTTTTTATTGAAGGCATTATAAAGATCTCCGGCAGTAAGATCATTATCTGATTGCCTTATAATGTCTAAAAGTACCCTTTCATCATCAGATAATGATTTTAAAGTATATGTTAAATTTATTGAACCTGTACTTTTAAGTGCTTCTTCTATATGTTTTTTTTCTATTGTCTTTGAAGCATCAGCTTCAGCCAGATTTCCACTTATCCTCAAAAGGTCGATTCCAACTCTTAAGTCCCCACTGGATGATGCATATTCTGTAATTTCATCTAATAAATCATCTGAAATTACATCGTTGTAAAATCCAATTTTAACTCTTTCTTTTAATATGTTTCCCATTTCTTCTTTATTATATGGATTAAATATAATTTCTTGAGGAATAAATATGGAGTTGACATTTTTATCCAGAATGAATCTGAATTCAATATCTGATAAAATAGCAAAAACTCCTGTTTTAACGCCTTCAAATGCTTCATGAGCACGCAAAATATCATAAAATATCTTGTTTGCATTTTTACTGTAAAATAGATTGTTAATATCATCTAAAGCCACAACAAGCGATTGATCATGGCTTGAAAGATGCTGCATAATGTTCTGGTAAATACGTGAAAATGGAACTCCTGTTTCTGGAGGTGTATGTCCAAAAATCTTCTGATAAATCTGTGAAAATATGCCAAAACGAGTAGTATGAAGTTGACAGTTAATATAAACACATATGACTTTACTGGATGTCTTCTCAACCATTTCAAATATTTTTTTTATTGCTGTAGTTTTCCCTGTTGCACATGACCCCAGTACCACTGCATTAACTGGTCTTCCGTTTCGGAGGGCAGGACGGATGCAAATTGCAAGTGCTTCCATCTGAGATTTTCTGTGGGGAAAATGTTCTGGAATATAATCTGGATTAAATGCCTCTATATTTTTAAACAGAGTTTCATCATAAAGAAGGATGTCATCAATATCCATACTATATGGTTTCAGTCTTTTGAACTATAAATATATGTGGTAACTCAAATATAGTATTTAAATTTGCTTATTTTTTAATAATAAACAAATTTTTTCCACTACCTATCTGAAACTCCACTTATCTACTCCTGGGCGTGTTCCATTCCCATTTTAATAAAATTAATAACGTGCTCATCTGAAACAAAGTACCGTGCCATTTTACCCTCTTTTTTAAAACTAACCATATTTTTATCTCTCAAAACTCTCAACTGATGTGAAATTGCAGACTGGCTCATATCAAGTAATGATGCCAGATCACAGACACACAGATCCTTTATTGATAATGCATACAATATTTTAAGCCTAGTAGGGTCACTGATGGTTTTAAATACGTCTGTTGTCTTTAAAATTATTCCTTCTTCCAGCATTTTAGATTTAATTTCTTTTACTGCTTCTTCATCAGGTTCTTCTATATCACAGGCATCATCTTTCATGTGAATAATTGTTCATTTGATTAATTATAAATTTTACTGTAAATGCATTCAAAGTTTCCTGATATTAAAAAATAGGTAAGGCATCGTATATCATCATATTCTTTTTTAAAAGATTTAGAGTTGAATAGAATTTATTAAGGTATTTATATTGGATTAAATAATTAATCCCTAAAATACTTTAATAATAATATTCTAATTATTATTATAAAAGGAATAAAAGAACATATAAAAACATTTGATTAACCATCAGGAGGCCGTAAATATGAAAGAATGGAAGCATGAAGAAGGAAACTGGGAAAAATACTGGAAAAAACACTGGGATAAAAAATGGGGAGAAGAAGGACAAAAACAGGGGGCCAAATATCAGGAAATGGGAAAAATAATGAATAAACTTGGAGAAACCCAATTTAAAGCAGCGAAGCTTGTAATGGAACTTGCAACTAAAAAAAGCGATGCTGAATTCGAAAGAGAAACAAAAGACTTAGAAAAGAGGATAAAAGCTCTGAATGATAATATAGACTTGATGTTAAAGAAATAAAATGAATATCAGCTACATTCTGTTTAAAAATATTTACAGTATTCACATTAATATTTTCTTAATTTAAGATAATTAGAACTTAATAAAGCTCAGCTTCAGCCATATACAGTAGGTTCCGGATTAAGTTCGCTATTCTCTGATTCAATGCTGAATACTTGCCCTACGCTATATCCGGGTATACCCGGACTTTTATTTTGGGCATTTCCACCAGTATTATTTTGAGTATTATTCTGGATTGTGGCACATCCTGAAATAAATACTGTACCTAAAAGCAGCATTAAAGCCAGTACAATAGTTATTTTCTTCATTTTTAACCTCGCACTTTTAAATAATTAATATTTAATAAATGACCAATAATTCTTATAATGGCATTTATTTAAAATCTACCAGTATTTTTCCTCCTTCAATCTTAACATCATAAGTCTTTAAAGGTCTTGGTGATCTTAGTATTTTGCCTAATGATAATTTTAGTCCAGTCCAGTCTGTCCAACGAATATTGTGGCCATCTGTAAGGTCAAATTGGCTGTGATGTCTCGGGCATGTCACAACTGTACCTTCAAGCTTACCCATTGATAGGTTGCCTCCCATATGCGGGCAACGATTATCTGAGCAGTAATAATCATCTCCAACCTGAGCTATCATTAATTCATGGTCATTCACTTTGACCATTTTCATATTACCATCTGTCAATTCATCTGTTGTAGCAATTTCTACAAAACTCATTTTACCACCACATTTAATTTATTATTTATAATTAATACAATTTTATATTTTTTTTATGATTTATTATTTGAAAACTTAAATTATAATATAAAATAAATAACAATCAATTAAAATTAAAGCAGCGAAAACTGTTGCAACGTTAATCGTGGCAAGTTTAGTGGCGGGTTTTTTCTCAACTGGTCTTTTAATTAATCCCATAATTGCCAAACTTAGAGGAAGTAATGAAATAAGTGCAAGTACTCTAAAATCTATCCTTGAAGGAAACATATTTGTGTAGGGAATAAGAAGGAATGAAATTGTGGATAAGAATCCAAAAATTGCAATCATTTTGAAACCGAATTCACGCCCCCACGACACGATCCATGTGATTTTTCCCCCTAATTTATCTCCTTCCAAATCAGGAATTTCGACACCAACTGTAAATAATAACTGCAAAAAAAACAATGGTATGGCGAAAATAAAGAAATTAATATCTAATGTCCCCATCATCACGAAATATCCCATACTCGGCAATAAAAATCCGTTAAATCCGTTTGAAAACTCCCCAAGTTTTCGATAGGAAAGTTTAATTGGAGGAGCTGCATAAAACCACACTAAAAAATTCCCAAATGCAACAAATAACAGGAAATATATCGAATAGGAATAAATAAAGGTAAATAATGTTCCGACAATAAGAGATAAACATATAAACATTATAGATAGGTTTCTTGATATTCCCCTCAACTCTGGATTCCCAACAAGTATCCCGCTACCTCCAGTAAAAGGGGTCGGTTCACCATATTTATCCAATTCATAATCAAAATAATCATTACCATAATGAATAGCCATACTTGCCAGAAATAGAACCAAATAACCAAGGATAAATTTACTTAAAACGAATTCTCCACCTAATAAAATTGCAATAAATGCTCCAGCACAGAAATATAAAAATATTCCAAATGTAAATTGTGGCTTTCCAAGTTTAATGACTTTAAATAATTTTTTTCCATCATAACTAGTATTAAACATGAACTAAAATTTATTACTCTTTTCTTATATTTTTTTCTTTTTATAGGCCTTAATAAAGTATGTACTAATCATTCCCAACCATATTTTTAAAGAATTGTATAATCAGTATCCATCACCCCATCTACCCTCTCCCCACCAGATATATTAAAAATTTTTACATCCTCATTTCTGGCTACCCATTCGATAAGTTCCACAGCAAATTTAAGCTTTTTTTGCTTTATTTTATCTGCTTCGGCTTCAAATGAGGCTAAATTAGGTCTTGAATATTTTGTAACAATTTTTCCAAAATCCATTCCTGCCAGAACTATGAATTCTGCTCCAAGTTCAACTGCAAGGAATACACAGCGATCTCCATCTGTAAATCCCCCAAAATTATATACATTTTCCAGAGGAATACTCTGCGTGGTTCCTAAAATATTTTTAAGCTTAGGAACATAATTTTCTACATTTTCAATATTATTTCCATGGGCATGTAAAATTAAAATGGAACCTTTATGGTTACATTGAATTATATCATCCATTTTACCGTCTAAATCCGTTACAATGATATCAGGAATGATATTTTCCTCTAAAAGAGCTGTTGTCGCACCATCAGCAGCGATTGAAGTAAATTTATTAAGATTTAATTCTTTTAATTCCATTATATTCCTTTTAAGAGATGGTCCGGCACCAAAAACAATTACTTTATTCTTTATTTCTATTTCATCTTTATTCAGACCATTATACTTTTTTAATAAATTATTTAATATTTTTGCAGACTTTTCATCGTCATTCTGGCTGAAACCAAACTCATCCAATATCCTCTTATACCATGAAAACCATATATCCAAATTCATATAAATGAGATATATCATACCAGATATAAGTAAAGTTGTTTTGTTACTTACACAATTAGGAGGATTAAAAATGGAGGAAACCCTGTTGATGATACCAGGACCTACAAAAGTAGCTCCCAGGGTATTAAAAGCCATGTCAGAGGCAATAATAAACCATAGAAGTGCTGAGTTTGCTGAAATTTTAACTGAAACAAATGAAATGATGTCAGAAATTTTCCAGACAGATAATCCATCTTACACCATAACCGGTTCTGGAACAGCAGCCATGGAGGCCGCTGCTGGAAACATCCTGAATAAAGGAGATAAAATATTAAATATTGTGGGTGGAAAATTCGGTGAGAGGTTCATGCAAATAGCAAAAGCCCATGGAGGCGTTCCCATAGAACTTAAAGTAGAGTGGGGAACTGCAGTAAATCCAGAAGATGTTAAAAACATTTTAGATGAAAATGAAGACATTAAAGCGGTTACAATAGTTCATAATGAAACTTCAACAGGAGTTACAAATCCTATTGAAGAAGTTGGAAATGTTCTTAAAGATTACGATGCATTATATGTTGTAGATACTGTTTCATCCCTTGGGGGAGATGATGTAGCTGTAGATGATTATAATATTGATATTTGCGTAACTGGTTCACAGAAATGTCTTGCTGCGCCACCAGGAATGGCTGCAGTCACAGTAAGTGATGATGCATGGAACTGGATTGACAAAGTAGAATCAAGTTCATATTACCTTGATATAAGAAAATACAGAAAATATGCAAGTAATGAACCTTCAGAAACTCCATTTACTCCCTCCATATCCTTAATGTATGCTATGAGAGAAGCATTAGATGTAATTATGGAAGAAGGACTTGAAAGCAGAATAAAAAGGCATAAATTAGCTGCAGAAGCAACAAAAAACGGTGTAAAAGCCATCGGACTTGATTTATTTGCTGATGAAGAAGTTTCATCTGCAACTGTAACCGCCATCAATATGCCTGAAGATGTAACTGATAAAGACATGAGAGGTACAATGAGAGATAAATATGGAATTGTACTTGCTGGAGGTCAGGATCATCTAAAGGGTAACGTATTCAGAATAGGTCATATGGGAAATGTAACCTATAAAGATATTGTAACAACAATTTCTGCACTTGAAATGACCTTAAAAGGCCTTGGATTTGATGTTGAATTAGGGAAAGGTGTTGGAGCAGTAGCAGATACTTATCTTGCTTCAAAAAAATTCTAATCCTTTTATTTTATTATATAATAATTTTTTTTATCTGGCTACATCTTTAATCATTGCGCCAACTGTTTTAATTAATACAAATCCATCCATCCAGGCCTGTCTGATGATGTAGCTTGGACGTAAATAGAAATCCTTAAATGCTTTTTTCTGAAGATTTTTAAGTTCTTCAAGGGAACAATCAACTGTTTCTAACACTGGACTAAGTAATGTGTATTTTGACCAGTCGTTTACCTTTATAAGATTCTGCTCAGATGCCATGATATAAAAATCAGTTCCTGGATAAGGAGTAGCCAGTGAAAATATAGCATAAGATGGATTAAGACTTTTTACAAAATTTATTGTCCTTTCAATACTCTGTCTGGTATCTCCAGGCATTCCAAGAACTGCAGAAGCAATTGTTCTAACATCAAGCTTACGTGTAAGTTCAAATGTGTTTCTTATTCTATCCAGTGTAATTTTTTTATTTAAATTATCAAGATGTTGCTGATCCGCAGATTCTACCCCTAAAAACAAAGTAATACAGCCTGAATCCTTCATTTTTCTCAATAATTTCTCAGATAAAGTATCTACCCTTGCAGTAGCTCCCCAGTAAAAATCAAGATCTCTTTCTTTAATCTCACTGCAAACCTCTTCAACTCTCTTTCTGTTCATTGTGAATGTATCATCCATGAATGCCATCATTTCTGCATCATGTACGTCCACCAGATGCTCCATTTCATCAACTATATTCTCGGCAGATCTCATTCTTAATTTATGTCCATGCATAGCTGCTGATGAACAAAATGAGCATTTATGAGGACATCCTCTTCCTGAAATTAGAGTTCCTGTTGTAAGTTTCATATTGAGTATTTTATATTCATCCATTGGTAAAAGATGCCTTGCAGGAAACGGTATTTCATCTAAATCTTCTATAATAGGCCGCGGCGGAGTTGTAAATTTTCTTGTGGCTATTCCTTTAACTTTTTTAAAGTCTCCGCCCCTCTGAATGGTTTGAACCAGTTCAAGCATGGTGTATTCTCCTTCACCACAGATTATAAAGTCTATACAGTCATTTTTTAAAAGCTCATTATAGGTAAATGTGGGATGATATCCACCTAAAGCTACATAAGCATCAGGACATGCTTTTTTCCCGATTTCAGCGGCTTTAAGTCCCTGATTAATTGTAGGAGTTAATGCAGTAATCCCTATAAGATCTGGAGAAAAATTAGTGATTTCATTTTCCAGCTCTTCCCAGCTCATTTCAATGGCTGAACCATCAATTATATTAACGTCAATCCCATTCTCTTCAAGAACCGCAGCAATATATGATATCCCTAACGGAGGAGCTACAAGACCTATAAATTTATATTTAGATGCCGTGTCAGGTGGATTTATTAGCAATACCTTCATATAATCACCTTCAAAACGCTTTTTTTATTATCCCTTTTATTATATTAAATTAACTACTATTAATTAATTATCTTAGGTAAAATTATTCCTTCTTCCTTATCAACCATTATATCTATTAAATACGGCTCTCCTAATTCTAAAGCCGTTTTAACAGCATTAAATATTTTATCTGGAGATTCTATTCTCTCAGATTTTATTCCATACGCCTTCGCAATTTCAATAAAGTCTGGATTTTCAAGTTCAACTTCAAAACGCTCCCTATACTGCATATCCTGCCATTGTTTTATTATTCCAAGGCAGCAGTTATTTATGATGCAAATTAACATAGGGATATTCTCCTGTGCAACTACTGCAAGTTCCTGCATTGTCATCTGGAATCCTCCGTCGCCTGTTACTAAAACAACCTTTTTTTCAGGCTCTGCCAGTGCAGCACCTATCGCAGCAGGTAATCCATAACCCATAGGCCCAAATCCTCCTGAAAAGAGTAATGATGATGGTTTTTTAATCTTTTTAAGCAATGTGACCCATGTTGTATGTGTTCCAGCGTCACTCACAGTTATAGAACCTTCTGATGCCCCCATTATTTCTTTTATGGCTCTTTGAGGCTTAATTGGGATGTTGCCATAGTTGGTTTTAATATCATACCTTTTTTCATGTGGATTAATTTCTGAAAGCCATTTATCTGTACTTTTAATTTTAATATCATGTAAATTATCCAGAAATTGGCATACATCTCCCTGAATCTTTATATCGCCAAATAATACGTCTTTATCAAGGTTTACATGAACAATTTGTTCATTTCCAACACCTATCTTTGTTCTCTCTGAAAATCTACAGCCCAAAGCAATTAATAGGTCGCAATTTTTTCCTGCAAAATTAGCGGCAGTAGTACCTCTAAGTCCAATCATTCCCAGACTGAGCGGATGGTCTTCTGGCAAAATACCCCTTGCAGAATATGTTGTTGTAACTGGAATACGGTAATCTTCTGCAAAATGCCTCAATTTATCTACTGCATGCCCCCATATAACACCAGTACCTGCAAGAATAAGAGGCCTTTTAGAGTTTTCTATTAGTTTAACTGCATCGTTAATTTTATTTAAAGGAATGTTATGCGAAAATCCTGGTTCTTCGGGAATTAAATGCACATCAACCTCTTCATTTAAAACATCTTTTGGAAAATTTAGATGTACTGGTCCTGTCTTACCATATGTAATTGATCCAATTGCTTCTTTTAATTTTAGAATACCATCTTCTGGATCTTTAATATCAAATGAGCCTAAAGTGATTGGTTTAAAAATTCCATTAACATCAATATCCTGGAATACATTCTGACCCTTCTGATCCCTTTCAACATCTCCTGTGATCACAATCATTGGTACATAGTCTTTAAATGCTGTTCCAACCCCCATAACTAAATTTAAAGCTCCCGGACCAGCAGTTGCAATGCAAACTCCAAAACTACCTGAAGCTCTTGCATATCCGTCGGCTGCATGAGCAGCTCCCTGTTCATGCCTCATCAACACATGCTTAATATTAGAACTGCTTAATGCATCATAAAAAGGCAAAATTTGCTCACCAGGATGACCAAAAATAAATTTGACCCCTTTTTGCTCTAAAACCTGTACCAGAGCATCTGCACATCTTATGGTATTATTTGATGAATTCATAGAAGATAGTTTTGTTTTTTATTTTTATTAAATTTAATTAAAAAATCAATTAATTTATTATGTTTAAAAAATATACTATTAACATTATTATCCTTAGTTCATTAGTTAATTACCTCTCTTGAAGGCGATAAAATGTCAAAGGAATTAGAATCCCTGCTTAAAGAAGAAAGAGTATTTAAACCATCATCCAGAATTTTGGAAAATAGCAACGTAAAAAGAATGATGGATGTTCATAATATTGAAAACTATGAGAAACTGCTTGAAAAAGCTGGAAATAATCCCGAATGGTTCTGGGATAATGTTGCAAATGAATTAAAATGGTTTAATCCATATAATAAAGTTTTAAAATGGGATCCACCTTATGCAGAGTGGTTCTTAAATGGAAAATTCAATATAGTTCATAATGCTCTGGATAGACATGCCAAAGGAAAGAATAAAGATAATATAGCATATATATGGGAAGGAGAAGATGAAGAAACTAAAAAAATTACTTTTTACGAGCTTTGGAGAGAAGTAAATAAATTTGCCAATGCCCTTAAAGAATTAGGTATTAAAAAAGGCGATACAGTAAGTATTTATTTACCTATGATACCAGAACTTCCGGTGGCAATGCTTGCCTGTGCCAAAATTGGGGCTGTTCATTCTGTTGTCTTTTCTGGTTTCTGGGCAAAGGCATTTCAGGAGAGAATCAACGATTCAGAATCTAAAATTGCCATAACCACAGATGGATTTACAAGAAGGGGAAAAATGATACCCCTTAAAGAGAATGTAGATACTATACTTGATAAAACCCCTTCTATTAAAAATCTCATTGTAGTAAATCATGCTGGTCTTGATATTGAAATGCAGGAAGGTAGAGACCTCTGGTGGCACGAAATCACCGCAAATATGGAGGAAACATGCGATACTGAAGAGATGGATTCTGAAGATCCCTTATTTATATTATATACTTCTGGAACAACTGGAAAACCGAAAGGAGTTGTCCACGTCCATGGAGGGTATGCTGTTGGTATCTATGCAACTTTAAAATTCGTTTTTGACCTCAAAGAAGATGATATATGGTGGTGTGCCGCAGATATTGGCTGGATTACAGGACACAGCTACATAGTCTACGCTCCTCTTCTGCTTGGGATAACATCCATCATTTATGAAGGTACACCAGATTATCCTGATCCTGGAAGGTTATGGAGGATGGTTGAGAACTATAAAGTTACTGTTTTTTATACTGCCCCTACAACAGTGCGAATGTTCATGAAATTCGGGGAAAAATGGCCTGGTAAATCAGATTTAAGTTCTTTAAGACTTCTTGGATCTGTAGGGGAGCCAATAAATCCCGAAGCATGGATATGGTACTATAAATACATTGGCAATGAAAATTGCCCAATAATGGATACATGGTGGCAGACAGAGACTGGAATGCACCTAATAACTCCTTTACCCATATCTGATCTTAAACCTGGTTCTACAGTAAAGCCCTTCCCCACTATTCAAGCAGATATCTATGATGAAGATGGTAATTCCTTAAAAAATAAAGGAGGGCATCTGGTGATAAAATCACCATGGCCTTCGATGTTTAGAACACTTTACAAGGATCCACAGCGTTACATTGATGCTTACTGGAGCAAATTCAAAGATGTTTATTTAAGTGGGGACGTAGGAAGGATTGACGAAGACGGTTATTTCTGGATTCAGGGGCGAGAAGATGACGTTTTAAATGTGGCTGGACACAGGATAAGCACTGCAGAAGTGGAATCTGCACTTGTAAGTTATAAAGGCGTTGCAGAAGCTGCAGTTGTAGGAAAACCTGACCCTATTAAGGGAGAAGAAATAGCTGCCTTTGTTGTATTAAAAGAAGGAAATAGACCAAGTGAAGACCTTAAAAATTCGCTGAAATATCACGTTAGAGTCGAGATAGGCCCCATAGCTACTCCCACCTATTTAAATTTTGTTGATGATCTCCCCAAAACAAGAAGTGGTAAAATAATGAGGAGAGTAATTAAAGCAAAGGTGAAGGGAGAGGATGTTGGAGATATAACAACCCTCGCAAATCCTGAAGCTGTTGATGGGCTCGATAGAGCCATGTAAATTTTTAAATCTATTTATCTGATTCTTGGTAAGAACCATTATACTCCCCAGACCCAGTAACATCAAAAACAACCCCCTGAACAATTCTTTCTCCTTTTTTAATCTGGTAATCAAATTCACCATAATTATAAATCATAAACTGGAGAGTTCCATAAAACCCAGGGTCGCCCACTGCTGTATGAACTGAAATGAACGATCTATTAAGGGTTGATCGTGGAAGATAGAGCATTGCGCATCCCTTCGGGATTTTTACTTTTGGCCCTACAGTAACTGAATAAGCTGTTTTGGGCTTCAAAGTATAAATTGGAGGTTCTAATCTCTTTAATTCTGGTAGATTTTTCTCATTATCAATAAGAGAACCTGCACTTTTTTGAATAAACACATCTTCTAATCTTAAATCAATTCCTGATGGTTGTATGAGTTCTTTAAAATCTGGAAATAGCTTTAATAATTCATTTTCGCCTAACATGAAATCTTACCTCATTTAATTTGATTTCCTTATTACTTATGTCCACTCCTTTATAAAGAAACATTCACAAACATTTCTTTAAATAAGTTGTTATATATTACACATTATATAATTTCATATATTTTTTAAATGCCCATTTATTAATGATATTAAGTCGAAATTAGCACAATTTTAAAAATTAATTAGTAAAATTAATGGATTAGGAAAATGCTACTCAACTACTTATTATTCTGGACCCAGTGGTGATTTCAGTCCTCAACTCACCGCTTTCTTCACGAGCGCAGCGATCTTTGCCTCTTCGGCGGCGGTCAACTCCTTCAACGCGAAGGAAGTCGGCCACATGTGGCCCTCATCGAGATTTGCATCCTCAGAGAAGCCTAAGGTCATGTACCTTTCAGTCTCGGAGCTGCGGAAGAAACAGACGACCTTGCCCTCCTTGACATACGCCGGCATCCCGTACCATGTTTTTGGAGAGAGGACTGGCGCACTGGCTTTGATGATAACATGAAGCCGCTCGCCCAGGGCACAATAAGGTTCCGGCATCTCTGCGATTTTCGCCAGCACGGCGCTTTCCCCATTCGCCTTTTTCGCGCGGCCAGATTTTTGTTGATTGAGAGTTGTTTTTTTCATAAGTTACCCCGTAATTATTTTTCATATGTTTATATAAGCTTATAAATTGATAAATTTACCGATCTCTGCAAAGATTTTGGTCTTGAGAAAAAAGGTTCAAATCCATCCGATTATGTGACGTTACTTTTATCTCAATAAAATTAGTCATTAAGTACCTATAGACATCAATTTAGGTCTCTTTTGGTTCATAAAACATACTATTTAACTCATGCTGTGATCCTGTACATAACATTACATAAAAAAACAATGCAAACTTTTTAACATATAATTTAAAAAAAATCCCTTTAAATTAGAATAATTTCAAAATATCCATTACTTCTTCTTCGCTTACGTCACTCCAGAACTCATAGGCATCTGCTACCGCAAAACTCCACCCACTCCTAATATTAGGGCAATATATTGCATTTACTTCCCCAATAAACTGTTTAATATTTTCCAGATGGGCTGTGGGCACAGCAATTATCAACTGACCTGCTCCCGAATTTTTTAAGGCATCTATAGCCACAAACATCGTAAAACCCGATGCAATTCCATCATCAACTAAAATAGCTGTTTTTCCCTGGATATTAAAGGTAGATTTTCCTTTCCGAAACTTTTCAACACGATTCTTCACTTTAACTCGTGTCTTTTTAATACCTTCACTGATATTCTCCTCTAAGAGCCCAAGTCGCCCAATCATTCCTTCATTCAATTTAATTGTTCCATCAAAGGCAACTGCTCCGTAACCAGCCTCAGTATTCCATGAAAGCGTGATTTTACTTACAACAGCTACTTCAAAGGGAATTTGAAGTTTATGGGCAAGTACAGCTCCAACCGGAATTCCACCTGCAGGAATTGCAAAAACAATAGCATCAGTACCCTTAAAAGATGAAAGCATTTCCCCTAGAACTTCTCCAGCATGTTCACGGTTTCTGAAAACAGCTGTACGATTTCTTAATTCTGGAATATCAAACAGATCATCTGAAAGAGGGGCTACCATAAATTATTCTCCTGCTTATTTAAATAATTTAATCAATTAATGCCTTAATAATTCTAATAGTGTATTTAAGCTTCTATAACAGATATTAATATAATTATAAGAACTATATTTAATAATTATATTCTTTATTTTATTAATATATAACCAAAAGAATATGCCAATTTTATAAAAATTAGAAAAATCAAAAATAACTAAACTGTTTTAAAATCCATTATTATTCTAACCATAGCCTGTTCCTGATTAATATCAACTCCAAGCCCCGGGCCTTCATCCATATACATGTCATCCAGTACAAATTTTCCGAATATTTCCTTTCCATGATTGCTTTCAACAGTCTTTAATGTAAATACTTCCCCTTCAGTACCTTCGAAGAAATCTCTGACTCTCATAGAATCTCCGCCAGTTACACGAACCATAATCATCAAATATCCATCTGTTGAAAAGTGAAAATCCTTTATAAACTCTTCAGGCACTATTAAATCCCTTATTGAACCTTCAGTCTCTCTGCCAAAGGTCACAGGTTCCATTACATCTGCCACGATAATTCCTCCATTTATAATTATACTCTTGAATAACTCTTTAACTATTTTTGTTTTAAATCAAATAAATTTAATGTATTTCATGCTCTAAACTCAAATTTATTCAAAAAGAATCACTACAGAATGAATCTATGGATACAGCAATTCCTGTATATTTAATTAAGTATTCAGTTGATTAATTTCTATTTTCTAACAAATATTAATTGTTTATTTTTTTCCTCCCATTTCCCAGATTTTCCTTTCTTATATCGCTCAAAATTCACAGAATTTTAGCGTTTAAGGAAACTTCGTTTTCTAAACAGCAAAATCAAAGCTTACAAATCTTTAGAAAATCTATGATTTTCTATGCAGCGAATCTTTGAGTCGCATGCTTCGATTCGTGCTCCGAAATCAAAGATATTGAAAAATGCATAGCATTTTCAATCTCCCAAAAATCTATGATTTTTGAAGATTTAGAGAGATTTCGCAGGCGCCAAACATTTCATGTTTGAGTGTTTTGTTTCACTGTGGCCCATGCAACTTTATGGGCTGTTTCTTCCCTTGATTCTTTCCCTCTACTCTCTTTGGGTTCTTTATATTGTTCCCAAGCATTATCAAAGGCTTTTAAATAAATTTCCTGTGCATGTTTTGGTAAATTATTTTTAACTCTGTCTGGTAAATCTTCTAAATTTTTATATGGCATGATTAATCACTCCTTTCTTATTAATATTAATAAATTATTTAGTATTAATCTTATGATTTAATCTGTTAAAAAGTATAAATGATTAACAGATAAGACTGAACAGGACTCGCTTACTTTTATATAAAGGAATTTACCTAATCCATGGTAATAACAACAAAATAATCGAATATAATGTAGCTCCTAAGAAAAAGAATACTGGTTTTCCAGTCCCAAGGCGCGGTATTTCATCTTTAATTACATTAAATAAAACTGCACCTGCAATGAATGCCAGTAACACGTAAGCTTCTGATTCTCTTTCTGGAAATAATAAAGATAACCCCCAGCCTATTAAAGGCATAAATGCCAGTGCATAACGCCCATATTTTACATAAAGACTCTGATAGTGTTCCTCCATTGCATGATCTGAAGTAAAAAAATGTAATGAGAGAGCTATTGTATATAATACTATTCCTAATCCAGTATTTTTAATTTCAAATGGAATAGAATAACATATTATCATACTTACAAGTGCAGTTAAGCCTAAATGTACATAAAAAACGTTTCTGGATGCCGAAGTATCTTCCATTTCTTTCATATTCTTTTTTGACCTTTTCTCTCTTGAATTTAAAGCTACATATTCTAAAATGAAAAATGTAACAAAACCTAAAAATGCCACTCCATAAATTGCTTTTTCTAAAAATAGGATTAAAAAGAAATTATTATTAAAAAGAATATGTAAATAAGGATCTGCTTTTTGAATTACTGGGAGTAAATCCAGAAATACATATGCTGCAGCAATTCCTCCAGAAAATGAGAGTATTCCCTTTTTATGATGTTCTGAGAATCCATAAATCCGGGGTGAGCTCAGATGAATAAATACAAAAACTAATGCTACAATTAAAGCAAGTATAACTATACTGAACTCTAAAGCCATAAAATTTCTCCAAAATGTAAATAATAAGCTCAATTTAAATCATTTTTTTCAATGCCAATAACTATTTTATAAGTAATACTTTTTATATTATGAGTAGTAACTTTTTTATATTTTGAACATCAAAAGTAAAACTCAACAAGATGGATGAGTCAGAAAGGCTTTTTAAGTTGTATTTAGTAAAAATAATTTTTATTTTATATTATTTTTAGAGTTATCTAATCCTTAGGTAACATTATAAAAAAAGAGGTGATACTATGGCCCAACGTGGTGGAATGACTATAGAAATAGAAAGATCCCTAAAAGGTATACATTACCCTGCAAAAAAACAGGATCTGGTAAACCAGGCCAAACAAAATAACGCAGCCCAGGATGTTCTTCAAACCATAAAAAATTTACCTTCAGATAATTTTAACTCTCCAGTAGATGTTCAAAAAGCATTTGGACAGGAAAGAAGGTAAATTAAACCTTTTATTTTTTTTCTTTTTGATTTTGGAACTACTTTTAAGAAAATATTAAATTTATCCAAAAATTTATATACAATGACTGCACCATTAGGTAATATATTACCTAAATATGTAATATATTACCTGTTGGAGAAGAGATAAAATGAACAAAAAAATAACATATATAAACTCAATAACTATTGCCTTTCTGGCGTTAATAGCCACATTATCGGGTTTATTCTGGAAAGGGCTGTATGTAAACGACACTGTTTCGGGTATTGCTCAAATGATGGGGCAGGATTTAATTACACTTGTAATTGGGATTCCTTTACTCCTAATAACGCTTTATTTAGTATACAGAGATTCTTTAAGGGGAAAATTAATCTGGATGGGAACAATTTTTTATTTCCTGTATTCCTATGCTTCAATGGCTTTTCTGACATCATATAATCAATTGTTCCTTGTCTATGTGGCCATATTTTCATTATCACTGTACACATTACTTTTAGAACTGATATCAATTGACATAAAGGCTGTTAAAGAAAGTTTTTCTCCAGGATATATTAATAAAATAGCTGCGGTATTTCTGGGGATAATTGGAGTGATGATTGCTGCAATGTGGCTTAAAATAATTGTCGATTCATTATTAACCGGAATAGCACCTTCTATACTGGAAAGCTATACTACATTGGTAATTCAAGCTCTTGATTTAGGAGTAGTAGTTCCACTTGCAATATTAACCGGATATTTATTATTTAAGGGCAAAGAATGGGGCTATTTACTTGGTTCAATCTTCCTTATAAAAGCTTCGCTCCTTGGAACTGCAATTCTCTCCATGATATATTTCATGGCACAAAACGGTGTTAAAGTAGAATCAGGACAGGCTATTTTCTTTATAATGGTCACTGTAATTGGAATAATAATTTCAGCAGTATTTTACTCTAAGATAAATGGTTCTATAAATGGAAATAAATACAGGGAACTCAATAAAGGTGATAAAGTAACTACGAGTTGATGGAATAATGAAAGATTCAGATGAAATTACATCAGAGTTCAATGTGGAAAGAATTGAAATGGAAAAATACATACTGATAATTTTATTCCTGATACAACAGCGTTGGAGTTACGTGATTAATAAAGATCTCGTTGAGGATCAGATAACGACAAAACAATGGTTAATGATGATTGTAATCTCCAATGCATTCAATCATGCCCCCTCAATGCAGGAAGTTGCTGATACAATGAGCATAACCCATCAAAATGTCAAACAACTTGCTGTTCGACTTGAAGATAGAGGTTTTTTAAACATTGAGCGGGATCCTGATAACAGACGTATATTGAGATTAAAAGTAACCGAAGAATGCAAAAAATATTGGGAAAAAAGAACCCCTGAAAATATTAAATCAATAAATTCCATATTTGATGGTTTAGATGATATAGAAATGAAAAATCTGTTTGAAATAATGGGTAAACTTGAAAAAATATCGGCAGATTTGTATGATGAAGCTAAAAATCTAAAAAATTAGGTGAAAAAAATGAAATTCAACTGGAAATTATTTATAATATTATTAATGGCAAGTATATTTGGATGGTTTGCTGTATTACCATATACTCTAACTCTTCAAAGTAGTGCACTTCAGAATTTACCTGTACCACTTTCTGTATTATTAACAGGACAATTTATTCAAAGTGTAATAATATCAGCAATTGCCATATTCACAGGTCTTTACTTTGCAAAAAAAGTAGGATTTGGTCTTCCCATACTTGAAGGATGGCTTGAAGGTAAACCTGTTAAAGATTATTTCCTATCAATCCTTCCAATATCCATCATTCTTGGAATTATAGCAGGTGTTTTAATAATTGGCTTAGATTACCTATTTTCATTTGCAGGCGCTGCAATTAATGTTACAACAAGTCAACTTACCCCTCCAGCATGGCAAGGATTCTTAGCATCATTTTACGGGGGAATAAATGAAGAAATCCTGTTAAGATTGTTCTTGATGACTTTACTTGTCTGGATATTCTTTAAAATTAAAAAAACTGAAACTGGAAAACCAACAAAAATAGGAATATGGTTTGCTATCCTTCTATCATCAGTTATATTTGGAATTGGGCATTTACCAGCTCTAGCAGCAATTACAGATTTAACTCCTATTTTAGTTGCCAGAACAATCATTTTAAACAGTGCTGGTGGAATTATTTTCGGATGGCTCTACTGGAAAAAAGGCCTGGAATCAGCAATGATGGCTCATTTTTCAGCAGACATCGTTTTACACGTGATTCCTGTAATATTAATTGGTGTTATTTAGTATTAAAAAATCAGATATTAAATTACATAGAATTTAAAATAATAAAGAGGGAATTAAAATGAGAGCATTAATTGTATTTGGAAGTAGATACGGCTCATCTGCAGAAATTGCAGAAGAAATTGGAAAAATCATGGGAAATGAAGGTGTTGAAGTAGATTTAGTTGACTTAAGGAAAAATAAAATAGAGAATATACACCATTACGATTTAGTAATAGTTGGAAGCGGAATTAAAATGGCTAAATGGACTAAAGAGCCACTTAAATTCCTTAAAAAGAATAAGTCTGCACTAAAAGATAAAAAAGTAGCTCTTTTTGTCTCCTGCGGTGCTCCATTAGGTGGCAAAGAAAAAATTGACGAAGCATGGGAACTTTATCTTAAAAAAATCGCCAGTGAAAATCTTTCGGGTGAACCTGTTTCCATGGGACTATTTGGAGGAGTTTTTGATCCTGACGCAAACCATGGATTGATGTATAAAATGGCCATGAAGATGGCTAAAAAGGGCTATGAAAAGCAGGGTGTTGATACCAGTAAACGTTATGATTATCGTAATTGGGGCGAAATACGGGAATGGGCTAGTAAATTAGCTGAAATAGCAAAGGAGTAATTAGATGAAGACCAGAGAAATATTAAAAATAGCAGGATTAGGTTTAGCTGCGGTATTAATAGCATCTTTTGCTTTATTGGGTTTAGTTGTATTTGATGTTATAAGTTATACGGCTACAGACTCCCAAAAACTAAACCCCACAGTAACAGCAGTCGGAAAAGCACTTGTTGTTTATGATCCCGGTATAAGCGGACAGGCAAAGGATGCTGCAGAGACAATTGCAAAAGATCTGCAAAAAAAAGGGTATATAACCGATTTAGCAGGTATTAACAGTGAAGAGGCCAAAAATATTTCAGAGTATAATTTTATTGTTGTTGGGGGACCCATCTATGCAGGAAAAGCCAGTGCATCTGTTAAATCATATCTGAATAATTTAAACCCTCCAGATAATGCTAAAGTTGCTGTATTTGCTACTGGGCAGGATGCAGATATACTTAACAGCCCTGAAATGCTTAAAAAAGAAGTTATTCCCCTTTCTAATGACAATTCATTTCAGATAGTTGCTGTAACTAAATTTATTGAAAATGAAGACTTCAATAAAAAATCTGCTGAGTTTGTGGATTCTATTTTAAAATAGAATTATCCCTTTTTTAATTATTCATCTCCTGTATAAAGAATATAGACACCTGCAATCATCAAAATCCCAAATGACAATTGTACAGCAGTTAAAGACTCTCCAAGTGCAATGAATGCAGTTATAGCTCCAAAAAGTGAGCTAAGGGCAAAAATTGATCCTGTTCTTGTTGAACCGATGATCCTGATAGCATAATAAATCAAAGGAAGTGAAAAGCTCAAGCAAACAAGCCCAATAAAGAGCAAAAGAGGTAGCTTATCTGAGGGAAGTGTAAAATCAAGCCCCATTATTAATGATATTAAAAGCAAAATTGAGCCACCTATTGCGGTTTTTAAAGCTGTTATAAATATTATATTGCTCTTATTGCTTAGATATTTACTTAGAAGTGTATCCATACTCCAGAAAAAAGATGCAGAAACTACAAGAAGACTTCCAAATAAGCTCTGGTTAAATGAAAGGTTTTGCAAGTTATTAGTGCTCAAAAACATTGCACCAATCAGTATAAAAATAAACCCTATAACATCCTTTTTTCCAATATGTTCTTTTAAAAAGAGAACTCCAAGAATTATAATGAATAAAATTTCTGCATTTGCTAGAAGAGCAGCATTTACGGCAGTTATCCTGAATAACCCGCTCAAATAAAGCGCTGGTGCAATAAATGATCCAAAAAGTGCGGTTAAAAAGAGTATAAAATATTCTTTTCGTGTTATAAAATCTTCTACATCACTTTTTTTGTTTACGAACTTCAATATTCTGTTTTTAAGGGGAGAAAAATTAACGAAAAACAGGAATATACTTGCTATAAGATACGTTGATGCTGCAAGGGCAAACGGGTGGAGAAATTCAAGCAGCGTTTTATCCAGTGAAAACCAGACCCCAAAAAGAAGAGCAACTGTTAGTGCGCTTAAATATCCCCATATTTTCATTTTTAACCCCATATTTAGATTTATTTGATTTTTTTCTTCTGTTTAATGTAAAAATTATAGTTTCTAGTTTTATAAAATGCTTAATATTAATTTCTTTTCAAAATGTAATCTATTTTTCATAAAATCTGAAATGTAATTGTACTTTTCCATATTTTTTAAAATTTATTTCCAGGAAGTAATTATATTTAATAGAATTTTGGATAATTGTCTAAAATGGTTTCTTTAAGGATTTTTTCAGTATTACTTATTTCTTCAGTTTTTGGAATTATTGTCATAACTTCTATTACATAAAGGTTTGAAGTTGGAAATTGTATAGCAGTATCTGGTATAACACTTGTAAATACATTAAAATTAAGTTCTTTGCTTAGATATAATCCAAATTTTCTTGTTCTATCATAGAAATCTACTATTTCTTCACTGTCTTTAAGTTCTTCAACCACTTCAAATCTTGCCCAAATAATTACTGCTTCAGGTGCATCCTGTATATAATAAGCAGTGTTTATATTTCCCTTCATCATATTTTAATCACCAATTAAAAATTAGTCATAGTTATTTTTCTTTATTTTGTTTTTAAATTCGTCATCAAATTCACCATTTCGGATTTAATGTATCTAATAGCTACCTGTTGGCCAATTCCTACAATTTTATATTACATATTCAGATAAAGATGACATACAATAAAAATTAGTAATAGCAAAAAGGTGGTAGAGTTAGATGCAAATATTTATATATGATGTAATATATTCTTTACATTAAATGTAATATATTTTTTACAGGTGATTATATGATAATTGCAAGACCTGAATGGTTTGGAATAAGAAAGTATACAGGATGGGGAGTAAGTATAAAGACCTGGCAGGGAGCAGTTTATTTTGCAGGCATGTTTTTAGCGTTAATAGTCCTCCAATTAATTCCTAATCAATCCGCAGAAAGCAAATTAGTCCTTACAGGAGTTTGGCTGGCCTTTTTATTAATTGATATGGCAGATGTAATGTGGAAACTTAAAAAAGACGAAAGAGAAAGAATACACGAAGCTATTGCTGAAAGAAATGCTGCATGGGGAATGATGCTTGTTCTGGTAATTGGGGTTTTTGTAGAATTAACATACAATGCATTACAGCAGAAAATCTACGTAGACCCATTTCTTATAGGTGCTTTAGTTGTGGGAGTAATGATAAAATCCATAACTAACTATAAGCTTGAAAGAGAAGATTAAAATGAAAAATACGCTTTGGTATCTGGGATTCTTAAGCCTGCTTAGCCTGTTATATTTTGTAACTGGAGAAATTGGATTTTTAGGATTTGCAGTCTTTGCTTTGTATTTCACCATTTACAAAGGAAACAATGAAGGATTACAGATCAATGCATGTTTAGCCACCAGAAATGCTTTTCTTTTTGTAGTATTAGTTGGAGCAATATCTTTATTTTATATAAATATAACCCAGAATAAATCGTTCTTTCCAACAACCTTCTTTTTATTGTTTTCAGGCAGCATTGTAATCAGTTTGCTCCCCTATGGATATTATAACTCAAAAGAAGAGAACTATGAAAACAAAAATTAAAGAGTACAGAAGAGGATTAAAAATGACTCAAGAAGAATTAGCAGAAGCCGTAGATGTCACCAGACAGACAATCATAGCTTTAGAACAGGGAAGATATAATCCATCCTTACTTCTTGCCTATAAAATTACCAATGCATTAAAAAGGAGACATATTGAAGAAGTATTTGATCTTGAGAAATAGAAGATAATAATTGTTAATTGAACAATAAGAATATAATTACGGCTTATCATTAAATTGAATAGTTAATGGAGGAATGAAATGAGTATTTATAAATTATCATTTAAAAATCTTAATAGAAGAAAGCTCAGAAGCGCTTTAACAATGTTAGGAATAATAATTGGGGTTACAGCACTGGTTGTTCTGATGGGGATTGGTTCAGGAATGACATCTTACATGAAGGGACAAACTGAATCTATTATGGGTGATGTTACAATAATGAACAGTTCTGCAGCAGCATATATGGGATCAACAGGTGATTCATATTTAAGTAAGGAATCAGTAGCCAAGATAAAAAATATGTCCCAGATCTATGATATTAAAGAAGAAACGCAGTTCACCAGCACGATTGATAGAATGCCCATAATTGTGGTGGGTATGAGCGACTGGAATCAGATAAAAATAAATGGAACTCCAGGTGTTGTTATAAGTAAATCCATTGTAGATCAGTTTGGATATAAAATTGGAAGTAACATCACTATAAAAGATAAAAAACTTACTGTAACTGGAATAACAAACGAAGGCGGATTCGGCATGGGGATTATTTTCTTAAACACAAGCCAGGCTCTTCCTTTAAATGATGATAAAGTATCAAGTATTACTGCAAGCACTAAAAAGGATCCGGAAGTTGTAAAAAAAGAGATAGAAGCCCAGGTAGATGATGTATCTGCCCTAACTAAATCTGATTTCACAAAACAGATTGACGATATAATGAGCGGAATAACACTATTTGTTGGAGCAATAGCCAGTATTGCCCTTCTAGTTGGAGTTATCAGTATTATAAATATAATGCTTGTAAATGTTTCAGAGCGTACCAGAGAAATTGGTGTACTTAAAGCCATAGGATTTACAAATAGAGAAATACTAGGAAGTATACTAATGGAAGCAGGGTTATTAGGTTTGATAGGTGCTGTTATTGGCTTAATTATAGCCGCGCTTCTACTGGAACTTGGAATCATATATTTAGCCCCTCAATTAAATATGGAAGGTGTTACCTTAGTCCAAATGCTTCCTTTATGGCTAGTTGTTGGAGTAATAGTAGGATCTGCAGTTTTAAGTGTTTTAGCAGGTTTATATCCTGCATGGAGAGCATCAAGATTAAATGTTGTGGAGGCGTTGCGATATGAATGATACAGTACTTGAATTCAACCAGGTATGGAAAACATACAAAATGGGAACAGAAAAAGTAAAAGCACTTCGAGGTGTTGATTTAATTATTAAAAAAGGATCATTTATAGCTATAATGGGACCTTCAGGTTCAGGTAAATCTACATTACTCCATCTTGCAGGGATTTTAGATACCCCAACAGAAGGTACTGTTTTGATGAATGGAAAAAATATCAAAGATTATTCTGGTAAAGAACAGGCAAAACAGAGAAGAAGTAATATTGGATTTATTTTTCAGAGATTTAACCTGATGCCCCAACTTACAGTTCTTGAAAATGTGATGCTACCCATGATTTCTCCAGATGCAGAGAAAGCTAAAATTCTCTTAGACAAGGTTGGATTAAAGGATAAATATAAAAGGTTCCAAAAACAGCTTTCTGGAGGAGAACAACAGCGTGTGGCAATTGCACGTGCTCTTGCAAATGATCCCTACATTTTACTTGCAGATGAACCTACAGGAGAGCTTGACACTCAAAATACAAGGTTAATAATGGATTTACTTAAAAATCTAAATGAAAATGATGGATTAACCATAGTAGCCGTAACCCACAATCCATTGGCTGCTGAATATGCAAAAGAACTAATTAAGATGCAGGATGGGAATATAATTTAACCCATTACACTCAAAAATTCTCAAAAATCTTTGATTTTTGGAAATTAGAAAATGCAAAGCGTTTTCTAAAATTCACAGAATTTTTGGTGCTTACGAAACTACGTTTCGTAGCCGGAAAAAACAAAGTTTTTTCCATGCTTGCAAAACCTTTGGTTTTGCAGCCGTGAAAATTGAAACATTCGAAAACTATAGGTTTTCGAGGGTTTTTTTAAACCTATTCTCCCTATTAATCCCAAATTCCATGAACATGGGCTTAATTCTGCGGTGACTGCACCTGCAGGGGATATTAAGCTCCCTAATAAGAAATAAATTAGAGAATACCCTTTTTAAATTCTTTTATGTCCAATTATTTGATTTTATGGGTGATAATACTATTACAATTAATTCAAAATCAAATACTTTGAATTTATATCAGATCCTGCGGTGTTGACACATGAATTATCTCTTTTAATAATCTATTATGTAATATTTTAGTATAAAAATAGATTACACTCACAACTTTTAAATACTATAAAATAATACATCCTTTATAAGTAAAATCAAAAATCGTAATACTTATATTTAAGTAAATTTGTATTACTTCAACTAATGTTAATAAAATGAGGTTTTAAATGTCAAATCAAAAATCAAAGAAACATGAGCATTCTGGTGAACATGGCCACACACATGGAGCAGTTGACCCATCCATAATTACTACAGAAAGAGGAATTTGGGCTGTAAAATGGTCTTTTATTGGATTATTTCCAACAGCCATCATACAGCTCATTATTGTATTGTTAACAGGAAGTGTAGCGTTACTTGCTGATACAATTCATAATTTTGGAGATGCTGCAACCACAATTCCTTTATGGATTGCATTTGCACTTGCAAGAAGACCCGCCAGTAAACGATTTACATACGGATACGGGAAAGTAGAAGACATTGCAGGAGTAATAATAGTTCTAATAATCCTTTCAAGCGCAATAATTGCAGGATATGAATCTATAAACAGATTCTTCAATCCACAACCATTAAATTTTCTATGGGCAGTTATGTTAGCCGCGATAGTTGGTTTTGCTGGAAATGAAATTGTTGCAAGATTCCGTATTAAAATTGGTAAAGAAATAGGCAGCGCAGCGTTAATTGCAGATGGTAATCATGCTCGTGTAGATGGATTTACAAGCCTGGCCGTTTTATTCGGTGCAGTTGGTGTATATTTAGGTTTCCCTTTAGCTGACCCTTTAATTGGACTTCTAATTACAGTTGTCATCTTTAAGATTGTCTGGGATTCAGGTAAATCTGTCTTTACTAGATTAATTGATGGAGTAGATCCTGAAGTCGTTGACGAGATAAAACATTCTATTACTCATATTAAAGGCGTGCAAGATATCGGAGAAATTAGGGTAAGATGGTTAGGGCACAGGCTTCATGCAGAAGTAAATATTGCTGTAGATCCAGATTTATCCGTTGAAGAAGGTCATGAAATAGCAAAAGAAGTTCGACATCAACTTTTACATCATTTAGAATACTTATCTAATGCTACAATTCATGTAGATCCTTTAGATGCTTCTGGCGAAAAATACCATAGTATTTCTAATCATACACATGGAAGCTCACCCATGCACTCACATAAATAAACCTAAAATCTAACTAATTTAATTTATTTTCTCTTTTTTGAACTTAATCTATATTCTGCTCCAGCGACTACTCAGCAGCAATAAAAACGAATAAAACCAATTAACAACCTAAATAAACAAGGCAAAATACAAAATAAACATATTGGATTAAAGAACATTCCAGAACATATAAAATCAAAAATAATATTTAAATCTTGGTTTATTCCTTCAATAATATAAAAATCTTCGTTCATTTAAATCATTATAAGTGATGCCATGGTGGCTCATCTTTGAACCACCTTTGAAGCAATTTATATACCAACAACTGAAATAAAACTAATTTTAAAAAGGATAGGGAAAGATGTGATTTTATTTGCAACATTAGGGGAAATGCTTTTATCACCTTCCTATCTGCTTTTCTACATTTTACAACTAATTTAACTTATTCTTTGCCAATTTTCATTTATTCCGAAGGTTGTCAAAAACTCCCTTCATTCCTATGATTGAAACTCATTAAAGACTTTCTTACTCGTGAGAAAAATAAAAAATTAAAATAAATAGCTAATTTATCCTTATCTATTTAAAAATTAAAGAGGAAAAAATCATTCATAATTATCATAATAATTGTCATCTATTGGTTCCTCTTTGTAACCTGGTGATCTATCATGTGTGTGGCTTGTTGTTTGTGTATCTACCCATTTTCCACAAAGAGGGCAGTTTCCATATCTATGATATGTTTGTACTGGGCTAGGGTGGTACTCTTGGCATTGATCGCACCAATATTTATTAGTCGATTTTTTCTTTGAGGTACTGTTTACTTTTTTATCGGCTGTTGTGTTATTAACCGTTGTAGTAATATTGTTTTGGGTAGTAATGTTACTAATGGTATTATTATGATTATCATTAATCCCTAACAATGAGTAGGTTCCATAAGCTAAACCAGATACGAGAACTAGTATAATTAATCCTAAAATAACTTTTTTGTCCATTTTTAATCACTATTTCCTCTTATTTCAATGATATAATCCTAACTATAAAATGAATATACTTGTTTACATATTTAAATACCCATCACATTTAATGATGCATTTACATACATATTAAACCCTTTTAAAAGCTGATTGAGATTCTGCTACTTATTTTCAGAGATTTCATTTTATAATGTAACAAAGAATCCATCAGTATCCTCATATACTACATTATACCCGTAATTTTCAGCTTTTTTCATTGCATCTTTTAGAAATATAAACAGTGCTTCAGCCCTTAACAGAAGATTTTAACCGATTAATTCATTAATGAATTCAATTGCAGAATTTAACCGAAGAAATCATTAATTGAAGCTAACCGATGATTTAAACTGCTGGTCCTCATTGCAGAATTCAATGATTAGATCCATTAATTTTAACCTTTTTAGGCACAACTGCTTAATTTTAGCCTTTAAAAACAATTAATTAATGTCGCTTACACCTCGTACTTATCTAAATACCCAAGCTCTGGCCACTGCCTTTTCATAAACTCCCCAAGCGCCCAAATGCATACGGCTTAGAAACAAATCACAGATCCACCCACGCTGCAAGGCGTTCGTCTTCGCATCTAAAAAACAATGCTAGAGAACTTTAAAACACTAAAAAAAAGCTATTAAAAAGAGTTAAAGGGCCTGTTTTGACCCTTTAAAGTTGTGCCATCAAATAATTTAGGGGGTTGGGAAAAAAGATTTGTGTTGGATTTTCCCCTGCTCCAGTGTCTGTTCTCATTTCATAAGTCTGTATAGTTGCATGAAAAATAAAAAAAATAATTATATTGTATAAAAAAAATTTATAAATTAATGAAGTCTTCTTTTACTATGATCTTGTTAAATTAGAAACTTGTGATACAAAAGAGCTATTAAAACAAGCACGAGAAATTGAAGCGAAGGAGGTTTAAAATGGCAGAACTATTAGAAATAATTGACTTTGCGATTAGCGAAGAAGTGGAAGATTTAAATCAAATGGAAGAAGATCTTAATAAATATAGGTTAGAACATCCATTTGCAAGGAAAATAACCAGTTTAGAGAAAAGAATAGAAAGTCAAAAATCAATAATTAAAGGCATGAGAATAGTAAGAAATATAGTATTAAACTCGTAAAAATTAAAATAATAATGACTTTAAGAAAGTTTAAATTCCAGATTATCCCCGAAAAATTTCTGCAAGTTTAAAAAAATTAAATTGGTTCAAGATTCACAATTTCGAGACTACCATCTGCATGAGGGATGGTTAACCAATGAAGTTTGTATTGATTTTTCTCATCTTCATCGTATTGTCTGAGCGCTTCCTCTATATCATCGCGTTCAAGGGAATCAAGCTCGATTCCAAACATCTCTTCAAATTTTTCTAGGTCTTTTTCTTCCTTTATCTTGATACTGTCTATCGCAATAAATATCATGTTTTTTCTCCTTTCGTTTTCAAAAATCTATCAAAGTGGATTAAATGCCTCTTGCGGGCAATTTTTAACATCTCTGCTATAAATTTCTATTTTATCTATCAAAACAAAATAATCATGTTTAAAAAATAGTTTACCTTGTTCATCTGTTTTTTGCATAATAGGTTTTATTGCTTTGACTCCTATATCTACAAGTTTCTTGAACATGCCCAACGACAATGTCCCAATAAATATTTCAGCTTCAATTTCAGACATCATCTGCTTTACTTCTCTTGGATGGCGTATTGTCATATCTACTCGTGTTATGTCTACAGGGCCAAATATCTCTTCTAGTTCCTGTTCCTGTTCTTTTCTATATGGATGTCTACTCAGCCATAATATTTTTACTGGTTCTTTAGTTATTTTATCACTCTCCAAACACGTATTAATCCCGTTATTTTATATTTGTATTTTAAACTACTTTCATGCTTTTTTATTGTATTATATTATCAAAAATCTCTTTTTTACTTGAAAAACTCATATAATAGCGTTGAAATCTTATTTTTGATTAAAATTTCTAATTAACAAAATCTTCTCGAATTTTTCGAGGTCTTCTTCTTTGTTTGCATCTAGATCGCACCAAATATGGCCTTTTGAATAAAGTCTAATTGTAGGATTTAAATTTAAAATGGATGGTGCAAAATCACGTAATGTATCATACCATGCTCTTTGCTCATCCCGATAAATAGGATCATTATCTTTCGCATTAATTGATTCGCAGAGATTTATCCATTTTTCCTTGTTAAAACCAATTTTAAGTTCTTCGGGATATTTTTCCAATGCTAATTTCCTAAGAGGAGTAAAATGCTGTGATTCATCAAATTCTACAATAAAATCATGCTCTTTAATATAATAATCCACATTAGGTAATTTTTTAGCACGGACAAATTCAGAATAGCCCCTATAATTTTGGAGTATGGAATATATTTCCATTAAATTCTTGTAATGAAGGCTTTTTTCCATTTCATTTTCATTTAATGGCAAATTTATGTTATAATTTCGTTCTACTTTTCCATAAAGAGCAGTAAGTATTTCGTAAACCCTTTCTTTACATTCTTTGCATCTTTCATAATGAGATACCGACATAAACTTAATATTAGAATTGGAATTATATAATATTTTACCCTATTCAATTGAAAGAAGATAAAAATTATTTTTTCCTTTTTTAATACGTTAATTCCACCTAAATATATCAAAGTATCTATAACTCTTGGTGAAAAAAAATATCAACGTTATTCAAGAGAAAAAACTCACAAAGATAAGTTAATATGGGCAAATAAATTAATTGGATCACGTCAAATGTATAATAGTAGATGTTAATAATTCACATAACTTTAAATTATAAATAAGAATCTACTTTAATTAAAGCATGAGTTTAATGTTAAGATTTGAAGAGAATCTAATGGATTATTTGGTGAAAATATGGTGCTTGTATTTTTAGGAGCATTTGCGGCTATAATTTTCTTTATTTTGCTATTTTTCTTTGCCAAAGGTTTAGAAATGGAAGAAAAGAAAATGGAAGAGAATAAAAAGAAATATAGTAAAAAATCCAATATTAATAAAATTTCAAGTTATACTACTAAAAATAAGGGAATAAATATGGCAAAAATTGAAAAAAAGGCGAATTCAATGATTGAAAAGCATAACAATATGAATCAATATGGTCGAGATAATACAGAAGAAGGAGAAATCAACAATTTCGTTTTCAAATTAAAAAAGGTAGATGGCAAAGTAAAAGTTAATGATTTATTTGTAATTCCAGATTATAATTATAAAGCTGTAGATTATGAAAAAATTAAAAGGCATAATGATATGAATCGGTATGCATGGGACGATATGGAAGAAGGAGAAGCTCGCAATTTTATTTTCAAATTTATGAAAATAAATGGCAAAATAAAAGTCATTAATTTTGAAAAATTTAAAGATAATATCAATAAACCCCAAAAGAACGTGGTTAAAAGCTCTAATAACTTTACAAACGAAAATAAAAAATTAACTTTTAATGAAAATTCAGATTTCTCTGAAAAATTGAATAATAATGATACAAAGCCATTGAAATTGGTCAAAAAATCTAATAACTCATTCAAAGAAAATAAAAAGTTGGTAACCAATGAAAATACAAACCATATCAAAACCTTTTTATTAGCAGATAAAAACAAAGAAAGATTATTTAAAACAGAAGATGATACATTTATCCAGTTGTATCCAGATAATTCTGGAAATCTATTTTTTTACGAAATATTCCCTAATTTTAAAAGTAAACCATTGAATATGTCACCAGAGGATATTGGACTTAACTACCTTAAATTAAACAACCCCTCTATTCAAGAAGTTTTAAAATATTTTGTTACTCCAGAAATGGAGATTGAAAGAATATTTAATAATCTAAGATACAAATATCTCCAATCTATCTATTTATCTGGCTTTGAAAATCCTCAAAAATACATTAATGCAGATTATAATAAATCATTTCAAGCCCTTGCAGGAGTAACAGTTTACCAGGGAAGCGTTAGAGTAAGAAAAGATAATGATGACTTTTGGAAGGATGCAGGATTTAAAGGTCCTTCTAATACAGGCATTAACTTTGAAAATGAAAGAAATGAACTTAAATTCATTCTCCGATACATTAGAAGTCTAAAATTGGATAATTATAGTGATTTATATAGGGAACTAATAGCAATTAAACCTGGATTTCATGAAATGTGGGTACATGGAGATTATTTTGAAAGTTGCCCATCAAAATATGACCCAAGATCAATAATTTTTAGATTGTTAAGACATATTGATGAATCTGAAATTAATGAAATTAACAATTTGGAAGGATTACCTCGTGATATTAACGGTAAAAATTACTTTACCTATGCTTCCTGTAATGTGACTGAAGGACCATTTGTATTCCAAAAATCACAGGAAATATCTTATTATGATAAAATACGTGAAATAAAATGCAGAGAAGATTTAAAAAAGCTTAATAATGATTTTTATATTTTAGATTATTACCATAATCAAATTGATTCCCTTGATAAACTTAAAGAATTGTTAAAAGAAGCAGATAAATTTAAAAAATTCATGTAATATAAATAACCACCAAATAAAAACTCTCTTTTTTATAATACTATGAATAACCAAATGGAAATTTTTAAAATATTCATTGGATTATTTTGTAATATTTGATATGGCGAATTAATATTTTCCATCTTTTAATGTAACAAAAAATCCATCCGTATCAGCATACAAAACCTTAAACCCATACCTCTCAGCCTCTTTCATTGAATTTTTCAAAAAATACCTCCCTCAAGCAGTAATCGCCTCTGAAGCCTCTACACAATACCAGCGATACTGAGGGTGATTATACAATCCATATATTGTTGCGATTAATGTTTTCAGTGCTTCCTGTCTGAAGTTCAAGATTTGTTTTTCCTCAAGATCATCGGATTCTTTCATCATAAACTTAATTCTTTAGGGTCTTAGTTTTTTAGGTTTCTGAAAGCTTTTGTAAGGCTGTTTTTGTGTTGTAACCTAATGTTGTGATGATCCCTGCCCTAAAAAACTTCGTTTTTGGGCACCAAAAATCTACGATTTTTGAGTGCTAAAAATACAGTTAGTATGGCGGTTCTTTTCGCTGATTCTTGTGTAATTTTTTCAAGCCTAATCCTGATTTGCATAATTTGAAAAAATCTCTCAAAAATTCCATTTTTCGCTAGCTTCTATTTTTCCACGTACTGGTCTGTATCACTTCCAGTTATTTATTTTTTCAAATAATACTCTTTTTATATATCTTTTTGGCCTTTGTTTCAGCTTTTTTATCCTTAAATACTTGTAGTGAGTAGGTTAATTTGTCGTCTAGTTTTTGGATTTTGAAATCATCTTTCGGGAAAATTAAAGGGATGATTTTATAGTTGAAAATGCCTATTTGATAATTCTAGTAACTGTAACATCCTTTATCAAATATCATTGTGTCTTTTTTCCGATTATTTTCCTTTATTTTTTTCAAACTGTTTTAATTGATCTTTATTTTTTTCAATGATATCTAAAAAATCTTTTATATTAGAAATATTTTCATTTAAAAACTTATCATCAATCTTCTTTAAGAGATGCTTGTTTTTACCTTCAATTTGGCCTTTTTTAGTAGTTTTAATATCATCTAAAAGTTCAATAACCTCTCTTACTGTGGTGAATGCATTTTCCTGAGCAACTTTTCCTTTAGGAGTATAATATAATTGATTCCTTGGAACTTCAAATATTACAATGTCCCCATTTTCTATCAATTCATCTGTTAATTCAGCTCTTGTAATCTGATTATTCTCATAGGAAGTAAAATAGAAAGATTTAGTCTCCAAACACATCGCAGCTAAATACTGAGTATAATCCTCACCTTCAGAATCTTCAATAACCACACCTTTTGGAATACGAACAGTGTTTAAAATTTGCCATATATTGGTAACTCCTTCTTCTTCATCCCTAGCTTCATTAATATATTCTTTAAAGAAAGCAGCACGAACAAAACGTTGCGAGGGAGTAAATCCGCCAGGAAGGCCTGTTGTCCCAGTTCCTTGTGAAAAAGGTGTCGCTGTAAATTCACCATATTTTTTTGAACTGAATTGCCGGGGTTGAATGTGAATATAATTTCTGAGATTTTGCGTGTGCCATTCTAAATCAGGAGTATTTGTCATAACACCAGCAGGATTCTCTTTAAACTTTAATTCGCCACCACTAGGCTCAATCACCACTACATGACCAGTCAAATCAGCCAAAATAAAATGAAGAGGTATTGATTTATTCAATATAGGCAATTCCTTGTCTATTAATCTAATATTTTTTAAATCCTTTTCTAAATTATTAATTGATTTATAGTTTCCTAAAGTCCAATTCAAAAACTCCCATGGAGCCAAATTATTTTTACCTTTAACATCTTTTTTATTATAAACTGCCTCACCAGGTAAATAAAGCTCTGCAATAGCAAGTCCATGCTCATTAATTCCATCAGTGAAAATATAATTTCCAGCTATTCCTCGACCAGTCCCAAGCATTGCATACTTGTTTGTCATTTCTTTGCCATCTAAAACATGCCAACTATAATCTCTCGGTAAAAAAACAGGATTACCCTCTAAAGGAAACGAAAAATCCATTGTTCTCGCTAAAAAATGTTTACCATCTTTAGTTTTAGTGAAAATGCTTGTACACATTTTCCCCCCTCCTTGAATATTACAAATATTTATTGACGTATTACATAATAGGTTTATGTTTTGCAGATAATAAATTTTTTGGATAAACTTTTGCAGAACCGAAGCAATATATGATCATTCAAACGACAAAATTAAAAAGAAGAAAAAAACCTGTTTTTGGATGATCTTTATTTAACTCTTTTAAAATGTTTCTTACCTGGCAAAGGACCATGCATCAAGCGCAAAGAGTATATTTCGAATAATAGTCAATGTTTTAAGTTTTTGTTCGGAATTAACCATTGTCAAACGCTCAATTTTAAAATTCTCACTTATTTTAAAGGGATGTTAAAGTCGCGAACCTTGTTTTGCTGGAAAACCCTCTGCAACTTCATATTTGAAGTTCATGCCCATATTAATCATCTGAACTCTTTTCATCAAGGCCCCATTTTCTACGGAACTTTATTTTTTCCTCTGCAGTCATCCAGTGACTGCCATCGCAATATGGCTTATTTTCAGATTTACCACATCTACAAAGTGTTTGCCTGTTACGAACTTCATATTGAGTCCCATCAGCAGATTCTACAGGAATCCCTCCACGAACCCATATCGGACCTTCACACCCTTTCTGTTTGTCATGAACCATCACAATTGAAGGTTCAAACTCCTTTTCAAATGGTTCGCCTGTTTTTTTATCCCATAGAACAAGCCTTCCTGAGGGGCAGATCATGGCCTCTTCAATAGCTGTTTGTCTGGCCTCTGGATCATCTGATTTTTGTATTAAATCCCTTATCCCGCCTGACCGAAGGCAAAAACGTGAGTGGTCGCAGAATTCGTGTGCATCGGTTAATTTAAGGTCATTTCCCTCAAATATCTCCGCTTTTTCTATGTATGGTTTTCTGCTGGCTGTTTCTGTACCATCAAAATCAATTTTATTATGGGCACCATCACAATATGGCTTATTCTTTGATGCTCCACATCTGCAAAGAATATATCTTTCTTTAAGTGGATATTCATTAACATCTTGCAACTCACGAGTGTGTCCTGCTTCATCTGTGGTGATTACCTGTTCAAGGAGAGGAACTCCTCCTGAAACCATATATGGGCCATTTTTTAAGATTTTGATTCTCATTTCCTCTTTTTCTTCTGCCATTTTATAACTCCATTTATTAGATTTAAATACAATCTGTTTCAGCCCAGAATGGCTTTATATCAATAAGAGGAGATCCATCAAGGGCATCCAGCCATTTAACAGTCAATTTATTTCCTTCAATTTTAATTATCTCTACAAGGCACATCGCTATTGGATTTGGTCTTGCAGGAGATCTAATGGAAAATACTCCTCGTTCCTCAGTCCTTCCCGGGGGAATTCCTGTTAATTTATCCCTTTCAGCCCTATCTAACCAATAAAGGATATAATAATGCTTTTTTTGTTCAATATCCTGTAAACCTTCCAGATATTCATCAAAAATTGTGATTTCACTTATCTCCTCAGAATATCTGCCCTGTCTTGGAGCATCTTTCTTTTCTTTGTAGGGAGAATGGATTACGCCTATCTGTTTTAATTTCATACATGATATATTATTTTATAAATAATTAAAAATTGTGTTATTTCCATTCTCTAAAATAAATCCCTGTTTTCATATTGTTCACAGCATTATCATTTTCTAATTTAAAATAAAGAAGCTAAAAACGGTGATCCGGCCGCAAAAGCCAGAAATGTTATCCCCATACCTATTTTAATTTTCTTAGAAACATTTGCTGAATTTTCCACCGATTGATCCTTTAATATGGAGACTGCACCTATCATGAACATGAAAATGGCAATGAATAGAACCATAAGATAAAGTATATTAAAAATTCCTATAAAATAAAGCGCTGGACTGGTTATGCTTGCAATTATCATGAAGCTTGCTGCAATAATTGATGATAGTTTTGTTCCATAAATTATTGGTAATGTTGCTGCTCCTTCTTTCTTATCTCCTTCCACATCTTCCATATCCTTCACAATCTCTCTGGCCATGGTCATCAAAAATGCATAAAACCCTAAATAAATGGAAGTAATGATTTCACCAACAGCTATTCCACCAAAAACAAAACAAAGACCTGTAAGGAACGAAATACTTAAATTGCCAATGATAACTGTTTTTTTAAGTTTATATGCATAATATACCATTAAAAGAGAGCTTAAAAATGCTATCATACCCAGTAAAAAATTTATATAAAATCCAACAATTATTCCTATAATAAACAATAAAATAGAATAAATACCTGCTGTTTTCCTTGAAATTTTACCAGAAGGGATTGGTCTTTTCGGTTTATTTATCGCATCGATTTTATAATCAAAATAATCATTTACTATATTCCCGGCGCCTGTGACAACAAAAACCACAAAACATGCTAAAAATGCGCTTGCTGTAAAATTTCCACTTATTAGCATCACTAAAAGAACGGCGATTACTGCCATTACTGCATTTCCCGGCCTTAAAATTTCTAAATATGCGTTCATGAAATCACTTTAGATAGAATTAATTTGTTTATGTAATATTTAAGTTAATGTGATCATCGCTTAAAATAATTAACTTAGCATAATTAACATTTTTCACTTAATTTAACCCATAACAATTAATTATTGGAAATCTAGCACTTTAAAAAAAGAAAACCCCAAATAATTACATCAAATGCATAATTTTAAAAAGAAAATTGGGAATTTTTAGGATATGTAAATTCTGGTTGTGCTGGCCCTATTGTTATTTGATTCGTTTGATTCTGGTATCAATCCAGTAGAATCAGCTACAGCAATAATATAATAGTATCCTCGCGCTATATTTGCAGGTATACTACAATTAGCCACTGCATTAACTGTTGACCAACCATTTAAACCATTTACTGTTGCACGCCCAATATAACGATCACTACTACTTTTAATAGCATCTGTAGACAGATAATAGGACACATAGAATGTACCTGAAGTGATTGAACCACCATTTTTAACTGTACTGCTAACAGAGTATCCTGTTGCGCCTCTTGCGCTATTTCCACCCTGAGTAACTTTTTGAACGCTTAAATCAGGCCGCCATACGAAAATCTTGCTTGCACTGGATCTGATATTGTTTGCTTCGTTGGATTCTCGTATGAGTCCTGTTGAATCGGCAACTGCAATGATATAATAGTTTCCCTGAGCAATATCCTTAGGTATTGTGCATTTGGCTGTTGCAGTGGTTGTTGACCAGCCATTTAAACCATTAACAGTAGCATGACCAATATAACGATCATTACTACTCTTAGTAGTGTCTGTAGACAGGTAATAAGATACGTAGAATGTATCTGAAGTGATTGAACCACTATTTTTGATTGTGCTGCTAACTGAATAGTTTGTTATACCAGTTGCAGTGTTACCGCTCAGAGTAACTGTTTGAACGCTTAAATCAGGTCTCCATATAAAAATTCTACTTGCACTGGTTTTAGCATTGTTTGCTTCGTTGGATTCTCGTATAATTCCTGTGGAATCAGCAACAGCGATGATGTAATAGTTTCCTTGAGCAATATCCTTAGGTATTGAACCTAATATTTGTGCATTAACTGATGAACCACTGGCTAAACCGTTTACTGTAGCGTGTCCAATGTAGCGATCATTACTGCTCTTATACTGGTCAGTAGATAGGTAGTAAGACACATAGAATGTTTTTGTAATAGTTCCACCGTAATTTTTAACTGTACTGCTAACCGGATAGTTTGTAATGCCAGTTGCAGTATTTCCGTTTGTAGTAATTGTTTCAGTCCTTAAATCAGCAGGAGCAAGGTTTATTGTATATATTTCAGTGTATACTGGTGAAGGGTTACCTGCTGTGTCGACTGCGTAGAATTTAAGCGTGGTTGTAATGTTTATTGTTATTGGATCAATATATTCAGTTCTTGTGCTGCTTGTTTGTGGATTGCTGCCATCTGTAGTGTAATAAATCGTTGCAGTACTACCTGAATCTGTTTTTGTCAAAGTAACAGTTTTGGAAGTGTTAAAAGTACCTCCTTTTGGACTGGCATTTACAGCCTGCCCTGTAGGTGCTTCCTTACCCAGATTATCTAATGCATTAATAAGAGTATTTGCATCGAATGTTTTCTTAGTTTCAGAATCGTACATGTATGTTTCGTAGATTATTGTGGTTATTCCCTGATTTGCAATAGGCACTGTAACGTACGGAGTACTGGTCGGATTTGAAGGGCTGTATAATACTAAAAACGGCATTTGACTGATTATTTCGTTAGCATAAGTTGTGGTTATGGTGGTATTGGAGATTGGGTATAAAAACCTGTAATAAGCGTATCCGCTGTCTGCACCATGATTTTCATGATTATCCATGACCAACATTGGATTTTCACTGGAAACATCAGGAACTACAAAGGCTTGAGCCAATAACTGTCCATTCATTCTTCCTTTGATATAATCGCTGGCATCTTGAGTTACATGAACATTATAAACAACGTATCTTTTATTTAAATTTGCAGACTTAGATGCTAAAGTATTCACAATAGCAGTATGTATCCCGCTTTCCTGGGGATGTACTCCAATTATAAGTACTATAGTCTGGTTAGAAGTTTGATTTCCATAAAATTCTTTTTCCACGTAACCATAGCTTGTATTGCCTATTATATTTGGATTTGTAACAATTGTCCATGGATTAACTGTGATATAATCTGGCAGAACACCATTTATTTTATAAGAGTTCAATATCTGGGAGTACATATAAATTAGCGACTCATAACGAATAGTTCCTGTACTGGTTGATGCATAATTTGGTGCTCGTCCATTGGTATCCATATACGATTTAACACGACTTGCAATATTCAGATACTCTGCTTTACTAACATTTATGCTTGTAATATTCTCTGATGGTGATGGAGCACTGCTATAACTTATAATAGGGATCGTTGCATTGGATGATGCATTAATATTCAACACTGCAGTTGTTGAAAGTTTTAAATATTGTGGCATAGTAACCTGATTTTCACCAACATTAGTATTACCTGGAAGTGTGTGATTGATCTCAATGTAAGAATTCACATTTCCTGAAGAGTTAATTACTTGCTCAACAGTAACATTAACCGCAGAAACACCGGCAAGATTAAAAAAAAACGCTATAAGAATCACTAATAACAATGTAAAACCTATTTTTTTCATTAACTATCTCCCCCATATTAATAAGCACAATTTTTTATGCCTTTTAAAATATTTAAATATTAATCTCCTAAAAAATGTTCGCTCATCTCCGGGGTGTAGTGCAATTTAATATTAGTTTTAGGGCTTTTTCAAGCCAGTTTATCCCGTTATTGAATACGAATTGGAAGAATTTCACGTATGAGTTGAGGTTTTTCTTGGAAACACCTCGAAACATCCCTAAAAACGGTCTTAATAGTGAATGTCTGTTTTCGGCATTGTTCACATGTATCTTGCCTTCACTGTAGTTTCTGTGTGAATGGTTGATTATATGATGGGTTTTAACCATTTTATGCTCTTTTAGGTTTGAATATATTGTATAATCATCTGTAAATATTTTTACAGGTTTTAAACAGTACTCATTCAACTTGTTTTCTATTAATTTTTTGGAGAGATTCTTTTCAACTGAAAATATGGTTTTTCCGGTGTTTCTTTCTACAATCGTGATGATTGGTGGCTTATCTTTCTTCCAGGTGCCTCTTCCTCTTTGTTTCAACCCTCGTCTTCGTGGTTGTTTTTTTTAACACCCTTAACACCTGTAGATTGGTACATTTCATCTATTTCGACTTTTCTAAGTACAACAGGATCTTTAGATTTTTCTGAGAGGTTTTCTCTGAAGTCTTTTGCTAAACGGTAAATTGTATCCCATTTATGCCCCAGTTCTTCTGATAAACGTTTTATGCTCTTTTTGTCCAAATTCATGAGGATGTACAACATTTCACCCATTGGAATTTTCTTGTTTTCAAATATGCTTCCTGTAAGATCGCTGAAGTTCAATTGACATTTTTTACAGGAGTAACGTCTGGTTTTACCTTGGAAACCACGGTTATAAATTTTGAAAGACTTACATTTAGGACAATAAATCCCGTTTGACCATCTTATACTCCTGAAAACATCCATTGCTCTATCTTCCTCAGGAATAAAAAGCTCTTGCACTAACCTATTAGACATCATACTTATATTTTAAGACATCATACTATATAAACATTGAACTATTTAAAGGGCATGAGCGAAAATGTTTTAAATATCATAAAATATATTATGATAGTTATTAAATTCACAGGAATTTAATATTAGACAAAATTTTGTGAATTCAGACATACCAAAATTATTAAAAATGAACTCTAAAATATCCCAATATGAAAAATTAAACTGTAATTAATAGTTATAAAAAATAAATCAGATTATATGTAATAGAAATATTTAATCTAAATTCAATTTAAAATAAAATCATCCTCAAAAAACCTTAATAATCTAATCATTAAGGTTTTCTTATAGATTGAAATTTCTCTAATGAGTTATAACTATAATAAGACTGCTAAAAATTTAAGAACCCATATAGATCATTATCCTAACGAATCTTCAATTTCTAAAAATTAAAATTTAATTTAGCTAAATAAGTTGATCAACCATCCACTCAGATTTAAATTCCATTATATCTTCATAAGATTGGCCTACACCTAAAAACAGGATTGGCTTGCTTATTACATAACCAATTGAAAGTGCTGCTCCTCCTTTAGCATCGGCATCAGCTTTGGTTAAAATGATTCCATCAACACCTACAGCCTCGTTGAATTTCATTGCCTGTTCAACTGCATCGTTTCCAGTAAGGGAATCACCGACATAAATTATGATATCTGGCTTTACAACACGTTGAATTTTCTTCATCTCATCCATGAGATTTATATTAGTTTGCATTCTACCTGCAGTGTCTATTAAAACTATCTCTTTTCCTTTAGCCTTTGCATGTTCAACTGCATCATATGCAACTGCAGCAGGATCTGCACCTTTTTTGTGTTTTATTAACTTAACTCCAATATTTTCAGCGTGATGACCAATTTGTTCAATAGCACCAGCTCTAAAGGTATCTGCAGCTGCAATAACTGGAGTAAATCCTTCATTTATAAAGTAAGTGGCAATTTTAGCTATTGTAGTTGTTTTACCAGTTCCATTTACGCCGACAAACATTATCTTAAGTGGTTCGCCCGATTTTTTTGCATTCTGGGCCATTTCTTTAAGGTCTCTTGTTTCGACACCTAGTATTTCGGAAATAGCTTTTTTCAGGGCATTTCTTGTGAATTCAGCTACATCGCTTCTTCTCTTGATTTTTTTACCCACAAGATCTTCTTTTACCGAATTAATTATCTTTTCTGCAACTTCCAGTGCTACATCACTTTCTAAAAGTGCCATTTCAAGTTCAAATAAAATATCATCAATATCCTTTTCAGATATTGTCTTTTTAGTGACAAACGAAAACATTCCAGATTTTTCTTCTTCTATATCTTCAGCAGGATGTTCTTCTGGTTTTTCTTCAGTTTCCTGAACTTTATCTTCCTTTTTATCTCTGGAGAAAATCCCTGATAATTTTTCTCTAACTCCACCTTCTTCATCTTTCTTAGAAGGTTCCTCTATTTCTTCAGAAACTTTTTTTGGAATAGTTTCTTCTTTTTCCTGTGGCGTTTCTTCTAAAGGAGTTTTATCTTCTACTTTTTCATCTTCTTTAGAAATTTTATCGCTTATTTTCCCAACAGTGCCGCTAAATTTCTTTTTAAGTGATTCAAACAAAACATTCACTCCTTTAAAAACTCTCAAAAACTTTGTTTTTGGGTTCAGAAAAAAGCTAAGCATGCAAAACTTCGTTTTTGCTGCGTTAAAATCTTCAATTTTAACAGCTTTTTTCTTCAACCTCATAAATTGAAAATTTTCACGATTGTGAATTTATTCGCAAACATGGAAAAATCTGTCAAGATTCTTTGAATTTTGATGCCTAAAAATACCAAGTGTTTGCTGCATAGAAAAAATTTCTAATTTTTCCCGGTTGCAAAACCTTCAAATCTGCGATTTAGGGTCTAAAAAACCTTGTTTTTTGGCTTCGTTTTGTAAACATTCGAAAATTCATTATGTTCGAAAGCTTTTGCATGCTTCAATTTTTTGAGTGTAGTTATTGTTTTTGAGCCTCTTCAGTTTCAACTTTTCTAAGCAGTGCTTCAGCTTCAGGACTTTTTTTGACAATATAATCGGTTAATTTCTGCACATCTCCAACCATTTTATCAGTTAACTGTTCAAGTTCTTTTCTCTGGGAAGATATGCTTTCTTTAGCTTCATTAATATCTTTCTTTGCAGCAGCGCCTGCACCAAGACCCATTATAACCTGATCTGTATTTTTAATCTCTGCAATTACAAAAGAACCTGCACCAATAGGTACAAAGGTTTCAGTATTCTCTTTTCCATCTATTGCATTTAAAGATTCTTCAGCAGAGGCTAAATCTGCAATAGAAGCTCTTACAGTCTCAATTTGCTGTTGTAGAAGTTCTACTTGGCTCTGGTACATGTTAATCTCATTAACCATCTGTTCGAGCCTTTGTCTATCATCCATGCAAATCACCCTTCAATTAAGGCCTTGATTATTGGATCCAGTACTTCGTCTTCTGAAATTTCTTTAATTTCTTCTATGGATATTTTGCTTCTTTTAATTCCGTGTTTGCTTCCAAATTCAGAATAAATCTTTTCCTGTATATCTTCTTCGTTGATAGCTTTTAACTCCTTGGTGAAGGATTTAAAGCTTTTTCCCATCATAAATTTACCTTGAATTCTAAATATTTTTGTTCTCATTCATATCCCTCAAGAAAACCTAATGCTTCTTCTATTCTTGCAAGTTCAGGACCTGTTGTATCTGATCCGACAATAACTCCCTCAGAATTTGCTATTGTGCATGCCCCAACAAGTCTTATACCTTTATTTACAGTTCCAATATCTGCAGGAACCTTCATTACATTTTCAATAAATTTCAATTCTTCTGCTGATGCAGATGGATGAGCTAATACTCCTTTATTTGTGGCCACTGCAACAGATCCTGTTATTTTAAAGCTGGCTATACTTCCTCTTTGAGCTTCAACGTCCAGAACGTTCTCAATTACCTCTAAAGATTCATCAGAAAGCAGTGGATTTACAATTGCGCCATTATCATTGGCAAGCACTATGTTACCTACAGCAGTGAACCTATCAGGAATTCTCTCCACTTCTATATCCATCTCTTTAATAGCTTTTATTTCACTTTCAAGAGCAAATGGAGAAACTAAAAATCCATTTGAATTTCCAACTGTAAGTGCTCCAGCAAGATTACTTCCACTAATTGGAGTTTTAATTACAGATACTCCCAGAGTATTTTCTATCAGATTTTCCATTGCTTCTGATAAATTAGAGGGAACTATGGCTACATTATCTGAAGTTGATATTGCAACTCCAATATTTGAGTTCCCGTACAGGTTAGCTTTTCTAATCATCAAGTTCACCTATTCGACCAAGGTGACTGCTACTGAACCGTCTTCCTCTTCAACAGCTTTTACTTTAATTTTAGGAGGTATTTTCTGGATTCCCCTTTCCCATATTTTTTCGTTTACAGAAGCATCAATTTTGATCTCTTCTGCTTTCATATGTTGTTTTATGAACTCTTTTACGTAACGTATTGCTCTTGGGGACCTGATTGTCCTTGGAACATTTTTTACTTTTCTTAAAGGTATAACATAGACTCTTTCCATTTAAATCCCCTTACACTTTTAGTTTACTTCTTCTCCATTGTCTCATCTTAGGATGAGTTCTCACTTTTCTGTTTGTTTTAAGCATAACCCATAAAGGTACACGCCTGTTTTGCTTGTTGGCTTTAGCAAGCCTTAATTTCTTAGCTAATGGCCTATTCCTACTCATTTTTTCACCACATTAATTAAAAGTTTTTCATAATTCATTAAATTTTATTTTTCCAGCCAATTACTCTTGATTGAACATGAACAGGGAATATTTTCTGTGCAAAATTTTCTCCTTTAATTGCATTTATAAGATATCTTATTTCTATCTCATAATCAGAGTTATTCTCCATACTTGTCTGCTCTTTTTTAACTTCAAATATCTTCTTTGAGAGATCATTTATGGTTTTGTGCCCAAATCCCCGTAGATTTATATATTCAACATTTCTTCGTGCTTCAAGGCTGTTTATTTCACTAGATTTAAGTTTTGGAGTCCTATCATCCCTTCGTGTTCCATCTGCCACCATACCATAGCTTTTTGAAACCAGATCCAGTACTTCTTTATGAATATAATTTATTCCATTGTTTGGAAATCCATCATCAATAATAATACTGGCTGCAGTTTCTGCAAGGGATCTGTCTGCCTTAAAAACACGATGTTTAAATCCAAGGGAAGATGCTGACTCTGCTGCAGGTTTAAATGAATCAAAAACCCTAAAATTCAGGGTTACAAGTTCAACGTTATATCCCAATTTTTCAAGGATTACAGCAATTAATGAGCTATCTTTTCCTCCACTGTAAAGAACACATGCTTTCATTTTCTTGTTATGTTAATCTCTCTTTTCTGGCCAGCAAGATTTTTTAGGAGTTCTTTCAGCTGTTCATCAGTTATTTTTGATTTAACTCTGCCCATCTGTGCGAGCTGAATCAGCTGAAGTTCAATCTGATCAACCATTTCTGGCTTGGTTAACCTGAGGTTTGCAAGTCTTCCCCTGGCTTCAGGGGTAAGTATCTGCACCATAGCCTGTCTTTTTTGAGCTTCTAATTCACGTTGGGCCTGTTCTTGCTCCCGAGATGCCATTTGCTGTGCTGCCGCTTGCTGTTGTAATTCTTGCATTCTTTTACGTCTTAATTCTTCAATATCGCTCAAAATCCGGCCTCCATGATATATTTATGATCAATCTGATTTAGTAATCAGCGAGTTCTGGAACTTCTTTTTTAACAACATTTGATGTTTTATCTAGGAAAGATTTACCTTCAGGAGTTACAATTCTCCCTTCCTTAACCTTTGCAATGTATCCAGCATCTTCAAGCTGGTGTAGAGCTGTTCTTATTATGGAACCGCTTCCCTTTGCAAATTTTTCAGGGCTGGAACCTTTATCCTTTTTTCCACCGTAGTATGATCTTAAACTGTTCATTCCTACTGGGCCATCTATGTACACCCTTCTTAAAAGAGATGCACATCTTGTGTACCACCAGTCCATATCTTCGGGTCTTCTTTCTTTGTGAACTCCTGTTTTAACAAATTTAGACCATTCAGGCGGGTTTATTTTCTTATTTTGGCTTAATTCTTTTGCAATTGTACTTATTAGCAAATCTGCAGGTACATCGTAAACTGTAGTCATATTTATCCTCCTAATTACCTAATTATCTTGACTCAAAAATTCATAGAATTTTTGATACTATGCAAAACCTTTGGTTTTGCAGCCGTGAAAATTCTTAATTTTCACATGCCCCGAAAATCTTTCAAAATCGAAGATTTTGAATGCGCAAAGCTTTCAGTTTTGCCAGTTTTGATTTTGATGTGTGTGAAACGGAGCTAACAAAAATCTTCGATTTTTGTGCATGAGAAACTTCGTTTCTCCGCACCAAACGCTTCGCGTTTGAGTGCTCCAAATCCTTCGGATTTGAGAGTTTCACAACCGAAAAAACGAAGCATTAGAAAATTTACAATCTTTTGCGGTTACGGACGAAGTTTGTATACATCGAAATTATAAATTTCGATAGTTTTTTCCATGCTACGAAAATTTAAAATTTTTGCTGGCTAAGATTTTCGATGGTTTTTTTTAAATATTACAGCAACATTTCCTCTTAAATCAACTAGTTTAGAGTTAGATTTTTCGATTATATTGTTTATATAATTTTGTTTTTCTGAAGATATATTTTTTGCAAATTTTAACTTTATTACTTCATGAGCCTTAAGTTGTCTTTTTATTTCATCAATAACATTCTGGTTGATTCCAGATTTTCCAATATTAATGGTGATTGTTGAAAGTGATCTATTCATTAATTCCTTTTTTGATAATGCAGGATTCAATTCTTTTCCTCCTTTTATCTTTTATCTCTCTTATATATGGAATTTTCATTACATTTCCACATTCAAAACATTTAATAGTAACAGATGAATTTTTTAACCTGACCTGGCAGTTTTCACCCGGTTTCAGGAACTTATAGCAATTTTTACAGAATCTCCTCTTCCAGATTCTTGGCATTCTTATATTATACTTGGTTGCAATGTTTCTGGCCATCTGGACATAACGGTGCGACCGTTCAGGATGAGCGTCAAAAGATTCATCTGCAAGTTTAAAGAGAATATCAATCCTTTCTCTTGCAATTTTTAACATCCATTGTGGTCTTCTTCCTCTTCTCAAATTATGGCCCCAAAGCAATCATTGTTATAGAACATAGAAATTGGTCTTAAGCTCTTATGCTGGGGTTTGAATTGCTAAATCCATATTTAATAGAGTATTTATTTTATGGAATTAACATCATCAATAATCCTCAATATAACATATAATATACTTAAGAATAATATTGTAATTTATTTAATATTCTCTTTAAAAAGCTTTTCTATCAAATCCTATTGTTCCAAAAATTTACGTTAAAATTACTTTAAATATTCCAGAAAATCAATACTACCAACCGGAAACTTTTTATCACCTTTTATCATATCAACCATTAAATCAACAACTCTTTCATGGCTGATATTGCTTGTATCTATTTCGTTGGTTTTATCTCCATGAATTTCGTATGCTTCATAAGAACAGACATCAATTGCCTCTGCTTCTATATTCTCACGGATTTTGTCTTCTCCCCATTCTTTAGTTTTCATACGCTGTTCTAAAACATGAGGATTAGCCCTTAAAACTATTACAATATCTGATTTTTCATAAAGATGTGAAAGATGCCCTTCAACAATGATAAATTTACTGTTGATTTTATTGATTATTATAGTTATTTCATCAAATAAAGCATCTAAATCCACTATTTTGTATTTTCTTACTTCATCGACGCCTGTATAAATGTGTTTTTCATTAACAAGTTGATTTATGTCAATTAAATGAGCATTTAATTTTTGGGCAAGTGTTCCAGAAACCGTGGTTTTCCCAACTCCTGGCGTTCCTGTAATGAGTATAATCATGGAGCTCATGAAATCATTTCAATTTTTCGATAAGAATCTGAGCTATTCTTTCTCCAGATAGGAGCATTCCGCCAAATATTGGACCCATTCTTGGAGAACCGTAAACTGCATTTGCAGCCATTCCTGCAACGTATAATCCTGGATAAACTTCCTTAGTATTATCCATAAGGGCTTTTTCTCCAACATCAGCCCACATCGGTTTTTCTCCAATAATTCTACCTGTTTCTGTGTTAAGTTTAGGTCCTACTTTTCTCTCTACAACTTTTACCACTTCACAATCATGACCTGTGGCATCAACAACAGCTTTTGTCCTTATTGTGAGTGGGTCAACATGTAATCCTCCCATTTCAACTGCACTCCAGTTTAAAACAAGACCTGTGATATCAGGCTTTTCCTGGATCATTACATCTTCAATGCTCATTAAATTAAAGACTTTAAGGCCTGCCTGTGTTGCTTTAGAGCACAAAGTTGAAACAGATTCTATTGAATCGGCCATATAATAGTCTTCTTCGTATCTCTTGGTTTTAATCCCAAATTCGTCGAGAATTCTTCTGCTTTCTTCCTGAACGACTATTTTATTAAACATCATGCCGCCACCCCACATTCCGCCGCCGATGCTTAATTTTCTTTCAAATAGCGCCACTTTAATGCCTGCCTTTGCAAGATAATATCCTGCTGTAAGTCCTGCAGGACCTCCGCCCCCAATAGCCACATCAATATCAGTATAATCCAGAAAATCTTCCATAAAACTTTTTATTATTGCTCTTGATATTACCACATCATCTAATTTCATCTTTTCACCATTTTATTATAATCATTCTTTAAATTTAACAATTGTTATTTTTTAACTATTATTCTTAAAACATCTTTATCATTTAACACGTGTTCGAGACCCACTTTCTGCCCTTCAAACTTTACTGATGTTCCCCAAACCTTTGCATGTCTGAAATCTCTAACAAAATCTCGATGGAGTTTATTTGCTACATCTTTAACACTTGATCCTTTCCTTATTATTAAAGGCTCTTCATAATCCGTTTTCTTGCCCTGGGGCTTTAGGAAAACACGGATAAGAGCAAGCTCATCAAATATTTTCCATTTGAGATCTTCTATATTAGTTTGCTTGTTTGCAGATATAAAAATTGCATCAGGTATTTCTGATTTAAGCTCATCCATATATTTTTTATCTACCAGATCTATTTTATTTACGATTTTTAACATGGGAATATAAACACAACTTAAATCTAAACTGTCAATAAACTGATCCATGGTCACATTATCACGTATCAAAATATCTGCACTGTGTATTCCATATTCATTCAAAATAGATCTGATTGTCCTTTCATCTATATTTGTAAGTTCTACTGTAGAAGAAATTGCAAGGCCTCCCAGTTTTTTACGCTTTACAGTGACATCAGGTCGGGTCTGGTTAGGCCTTATACCTATGTTTTTTAGTTCTTCTGTAATTATATTAATATGTTGGGGATTAAAAACATCAAGCACTATTAATACAAGGTCTGCATTCCTGGCAACAGATAAAATTTCCCTTCCTCTTCCTTTACCCCTGGAAGCTCCAGTAATTATCCCTGGAATATCAAATATCTGAATTTTTGCTCCTTCATATTCCATAATCCCTGGAATTATTTCAAGCGTTGTAAATTCATATTCTCCAATTTTAGATTCTGCATTGGTAAGGTCATTAAGTAGGGTTGATTTTCCAACTGACGGAAATCCAACCAGAACTACCGTAGAATCTCCGCTCTTTTTAACATGAAATCCTTTACCCTTAGTACCTGAACTGCTCCTTTGCAGGGATTCTTCTTTGAGTTTTGATAATTTAGCCTTAAGTTTACCTATATGATGGGAGGTAGCCTTATTATACGGCGTTTTTTGAATTTCTTCTTCAATTTTTTTAATTCTATCTTCAAGAACCATAAATCTCACATAAAAGTAGTTAGATTAATAAAAATGATTATAAAAATATATTTCCAAATCAGGGTTTTAATTCTCTTTAATACATAAATACTGCATATATAATTCCACTTTAAATTATAATAATGATAATTTAGTTAAATTTGATTAATATTAATCTTTTCACCCTTAAAAAAGTTTTTAATTATAAAATTTTATATCCTATAAAACTCATATCTAAGCATGGTGATATGATGAATGTTAAAGAAATTATGATTGAAGGTGTTGAAACCATAGGTGAAGATGAAACTCTGGATACTGCCTTGAGAAAGTCTACAGAAGAAGGAGAAGGTGGAAGTCTTATAGTGGAAAATAAGGGAGAAGTTGTAGGCATAGTAACAACATGGGATGTTCTGGAAGCTATAGGCGATGAAAATCAATTAAATAATACCAAAGTCCATGATGCAATGGAGACTCATCTTGTAACAGTTCATACTGATACTCCAGTAGAAGAAGCAGCAAAAGAGATGGTAGACCATGGCATATGGAGATTACCAGTAGAAGAAGCAGGCCAGATAGTTGGAATCATAAGTGCAACAGACATTCTTCTAAATGAAATACGTAATATGATGTAGAAATTTAAAATTAAATAGATTCCTTTTGGAATCTATTTAATTTACATTCCAAACCATTACACCTTGATTTTGAGAAGCTAATTTAAATCGAGTTAATCCATTACCTCCCATCAAGAACAATCGTGTGAACATTGAATTTTCAAGCTCTCTGTTCATTGCAACCGTCACATATGTGTTATTTTGGGCTATCAAAAGTATACTTATTGGACTATCATTAGATACAATCTGATCCATTACAGTTGCGTTGCCCTGGGTTACAGTTAGCTTGTGTGGAGGCATTACTTGAGTTTCATTGTTATTGTCCAGATACAGTAGTCCTGCACTAATCTGAGATCCATTTATTTGTACCACAACATTATTTTGACCCTGGATTACAGTGGTGCCATTTACCTGGGTAGAGTTTGCTTCTGCAGCAGAGTAAAGATAATTCTGTCCAGTGCTATTATTGAAATTCCAGCTTCCAAAGTAAGACCACCAGCCAGCTTTTCCAAGCATGTCGCTACTTGTTATAAAGACACGCGGACTTGGGTTATCAGGGTGGGTGTATTTTAATACGTTTTGTGCTTGAGCAGGTGTCAACTTATAATCATTTACCATTATAGTTTGTGCTGCCTGTTTATCAAGTGGTAAAACTTTAGTTAATATTTCAACACTTTTACCAGTATCCCTAGTATAGTTTTCAAGAGTTAAATAACCTAAATCCCCGCTTGAAGTAAGCATTCTAATTATTCCTGCTGCTAAATTCTCATCACTGGTGAATAGGGCTTTTCCAACCCAATAAGCTCTTGGAGAGTTTTGAGATCCTCCATCAAAGGTAACTGGTCGATCCGCCACTGCTGCAAATAAATGCCCATAATCCCACCATGAGGTAATTACAGTATTATTTGGGGTGTTATTATTAATCCATCCCAGCGAATTATACATTGAATCATCTGTTCCTGGAACCACCGAATATGATGTAGTATATGCTCCTGTAACTGCAGGATACGATACTAATGCAATTAAAAGTAAAATCGCCACTGCACAGTATTTGGCATTTTTAATATATTTTCCAATAAATGGAGCAATCAAACCTATGGAAACACCAGCGCCTAATGCAATTGGTAGTGAAAATGTAGCAATAAACCTTGAACCTTTTGTCATGGCATAGGCAGTGATCAGGAGCCAGAAAGAGAATAATACAAGATATAAAACATAATCTGCTTTCCTTTTCAAAAGTTCAGGATCCTTTTTTACATTTATTCTTTCAGTTTTTTCTTCAACAGGTTCTACTTTAGTTTTTCTTCCCCTTCTTCTTGGCTTTTTCTTTATTTTGGGGGTTGTCTCTTTTGCTTCAGCTTTATTATCATTCTTTGGTTTTAATTTCCAGATAAGTAACGGAACGCTAAAAATACCTAATATTAATGCAAAAATACCTCCAACACCATTCATAACGTCGTCGAAACTTGGTATCTGAAGTTCTGATACAGATACATAAACATTAGGATAAGCAGTGCCTGCAACGGCATCCTGGATAGTTGTAAATCCAAATGGCCCGAATAGTGCGTTTGCAAATTCAGAAGGCCCCATGCTAATCAACATCAATATTGAGCTTGCTAAAACAAACACAACCAGTGAAAATAGTGCCTTTTGATCTAAAAACCAATTTATTCTACTTGAATAATCTTTTTGTGGTTTAATTGTACTCATACCAAATACATATTTAGAAATTAGTAAATAGAGGATAGAAAAGCCCACCACAAGATAAAATGCATACCACCATCCAGTCCATGCCATTGAGAAAATAAGCATGGAAATAACTGATAGAGCTACGAAAATTGACCTCCATTTAAAGTCATCAGAACGTATGCTCTCAATAAAGAACCATACAACAAGGAGAGGCAGTAATATGTTAAACATGTCTGTATCAAAAAATCCTGCAAAGGTATGGGAAAAATAGGATAATGCAGTAGCTATCAAAATTCCTGCAGTTATTCCACCAAAATCATTGGTAATTCTCCTTACAAATAAATAAGCAGGAATTACACATAGAGATGCCATAAACGGAGCCATCCAAAAGGCTACTGTTACTAAAGAAACCTCACTGAATACGTTGGCGAATTTGTAAACAAATGCAGTAAGATAAACTATTAATGGAGGATATTCTGCTGATCTTCCTTGGGGATAATAAGAATGCATATCCCACTGAGTACCATTAATCACCGTATCTCCTAAAGATCCATGATCAATAAAATTCTCTGTCAATCTGAAATTGTAATATGAGTCCATTTCACTGAAATAGGGAAGTCCATTTTGATCCTGATAATATGCTTTCATATCATCTGGAACTACAGATAAATTAACTGCTTCGGCTCTAAGGAAAAATGATAATGAAAAAAGTAAAATTATAATAATTACAGGCTTAGATTTTGATAAAAACTCTTTTGTATCCATATTGAAACCTCTGATCTGGCGTTATCGTTTAATATATTTCAAGAATTTAATTTAAAAGTATTTAAAATTTTATATCAGTCTTTAAATTTTAGATAGAAATATTAAAGTACCTTTAACAGTACTTTAAGTACTTTCAAGAAATATCAAAAATAAAATATCAATTAAAACATGATTTCTATACTTCCTGTTCAACGGACTTTGTAAATCTGCACTTAGGAAAACCACTGCAACCAATAAATTCCCCATATCTACCCATTCTCTTAATTAATTGATTTCCACATTGTGGACAAACCCCTACAGCTTCATTTGAAGGTTCTTGCCCTTCTCTACCGCATTTAGGGTCAAGACATGCTCTCTGGCGAGGTTTTCCAAATGATATCATTGGGAGGCCACATTTCTCACATTTCGTTTTGAGTACGTTGCTGCCTCGAGGTATTGGATAAGTTATTTTACAATCAGGGTAAGCAGAACATCCAACAAAGGTACCCTTAGTTCTTGGAGAGTACTTCATAACCAGATTACCGCCGCATTTACATTCTCCCACAATACGGCTTTCTTCATAAGCTTCATAAAGCTTTTCACCAATTTTTGTCTTATTTTTTTCAATATCATCAAGAATAGAGGATACTTCATCTTTTGCTTCTTCAATAACCTGATCTTTTGTTATTTTATCTTCCATAATCCCTTTAAGTTCCATTTCAAACTGTCTTGTTAGTTCTTCACTTGTAATATCTTCTGAATATTCCTTTAATGTGTCTATAAGATGTTCACCAAGCTCATTGACTTTTATTTTCTGCCCTTCAATGTATTTTCTGTCATATAATATGGAAATGATATTTGCTCTGGTTGATTTTGTACCGAGACCTCTCTTTTCAAGTTCCCTGATTAAAGATGCCTGGTTGTATCTTGCAGGAGGTTTAGTCTCTTTTTCTTCACAAATAATCTCTTCAACCTTTAATTTATCCCCTTTTTTAATATCAGGGAACTCCTCATTTTCAACTTTTCTAAATGGATAGTGATCAAGCCAGCCCATTTTGGCCATTCTTTTTCTGCTAAAGCTGAATTCCTGCGAATTAATATCTAAATCCGTTTTCATGGATTCTTGAATTCCATCTTCGCCAAATACCGATATAAATCTGAATGTTATGAGTTCATAAAGTTTCTGGCCATCTGTATCTAAATTCTTAGGTAATGTACCTGTTGGGTGAATGGCAGGATGTGCTTCATCTGTTTTTTTACCTTCATTTGGTTTTAAAGGTTTTTTAAGTGCATCTACATGTTTTTTGAATGCAGAGCTTTTACTTAATTTTTTAAGTATTTTATCATATCCAATGCTTTTTGGAAGTTTCTGTGAAGAAGTACGAGGATATGAGGTGTATCCTTCAGTATAGAGGTTTTGAGCTATTTGCTGGGTTTTTTTAGGGCTGAAACCAAATACCCCATAAGCTTCTGATTGAAGGCTTCCAAGATCAAATGGGAATGGAGGAGCTCTTTTATTTTCTCTTAAAATAACGCCCTTTACAATTGCATCTTCTCCTTCGCATTCCGCGAGAATACCATCAGCATCTTTTCTCTCGAATATTTTCCCAGCTTTATGATCAGCAATTATATCTCCTTCAAGAGCAGCTTTTATAAGCCAGTAAGGTTCAGGGATAAATTTTTTTATATCTTTTTCTCTATCTACGAGTATAGAAAGAGTTGGAGTCTGCACTCGCCCTGCTGAAAGTTGAACGTACCTTTTTGTTGCTACTCTTATAGAATCTGTTAAATATTTTGATATGTTAACTCCAAACAGAAAATCAAGGATATGTCTGGCAATACCGCTGTCTACCTGTCTAAAATCAACATCTATTGGATTTTCATATGCATTAAGAATATCTTCCCTGGTTAAAGTTGAAAATTTCATTCTTGAAGCATTTTTTATACTTTCTTCGCCACAAGCATATTTCAATGCATTGTATCCTATTAAAGTCCCTTCTATATCATAATCGCATGCATGAATGAATTTATCTGCACCTTTAGAAAGCTTTTTGATGGCATCTATATATCCTTTAACATATTTTTTCTGTTTATCTTTTTCATAAAGTGGAACCCATTCTATATCAAAAATTTTATCCTGACCAGAACTGGTTGGGGATAGAGAATATAAATGACCAACTGCCGATAATACAGTTGTTTTTTTCCCATTTTCTTCAAATTCATAATATGGAACTTTTTTATAGCTGTTCTTTTTTGATCCTTTATTCAATGCTTTAGCTATTTTTTCAGATGACTTTGGCTTTTCGCAAATTATAATTTCATGCATGGTATCACTCAAAATAATAATCGAGAGAGGATTTAGTAACTATTTAATAATAATTTGACAATAATTTATAATATTTTTATGTATATTAATTGACATACAATATAATAATTTTCCTATATTTAAAGGATATAGGTATTGATTTATCTTATTTTAGAAAAATTGACTATCTTATAATGAGGAATATACGTTTAATTTAAATATAAATCCATGAAAATAATTCATTAACCATGAACACTTAAAATAAGATTTTTTATCATTATTTAACAACTGATCTATTCTTTAATAATTTTCATTTAACTTTCTTGCACAATGTATTTCTACACAACAAGACATAATTGATTTATCAAGTTTATTTATTTAAGGGAGATTTTAAATGTTGATTGGAGTTATATCGGATACTCATATACCTGAGAGGGCTTCAAAAATACCCGAAGTTGTTTTTGATGTGTTTAACGATGTGGATATGATTTTACATGCAGGAGATCTGGTTTCACAAGATGTTTTAAGGGAACTCCAAAAGATAGCTCCAACTAAGTGTTCTCAGGGGAATATGGACAGAGCTTATGGCCTGAATCTACCAAAAAATATTTTTTTTGAAGTTGAGGAGATTAAAGTGGGATTAAACCATGGTGAAGTCTATCCACGAGGAGATACTCAACAGTTGAAGTATATTTCTCTAGAAATGGGTGTTGAAGTATTAATTACAGGACATACACACTGGTCATTTATTAAAGAAGTTGGAAATGTCCTTCTATTAAATCCTGGAAGTCCTACTGTCCCTCGATTATCAGATCCCTCCGTTATGCTTTTAAATATTGAAAATAAAAAATTAGATGCTGAAATTGTTAAAATTGGAGATCCTATCTGTAAGGCACTTAATTTTGAAAGTAAGGAATAAGTTTAATATTGACATTTTTAGAGTTGAGTAATAATGAGTAAAAGATGGCAGGCTGAAAAGAAAAAAGAACATTACTATAAATCAGCGAAAAAAGAAAAATATAGATCAAGGGCATCATTCAAACTTCTTCAGTTAAATAAACGTTTTAAAATAATTAAACCTGATGATTATGTAGTTGATTTAGGTGCTGCTCCGGGAGGATGGTCACAGGTTGCTTTAGACATCGTTGGAGATAATGGATTTGTTGTGGGGGTTGATCTTCAAAGAATAAAGCCTTTTGAACATGAAAACTTCATTCAGATAACTGGAGATTTTACAGAAGAAGAAACCATAGAGAAAATTAAAAAAGCACTTAAAATAGATGCAGATGTTATTTTATCAGATGCCTCTCCCAAATTATCAGGAATAAAAGATATAGATCATCTTAAATCTATTGATTTAGCTGAAAATGCCCTAAAAATTGCTGAAAATATTTTAAAGCCCGGAGGTAATGTTATAATAAAAACTTTTCAGGGAGAAGAGTTTCAAAATCTTTTAAAAAAGCTAAAAAAGAAGTTTAAAATCGTTAAAACAACAAAACCTCCCTCTTCTAAAAAAGGAAGTATGGAGATGTATATCCTGGCTATCAGGCTCTTATGAAATATTATGATTTTCAAAATAGTAATACTAATATGTAAAAAAATGATAATAATATTTAGAATTAGTTATGTCATCTTGTAGCTATTTATATTACTAAAATAAAGTCACAAAATTTATTAGTGATAAAAATCAATATAATAACGCATGGAACACATGAATGAAGAACTTTTTAAAAACTCCTTTTATTTCCTTATGGAAAGCGAATCCATGCCAAGAGAAACTCTAGCCGAGCGCATTAAAGAGTTATCGCGTGATGAGCTTGAAGATATGGCTCAAAGAGCCATAAGCCTCGCACTTCGAGAACGAGAAGCCCGTCACGCATTACAAACCAGAATCGACAAGCAATTTCATGAAACTCTATATATGGCTTTTTAAGCTATAAATTTTTCTTTTTCTTTATTTAAGAATTTAAATATTTGAATCTAAATCTCAGATTTTACCTTGCCTAAACTTGTTTTAGCTTTCTGCATCTGTGTTTTTGCGATATAAATTCTATTATTAACCTCTTCTATTGGTTGATCCGTATTTAAAGCACTTTCAACATCGCCAACAGCAGATTCTGCCTTTACTGCATCAAGTTCGGCGGTTACAAAATCACTTTTAGCTTTTGCACTACCCGTTTTATATACCTGAATTTTGGTAGAGTCCAGTTGAGCTTTCAAAGCAGAAAGATCAGATTTTAGCGCTGCAAGTTCATCATAAGCTGTCCCTGTATCTACGTTGGTAGTAACTTTTGAAGAAATTCCCTGAAATCCTATATAAGCAAAAATAGCTATGGTGGTTATCACCATAATTATTCCAAGAAGGGATATTGTCATTGAAGTCGCTTTAAATAAGTTTAATCTTGATCTTTTCATTACGTCACCATTTAAATGAATTTAAAATGATCCTTATTTTTTGTTTAGCCATTTTAGTTAAGATTTAATAATATAAATAGTTATAATTTATTTTAAATTTTATCATTTTTTCTAGTAAAGATTATTATAGTTATGCAGTAATATAATATTGATGGACACCATAACCGAAAAATCAAAAACATCTGTAGCAAAGTTTGAAGACTTTTTTAGTACAGAATACAAAGATGCTGTATTTGAATCCCTTGAAAAGTATCCAGATGAGCGATCTGTTGTAGTAGATTACCTACAACTGGAAATGTTCGATCCAGATCTGGCTGATCTACTAATAGAGAAACCTGAAGAAGTTATTAAAGCAGCTCAAAAGGCCATTAAAAACATTGATACCACCAGGAAAAATGCGGATTTACAGGTTAGATTTGAAAATGTGACCAATAACATACCTCTAAGAGAACTCAGAAGTAAATTCATCGGAAAATTCGTTGCAGTTGATGGGATCGTCAGAAAAACCAATGAAATCCGTCCCAGAATCGTAAATGCAATGTTTGAGTGCAGAAGCTGTATGAGACTCCATGAAGTTCCTCAAAAAAGTAATATGATCAGTGAACCCGCTCTCTGCAATGATTGTGGAGGTAGATCATTCAGATTACTTCAGGAAGAATCTGAATTTTTAGATACCCAAACTACAAAGCTTCAGGAACCTTTAGAAAACTTATCTGGAGGAGAGCAACCAAGACAAATTAACGTAGTCTTAGAAGATGATCTGGTTGATATGATTACTCCTGGAGACATAATTCGAATTACCGGGACTTTAAAAACCGTTCGAGATGAAAAAACAAAATTATTTAAAAATTATATTTATTGTAATTACATTGAAGCACTTGAACAGGAATTTGAAGAGCTCCAAATAAGTGAAGAAGACGAAGAAGAGATAAAAGAACTTGCAAAAGACCCTAACGTTTATAATAAAATTATTAATTCTACAGCACCTTCCATTCAAGGTTATAGAGAAGTAAAAGAAGCTATAGCTCTCCAATTATTTGGAGGTGTCGCAAAAGAGCTTGAAGATAAAACAAGAATCAGGGGAGATGTTCACATATTAATTGTCGGTGATCCTGGTATTGGTAAATCTCAGATGCTTAAATATGTTTCCAAGCTCGCCCCACGTGGAATTTATACAAGCGGTAAAGGTACAAGTGGTGTTGGGCTAACTGCGGCTGCAGTTAAGGATGACCTTGGTGGATGGTCACTTGAAGCTGGTGCACTGGTCTTAGGGGATCGGGGTAATGTTTGTGTAGATGAACTTGATAAAATGCGATCAGAGGACCGATCTGCAATTCACGAAGCTCTTGAGCAACAGACAATAAGTATAGCTAAAGCAGGTATAATGGCAACTTTAAACTCGCGATGTGCTATGCTTGCAGCAGCGAATCCTAAATTTGGAAGATTTGATCGTTATAAATCTATCGCAGAGCAAATAAACCTTCCATCTCCAATACTTTCAAGATTTGACCTCATATTTGTTGTTGAGGATAAACCCAATGCAGAAAGAGATAGAAAACTTGCAGGACATATTTTAGACATACACCAAAATGCTGAAATTCCTTTTGAAATTGATCCTGAACTTTTACGAAAATATATTGCATATGCAAGAAAACAGGTGCATCCAAAACTTACTGGTGGGGCCATAGAAGTTCTTCAAGAGTTTTATGTTGGAATGAGAGGTAGTGCTGAGGATGATGACTCTCCAGTCCCAATTACAGCCCGTCAGCTTGAGGCTTTAGTACGTCTGTCTGAAGCAAACTGTAAAATACGTTTAGGAAAAGAAGTTACTTCCGAGGACGCAAAAAGGGCCATTAAACTACAACAAGAATGTATGAAACAGGTTGGTCTTGATCCAGATACAGGTAAAGTGGATATAGACAAAGTAGAAGGGCGAACACCTAAATCAGAACGTGATAAGGCCAGAGTCCTGCTTGATATTGTTAAAGAATTAAGTGATGAATATGGAGGTAGAGTACCAGTAAGTATTCTCACTGATGAGATGTCAGACAGATACAATATAAGTGAAGACAAAGTTAAGCAAATTATAACAAAATTAAAACAGCAAGGACTTGTATTTGAACCTACAGCCGGCTATCTTAAAACAGTATGATTGAAGCATCGAAAACAATCGAAATCTATTATTTCCATTCCAAAAAATTTTTTTAACTAGAATTTCGAGCAATATATTCAATCATCAAATTTTTATATAAATAAAAGGTATATTTATATGCATTTAAATCAAAAATATCATTTTATTAAGATTACGCATTTCTTAATTTTTGAAGGTTAATAAAATCTTTTCAAAAAGATTTTGGAGGTTAAATAATGAGCGATTATGATAAATTATTAGATAGAGCAATAGATCAATTACCACAAAAGGTTTTTGAAACAACAAGATTTACCGTTCCTAAAGCTTATTCAGTAATTCAGGGGAACAGGACAATAATACAGAATTTCAAAGAAATTGCAGAAGCTTTAAACAGAGACCCGCAGCATTTACTAAAGTTTTTACTCAGAGAATTGGGTACTGCAGGGAACTTAGAGGGCAGCAGGGCCATAATGCAAGGGAAATTTACCCATTATCTCATAAACGACAGAATAGATGATTATGTAAAGAGATTCATTATGTGTCACGAATGTAACCGGCCTGATACACGCATAATCAGAGAAGATCGTATATTTTTACTTAAATGCGAAGCTTGTGGTGCTAAAGCCCCACTTAAGACATTGTAAATGGCCAAATTACCATTTATTACTTTTTATCGCTCCAAAAATCGAAGCATGCAAAAACTCCCTTTTTGCTGCCTGCAAATCTTAGATTTGCGGTTCAGGAATCGAAGATTCCTGCAACGTCAAAATTCTTTGAATTTTGATAGATTTTTGAGGATTTAATTAAGACTGATTTGATATTATGTTTTGTCCAAGATGTGGAAGGACAGATGAGGAACTTTTTGATAACCTTTGTAAGTCCTGTTTTTTAGAAGATTTTGTTTTAGCGGAAATTCCAGGGGAAATAGAAATTACGGTTTGCGCCCACTGTGAATCACGGCTTATAAGCGGGAAGTGGCATGAATTAGAGTTATCTGATGAAGAAATTATTTTAAACGCTTTAAATAATCATATAACCCTTAATAAATATGCTCAAAACGTTGAAATCCATGTTGAAACATTATTAGCAAGAGGATCAAACATTGAATGCCTCGTTCATACCCGAGGAACTGTTCTGGGAGAAGATATTGAGCAGGGCTATAAATTGAATGTTAAAATTAATAGAACTGTTTGTCCAGAATGCAGTAAATTTACATCAGGATATTATGAAGCTGTTATTCAGTTAAGGGCTGATAAAAGAGTTCCTGATGATGAAGAAGTAATGACTTCTGATGCAATAATTGCAGAAAATATCGATAAGATTGCCAGAAAGAACAAGATGGCCTATATTTCCCAGCGTAATGTACTGAAAGAAGGAATAGATTACTATATCGGTTCTTATAAGGTTGCAAAACGGATTTCAAATTCTATAAAGGATCATATGGGTGGTGTTATCAAAGAATCACCCCGTCTAATGGGTAGGGACAAATCTGCTGGAAAAGACCTCTATAGAGTGTGGATTTCTGTGCGAATACCTTATTTTAAAGTTAATGACTTTGTAAAATATGAAAGCGTTATAGGACAAATTAAGAGCATTGATGGAAAGAAAATTTTGATCAAAGACTTAAATTCAAGAAATCAGATTTCAGTGCAATGGAGAGATTATGATAAAATAATGGCTGTTGCAAAAGAGGAAGATGTTATGGAAACTACGGTCACTGCAAAAACTCCAGATTCTATTCAAATTCTTCATCCTGTAACTTACGAACCTGTAGATCTCCAGATCAACGTTGATTTTGCAGAAATAGAGATTGGATCTCAAATTCCGATAATTGAAATCGATCATGTTCTTTATATTTTAGATTGTTAATTACACAATATTTAAATTGTATAAAATATAAGTTAAATAAAGATTTAAATTAAAAATATTATCTAATTCTTCAATTTAATCAATATTGTATATTTTAGATAAATTACGGTGATATAATGGACATTGATACTAAAATTGACATGATAGAGAGCGGAACGCTTGAAATAATATCCCATGATGAACTTAAAGAAAAACTTCAAAAAGATTATCCTGTAGCTTATATAGGTTATGAACCTTCTGGAAAAGTTCATCTCGGACATGCCATCACCGTGAAAAAAATGATAGCACTCCAGAAAGCAGGTTTTAAGATAAAAATCCTTCTTGCTGACCTACATGCTTATTTAAATGGAAAGGGAACTCTTGAAGAGATAAAAGAAATTTCAGAATACATGCAGAAATGTTTCCTGGCTTTTGGGTTAAGTGAAGAAACTGAATTCATTTTAGGGTCTTCTTTCCAAACAGATGAAAATTATACACTCAAAGTCTACGAATTAGCGCTTTCAACCACTTTAACACGTGCAAGAAGAAGTATGGCCCAAATCACAAGGGATAAAGAAGATCATAAAGTTGCAGAGGTTATTTATCCCATAATGCAGGTTATTGACATGTTATTTTTGGATGTAGATCTTGCATTAGGGGGAATGGAGCAACGGAAGATCCACATGCTGGCAAGGGAAAATTTACCCAAAGTTGGGTCTCCTGCACCTGTCATCATCCACACACCTCTCCTTCATGGAACTGACGGCAGTGAGAAAATGTCTTCAAGCAAAGAAAACTTCATTGCAATTGATGATACTCCTAATGACATAAAAAAGAAAATAAAAAACAGTTACTGCCCGGCGGGAGAAATTGAAGGAAATCCAGTTATAGAAATAGCTAAATATTTTATTTATGATTCTCATGACACTCTTTTAATTGAAAGACCACCCAAATTTGGAGGTAATCTGGAATTAAATTATGAAGAACTTCTGGAGGCCTATGAAAATAGGAAATTGCATCCATTAGACCTTAAAAATGCAGTTACTGCTAATTTAATTAAGATTCTGGAACCTGTAAGAGAATATCTAAAAAAAATGAATTAGATTATTAAAAATAAATTAATTATATCTAAAGAGGAATAGGTGATGAAATGAAATATGAAATGAAGTTACCTGCAGGTGTTTCAGGACAAATACTCGCAAAAATTATGGAAGAATTAGATTTAGACGTTAAACAAACCGATTATGGTCCTGTTATGGTTGGGGAAAAAGAAGATCTTGAAACTGCCCAGGATATGATTATAAAATCGTTGCATGAGAGAATAAAAGAGCTTGAAGATAAAAAATAACTCTTTTTATTTATTTAATCCAATTCATCAATGATATCATCAATGATGTCCTTAACTATATCTTCAATATTATTTTGATCGCTCCATGTGCATAATTCTGTTCCAGGAACGTCTCCTATATCTTCAAATGTGCTTTCATCACTCCATGCTCTTTCTAAGTCTTCAGAGCAGAAATTTAAATCAGTTTCATGATTTTCATAAAGAATATCCCATGTTTCAGTACTTCTTATCTCCCAGTACCACATATAGGTATTTGCACATTTTTCTTCATTATTTCCACTTGTTAAATCCTCAGTTAAGCCTTCACATATCTTCCCTTCTTCTTTATAGCCCACAACTAAAGTTTTTCCATCATCAAGATCAATATATTTTTCCCAAACATCTTTAGGACCATCAACCTTTACTAAATCAGTGTTAATTATCATATCGCTAAGTTCATCTTTATTTACCATATGAATGCTCCCCCACTATCATTAAATAAACTTAAAATTATTTTAGAACCTCGTTATTGTATGTAAGATATATGATTGAATTTATACTTATTTTTATGCATAAAACACATTTGAACATGACTAATTAAAATTATAATTAAATACATCTGCCAATTTTAGGGGAAACAGCTTTCTTTATATCCTCATGAATTTTATTAATCCCATTATTAGCATTAATTACGAAAAAATCATTTGTTTTAGCAAGTTCAAGATACCTATTTCGGATTTTTTCAAGAAAAACTTTATTTTCAAAACTATCACTGCCATCACATCTGGAAATTGCCTTTTCGACATCTAAATCAAGCAAAATAACCATATCTGGCTTTTTAATAAATTTATTCAATTCATAAAGCCATGAGGCGTCACTATCGAGCCTTTGTTTTGAATTTTGGACACCTTGAGGATTTTGGTAAGCTATACTTGAATAAAAACACCTGTCACTTATTATAGCTTTACCTGCTTCCTCTGCAGCCTCTATTGTATCCATTAAAACCATACGGTCAGCAGCAAATAAAAGGGCAAGGGTTTTCTGGAAATTATCATTCGTAGCTCTTGGATCTTTAAGAATTTCTCTAATTAATTTTCCTGTAGATGAGTTTGTTGGCTCAAAAATTCTTAAAACTTCATATCCATAATCACTTAGCCATTTTTCAAGGAGAAGTATTTGCGTTGATTTTCCTGAGCCATCAATACCTTCTAAGCAAATATACATATTATATCATTACCTCTATTATATTTAAAATAATTATAATTAATTTTTAACTCATTATAATTGAAATTAGCAGCAATATAGTTAAATATGATATTTTATTTACTCCATTAAAAATATAGTTATCTTAACAAAATAGATTGATAACAATTTTTTAAATATTATTTACTTACTGGAGAAAAATAATGGAAAAACAAATTCCTGAACTATTAGCCCCTGCAGGATCTATGGATGCCCTTAAAGCAGCTGTAAATGCTGGTGCTGATGCTGTTTACCTTGCTGGAAAGCAATTTGGAGCAAGACATTATGCAGCTAACTTTGATAATGAACAGTTGAAAAAAGCAGTACATTATGCTCATTTCAGAGGAGTAAAGGTTTATGTAACGGTAAATACTCTAATTAAAGACCATGAACTTCAAAAAATGAGTAAATATCTTCTATTTCTGTATGAGATCGGAGTAGATGCAATTTTAGTCCAGGATACTGGTGTTGCAAAACTGGCGAAAGAAATCGTTCCTGGTTTAAATCTCCATGCATCTACTCAGATGACCATTCACAACAGTGAAGGAGTTAAATGGGCATCAGAATTCGGCTTTAAACGCGTAGTTCTTGCAAGGGAAATGAAATTATCACAAATTGAAGAAATCATTCAAGAAATTAAATCAGGAAGGATTGAACTTGAAATATTTGCCCATGGAGCATTATGCTATTCATATTCCGGACAATGCCTTTTATCCTCATTTATAGGAGGTAGAAGTGGAAACAGAGGAATGTGTGCACAACCATGTAGAAGGAAATACAGAGTTGTTTCAGGAAAGAAGGACATTTACGGCAAGCCGGCTAAATTAACTACAGTGCCCATTAAAGCTGAATATATGTTATCAACGCGAGATATGGCACTTTATAAGTATTTACCCCGAATTGTTAATTCGAATGTGTGTTCCCTTAAGATTGAAGGTAGAATGAGGTCTTCAGAGTATGTAGCAACCGTAGTAAGTATATACAGGAAAGCTTTAGATTCTATTGCACAGGGAAAATGGAAAGCAGACAAAAAAGACATTAATAACCTTAAATTAGCGTTTAATCGTGATTTTACAGGAGGGTATATTTTAGAAAATTTCATCAATGTAATGGGGCGTAATCATCCGGGAAATCGAGGCATATATACTGGTTCTTTAACAGAATATAAAAATAAAGAAGCACTTATTGAAATTAAAGGATATATTATCCCCCAAAAAGGTGATGGAGTCGTATTTATACCTCCTAATCCAAAAGAAAGAGAATATGGAATGGTTATAAATGAACATCCCGAAATTTATAAAAAAAAGCTTAAATTAAAAGTTAATGTCCCTTTAAAAAAAGGTACGTCTATCTACATTACACGGCGGAAAAAATTGGTTGATAAAGCCCAGGAAATTATCAATGGAACTCATGATAATTTAAAAAATCAGATTCTTGTCGATCTGGAAATATTGGTCCAGAAAGATGGCACTATCATGATTAATAGTAAGTTTAGCGGAGCTAAAGGACCACTAGAGTTAGAAATTAGTGCTGATTTTAAAATGGAGAAAGCAATTAGCAGGCCTTTGAATAAAGAAACCTTAAAAAATCAGATGTCAAAAACTGGCGGAACTCCTTTTAAAATCCAAAATATACAAATCAAGTATCCCGGGGGATTTTTTGCTCCTCTAAGTGAACTTAATAAACTCAGAAGGGATTTATTTAAAGGAATAGAAGGTAGAATTATTTCATCATATCTTCCTCCAGAAGAAGAGTTAAACAATTCAAAAAAACGATTACATGATTCTTTATCTGGATTTTCAAGCTTACAAAAACCTTCAAATGAAATTCCTGAATTAGGTATTTATGTTAATGACCTGAAATCTTTAAATGGAGCCATTAATGGAGGATGTATGCGAATTTATTTTGATCCATTTATCCAAAATAGTTTAAAATGTAAATCAGAGTATTTTAATATTGATGAATTGAAACAAAGGATATTAAAGGCTAAAGCTATGTGTAAATCCTCTGATGCTACTTTTATATTAAAATTACCTAAAATAACCACTAATTCTGACTTAAAAATATTATTAGAACTAATTAAACGATTAACAGAATCAGGAATTAATGAATTCCTTGTTGATGGAATTGGAGCTGCAAATGCATTAATGGATTTAAATAACTCTATTGTGCTGCATGGATCTGCAGGGCTTAATGTATGGAACCAGTTATCGGCAGAAGAATTATCAACGCTATTTAGTGGGCTTACAATTTCGCCAGAGCTTTCAAAAAGTGAAATTAAGAAACTTACTTCTAACCCTCACCACAACGTTTCTATGGAATTGCTTGTTCAGGGAAACATGGAATCAATAATTTCAAAAGATTGCATTCCCTGTATAGATAACATTCCAATTGAAAATAACACGTTTTTAGGTCTTCAGGATATTAAAAATCAAGTTTTTCCAGTATTACTGGATAATGAATGCCATACATACATTTTAAATTCTGTAGAGTTATGCCTGATAGATCATCTGCCTTTTATTTTAAAAACTGGAATTGATACAGTTATTATAGACGCGAGGGGAAGAGGTGAAAAATATGCCCTCAAAATCAGTTCCATTTACATGAATGCACTTCAAATTACTGCACAGAAAGATCCTGAACTTAAAAATAAGCTTAATTCATTGAAAAATAAGATAAAAAAGATTTCTTTTGGGGGCATTACTACAGGGAATTTTATCAGAGGAGTTAAAGAATAACTATTGCCTTTTTTTAAATTTAAAAATAATTTCACCAGTATTTTTATCCTGAGTGGATGTAGATAATACATATTTCCCTTTTAATCCATTTCTAAGCAAATTTTGCAACTTTGAAGGTTTTTCATCCTCTGAATCTGGTTTAATTCTTATTTCCAATTTTATCACCTTAATTAAAATATTAATTACCATTATATTATTTGTTATTACAGATTAAAATATTTAACAAAATCCAATCAATACTCGTAAAAAGCTATTTTTTCTGAAAAATTCTTTAAACTATTACTTTAAATCTTAAATAATACCAAAAAAAGATTTATTATTTAAGGAAACCGGGCTCAATTATTATATTTTATCAAAACTTCATAAATGATGAATTGACAGTAACGTGAAATATATTATTAAAATCTTACTTATTTAAGGTCTAAAAGTTTAAATAGAACTGATATCAATAGTGACCTACTCACATTTTATTTCATAATAGTGAATATTCTTTGATGTCTTTTAATTTTAAGATAACTAAGTTTTATAAGGTGATATTTTTGAAAGTTCAACTAACAAATTTACTGAGGTATAAAAAGCCATTTCAACCAATATTTACCTCTGCAATAACATTAATAATAATATTAAATGTTATAAATCCCATATATGCATCTGAATATGGAAATGATAATTCAAAAAGTATTATTAGTCTGGATAATCTCTTAAGTTTTAACTGGATACCTGATCTCAAAGTACATTTGGTTAATATTAAAAATCCTTATGAAGAAAGCGAAGAGATAAAGAAAATTTCAGGAATTCTGGAAGAAGGTTCTAAATTTAAGTACATAAGGGGAGTTAATAGCAGTGCCTCCAGGCTTCCTCTAGAAGGAGGTGATTGCTGGGCGATGTCAGACTGGTTATATAAAAATATTAAAAAAACGGGTGTAGAATGTAGAATCCTTCAATACGAAACTTCACTTTCTACAAGGCATAGAAGTGTACAGATAAAGAGCAATGAAGAGTGGATTGATTTACCCTATGGAAAATATGGTTTTGACCACAGATTTGCTGCTGCAAGATCTAAGCCGGGAATGTTTGTTTATAAATAATTAATTTAACCTCTAATTTTTTAATTTTAGCTATGTTAAATTAATGAATAAGCTATCTAACTATTTTCACTGAAAAATAAATTTTAAATTATAATACTTCAAAGTTTATGCAGAAATATTCTCTTGGTTCTCTTTTGCCAAGTTGATACTCATTCCATATATAGCAGCCACTACACTGGCATGTTTGTTCTGAATCAAAATCTTTACATTTAGATTCTCCTGTTACACAATATAATCCTGGAATTTCCTGTGGATTGGATATGTTTTCCTCTTGCATTAATTCACTTTCTATCATTTTTTCGAGCTTTTCATCAGCACATTGACTTTTACTTTGAACTGGACATTCTGGACAAATACATTTTTGAAGATTTTCTATACTCAAGTCTATATCAACCAATTTAATACCCCTCCTATATATTTTATCATATTATGATTAAGTTAAAATAAATTTTAATGCAGTATACAGGTGATTATCTCTAAACTTATGAATTTAAAAGTTCTTTTTTATATTTCCTTATTTTAAATATATACTAATAAATGAAATATTTTATATTATTTAATAGAACTTAGGATAATTATTAATTTTATTATTTCTAATAACAATATATGAACAATTTCCATAATTATAATAAAATATTGGTACCAATAGATGGGTCAGAATGCTCTAAAAAAGCAAGTAAGCATGCATTATGGATTGCAAATATGACTAATGCAGACATTATACTTTTACATGTAGCGGACACTCATATAACTCAATCAGGTTATGCACATTTCTTTAAAGAAGATTTATATGATATACTTATAGATAAAGGAAAAAAAATAATTGAGGATTTTAGGAGAGATTTAGAGATATATAGATCTAAATGCTCTACAAATGTTGAAATAAATATTAAAATCAAAGATGGGGAACCCTATGATGAAATAGTAAAGACAATAGATGATGATAACATTGATCTTGTTGTCATGGGTGCATCAGGAAGAGGTGGAATTAATAGATTTTTAATTGGAAGTGTAACAGAAAGAGTTGTAAGAAAATCTAAGGTTCCTGTTTTAGTTGTGCATTAATTTATTCCATTTGAAAGTAGGATCGGTATGTTTTAAAGATAGTTACTTCATTGGAATAGATATAAGGTAGTTTAAGTCTTAATAAAATAATATTTCAAGGAGTTCTATCAAAAATAGTAATGTTGCCTTCTTAATCTTTAAAATCAATATGCTAATCCTCCAGAGGTATTAAGTTTATATTTTCATTTATTATTAATAATTCAATTTAGCTACGCTTTGAATTATAGTGAAGGGCGTAATTTATTAAATATTTTATAATTTAAAACAATTAGTAACTCACCATAAATCAGTCTAATAATAAATTATCAGTTCAAAGTCTTTATAGTTATAATGTGTATGGTAACACTTATAGCTATAAATAAAAGTAGAACTTTAATTATCATGTTAGAAGTTAAAAATATGGCGGAATATCCAATTGTAATCCATAAAAGTGTAATTGATATCTTTTTTTCTCTTAATGGAATTCCTTTACCTTCCATATAATTTTTAATGTAGAATCCAAGCCATTTGTTCTCTAAAAGTCTTTTATGAAATTTGTCAGAACTTCTTGCAAAGCAGGCTGCAGATAATAAAAGGAAAGGAGTAGTTGGTAAAAGTGGTAAAATAATGCCTAAAATGCCTAAGCCTAATGATAGAAAGCCGCTGCATAATAGTATTCTTCCGAATATTCTTTTAATAGGCTTACCTCCTTTAGTATGCCACATTATATCTTGATTATGACACTTTCTTTTAAATTTCCATTTTTAATTAATTCATATGTATTAAATTATTTATGATAGGTATTACATAAATAATTGTCATTATAATTCATACCCCCTGAAAGTCGTTTAAATCATAATTATCACCTTTTATCTATATCGGAGGATTTAAAATGAAAGAAGAGAAAAAAAAGCAAAAAATGCATGAAAAAGGTAAAATAAACGATCTTGAAGAATTTAAGGAGTATTCTGAAGGTAAAAAACTAACAACTAATCAGGGAGTAAAAGTTAGCCATACCGATGATGCCCTGAAAGCTGGAGAAAGAGGACCAACATTAATGGAAGACTTTCACTTTAGAGAGAAGTTAACTCATTTTGATCATGAACGTATACCTGAAAGAGTGGTACATGCCAGGGGAACGGGTGTCCATGGTTACTTTGAATGTTATGAATCAATGTCAGAGCACACATCAGCCCAATTCCTTCAAGATGCAGGCCAGAGAACGCCTGTATTTGTGAGATTTTCAACTGTTGTAGGGTTTAGAGGATCGGCGGATACTGTAAGAGATGTTAGAGGATTTGCTACCAAATTCTATACTGAAGAAGGTAATTATGACCTTGTAGGTAACAATATACCAATTTTCTTTATTCAGGATGCCATCAAATTTGCAGATATGGTGCACTCCATCAAACCAGAGCCACATAATGAAATTCCCCAAGCTACAGCCGCTCACGATACATTCTGGGACTTTGTTGTGAGTACTCCAGAAACAGCCCATATGATTATGTGGCTTATGTCTGATAGAGCAATACCTCGAAGCTACCGAATGATGGAAGCTTTCAGTGTGAATGCCTTTAGATTTGTAAATGCTGAGGGAAAAGGCAGATTCATCAAGTTTATATGGAAACCAACCCTTGGAACACATCAGCTTGTCTGGGATGAATCTCAAAAGATCACTGGTAATGATCCAGATTATCACAGGCGTGATCTATATGAAGCGGTAGAAATGGGCCATTATCCTGAATATGAACTTTACGTCCAGATGATTGAAGAGGAAGAGGAACACAAATTTGATTTTGACATCCTCGATGCAACTAAACACTGGCCAGAAGAACTTGTACCACCTATGAAGATAGGAAAACTTGTTTTAAATAGGGCCCCGGACAATTTCTTTGCTGAAGTTGAACAGGTAGCATTTCATCCAGGAAATGTTGTTCCAGGAATAGATTTCAGTAATGACCCATTACTCCAGGGAAGGCTTTTTTCATACCTGGATACTCAACTTATACGTTTAGGTGGCCCTAATTTCCATGAAATACCTGTAAACAGACCCCTAGCACCTATACATAATAACCAGCGGGATGGATATCATCGTATGATGATTAACACTGGAAAAGTAAGTTATTCACCTAATACACTTGATAATAATGATCCAAAGCCTGCATCCAAAGAAGAAGGCGGATACGTCCACTACATGGAGAAAGTAGAGGGTAAAAAAATTAGAGAAAGAGGGGAGAAATTTAAAGACTTCTTTAGTCAGGCCAGATCGTTTTATAACAGCATGTCCGAAACTGAGAAAAAACATATAATTAGTGCCTTCCACTTTGAAGTTGGAAAAGTGGAGTCCAAAGATGTCAGGCAAAAAGTGGTTAATCTTTTTGCCAATGTAGATAAGGAACTGGCTACTAAAATTGCAGAAGGAGTTGGGGTTTTACCACCATCTGGAGGTGAAGATTCCAGGACTGCAGATAGTTTCCCATCATTCAGCATGGAAGATACAGTAAAGGACACTGTAGAAAGCAGGAAAGTGGCAATACTTGCAGAAGATGGATTCAATTACGATGAATTAATCAATGTGAAGGATACACTTAAAAAAGCAGGGGCAAACTGTAAAATTGTATCCAAATACCGTGGAATGATTAAGGCAGAAAATGGACAGGAAGTCGAAGTTGATAAAAACTACGTTACAACAGCATCCATCGTGTTTGATGCTGTTTACGTACCTGGAGGCAAAGAAAGCGTAGAAGTGCTGAAAACTCAGGGTGATGCGCTTCATTTTGTAAATGAATCTTTCAAACACTGTAAGACTATCGCTGCTTCAGGCGAAGGTGTGGAATTGTTTAAAGAGTCAAATATAGACGGAATTTCCTTTGTAAAGAAAGATAAACAAATTGTTTCAGACAGTGGTGTGGTTACTGCAGGCAGCACTGCTGACATTGGAGAATTTAGCAAACAATTTATTGATGCAATTGCCATGCATCGCCACTGGGACAGGGAAATGAAAGAACATGTGCCTGCCTGATTTACTAATTAGAAGAATTTCTATCATTAGGAATTCTTTTAATATTATTTTAAAACGCCATTTTATTGGGGAATTATTTAATTTTTTTAAAAGTATTCATCAGATTAGGCTAATTGAATATATCTTCATTTTATTTTTAGCATCTAATAATTATTAATTATTAAACAATATTTATTACTAATGAACAAGTTAAATATAACCATGTTAATTGGTTACCATAACTCCCATGAGCAATTTCCACCGAGCAAACTGCTTAAATTTGCAAAGATGGCTGAAAAGAATGGATTTAATGGTGCATCTTCTTCTGATCACTTTTATCCATGGAATAAAGCCCAGGGAGAAAGTGGATTCGTATGGTCATGGCTTGGTTCTGCATTACAGGCCACTTCTTTGCCTATTGGAGTTGTAAATGCTCCAGGACAAAGATATCATCCAGCAATAATTGCACAGGCTACCGCCACATTAGCAGAAATGTATCCTGATCGTTTCTGGGTAGCTTTAGGAAGTGGACAGTTATTAAATGAAGGAATTACCGGAGGCAAGTGGCCTATTAAAAGTGTCCGTAATGAAAGATTGAAGGAATCTGCAGAAATCATACGTAAATTATGGGCAGGCGAAACAGTCACACATAATGGACATATTCGTATAGAAGAAGCTAAATTATACACCCGTCCAGAAAATACTCCACAAATGATTGGTGCAGCCATTACAGCTGAAACTGCAGAATGGATTGCTGGATGGGCTGATGGACTTATTACCGTTGCAAAACCTCCGGATGAACTGAATAAAATAATTAGAGCTTTTCATCACAGGGGTGGAAAGGGAAAGCCTGTTTATATAAAACTTGAAGTTTCATATGATCGGGATGAAGAAAAAGCATTAAAAGGAGCCTATGACCAATGGAAAGCCAATATTTTTGGGAGCAACATACTAACTAATTTAAGAACCCCTGAACAGTTTAATGATGTCTCAGAATTAACTAAACCTGAAATTATGTATGATACAGTCAATATTTTTACAGATATTAATGAATATGTGGAATTATTAGATGAATATATCCAGCTTGGTGTTGACCATATCTACATCCACAATGTAAATCGCAACCAAGAGCAGTTTATAAAAGATTTTGGGGAAAAAGTGCTCCCACATTTAATAAATAAGGAGGAATATTAATGAAAATGGGATTTCATCTTTCAAGTGAAGATAATACACCTTTAGATTTAATAAAACAAGCTAAAAAAGCTGAAGAAGCGGGATTTGATTTTTTAACAATTTCTGATCATTATCACCCCTGGATAAACAAACAGGGCGAAAGTTCTTTTGTATGGAGTGTTATTGGAGGAATATCACAGGTAACTAAAGAAATACCCCTATTAACTGCTGTTACCTGCCCTACATTTAGAATACATCCATCTATTATGGCCCAAGCGGCAGCTACTGCTGCTTCAATGATGCCAGGAAGGTTTCAATTTGGTGTGGGGTCTGGAGAAAATTTGAATGAACACATTTTAGGCGATGGATGGCCAGCAGCCCCTAGAAGGATTGAAATGCTGGCTGAAGCGATAGATGTTATTAAAACGCTCTGGCAGGGGGGAATGCAGGATTATGATGGTTGCTATTACCATGTTGAAAACTCTCAGATTTACACCCTTCCAGATGAGCTACCACCCATACTTATGGCTGCAGATGGTCCAATAGCTGCAGAAACAGCTGCAAAATGTAGCGATGGACTGATAGCCTTCGGGAGAAAAGATATGATTGATATATTCAAAAAAGAGGGTGGTTCAGATAAGCCCTGCTATGCTTTTCTAAACGTTGGTTATGCAGAAAGTGAAAAGGATGCCCTACGAATGGTTTATGAATACTGGCCTACATTTGGAAACGAAGGCGAACTTAATTATGAACTTAAAACTCCAACCCATTTTGAGCAGGCAGCCAGAATGATTGATGAGGAAGATATAGCCAAAAATATTGTAGTCAGCCCCAATGCCGATGATCACATAAATGAAATTAAAAAAAGCATAAAAGCCGGTTATGACCATGCCACTGTGCACCAGGCGGGTACGGATCAATATAAATTTATAGAATTCTACAAAAAAGAAGTTTTACCTGAATTTAAAGAATAAATCTAACTTTTAAAGGATTTAGGAGTTTAATAATGATCTGTGAACATTATATGCCAATAGCTGATTATGGTGCAATTGGTAACCTCAGAACAGTTGCACTTATAGGAAAGGACGGTTCCATTGACTGGTGCTGTTTTCCAGTTGTAGATAAACCCAGTGTATTTGCAGCTATTCTGGATATACGGAATGGTGGACGCTTTAAGGTATCTGTACCAGATGCAGGGATTGGGTTCCAGTACTACGTTAAGGACACCAATATACTGAAGACAAAGTTTAAAATAGGGTCTGGTGAACTTACAGTAACTGATTTCATGCCCCTATGGCACGATATCAGTGAACATGGGAAATCCTATGGACCTGCTGAAATTCACCGTATACTGGAATGCAGTGGAGATACTATGGATGTTGATGTTGAATGGTCACCACGATTCGATTATGCACGTGCTTCTACTAAAATAGATGAAGTAGGGGATGGATGGGTAGCTACAGATGGAAATGAAAAGCTTTCAGTATCCAACATCAGTAATGGACGCGTGATAGATGGAAAATATGGTCCGGTACTTTATGCCCCTTTCAAGATGAATGATGGAGATAAAAAGGTGATAATCACGCGCTGGAACTCCCATGATACAGAGGGCAACTATGATGAATCATTTATGTCTATGAAACGCACTGCCGAAGCATGGAAAAAATGGACCCATAAAGAACCATTAATAGATACTCATGAATGGGCTGGTGAGTGGTTCCCCTTTTTAACCCGATCTAAACTTGCCCTTAAACTGATGGTTCATGATGATTCTGGAGCCATGGTAGCCGCACCCACTACATCACTTCCTGAAGTTATAGGGGAAAGATTGAACTTTGATTATCGTTATACTTGGATTAGAGATGCTCATTTGGGTGGGCAGGCACTCATTTCTACAGGACATGTAAAAGAAGCAATTGATCTCTTTAAATGGATTGAAAGAGTAGCTAAAGAGCAATATGAAAAGGGAGAAAAAAATATAAAAATAATGTACGGATTACATGGTGAAACCGAACTTGATGAAGAAGTTCTGGACCATATGGAAGGTTATAAAAGGTCTAAACCCGTACAAATTGGGAATGGGGCCTTTGATCAGTCTCAACATGGAATATACGGCGAACTTCTAAATACTGCTTATGAACTGGTGCGTAGGGGCATAGACTTGGAGCCGGGGATAATGGTATTTTTAAGTAAAATTACCGACAAGGCATGTAATATATGGAAAGATAAAGATAGCGGGATATGGGAAGATAGGGAAAATTTACAGCATTACACTTATTCTAAAGTTATGATATGGGTTGCACTTGATAGGGCAATTCATATGGCGGATCATTACAACTTTACAGGTGGCGTAGAGAAATGGAGAAAATCAAGGTCTGAAGTTCGAGAAGCGATTTTAAAGCACGGATATAATGAAGAAATAGGTTCTTTTACCAAGGCTTTTGGAAATGAAGAATTAGATGCTGCAAATCTCCGTATCCCCCTGCTTGAGTTTCTCCCAATTGATGATGAGAGAGTTCAGGGAACCATTAACATGACTCTAGAGCATCTTACAAAAAATCAACTTGTATACAGATATCTGAAAGAAGACATGCCTTATAGCAAAGAAGAAACATTTGTACTTTGTACTTTCTGGCTTGTAGATGCATTGGCGCTTTCAGGAAGAATAAAAGAGGCTCGAGATATCTTTGAAAATATTATAAGTCACGCCAATCATGTAGGACTTCTATCTGAAATGATAGATGCAAATACTGGTGAACTTTTAGGTAATTTCCCTCAAGCGTTTTCTCATATTGGTATGATAAACAGCATAGTCTACTTAGCATATAGTGAAGGAAAACCAGTTCCTATAGCCCCAATTGGGACTCCAGAGCATCGAGAGAAATTAAAACATTTTATAGAGGAATAACTGGATGCCTCTTAAATGAAAGATAATAGTAAGCTAATATCTGAAGCCCCAAAAGGACGTGATAGGCTTAAATGGATGGGTCCTGCCATAATATGGATGATATCATCTATTGCTACTGGTGAACTTATATTTACGCCTAGAATTGCCTCATTATATGGCTATACAGTGCTCTGGACAATAGTTCTTGCTATTTTTCTTAAGACATTACTTGCAATTGAAATAGGCCGTTATTCTGTTGTTACTGGAAGTACTCTTCTTGATGGAATTAAAACACTGCCTGGACCCAGAAATTGGGGAGTATGGCTAATTATAGTGCCGCAATTTTTTGTGGCAGTGGCTAGCATAGTGGGGGTATCCGGTGCTGCAAGTTCAGCCATCATTTTAGTAGTGCCAGGGGGATTTCAGTTTTGGGCGATTGTTCTTCTTTTAATATCCATAACTCTGGTATTTTTTGGAAAATACAGGGCAGTAGAACTAATATCCATAGTAATGGCCCTTGTAATAACTGCTGCGCTGGTTATATCCGCTCTTTTAATATTTCCTGGTATAGGCACACTGGCTGCTGGGCTGATTCCTTCGCTACCCCCTGATGTGAATTTCAGCGAGCTACTACCATGGCTTGGTTTTATGATGTCTGGTGCTGCAGGTTTAATCTGGTATTCATACTGGCTTGTTACTCGAGGATACGGTGCTGCTTACTACCGTTTTAAAGGGGATAGGGAAGCTCCTGCAAGTGAGTCTGATGAAATGGAATTTGGAGATATTGTAGAAACTGACCCACTGGATACATCCAACATAACTCCAGAAGAAAAGAAACATCTCCACAGTTGGATTAGCACCATGACATTTTCAACCATCTTTGCTGGATCCATTGTGTTGATATTACTCATATCATTGCTGATACTTGGCGCCCAGCTTTTAGGACCCTTAAGGCTTGTTCCAGAGGGGCCTGCAGTAACAGCAGTGTTAAGTGAACTCCTTGGAGGTATTTGGGGAATAGCTGGAGCAGCGTTAATGATCGTAGCTGCATTTTTTGCCTTCTGGACCTCTATCATTGCAAGTCTCGATGGATGGACAAGGATGCTTGGCCGGGGTACTATAATGATCCTCAGTCAATTCAAATCAACTGGAAAGTATTTATCAATGCGTTTTTATCGTTACCTGTACTTGATTGGCCTGATGGGGATTATACCCATAATATTCATTATCCTTAGGCCAAGACCTGTGGAGTTTTTAATCATTGGAGGGATTATAGAAGCCATACATATCCCTGTGGTTGCATTTTCAGTTCTCTATCTTAACTGGAAAACTCTTCCCCATGATTTTAGACCATCAAAGATTGTTACAATACTTACAGCTGCAGTAGGGCTATTTTTCATGACCTTTGCAGCTTATTATATTTACATTGAATTATTGGGATTATAAAAAATTATATGGTGATAAATATGAAGATAATTGATATTTCAATGGAAATAAAAGGAGATATGATTGTTTATCCTCAAAATCCAGAACCCAAAATAGAACAATATGCTTTCGTAAATGAGAATGGTTCCAATGAATCTAAAATAACATTAGGGAGTCATACTGGAACTCATATAGATGCGCCACTCCATAAAAAAGAAAATGGGAAATCATTGGGAGAAATACCTTTAAATGGCTTTTATGGGAAATGTAAAGTTTTAGATCTTATAAACACTGGAAATGAAATTCATGAGGATGATTTAACTCAATATGAAATTAATGAAGATGATATTATATTATTAAAAACTGAAAATTCAACGAAACAATATAAAACGTTTAGAAAAGACTTTGCACATGTTAAACCAGATGCAGCGAAATATTTAGCAAAAAAGAAGATTAAAACCATTGGAGTAGATTATTTAAGCGTTGAAAAATTCAATGAAGGTGTTCATGATATATTAATTGAAAATAATATCACCATTTTTGAAGGTTTATGTTTAGTGGATGTAGATCCTGGAGAATATGTCTTTGCAGGACTTCCTTTAAAAATAGATGGAGATGGGGCTCCAGTAAGGGCCATATTAATTGATGATAGTAAAATTTAATTTTCTAAAATTGCAATAGAGGGAATACCAGAACTTTCTTTAGGAACTGTTTGTTGTCCAAAAAACAGTTTTTTAAAGAAAATTCTTTATAATTAAAAAATAGTAATATTAAATATGATTTTTAAAAATTACTGGGGACGTATTGGAAGAGTAAAATAAAAAGTAGAACCTTTATCAAATTCAGATTCAACCCAGACTCGTCCACCATGTCTTTCAATGGTTTTTTTTACGATGGATAATCCAATTCCAGTTCCGCCATATTCTTCCCTTGTATGTAAACGCTGAAATATGGTGAAAATACGATCATAATATTGCTCTTCTATTCCAATTCCATTATCTGAAATTGAAAAGATGTATTCTCCCTTTTCATTATCTCTTTCAGCTGAAATATGAATAACTGGATATTCATTTTCTTTTCTATATTTTAAGGAGTTGCTAATTAAATTTTGAAAGACCCTTGTAAGCTGACTTTCATCAGCCATCACTTCAGGTAAATGAGTTTGAGTAATTTCAGCTTTAGTTTCAGTAATTACCGTTTTAAGACTGTTTAACACATTACCCCAAATAATCCCACTATCTACTGGTTTAAAATTTTCCCCCTTTGTTGTAACCCTGGAATATTCTAAGAGGTCTAAGATCATCTGTTTCATCCGAGAACTTGCATCTACGATGTAATTAATGAATTCATCTGCATCTCCATCTAATTGCCCTTTATAACGTCTCTCAAGTAACTGTGTAAAACTGGCAATGGTACGTAATGGTTCCTGTAAATCATGGCTTGTAATATATGCAAATTGTTGTAATTCGTTATTGGAACGTTCTAAATTCATAACCGCTTCTTTTAATTCTTTAGTTTGTTCTTTAACCTGTTCTTCTAAGTTATCAGCCAGGATTCTGTATTTCTCTTCACTTTCTTTTAATGCCTGATTGGAAATGAGCCGATTTATGGCAATGGAAATATGATCAGTAACAGTTTTCATTAACTCCAATTCTTCAGCATTAAATATGGATCGAGATTTAGTTCCAAATGAAAGAGTTCCAACGCTTTTACCTTCAATTACCAGGGGATTGCAAGCATAAGCCTGGACTCCATATGATTTTACAAGTTCTGTTCGAGGATCAGATGTTTCGTAGATATTTTCTGCAATTATTCTACAAGAATCAAGAGCTACACGCCCACATACAGCAACACCATATTCTAACCATTCAATTTTTTGTGTCTCATCATCCGGAATGCCTGCAAAAGCATTTAGATGAAGGCAACCCCTTTCATTGTCAACCAGATAATTGAAGAATACATCACATTCTAAAAATTCCATTGTCTTTTTGCAGAGGTTATCAATAATATTTTGAGGGTTCTCATTGGCAAGCAGATTACTCGCAACGTCAGCTAAAAGTTTATTGCGTTGATAATTCCAGAGAAGTTCTTTTTCTGCTTTTTTTTGCTCACTTATATCTGATATTTGTACTAAAAATCCAGATTCCATTGATAAGATTAACACACTGATATATGTAATTCCTTCCCTTTTTGAACTATTAAAGCCAGATTTTTTAATGTTTTCAAAATCAAGAATTGTTTTAAATTTTAAATTTCCTTTTTCAAGTAATTTATCTTTATTTACATGGATAATTGGATTATCAAATAAATTTATTCCCTTTATAACATCTAAATCCGGGATACCTGTGATTTCTAATGCTGCAGGGTTGATATCGATTAAATAACCCTTTTTATTAAAAGTCAAAATACCTATTGACAGATTTTCATAGATAATCTGGTTATCAAAATTGTCTTTCTTGCCAATTAACTTTTCAATTTTATGTAACCTTTCCACAGAATATCCCCTGCTTATCCTCATTGCTGTTCTAAATACATTATTATAATGTTAGTATTCTTATACATTAAATTTCCTGTTTAAACTCTTTATAGTCTATTACAAGTTAGTTTGTTGAAAAAATTATTCATTAGTTTATTATTCCCTGTTAAAAAAATCTAAATTTAGAATCAATGACCATATATTTGATTTTCTTTAAGAAGAATCTTATCTTCCAGGAAATTTTAGGCTTTTTAGTTGCTCAAACCACCTTAAACAATTCCAATCATATTCAGACCTATGTAAACAAGCAGTGCTACAAAAATATACTTCAATTTTTTTGATGGAAGCCTATGGGCTACTTTAACCCCTAACTGTGCCATAGGGACGCTTACAACAACTAATAAAGTAAATTGAAGCAAATTTACGTATCCAACCGAATAAGGAAGTAATCCATAAACTCCCAGACCATTAAAGACGTATGAAATTATCCCACCAATTGAAGTAAACACAATAACGGCTGTTGAAGTCCCAATAGCTTCATGCATGCTATATTTCATGAAAATAGTCATGAATGGTATCATTATAACTCCGCCGCCAATTCCCAGAAGTCCTGACATAATACCAATAAAAAGACCTGTCAGAATATAATAAGAAATATTATCCTTCTTTTCTCCCTGATTTTCCTGGTTACTGGTTATAATCATTATAAAAGCGATGGCCAATATTGCAAAACCAAAAATAAGTGTCATAAAATTTCCAGGAATGTTTGAAGCTATAGTTCCCCCAATAAAACCACCGATAATACCTGTAACTGCCAGATATGTTGCTGGTTTTATTAAGACTGCTTCTTTTTTGTAGTGACCATATGCACCACTCAATGCAGTTGGAAGTATTACGGCGAGGCTTGTGCCTAATGAGACTCTTATAGCAATAGTCGGATCTATTCCAATGGATATCATGAGCCAGTATAATATTGGAACCAAAATAAATCCCCCCCCGACTCCAAGAAGGCCTGAAGCAAACCCTACTCCTGCTCCAGTAATTAAGAGCATTATTATATAAAAAATATAAGAATCCATTAATTATTCTCCAAAATCATCCACTTTATAGCTTAATTTTAAAAATTTATTATATACTATTTGCTGGTTGAAATGTAAGAAACTATATTTAAACCAAATTATATTATATAATAAATTGTTTATATGACTTTTCTAAATAAGCTAAATTTTTATTTAAAGTCAAAATAACAAGCCTATATGCTTCTAAAAGTAATAAAAGACTTTTAAACTGTAAAAAAATATTGAATATAGTTAAAATACAAAAAGGACATTATAATATTGCCCCATTGGTGATAAAACGTGGAACTAACAAAAATCAAAGGCATCGGTGACAAATTAGCAAAAAAAATTATTGACAGTTTTGGAAGTAAAGAAGAATTAAGCGCTGCAATCCAGAATTTTGAAGTTGATAAAATATCAAAAATCGAAGGTGTAAGTCAATCTAAAGCAATAGAAATAATAAATGCTGCTCTGGGTAACCCAAAAGAAGAATTTTTAAAAACAGGAAGGACAGTTCAAATTTACGATGATATAATTGCCAGGATTTTAGGATATGCAAATACAAAATATGGAAAAAATCGGATCCTTTTAATGGGCCCAACAAAAGATAGATTAAAAATTCAAAAAAATCTTGATTTTATAATGGCTGCAAGAGAAACTGTTTCCAAACTTCCTGCCGATGAAATAAGCATTTTGCTTAAAAAAGTGAATTCTTCAGCTCGTGATAAGCCAAAATATGATCCGACAAGGGCAATACTTGTAGAATCAAGAGAAGATTACCGCAGACTCATGGATATGGATCTAAATAGATATGCCTGCATTATAACCGCTGAAGAAGTAGAAAATCTTGAAGATTACGAATTTGTTGTATATGTATTTTCTACAGGCAAAATTGAGCTTGATGATGTACATAATGTTGCCATGGTTACAGGCGATTCACTGGAATATGAAATTGTTCCAGAAACAGTACTTTCCTATTTCTATACAAATTACGATCTTTTATGTAATACTTTAAGAATCAAAAATATATTGGGGCGCCAATCAGTGATTGGAGAAGCCATTGAAATTATTGATTCTCTGGAATCATCTAAAGTTGATGAAAGCTTATTTGATCGAAGTGTGGAAGAAGCCAAAAAAAGAGCAGACCGCAAACTTAAAGATAGTATAAAACAAGTTGATCTTAAAGGAGATGAAGTTTTAGCCTTGATGGATGAAGGTATGCCTGCAAAGATCCAGAGCATATTTGATGAAGTTATTAAAGAAGCAAAGGAAGAGATTAAAGAACATACAGGCTGCTCATTTGACCCATTTATACAAAAATATCCAATAGAAATAGATGATCATGAACTTGAAAGAGTAAAAAGACAGCAGATGGCAGAACAACATTTAAATGCCTTTGATAAAAAAGTAAAAGCCGCTTCGAGGCTTTTAAATTTAAAAGAAAGAGCCGAAGCAGAAATTCAGGAAATTCTTGAATTTGATTATGAATTTGCACTTGGTTGCTTTGCATATTACTATGATTTAAACCCCCCTAAAATAGGGGATAAATTCAATTTTAATGGAGCTATTCATCTTAATCTTGCTTTAGAAAACAATGATAACGTTCAAAAGATTGATTATTCTCTTCAGATCCCTGAAAATGTTGCACTGTTAACAGGGGCAAATAGTGGTGGAAAAACAACCCTTCTTGAGACAATGGCCCAGATTTCTATAATGGCACAAATGGGACTTCCCGTATGTGCAGAAAAGGCTACAATTAAACTTGTAGATGAAGTATATTTCTTCTCAAAGCAAAGGTCACTGGATGCAGGGGCATTCGAATCATTCCTTAACACTTTTATGCCTGTTGTAATTACAGAAACCAATAAACTGGCATTATTAGATGAATTAGAAGCAATTACTGAGCTTGAAGCTGCTGTTAAAATTATTGCTAGCTTTATAGATCTTCTTATAGATTCTGATTCATATGCAGTTATTGTAACCCACATGGCCCAGGAAATAATGAAATATACAGAGGTTAGAGTAGACGGGATTGAAGCTAAAGGTCTTGACGAAAATTACAATCTTCTCGTTGACAGAACGCCTCGGATGAACTATCTGGCAAAGAGTACGCCAGAATTGATTCTTCGAATGATCTATGAGAAGTCTGATGGAAGACTAAAAGAGATTTATGGGCAGATGCTTGAGAAGTTTTAATTTTTTTTCCTTTAAATTTTAAGGTTCATCAATGAAATTATAAATTTATTAGAAAAAGTTAATAGATGGTTATGAATGATAATTTTAAGTAAGCTTTACCTCATCTGATACAAATCCATGGATTTACGTAGCAATGGTAGTTATAGTTTTCCTGATTCTTCTAATAATTGATATAAAAAAACGGACGGATTTATAAATAGGATTCCTGACATTAGTTAGAGAAATGTAGCAATGAATTAATTTTAAAGGTACAAATTTAATATTAGAGGCTTTATATAGTTTTTTGTTCTAAATGTGGAGCTGAATGATGACAGCTCAGCTATTTGTACTAATTGCCATAAAAAAAATTAGATTCTGTTAAAACTAATTGGGAAGTTAAATTTGTAGCAGTAGCTGCAATTCTTGCAATTGGAATGGTTTTGATATTTATTTTAGGATTAATAGATGATATGGCCCATATTCTTGTTATTTCCCTGATGTTCTTCTATGTAAATCATCCTGTATTGGATAGATCTGAACAAACCAAGATTTAGGGCGTTAGTGTGACTAGCACATTAATTGAAAAATATGATAGCGCATCGAATAGAAACTTTATGAAACTCAAGGTCGATAATTTAACATATTATCCCTAGATGTTTCTTATTCAGCACAAATCCCATTTAAAGAGATGGTGAACTGGAAGTTATGGTGAATATTGGTTTTACTGGGGCTAACAATAGCTCTATGGTTCTCTTTAATAGAGCTACTTAGAAAAAGTCTAATATTTTGCTATTTTTAAAATTTAGAAAAAAATTCCAATGAAAACTTTTAATAGTGAAAATCAATAAATTATGGCTCGTGAAGCTCAGTATTATAATACCAACCTATAATGAAGAAGGATATCTTCAAAAGCTGCTTGAAAGTATAAAAAGCCAATCATTTACCGATTATGAAATAATTATAGCAGATGCCCAATCTACAGATAATACAAGACAAATAGCCGCATCTTATGGTTGTAAAATTACAGAAGGTGGATTACCAGGCGTAGGAAGGAATAATGGTGCAAAAATTGCATCAGGAGAATGTTTGCTATTTTTAGATGCTGATGCATTATTAACAGAAGATTATCTTGAAGATGCATTGACAGAATTCAATGAAAAAGACCTTGATATTGCAATAACCCAGATAGAACCTCTTAGTGATAGTAAAACTGATAAATTATTACATGATTTGGCCAATTTCTTCATGAAAAGCGTTGAATCCATTAGACCTCATGGAGCTGGCTGTTATGGTATTCTAACTAAAAGATCCTTACATAAAGCAATCGGAGGTTTCGATGAATCCCTTGATTTTGGAGAAGATAGTGATTATATCTATAAAATTGGAAAAATAGGTAATTTCAGAGTTCTAAGAAAACCAAAACTCCTTGTTTCTACAAGAAGGCTTGAAAAGGAAGGAATAAGAGATCTTGGCCGTAAATATACAAAAAGCACATTATACGATTTTTTAGGTAAAAAAGTTACTGCAGAACAACTTGATTATACCTTTGGCTATTCTGACAATGATGAAAAGAGGATTATTTACTCAGTATGCGGCGAAGGTATGGGGCATGCAATTAGAAGCTCTGTAATCATAGACCATTTACTTAAAAAGGACAATAAAGTCATTATATTTGCAAGCGATAGAGCATTTGACTATCTTTCCAAAAAATTTGATAATGTGTACCGGATACGTGGTTTTAACACAGTATATAAAGAAAATTCTGCAAAATACAGGGATACGTTCATTGTTGGAATGAGAAATCTACCACGAGATTTTATCGATAATTTCAGGATGCTTTATAATATTGCAAAGGCATTCAAGCCCAATATTATCATATCAGATTTTGAAGTGTATTCCAGTTTTTTAAGTAAAATCATGCGAATTCCTTTAATTAGCCTTGATAATATTCATGTTATTACTCAGTGTGAAATTGAAGTTCCTGATGAATATTTAATTGAAAAAATAGCAGCAAAAGGAGTAATTCATTCTTTTATTGTTAATCCTAAAGAATATTTAATTACAACTTACTTTTATCCTCCAGTAAAACAAAAAAATGTTTCATTATTTCCCCCAATACTGAGAAAGGAAATATTAAATTTAAGGCCATATACTGGTGGTAACGTCCTTGTTTACCAGACAAGCGATTCTAATCGCGAGATTATTAAACATTTAAAAAATATTGATGAAAAATTTGTTATATACGGCTTCGATATGGAGAAAACAGAGGATAACCTTCAATTTAGGAAATTCAGTGAAGAAAGATTCTTTAAAGACTTTGAATCCGCCAGAGCAGTAATATCAAATGGAGGATTTACTCTGATAAGTGAAGCAATTTATCTTGGAAAGCCTGTACTTAGTATTCCGGTGAAAAAGCAATTTGAACAGATTGTTAACGCTTTTTACCTTGAAAAGTTAGGATATGGAGAATTCTATGAAGAAATAGATGAAGAAATTATTAATAGATTTCTATCCCGCCTGGATATCTATAGAAAATTAATTAATTCTTATAAATATGAGGGAAATCTGAAGGTTTTTGATGCCCTGGATAAATGCATCAAAAAGTATTCTAAAAAATATAAGACAACTCCTGATTCAAGGGACTATTTGCAGATCAATGAATTATTAATGGATCAAAATTAAATTTTCGCTCATGTTTGTTTGAGTGTGTCATTTTTTTTAGTGCTTTAATTTAAAGGAAATAGTGTTTATTATTATGTGTAGTTTAACATATTAAGTCATTTAAATTTACTATAAAAATTCATTAAACCATAAGCCTGATTTTTGCACAGGGCCATGAGCGTTAAATTTTTAGCACATTTTGGTATTTAAACTGGTTACACAAAAATGATAGTTTTTAAAAATAATAATAATTAAAAGGTATGTAATACAAAAGTAATATAATGAATTTTTTTGGTTCTCCAATCATCAACAAGAGTCTATTCCAAATAGAAAATTATCTAAATCCCGGAGGATTTAGATGATGGATAGAATCAAATATTTAAGCTCATTTAGTCCAAAAAAAATGGACCTTATAATTACAACAATGTTAAGTGTATTACTGGTACTAACCCGACTTCCCTTTATAAGTAAATTTCTTTATGAATGGGATTCAGTAAACTACGCCATATCATTTGAAAAATATGATATAGTACATCACCAACCCCACCCTCCAGGTTATTTATTCTTTGTGGGGCTTGGAAGAGCGATTAACATTATTTTTAACGATGCCAATAATACAATGATTTTTATAAGCATCATTTTCAGTATTTTAACTGTAATTTTAATTTATTTCTTAGTTAAGCAAATGTTCTCTCAACTTATCGCAATTACTGCCGCTATATTGCTCATATTCAATCCTTTATTCTGGTTCTATGGAGAAATAGCAACAATATATTTAAGCGAGGCCTTCTTTGCAACTTTAATAGTTTATTTATCATATCAAGTCTTTCAGGGAAATGAAAAATATTTTTATCCATCTATACTTGTTTTAGGTTTAGCTGGAGGATTCAGGCAGGATCTGGTGATTTTGATGTTTCCATTATGGCTATTTTGTCTCTTTTACAATAACTTAAACATAAAAAGGATGATAAATGCATCTATTATTTTAATTCTCTCTGTTTTAGCCTGGTTCATTCCAACAATAATACTTGCTGGAGGATATGAGCAATATTCCTATTTATCAAACATTCTATTCTGTATGTGCATTCCAAGAACTTCCATAATCTTCGGTGCAGATTTATTTAATCGATTATCTAATTTAGGTGCATTTTCTTCATGGATTGTACTGATGTTCAGCTATTTTGGAGTATTTATTTTAATAATAAATAATCGGCTTAATAAGAGAAAAAACATTATGCAATTAAAAAATGCAATTAAAACCCCAAAAGGTAAAATTTTAGCATTATGGATAATTCCTGCAGCTCTATTTTATCTTTTGGTGCATTTACCTAAACCAGGATATACTTTATCCTATTTACCAGCATTTTCCATTGTTTTAAGTACAGTATTCTACAAAGTTTCATTAGAACTAAGCAAATCAAATATATTCAAAGGTTTATCCCCTCTTAAAATCCTTTTAATATTGCTCTCCCTCTCAGTATTATTTAACAGCATATATTTCGTTTATCCTTATTCTTACGATGAAGAAAGTGTATGGGAAACCCCATTTTATGGGATGAATATAAATGAAAAAATTATATGGGGAATAGATATTGGTTTTGTTTATAGCAACCAGAAAATTAAAACAAATGACAGAATTACTGAAATATATCTAAATTCCATTAAAAAAGTGCCAGATTCAAATCCAGATAATACAATAATAGTTGTTGGAGATATCAGTAGAGTAAATGAAGGTTTTAGCTGGCGTAAAGCAATGTATTACTATCCCCAATACAATATTTACTATCTAATTCAGCGTGAAAACTATATCATGAACCCCTGGCATGGAAAAAATCATTCAAACCAGTGGAGTAAATCTAAAGTCTTTGAAATCCCAGTTAACAGCTCAACAGAAAAAATAATCTGGATAATTAACGATAAATCAACATACTATCGGCAATTACAGAAGCAAAGTGAAATAAAAACGGTTGGACTTGAAAATGGTTTAAAAGTTTATTATTCCGATACTAAAACAAAAAAACCTAAAAATGATAAATTCATTTTTAATCTGGATTCTAAGGATATTTAAAAAATTAAAACGGCTAAATATGTTTAAAAATAATTCTAATCCAGTTACATTGTCCTCAAAAGCTTTTTCCCTGATCGTGTTTTGAAAATATTCTCATTTACCATTTCTATAGCCTCATACCATCTATCATCCTCAAATATATTAACCAGAAAGTCGCCTTCTACAAGTATCTGAAAATCAAGCCCATCTATCTTTGAATAGGAGTGATGATTCCCTATTATGAAGCAGGCTCTTTCTATGATTTCTTCAGGTATTTTAAATTCTGAAAGTATCTCACGTGCTATTGAGGGGCCTTCAATCTTCTGATATTTTCCTGATGAAGATCCATATTTCCTTTCCGCCTCTTTAATACCCATATCATGAAGAATTGCTGCATAAGTAACTATTTCACTGGCTTTCTGATTAAGAGATTCATCTTCACTGATAATTTGGGCAAAACTAAGCACTTTTAATGCGTGATTGATTCTTTTAACATCCCCTTGGAATTAATCAATCATCTTTTTTATAATCTTGATTTTCATAAAGAATCTTTAGAATTTAGATATAAAATAGATTGTTATATAATGTAAAAAAAACTTAAAATTGATTTAAATGAAAAAAAATGACTATATAGCAAGTATAAAATTAATATTGCCTATATTAACTTACTGGTTCATGGTAATATAAAAATCTAACTAACTTTTGATAATTCCAAGATACTACAGGTGTATAAAATCATTAGTTTGAAAAGATGACAGATATAGATAAATTTAAAAGTAAATACCTTTAATACATTCGACAAAATTAATATAATATTAATATTTGAAAAAAAACAGAGCAGTGGCAACTAATGGTTTGTTTGAGGATTGAGAATATGGCTCCTAAAAAAATTGTAAAAAATGGAAAAGAATATAAATATGAAGAAAAAACGCTCGAAAAAGATACTGTTTTAAATGTTTATATACCTGATCCTTCAGTAGGCATTGATGATAAAACTTTTGAAAAATATAGAAATTCGCCTGAATGGAAAGAATTAGATGATTTGTATCTAAGAGCAATTGCAGGTGAAGGAAATACAAAAGAAATTTTACAGAAGATTGTTTCATATGGTGAAATTGCTCGAGCAAAACATAGGGATTTCTTCAATCTAATGAAAGAAGGAGATAAAGGTTCTATTGATTTAATGCTTCTTCCCTATTTTTTAAGGATGCCAGTTCCTCATGCTATTGATTTTTTAGAAAGAAGATATTCGGACAATGAAGAAACTAGCATCCGAGCATCAATTGAAATCAACGAACTAATAAAAGATGAATATGCCCATTCTTTAATGGAGATAATAAAAAATGCGGGAAATGTTGGAGATAGAGAAGTTACAAATGGTGCAATGGGAGAATTATGTAGAATGGGTGAAATTGCATTACCTTCTCTAAGACTAGAAATTGTTAATACAAAAGATCCTCAGTATCAACTTGATTTGTCTATTGTTGCATTAATCATTATTTTAGGAGATGAAAATGAAGCAATTAAAATGGTAAAGCAGATCAGTAATTTAAATGACGAATTTTCTGATTCTGCAAATAAAAAATTCATTGATTTACTTAATGAGATAGATTTAAGACCTTATTTCCTCAGACATCCAGAAAAAGTGGAAGAATTAGTTAAATCTCAATAATATAAGGAACGATTATAGTTGAATACGTAACCTTTTTAACTAATAGAGTTCATAATTATTATTCATGAGCAGAAGTCCTTCTTTAAAAGCTGAGAAATGGATTACCCGTGAAGATTTAAAAAAACGGATAAGAAAAAAGGAAAAAAATTTAAAAGTTTTAAACAGACTACATTTCATAAATTACTTATATAATGGATGCAGTATTCCAGAAGCAAGTGAAAAACTAGGTATAACAAAACAAACAGGTTATATATGGCTTGAGAGATGGAATAAAGATGGATATGAAGGTTTGAAACCTCGATTTGCTGGTGGAAGACCTTCTAAACTTACGGACCAGAAAAAAAGTCAATTGAAAGAAATATTAAATGAAAGGGATGATTGGACCACAAAAGAAGTTAAAAACCTGATCCAAGATAAATTTAGCGTGGAATACTCTTTAAAACAGGTAGGAATCATTTTAAGAAACCTGGGACTGAAATTAGGCAAACCATATCCACAAGATTACAGACGGCCAGCAGATGCTGAAGAACAGTTTAAAAAAACGTGGACTTGGCTTTAAGCAAAAATCCAACGATTATTGGGTTTTTTGACGAGTTTTCACCACAAAGCACCGCTAACACACAAAGATTATGGTCCTTAACCAAACCCAAGGTAAAAAAGAACACTACTCGTTTAAGAGCTAATACCTTCGGGTTTTACGCTATAAAAGGTGAAAGTTTAGTGGATTTCAAAGAAAGATCACGAAAAGAAGATATAAC
>DACV01000007.1:431627-712417 GCA_002494885.1 Methanobacterium sp. UBA44
ATTTCATAAACAAATTTTAATACCATACTTCTACATATTTAAATGCGTTAACTATACTCATTTTATTTGATCAAATACCATTTAACCGTGAAATTATGGAAATTCAAGATTTAATGTCAGACATCAGAAAGAATGCCCTACAAAGAATGGATAAAAAATTACCAGTTGAACTTTCTGCATCCTGGTCATCAGAAGACCTGCTCTATTCTGGAAAAGGAAATGCCATTTTTATTATATTACCAACACCAGGATGTGTGCATGCGCTTTCTGAATCTGGCGGATGCACAATGTGTAGTTATATTGCAGATTCACCCCTTGAAACAGTAACTTCAGATGAATTAGTTGACATATTCAAAAATTTAATGTCAAGACATGAAATAAAACCAAAAACAGCTCTTAAAATCTTTGTTTCAGGGAGCTTTTTAAATGAAGATGAATTACCTAAAAAAGCACGTGATGAAATTTTAAAGACACTGAATAACGAAGAAAACATTGAGGAAGTTGTGGTAGAATCTCGTCCAGAATTTGTTAGTGAAGAAGTTCTTCAAGAATGTTGCAATCTTTTGCATGATAAAATATTTGAGGTAAGTATTGGGCTTGAAAGTAGTAGCGATTACATCAAAAAATATAAAATTAATAAGGGATTTTTAAATGAGGACTTTGAAAGAGCTATTAACACAATTAAAAGTTTAAAGTCAGATTATAAAATCACATCCAAAGCTTATCTATTTGTTAAACCAATTTTAACCTCTGAAAAAGAAGCTATTGAAGATGCAGTCGCTTCTGCCAGATATGCTGAAAAAGCTGGAGTTGACAGAATATCCTTCTGTCCTGCAACCATCCATAAAGGAACTCTAATGGAACTTTTATGGCGCAGAGGTTCCTACAAACCACCATGGATATGGAGTATACTTGAAATTATAAAAAGAGTTAGAAATGAAGTTAAAATTCCCGTAATAATGGATACTTCAGGTTTTGGGACTCGAAGGGGTCCTTTTAACTGTAAAAAATGCAATAAAAAATTTAAGAATTTGATTATTGATTCTAACCTTAGTCAGACAATTCCAGAAGAATTTAAGTGTGAATGCAAGAGAAACTGGATAGGGGATGTTGAATTCTCTGAAATCACCCGTTCAACTACCAATTTAATTAGATAAAATAATATATTAAATAAATGTAGAATATAGCTCTTAAATTCTATCTCCATAGTTTAATTCTTTAAATTTAATGGCAAATTCTGTTCCTTCATTTCTTTGAAGTTCAATATCACCATCTAACTGATTAACAAGTAAATTTACGAGCCGCAATCCTAAAGATTCAGTATTCTTAAAGTCTAAATCTTCTGGAAACCCAACGCCATTATCTTTCATTACTAAATTAATATAACCATTCTCTAAATATAATGAAACCGATATTTTTGAATTATTTTTAAATTCTTCCTTATCCAATTGATAATTTTTATTATATGGAAAGGCATGTTTAATTGAATTAGTAATTAGTTCAGTCAAAATTAAACCACATGGAACAGAAGTTTCAATGTTCATAATTATATTATCACAGTTAATTTCATACTTTATTAAATTCTGATCAACTGCATATGTCTGGAACAAATTTACCATAATATTGGATAAATAGTTCCCAAAGTCAATTTTTTGGAGATTATTGGATTGATAAAGTTTTTCATGAATCATTGAGATAGATCTAACACGATTCTGGCTTTCTTTGAAAAATTCAATTGATTCTGGATCTTTGATATAAGGAATCTGAAGATTGAGAAGCGAACTGATGATCTGAAGGTTATTTTTTACGCGATGATGAACCTCTCTTATGAGTAGTTCTTTTTCTTTAATTAGTGTCAGAAGTTCTTTTGTACGTTCCTGAACCTTAATTTCCAGATTATCTTTAGCATTAAGAAGAATTTTTTCTGCTCTTTTTTCTTCAGTAATATCTGAGGTTAAAGTTACATACAAATACTTTGCAGGTGAAAATGCCGAAGTTAAGAAATAACTATCTATTAAAGATGAATATGTCTCATATTTTTTTATTTTCCCTGTTGAAACTATTTCATTAACTTCATCAATAAAAGACGATATGGCTCTGGGTCCATAAAGTTTGGTGATACTTTTACCTGTGAATTTTTTATTAAGGAACATTTTACTGGTTGAAGATGCAGGATTGGCATATTTAATAATTAAATCAACTACATTTCCGCTATTGTCATATATAATTCTGTAAACGGTTATTCCTTCCTGCATATTCTCAAATATAGTGTAATATTCTCCACTTGTTAATGAGAATAATTCCAGTCCCTCATCCATCATGTTATCCATTACTAACTCTTAAAATTATAAATAATTTTCGTTTTATAACACAATTAAAATTTTTCAGCTTATTAAGTTAACAATTAACGTATATATCTTTATTAATAACTCATATTTATTTTTTTGTTTTAAATTTATAAATATTACAAAATATAGGAAATAAATAGATTTTAATAGCTAAATTAAATTTTTTATTAATAATTCTGATAATAAGGAATACTCCAGAGCATGTTTTGACCATATATACATTCATGATGTAAACAAAAATCAGCAATGATTCATTGAATTTTGTGAAAGAGAGATTTTACCTGAATTTAGAGAATAATTGGAATTTTTTAATAGTTCATCGCATAGGCAGGCGTTTATTTGCCTCGCTCACCTTATTACCCCACACCAGGTTCATCACTGGTATCATCATGATCAATCTGACATTCAATTAAGACTGGTCCTTCTTTATGGTCTATAGCCATTTTAATTGCTTTAGATAATTCCCCACTAGTTTTTACAGTAAAACCAACCCATATCCCTCATCTGCATTAAAAACATCCATTAATCCAGAATAGTTCCAATTTTTTAGATTCTTATCGAAAAATTGAAATGTACATAATTTCCTGACAACCATCACTGCTCACTTCTCCCCAGTAAACTCCAATGAATTGAGGATGATTTTCAGGGCAAAAAACTCTGATATATTTATTAAAATAATTAATACTTTTTAACAAATAAATATGATAATAAATTAAAAATTACTTAAAAAGAGATTACTTAGAAACAGCTTAAAATTTGTATTTAATGATAAAATCAACTTAAAAAAGAAATTAAAGGATAATTATAGTCCTTTAATTAAGAATTTGAATACTATTTTCCGGGTATTGTATCGATTTTTAGAGGTTTATCCTTAATATAATTTCTTTTAAGACCTTTAGTATATCTGTTTGCCCAGAAATAAGCATTTGCACCTCCACATATATTTCCTACTACCAATCCCCACCAGACACCATAAGTGCCCAATCCAAGAGTGAAGGCGAATAAATAGGCAAATACCAGAACAAATGCTACCTGTCTAATTATAGTAAGAACTAATGCAGTTATTCCCTTTCCAACTCCTTGGAATATTGAACTGGCTGAAATTCCAACAGGCACTATAATCAAGAACGGATACATCGTCTGCAAGAAAGCAGCGATTGAAGGCGCCATAGAAGCACTTTGAGAGGAATAAGAGAAAATTCCAGCTATATTATTGGCAAATATGTACATAATAGCCCCTGTAATGACCGCAATCATTAAACCTAATTTAGCAGAGTAATTTAGCGCAACAGAAAGATTTTTATAATTCTTAGCACCATATGCTGCCCCAGCTACAGTTATTGATGCAGTACCAATTCCTATGGAAATAATCATGGCCATCATCACAATTCTCCATCCCGCAGTGTAGACAGCTACAGCTTCTGTTCCCCCCGTTATGACCAGCATAGCGTTTAAAACTATACCTAAAGTGGACATAACAAATGATTCAGCGCTTGCAGGTAATCCAACAGCCAGTATATCCTTTATTACTTTCCAGCTTGGTGTGAAGTCACTTCTGGAAAATGAAACATAAGTATCTCTTTTTAAAAGCAGCCAGTAGACCATTAAACCGGATGCAATACCTGAAGATAGTACTGTTGCCCATGCAGCTCCTGCAACACCCCATCCAAAGTAATAGATAAATATAGGGTCAAGGACTATATTTAAGACTGCAGTTGCTGCTATTGCATACATGGGCCTTTTTACATCTCCTTCAGCCCTTAAAATTCCTGATGCAACACTGGAAAATATTAGAGAAACCAACCCTCCAAATACTACTTGACCATACTGTGTTGCCAGCCCAACTGTTTCACCAGCACCCATGGCAGTAAGAATACCTGGAAGAAATATCAAAATCATTACTGTTAAAATAGCAGAAAGCCCAATAGTAATGATAATTGAATGTATTGCCGCATTATCTGCACCTTTTTTATTCTTCGCACCTATACATCTTGCAATTAGAGAAGTTGCTCCAGCTCCAAGACCATTACCAAGCCCTACAGCTATCATAAAGAGTGGTGTTATAAAACCTATTGCAGCAAGTGCATCTGGCCCAAGCCCAGCAACCCATATACTGTCCGCAAGATTATAAGCCATCATTAGAAACATTGAGACTATCATGGGCACTGAAAGTGTACGTATTGCCTTTTTAGGATCACCTGTAATCATGGAGATACGTTTATCTATATCTCCTTTAGAATTTTGATTATTATTTGAACTCATTATTTTTCTCCATTTTTGTCAACTTTTTCCAGGCAATTTAGTGCCATTTTTTTTAAAATATTATATATTTGATTATATTCATCTTCAGGAATCTGGGAACGCATTGAACCTTCCCATTCCATATCAATATTCATTATTTTGGGAACTGTACTTTTTCCTTTACTGGTTAGATATATAAGGTGTCTTCTACGGTTTTCAGGGTCAATTTCCCTGAAAAGATATTTGTTATCTTCTAATCTCCTTAATGCCCGAGCAACTGTTCCCTTATCTATGTGAAAATGGGATGCCAGATCATCTTGAGTAATACCTTCTTCGCGTGAAAGCACCATAAGAAACGGTATCTGGCCCGCATTAATATCCATATCTTTTATTTTATCATTTATGAATATCATACGTGTACGATGGATCATTGATGCTATTAAACCCAGAGAAATCTCTGAATCATCGCTTTCCAGTAATTTTTTTGCATTATACACGATAATTACTCCTTAATAGATTTTTTTTTAAATTTAAGCACACTGTTAAACTTTTAGTATAATTTAAGATATTATTTTTAGAAAATAGAACTATTAATTGTGAAAGATAATATTTTGGCGCTTTAAATTTTTGAAAAAAAATTTCAATTTGTAATATTAAATTGTATAATACTAGTATATAAGCGTTGCCAATGCAACAATTGTAATGACAATAATTGTCAATGCAACAATACATATTAAAAATAAAAAATTAGAAAAAAAGACGCTTTTAAACTATATAAGGTACGAACATCTTTGTTTTCTTTCTATATTCTTCATATTCTGCACCAAATTCATTTTCCATGTCTTTTTCTTCTTTCTTTGCAAGTCCATAATAGAGGGGGGGGAGCAACATGTAAAGAACAATTAAAGGTATTGTAACCCATTCAAACATTATTCCAAGGGTTATAAGGAAGAAACCCGTGTATTGGGGGTGACATATGTATTTGTAAATACCATCTGTAACCAGTTTTCCTTCACCAGTTTCTTTGATCCAGTAATTTTTATGGATCTTATTCCATCCAACCAGAACAAGTGCAACACCACTTAAAGATATTAAGACCCCGATCCATGTTCCGAGATCTCCTATATAACTTCCAAGAGTATGACCTCAAAATACGCCTTCAGGTAACCAGATACCGAATGCCCAGCCCAAGGCAAACATACTAAACGGTACACCAAACATTTCAATTGCAAAAGCCACTATAAATGCCAGATAAATACCTGTAGGCTTTACACGACTCTTTTTATAAAACGGTACAAACAAAAGGAATACAGCATAAATTGCTATCCAAACTAATACTGCCCACCAGTTTCCAAAGTGGGTCCAAATATTTTCTTCTAACACTAAATATCACCAATTTTATTTTATTTTTTAGCTTGTTTATTTTCAAATGAGTGAATCATCATGTCCACAGCATAATTAATAAGCTCATCGTGGGTCAAATTGTTATTTTTCATGTGCAGTTCAACAGCAGGAGTTAAATTGAGAACATTCTGTATTGAAGCGGTCAAAACAAGGACAGATTTTACTGGATCTGCATCAGATCTGATAGTTCCATCTTTTATTCCCATTTGGAAAGTTTTTCCAACTATAGCAAAACTTTCTGTCCTTATTTTTATTAATTCGTCAATTTCAGGAAAGTCTTCCTCGAAATGTACGCTATGAGAAAACCAGTTAGCATTATAATAACCAGGATATTCTTTATAAAATTTGGAAAACGCTTCTGCAAGCATTGTCATCTTTTCAATTCCTGTTTTACCTTTTTTGTAAGATTCATTGAACATTTTATTAAGTATCTTTGAGCCGCGAATTGCTATAGCCAGATATATCTCTTCCTTGTTTTTGAAATAGAGATATAATGTACTTCTGGCAAGCTCTGTACCTTCAGCTATATCAGCCATTGTAACATTTTCATAGCCATTTTTAAAGAATAAGTTTTCGGCAGTGTCCATTATTTGTTTACGCCTGATTTCTTTTTCTTTTTCTTTCCGATCTTTAATACTCATTTAAATTCCTCAATGACTTTCGTCATAAATAAACACCCTGTTATAAAATGACATTGCGTCATTAAATTACAAAGTGTCATTCATACTATATAAACTTTTGAATTTCAGTTGTAACAGGTAAAAAAAATTATTGATGCAAATTTAATTAATGCATCAATTTGAGAAAAAAAAATTTTAAATTAAAAAATTAGAATTCTTCGCATTTAATCTGGAAATATTTTGCAGGATGATCACATGAAGGGCATTCTTCTGGTGGTTCCATACCGGACTGTACGTATCCACATTTTCTGCAGACCCATTCAACTTCTTTATCTTTCTTGTAAACAGTTCCTGCTTCTATTTCTTTCAAAATATCCTTAAATCTACCCTCATGGTGTTCTTCTACGTTTCCTATGGCTCTTAATCTTTTACCAATATCATTTAATCCTTCTTCTTCAGCTGTGTCTGCAAATTCAGGGTACATAACAGCGTATTCATGATTTTCCCCTGCAATTGTGGCTTTAAGGTTTTCAACAGTGGTTCCGAGAGTTGTTGGAGCATCTGCTGTAACGATAATTTCTTCTGGTTGTCCTTCTTCTTTTAAGCTGTTAATCATCCGCATTGCCCATTTTGCATGTTCTCTTTCGTTTTCTGCTGTATTTAAAAAGATTTCTGCAAGCTGTTCATATCCTTCCTTTTTTGCAACTTTTGCATAAAGGGTGTATCTATTTCTTGCCTGACTTTCTCCAATAAAAGCTTTTGCTAAATTTTCTAATGTTTTTTTCATTTTTTTTATCCTCCATTTGGTACTTTATTTTATATTATTTATTTAAAAAAGGAAAAATCTATGAAGAGTTATATAAGGGTATTAAAACTCTTCTATAATATTATAATTTCTTATGGCAAAGCCACCAGTCATAACATTCAAATTCTCCTGCCTTTGCCTTTTCGAGCCGTTCTTTTGATGTTTTCACGTCTTTAGCTGGTGGAACTATTACTCGATCCTTTATTAGTTCATTATTTGGCCAATTAGCAGGCATGGCAACATTGTTTTTATCTGCAGTTTGCATACCTTTTACTATTCTTATAATTTCATCCATATTTCTACCTAATTCCTGTGGATAGTGAAGCATGATTCGTATTTTACCTTCTGCATCTACAACAAAAACTGCTCTGACAGTATTTGTTCCTTTCCCCGGATGAATAAGGCCAAGTGTCTCTGCAACTGCTCCCGTATCTGCAATTATTGGGAATTGAATTTCAATATCCAGATTTTCCTTTATCCATTCTTCCCATTTTATATGTGCAAAGACCTGATCTACGCTTAATCCAATGAGTTCGCAGTTCATTTCTTTGAATTCATCATACCTTTTTTGAAAAGCATAGAATTCTGTGGTACAAACAGGCGTGAAATCTGCAGGATGGCTGAAAAGAACAAACCATTTCCCAGAAAGTTCCTGTGGGAGTTCTATCACCCCATGAGTAGTTTCTACTTTCATTTTAGGGAAATCATCTCCCAAAAGGGGTGTCCTTTTATTTTCTCTTTTATCCATAAATTTACCTCCTATATTCAAATTTTCTTTTAAAAAATTTTTAATATATGATGAAAGATAAATTCTGTATAAATCTCTATTGCAGGTTTAATTACTCAACAAAAACCATTAATGTCTTAATTTTTATCCCTTCTTCTTCATTTATAATTCGTTCAATTTCAGCAAGATGTTTCTTAATTTCATCATTTTTAATGTCTCTTATCTTCCCATTGGGTTCAGCTAAATTCACATGAGGTTCAGAATTCATTTCATAATGAATTTCGCCCTTATAATGGAAACTTCTTATAATATCCAATTCAACCAGTAGTTTTAGATTTTCATACACAGTAGACTTGCTTACATTGGGATGTGTAGCTTTAATAGCTTTATAAACATCGTTAAATGAAGGATGAGACTTCTCTAATTCCTTTAGCTTTTTAATTAATTCCAGCCTTTGAGGAGTGATTTTAATTCCATATTCCCGAAACTTCTCTTCCATAGTTATAGTTAATTGTTCTTTTGAAATAAAAATGTATCGAAGAAAGTCTTATATAGAACTTGATTCTATATAGAACTATCTATAGGTGGAGAAGGATATTTATGGAAAATAAAAAATTAACCACAAATAAAGGACATCCAGTGCCAAATGACCAAGCATCAATAACTACAGGCGAAGGATCCAGTTATACACTACTTCAAGATGTTCATCTAATTGAAAAATTAGCACATTTTGACAGAGAAAGGATACCAGAACGTGTTGTACATGCTAAAGGTGCAGGAGCACATGGATATTTTGAAGTTACTAATGACCTCTCCAAATACACAAGAGCCAAATTTTTAGGAGAAGTTGGCAAAAAAACCGATGTATTTGTAAGATTTTCAACAGTAGGAGGAGAAAAAGGCTCAGCCGATACAGCACGTGACCCCAGAGGATTTGCAGTCAAATTTTACACCGAAGAAGGAAATTACGACTTGGTTGGAAATAATACCCCCATATTTTTCATTAGAGATGCCATAAAATTCCCTGATTTTATCCATACACAAAAGAGGCACCCTCAAACCAATTTACCAGACGCAGATATGTTCTGGGACTTCCTATCACTAACTCCTGAATCAGTTCATCAAGTCAGTATTCTATTTTCTGACAGAGGGACACCATACTCATTCCGCCACATGGACGGCTTCTCCAGCCACACTTTCATGTGGTACAATGAAAATAATGAATATGTATGGGTTAAAGTACACTTTAAAACAACATTAGGCAACAAAACCTTTACTAACGATGAAGCAGTGAAAATGGCTGGAGAAAATCCGAACCATGCAACCGAAGACCTTTATAATGCAATAAAAGATGGTAATCACCCACAATGGGACGTATACGTCCAGATAATGACACCAGAAGAAGCCAAAGAATATAAATTTGATCCATTTGACATTACGAAAGTATGGTATCACGGTGATTACCCATTAATTCCACTGGGTAAAATGGTTTTAAACAGAAATCCAGAGAACTTCTTTGCAGAAGTAGAACAGGCAGCATTCGCACCATCAAACTTCGTACCTGGAATAGGCCCATCACCTGACCGGCTGCTACAGGGAAGACTATTTTCTTATGAAGACACGCAACGCCATAGATTAGGTGCAAATCATCATCAAATTCCAGTTAATAGAGCTAAAAACGTGAAAATTGCCAACTATGAAAGAGACAGTTATATGAATGTGGATGGTAATGGAGGATCAGGCCCCAACTATTATCCAAACTCAATGAACGGTCCAGAACCCGACATTTCATTTAATCCCCCAACCATAGAAGTTCAGGCAATAATTGACAGACATACAAGATCTACAGAAGATGTTGACTTCGTACAGGCTGGCGAGTTATACAGAAGAGTTCTGGATAAACAGAATAAATCCAATCTGGTTTCAAATATAGTCGGCCATCTTGGAAATGCAAATGAAAACATTCAATACAGACAGACCGCCTTATTCTACAAATGCGACGAGGAGTATGGGACAAGAGTAGCAGATGGTATTGGGCTGGATGTGGCACGTGTTAAAGAATTAGCTTCAATGACTCAGGAAGAAAGAGTAAATTCAACAAGAAGCTAAAATAATCATGCTGAAAGCTCTTACACATGCTGAAAAACTCAATTAGAAGTTAACCACCTCATTTATTATTTAAATTCTTTTTAAGATTTAGGAGGAATTTAAATATAAAAAAAAGAAGATTGCATGGGGAATTACAGGTGCTGGTGAAAAAATAGAAAACCCAGTGAAAACCATGAAAAAAATAAAGACATGATTGACATAGACATTTTCATCTCAAAATCAGGAGATCAGGTTATGAAATATTACGGCCTATCCAATGGACTGGAAACGAGCTTTGAAAAATTTGGGTTGAAATTAATGCCAATGCACCATTTTTAGCAGGTAATATTCAGTTAGATAAGTATGAGTTCATGTTGATTGCACCGACCACATCTAACACCGTTGCAAAAATAACCATGAGAATGGGAGACATGTTGATTTCCAATGCTGCAATTATGGGTCAGAAAGCAGATATTCCAATTTATATATTGCCATCTGATTATGAAGAAGGCGTCACGATTACTAAACTCCCCAACGGAAAAGATTTAAAGATTTCTATACGTAAAGAAGATGTTGAACACGTTCAGAAACTTGCCAAAATGCATAAAACATCCATAATAAAAGAACCATATGACTTAATAAAGATATTCGAAGAACATTTCACCGAATGAGTCTGCAATCAGGATCTTAAATCATGGAATTAAAACAATTACTTTTCTTAAGCTTGGGTACGACTTTTTTTGGAATAGGTGTTGCTGGAGCCGTTCTTCCATTGCTACCAATTACCCCTTTTATTTTAGTCTCAGTTTTCTGTTTTGGTAGAAGTTCAAAAAAGGCTGAAATGTGGATTTCAAACAACAGATATTTTGGAAGCTATATAGAAAATTATAAAAATAAAAAAGGCGTGCCTTTAAATATAAAGCTAAAAAGTATCATTTTTTTATGGATAATGCTAATATCATCATCTGTTATCCTTTCTAATCAAATTTACCTCATCATACTGCTTGCAATTGTTGGGATAGCTGTAACAGCACATATCATGTTGCTTAAATCAACAATAGATAAATTTCAGTCCCTGGTTAATTCAAGTTAAATTTTATCAAACAATAACAGTACTTTAAACCGTGATAAGCACAACATTCAAATCATGAACGAATCTATAAAATAATTTTGAAAAATAGTTTAAAAAGAAATTGGGAGAATTTTACTTGATTGGAATCAGCGCTGATTTTGACCCTGTACACAATGGGCATGTCAAATTAATAGAGAAAGGACGAGAAATTGCCAAAAATACTGGTGGAGAAGTTGTAATTTACTTAAATAAAGATTACAGCGCTAATCACGCCCCATTTTTCGCAAATTATGAAGCAAGGCGTGAAATGGCCATTAAAGCTGGAGCTGATAGGGTTGTACCCATTGAAGGCATGCATCATCGGCTTACACTTGCATATACAGTTCCTATAAGAATTGCAATGATGATAGAAGATGGTGTTGTTGATTATGTGGATGCTGCAAATGTTTCCACTAAAAAAATCCAGAAATATGCCTCATCATTTGCAAAAAGAGGGATATTCAGTGGGATTCCTCGAAACCTCCCTAACCGTAACGTAATACGCTGGTTTGCAGTAAACGAATTCCTTTATAAGAAATATAAAAGAAAAATGAAATTTCATATAATTCCAGAACTTAAAATGGGGGGTAAAATTTCAGGAAGAGAAATCAGGGCGAAAATAATAGAAAACAACTTCAAAATTCCAGGTGAAGTAAAAAAAGTTCTTCCTGAGTCTACAGTAAAGATAATTGAAAAAGAAATTAAAAATGGAAATATTCCTGGAAAAAGAAACATTGAAAGAATCACCAAAAGATTAAACACATATTCAAGACCGAATTTGCTCAATATAGCACATATAAATGCTAATGCAGCAGATGCCATAATTAAAGGCAGACAATATCGAAATGAAGACCAAATATGGGCATCCTTGAGAATGGCAGGATATGGTCCTGTTCTTACCAGACTTGCAATAAGTTCAGTTGAGCAGGATGTAAGTCGAAAAGAAGTTTTTGAGCTTATTAAGACTTATCAAGCAGAAGAGATTATTCCTCCAGATCAGACAGTTGAAAGTGTGATTGAAAGAGCATGGTTCGTTGCTTCAGGCATTGATAAAGGAATAAAATCCTCAGATGCTCATGAAATGTTTAGAAAAGGTAAAAGAGGATCTAAATTCCCAGACACCATTGACGCGGGCATGCATCTTCGAACATTTGAAGTTGAGGATCTGGAAGATGGGATGGATGCCCTGCTTTATGTGGATAAACATGACATGTTACGATGTCAAATACGTACAAAAACCCGTAAAATTAAAAGCCCACTTAAATTACCCGCCAAACATGCCACATACTTGCGACTTCTTATAGATTCTCATTTTATTCCGCTTACTGCCAGTATTATCGAAAAAAAAGAAGGAATGAGAGTAAGGATATTTATTGGTAAATAAATCAATCTTCAGATATCCAGTTAAAGAATTCCTTAATTTCATTTACGTTCTTAACATAATAGGTGGCACTTTCCTTTACGTATTCTGGCGTTTCCTTTGAAACTACTACAATACTGACTGCTTTAACTCTTTTCTGCTTATTAAGTTCATTAAGCTTGATGAAAGCATCTGCATCAGTAATATCATCGCCTGAATAAATGATTTTTTTGATATTATTTTCTAAAATCAGTTTATATAAAATTGTACCTTTATCATGTCCCACTGGTGGTCTGATCTCTATAACTTTACGGCCTTCCCCAATTTTAAGTAGGTTAGAGCCTTTTATTTTTGAAATAGCATCCAGTGCTATTTTTCTTATCTTTTCTCCATCATCACATAATCTGTAGTGGACTGTAAAGCTCAGTTCTTTATTTTGAAATAAAATACAATCATAATTGCTTAATTGGTTTTTAATACTTTCTCCAACTTCATTAATTATTGGAATAAACTCTTTAACTTCAGATTCAATATATATCTTTCCATTTTTGTATTGTTCGAGGCCGTGATTCCCAATATAAATAAGATTTTCATTTTCCATCATATCTAAAGCATTTCTAATGCTTCTACCTGTCATTACACCGGTTAATTCAAATTTATCTACAAGTTTTTTTATCGTATCTTTCATATCGGGATTTACCACTGCTTCCATAGGTGTAGGAACAATTTCACTTATAGTCCCATCAATATCAGTGATTAACGCAGTTTTATTATCATTCTTAAAATCAAGAAGTTCCTCCAGATGGCTGAAAAGAAATTTGGAATTTTGCAAAAAAAAACCTCCAAAAATTTTAGAAATCCTTTTTTTCAATAGCGGGACAGTCCCAGTCTTTACAAGAAGTTAAAATAAGTTTACCCTTATTAGTTATAATATAAAGCCTCCAGCAATTGTTATTATATGGCTTAAATTTAACATCTAAAATTTTTTTATTTAAAAGCAGCTCTACCGCTTCCTGGCATTCATGAATACGTTCATTTAGATCCATATAACCACCTTTGCAAGAATTACCCCAAACAATTAATTGAAATATCATAAAATCTAACGTATTTTTATTATATATTAAAACAAATTAATAAAGTTTTTCCAGTTCTATAGGTTTTTATTACTAAAATAATCCTTAAAAGTCTATGATATCTAAATGGAGTTAAAAATAAAAAGCTTTGTCCTGGTCATTTCCTCAACTGCGTATTTAATGCCTTCTTTTCCCATACCGCTCATTTTGCATCCGCCAAAAGGCATGTTATCACTACGGTAAGTAGATTGTTTATTTATAATAATACTGCCTGCATCTATTTTTTTAGCAGCTTTCAGAGCGCTTTTAATGTTATCTGTAAATATTCCTGCTTGTAAACCATATCTGGTATCATTTGCAACATTTATAGCTTCATCAATACCATTTACATGTATTAACGGAGATATTGGGCCGAAGGTTTCATTTTGAACAACATCCATCTTTGAATGGACTTTATCCAGAACTGTGGGCATATAAAACGATCCTTCTCGTTTTCCACCGCACAATAACTCAGCACCATCATGAATGGCTTGATTAACAATTTTTTCCACATCAATTGCTGCATCTTCATTGATTAATGGGCCTACATCCGTTTTAATGTCCATAGGATCTCCCACTTTCAATTTTTGGGTGGATTTAACGAATTTATCGGTAAATTCTTCGGCAATTTTGCTATCAAGAATTATTCGCTTAACACCAACGCACACCTGCCCTGCATTAAGATATGAACCTCTAACAGCAGCTTCGACTGCTTTTTCAATGTCTGCATCCTCCAGAATAAGCAATGGGTCATTTCCACCAAGTTCAAGGGTTAACTTTTTCATTCCCGCATTCCTTGATATGGATAAGCCTGTCTCAATATTTCCAGTAAATGATATTTTATCTACAAGCTCACTTTTAACAATTTCATCTCCAACTTCACTGCCTGGACCTGAAACAACGTTTAAAACTCCATTTTCAAGGTATGTACTGGCAATTTCAGCGAATTTAAGGGATGCAAGTGGTGCTTTTGTAGATGGATTTACCACAACTGTGTTTTTGGCTGCTATTGCCGGTGCAACTTTATGAATAACTAGATTTAAAGGATAATTAAATGGAGTAATTGCTCCAATCACTCCCAGAGGAATTCTTGCAGTGAATCCAATCATTTCTTCACCACCTAAACAAGCATCCAGGGGAATGGTTTCTCCATATATTCTTTTAGATTCTTCAGCAGAAAGTAAAATTGTCTGTTTAGAACGATTCACCTCTTCTTTTGAATCTTTAATTGGTTTACCACAATCAATGGTTATTAATTTTTCGAATAACTTTGAATTTTTGGATAATTCTTCATAAATATCATACAATTGCTCTGATATTAAACGAGAAGGAAGTTCTTTGGTAATTTTTGAAGCTCTATATGCTGCCGATATTGCTATTTTAGTATCCTTACGGGTTCCATAAGGCACTTTATCTATTACCCTGTTATTTGCAGGGTTTTTAATATCTAGATACTCTGGTTTTTCTATAAATTTTCCATCTATCAGCATATACACTTAAATACATCCTTAAAAATCCTAATTAATTAAATAAAAATTGATTAATAAAAAATAATATGATCTTAGCTTAACTTATCCTTTAAATCAGTTAAATTTTTATTAACTGTCTGTAGATCATTATTGTTGATTTCATCTCCAAGACCCAGGACATAATTCTTATAAAAAATGCCAGCAACAATTACGACCACAATAATTCCACCAAAAATCAGTATAAGTTCTGCTGAACCCTGTGCTTTTTCATCTTTTAATATTTGCATTTTCAACACCGACTATCCTGCTCCAAGAAATCCTACAGCGAATGTTTTGATTACATAAAATATTACATAGGCTGCTGGAGCCAAAAGTAATGAATATTTAACCCCTTTACGTGCACTACCGTACATAACTATTCCGATTAACAACCCTGCAATTATTGAATGAATGATTATGTAACCTCCAGCAGCTGTCCCTGCAACTTCAGCCAGAGGATTTACTTTACCTAAAGCTGCAATAAAACCCGAATAAGTCATTATCATTCCCAATGCTAATGGAGCCGCAACTATCGCTGCAATAATAAGAAACATTACTGACATCATTACATTTGCTTTTCTTTCCCTTTTTAAAGCAAGTACTGCCCTTAAATCTTCTGCAACAGTTTCAATTACATCAGATAAACTTCCACCAGTTCTTCTCCCTTCCAGTATCATTCTAAAGGTTCTATCTAAATTCTTAGACTTTAAACGTTCTCCCATTGATATTATAGCTTCATCAAAGGTACTTCCGATTTTGATCTCTATTACTGCCCTTTTAAGCTCGTCATTTAAAGGCCCTTTACCATGTTTTGATACGTCTTCAAGTGCTGTTTCAAGACCTACACCAGCTCTAAGCAGCGAGGCGACCTGCCTTAAAAGGTCAGGAGTGCCCTGTTCGATAGCATCAACCCTTCGCTCCATCATGAAAAAAATCCATATACCAATTAACACAGGAGGCAATATAAAACCTATAATTATGCCTAAAATAATGTTAGTGCCTATCACTAAAGATAGAGCTACTGCAAGCAAGGCAAAAACTATTCCTGCAGAAATACACAACGTAATTAAGTCTGAAGCTTTTACATACATCCCGCTCCTAATAAGAGCTTCCTGGATTTTAATACTGTACTTTTCAGGGACAATGCCATCAATTACATTTGATACTGGTGATAGTACGCCGGGAATAATTGCCATTTTTCCACCTTATGTATTATTTTCATTCTTTACATATTAATATGTTGGTATTTCATAAATAGGCACTGTTTAAAAAACTAAAAACGAATCCCAATAATAAATTTATTTAATTACTTATGAACATAAATTTTAATTCTGAAATCCAGATTATAGTTCGATTTTCTTTTTAATTTTGTTTAGAACCTTACCTCTGTTTTTAATAAGTACCATATCTTCTATTCGAACCCCAAATTCACCTTTAAGATATATACCTGGTTCAACTGTTACAACCATATCTTTTTCAAGCTTAATTGTTTCAGATTTCGCTAATGAGGGACCTTCATGTACTTCAAGTCCTACCCCATGTCCAGTAGAATGAATAAACGAATCACCATATCCATATTCTTCAATTACATTCCTTGCTACCTTATCCACATAAGAAGCCTTAATTCCGGGTTTTATTACATCTATAGCACTTTTTTGAGCTTCAAGTACTATTTCAAATATTTCTTCCTGTTTTTCCGTTTCAATAAGTGTTCTTGTAGTATCAGAACAGTAATTATTGTAAGTAGCCCCCCAATCTATGACAAGGGGCATTTCAAGAGAATTATCAGAAACTTCTGCATGAGGAAGTGAAGATCGGCTGCCTGAAGCTACAATAGTATCAAAAGAAGCTTTTTTTGATCCCATAATTCTCATATTATATTCTATCTGGGCAGCAATTTCGTTCTCACTTCTTCTGGAATCAAATTCAACAGCATTAATTGCATTTTCGGCAATACCAACAGCTTTCTTAATATTCTGTACTTCATCCATGGTTTTAATACGCCTTAACCTTTCAACTGCATCTGTCATTTTTACTTCAAACATTGAACTGATTTTGAGCTTTTTATATATTCCAAGGGTTATATTTTTCTCTATCCCAACAGTACCCTTTAAATAATCTTTAATCTTATCTAAAGACTTAAATTCTTCAATAGGAACTTTAGTATTTAAATTTGCATCCTCAAAATCCATTTTTGATGTTAAAAGTAAAGGTTCATCTTTCAAAATCAGAACTGAAAAGCTCGATGGGTTAAAACCCGATAAATAAGCAATATTTTTGGGATTTAGAACTATCATGGAATCTATGTCTTCTTTATGGATTTCATCAATTATTCTCATTAATTCTCCCCGCTGAATATTCTTCTTAATTTCTGTAATCTATTTAAAATAATAATTTAAGAATTATAATTTCAGATTCCTTTTTATTTCATTTAATAATTTATTCATCGCATTTTCTGGAATTTTACGCTCTATTGGCTGGGGAATATATCCAAAATCAGGATCTTCAAAAGTTAATCCTTCAAATTCAACTTTATGAGCATATCTCGGTATAAAATGCCAGTGCACTTCAGGTTCTGGAGAAGCAGTTCTAAATGTAGAGTTCATAAAGCAGCTCCAATTAAATAAAGTTGGTGAAAATACCTTATTTAAGGCAGTTTCTAATTTTCCGAGGATTTCAATGAAATCATCCCATTCTTCAACATTTAACTTCCCTAAATTCCCGCAGTGTCTTTTAAGTGCAATAACACATGTACCTAAATATCTCTGGCTTGGAGCAAGATAAATTTGCCAGTATTCAGTTTCATAGATTAAATTTCCATATGCACCTGGTATCTTGCAGTATTCGCATTTTATTTTCATTTTTATATCCTATTTTTTGTATAATATTTGTGACCAATTAAATTAAAATCTATCTATAATGATGAATATTTAAAATAATTAAAGAGAAAAAGAAAATAAATTGATTTTAATATTGTAGGTTCATTTATCCCTCTTTTTATAGAATAGGAATATTATGAACTTAATCCGGAGTTAGGGAGTAAATCATGATTTTGAGACTTTAATTAAAAAGTATTTTATACATTAATTTACATTTTAAGAATATGGTAAAATTCACTACTTCAGAAATCAGGGATCTTTTAATTTCATTAATTGTCATCTCATTTGCTTTTGCAATTCTAATAAGTGATGGCAATATAAGCACTTCCCTATCATTAATACCAATTACGATTGTTGTAGTTGGTTTTGGATTCATATTTCATGAATTAGCCCATAAATTTGTGGCAATAAGATACGGTTTTTGGGCAGAATATAAAATGTGGATTGAAGGTCTGGTTTTATGCTTAGTTACAGCATATTTCGGATTTCTTTTTGCAGCACCAGGTGCGGTTTATATTCATGGAGAATATATAGGTAAAAAAGAAAATGGTATAATCTCCATTGCAGGATCAATAACCAATATTATTTTGGCCTTATTTTTCCTGCTAATTATAAAAATAACTGGACAATTTTATTACTGGGCATATTTAGGGATGTTTATAAATGGATTCCTTGCATTCTTCAATCAGCTGCCTTTTTTTGGTCTCGATGGATCTAAAGTCATAAAATGGAATCCTTTAGTCTGGATATTAATTGTGGTTATATCATTAGGATTTGTAGCCATAGGCTATTTCCCCAGCCTTTTATCATTAATACTATGATTCAAAGAATTTAAGTGGTCTTAAATGTTCAAAGAAGTTCCAGTAAGATATTTCGGATGCACTCACAGAGCAATAGCTCCAGAGGAGACAATAAAATGGGTAAAAGATAAATTAAGAGCTGCTGGAGTTACAAGAGTAACTGAAATTACTCATCTTGACAGGATAGGAATTCCAGTTTACTCAGCAATACGTCCAACAGCAGAAGAAGGTGCTGTAAGCATATATGCCGGTAAAGGAGCTACACAAGACCAGGCAAAAGCATCAGCAATGATGGAGGCTTTTGAAAGATATTCAGCGGAATTACAGGATAATGAAAAAAAGAATTCATTTACATGCTGCCTTTATGAAAAATCAGATGAATTTATAGACCCAAAATCTCTTATATTACCTCCGCTACCTTTTGACCCACAAAAAAAGGAATTAATCTGGGTAAAAGCAGTGAATGTTAAAGATGATGAGGAATGTTTGGTACCTGCAGATGCAGTATATCATCCCTATAATGCTACTAATAACATTAATTTGTTTAAATCCAATACTAATGGGCTTGCATCTGGAAATAAAATAGAAGAAGCTGTATTTCACGGGATGACCGAAGTAATCGAAAGAGATGCATGGAGCTTATTTGAAATTAAAAGAAGAAAAGCACCTGAAATAAGCCTCGAAACTATTGAAAATCCCTTAATTAAAGAACTTTTAGATAAATTCAGCAAAGCAGGAGTTCATGTGAAACTTGTTGATTTAACGTCTGATGTTGAAGCAGCTACAATCGCGGCAGTTTCGGATGATACTGTCTTAAAAGACCCTGCATTACTAACTCTCGGAGTTGGAACACATTTAGATCCTGAAATAGCCGTTATGAGGGCTTTAACAGAAGTAGCTCAGAGTCGGGCCACTCAAATCCACGGTACAAGAGAAGACACCACCCGTGCAGTTTTCATGAGAAAAGCTGGTTACGAGCGGATGAAACGCATTAATAAACACTGGTTTGGAGAATCTGAGGAAGTTGTTGATCTTGATGAAATTAAGAACCATGCAGGTAAATCATTTAAAGAAGATATCAAAACTACTTTGAATTTACTTAAAAAAGCAGACTTTGATGATGTTTTATTTGTTGACTTAACGAAACCTGAAATAGAAATACCTGTTGTAAGAGTTATAATTCCTGGAATGGAAGTTTATTCTGTTGATCCTGAAAGGGTAGGGAAGAGACTTGCCAGAAGATCAAAAAGGATTTAAAAAAACGCTCATGGCCCTGTGCAAAAATCGGCTTATGGTTTAATAGAATTTTTATAGTAAATTTAAATGATTTAATATGTTAAACTACACATAATAATTAATAATAAACTACTATTTCCTTTGAATTAAAGCACTAAAAAAAATGACACACTCAAACAAACATGAGTGTAAAAAAAATATTGAACTGGACATTAGCGATTTTAACTGTGTTAGTTATTGTTTCAGGACTTGGAATTAACTATTACACTACAATTGAATATCTCACCTTTGTATTATATTCTAAAAACCTGGCATTTCACCTTCATTTCCATATTTTTATTCCTTTTCTGATTATATTTATTCTTCATATTTTTATCAATCCTGCAAAATCAAAGATTTCCTGGTTCAAGAAACAAAGTTTATTTTAACCTATTTCAAGGCTAGTGGCAAATAACATCAAATTTATCTCATATTTACTGAAGGAAAATATCGTTTTTTGTTCTGGTAATTATAATTGATCCCGGAATTTCTATTTACATTCTTGCAGGTCAATTTGGACCGTCAAAACCCATTAGATTAGATAATGTGGAAGTGAAAGAATACAGGGGAAAAACTTTCATCTGTAAATGATTTTAGAGAAAATTCAATGAAATGATCTCAATACATCCATATAACAAATTACTGGCTTGAAATTACAGGATTGATTAATGATCCTCAAAATTACACATATAATGATATAATAAGCCGTAAACTATGAAAGTGGTTAAACTTGATTGTGTTGAGGGATGAGATGTAAATATCCATTGGAGAGGGATATTAGTAAATGATCTTATAAAAGAAGTTAATCCAAAGCCTGATGCCGACACTGTGATATTTTATACTTATGATGATTATTCAGCCTCATTTCCATTAGATTACATTAAAAATAATAACATTTTACTTGCCAATAAAATGAACAATGTTACAATACCTGCAGAACACGGGTTTTCCTTTCCAGCTTGTAGCTGAGGGCAAATGGGGCTATAAATGGATTAAATGGGTAAAAAAATTGAATTATCCAATAATCCTGATTATAAAGAATATTGGGAAAGTAAGGGTTATTCTAATTATGAGGATTTGAATGAGAGTTTTTTAAAGTGAATAGTTTAGATTTTCAAGCATGTAAACTTAAAACCTTCTTAATTGCTTTAAAATGGATATGAATATGGAAAATCAACGTAATTGCCATTATTACACCTGATTCTACATGCCAGAAGAGCAGATTAAAATCTAAGGGAAATTTAAGGGTATAATCTGATAAAAGTGACAATATTATCCCACTAATCCCTGAAAATAGGAAGCTTCCTACGAGAATAATGCTCCATATCTGCTTAAAAGTACGTCTTTTAATTATTCCAGTGTCAAATAAAAGAAAAGTAACCAGATAAAGTATAAATAAACCTACCATAATCTGTAAAATGTTGTATTCCGGATTATATCCTTCTCCTCTTGTTGATGAAGAATCCCGACCCCCTTGCTGATTATCATCCTGAGCATAAACTGCAACAGGAGCTAAAATAGCCATAATAATCAAAAATATAACTATTCTTTTCATTATATCACATTAAAGTCTTAAAGTAATTTTTTTAAATGATTTTCGGTAAAGATAAATATGGATAAATGCGATTGAAACAAGTGCTATGCCCACTTCAACATGCCAGAACAATATTGTATATGCCAGAGTGGAATCGATACCATATTCAATGAGAGCTGTAAGAATAAGTCCAATGGATAATAAGATTAAAGAGATTATAAGAATTATAATATTCCATATTCGGATATGGGTTACTTTGGTGATCTCATTTTCATTATAAAGGATATAAGTTATGAGATATGTAAATATAACTATAAATGATATTGGAATGAATTCATATGACATTATTATTAATATATGACAAAACAGGTATAAATCTTAAGTTTATTACTGATTAATAGTAGCATTTAGGCAAAATTCTCTTTTTAAATGAAATTTTTGAAGATAAAAATTAAAAATAAACAAATTAAAAGATTTGGCAGATTAAATCCCCTTAAATTTAGAAATACGCCTGTTTTTATCTGGATAATCTGTCATGTTAGTATTTACTACAGCTATTTTTATAAGATGTCTAAAAGTTAAGTATATATACATTGGAATCAATATCGTTCCTTATAAATTAAATGGAGGATTATATGAAAAAATATGCACTATTGTTAATAGCTATTTTAGCATTAGTAGTTTTTGCATCTGGTTGTATTGGCGATAGTAATACAAATCAAACATCTCAACCTACAATACCCACAAAACAATTTTCAGGAAATGGAATATCATTCAGTTATCCTGAAAGCTGGGAGCAGCTTCAAGCAACAACACCAAATGCAATTGTAACCTTTGGAGACCCAAGTTCAGTTGATTCAGCAACAAACAACGTAAATACACTGGTTGTTATTCAGTCAATTCCATTACCTTCAGGAACCACATTAAAGGCAAATTATGATGCAACATATGCACAATACGCAGCTGCAGATTCAAGTTTCCGGCAAATATCAGATAGTACCACAACCGTTGATGGAACCACAGCCTATGTAAATACACATACGGTAAATGTTAGTGGAGTTCAAAAACAGGAAAAAGCAGTGTGGCTTGAGAAAAATGGTAAAATATATGTAATACTTGCCGGAGCGTTGCCAAGCGCCTTTGAAAGTCAACAGAAAAACTTCGATGCTATAATCAACACGTTCAAAGTACTATAGAAATCATTTTTTTCCCTCTTTTTTCTTTTTAATTAAAAAAATAACATCTAATTAAGGAAAACTTTATTTTTGTGAGAATTAGATATATCTATTATTAAATTTTAAATCATCAAATTCAATTAATAATATCTTTATTTTTCAATTATGGTGGAAATATGAAACAGGTTATGGTTATAAGAATGGATCTAAAAATGGGTAAAGGAAAAACTGCTGCTCAAGCATGTCACGGAAGCTTAGGCGCATATAAACGGGCAGATGAAAGAATTATTAAAAAATGGGAATCTGAGGGCGAAAAAAAAGTAGTAGTCAAAGCTAAAGATTTAAGAGAACTCTATGAAATATATGAACTGGTTAAAAACACAGATATCCCCCATTATCTGGTACAGGACGCTGGAAGGACAGAATTACCCAAAGGAACCGTAACGTGTCTTGGAATAGGTCCAGATGAAGATGAAAAGATAGATAAAATTACTAATGAATTAAAATTATTATAACAAGTGGTTAAATGGATTGGGTAGTTAAATTAGGCGGAAGTTTATTTCCAGAAGATGCAATAAACTTTTGTAAAGCTCTTGTTGGTAAGAAGGTTCTTATTATCTGCGGTGGCGGGGAATTAGCCAATAAAATAAGGGAATATGATGATAAAATCAAATTTTCTGATACTGCAGCCCATAAAACAGCCATTCTATGCATGGATATTCTAGGAATTCTACTGGCTGATAAAATAGAAGAAGCTGAAGCTGTTTATTCATTAGGAGATGCAACGAAAGTTTTTGATGAAGGTAAACTTCCTGTACTGCTCCCATCTAAACTATTAGAATATTTAGATCCCCTGGAGCACTCATGGAATATAACTTCAGATTCCATATCAGTTTATATAGCATGGCTTCTTAAAACCAAAATATTAATAGTAACAAATGTAGATGGTATATATACCAAAGAACCATCACATAATGGTGCGAAACTTATAAAAGATATAAGCGCTAAAAAACTACTAAATTTTGGTGAATCATCGGTTGATGAAAATTTACCAGAGCTTTTACTTAAATACAATTTAAATTGCTATGTTGTTAATGGAAAATATCCTGAAAGAGCTATTTCTATAATTGAGGGTAAGAGTTCTAAATACACTTTTATTGGAGTTGAGAAAAATGCGAAGCATTTTTCGAACAGTAAAAATTAAAAATTTTTGCAATTTGAAGAAAATCTTTGATTTCTTGAACACTGAAAAATATTAAAAATATTTTTGGAGTTGAGGAAAATCCTTTAAGATTTTTCTGAACCCTAAATCGAAGCTGACAAAAACGAAGTTTTTGTCGGTTCAAAATTGAAAACTTGGAGGCAACTAAATGGATAAAATTGAATGTACATCATGTAAACAAGAAATATCACCTGTAGAGACCTGTGTAAAATTCCAGTGTCCTGAATGTGACGAAATAATTTACAGATGCCAGAAATGCAGAACCTTTGGCCATCTTTACACATGTAAATGCGGATTTAAAGGTCCTTAATTAAAACTAAAAAATTGATAAAATATCTGATTATTATAAAATAACACGGTGATTGAGATGGGAGACGTAGTAGCAACAATAAAATTAATGCCAGAAAGCCCTGATGTTGATTTAGAGAAAATGAAAGAAGATGTTAAAGCATCAATTCCTGAAGGTGCAGAATTCCACAAAATAGAAGAAGAACCAATTGCATTTGGCCTTGTAGCTCTTAATGTAATGGTTGTTGTGGGCGACGCTGAAGGTGGAACCGAAAAAGTTGAAGAAAACCTCGCCAAAATAGAAGGCGTCAGCACTGTAGAAGTTACAGATACAAGAAGACTGATGTAGTCTTTAATTTATTACTTTTTATTTCTGATTTCAATCCATCTTTATCTTCTTTTTTTAAGAGGTTTATTTTCAGGTAAAACGCTGGATTTGATTCCCTGTGGCTCTGGACCTTTATGTTCACATCCATTAGCTATGCTTATACATAAAGCGCTGTTAATCAAACCTATATGGCTGAAAGCGGGAAAAAAGATATTTGAAGGAGCAACTTTGCTATATATAGCGGTACAATGAATGAAGTTATTCCAATTGCTACACTAATCCCTATTCTCCCTGTAATTAATGTATAAATATCGGGGATTAATGCTGTGAGTATAGAACCTAATCCAAAAACAACTGCAGCAATAATAATCATTATACATCGGCCATACTTATCTACAAGGACTCCACTGATACTCGCACCAATTACAGCCCCTATTAATACTGCACTAACTACAATTTCCTGAGCAGTGGTGGAGAGAGCAAATGCTTCTCTAATGAAGAGTATTGCACCTGAGATTACCTAGTATCGTATCCAAATTAATAATCCCCCAATTGCAGTAATAACTGCAATTATAATTACAAATCGGTTATTTTCGTTAATTTTGGCTTTTTTACCCATAGATAACCTCCTTTTTAAGGATAAATGACATATTGAAAAATATTGAATTTTATAAGATCACTAATTAGTAATACTAATTAATTATTATATATTAATTATAATTTTCATGAATACAATCTTAAAAAATCATATTTATAAGCCCTCATATTGAACTAAAAGACAATAATAACTCTTAATATTAACATATAGGATTATTGAATGATATTTATCGAAAATAATTCTTAAAAATGAGTATCAAGATTTAAGAGCTTAATAGTGAACAGATTAACTGAATTATTAAGGCAAATATTATAATAATTATTTAATATAAAGTATTACTATGAGTTCTGAAGTTTTATTAATATTATTTATCTGTTTTTTATTTGGACAATTTATTTTTTTAAAGGGCTTTCAGGAAAATTTAGGCATAATGGACATTATTCTAATATTCCTCGGATTCACAGGATTTTTTATTGGATTTGTGCTTATTTTTGTATTAATAAATAATTTAATAAAATGGATTTTCAGTAATCTAACCAAGTTAAGGGATTAAAATAGAATTATAATATTTTGTAGTGAGTATTCACAGATTAAACAGTTTTTAAAGCCATAAGTTTAAATTGGAAAGAATTAAAGTAATATTGCAAATAATACTGATACCATTTTAGTTAATAATCACACAGGAGGGCTGAAAAAATTATTGATCTTATTCTGGCATGCATAATAGGAGTTTTATGTGGTTCAATAACTGGATTAATACCAGGAATCCATGTAAATACTGTTGGAGCCTTTATTTTTGCATCATCAACCTTTTTATTAACCATTTACTCGCCAGAAATTCTCTGTGTTTTTCTCATTTCAATGGCAATATCCCATGCACTTCTCGAATTTATACCCTCGATTTTTCTTGGAGTTCCAGAAGAAGGGACTGTTCTATCCATCTTGCCAGGTCATCAGTTTGTACTTCAAGGAAGGGGAAAAGAAGCAGTTCGATTAGCGGCAGTTGGGGGCTTTGGTGCTGTTTTAGTAACAGCTCTTCTTCTGCCTTTATTCATGATAATTTTACCACCAATATACGGTCCAATCAAACCATATATCTGGATTCTACTCGTAATAATTGTCATTTACATGTTTATTCGGCTAAATAACAGTTTAAAATCATTCTTATGGTCGGTGGCTTTATTCCTGCTTTCAGGCATAATGGGTTATATAATGCTGAATACGCCAATATCATCAAATGTTTCTCTGCTCTGTATCTTTACCGGATTATTTGGAGTTAGTACCTTACTATTTAGCCTTTCTGAAAGCTCATTTGTTCCCACACAAAATAAATTTCATAATTTTAAAATAAATGGCAATATTTTAAGGGGAATTTTTGCAGGAGGAATTGCAGGCACAATTCTGGGATTTTTGCCAGGATTAGGCCCTGCTCAGGGAAGTATAATCGCTCAGGAATTAAGCGGTGGCGGAGATAGCGAAAGCAACAGAGAAGGTTTTCTTGTTGCAATCAGCGGTGTTAATACTTCTGATACTCTATTTTCCCTTGTTTTGATATTTTTAATTGGAAATCCAAGAAGTGGAATCGCAGTTTACATAAATAACATTCTGGAGAATTTTGATTTTGCCCATCTAATATTATTTGTATTTACAGCGTTAACAGCAGTTTCCTTGTCCTTATGCCTTTGTTTAAAATTAGGAGATACAGTAAGTAATTGCATAGAACAGATAAATTATAAAAAGCTTACATGGATTGTAATTACTTTTATGAGCCTTCTTGTGATTGGATTTTCTATATGGTACCATGTTAATATTCCATTTATACTTATTGCATATATTACGGCAATTTCACTTGGATTGCTGCCTCATTATGTGGGAGTAAACAAATCAAATCTGATGGGAGTTTTGATTTTGCCGGCGATTGTGATTTACTTCATATGTTCTGAAAATTTTCAAATCCTCATTACATACTGGCCCAAAAGTCTTTATAAGCGCATTTAATAGTCTTTTTCTCTTTTTAGGAGTTGAATTGGGCATTAAATGGGCTCCAATATATGTATTATTTTTTGAACCTGCCTCATTAACCCAGCATTCGTATTTAGGGTGTGATTTATAGGATTGTAGTTCTGATAAATTTTTTGATTCCCCAAAATACAGAATATGATATGTATCGGGTTTATTATATGCATCTGGCTTTTTCATGATGGCGTAAATGCCAGGATTAGATAATGTTTCCCATCTTTTAATTGGATATGGGCCATCAAACAATATCCCTCCCCATTCTAAGCTCATTTTATCGCCTTTAAATTTTATAAATTAATATTAAATCAGAACCACTTTCTGGGCTAATTTACTGGCTATTTCAACAAATTCCTTTGAATCAACACCAGGAAATACATCGACAAGGCAAATATCGAATTTTTCATCTAAAAAATCCTTCAATTTTATTATATCCATGCAATAAACTTCAAATCCATCTCCTGATGCCATTAAACCTTCTTCGTTGCCTGAAATCTTAACTGGAAATCCATTAGCTTCTAAATTAATCATGGTCATTTCCACCGCAGGTGGCCATATATCGTTAAAAATGACTTTTCGAGCCCCAGCCTTTAAACATGCAATTCCTAAAGTTCCAGGCCCACATGTGAAATCAAGGACAGACGGATGATCAAATTCCCTTAAAATTGTTTTTAATATTTCGATTTTGGGGGATTTAACCTTTGGAAACTCTATATGGATTTTTCCCTGATACTTATAAATTCCAATTACTCCAGAGGGTGTCTGTACAATATCACACCTCATATCGCATCCAGCAAGAAGTTCATAGATATGGGGGCTTGATTCAGCATCTCTCATTCCCACAGTGTTCTTTAAATTTCCCTTTAAAACTCCTTTAACTTCCCTAACTTCTTTTATTATTCTTTCAGCACATTTTTTATCGAGATCATCAGATAATATGACCAGAGAATCGGGAGGTAAAAAAGGAACAGAAGCAGTAGGATAGGCGGGGGTTATTAAAGGGACACATGTATCTCTCAATGTAGATTTTTCCCCCTTTACCCCCCCATCAATCATTATTTTCAATATATGCGCAATTACTACATCTAAATGTCTTTTACCACATTTACAACTTCCAAAAGTGTTGTCTATTTCATCAAGGTTAATTTGAGAAATAAGTGGGGAAAACTTCTTAAAATTTACCCTTTTACATTCAGTACAAGGTTTATAAAATAAGTCAATGTCCTTAAGAATCAGTGAAGTATGTTTAATGCATTCACTTCCGCACATACACTTTATTTCCATATGCTTAAATATTGGATGTTTAATATAAATATATGTAATTCATTTGGTATTCGTGAGACATATGAAAGATAAACGAAAGGAAATACTAAAGGATCTTTTAGGAGAATTCGGGTCCATGGATAAATCCGATGGAAAATATGAAGAAGAAGAAATTCCAATAGAAGAACCAGTTAAAGAGCCTGAATACAAACAAAGGAAAGTTGAAGAGGAAATTGAACGTTCACCGGAATCTTTATTTTATGAAGATGATGAACCATTTAAATTAGACAAAATAATGGAAGAACCTTCCATAGAAAGTGCGGAAAGTATACCTGCAAGGCGCCCTAAAAAGATCAAAAGAATGACCTCTCGAATATCTGCTGAAATAATAGACGATGGATTGATACCTTTTTACAATATTAACGTTCCTAAATTTACCGAAAGAGAGCGCCAATTACTTAATGAAATTCGTGAAAAACTGGTTGAAGCTGCTGTTTCTCAGGGAGAAAAGTTCCGGGTTGATGAAGGTTCTTTTATTAAAGAAGTAAAAGAATTTCTTAGAACAAGAGGGGTAAGAGATACAGAAAAGCTTGCATCTCAAATATCTCAGGAAATGTTAGGTTATGGCGAACTTGATCCCATGATCAAAGATGATGATCTTGAGGAGATAATGGTACTTGGAAATAAAAAATCCGTATTTGTTTACCACAGAAAAATAGGAATGATGCAGACAAATGTGGTCTTTGAAGAGGATAATGACGTTAAAGCCATTATAGATGTTATTGCAAGGCAAGTAAACCGTAGAATAGACCAGCAAACCCCTATACTCGATGCACGGCTGGAAGACGGTTCAAGAGTAAATGCAACACTCCCCCCAATATCTGCAGATGGCCCTACTCTAACTATAAGGAAATTTAGAAAAGATCCACTAACTGTTATTGATTTAATTAATTTTAAAACCATTTCATCCCATTTAGCTGGATTTTTATGGGTTTGTGTTGATGGACTTGGAGTTAAACCATGTAACGCTATTATAGCTGGAGGTACAGGTTCCGGTAAAACCACAACATTAAATACAGTATCTTCATTCACTCCACCTCGAGAAAGGATAATTACTATTGAAGATACATTAGAGCTTCAAATTCCTCATGAACATGTATTACGTATGGAAACACGCCCACCAAACATAGAAGGAAAGGGTGAACTGGATATGGACACTCTTGTAAAAAATTCTCTTAGACAAAGGCCTGATCGTGTAATTGTAGGTGAGGTAAGAGGAAGCGAAGCAATAACTCTTTTTACAGCTTTAAATACTGGGCATTCTGGATTCGGTACACTTCACTCCAACACTGCAAGAGAAACAATTACAAGACTTGTTAATCCTCCAATGAATGTTCCAAACATCATGATTCCTGCCTTAGATTTTATTATTATGCAAAATAGAATGTACAGACCTGAAGGAGGATCTTTAAGAAGAATAACCGAAGTTGCTGAAGTAGTAGGAATGGAAGAAGGTAATGTACAGCTAAACAGGATATTTGAGTGGGATAATATCGTTGATAAGGTGGAATATGTTGGAATTGCAAGTCAAACCCTTAGAGAGATGGCTGAACTTCGTGGAATAAGTATAACTGAAATTGAAGAAGAAATTGAAAAAAGAAGGCTAGTACTGGAGTACATGGCTGATAATAACATTAGAACAATCAATGAAGTAGGGGAATGGATCCATAACTATTATAAAGATCCAGATGAAGTTTTAGAAAAGATCTTATAGATATACGTTATAATGTGGTGATAGAATGGCTTTTGAGGGTCTAAAAAAAGTCTTCAATAGAATAGGGAATATTACAGTGGATTCAAGCAAAAAAGTTGGTGGTGGCGTACAAGCGCCTGTAAACAAACTGAATGAAATGGATATTAATAAACTGGGTCCAGTTAATAAATTTAGTAATATTAGACCCCTAAAAAGATCTGGTAAAACCACGACTAAAAAGACTTCTCCTCGCGTTATAGAAAGGATGAAGATGGATAAAGATGAAATCCAGATGTTCAAGGAGCTTATTGATAAAAAATACGAAAGAAGAGAAAGGATCGGTAAAGAAAAAACCAAAAGAGATGTATATCAAAAAGCAACCCTTGAAGAGCTACTTAAAGAAGAAGAAAAAGAGAGTTTAGATCCCAAGCTCATTATAGGATTGGGTCTTGCATCATTCGTTATAATTTTTGTGGTTGTAGCTGCTTTAGGATTCGGAATAGAAATTGGACTTGTATTCGGAATTCTGGTATTTTTAATGTCTGCTTTAATTGTTTTTCTGCCTAAACTTCAAAAAGGAAAAAAATCTTCAGAAGCATCAAGGGAATTACCCTTCGCTTTAAGACAGATGGCAACTGAACTTCGTGCAGGGCTCGGTCTTCACGAAAGTATGAGATCAGTGGCTTTATCTGGATACGGACCTCTCTCTGAAGAGTTTGCAAGAACACTGGAAGAAATAAAATATGGTGAGACCACAGAAAATGCATTGCTGGATATGAGCGAACGTATAGACTCTGATGGTCTTAAAAGAGCAGTTTATCAGATAACCAGGACATTATCAAGCGGTGGAGACCTTGCAAGGACATTGAATGTTATAGCAGAAGATACCGCTTATGAACTGAGAATGAAACTGAAGGATTATGCTCAAAAATTAAACTCATTTACTATGATATACATGTTTGTTGCCATACTTGGGCCTGTAATTCTCATGATCATGTTAATTGCAGCAACGACTGTTATGGGGCCAATTTTCCCACCAATAGTGCTTTTAATTCTGTATCTTTTCCTTTTCCCTCTGGTTGTTGGGTTCATGGCATTCATGATTAAAAGGCTTGAGCCACAAGTATAATCAAAAGCAAATTAAGGAATAATTAATTCCTTTTTACTTATTTAAACTATAGAAAAATAATGTGAAGTTTCAAGTCCTATTATCAGTGATAAAGTGATTGAAATAAAAATAAAATCTTTGATGTTTAATTTTTTATCGCCAGCATATAAATTAGAATTATCTGAGTAACCACGGCTTAGCATGCTGAAATAGACTTTTTCGCCCTGTTCATATGAGCGCAGGAACATCATGCCTATAGTTTCACCAACTTTTTTTAATCTCCACATATAAGTGGTTCTTCTATTTCTTATATCAAAACACCGTGTTTTCTGAGCATTACGTATTTTTTTTAATTCTTCATAAAAGAAAAAGAGATATCTTAAAGTTAAACTAAGAAGCATTGAAAATTCACGAGGCACACCAAGTTTACGTGCTGAATTAATTAGATCTTGCATTGGAGTTACAGAAGAAAGAAACACAACTGCAGTAATACAGACAACAATTCGGAATAAAAGAAGTAATCCAAAGTCCAGACCTTGCTGTGTAAGTGTAATTCCCATAGGAAGCGTATAAATTACAGTTCCTTCCCTGATGAATAATTGTAATAATGCAATAACTCCTCCAAAAGGCAAAATAAGTGCTATTCTTTTAAGAGTGTATCCTAAAGAAATATGAGACATCAAAATTAACGCTAAGAGATAAATTTCCATTATAGATAATATGATCAAATCTGTGGTATAGACCACATACACAATAATTAAAATGCTTGAGATAATTTTTATTCTACCATCTAATGAATGTAAAATACTTGTTTTGCCCGATTCCATTTCAATGCTGGAAATATTAACCATTTATATTCCTCATTATATAAATAGAAAGAAAATCAGGTATTTTTCTTTCCATCTTTCTTTTTAATGATTATGGAGAGCCCGTATGCGATTCCGAGGATTAGTAATGTTCCTAGGATTAAAGCGATGACTCCGCCTAGTGGGTTTTCTTCACCTAAAGCTGGAATTGTGTAATCAGGTAAAGGTGATTCGAATGCAGGTTCTGTTTCAGGATTCTGCATCACTTTTTCCATAGTACTGTCCAAACCATCAGGATTAGAAGAAGCCATGAAAGGAGCAAGAACTGCTATCACCAAAGCAATTGCAATTCCACCCACCAGAAATTTTTTATTTTTAGGACTCATTTAGATGCCACCTCACTTGGTTTTTGTTCCAAAGAGAACAAATCAGGTCTAACATTCTGTAATGCTACCACTACAACAACTGTTATTGCCCCTTCAATAAGTCCGATTACTGCATGAAATCCACCCATGTAAAAAAGACCTAAATCAAGGGGGAAAGCACCTGCCATTGCTAATTCAAATGCAGCAGCAATTGCAGCGAAAAATATTGACGCCCAAGCAGCAGTAAAAACCGCAGCTTTTCCATTAAAGTTTTTAAGTCCCTTATAAACATAAAATCCAACAAAACCACCCACAACACCCATATTAAATATATTCACCCCTAAAGCAGTTATTCCTCCATCTCCGAATATTACCGCTTGAAGTATCAATACTATTGATAATACAAGTACTGCCGCCCATGGGCTTGCAAATATAATGGCTATTAAAGCCGCACCCATCATATGCCCACTAGTTCCAAAGGGAATAGGTATATTCATAGCCTGAATAGCAAAAATACCGGCAGATAAAACAGCTAACAAAGGAATAGCCCTCTCATCAAGACTATTCCTCGCCCACCTCAAAGCAAAGAATATTACTACAATTGCTATAGCATAATATACAAGATACTGCGGAAACAGAATCAAACCATCCGGCACATGCATTCTCTTGATCCTCCAATCTTTTACAGAAATAGGTTCTTTTTTTTATAATATAAACATTTTCGTTAGTATTACTTATTGCTGGAATTCAATAAAAAATGTAATAAAAACGTAATAAAAAATCCCCAATTTAAATATTAAATGTAATAATCAACTCTGTTTTTACAATTCTCATTAATGAATATTGGAATTATGAGAAATAAATTAATCATCATATTCATGACAAACTGACTGAAATATCCCTGAGAACTCTATTCTATGAATTATTTCTAAATATTTCTTCTTTAAATCCAGTAATAATTAACAAATACTTTTTCACATATAAATTATAATTACATGATTTGAAAATTTAAATGGTTTTAATTGAATTAAAAATGATAATATCTAAATGAAATTAATTATTATAAAAAGCATTTTAATGACCTTTATTTTTTTTCAAAAATAACTTAAAATTGAGAAAAATATTAAAAATTAATTCAGTTATTACAAATCACTGTTTCTAAAGATGACAATAATAAAGTTTATATAACTAAATATAGACATTTAAAATATCATTATAAATCATTAATAATTGGTGATAACTGTGGCGCACAGACCTAAACCCAAAGAATTCAAAGATGATTTCTGGAAATCAAAAAATATAAACATCTCAATCGGCGATATAGTTGAAACGGAACAAAGAGAAGAAGCTCCTGAATCAATGGGGCCAACTCCAAAACCTAACGTGACTGATCTACGATCATGGGACATGAAGCTATTAAAAAGATACGAACCATTTTATGCACCTTTCTGTGATATGTGCTGTCTATGTACATACGGAAAATGTGATTTAACAGGAGGTAAAAAAGGAGCCTGTGGTATTGACATAGAAGCCCAACAAGCAAGAACAGTTCTTCTGGCCTGTTGTATTGGAGCAGCAGCTCACTCAGCACACGCAAGGCATTTACTGGAATACCTTATAGAGAAAAAAGGTGCAGATTTCCCTCTAGATTTGGGAATGGATATAGATATTGAAGCTCCTATTATCCGAACAGTGATAGGTAAAGTACCTAAAGCGCTTGGTGACTTAAGAGAAGCCATGGACTATATGGAAGAGCAAAACCTTCACCTTCTTTCATCTTGCCATACAGGTCAAGAAGGAAGTAGTGTTGATTTTGAATCTAAAGCATTCCAAGCAGGTTTAATGGATAATCTTGGAATGGAAATTGGGGATATCGCCCAAATAGTTGCCCTCAACCTCCCTAAAGGAGATCCTGATGCTCCTTTAGTAGAGCTGGGTATGGGCTCAATTGATAGGGATAAACCTGTTGTTTTATGTATAGGGCATAATGTTTCTCCTGGTGCAGGGATTATTGATTATCTTGAAGATCAAGACCTTGAAGATGATGTAGAAGTATGTGGAATTTGCTGTGCTGCACTGGACATTACTCGTTACAATAAAAATGCAAAAGTAGTCGGACCAATCTCAAAACAACTTAAATTCGTGAGAAGTGGAGTCGCAGATGTTATTGTTGTGGACGAGCAGTGTGTAAGGACAGATATTCTTGAAGAGGCCAAAAAGAACAAAGCTGCTGTAATTGCAACAACCGATAAAATATGTCTTGGATTCCCTGACATGACTGAGGAAGATTCAGATAAAATCGTTAAACAACTTGTTAATGATGAAGTTGAAGGGGTATTAATCCTTGATCCTGATAAGGTGGGAGAGATAGCAACACGGGTTGCCATGCAGATAGCAAAAGACCGTGAAGCGCTTAAATTACTGCCTGACCTGGATGAAATCCAAGAAATGGCCAAAGAATGTACTGAATGTGGCTGGTGTCAAAGGGTTTGCCCAAACAGTCAACCAATGATGGATGCAGTGATTGGAGCAGCCGAAGGGGACTTTTCAGAATTCCAAAGATTATATGAAAATGATGTTTGTTATACATGCGGTAGATGTGAACAGGAATGCGAAAGAGATCTTCCATTGATGTCCATGCTGACTAAGGTAGGCGAACATTACGTAAAAGATGAAAGATACAATATAAGAGCAGGAAGAGGGCCAGTTCAGGATGTTGAAATAAGACGTGTTGGTGCACCACTCGTTTTAGGAGAAATACCAGGTGTAGTAGCATTTGTTGGATGTACAAACTACCCTGAAGGTGGAGAAGACGTAGCAAAGATGGCAGAAGAATTCTTGGAGAGAAATTACATCGTAATAGCCAGTGGATGTGGAGCCATGACCATTGGCGAATACCGTGATGAAGAAGGAAGAACTCTCTATGAAAGATATAGTGGAGACTTTGACGCTAAAGGATTGGTAAATGTAGGTTCATGTGTTTCCAACTCACATATAGCAGGTGCATGTATTAAAATCGCGAATATCTTCGCTAAAAAGCCTCTTGAAGGAAACTTTGAAGAAATAGCTGATTATATTTTAAACAGGGTTGGAGCATGTGGCGTAGCATGGGGAGCATATTCCCAGAAAGCTGCAGCAATTGCAACAGGCGTAAACAGATGGGGAATACCCGTTGTTTTGGGTCCACACGGCTCTAAATACAGGCGTTTATTCCTTGGAAGGACTGATAAACAGGAAACATGGGACTTAAATGATCTCCGAACAGGAAAAGTTATAGAAGGAGAACCTGCACCAGAACACTTACTATATGCTGCTGAAAACAGAGAAGAAGCAACGGTTATCATAGCAAAATTATGTCTCAGACCTAGTGATACCTCAAAAGGAAGACAAATTAAATTGAATCACTACATAGACCTGCATAAGAAGTATTTCGGTACATTACCTGAAGACGTTTACAAATTCGTAAGAGTTGAAAAAGACATTCCTATAACCCATAAAAAAGAAGTTATGGACATGCTTGAGGAAAAAGGATGGGAACCAAGGGCTCTTCCACAGGAACCATCCACAATGAACTTTAGGGAAAAAGCAGAGGGGAAATGATCGCAGAGGTGATTGAATGAACGAAAGAGTAATCCCATGGCAACCAACCGTTATAGCCGGGCCTAAACAAGCTTTACTTGTAACTCCAGAAACTGCACAAATGATGCTTCAAAAAGCAAAAAGACCATTGATGATAATAGGACCACTTATAAATAGCAGTCCTGTACAGGCACTTGCAACGAAGATTGCAGAAAGATGGAATATTCCAATTGTGAGTACTGGAGATGCATTTAAATCTCTAAATGAGGCAGGAATTTCCAGTCAATCTTATGGAGTAGTCGAAATTATAAATCTTCTTAAAGATCCAGACTGGAAAGGAGTAAATAATGAAGGGCAACACGATTTAGTTGTTTTCATAGGTGTAATTTATTATATGGGTTCACAGGGACTTTCAACCCTAAAACATTTTGCACCTCACCTGAAAACTCTTACACTCTGCAAATTTTTCCATTCAAATGCAGACGCATCATTCCCTAACATGAAAGATGAGGAATGGATTAAGTATCTTGAAAAATTAGCAGAATAAGCTTTTTTTTATTTTAAATAATGAAAATCATAATCATGGAGGAAATTTAATGTTTGAGGATATACCTGTAGATGTTAGTCCAATGTATGAAGGAGAACGGATAAGATCAGCAAACATGTTTGTTGAACTTGCAGGTCCAAAATCTTCCGGTGCAGAACTCGTTCAAGTAGCAGAAGATGTTGAAGACGGAGCACTAGAAGTAGTAGGGCCAGAACTATCCGAAATGACCGAAGGAGAAATCTATCCCTTTGGAATATCAGTAAAAATTCAGGGAGAAAAACTGGAAAAAGAGCTTGAAGGAGTTATAGAGCGAAGAATACACGAACTCTGTAATTACGTGAAAGGATTCATGCACTTAAACCAGAGAGACCAGATATGGTGCCGTGTAAGTAAAGAAGCTCTTGAAGCAGGTTTTAATCTTGAGCACCTTGCCAATGCACTTTCTATTCTTCTTAAAGAGGAATTCCCTATAATAGAGAAAATATCTGTAAGCATTTTTACAGAAGAAAGTGAAGTAGAATCATTCCTTGAAACAGCAAGAGCAACATATGAAGTTCGTGATGCAAGAGCCAGAGAATTAAGCGATGAAGATGTCGATGTATTTTACGGTTGCGTAATGTGTCAATCATTTGCACCAAGCCATGTTTGTATTGTCACACCAGATAGAACAGCACTATGTGGAGCTATAAATTGGTTTGACTGCAGAGCAGCGGCCAAAATGGATCCTGATGGCCCTATATTTGAAGTAACAAAAGGTGAAGTTTTAGATAATATTAAAGGTGAATACAGTGATGTAAATGTCATGATATCTGAAAAATCACAGGGAGTTACGGATAGAGTATATTTACACAGTGTATTTGAATATCCACATACTTCATGTGGATGTTTTGAAGCTGTGGCATTTTATATTCCAGAACTTGATGGAATTGGAATTGTAGATCGTGATTTTAGAGGAGAAACTCCACTTGGAATACCATTCTCAGCCATGGCAGGACAGTGTTCTGGTGGAAAACAGGTGGAAGGATTCACAGGGCTCAGTATGGAATATATGAGATCACCCAAGTTTTTACAAGCAGACGGAGGATATGAAAGAATTATCTGGTTACCCAAGGAGATAAAAGACTCTCTCGTAGAATTTATTCCAGAAGAAGTAATTGGAAAAATTCCAACTGAAGAAGATGCAGGAAGTATTAAAGAGATCAGGAAGTTCCTAAGGGAGAATGAACATCCCATAATGGATAGATTAAAACAGGCCAAAGAGGAAGTAGAAGAACCTGAAACAGCTGAAGAAGTTTCAGAGGAAGCCGAAATGACAGTTGCACCTATGACCCAGGTCGCTTATGCTCCAGAACTTTCAATGCCTGCAGGCGGAGGAGTAAGAATAATTCTGAAAAACGCCAAAGTCTATGCTGAAAAAGTAATAATCAAGAGAAAATAGAATAATTGGGGTAAATTAGTGATAATAGCAGTAAGCGGGAAAGGAGGAACAGGAAAAACCCTTGTATCCTCTCTTTTAATCAAATCTTTAACAGGCAGCGGTAAGGACATACTGGCAATAGACGCAGACCCAGACTCAAACCTACCAGAAGCACTTGGAATAGATGTAGATCGCACAGTTGGCGACGTTAGAGAAGAACTCAAAAAAGACACTGCAGCAGGTAAAATTCCATCAGGAGCAAACAAATGGGACATACTTGATTACAAAATCATGGAATCTGTAATGGAAACTCCCGAATTTGATCTTCTTGTAATGGGAAGGCCTGAGGGAAGCGGATGCTACTGTGCTGTAAATAATATGCTTCGAAAGATTATTGAAACCCTCTCATCAAATTATGATATTATAGTGATTGATACCGAAGCGGGCCTTGAACATCTAAGCAGAAGAACAACCCAGAATGTTGATATGATGCTTGTAGTAACAGATACATCAAAAAGAGGTATTCTAACAGCTCAAAGAATAGGCGAACTATCCAGAGAACTTGACATAAGCTTTAAAGAAATTCATCTGATTGTTAATCGTGTTAAACCAGGGAAAGAAGATGAAGTACTTAAAAAAGTAAATGAAACTGGATTAAATGTCATTGGAACAATATATGAAGACGAAATTGTTTCCCAGTATGACCTGGAAGGAAACTCGTTGATTGGTCTTCCGGATAATTCCAATGCAAATACTGCTATATCTAAAATTATCAAAAATTTAAACTTAAAATAGATTTAAAAGGATGTGGGTTTATGGATAAAATGACACAACTTCTTAAACTGCTTGAAAATACGGATACCATAGAATTAAATGAGTTCAGGATGGATTTTGAAGAACTTGAACTCAATATAATGCCTGCAATCCAGCAAGTTGTTCAAACTGCTCAAAGGCAAGCTCAACAAGCGGAGATTGTAAGAGAAGCCATACTGGCTGAAGAATTTAAACCACCAATTCATGACTACCCTGGTGAGGTAGCAGAGGTTCAACTTGGGGCTGGAACAAGAAAACCTGTATTTTTAGGGGGACAAAAAACACTATACAGATTTGAAGAGCCGCAACCAAACCCTCCGGTTGTAACATTTGATGTTTTCGATATACCAATGCCTGGATTACCAAGGCCAATTCGAGAACACTTTGAAGATGTAATGGAACATCCGGGAGACTGGGCTAAAAAGGCTGTGAAAGATTTCGGTGCAAATATGGTAACAATACACCTCATTGGAACTGGCCCAAAGGTTATGGATAAAACTCCTCAACAGGCAGCAGCAGATATTGAAGAAGTTTTACAGGCTGTAGATGTACCTCTGGTAATAGGAGGATCAGGTGACCCTCAAAAAGACCCGGTAGTGCTTGAAGCTGCTGCAGCAGCCGCAGAAGATGAAAGATGTCTTCTTGCATCAGCAAATCTTGATCTTGACTACAGAAAAGTAGCAAAAGCTGCAGTAGATTACAATCATGCCGTTCTTTCATGGGCAATTACAGATATAAACATGCAGAAAACTCTTAACAAGTACCTTATGAAGGAAGGATTAACTCAGAAGGACATAGTAATGGATCCTACTACCTGTGCGCTTGGTTACGGAATTGAATTTTCAATTGATGTTATAACCAGAACAAGACTCGCAGCGCTTAAGGGAGACTCAGATTTACAGATGCCAATGTCTTCAGGAACAACCAATGCATGGGGTTCTCGTGAAGCATGGATGAAAAAAGATGAATGGGGACCAACCGATTACAGAGGTCCAATCTGGGAAATTGTAACCGGACTTACAATGATGCTCTGTGGTGTTGATATATTTATGATGCTTCACCCACAGTCAGTAAAAATGCTAAGAGAAATTGGAGAAACATTTACAAAAGAATATATGACCTCAGAAGTTCCTGATATCTCAAACTGGGTCACACAACTTGAATGAAGGAGGTTAAAATATGGCCGTTACTGCAATGGATGTTTACAGATTACTTCCAAAAACAAACTGTGCAAAATGTGGAGAGGCATCATGTATGGCTTTTGCCACCAAACTCTCAGAAAAGGAAATTGATCTTGAATTATGTACACAGCTTGCAGCAGATGAAATGGATAAGCTTGTAGATTTACTTGCTCCTGCTGTAAATGAAATAACAATAGGTAAAGGTGATAAAGCCATTCTTGTTGGCGGAGATGAAGTTCTTTACCGTTATGAATTAACCTATTATAACCCAACGCCACTGGTGATTGATATAAGCGACGATATAGATGAAGCCGCTTTTGATGAGAGAGTTAAAAAAATAGAAGATACTCAATTTGAAAGAACAGGAGAACTACTTACACTTGATGCTATTGCACTCAGAAATAAGTCAGGAAATGCTTCAAAATTCAAAGAAGCAGCAGAAAAACTGAAAAATTCCAGTCTAGCACTGGTATTATGTTCTTTTGATGCTGATGCTATGAAAGCAGCTTTAGAATCTGTTGGGGATGAGCACCCATTAATTTATGGTGCAACAGAAAATAACATTGAACAGATGGCATCATTAGCACTGGAATACGACTGTCCAATCGCACTCTTTGTTCCAAACGACCTTGAAAAAATGAAAGAACTTTCAAGGACATTAAGAAATAAAGGAATCACCGACATTGTTCTTGATCCTGGTACATATGTAGATGCTGGAATTGGAGATACTTTAGATGATTTCGTCATGATAAGGAGACTTGCTATAGAAGAAAGAGATGAAGATTTCAGATTCCCTATTTTAGGAATTCCAGCACTTACATGGCTAAACAGTGATGAAGATGAAGTCAATACTGCCATAAAAGAGGCCACAATCGCAGCTACACTCATAAATAAGTATGCTGACATGATGATAATCCATGGTACCGAAATATGGGAGTTAATACCTGTTTTAACTTTAAGGCAGAGCTTATACACTGATCCAAGGAAACCTCAAGCAGTTGATGCAGGAGTATATGAATTTGGTGAAGCAAATGAAGATTCACCAGTTGCTCTAACCACAAACTTTGCTCTTACCTACTACACTGTTGAAGGAGATTTAAAATCCGGAAAAGCAAATTGCTACCTTCTCGTACTTGACACAGAAGGAAGAGCTGTTGATGTATCAGTTGCTGGTAGTCAATTCAATGGAAAAGCTGTAGCGGACTTAATAAAAGATACTGGAATTGAGGACAAAGTAAAAGCCAGGAAAATGGTAATTCCAGGACTTGGAGCTCCAGTAAGCGGCGAGATCGAAGATGATAGCGGATGGGAAGTTGTTGTTGGGCCAAGAGATTCATCAGCACTTGCAGATTTCCTTAGAGAAAAAGTATAGAGAATTGAGGGATAACTATGAAAACATTGATGGTAATAGACCCGAGAATGTGTTCAGAATGCAAGGACTGTATTACAGCATGTGAAAAGGAACATGGAACAGCAAGAGCAAAAAAAAGCAGTTCTATTCCAATTTTTTGCCTGCAATGTCACCCAGATAAAGCCCCTTGCGCACGAATATGCCCAACAGGAGCCATACAGGAGGAAAATGGTTCACTTAAAGTTAATGAGGATGCATGTATTCTCTGCAGACTCTGCCTGATTGCTTGTCCAATAGGAATTATAGCAATTGATGAAGACAAAAAATCAGCGCAAAAATGCACATTATGCATGGAAACCGATGGAATCCTACCAGCTTGTGTTGAAGCTTGTAAAGACAATGTCTTAAAGGTATTTTCAATTAAAGAACTTGAAGAACTAAAAAAAGATATATCCTTTGCTGAAATTTTGAGCGAAACACTTAAAGCATCGAAAGATAATTATTAGTGATATTTAGACCAAAAATCAGCGGAAAAATTCTAAAGGTAAGTTCTAATGGGCTTAATTCCTTATTTATTTTTTAATAATTATTTTTCCATTAATAATGCAAATCCCTTCATTTTCCAGTATTTCTTTTTTCATTTCTGTACCTCCAAAGAATCCTCCAACTTTTAAATCGGATTTTACTACTCTATGGCACGGGATAATTATAGGAAGCGGATTTTTACCGATTGCTGTCCCGACAGCCCTGTAAGCTTTTGAGTCTATTGCCTCTGAAATTTGTTTATAAGTTCTAACTTCTCCATATGGAATTTCTACAACTTCATGGAGGACATCCTTTTGAAAATCGCCTTTTAATTCATGAACAATGAATTTATCCTTAAATGAAACTCTTTCTCCATGATATGCCCTACAAACTGATTCTGCAAGGCCTTGATATTCATCCGATAGTTGGAAAGATGAAAAACTATCTGAAATTTCAGCTATAGCTTCTTTTTCGGTAAGTTTTGGCAAAATAGTTTTTATAATCTTTCCATTTTTAACAGCAACCGCAAAATAGAGTTTTTCATGATTACAGGTTGAAATAACAATTTTTTCACTGATAAATATCACCCCCGGTGTTTATTAAATGATTATAAAGAGCTACTGTAATTAGATATTTTAAAGCTATCGATTATAGTTTCCATATCATCTTCTGCTTCGCTGAAATAATTTCTTTCTCCAGAAAACCATAAGCTAAACATCATCTCATCCCTTTTAAACGATACAATCATGGTTCTGTTAACAGAACCGGGCTGTAAGCTATCGCCAGTAATCTTATAAACATCCATTTTATCAATTTTTTCACTTTTTTTAGAGATAATTTTATTATCCTGAATCAAAAAAACTTCATCTATTATCTCTCTGAACTCTTCTGATGTTAAGCCGCCTAATTCAGAATTTCTATTTATAAAAAATTTAACATTATCTTCAAAACTTCCAATTACTATCTTTCTTGCTTCAGTAGTGGACATTATTTCCCATGAATCGGGATATTCAAATGATATTTCTCCATTATCAAAATTAATCATTTTAATGTCAGATTTAATTTTTTTGAGGGCTTTTTTAGCTTTTGTTCTTACAAAGATATAGGGATCTTTTAGTGCTAATTTGAGAGGTTCTACAGCCATTTCATCCCCGATATTACCAAGTGCCTCAGCTACCTTTCCTCTCACATATTTGTTTCTATCCTTTTCTTCGCCTACAAGAGCATTAATTAACGTTCCAAGGGCTTTATTATTTCCAATATTACCCAGAACAGTTGCAGCAACTCCTCGCAGATGCCAATCTCCAATTACAAATATATAAATAAGGGGCTCAACAGCATCATCTCCCATTTTACCGAGGGCATTGATCGCCTTTAATCTTACATCTCTATCTTCATCCACCAAACTCTGAATTAATGGTTCCAGAGCTTTTTCATCTCCAATATTGCCCAGGGCCTCTGCTGCGTATTTTCTAACATGCCAATCCTCATCATCCAGTGCTTCGATCAAACTATCTACAGCTCTTTCATCCATTATTCTTCCCAGTGAAGTAACTGCGAATCTCCTTACAGTCCATCTATCGTCATTTAAAGCATAGATTAGTGGAACAACAGCACTTTTATCTCCAATATTACCCAAAGCCCATGCAGCCTTCCATCTTACTTCTTCATCTTTATCATTTAAGGCTTCAATTAATGGGATTATAGCTTCTTTATCATTTAATAATCCCAAAGCTTCAGCTGCATTTTCTCTGACTGAGCCCATAATCGCGTATTTATCCTGCCATTCCTCATATTTTAATGTATGAATTAACGGTAAAAGCGCCCTAATATCTTTCATTCTTTTAAGGGCAATTACTGCTTCCTTCCTCACTATACAATCACGATGATCAAGAGCATTTATTAAACCTTCAATATCCCTGTTCATTTCCATCAGTTCAATATCTGGACCAACACCATCAGATGAAATGCCAACTCCCCCTATCTGAGTATTTGACAGTCCTCACTATTAAAATATACTGAAAATATGAACTGAATAAAGGATTATTCAGATTGATCTTAAAAAACAAGCATTAAATTAGTAACAGTTCTATATTATATCCTTTAAATGTCTAACAAGACTTGGTGATTCCTTTACAAGTCCAAGCAATGAAGCTGATGTTATCGAATCAAGATCTCTACCTTTCATAAATTTTGCAAGGGCATTTAATTCTTTATCATTGAGTTTATCAAGAACCTTTCGGTATTTTAGTGATTTTTTAATGACATTTCCGACTTTATCATTCCATCTTTCTTCATACCTTTTTAAGAATTCTGCAGAAATATCTTCACCTTTTATGGCTTCAGCAGCGACTTCCCCTGCAATCTTTGCACATATAACGGTTAAATGAATCCCACCGCCAGTTAAAGGATCAACATGACCTGCAGCATCTCCAACAACCAGTAATCCGTCAGTATATGTCTTATCAACTGTACCGGATAAAGGAACTCCACCTATATTCATTTCTACTGGTGTTGCCTCGAAATTTGATAAAAATTTATTTAAATAATGATATGCAGTTTTTTTATGGTTTCTGATACCTACCCCTACATTGGTTACACCGTCTTCATTAGGAAAAATCCAAACATATCCTCCTGGCGCTATTTCATTACCAAAATAAATCTGCATAAGATTTGGATCAACATCCATACCTACCATTTTGTACTGAACACATGAGCCAATATCTTTTGTTCCAAATAACGTATCTATACCTGCCATTCTGGCCACATTTGATCCCACACCATCAGCTGCAATAACCAGATCAGCTTCAATTTCCATGGTCCTGCCAAGATGTTTAGCAATTACCCCTTTAACTTTACCTTCCCTTATTATTAAATCTTTAACAGTGGTTTTAACCATAATATCTGTTCCAGCTTTCGCTGATTGTATAGCAATGCTTTTATCAAAGACTTTTCTATCTAAAATATATCCAATTTCATCATTATGTGGATACATACGAAAATGATTACCATCTGGAGAATGAAGCTCTGCACCATGAATTTCAGAGCATATGTATCTATTTGATGGCTTAATCCCAATGGTCTGAAAAGTTTCTTCACTTGTAGCTTCTGCACATTGAAGAGGGACTCCTATTTCAGGTTGCTTTTCAATCATCAATACATCAAGATCATTTTTAGATGCAAATAGTGATGAAACAGATCCCCCAATACGTCCTCCAACCACAATCACATCATATTTCATCCCATGCCTCCAAATCCCTCGAAAACTTCAAAAAAATCTTTGATTTTTTGTGCCAACAAAATCTTAGATTTTGTGGCCGAGGAAACAATTTTCCTCCGGCATAGAAAATGCGTAGCATTTTCTAAAGCTTTGTTTTTGGGGTGCAATTTATTATTGCATGCTTTGATTTGGGGTTCAGAAAACCCTCGAAAGAAGTTTCGGGGGCGAAAAATTATTAGTTTTTCCGGTTTCAATTTCCTTCAACCTCCAGAAATGCTCCAAGAGGACATACAATCGAGCATCTTTTGCAATCATCACATTTATCTGTTTCTATAATGAGCTTGTTTTCAGTAAGTTCTAAAGAGCTATTTGGGCACACACTGGTACATGCACCACAATATCCACACTTTTCATTATCAAATTTCATTATACACACCATTAATATAAATGAAAAATATTTAAGATTCAGCACAATATATTAAAATAACACAGTAAACATATATGTCCTTTCTTATTTAAAAACTTAAATATTAAATTTAGGCTAATCTAAGTGATTATATAATTTAACGAATATCCATATGAGTGTTAAATTAAATTTTATGAATTCAAAAAAAGATTCATAGCAAAACCGTTAACTTAATATATTAGATCAAATAATTTTTATGTTATGCAGGGGTGCCCGAGCGGCCAAAGGGGGTGGACTTAAGATCCTCTGGCGTAGGCCTTCGTGGGTTCGAATCCCATCCCCTGCACTAAAATTTTTGAAAAAAATTTTAATCAAAAATAAAATGCGTGTTCTAAAATAAAGCTTACTTTTTGATTACTCAATAGAAATCCTAAATTGCCCTAGTGGCTTAGCTGGTAGAGCGATGCCTTGGTAAGGCATAGATCGGGGGTTCGAATCCCCCCTGGGGCTTAAATCAACATTTTTTCAAGATAATTAAACTAAAACAAAACTTTAAATAATTAATTTTTAAATTTAATTCTATTTTATTTAATTCAGGTGACAATTTATGGAAAAGAAAATAGCACAGCTATCTGATGTACATTTTGGTGAGAAAAATTTCTCCCCAGACTTAAAAAACAATTTATTAAAGCAGTTAGAAGATGAAAATCCTGATCTTATTATTGTGGCAGGAGATTTAACCACAAATGGATACGCTCATGAATATGATGATGCTGCTGCTTTTGCTGATGAATTAAAGACAATTACAAATACATATATAATTCCCGGTAATCATGATGCTCGAAATGTGGGATTGCTCCATTTTGAAAAACATATTGGTAATAGAAAATTCCTACATCTGGATAAAAATTCAGGATTTGCCATTCTTGGGTTAGATTCCTCGGAGCCAGATATTAATGATGGCCAAATCGGAGTGGATCAGTTAGACTGGCTTAGAAATGAACTCGATAAAATACCGGATGATTTATGTAAAATAGTTACTTTTCATCACCACTTACTCCCTATCCCTCAAACTGGAAGAGAAAGAAACATCTTACTTGATTCAGGAGATTTATTAAGAACATTCAGTGAATATGGAGTGGATTTTGTCTTAAATGGGCATAAACATGTTCCTAATGTTTGGATGATAGAAAAAATGGTTACATTAAATTCAGGAACTGCAACAACCAAAAAACTTCGTGGCCACACCTATCCTTCACACAATCAACTTATAATTAAGGATAACCAGATTATGGTAAACTTAATAAGCACTGAAACAGGGAATAAACAGGAATTAGCCAATTATTCAGTTAAAGTGGAAAAAGAAGAATACATTATCTGTTCCTACAAGCATAATTCATTAAAAACTCTGTAAATGATCCAATTCATTATTTTTTTTAAAATTTTTTAAGATATAATAAAAATGAAATCTATCTCTAATAAAATCCTCTGATATTTTTTTCTAATTAGTGTAAATTAAGCTAATCCAAAAAGCAAAAATGCTAATAAAAGAAATAAAAATAAGTATTTGAAAATAATAAGATTAATGTGTCTTTTTATTATATGCTAAAATTGGACTTAATTCTTGCAAAATTTTTTAAGGGATATGTTTGATATCATAAGAAATAATAAATGTAGTTTAGTTTATAAATTAATAAAGTACACTTTATACGAAATATGTTTCTTCTTACAGGAATAATTATATGTTAATAAACCAAAGTTAAATATATAGGATTAAAAGTAAATTGAATCTTATTTAGTAAAATTATAGCAAAAACAAGGATAAATATTATCATAAAAGTGTAAATATGTCAAAAATGTTAGATGTAGTAATGGCAGGAGTAATTTCTGGAATTGTGGCATTTACCACTTCAAAAATTGGAATCGCTGGAACTGTTCTTGGTGCAGTTTTAGGTGCAATGCTCTACCAGATAATGTCCCATTACGTTAAAGAACCATTGGAAAACGCACATAACAAGAAAAATATCCAAATAAAAGGAATTGAAACAAGAATAGTCTACATAATTCCTTTAATAATCATAATAATCATTGAAATCATTTACATATTTTCCTCCCTATATGTGGAACCAGAACAAATTTTTTATTATCTGGAAAACGCAACAGACTGGACACTATTTAGATCCATTGGAATCGGGCTTATCTGCATGGGTATTTACCCATTACTTATATCAGAGAATATAAAAAGATCCTATGGTTATATAATATTAACAGTAGGAATAATTAAACTCTTAAATGGATTTGTAGATACGAATTCTTCCTTCGTGGAATTATATGCTCCTCTTTTTATAGAATTCGGTATGATAATCTCACTTGTAGTGATTGCAGCATTATCATACGTAAGCTTATCCATAATTCAAGAATCAATAAATATTAATCGTGAAGTAAAGTGAAGGAAAACAGGAGTTAATGAAGTATTATGGCAAAGAAAACAAAGAACACCACATTAAAAGCAATACTGGACGTAATACGCTATGAAAATCCCTCAACACAGGATGAAATAGCAGAAAGGCTTGGAATAACCCGTAGATATGTTACAAAACTTCTTCAACCCTTGATAAGTAAAAAAATTGTTAAAAGAGCTTATGTAATAGAACCTAAAAAAATTGACGAATTTTTAGAAATATACGGCTCAGAAAATATTCCAGTAGAACAGGGCACATTAAGAATAACAGAATTACTGGAAGGTATGGCCGATCATGTTTATAAACAGTTAGAAATGTCCTTTGAAGCTCTTTCACAATACGACAGCGAATTAGCCAATGAAGCATTGAAAATGGATTTTATTACTAACAATATGCACGAAAAAATAAGAACATCAGTAGATATGGCCTTATCAATGAATCCTTCATCTGAATCCAGCAAAATTAATGCTTTCAGTGAGGTTGCATATGACCTGGAGCGTATTGGAGACCATTCCTGTCAATTTGCTAACTTCACCATAAAAGAATCATATAACGTTGATCCAGATATGCTTAAATACATAGAGGAAATGTATGAAACCTCAAAAAAAATGGTTTCCTATTCCATGGATGTTTTTTTAAATGAAAAGCTCAATTTAAAGGACAAAGTAATGAATTATGAAGAAAAAATACATATTCTTCAAAAAAGAGCTCTGAACTGCATTGCAATCCAAATGGCAGAAGCATCTTTTGATGATACAGAACGTTCAACCTATTATCTTTCTCTATCAAGAGTTGTAAAAGCATTTGAAAGAATTGGAGATATTTCCATTGAAATAATCGATATTTCAAGAGAGTACTATGAAAATATCCCCAGAACAACCACTCCTGAACAGTTCAGGCGAAAAGAAAGAAAAAATAGTTATCTCTGATTTCTTTCTTCCTCTTCCATGTACTTTCTAATTTTTTTCTCTTCCCACTCCTTGGAAAAAATTCCTCTTTTCAAGAAAACAGACGCTGCATGTGCAATTAATCCTATCCCCCAAAAAAATGCTACAAATAGGAACCACCAGAAAGTTGGGCTTGTTAATAAGTTAATAACTCCTAAAAATGCAATTACTATAATATAGGCTGTTAAATGCCCGTAAAAATCTTTAAGTTCTTCAACACGTTTTTTAGCCATTTCATATTTTAAATCACCCATAACATTATCCCCCTTAAAATGATTATTCTTGATATAAGTATTGCCAATATACTTTAAAAAAACTACTAAAAACAGAAATAAAATTTAATTCTGTATCCTTTACAATCCATCGTAGTAAATCTCATCAACTTCAAATAACTTTCTGAATGGAGATTCACGAGTTTTTTCCTCGTTAACATGGGCCAAAATACCAGGAAGGCGTCCTATCATAAAAATACCACTTCCAATCTGCCAATCAAATTCCATATCAGATAAAATAGCCCCATTTGCCCCATCAATATTCATTCTAATTCTTTTCTTATCATAAAGAATGTCTTCAATTGCAACAGCAAGTTGGGAATGTTTTCCAAAACATTTATATTTTCTGGCAAGTTCAATAAGCTTTGGAGCTCGAGGGTCTTCGTTATGATACCTGTGCCCGAATCCAGATATCTTTTTATTGTTGTGCATGAAAAAACTTACAATTTCCTCTGCAACCTCATTTATATTTTCTTTAGCCATTTGAATCCCACGCTGGAAAATCTTCATGGCTTGCTCTATTGCACCTGCATGATTCTTTCCAAATGCAAGTATTCCACCAGCAATACATGCATTTGAGGGGGATCCTGCAGATGCCATGAGCCTCGCTGTCTGGGTACTTGGTGGAGTTACCCCATGATCACAAAAAGATACAAGAACTGCTCCCAGCATTTTAGCCTCATTTTTAGAGGGCAGTTTACCTTTTATAAGCAGATGTATCATTTCAGGAAAAGATATATTACCTATTAAGTCTTCCTGTAGATAGCCTCTTGTAGTTAATCTATTGGGTTCAACTTTAGTAATAGCCGTTTTCCATTTTACAGTCCTTGGCTTAAATATATCTTTTAAAGCTTCTTCAGTAATCATAATAGGTTTTATATATGAGTTTGATATTTAAATTTATCGCTTTTAGTGCTTTTTTGTTCTTATATGGTGAATTTAGGCCTGATTTAATAAATTATTTTTTTTAGTTTGTTCACTTATAGTGTAATCTAATACACAAATAGGAACATTTAAATATGGGTATTTGATTAGTATAGGTGAGGTGAATTGAAATGGACTCGAAATACATAATTGGAATAATCGTAGCCTTAATAATAGTAGTTGGAGCTTACCTTGCATTTGCTGGAGGTTCTGGCGAACAAACAACAATACAGGTAGCAGGTTCTACCTCTGTACAACCAGTGGCTGAAAAACTTGCTCAAGCATATATGGAAAAAAATCCTAACGTCAAAATTAATGTTCAGGGCGGAGGATCAAGTGTAGGTATAACAAGTACCCAGCAGGGACAGGCAGATATCGGTATGAGCTCAAAAGAACTTAAAGCTGATGAAAAAGCAGGCCTTAAAGAATACCTGATTGGAAATGACGGTATCGTCATTGCCGTAAACACTGCAAACCCAGTATCTGACTTAACAACAGATCAGGTAAAGGATATTTTCAGCGGAAAAATAACCAGCTGGAAAGATGTAGGTGGATCAGAGGCTAAAATCAACGTCATAACAAGAGAAGATGGTTCTGGTACCAGAAATGCATTTGAAGAAATAATAATGGGTAAAGATACTAAAATAATAAAAACAGCCATTGTACAAAGTTCAACAGAAGCGGTAGCACAGGCTGTTAAAGGAGATCCAAACGCTATAGGATTCATATCTTTAGCAAGTCTAAGCAGTGATGTTAAAGCACTGCAAATTAACGGTGCCGCTCCTTCAGAACAAACAGTATTGGATGGTTCATACAAAGTACAAAGACCATTTCTGTTCCTAACAAAAGGCGACGCTACAGGTACAGTTAAAGACTTTATTGACTTCTGTTTAAGCCCAGAAGGACAAAATATAGTTAAAAGTGAAAAAGTTGTGCCTGCAAAATAAGTGGTTAAAAACCACACTTTTTATTTATTTAAGGTTAAAATTTTTTAATTCAACTAATTAAATAATCACACCCATTTTTCCAATCACTCTAAATTTAAATACTCTAAAGAAGAAGAGTATAAGTCAAGGTGATTGAAAATGGACTTAAAATATAAGTTAGGCATATTAATTGCCATAATCATAATTATCGCTTATCTAACCTTTATTCCATCAACAAATTACGAAAGAATACAAATAGCAGGCTCTACGTCTGTACAGCCTGTAGCAGAAAAATTAGCAGAAAAATTTGAAGAAACACATCCCAACATTAGAATAAATGTTCAAGGCGGAGGGTCAAGTCTCGGTATAAGTAGTGTTTCACAGGGCATAACTGATATAGGTACAAGCTCAAGAGAATTAACAGCAAAAGAAAAGGTTGGGCTTAATGAATATATAATTGGAAAAGAAGGCATTGTTATCGCTGTAAATAACCAGAATAGCATTAATGAGTTAACAAACGCACAACTTAGAGACATTTTCAGTGGTAAAATAACCAGCTGGAAAGAAGTGGGAGGCCCTGACTTAGAAATCCATGTAATAACAAGAGAATCAGGTTCAGGAACAAGATCCGCATTTGAAAATTTGATCATGGGTGATACAAAAATCAGGCCAGATGCCATAGTTCAAAGTTCAACAGAATCGGTTAAACAGGCTGTTAGGCAGGACCCTGGAGCAATTGGATTTGTTTCGCTAGCCCGAATGAGCAGTGATGTTAAAGCACTGAAAATTGATGGAGTGGCACCCTCTGAAGAAGCTGTTTTTGATGGATCTTACAGCTTACAAACACCATTTATATTTGTGGTAAAAGGAGAGCCACAGGGCATTGTAAAAGAATTCATAGATTTTACCCTGAGTCCTGAAGGACAGGCCATAGTAAAAGAAGAAAAAGTTGTGCCAGTAAGATAATAAAATAAGGAATCATCCCTGAAATTCAAACTACCCCATTTCAGATTAGAGGTGTAAAATGACGAAATATGAAGAATTTTTAATAGAGAAAGGGCTTTTTATAACAGCCATCTTATCAATCATCGTTATCCTTTTAATTATAGGATTTATATTCAAAGAAGGACTTCCAGCAATGGAAAGTTATGGATTCTTAAATTTTATATTTGGAATGGATTGGTCTCCATCAGATGGCCAGTACGGTGTTTTCACCATGATCATAGGTTCAATTGGAATCACTTTACTTTCACTGCTCTTTGCAGTGCCCTTATCTTTACTATGTGCTATTTTCCTGGCGGAAATTGCTCCAAAAACAATGAAAAGAATATTAAAGCCTGTTATTGAAACTTTAGCAGGAATTCCTTCAGTTGTATACGGTTTTTTTGGCCTTATAATCCTTGTACCTTTTATGCGAGTACAATTTGGAGGAACTGGCTTCAGTATGCTTACAGCATCTCTAATACTTACTGTAATGATTCTTCCAACAATCATCAGTATATCTGAAGATGCTTTAAAATCTGTTCCTCATGAATATAAAGAAGCATCACTTGCACTTGGAGCAACACACTGGCAAACTATTAAGAATGTCTTATTCCCTGCTGCAATTCCGGGAATTATCACAGCCATAATATTGGGCATGGGTAGAGCTGTAGGAGAAACATTAGCCGTTATTATGGTTGCAGGAAATGTTACTCAAATTCCTAACTCCATATTTGACCCTGTAAGAGCATTAACATCTAATATAGCTCTCGAAATGGGTTATGCAACAGGTCTTCATTATAACGCTCTCTTTGCAACAGGAATAATCCTCTTTATAATGATAATAATACTCCTGGTTATAGCTAACTATTTCCACTATAAAAAGAAGGTTGTTATTGGCGGAGGGTATTTATGATACTTGAATTTCAATTTAATCCAGTATTAAGGGTGATAAGTTGAATAGAATAATATCTCCCAAAATGGCTCAGACAATTATGAAAGGCGTGCTCTGGGCTTCAGGAATAATAACAGTTCTCATATTGATTGTTATAATAGGTTACATTCTAATAAAGGGATTACCAGTGGTGAGTTTAAACTTTTTATTCAGCGATCCTATCGATTCCGGTAGGGCTGGCGGTATATTCCCAATGATCATATCAAGTTTATACGTTACCCTTATTGCAATAGTTGTGGCAACTCCTCTGGGAGTTGGAGCAGCCGTGTACCTTTCAGAATATGCTGGAGAAAATACAATAGTGAAATTAATAAGATTTGGGGCAGAAACACTTGCATCTATTCCATCAATTGTATTTGGATTGTTCGGACTGGCTTTTTTCGTTATTTATCTTGGATTCGGATGGTCCGTACTTTCTGGAGGGCTAATATTGGCTCTTATGGTACTACCCACAATCCTACAGGTATCTGAAGTATCACTGGAAGCTGTACCTAAATCATATAGGGAAGGAAGCCTTGCAATAGGTGCCACCAAATGGCAAACAATTTATAGAGTAGTTTTACCTGCAGGAATCCCGGGAATTACAACAGGAGTAATATTAGGGCTTGCCAGAGCTATTTCTGAAGCAGCTGCTATTTTATTTGCTGTTGGTGCTTCATTGTCAATTCCAATATCAATTTTTGATCCTGCAAGGCCTCTTTCACTGCATCTCTATATCTTAGCCACAGAAGGCATATCCCTGGATAATGCATATGGTACCGCAGCAGTTCTGGTGATTTTAGTTCTTATAATAACCGTTGTTACAAATACACTTGTTGAAAGATACTCAAGAAAAATGATGGGGAGATAGTATGGATTATAGAATTGAAGTTGAAGATTTAAATGTTTACTTTAATGAAGCACAAATCCTCAAGGATGTTAGCCTTAAAATTCACAAAAATACAGTTACTTCACTTATAGGCCCTTCAGGATGCGGAAAATCAACATTTATACGTACATTAAACCGTATGAATGATCTAATCGATGGATTTAAACATGACGGAACTGTTCTTTTAGATAGAAAGGATATTTATGATCCTAAAGTTGACGTTGTTGATTTAAGAAAAAAGATAGGAATGGTATTCCAAAAGCCAAATCCTTTTCCAAAATCCATTTTTGACAATGTAGCATATGGTTTACGTGTACATGGAATTAATGAGAACAATGCAATAAAAGAAAAAGTAGAAGAGAGCTTAAAAGCTGCAGCTTTATGGGATGAAGTTAAAGATAAGTTAGATATGTCTGCAATGGGTCTTTCAGGAGGGCAGCAGCAAAGATTATGCATTGCAAGGACTATTGCAGTAAATCCTGAAGTAATTTTAATGGATGAACCTGCTTCAGCGCTTGATCCTATTTCAACCACTAAAATAGAGGATCTGGTGCACAAACTAAAAAATGATTATACCATAATCATAGTTACACACAATATGCAGCAAGCCACAAGGGTTTCTAAGTACACAGCATTCTTCTTAAATGGAGAAATAGTTGAAAGTGGTCTTACAGAAAGATTATTTGTAGACCCCCAGGATAAACGAACTGAAGATTATATAACCGGTAGATTTGGTTAGTATAACAGAAAATCATCAATATTAGGAAAGGTGGAGGGAAAATGAAAAGATACCCAAGAGTAAGATTTAGAAAGAAATTGAGGGAGTTAAAAGAAGATGTAGAAGAAATGGGGCAGATAACCCTTAAAGCACAAAAAAATGCCTTTAAAATTTTAATTGAATTTGATGAAGAAACCTTAAATGAAGTCAAGAAATACGGTGAAAAGATTGAAGAAATGAATTTCTTTTTAGAAAGGAAATGCATGGGCATAATTGCATCAGAACAGCCTGTGGCTACAGATTTAAGATTTATTGAAGCATGCATCAAAATTGGAAGTCACCTTAAAAGAATGGTTAACTTGGCGGTTAACATTGCTGAAGCAGCTAAGGAAGTAAAAGGACAGAAACTTCCGGGGAGAACAATGGAAGATTTAACACACATGTCCAATATGGTCCAGATGATGGTTAGTAAAGGCCTGTATGCATTTTTAGACCAGAACATGAACATGGCGAGGGAATTAAGACATGATGACGATAACGTTGATGATTTATTCGATCAATCTCTGGCCAATATAACAAAAAACATGTTCAAGGATAAGGATTCAATATCCTATTTGATATATCTTCTCTTTGTTGCAAGATCCCTTGAAAGAACTGCAGACCGTGCAGTAAGCATTGGAGACAGGACTATTTTCATGATGACTTGTGAAAAACCACAGATACAGCTTTAGGTAGTTTCTTAAAGTTTAAAATCTTATTTTTTTTGAAAGTTCTTTTAAATCTATAATTCATTTTTAATTAGCAGATGTTTAAATTCTTTCAATATACGAGTTTGATAACAAAATTTATTACTTATTTTAAATATAGTATTATTTACTTATCCATATTAGAATCTTTGTTTGTGGTAAATTTTAGACACATTGAAATAAAAGTAATTAAGAGGTGACTTAATTGAAAATAAAAGATGAATTAATTGGAAGAGAAGTTTTAGACTCAACAGGACATGAAATTGGTAAAGTGGAGGATGTTGATGTAGACTTTGATTCTCAAAGGATATCTGCGATAGTTCTTCATGAAGGCGGCCGATTAAGAGGTAGAGAAAGGATAATTCCATTCAACATGGTTGAAACTGTTGGAGAAAGAATAATCCTTAGAAAAGAATCTATGGGTAGGGAATGAGAGAAAAACCTATGCGTAGGTGAATACTGGTTACTTTCTTTTTTCAAATATTTTTTTAATTAAGTTATGGTTTTAAAACAGCTTTAGCCTGTCTTCCAGCCCAGCATTGAATGCAAACTCCTATTGGAAGCCCTGCGGTATGAGTGTCTGCAGTAAGAATCTTAACATCAAGAGCTGTGGTTTTACCACCAAGACCCATAGGACCAATGCCTGTTTCGTTTATCTGGCGCAAAATATTCTCTTCAAGTTCTGCAATTTGCTTATCTGGATTTCTTTCCCCAATTTTTCCAAGCAATGCTTTTTTTGCAATTTTCATGGCCAGATCAGACGATCCTCCAATTCCAACACCAACAATGATTGGGGGACATGGTTTTCCGCCGGCAGCAATCACTGTATCTAAAACAAATCTCTTTATTCCCTGGATTCCTTCGCCAGGTAAGGCCATTTTAAGGGCATTATTATTTTCTGAGCCAATTCCCTTTGGAAAAACAGTGAATTCTATCATTTCATCCTCAATAAGCTCAATATCAATTTGAGGCATTAAATTACCAGTATTAGTGCCAGTATTTTTCCTTGTTATTGGATCCACAACATTTGGTCTGAGTGGAACCTCTTCTGTTGCTTTTTTGACTCCTTTTCTTATTCCTTCATAGAGATTTTCAACCTCTACAGGGCCAAGTTTAACAAAAACAATGGGAAGACCTGTATCCTGACACATGGGAACTCCCATTTTTTCAGCTGCTTCAATATTATCAAGAATAGCTTTAAGATTTAGCCTGGCAATCTCCTGATCCTCGTTTTTATAGGCATCTTGAAGTGCAATCTTTACATCATCAGGAAGCTTGATAACTGCTTCTTTAAATAAATTGAAAATTGTATTTTCTATGGTACTTTGAGTAATCATGATATCATCTTAGAATAATTTAAAGATGAATATTTATAAATTTTATTCAAAATCAAGCTCATTTAATGAAAAAAGTGAATAAATAATAAAAATTTAGAAAATAAATTAAAAAATGTTTAATCAGTATTTCATGATTAATTTAAGCCTTTCCAGTTCTTTAGCTACCTTTTCACGTTTATCAGAAACCATTTCCTCTGAATCCATACATAGACCGCCAGTTGGGCATGTAAGCACACAAAGAGGCTTCTCCTCACCAATACAGAGGTTGCATTTCTTTGCAATTCCATTTTCATCAACGTGAATGGCCCCAATAGGACATGCATCTCTGCAGAGACCGCAACCTATGCATACATCTTCATCGATGATGATTGCGCCGTCTATTTCTCCAATGGCCTCTTCTGGACAAACTGTTAAACATGGAGCTCTATCAGGTGCACAGTGTAAACAATGAATTGTAACACCATTTATAACCCTTATTGCGTTTTGAGGACATTCTCGCTCACATTTTACGCAATCTTCACAGAGTTCTGGTCGTGAAATTAATTCTCTCATGTTCTGCCTCCTATTTAAGAGCATCCTTTGCCCTTGTACCATGTGTTAAAACATTAATCAGTCCTGTTTTCTTTTTGGTCTTTTTATTAATGCCTGCAATCTTTTCGATGTGTTTAGCTTGCTTTTCAAGCTTCATTTTTTCAGCATCTACAAGACTAATTGCCCTTTTAGAACATGCTTTTATACATGCTGGTGTATCCAGATCTAAACACTGATCACATTTATATGACTTGCGCTCATACATTGAAATTGAACCAAATGGACAGATCAACATGCACAATGAACATCCAATGCACTTTTCATGGTCAATAGTAGTATTTCCCATGGCTTCTGTAGGGCATATTCGTTCACAGGGAGCGTCTTCACAGTGCTGACATATTATTGGGTAGTAAGAACCTTCAACTTCTCTGACCATTATACATGAAGTGCCATGAAGTTCTTTACATGCTTCTTCACAATCCATGCAGCCATCGCAAATCTCTGGTTGAATTAATATCTTTTCCAAGATTTTTACCCCCTATATTTTAAGTTCAGCACAGACTTGATTAACATAATTTTGTATTTTCTCTTTTTCTTCGTCTGCAAGATGTTTAAACCGTTTCTGAGCATTTAAGTATTCATTTACAGGTTTCCTTTGAAGTGGTCTGTATGTTACCTTAAATTCGCCGTCAACTATCTCATAAAGTATCCATGCACCAGTATCAACAGCTAATCTTCCCATCTCTATGGTTTTTGATGGATCGTAACCCCATCCAGTTGTACATGGTTGATGTAGGTGAATATAAGCTGGTCCTTCCATTTCTGCAGCTTTTTTAACCTTTTTCATGAAATCCTCAGGATATGAAATTGATGCTGTTGCAACATAAGGCACACCATGGGCTGCCATAATCATTGGAATGTTTTTCTTTGGCTTATCTTCACCAAAGCTTTCTTTTCCGTGAGGTGATGTTGTTGTTGATGCACCATACGGTGTTGCTCCACTTCTTTGAACTCCTGTGTTCATGTAAGCTTCGTTATCATAACATATGTAAATGATTCTATGTCCTCTTTCCATTGCTCCAGAAAGTGATTGAAGACCTATGTCTGCTGTTCCACCATCTCCCGCAAAGACAACTACGTTAACATCGTCTTTTCCCTGAGATTTAAGTGCTCTTTCAACTCCGGAGGCTACAGCTGCAGAGTTTTCGAATGCAACGTGAATCCATGGAACTTTCCATGATGTTTCAGGGTATGGAGTTGTAATAACTTCTAAGCATCCTGTTGCAGATACTGCTACTGTGTTTTCACCGAGCATTTTAAGTGCAAGCCTTGCACCTATGGTGGCACCACATCCAGCGCAACCTCTGTGCCCAGCAGCAAGAAATTCTTGTTCAGGTATTTCCATTTTACACTTCCTCCTCTTTTAGTCCGATCCAATTAATTTTATCGCTTTCAGTTGACTCTTTTGTAATTTTAATTATATTTCTTATATCGTCGTTGGATACATCACGTCCCCCAAGACCTAAGATAAAGCCTCTGGCATCTACATCCATCTTAGCTTTGATCTCATTGAAGAGAACTCCTCCAATACCAAAGGATATGTTTTTATCCAGTACAGCAATTCTATCTGCATTTTTTACAGTACTGTATATATCTTCTTTAGGGAATGGTCTAAAGGCTATTACCCTTAGTAAGCCAATTTTGTGTCCTTCTTTTCTCATATTGTCTATAACTGCCTTTATTGTACCGCAAATAGATCCCATGGCTACCAATATTATTTCAGCATCATCACACATGTAATTTTCAACTAAATCGTATTTACGCCCGAATTTTTCTTCAAATTCTTTATTAACAGTTCTTATTATATTCTTGGCTCCTTCCATTGCCACTTCCATATCGTATCTTGCTTCCATGTAATAATTTGGATCTGTAAATGTTCCAAGTGACATAGGATCTTTTGGATCAAGATAGGCATGTTTTGGTCGATATGGCGGTAAAAATTCATCTACTTCTTCCTGTGTTGGAATATCAACTGGTTCAACAGTGTGAGTAAGGTAATATCCATCCACACAAACCATACTTGGAAGGAGTACATTTTCGTTTTCAGAAATTTTATAAGCTTGCAATACAAGATCCAGTGCTTCTTGAGCGCTTTCAGCAAAGAATTGCATCCATCCGGTATCTCGTTGGGAAATTGAATCTTGTTGATCGTTCCATATACTTAAAGGGGCAGATAATGCCCTGTTTGCATTTCCCATAACTATTGGGTTTCTAAGTCCTGCTGCTGCGAATAATATCTCGTGCATTAATGCTAAACCCTGTGAAGAGGTTGCTGTAAAAACTCTAACTCCAGTACCAGATGCACCTACTGCTGCACTTATTGCACTGTGTTCTGATTCCACTCTTATATATTCTGCAGGTAGATCTCCATTTGCAACAAAAGTTGCAAGATATTCAGAGATGGTTGTTTGGGGAGTTATGGGATAAACTGGTACAACTTTTGGTTTTGAAAGCTTAACTGCTTCTGCAATTGCCCTGTTTGCTGTAATAACTTTCATTTTATCCTCTCTCCATTTTAATAGCTTTTACCGGACACTCTTCGGCACAAATACCGCATCCTTTACAATAATCATAATCTATTTCATTTTCTTTGGTTATACACCCTTCTGGGCAGAATAAAAAACAATTTTCACAATCAATACATTTATCTTTATCTAAAACAGGTTTAAATGTTCTCCAACTTCCTGTTTTATTTTTAACACTGCTTCCAGGTTCTTTAACAGTTGCTCCTACGGCTGTCATGAAATCACCTATTTAGTTTGTTCATACGCTATTTTAACTGCTTCAGCGTTCTTTTCACCTATTCTTCCAGGGAAAGTTTCTTTAGTTACTTTTACAAGGGAATCCAGTGAAACTATGCCAGTTACTTTGGCAAATGCTCCCAACATAACTGTATTAACTATTGGAACTCCTAAAATATCCAATGCAATACCTGTAGCATCAATACTATAGTAATCTACATTTTGTCCAAGATTTACATCATCTACTGTATTTATAACTACTTTTCCACCTTCTTTAAGTCCAGATAATACATCTACAGCTTCTAAAAGAGTATCATCCAAAACAACAACATGATCAGGATTATAAACTTGATATCTTCTTCTTATTGGGTTATCATTTATTCTTGTAAAGGCCATTACTGGTGCGCCTTTTCGCTCAGCGCCGAAGAATGGGAATGCTTGGCAATATTTTCCATCTTCAAAGGCTGCTTTTGCTAATATCTCAGCAGCAGTTACTGCACCCTGTCCTCCACGTCCATGAAATCGGATTTCGATCATAGTGTACCTCCATTCCTCATGTATAATCATTATAAATTATTATATATATAAATGTTGCACATGAACTTATACAACAATAAATAAAAAATTTTGCAATTAATAAAAAACAATAGAAATGAATACTTAAAGATTTCAGAATAAAATAAACGTTTATATTGCATATATAATTAATTTAAAAGCTCAAAGTCCTATTTAGAGGTATTCTATGAAAGTTCTTATCATAACTGGGAAATTAGCAAGTAACGCAGTCATTAATGCATCAAAGAAATCAAAACAGGATGTACATGTTTATACAATAGATACGCCTATTGCGGCTTTTTTAACCCCAAAAAGGATACTTAAAGAGATTAAAAACATTAAAAATTCAATTCTGGATTCTTTTGACATGATCATCACTCCCGGTCTTATTCGCAAAGATGTTAGGAAAATAGAATTAGAAACAGGTATTCCAACATATAAAGGATCAACAAGCGCTGCAGATTTGAACATAGTCCTGGATATGATTGATGAACTGGAACTTTCATCAAAGACTCCTGCAGATAGATTGATTGAAGAAGAACTTCAAAAAAGAGCTTTAAAATTTATAGAAGACTTTGAAAATAATGCTAATAGAGAAAAACTTCTGAAAAAGCCCGAAAACATTCTTGTAGGTAATTTACCTGTTGGGGAAGATTTTCCAATGAGAGTTTTAGCCGAAATAGCAAATGCACCCCTTCTAAGTAAAGAAGAATTAATTAAGCGTGCACAATATTTTGTAGAATCAGGCGCTCAAATGATTGACATTGGAATGATTGCCGGAGAAACACTGACCCATAGGATCCCTGAAATGGTTAAAACATTAAAAGAAAACCTGAACGGTATTCCTGTGAGCATAGATACATTGAATCCTATTGAGATCAAAGCAGCGATTGAATCTGGAGTTGATATGGTTTTAAGTCTTGATCTTGGAAACTATAATGAGGTTTTGCCTTTAATGGAGGAAAAAAATATCCCTGCAGTTATTCTACCAACCAATTTCAGCAAAAACTGGACTCCCAAAACTATTGAAGATCGTGTTAATGCCCTTGAAGAATTAATAACAAAATGCAATGAAATCGATGTAATTGCAGACCTGATACTTGATCCAGTTAACAGCCACAGCATAGTAGAATCTATAATTGCCTGCCATGAATTTAAAAAAAGAAACGAAGTTCCTTTGTTTTTTGGAGTTGGAAACGTAACAGAATTACTTGATACAGATTCTGTTGGGGTTAATTCTTTGCTTTCAGGGATTGCAATGGAACTTGGAGCAAGTATATTGTTTACACCCGAAGAAAGTGGTAAAACTATTGGGAGCGTTCATGAACTTTCAGTTTCTTCTAAAATGATGTTTTTAGCTAAAAATAGAGGATCTATCCCCAAAGACCTTGGAATAAACCTTATAGTCTTGAAGGATAAACGTAAGGGAGAACTAATTACAGAAAAAATTGATGCACCGATTATAGAAGGTGGAGAAGACTATAAATTCACTCAAGATCCCCATGGAAGCTTTAAAATTATGATAGATAATGGTTTTATTAAGGCAGTTCACTATGTTAAGATGAAGCCAGATGTGATTATCAAAGGAGAAACCGCTAAAGCTGTTTATGACGAGATAATTAAAAGAGGACTTATCTCAAGACTTGAACATGCTACATATCTTGGTGCTGAGCTTCAAAAGGCAGAAATAGCAGCTGCACTTAATAAAGATTATGTTCAGGATTTTACATTGTTTAAAAAATTAGAATATTAATTGTAAAAAGAAAGAAGTTACCTTAGAAATCTAAAGTATTCAATTTGTAAAAATATTTAGCATGGACACGGACATATTGGACAAAGCCCTGTAACGTCACTTATTGTTAATACTCCTGACGGAGTGTATATCCAATGCCAGTTAGCTAGTTTGTATCCAAATGGAATACGAGCATTTTCAAGGCCATTTTTTTTATTCCATGTAACTGTTGTGCCATCATCAAAAGTTAGGACAGCGGATTTTACTGGATAATTGTGCGGTCCAATTTTGTAATGGATAGCTCCTCCTCCATTTCCATTTCGGTATCCATCTGCAGAATCTGTACATCCACAGGAAAATGTTACTGTTAATGTACCTAGATCTGCAGTAGAAACTGGTTTTACTGAACTAACAGCCCCTGCAGCTGTTAATGCAACCAGCAAAATTAGCAAAAACGGCAATATCTTTTTGATCATCTGTTTCACCTCATGTTTCACTAATAATCTCTTAATACGTTAAGTAATAATATTATTACTTATTAATTTAATATGATAGTTTAATAACATATAGTTATCTATTATTAAGTTCCCTGACTTTTTAATATATATAAGAAACTTTTATCAATGGTATCATTAAATAAAAAAGATAATTTAAGCTCAATAGGGCAATAATAAATAAAAGTAATTTGGAGCACTAAAATGAAAAAATGCACAAAATGCGGTGCTACGCCAGTAATAATACATAGAAAAGCCTCAGGGCAAATACTCTGTAAAGAATGTTTTATTGAATCCATTACAGATAAAGTTTTGAAGGGAATACGCAGAAATAAACTCATTGAAAAGGGAGATAAAGTTGCAGTTGCCCTTTCAGGTGGTAAAGATAGTGTAATGGTTCTCGATATTCTTAACTCACTTTACGAGCGTAATATAATTGATCTTTTTGCAATAACCATAGATGAAGGAATAGAAGGTTACAGAGAGCATGGAGTTGAAATTGCAGTAAAAAATGCAAACAAATTAGGCCTAGACCATAGAATTGCATCAATTAAGGATTATTTTGGAAAAACACTCGATGAAATTATGACAGATGACTGCAGAGAGCATGGAGCCTGTACATACTGTGGAGTATTTAGAAGATGGATCATAAATAAAATTGCAAGGGAAGAAGGGGCCACCAAAATTGCAACAGGACATAATCTTGACGATGAAACCCAGGCCATACTCATGAACTACCTTGAAGGTAATATAGATAATTTGACACGGATTGGGGCCAAATCAGAGCCAAAAAGTGATAAATTCACCGTTAAAATAAAACCCCTCCGTGAAATTCCTGAAAAAGAAGTAGCTCTGTATGCAATTGCTCGTGAACTTGATGTCCATTTTGATGAATGTCCCTATTCAAGAGAGTCATTTAGAGGAGAAGTAGGACGCTTCATAAAAGAATTATCTGTTAATCATCCTACAATAATGTTTTCAACTCTTAAAGGCTTTGATAAAATTAAACCAGCAATAAAAAAAGAATTTTCAGGAAAAAAAGTGAAAATTGGAATGTGCATAAACTGCGGCGAGCCAGCGTCTCATGAACTGTGCAGAGCCTGCTTATTTTCTAAAAAAATAAATAACGAGGAATAAAAGTGACAATCACAGTAATCTATGGTAATGAAAAACAAACAGTAGAAATTCAGGGAAATATGACCATTAAAGAAGTAATGGATACGATGGATATCTCCTCTCAAACAGTTGTAGTTAAAAAGAACAATGAAATTGTAATGGAAGAAGAAATTGCTGAGGATGGGGACATAATTGAGGTTATTCGCGTTATTTATGGTGGCTGATAATATTCAAATAAATTTATATATAATTTAGTTACAAATAAAATGAAATATTGCTCTAATGCCTGAATTCTGGATGTGAACAATTGGAAATCACTGATCTAATCAAAAATTATGTTTCAAAGTATTTCAGCATTAAAAGTACATCTATTAACGAAAAAAGTTTTTATTTCATAGTCTGGGATTATGATAGGGGTAAATTCGTTCAATTAGTCGAAGATCTGGATAAAATCGGTTATTTACCCTTTATTGATGAATATGAAGATGATTATAAAATTAATATAGTTGAAAAACCAGAACACAGTGAATCAAAGATACATTTAAACATATTGCTTCTTTTAGTAACTATTGTAACTACTTTTTTTGCAGGTTATCTATTTGGAGGAAGCATCTGGGAAGGAATGGCATTTTCAATAGCAATTTTAGCAATTATTGGCTCTCATGAAACTGCACACTTCTTAGCTTCAAGAAAACATGGCATTAAATCTACTTTACCCTATTTTGTACCTGGATTCCCTCCAATTGGGACATTTGGAGCCGTAATAAATATAAAATCAGCGATACCTACAAAAAATGCCCTTTTTGATCTTGGAGTTAGCGGACCCATTGCCGGAATCATAATGACAATTCCAGTACTGATAATAGGGATTTATCTTTCCCATGTTGCTCCTTTACAGCAGGGATCCATTCTTTTTGATCCTCCCCTTTTACTGCAGATCATTATGACTCCGATTGCTCCCCAAATACCTTCAGGTTACCAATTATATATTCATCCCATTGCCTTTGCAGGATGGGTTGGAATAATCGTCACAATGCTTAATCTTATGCCTGTTGCATTTCTGGATGGAGGACACGTTTCAAGATCTCTCTTTAATAATAAGATTCATTTATACCTGTCAATAGCCGGAATAATCATAACATTATACCTTAAATGGTATTTTATGGCAGTTTTAATGGCATTTATTTTATTCACTTCTAAAGGGCACCCTGGAGCTTTAGACAATATCTCAAAATTGAGCAGAAGCAGGAAAATCCTGTCAATTTTTATTGTTGTCATTTTTATCCTTTGTTTATCTCCAGCCCCTCGAATGGTTTAAATTAGAATAATATTAAAATGGACTATAAAAATAGAATGAGGAACCATATGAAAGTTTACTACGAATGCGCACCCTGTTTCCTGAGACAGGCAAAAGAAGCACTTGATTTAGCTACAGAAGATGAAGATCTTAAAATGGAAGTAATGGAAGAAATTGTAGGAATAATTTATAGTGAGTTCATGTCAGATGCAGTTTCTAATGAGATTGGAACAAAAATCCATCGAACTATTAAGGATAGAACATGTAATAATGATCCTTACAATGCAGAAAAGAAAAAAGGCAACGAAATAGCCCTGAAATTCCTCCCAAAAATTAAGAAGATTATAAAGGAAAAAGATAACCTTGAAACTTATGTAAAAGTTGCTATAGTAGGAAATATAATTGATTTTGGAGCTCTGGGAGTTGATTTTGATATTGAAAAGGGAATAATCCAGAATATGAATGACAATATTGCTTTAAACCATGCTGTTGAGCTTGAAAAGGGACTGAATTCCTCAAAAAATGTTCTTTACTTAGCAGATAATAATGGTGAAATCGTTTTCGATAAATTGCTCATAGAAAAGCTTAAAGATTATGATGTTGAAGTTACTGTTGCTTTAAAGGAAAAGCCAATATTAAACGATGCCTGTATAGAGGATGCGCTTCAAATAAAGCTCGATGAAGTAGCAAACCTGGTTTCTACAGGAACAGACTCCATTGGAATATTATATGCCGATATATCTGATGAATTTAAGGAGATTTTTAAAAATTCAGATATGGTTATATCTAAGGGCCTTGGTAACTACGAAGGTCTAACTGCAATGAATTTAGGAAATAAGCCCGTATTTTGTTTACTTAATGCTAAATGTAACGCTATTGCAAAGGATATTGGAGTAAATGTCGGCGATAATGTTGTTTTGAAACTTTAATTAAGCTCATTTTTCATTTTAATACTATATCATTTTATTTTCTTGATTCATAAAAACTTCTTTAATTGATCTGGATATTTAATTAATTTTTAAACCAGTTTATGTCTTCAAAAGCGAACATTTATTTACTATAATGTACAATTAATAATTAAGAATAAAATCAGAATTTAATATATCTTCGTGAATAATATGCAAAAATCCAATTAACACCGCCTCCGGATTGCTGTATGTTAACACCAACCAAAAGATATCAGGGGAATATGTGTCGCCTCCAAAAATGACACAAATATGAGTATTACAAATTCTTTTTTAATCCCCTGATATCCCATTTTTAAGTTATACATTGGAATTAATAACCGATTAAATTGAAAATTAATTTTTCTAATTTTAAATACTAATTTAAGTTTTCTAATTTTAAATACTAATTTAAGTTCCAATATCCCGTTCTAACCCAGTGTGCATTTCTATTTTTAAAAAGATTTAAAAATATTTATAAATAACTTTAGCAGAAAAAATTTTTAATAAAGATATGATAAATTGAAGGGATTTGAACATTATACCTCCAGTTAGGGAGCATTAAAATGGTAAATAACGTTTCAGAAGTCCAGTATAGTGAATTAATTAAGCATATAGAAAAAATGGCCAATCATAAATTCAAAGACAGAATTCCTAATGATGTTTATGATTTAATTAATGAATTACAAACATATCATGTCGAATTAGAGCTACAGAATAAAAAAATTGGCAATACTCAGGAAAAATTAGAAAAATCACAAAATAAATACAATGATCTTTACAATTCACTACCTATTGGCATTTTTATGCTAAATAAAGAGGGATTAATTACTGAAGTCAATTTAAAATGTATCACTTTACTTAATACAAAAAGAGAAATCATTATAAATACTGCATTCGTATTTTTCTTAACGGATAATTCTCAGATGATATTTTCCAAATTTTTGAAGAAAGCATTGGAAACTCAGATAATTCAAAACTGTAAACTTGAGTTTATTCGACCATATGGAGTTCATTTTAATGCATGTACAGAAATAAAACCATTATTTGATACAGATGGAAAGCTAAATCAGATCCAGGTAACTCTTCTTGACATTTATGAAGGTAAAAAACCTGAATCACTTAAAAATTATGGAGAGCTATATAATAGAATATTTAAAAGAAATCATGTTGCAGTGCTCCTAATTGACCCAAAAAGTGGGAAAATTATCGATGCTAACGATGCTGCCCTTTCTTTCTATGGTTACAATGAAGAAGAACTGCTTCAAATGAATATTAATGAAATTAACATTTTAGATAATAAAGAAGTTTTAGCTAAAATGCAAAAAGCAGAATCTGAAAAGGAAATGCATTTTATATTTCAACATCGTTTAGCTAACGGTGAAATAAAAGATGTAAATGTTTATAGTGGCCCAGTTACAATTGGAGATAAAAAACTACTTTATTCTATAATCCATGATATCAGCCAGCAAAAAAAAGTTGAGAAAGAGCTGGTTAAAAATAAGAAAAAATATAAACTTCTCTCAAATGCAGCAAGTATGCTTTTATCCAGTAATACTCCTGAAAAAATTGTTTCAGCAATTTGTAAGGAAGTTATGAATTATCTAAATTGCCAGGTATTCTTTAATTATCTTTTAGATGAAAAGCATTGTTTACACTTAAATGCCTATGCAGGAGTTCCTGAGAAAACCAGTAAATCCATTGAATGGCTTGATTTAGGTACATCAATTTGTGGTTGTGTTGTTCGTGATGGTTGCCAGATAGTGGCTGAAGATATTCAGGAAATAACAGATGAACAAACTGAACTGGTCAAATCTTTAGGATTAAAAGCTTATGCTTGTCATCCTATTATTTCAAAAGGACTTACCATAGGTACTCTTTCATTCGGAACAAAGTTAAAGTCTAATTTTAATGGAGAGGAACTTGAATTAATGCAAACAATTACTGACTATGTAGCTACAGCAATGGAAAGAAAGATAAGAGAAAAACAGAAACAAAACTTATTAAACCAGATAAAACAATTTGCTGACGAATTAGAATCTTCAAATGAAGAATTGCTATCCACTACAGAAGAACTTCATTCTTTAAATCAAGATCTTCAACAGCAACGAAATGAATTGAAGACCAATGAAACTCGTTTCCGTGTACTTATCCAGAACTTGCAATTAGGAGTAGCATTGGTGGATGAAAATGGTAAATTCGTCGTAGTTAACCCTAAATTTATGCAAATGTTTGGATTGGATAATGAAATCGATATTCTAAACATAAACAGCCAGAATTGGAGCCTTTGGGAAGTATATGGAGAAGATGGCAAACTACTTCACATAGATGAGCACCCGGTACGGAAAGCAGCGATAACTGGTAAGTCTGTACAGAATCAGCTCGTCAGAGTACAGAATCCAGGGACTAATAGACTTACCTGGATGTTAGTAAGTGCCGAACCCATATTAGATATCAATAACCACATTAATATGATTATCTGCACCTACTATGATATCACTGAGCGTAAGGAAACTGAATTACAAATAAAGGAATTATTAAATTTAACACGGCAGTTTACCTATGAATTAGAAATCTCAAATGAAGAATTAAGGATCACAAGTAATGAACTTAATGTAGCAAATGAAGAGCTCCATAATCAGGGCGAAAAACTTGCACGTCTCAATAATACTCTCCGAGCGCTTAGTAATAGTAATCATGCGATGATACATGCCAGAGATGAGGCAGAATACTTAGATGAAGTGTGCAGGATCATTATAAAAGATTGTGGTCATGCCATGGTATGGATAGGTTATGCAGAAAATGATAAAAGTAAAACAGTTCGACCAGTGGCGCAATTTGGTTTTGATGAGGGATATATTGAAAATTTGAATGTTACCTGGGCAAATAATGAACGTGGTCGCGGGCCAACAGGCACAGCTATACGTACAGGTAAGCCTTGTGGATGTAAAGATATGTCTACAGACCCTAACTTTGAAGCCTGGCGTGAAGATGCCTTAAAAAGGGGCTTTGCTTCGTCAATTGTTCTTCCTTTAATAGCAGATCCTAAGACATTGGGTGCAATATCAATTTACGCAAGAGAACCGGATTCATTTTTGGATGACGAAATTAAATTACTTATGGAGCTGGCTAATGATCTTGCTTTTGGGATAAATAATCTTCGTTTGCGAGCTGCAAAGGAAAAAGCTGAGAATGAACTTCGGGAAAGTGAAGAGAGATATAAACTTATTTTAGAGGCCGCAAATTCTGGCGTATTTCTGTTAGATATAGAAAACAAAATTAAATATCTTAATCAACGTACTATGCAACTATTAGGTTATTCTGCTCAAGAAATGTTAGATGTTAGTCTCACTCAGTTCATAGATACCAAAAGACAAAAAAATATACATAAATTCATGTCTAAATGGAAAAAAGGACTAAATGGACTGAATGAATTTAAATTTATTTGTAAAGATGGTTCATCTTTCTGGACTTTACTTGCATCAAGCCCAATAACAGATACCAAAGGTAATTATATTGGTGTAATTTGTGTTATTACAGATATTAACGCTCGCAAAGGCGTGGAAAAAGCCATTATAGAAAGAGAAAAAATAACTAAATCTATTTTATATGATATGATGGGTATGATTAACAATTTGATTAAAGAAGAATCTAAAAAGGAAGAACCAGATGAACGCACCTTTGAATATACATAGTTAACAAGTTAGTATTTAGTAAATTATATAAAAAGATATTATCAAACATTATACTAAATAAATGTAGGCTTATTCAGTTAGAGTGATAAAAATGAAAATATCACCCCAAAATATTAAAAATGATGAAAGATTCAAAAACTTTATTAAAGAAAGAAAACTTAGGGAATCTACTGAAATTATATATTCCCGGCGATTAAGTGATTTCTGTGAGTTTATCGGTAAAACCCCAGCAAAATTAATCGAAGAAGCCCTGAAAGAGCATAATTTAAAATCAGAAGAACATGAAGTATACAATAATATAGAAACCTATTTAGATGTATTAAAAGAAGAAGGTAAATCCTTTAATACTATTAAAAACAGATATGACACTTTAAAAGCGTTTTTTAAAGAATTTAATATCGATATGCCTAATATCAATAATCCTGCTACTTCTGAAAATGAAAATCTAATTATTGGAATACCCACTATAAATCATGTTAAAAAAGCAGTCCAAATTTCTGGATTGAGAGATAAATCAATTATTTTACTTCATTTTACTTCAAGTATGGGTGCTATAGAACTAAGATATCTAACTTATGGGGATTTTATTAATTCTGTAGATGAATATTTAGATTTAAGCAAAGAGGAGAAATTAGATTTATCAATAGTGACATCTAAAATTAATAAAATACATGAACCAGTAGGCACATGGAAAATAAAGAAACTCAAGTCGGGAATATATTACACTACTTTTAACTCTCCAGAATCAACCCATGCAATATTAGACTATTTAATGGAAAGGGAAATGAATAACAAACCAATTAAATCATTTGAAGATCCCCTATTTGTAAATACATGGAATAAGCCACTTACAAAATCTGTTCATGGAGCAATTTTTAAACGTATAAATGACAAAGCTGGCTTCAAGCATTTAGAGGGAAAAAGAAGATTCTTCACTTCTGGAACACTGAGAAAAACCTTCGAAAAATCTATGTATAAAGCGGGCTTGAATAAGATTACAATCGATAGTTTATTAGGCTATAAAATAAACAATCCAAATACTCTTGAAAATCTAAAAAATCAGTACATTATCTCTTTAGAATTCCTCAGACTTGAAAACCCTAATGACGGAGCTAGCTCTGAATTTGAAATGCTCATGTCCAAATTCAACGAAAAAGATGAAGAGTTAAAACAGATTAGGGAACATGTGAAATATCTTGAAGAAATGGTAAAAAAAATGTCTTGATTTGAACTTATTCTAAATTAAGTTTTTATGTATTAATAAAATTAAATATAAGATCTTATTTTTTTTTAGAGGCTTATTTTGACAAATACAAGAAAATAAAAAGAAAAAAAGATTTTAGGATATATAGATTCTTGTTGCACTGACCTTATTGTTATTTGTTTCATTTGATTCCGGTATTACTCCAGTAACATCAGCTACTGCGATAATGTAATAGTTTCCTGGTGTGATATTTACTGGTATGGTACAGTTTGCTGTTGCAGTGGTTGTTGACCAGCCATTCAAACCATTAACAGTAGCATGCCCAATATACACATCATTACTGCTCTTAGTAGTGTCTGTAGACAGGTAATATGACACATAGAATGTATCTGTGGTAATTGAACCACCGTTTTTGATTGTGCTGCTAACTGAGTATCCTGTTGCGCCTCTTGCAGTGTTTCCACCAGTTGTTACTGTTTGAACGCTTAGATCAGGTCTCCACACGAAAATCCTGCTGCTACTGGTTTTAGCGTTATTTGCTTCGTTGGATTCTGGTATAATTCCTGTGGAATCGGCAACTGCGATGATGTAATAGTTTCCCTGTGCAATATCCTTAGGTATTGTGCAGTTTGCTGTTGCGGTGGTTGTTGACCAGCCATTTAAACCATTTACTGTAGCATGTCCTATATATCGGTCATTACTACTCTTAGTAGTGTCTGTTGAGAGGTAGTAGGATACGTAGAATGTATCTGTTGTGATTGACCCACCGTTTTTGATTGTGCTGCTTACTGTATAGTTTGTTATACCAGTTGCAGTGTTACCGCTCGGAGTAACTGTTTGAACGCTTAGATCAGGTCTCCATATAAAGATTCTACTTGGGCTGGTTTTAATGTTGTTTGCTTCATTTGGTTCTGGTATAATTCCTGTTGAATCAGCAACTGCGATAATGTAATAGTATCCCTGTGCTAAATCTTTTGGTATTAAACCCAATATCTGTGCATTAACTGATGAACCACTGGCTAAACCGTTTACTGTTGCATGTCCAATGTAGCGATCATTACTGCTCTTATACTGGTCAGTAGATAGGTAGTAAGACACATAGAATGTTTTTGTAATAGTTCCACCGTAATTTTTAACTATACTGCTTACAGGATAGTTTGTTATTCCAGTTGCAGTATTTCCGTTTGTAGTGACTGTTTCAGTCCTTAAATCAGCAGGAGCAAGGTTTATTGTGTATGTTTCAGTGTACACTGGTGATGGATTACCTGCAGCGTCGATTGCGTAGAATTTAAGTGTGGTTGTGGTGCTTATTGAAATTGGGCCCGCATATTTCTTTCTTGTGCTGCTTGTTTGTGGATTGCTGCCATCTGTAGTGTAATAAGTTGTTGTTGGGTTTACATCAGTTGTAGTTAAAGTTACAGTCTGAATATCACTATAAGTGCCTCCGACTGGATTAGCAGTTACTGTTGGTGCTGTTGTGTCTATAGTATATGTTTCAGTGAAAATTCCAGAAGGATTACCGGCGGTATCTACTGCAAAGAATTTCAATAGTGTATTTGCACTTATAGCTATTGGCCCGGAATAAGTTAATCTAGTGGCGCTTGTTGTTGGATCACTACCGTCTGTTGTGTAATATATAGTTGCAGACTCATTTGCAGTTAAAACTACATTTTGAGTAGTATTATACAATCCACCAACAGGATTAGCTGTTACAGTAGGAGCAACTGTATCTATAGTGTAAGTTTCTGTGTAAATCCCTGAAGGATTACCCGCAGTATCCACAGCAAAGAATTTTAGAACTGTATTTGCACTAATAACAATAGGTCCTGTGTACTGTGTGCTACCTGTAGTTGGATCACTACCATTTGTGGTATAGTAAATAGTAGCAGGCTCATTAGCTGCTAAAACCACATTCTGAGCAGAATTATACAATCCACCAGCAGGTGTAGCGTTTGCAGTAGGAGCAACTGTATCTGGAATAACAGTTAATGTGTTAAAGCTTGTTGCTCCAAGATAGTATGGGTCAACTGCAAAGACTGCTTTTATAAACCCTGGATAAACTCCCACACCCTGAGTGATGGTGTAAATCCATGTTGCAACACCATTAATATCTGTTTGGCTTGTACCCTGTATAATATTGTCCACGTAGAAATCAATAAATTTACCGGGAACAGCAATTGCATTTATATCCCATAAATTCGCTGTTAATGCTACGTTATCACCAGTGTAACCACTTGCTGGATTGACTGACATATATGATTGAGCAGGGCTTACAGTTAAAGTACTACTATTAGTACTTGCATTATATCCTCCTTCAGCTAAGAATTGGGCCGATATTGGATAAACACCTGCACCTTGAGCTATAGTGTATTCATAAGTCGCTACACCAAGTGCATCGGTTATTCCACTACCTATAGGTGAAGAACTATTGTTTACATAGAAGTAAACTGTTTTACCACTCATGACTGTATTAAGTGTATCTTTTAAGGTAGCAGTTAAATTCACTTTTCCATTATAGATACCTGATTTTGCAGTAACATTGAGTTTTGTTGGGTTATAATTCACTACCAGGTTGTAAGTAACATTACTTGCATTGTATATTGAATCTCCTGCAAATTGAACTAGGACCTGGTAAGTTCCTGGAGTTAAATTAGCAGTAAAAGGTATTGTTGCTGTACCTACGGATCCACTTATAGTGTTAGTTACTACACTTCCTATTGGTGTCCCGTTTACGCTGAAGCTTACTGTTTTGTTGTTTAAGTAGTTGTAGTTATTGTCTCTTAAACGGGTTGTTAAGTTTACTGTGTTGTTGTAATTCACATAAAATGTAGTAGAAAGCGGATAATATCCTGTTGGAGTTAAATTAATGGTCAGATTGTTTGTACCATTACTACCAGTATATCCAGTAGTTCCTGCAAATTGGGCTAAAATCTCGTAAGTGCCCTGAGTTAGTAGTGGTTTATAAGCCAGAGTCGCTATTCCGTTTGCAGCAGTAGTTGCGCTGCCTACAGGGTTACCATTTACGCTGAAATTAATTGTTTTACCACTTACAGGTATATTATTAGCTGTATCTGTTAAATTGGCTGTAAGACTTACAGTGTTATTATAATATCCTGTTTTTGGTTCAACAGTTAAGCTGGTTGTACTTGGAGTTAATGTAAAGCTGTTTGTAGCATTACTTCCAGAATATACAGTATCAGCTAAGAATGTAGCTAATAATTGGTAAATACCAGCCCCTTGAGTTACAGTGTATTGGAAAGTTGCTATACCTGCCCCATTAGTTTTTGCAGCACCTGCATAGTTACCGTTTACATTGAAATAAACCATTTTGTCATATAATGCTCCTCCAGTGAAATCTGTTAGAGTAGCAGTTAAATTGACCACGTCACGGTAATTAGTGTTTACAGGACCGTTAACTACAAGATTGGTTGGAATATAATTCACAGTCAGGTTATTAGTGCCTATACTACCAGAATAAACTCCATCACCCAAAAATTGAGCTAGTATTTGATGGATTCCTACGCCCTGAGTAATTGTATAAGGTAATGTAGCAATTCCTGACCCATTAGTTGTTGCATTACCCAATAAACTTCCATTCAAGTAATAGTAGACTGTTTGTCCACTTATCGGACTTCCATTAGTTAGAGTAGCAATTAAATTAACTGAATTGCCATTATTGCCAGATGCTGGATTAACCGCAAGATTAGTTGGAGTAACACCCGCTATAGTGACATTTCCTGCTATTGCTCCACTACCATCAACTGAAAATATTGGATGAGAAACACCAGGAGTAGCTCCAGCTGTGAAATTAGCTAATATTAAACCATTACTGGTAACTCCACTTAATGGGCTTATATTACCTAATGTATCACCAGCAAAGGTCACAGGTATTCCATCAGGAATGTGACCTTCTGTAGTTGGGTCATGATAAGTATCCCATGAATCATACTGTAAATTACCAATTATGACTGAATTGCTATTTGGAGCTACAGTTATGCCTGTAGGGGCTGTTAAAACGAGCCACGGTTCACTAAATACTGATACAGGTGATGCAGTGATTGCTCCTGCAGATGGACCAGTGTTAGAACCCCACCAATTATATGGAGCATTTCCACCGTAATCGCTCCAAATAACAGCTCCATTTGCTGCAGTATTTCCAATAAATCTGCTAAATTGAACTGTAAATGATCCGTAATTATTATAGATGACTCCACCTCTTAGGACAGCAGAGTTACTTATAAAATCACTGTTAGTTATGGTTGAACTACTCGCTGCATTTGAAATAGCTCCTCCCTGATTAGCTCTATTGTTTATGAACGTAGAATCACTTATGGTCAAATTAGGTGGGTTAGAGGATTGACCAGAAAACTGGATTGCTCCACCATTAGTACTTGCTCTGTTATCTTTGAAAATACAGTTTTTTATAGTTATTTTATTGGGACTTCCATATGTACTGTCAGATGCGATAGCTCCACCATAACCAGTGGCATTACCATTTGCTAATGTTAAGTTAGCAAAAGTAACATCCAAACCAGTGTTGCTAATACCAAATATTCTACCAGTATTGGTTCCGTTTATAATGGTATTTTGTTTACTTTCGCCAATAATGCTCATATTCTTGGTAATGCTAATACCATTTTCATTATACATTCCATTAGCAATATAGACTATTCCATTTGCCCCAACTATGCTCGTAGCGTTTTTGACTGTGAATTTAGGCCCGCTAGTACCATTCCATGTAGCAGATTGACCATCCCATGAGTCATTTCCTGCGGTATTAACATAGATCTGCGATTGATCTGCAGCAACTGTGCCAATACCGAAGGAAAACACAACTGCGAGGCTCACTAAAACAAGGAAAATTATATTTATTCTCATTTTAGTAATATTCATTTTATCTTACCTCCTTTTTCATTTTTAATTTAATTAAAAATTCTAATTATTAATTATGAAGATTATATAAAATAAATGTATGTTTTTTATGTTATTAGCGTTATTTAATAGCAACACAAAATAATCTTACGCCCGAATAATGTAATAAATAATCTAAAATGAGTATTATATATAAAAACAAATATTAACAAATGAATTATTTAAAAAGCGTGCTATTCAATCTATCTTAATTCAAAATTAAATTTAAAAATCAAATTGGGAAATTTTTTATTCAATTAATAGGAAATATATATTTATGCAAAAAACGATTATCCTAATTCCGATCATTTTAACTGCAGCAATTGTGGGATACGCTGTATTAAGTTCAGAAAGCGATGCAACCACTACTATACCTAACAATCAACTAAACTGGCATACAGATTTAAATTCAGCTCTAAATGAAGCTAAAAAAACCAATAAACCAATTTTTATAGATTTTTATACCACATGGTGTACTTACTGTAAACAGCTTGATGAAACGACATTATCAAACCCTCAGGTTCAGGAAAAACTAAGTAAAAATTATGTTGTCGCAAAAATAGATGCCGATAAGTATCCTGATGTCGCATCAAATTATAAAATTTATGGATATCCAGCTCTACTGTTTTTAGATTCAAACGGTGGAGAAATTAAAAGAATTGAAGGTTATGTTGATGCAGATACTTTATTAAATCAACTTTAAAGAGGATAATATGGAAATAGGACTTTTACTTTCATTTTTGGCGGGTATTGCTTCAGTTTTATCCCCATGCGTATTGCCCCTTATCCCCCTTGTAATTGGATATTCACTATTAGAACAGGAAGCTTCAGAAGTCATTTCCTTTATTTTAGGATTCTTTTTAGTTTTTACCCTGATTATCACATTTACAGTTCTTTTTACAGCTGCAATTAATTATTATCTCTATTATTTCAGATTTATTGCAGCTATTATCATAATTTTAATTGGCATTTTATTTATTCTAAATAAAAAAGCTTTTAAAATTTCATATAAGCCAGTTCAACATGGAAATAAAAATATTCGGTCTTTTTTAATGGGTTTTTTAACCTCTCTTGCCTGGTCACCATGTTATGGATCATATTTAATTGCAGTAATAGCATATAGTGCTTCAACAGGGAATATTTTATACAGCACACTTAATATACTGTTATTTAGCGCCGGTTTTTCACTTACAATCTTTTTCATATCATTAGGAATATCTCAGATAAATTTAAGAAAATTAATTAAATATTCGGACCACATAAGACTTATTTCAGGTTCAATTATTTTAATTTCAGGGATTTATATGCTTTATGTATTATTATTTGGAGCAATATAATGAAAATAGGATTTTTAGGATTCGGTGAAGTTGCATCAACATTATCAGAAGGTCTTCAAGAACATGGTGCTACTGTAGCTACTTGTGTTGAAGGAAGAAGCACCAGAACAAAGAATCTCGCAGGAAAATCAGGTGTAAATTTATATAAGACAAATATAGAACTTGCAGAAGTTTCTGATATTTTAATTTCAACTGTAACACCTTTTCAAGCAATTAAAGTAGCTCAAGAAGTTGGGAAATACACCAATGGAATTTATGTTGATATAAATAATGTTTCACCAAAAACAACAAAAAAAGCACTCTCTTTTATAGATAATGGAAAAATAGTGGATGCATCTATTATTGGAAGTGTTAAAAAAGTATTAAATGCACTTATAATTGCATCTGGAGAATATGCTAACCAATTTACTGAATTAAATAATTATGGAATGAATATAAAGGTAATTGGGGGAGAAATAGGACAAGCATCTGCCATAAAGATGTTTAGAAGCTCATTTACCAAGGGAATTTCAGCTCTACTTTTTGAAACAATTTATAGTGCATATAAAATGGGAATCGATGAAGAAGTTCTTAAATATATTGCAAAAACAGAATGCGAAGGTTTTAAGGACTCTTCAATATCAAGAATAATAAGCAGTTCTATGCATGCAAAAAGACGGGGCGAAGAAATGGAAGAAGTTATAGAATTAATATCGGAATATATAGATCCTAAAATGAGCAATGCAACAGAAAAATTCTTTAAATCTCTTTATAAAAATGTAAATGATCTTAAAACTCGTCCAGGAGATTATAAAGAAGTTTTTAAATTAATGGATAAAAAATAGGAAATTTAATTATTTTAGGAAACTTTCTACAAAATTTCTCGCCTCATTAAGCGCTTCTAAAGGAATTCCTTTAGGCATTCCACCAATATCTCCATGAGCGTCTTTTAATATTCCATTCTCTGCTCCCAGAAACATTCCTTCACTTGTAATTCCCATGAAAGTTGTAGGGGGAAGCATGGCAACTGCAACCTTATTTGCTTCTTTAACAGTTAAATCATTAGTAACAACTGTAATAGCTCTTTCTTTAATGTTAACATTGCAAACAAGCAAATTATCTGCTTTTGGATGACCTCCAACACTTACAATTTCCCCCACTTTAAGATCAATGGCAATGATTGGATCATCAATTTCTCCAAGGGCTAATCTTTTGTCAATATTTAAAATTATATTTAAAAAAAACCTTATTTTAGCGATAGCCTCTTCTAACTTGCTTTTTTCATCTTTACTAACTAAATCAAGAAAATTCCTATACCATCCTTCTCCACCTAAATTTTCAATAATTTCATTTGCTTTTTCCTTTAAAGAATTAATTTGAGGCATCTGGGCCAGATCTACAGGTTCCACATAAGAATAATAAAGTGATTGGATTTCAGGGATCATATCCTTAGCATTTTGAATTACTTTCCTTTTATTCCATCTTCCCTTTAAATTAGCCCCCTCTATTGTTCTTAAAAATAAATCCACTGATTTTTCAGCCACCAGTAATCGATAATCCTTGCTTGTATCCCACATGTAATCACTACTAAATTTTAAATCCATTAATTTTTATAAATTTAATTCCCCTTTCCCATTTTTTTTATCTGTTTTATTCATTTAATGTATTTGGAATCCATATACATTTATGTATCTTATTTTAAAACCATGAGCTAATTTTCGAAATATTTAAGTATATAAATAATTCTAATCTTATTTAGTTATTCAAATTTCATAAATATTTTGGAAAAAAGATGCGGTGATAGTAATGGTCGATTTATCTAGCCTATACAACTTAGATGTGTACACAACACGAGGAAAATACGTGGGAAGAGTTCAGGATGTTATATTAAACATTAAAAAAGGAAGAGTGTCAGTTCTTAAAGCAAGGGCAATGGCTCAGGATAAAAGAAGTGTTGGAATAAGGGATGTTATAAAAACCAGCATGCGTTTTGTTCCTGAAGCTGATGAAATAAGGCCTCTTAAAGAAGAAGGAACTATAGATATTCCTTATGATAGAGTTCAGGCAGTTGGAGACATCCTCCTAATTAGTCCTGAAGTTTTAACAACTCCAGCCCCTGCAGCACCTCCTGCACAACAATAGGGAAAATATGAAAGTAGGGATTATAGGATGCGGCGCTATAGCCCACATAATAACTAATTTTGCTGTTGAGGGCAAATTGGGCGTTGACCTGGAATTTTTTTTTGATAGAGACATAGAAAGGGCTGAAAATTTAGCCTTTCAAGTCGATGGAACTGTTGTTATTGAAATTGAAGACATGCTAAATAATGTAGACCTTGTAATTGAAGCAGCTTCTCCCCAGGCTGTTGCAGATGTGATTCCCCAAGTCCTTGAAAAGGGAAAAGATGTTTTGATAATGAGTATAGGGGCATTAATGGATTTTGAACTTAAAAAGAAATTAGAAGATATTGCTGCATCAAATAAAGCTAAAATATATGCACCCTCCGGTGCAATTGTAGGTCTTGACGGAATTAAAGCTGCTTCTATTGGTAAAATTAAAAAAGCATCGCTTATAACAAGAAAACCACCAAGATCTCTTGGAATTTCTGCTAAAGGGGAAACCATTCTATATGAAGGTAAAGCATCAAGAGCTGTAATGGAATTTCCTACAAATATAAACGTGGCAGCAGCGCTGAGTATTGCTTGCGGAAAAGATGTGGATGTCAAAATAATCGCAGATCCAACTGTGGATCGAAATATGCATGAAGTTCATGTAATTGGGGACTCTGGTGAATTCAAGACCATTACTAAAAATGTTAGATGCTCCATAAATCCAAAGACAAGTGTTTTAGCTGCTTATTCTGCGATTAAACTTCTAAACAGCTTGAATGAGAATTTAATTATTGGAACTTAAATTTCAACTCATCATATTAAAAATATGATTTAATTTTATTATAAAAACAGTTAAAATAATTAGTAATCTCTTATAAACTAAATAACTGATAATATGAAGGAATGCGAAATTTTTTCGAGTTTAAGGGTTCCCTGCGGATCTAAAATCGTGGTGAGAATAGACGGCAGGAAATTTTCCAATTTATCAGGGGAACTTGGGCTTGAAAAGCCTTATGATGAGCATTTTAAGGATTTAATCATTCTAACATCTAAGGATTTTTTTAAAGAATTTAATCCTGCATTTATCTACACATTCTCAGATGAAATAAACATTTTGCTCTCTGAAATACCATTCAGCGGAAGAATCGAGAAAATGGACTCTGTTTTTGCAAGTTTTATAGCAGGCAGCTTTACAAAAAACATATATAAGACTGAAGAATCCGTCAAGAAGCCTATCTCTTTTGATTCCCGAATAATTCCCCTTCAGAAGGCAGGAGTAGTTGAATATTTCAAAGAACGACAAAATGAAGCATGGAGAAACTGTATAAATGGATACGCCTACTGGACTTTAAGAAAGGAATTTTCTAAAAAAGATGCTACTGAAATTTTAAGAAACAAAAAAAGCAATGAGCTTCATGAAATTTTATTTAAAAGTGGTATAAATCTTGCTGAACTCCCTGCATGGCAGAGAAGAGGCATTGGAATCTATAAAAAAGAAGTAATAATAGATGGATATAATCCATTAGAAAAGAAAAGAACACAATCCATGCGAAAAAAAGTGTATGTCGATTATGATTTACCACTTTTCCACATAGGGTTTTTTGATAAATTAATGTAAATAATTTTTAATGATAAAATGAAGCTTAGAAACATCCTGGGCAAAATTCTTGGAACTGATAAACTCCAGTTTGAAGAAGTACACATAGAAGAAGAAGTAATAGACGAAATTATTAATATTGCGAAGGAATCCTATCCAAATGAATTTGTTGCCCTTCTTGAAGGTAGAATGGAAGAAGAAACGTTGCAGATAAGCGGATTGATATTTCTTCCATCTGATGTATCTAATGAAGGAGCTGTTATGCAGGTTTTTATGCAGCCACTTACCGTTAATTCAGTCGGATCTGTTCACAGCCATCCCGGCTACAGTGCAAGCCCATCAGATGCAGATTTAGATTTTTTTGCATCGAAAGGCGTATTCCACATGATAATTGCCGAACCATACAATAGAGAGAGTATTAGAGCTTATGATAGCTGGGGAAATGTGATTGGTTTTAAAACTATTTAATTATACAATGAATTATAAAAGATATTTTTTTCATCTTTTACCTTGTTATTTGGATTCGTTTTTTAATTGGTTTGTATATACACGGGTTAAGTTCTATTTTAGCCTGTTCTAGTCTTTTTTCAGATTTTTTAACTTCTCTTTTAAGTAGAAATGTCCTTATCCCTAAATAAATTGATAGAATAACCAGTCCCAAAATAATTATTATTAATAGCCATATGGCAGTTCCATAAACAAAAGCTGTAGTAAAAAGACTGAATCCAAAAATTGCAAAAGTTATAAAAGCTAAAAGTCCAATTTATAGCAATAATTACTACAATTTTAAAACTTTAAGATCTTTTTCAGGCATAATCACGGCTCCTCCAATTTCTATAAATTAAAAAAAATGGGATTATTTAATTTTGATTTTAGGAAGTGTATATTTGAATCGTTCCTTTTGCATTAGTATTGGTAATTAGAAGTCCTTTTATATTGGTATTATTGAAAGTAAATGTCACATTCTGTGGTTGGGTTTCATTTGCAAGATTAATGATTTTTTGTTCCAGTATGTTCACTGTATAGTTTGCACCTGTTGCTCCTGATACTGGAATGGTGTTTAAAATTAGCATAACTATATTTGATACGCCAATATTGGAATTCAGTTTAGTTAAATTCTGTCCAACAATCTTAACGTTTGAAGTACCATTTGGTATTGTCACATTATGAACCCCTATGAAATTAGGGCCATTCCCTGCGGATAGGTTGTACTGATACAATAATTTTTCATTATTGAGGCATCCAGAGGTAGAAACAACTAAAATCAAAATAGTTAATATTCCCAAAGTTACTATTCCCATTCTTTTCAAATTGATTCCTCCTAACCCTTAAAAAATCTAGGATTTTTTATACTAGAAAAATGCTATGCATTTTTCTACAGCTTCAGTTTTTGAGAGTCAGACTAATCTTTCTAATTTATCAGAGTTATCTGATTCAAGGGGTTTTTCAGATTCTCTGGATTTTTCTTGTTGCTTTGTCATCTCATTCATTGCCATCATTCTTCTTCTCGTTCTTCTTCGAGCTCCACCCTTCCTAAAGGGCCGAAATCCGGCATAAAATCACTCCTTCATGTAATTCAATTTTTTATTCTTTTTTTTACGATTTCTTTAAAAGTATAGCTAGATTGCAAATATATAATAATTATTAGAACTAGATTATTAATATAATTAATGGATATTCGAATAACATAAAAAGTTTTTTAATAGATGTGATAAGATGAGAGTAGCCGAACAAATAAAAGGAAAAGAGGTTATTGATAGTACTGCAATAGTTATTGGCAAAGTAAAAGATATTGAAATAAACTGGAACGATAACAAAATTGAAGCAGTTATAGTAGGTAGTGGAGGCCTTTCTGAAAGTTTAGGCTTATCCAAAGACGAAGTTATCATCCCTTATGATGCAGTTGAGCAAATAGGAGATAAAATACTCCTAAAAAGAATAAATGAACCAGAATTATGAGCGATAGTCGCTTTAAGCATATGAATAATTAAGGAGAATAATATATGGCGGATATTGCTACTCAAATTTCACAAAACATTATACCAATAATTATGGGTATTGTGGCAGCAGTTGTAATCATAATCATTGTTACTCAATGGAAAAAGGTCAGAGAATCCCAGAACAATGTGGCACTTGTAGAAAAACAAATAGAACTTAAGAAAATCTCTTTAGTGGAAAAAGACATTGAATCTAAACGTCTCCTAGAAAATGCGTTACCTTTACCAAAAGAACAGCAAGAAAGACTGGCAAGTATTAGAAGGGATACTGCAGAAATCATGAATAATGTGGGATTTCTACATGGAGAGTTAAATGAGAGAATGGCCAGGCTTGAAGCCCGGGCAGAATATGGTAAACTTCAAAAATTAATGAAAGACCTTGAAAACAAAGAAAATGAAATAAATAAGAAGATTGAAGGTAAAAGGAGGAAATAAATTATGACACCACTTGAAGTATTTGCAGTACTGGTCTTAGCAGGAATAATAATAGTGCTTTTATACTATTATCTTCAGGAAATGAATAGAACAGGTAGTTCAGGTTTTGATACATTTAAATCAAGTGTTACTGAAGCGAGGAGAGGAGTGTCAGAAACAGGTGGCCGTGTTACTGAAGGAATCTCCCAACAATACAGGGGAGAAAATGTTGAAGGAGAGAGTAGAATGTCTGGAGTGAGTGAAAGAGTATCTGGATATGGCGAAAAACTAAAAGGAAAAGTAAAAGACGTCCCAATAAGTACAGATATCTTTTCTGGACGAATTGATGAATTTTTAAACGAAAGGAGTGATCAACTCATTAAAGATTGGTCCTTAGCCACAAAATCTGATTTAGGCGAGCTTGAAAAGAAATACAGTAAAGTATCTCGGGATGTAGATGATCTTTCCAAACGATTTGATGAATTTAGAAACCATTCAAATAAAAAATTTGAAAGCATTGAAAAAAAATTAGAAGCATTAGAAAGTGAAGAAGAAACTTAAACCTGAATAACCTTTTTCAATTTAAGATGAAAATAGTAGGTGAGTATATTGAGTGGTAAATTGAATGGAATCATGATGATTATAGTGGGTATTGTATTGGCAATTATTTATTTTATTTGGAATGTTTTCCCAATATACATTTACTGGATTGCTGTGATTCTACTTATAGTGTATGGAGTATATCTTTATCTGAGAGCTTGAACAAAATTCACTTCTTATGGTTCATATCTACAGATCCCAAATATTGATTTATGTCCTTATTTTTGTAAATTAATTAACCAGACATCTATTTCATCCTTTTATTAGATTAATGTTCAAATATTTTGTGTTTGTTTTGCTTTTTCATCCCTATAAGCATGATACAGTACATAAGTGATTCCTACTATTAGGGGCCCTACAAATAACCCTGGAACTCCTAATGTGATTGCTCCAAAAATAAATCCAACTAAAAAAGCCAAAGGATGAACTTCTGCAAGTTCTCCAGCAAGCCGGGGCCTTATATACAAATCAACCAACGTGTCAATTAGCCAACCTACAATAATGACTATTATTCCTCTTATGTAGTTTCCTGTTAAAATATCAAATATTCCGAGGGTTCCATATACAAGCCAGGGCCCTACAACTGGAATAAACTCTGAAATAGCTGTAATAATACCCAAAAGAAGCACATAAGGATAACCAAGAAGATAATAAAGGATAACTGATAACACACCAAGAATAACAGCGGTAATGACATTTACTATCATTATAGATTTCAAAATGTCATCAACTTGCCCATATAATTTATTGAATGTTTCAGTTTTGGGAAGAATGTTTTTTAAGAATGCAGCAAATTTATCACCATCTTTTGCAAAATAGAATATAGAAAACAGTAATATGATAATATCAGTAAATAGAGAGGGAATATAGGCAATAGTATCTACTATCTGTCCTGCAAGCCATGTGATAAACTGTGCAATCATTTTGCCGATTTCATCTATAAATTTATCGGCCATATTATCCAGTGGCCCTAAATTTTGGACATTCGTATTAATTACTGTGCTATTAACTACTGTAGATGTACTGTTTGCGGATGAAGGAAGTGTACCAAGAATATTTGTAGCAATCAAAAGAATTTGGTCTACTGTAAAGTAGATAATAATTGCTATAGGTGTTGCTAAGATTGCCATTGATATAAGTATTGCTAATGTTTCAAATCTAACCAAAGGTTTGATTTTACGGGCTAAAGGCCTTACAATATATGCAATCATAGCTCCAAGTAAAATCAAACTTATTATTGGAAACAAAATTCCCAGTGATAAAAGTGTAAATAAAACTAATAATATAATTAAATGAGACATTGATGATATTTTAAGATTTGAAAACATTTTTTACCTCTACAACTTAAGGTGTATTGGTCTTTTGAAAAAGGATTAATTCAGTTATTAAGCGCCATAAACCATTGAACGAGAATTATAAGAATCGATCCACTTTCTTTTATCCTCATAGCATTTACATTTGTAATTAAATGTACTAATTATATATAGAGCTTATTTGAGATAAATTTATTCATTTTATTTTACATTTCAAAAATACTGGACTTTTGATTCCCAAAAACGAAGCTAAAGAAAATACTTCGCATTCGAAAATCATAGATTTTTGATGTTTGCAAAGCAAAGCTCCGCAACCGGAAAAATTTTAAATTTTTCCATGTGTCAAATCTCTCAAAAACCATAGGTTTTGGAGCGCGACACTTTGTTTTGCAAGCTTCGATTTGACAACATTTTCTATGCCTGAGGAAACTTGTTTCCCAGGCCACAAAATCTAAGATTTGTTAGCATAAAAAAATCTTTGATTTTTTTAAAGTTTTCGATGAATTCCAATTTTAAATAAAATTAAACTAATATACTGAAAACTCTTTAAAAAATAATAATTCCTTTATAAATAGACTGTACATTTCCAGTTGATAATAGTGATTAATTATAGAATTATTTGAGTCAATAGTTAATCTAGAAAAATAAGTCTTTTTTAATTATCAAAAAGTTAAAAAATAATTTAAAGCGATGTTATATCGTTATTTAAATGATTCTCTATAACTGGACATACACAGAATCATAAACATGTTCCAATGCCCTAATCTCTTCAATTACATGTGTAGGAACCTTATTATCGACTGTTAAGACCATTACAGCTTCTCCACCAGGTGTTTGCCTACCTACTTGCATTTTTGCTATGTTTATGCCGTGTTCTCCAAGTTTAGTACCTATTGTACCAATAGTTCCTGGTAAATCCTGATATCTGGTGATTACCATTGTTCCTTCTGGTTTTACGTTTACCCAGTACTCATCAATCCTTACAATTCTTGGTTCCTGTGTGGCTGTACCTTCAATGCTCATTTCGCCTTCATCAGATTTTATTTTAACCTTGATCATACTTTTATAGCCTTCTGCCTCGCTTCTTTTGCTTTCAGTCAGGATTATGCCCCTTTTTTTTGCAATTGTAGCTGCATTTATCATGTTTACAGGCTCAGTAAGGATGGAATTTAACATTTCTTTTATTACCACTCTGTTCAATACATCTACCCTTGGAAAGTCCGCTAATTCTCCGCAGTAGGTTATATCAACTTCAGCGATGTTTCCTTTGGCAGTCTGAATAAGTAGGTCCGCCAATTTTTCTGCAAGCTGCACGTATGGTTTAATAGCCTGAAATGTCTCTGGATCTAAAACAGGCATGTTCAAAACATTTTTAGGAGCTTCATCCATGAATACCTCCTTAACTTCATTAGCAACTATTATTGCAGCATCCCTCTGGGCTTCTTTAGTTGATGCACCTATATGGGGAGTTGCAACTAAATTATCCAGTTCTAAAAGAGGGCTACCTTCCGGAGGTTCGTTTTCAAATACATCTAATCCTGCTCCTCCTATTTTACCTGATTTAAGTGCATCGTAAAGGTCTTCTTCTTTAATGATACCTCCCCTTGCACAGTTAATAATAAAAGCGCTTCCTTTCATGAGATCAAACTCCTTTTTAGATATTGAATGTCTTGTTTCTGGAGTTAGTGGAACGTGAATTGTTATTACATCTGCCTCTTTCAGCAGTGTTTTTTTGTCTACTATCCTTGCCCCAAGCTTTGAAGCCGCCTCTTCTGTTATATAAGGATCATTTACCAGTATTTCCATGTTAAATGCTTTACATCGGCTTGCAACCTGACTACCAATTCTACCCATACCTATAATACCTAAAGTTTTACCAGCAAGTTCAATACCCATAAATCTGCTTTTTTCCCATTTTCCTTCCTTTACTGATTTATCTGCTATTGAAATCTTTCTTGCAAGGGACAATACCAGCCCCATGGCATGTTCTGCAACAGTAATGGATGTTGATTCTGGTGCATTGACCACCATTATTCCTTTTTCTGTAGCTGCTTCAACATCTACATTATCTACACCTACACCAGCTCTTGCTATGATTTTAAGCTTATCTGCAGCTTCTATTACTTCACGAGTTACTTTGGTCCTGCTTCTGACAATAATAGCATCAAAATCCTTAATTGCACCAATTAACTGCTCTTGAGTAATATCAGTATCTACAACTACCTCTGCAACATCTTTAAGCTTATCTATTCCTTTTTCATTAATTTGATCAGCAATAATTACCTTCTTTTTATCCATATTTTCACCAGCATCATTTCCTAAATTGTTAAATTAATAGAATTACTCTGTAGATAATATAGTATAAATGAATAAATTTAAACTATTTTAAATTATTGAATTCCTTTCCCCTTATTTTATTTTAAATGAAAATAAATTTAAATCTGTTGCCACAAATTAATAATTGTTATAAATTAATTATTATGGAGGAATTCAAATCACATATGCCGATACACAAAAGGAAATAGAGAGCTTTTTAAAGGATAAAAACCTGATTGTAGCTTCAAATCGAGGCCCTGTTGAATTTTATGTTAAAGATGGAAAAATGAATGTTAAAAGAGGGGCAGGTGGGCTTGTATCAACTCTACTTCCATTTATGGCCACATTTAACGGTACGTGGGTGGCAAGCGCAATGACTGAAGGAGATAGAGCCATCGCTGCAGGGCACGAGAAGTGTCTGGTGCCAATTCCTGAAGAAAATCCCGAATTCTGCGTTTCTTTTATAGTTGTTGATCCCAAAATCTATGAGGACTATTACAGCGTGATCAGTAACCCACTGCTCTGGTTTGTCCAGCATTACATGTGGAATACACCATACGTTCCAGTAATTGACGATAATATCCATAAAGCCTGGCATGATAGCTATGTATATGTAAATAAAATGTTTGCTGAGAGAATAGTTGAAGAAGCAGAAGCAGATGAGAGAAAGCCCCTGATTATGATTCAGGATTATCACCTTTACACCTGTCCAGGATACATACGAGAAAAGCTTGATGATATTTTTTTGAGCCAATTTATACACATTCCATGGCCTCAATCTGAATATTTCGGGATTTTACCAGAATATATGCAAGAAGCAATTGTTCAAGGGCTTTTATCCAACGATATTCTTGGATTTCATCTTAAAAAGTATGCAAGAAATTTCCTATATACATGCGAGCCTTATGTTGAAAGGGTAGATTATGATAATAGCAAGATCTGGTATGATGGGCGAGTTATTTCTGTAAATGCATATCCAATATCAGTAGATTGTAAAAAGCTTGTAGAAAATTCTAAAACAAGCGATGTAATTCAAAAAGAAGAAACAATTAAAAAAATTAAAGGAGATTGCTTCTTAATATACAGAACTGATAGAGCTGACCTGAGTAAAAATATAAACCGAGGGTTCATGGCCTATGAGTTATTTTTACAAAAACACCCTGAATTCCATGGAAAAGTCAAATTTCTATCAACTGGAATGCCCACCAGACAGCAAATCAAGGAATACTGTGATTATAGAGATGAAAACTACGGAATAATTGATGAAATTAATGAAAGATATTCTGAAGATGAGTGGAAACCCATAGAACAGGTTTTTAAGGCGGATTATAACCTTGTAACAGCTGCATTTAAACATTACGACTGCCTTCTTGTTAATCCAATTGTCGATGGTATGAATATTGTGGCAAAAGAGGGGCCAGTAGTAAACGAAAATAACGGAGTTCTAATCATGTCCAACGGTGCAGGATCCTATGAAGAGCTCAAAGATTATTCTATTGTTGTGAATGCCTATGATATCTCACAGACAGCAGATGCTATGTATAGGGCCGTTATGATGAGCCAGGAAGAGCGTGCGAGACTAATCCAGGGGCTTAAAAAGACAGTTAATGAAAGAAACGTTTATATCTGGATGCAGGAGCAATTCAAAGACATTAAAAAATTATATTAAATTATATCGGTGATTTAATTCCTTTATCTATTCATTTTATTTTTCATCCTAATGTTAAAATTCAACCAATATGACAAAATAATTATAAATTCATTCTTACATATTAATAATAGAATTAAATAAAATAATAATGTCATGATGGAGGAAGTAATCATCCAGGATTTAGATAATGACTTGAATAAATTTCTTGAGAATAAAAATTTAATAGTAGCATCGAATAGAGGACCAATAGAGTTTTATAGAGGATCAGATGAGAAAATAGAGATGAAAACCGGTGCTGGAGGTATGATACCTACTTTACTTCCAATTATAGAAAAAACAAAGGGAACATGGGTTGCCAGTGCCATGAATGATGTAGACATTGAAATGGCTGAAAAGTATAGCCAGAATAGAATATCTGTTCCCGAAAATAATCCTAAATTTTATGTCTCTTTAATCATTCATGACTTAAAAACGTACAATGAATTTTATAACATGATAAATAATCCTTTAATATGGTTTATACACCATTACATGTGGAATTTACCCAGTACTCCAAAAATTGACCAGGATGTTCACAATGCCTGGAAGAGCTATGAAAATGTAAACCAGAAATTTGCAGAGAAAATTATCGATGAAATAAATTCATGTGAAAAAGAGCCACTTCTGATGTTGCATGACATCCATCTTGAACTTTGCCCGACCTATATCCGAAAACAGTTTGAAAATATCTTTTTATACCAGTTTATACATATTCCATGGCCTCAACCCGATTATTTTGAAATTTTCCCAAATTACATCCAGAAAGCAATGATTGAAGGACTTTTATCCAATGATCTTATTGGTTTTCATATCAAAAAATATGTAAAGAATTTTTTAATGACCAGCGAAAGTTATGCAGATCATGTAGATTGGGATAACAATATAATACATTATAATGGCCGTAAAATCTACGTGAGAAATTATCCTATTTCTGTTGATGATAAAAAGCTTCAAAAGTTTTCCATGTCAGAAGAAGTGCTAAAATACGAAGAATATGTTAAAAAAATAAAGGGAAATAATTTTCTATTTTACAGAACAGAGAGAACAGACCCCAGTAAAAATATTATAAGAGGATTTGAGGCCTATGATACATTTCTGGAGAAATATCCAGAATTTCAGGGGAAAGTGACATTTTTTATAACTGGGGTTGCGACAAGGGAAAATGTGAAGGAATATCAGGATTATAAGGTTAAGGTAAACCAGATTATTAATGATATCAACAAAAAATACTCAAAAAATGATTGGAAACCAATTGTACCTCATTTTGATGCAGAATATTCCCTTGTAACTGCTGCATTTAAGAATTATGATTGTCTCCTTGTTAATTCCATTCATGATGGAATGAATATCGTTCCCAAAGAGGGCAGCATAGTAAATGAAAATAATGGAATATTAATCCTTTCAGAAACTACCGGAGCATATAACGAACTTAAAGATTATTCTATTAATATTAACGCGTTTGACACCAAAAATACTGTAGATGCAATGTATAAAGCTGTTAGGATGGACCATGAAGAACGTAAGAAACGTTTAAGTGGGCTTAAAAAAATTATTAGTAATTATAATGTTTATTCATGGATGAGTGGACAATTCCGAGATATTCAAAAACTATTTTAATGATCTGGTTCAAAACAAATTTAATATTATTGGGAGGCGGCAATATGATGATTGATGAATTCATTGTGGTAAGTTCAAATTACGTTCCTGGATTTAAAGCTGTTGAGACACGGGGTTTCGTTTATGGACTAACAGTGCGAAGTAGAGGTTTAGGTGGACAAATAGGCGCAGGATTACGTTCCATGTTTGGTGGAGAGATAAAAGAATATGTTAAGATGATGGAACAGTCAAGAGACGAGGCACTGCACAGAATGATTAATCATGCGCAATCAATGGGTGCTAATGCAGTGATAAGTGTGCGTTTTGACTCAAATGATATTTCAGATATCATGCAGGAAATTCTGGCCTATGGAACTGCAGTTGTAGTTGAAAAAGAGCAATAAGATAAAATGTTTGAAGGAAATATTAGCATTAAGGGTAACGAGATACCAAGAACCCTTCTTGGAACATCTCCATTTATAGGCGCAGCCCAGTTCGGGCATCGGGCAAGGTTATATCAGCTTGATCTATACAATCAGCCTGAAAATATTTTAGAAGTTATAAGAAAGTCATGTAAACTTGGAATCAAAGGTATTCAACTTGTACCCTATGATCCTGTGGTTCAAGCACTAAATTGGGCTATTGATGAAGGTTGTGATTTAAATATCCTTGGAACTGTGCGCCCTGATTGTGAAAGCGAAGATATAAGGCTTTTAAGCGAATTAGGGGCAAGTTCAATGTTGATTCACGGTATGATTACCGATAAATTGAATTTCAATTATCTGGAATTAAGATTGGAAGAAATAAAGAAAACTGGAGCAATTCCAGGACTTGTAACACACCGGCCATTCAATACAACTAAAAATCTTATTGATTCCCCTGTGCTTGATTTGTTTGATATTTACATGGTTCCAGTAAATAAAACAGGTTATCTCATGGATACTGATGTCTTTATGGATAAAGAACGTGCAGAACTTCGAGATTTAATTAAAAAATTAGATAAAACAATTATTGCTAAAAAAACCATGGCTGCAGGAATATTAACTCCAAATGATGCTTTTGATTACTTGAAAACATTGGATTATGTGGATCTAATGACTGTAGGAATTGCATCTGAGGCAGAAGCTGAGGAAACCTTCAAATTATTGAAAGATAAATAATTTTAAGCATAAGATTTTCTTTTACTAAATTTTTTAATTTCCTCATTTATTCTATTTAATTCATCCTGAACCTGTTTAAAATGTTCTTTTTCACTTTCCATATTCCTTTTAAGCTCATTGTACCTATCTTCATCTTCCGGGTCTGTAGCATCTATCTGGCTTTTCCAGTACCCCATTTGTCTTTTAATTGCATCTAAATATTCCATTTCAACTCTTTTTCTGTCTTTAATATTCCTAATTGTGTGGATATGTGTTTTATTTAACTGTTCTTCGGCTTTTTTCTGTTTATTTTCTTCCATTATTTTAGTATAATCTTTATGAGGCATGATTATATATTTGTCTTAATAATTATAAAGGTATTACGTTTATCGTGTTTAAATTGAATCAGAATTAGGATTTGGTACAGTCTTTTAATTTGGAATACCTTAAAATTCAAAAATAAAAAATTTCATTAATTTAACAAATTTTTAATATAACATCGAACATATTGTATTACTATGCCAGAGAAATATGATGAAAAGAAAATGTCAAAGATAATTCGTAAACAGGAAGAACTAGAAAAAGAGCGAATAAAAGCCACAAAACAGATAATAAAAAATCTTGAAGAGCAGAAGATAATAGAAAGAGAACATTTAGATCTGGTAATGATACATCTAAAATACTGGAATGAAGAAGTAGAAATGACTAATGCAATTGATACGGAGAGACTTAATGAACTTAAAGATAGGCTCAAAATGGAAAAAAGGGTCCAGGATAAAATTAAAGATCATATGATGAAAATAGATAAAGAAATTAAGATTTTTAAGGAACATATTCAGTAGGTTAATCGGCCCTATTATGAATTCATAGGTTACTGGGAGAAAAACCATGCCTGATGAAGAAAATGAAAGAATAATGGATGAATTCAAGAAAAAACGGAATTTAGAAAAGATATTTCAGGATACTCACCATAAAATCCTTAAAACATATAACGAACGAAAAAAATTTGAAAAAGAATATCTGATTGTAATAGAAAAACAGAAAAAATACTGGAATGACCGTTTAAAAGAAACTGATCCCAAAAAAAATAAAGAAAGGTATGATGAACTTAAAGAGAAAATAAAAAATGAGGAAACGCTTATTAAGCAAATTAAAGAGGAATTAGAAAAAATAGATGAAGCGGTCATCCAAGAAAAAGAGCATAGAAAACAGGGAAAAGAACGTGAGGAAACACACTAACTGTTTTAAATATATCTTTATTTAATTATAGGGTGAAATTACTCATTAATTATCAATCTTATTTTTAGGTTCTATTTAAAAGTGTAGATGATTCTTTAGATTTTAATGTTTAGATTTTAATGTAATTGTTTTATTTTTCATTACAACTTTTTTATGATAATTATTGAAATTAACAATTACTTCTTTTAACATGTTTTCATATCTTTCTATAACTATTATACAGCGGAAATACAAAAATTCTGAATAAAAATAAATATTTTAGTTTGATCAAAAAGATTTGATTGTTAATAATTATTTTAGATTCAAATTAATATTTTAATATCATTTAGATTATAGCACAAAATTAAAATAAGAAAATATAATTATCAATTACGTCATAAAATTTATCATCACATATGAATATTGGTAAATTAAAGAAATTTAAGCTCAATTTATCTAAAAAGGTTATTGGACAGTTTATTATGTAAGGAGGATTTTAATGAAAAATCAAGGAGAAGATAACTCAAATTCAAACCCAAAGAAAAGGACACCAGTTGTTGGTATTGGATCTTCTGCAGGAGGACTTGAAGCATTAGGGAATATGTTCAGTAATATGCCCACAGATTCTGGTCTGGCTTTTGTCTTGATTCAACATTTAGATCCTGCTCATAAAAGCTCAATGGTAGAATTACTTTCAAGATATACAAAAATGGAAGTTCTGGAAATTGAAGATGGAATGCATGTTGAACCAAATAAACTGTATATTACTCCTCCAAATAAAAATGTAGGCATTATAAATGGAGTATTACATCTGGTTGTTCCTAAAGAACCCCATGGCTTGAGAAGGCCTATTGATTTCTTCTTCCAATCACTTGCAGAGGATCTTGAAGATTATGCCATTGGTGTTATATTATCAGGGTTTGGATCAGATGGTACTATCGGTATAAGAGCCATTAAAAGTATGGGGGGTATGGTGATGGCTCAGGATCCAAATTCTGCAGTCTCTGGAAGCATGCCTCAAAGTGCAATAGATACTAATCTTGTAGATTATGTTGCAATGCCAGATAAAATACCGGAAGATCTGATTTCTTACATAAACCGCCTCGGTACAAAACCACCTAAAAAAATAATCGCTGAAGATGAAGAAGCTCTTAGTTCAATTCAAAAAATTCTTATTATAATCAAGAACCGAACTGGGCATGATTTTTCACTTTACAAGGAAAACACCATAAATAGAAGAATTGCAAGGAGAATGAACGTTCATCAAATCGATAAAGTTTCTGATTACCTGAAATATATTCAAAAAAATACTGAAGAAGTTAATATACTCTTTAGAGAACTTCTGATCAATGTAACAAGCTTTTTTAGAGATCCTGATGCATTCAACTCCTTTAAACATATATTTATAGAAGAAATACTCGAAAAAAAAATGGACGGTGATAAAGTCCGTATATGGGTTCCTGGTTGTTCTACAGGTGAAGAGGTCTATTCACTAGCAATGATCATTCAGGAATATATGGATCAGACAACAAAAAATTTAGAAGTTCAATTATTTGGTACCGATATAGATAATGACGCCATAAACATCGCCCGAAGCGCAATTTATCCAAGCACTATCGTGTCTGAAGTAAGTGAAGAACGTCTGAAACGATTTTTCATAAAAAAAGGAGATAGTTATAAAGTTAAAAAAAATATCAGGGAAATGGCAATATTTGCCCCACATGATGTTCTTATAAACCCTCCATTCAGTAAACTGGATGCAATATCCTGTAGAAATCTTTTAATTTATATGAATAAGGAGGCTCAAAAGAAAATACTGTCAGCATTTACTTATGCTATAGAACCTAAAGGAATTCTATTCCTTGGCCCTTCAGAAAGCATAAGCGATTTTGTTGAATCCTTTGTTACAGTAGATAATAAATGGAAGATATTTAAATCTAAAAGGAAAGTTCACAGTCCAGCAGAAAATTTTGTTACCTTTCCATATGCAAAATTACCCGGGAGAAATGTTGAAGTCGAAGATTTAGAAATAATTGGAAGAACTGATTCAAACTTCACCCGGAATGTAGAAAAACTACTTATTGAAAATTATGCTCCATCAACTGTGATAATAAATAAAGAGGGAAGAGTTGTTTTCATCCATGGAAGAGTAGGAAAATACTTAGAACCTGCTGAGGGGATAGCTAATTTAAGTCTTGTGGACATGGCAAGGGAAGGCCTTAAATTTGAACTGAATTCTGCACTAAATGAGGCAATTTTGAATAATAGAGAGGTAATATACAAGAATTTAGATATTAAAACCAATGGAGAATATCAGCCCATTGATTTAATAGTGAAACCCATTAGAGAACCCAAGGTAATGGAAGATCTTTTAATGGTTGCATTTAAAGATGTTCAACCAGAAGAAGCAAAAGAAGAAATTCCTAAAACCACTCCTAAAAAAGATAAACGCATAAGGGAACTGGAAGATGAATTAAAGGTCACAAGAGACCGTCTTCATACTACCATAGAAGAGCTTGAAACTTCAAATGAAGAGTTAAAATCGGCTAATGAAGAGTTACAATCCATGAATGAAGAGCTTCAAAGTACCAATGAAGAATTAGAAACTTCCAAAGAGGAATTACAATCCTTAAACGAAGAACTGCTTACTGTAAACACAGAACTTCAAAATAAGGTGGATCAGCTGTCAGAAGTTAACGATGATATGAATAACCTCCTGAACAGTATTGAAGTACCTACCATATTTGTTGATAAAAACATTAAGATAAAGCGTTTCACCAAAGAAACAACCAAATTGGTTAATCTAATACCATCAGACCTAGGACGTCCACTAAAAGACATTGCATCCAATGTAAACTATGGAGATATGATCAATGACATAAAAGAAGTGGTGGACAGAGTGATATTTAAAGAAAAAGAGGTACGCATAAATGATGGTAAATGGTATCTCGTGCGAATAATACCATATAAAACCGCAGAAAACGTTATTGATGGTGCAGTAGTTACATTCACAGATATCAGCGATCAGAAGGAATTAAGAAAGATTGCAGAAGAATTGGAATATGTTATTAAAATTGTAGACACTGTACGTGAACCTCTTTTAGTACTGGACGGTAAATTAAAGGTTATATCTGCAAATAAATCATTTTATCAAAGATTTAGGGTTAAAAAAGAAGATACTGAAGGAAAATTAGTCTACGACCTGGGAAATAAACAGTGGAACATCCCTAAACTACGTGAATTACTTGAAAAAGTACTACCTAAAGGCGAGAGGTTTGAAAATTTCGAAGTTGAGCACGATTTTCCAGATATAGGGTATAAAAAGATGCTTCTAAATGCGAGAATAATTCCTAAAAAAGTAATAGACGGCAAGACAGTGGGTAAAGAATTAATACTTCTTGCAATTGAAGAGGTAACTGATAAGTCCGGGAACGAATAGTATTCATTTTTTTAGAAGGATATGATCTTTTGTATAATTTAGAGTATTTTATCAATGAAATTACCTTTATGGGGGGGGGGTCGTAAAATGGATAGAAACAAAGAACTACGGCAAATTGCCGAAGAAAAATTGCGTGAAAAAAAAGAAAAAATATATGAAATTCCAAAAGATGTTGATACAGTGATTCATGAGCTTCAGGTACACCAGATCGAACTTGAAATGCAGAATGAAGAACTAAAGAATTCAAGAGCAGAATTAGAGGAACTAAGCGAGAAATACTATGATCTCTACGATTTTGCCCCTGTTGGGTATTTTACTCTTGATTTAGTCAACCGGATAACTGAGGTAAATTCTACTGGTGCTGATTTATTGGGTTTTCCAAAAGAAAATTTAGTTGATAGATATTTTAGATGGTATGTACCCCCCGAATCTACTAAATCATTTCATAATCATTTCAATAAATCCTTTAGAAAAATGGAGAAACAGACATTTGAAATTGGGCTAATTAAAAAAAATGGTGTTATTTTTGATGCGCATATTGAATTACAGCCGTTTTATGGAGATAAATATAAGCCATATCAAAGCGATACCTATTTAAAAATGGCAGTAATTGATATTACAAGACAAAAAAATCTTGAAAGAGAATTAAAACGCTCAAATGAAGAACTGCAACAATTTGCTTATGTAGCATCACACGACTTACAGGAACCGTTAAGGACAATAGCAAGTTTTACACAGCTTTTAGAAAGGCGTTATAAGAATCAGCTTGATGGAGATGCTGATGAATTTATCAATTTCATCGTTGAAGCTTCAGTTAGAATGAAACAGCAGATTGAAGATCTATTAGAATTTTCAAGGGTAATGACCAGAGGCAGCGAATTCATAAAAGTAAATGTCAATGAACTCCTTAAAGAAGAGATTTCTAGCCTAAAAACATTAATTGATGAAAATAACGCCGAAATCAGTTGCAATTCTATGCCTGAAATATATGCGGATTCCATACAAGTTGGAAGATTATTCCAGAACCTTATAATCAATTCTATTAAATTTAGAAAACCAAATGAATCTCCAAAAATCCATATTTCAGCCAGGAAAGATGAAAAAACTCATGAATACATATTTTCAATATCTGACAATGGTATTGGAATTGAGCCTCAATATCTAGAGCGTATTTTTACAATATTCCAGCGTTTACATACACGAGAAGAATACGGTGGGACTGGAATTGGACTTGCAGTCGCCAAAAAGATTGTAGAAAGACATGGCGGACGTATATGGGTTGAATCCGAGTTTGGTAAAGGATCAACGTTTTATTTTACACTTCCAAAACCTCTGGTTTTGGCGCAGCAAAATTGAAAATTTTGCTAGCTGTCAAAAATTCAATGAATTTTTACAGCCCGAAAATCCTTGATTTTCGACGGATCCCTTTTGGAAGAAGAGAGTGAGCTAAATATTTAAATAATAATTTTTCTTAAAATTTTTAATAGAAAAAATCTATATTTTTGAATAACACATAAACATGTATATAATCATAAATCATCATTACCCCGAATTAATACATCAGTACTTTCTTTAATAGATTCAATTAATTCATTATTTCTCTTCAAATCTCTCCATATTTTATCATACAATGATTCTTCTTCCTCAATTAAATATAAATATCTAAGTCTTTTTTCCTCACTTAGATTCTCATTATCCACTTGATTTTTAGCATACGCTATAAAAATTTCTATTTGATTTAAAAATTCTTTATTTACTTTTCTTCTTCTCTCTAACACTTTAATTATCCGTTTTGCTTCTTTAAAGTATTTTTCAACATTTACTTCTAATGCTCTGCTTAATTCCTCTTCCATTTCAAATTTATTTTTGATAACTTCACTTCTTCGATTGGCCATTTAATAATCACCATCTGATTATTTACCTAATGTTAGCTATTTTTTTCTAAGTGAAGTAACCATTTCATGAATCTTTTCCAGGTTATTCTCAGTTTTATTTATCATTTCATTGATTCTGCCTATATCGTCTCTAATTTTAGCAATTGTAGATTCTTCTGTGTCAATTAGTTTTAAAAGCTCGGCGTGTCTTTCTTCACTTTGAGCATCAACCGTTCCTAATTCACTTTTCCAATAATTCAATAATTTTTTCACTGTTTCTAAATACTTTATTTCTGTGTCTTTCTGGTCATAAAGATTATTTATAATGCTTTCTTTTGTTTGGAGATATCTTATTTCTTCTTCAGAAGCGCCTTGATATTTCATATGTATTTATTTATAATATAATTTATAAAAAACTTATTATTCATCTTAAAAAGAAAATTCATAAATTTTACTGTTCTATACATTTAACAGATCCATCCTGCCCAGAATCATTTGTTTGAGGAGAATTATTTGCTGTTTCTTTAATATTTTCATCATTTGCATTACCATTATCCGGATTTGATTGATTATTTATTTTTTTGGAAGTGTTATCCTGTTCATGATTGTATCTTATGGAATTATCTGATGTATTATCACTTACTCCACCTGCACCACCCATATTCTCGCCTGTTTGAGCGTCAATATAAATTTCTCCCACTTTTTTACCATTCAACAAAACAGGCACTATATAAGTCAATTTTCCATTATAATTTACAAGTAAAGGCTCACCAGCTTCTGCTCCTGGTTCTTCGATGTATTTTTGGGCGATTTCCTTTGCATCTTCCTTAGAAATAATTTTTGGCAGGTTATTTAACCCATTTGAGTTATTTAATCCCTTTGTAGATGTCGGTGCTATTCCATAAATCCAATCAACGATATAATTATATACTAAACCCCATAATCCTTTTAAACTATTAAAAAACGCATTTAAAGAATTAGATTGGGTTCCAACAGTATTTACTGTCCCTTTTCCTGATTGATGGTCATTTAAAATATTAGATCCAATATTATCTAACGTTGGTATTTTATTTATGCCCATATCCGACGCTAATTTAGTTCCATACATATATCCAGAGGCCACAAGAAGCATTATCATTGCAAAAACAACCAGATTCTTCATCATAAAATACCTCCACAGCTTTTTTCAATTATTAATTAAGTTCATTAAATTATTTAAATATTAAAGAAAAATAAAATAGTATTACTAATAATAATTTAGGTACCATAAAATCAGTTTAGATGCATTTAATTGGTTTAAAAAAGGGTTTTTCAAGTTTACTATAACTAAAAATAAAAAATATTTAAAATAAAATTAAAATAAGAATTTTTGGAGAGATAACTATGAACATTCCTTACGTTCCTTAATGATCTTTAAGAATTCCCTTGAGCTGTCCATTTCCCCTATTTCCCAGTTGTGAACAACCGGAACACCTTCAATACAGCTAATTGGCTTTTTATTTTCCAAAATAAATACTGCATCAGTTCCAGTTACTCCTGATAAATCTTTAATGTTTATCGCCATTTTCTTAAGAATTCTCTGATTTCTATTTTTTTCCATGTTGGTTATCATGGCGATTTTTTCTTTTAATTCTTTTAAGTGAAGATCGTTAGTGGCAAGAGCATCGAATGGAGTTTTTGTTGTAGGAATAATGCTGAAACCAAGGTTCATTAGCTCTTTAGGAGCATTTTCTTGAGGATTGGGCGTTTCTGATTTTGGAATCTTGAATATATCCACTGAAAGGGTGATTTTCATATTTAAGATACTTTCAAGGGTTATAACTGTTTCAGGAGATGCTCTGACCAGTCCATGCTCATATTTGTATATTGTTTCACGAGAAACATGAGCCTTATCAGCTAATTCCTTTAGAGAAAGCTCTTTCCGTTCTCTTGCTTCCTTTATGGCTTCTCCATCAACCTCAACGAAATATCCGCCACGATCTGCAAATACTTCAGGGTAGATTTCCTCAGTAATCATATTACGTAGGGTTTCAGGAGCAATAACAGGTATTCCATGCCTTTCATAGACTACATCCTCTTCTAAATATTCGTATTTTGATTTTAAACCCACAATGAGGGGAGAGGCAAGAAATGTACTGGCTACCTTCTTTATCTCTTCTGCCTGCTGTCCAGTAAAACCATCTATATTTATTAAAACTTTAAGTAATAGCAACAACAATCTTTTTCGAGCAGCCATATCAAAACAGCTTCTACCATATATGTGAGAAGTTTCAAAATTATGGTTAGCAAGAAGCTCGCTTATTTCTCTTAAGATATGATCCCTATGCATAAAGACCACCAGTTAAACTATAAGGTGAATTGTTAATGTTTGATTTGTATATTGGTATTGATGATACAGACTCCAAGGATGGAATGTGTACAACATATATATGTAGTGTAATAATTGATGAACTTAAATATTTTGGTTATAACATAAAAGGTTATCCTCGCTTAATACGTTTAAATCCATTTGCAAGGTTTAAAACACGGGGAAACGGCGCATTATCCTTCAAATTAATACTTAAATCTGAAAAAGATATTGAAAAAGTTAAAAAAATAGTTTTAAAAAATGTGGAAGAACTTTCAGAGCTTGAAGATGAAAGAACAAACCCTGGTGTTGTTTTTTACAGGGGTGAAATCACCGAAGAGTTAAAATCTTATTCACTTAAAGCCATAAGGAGTATCATTTCTATTGAGGATGCTCAAAGGTTTTCAGATGAAATTGGGGCCGAATATTTCAAATTAAAAAAAGGTAGAGGTATTATAGGTGCCCTTGCAGCTATTGGCTGCCCGAATAATGATAAAACCTACGAACTTATTGCATACAGAATGCCTGAAAACTATGGAACCCCTCGAAAAATAGATTATGATTCAGTATTCCAAATGAATAAACTGACTTATCCAGATACATTTGACAATGTAGATGGTGAAAATGGTTACATTGCAATAGAACCCCATACACCCTGCCCTATACTGTATGGAATACGTGGCGAAAGCCCTGAAGCAGTTGAAAATGCAGGGAAAATAATTAAAGTTAATGAACCAGTTGAAAAAATAATGGTTTTTGAAACTAATCAGCATACTGATATGCATCTATTAAAAGCAGATAAAATTTCGAATCTTGAGCAGTTTAAATGTTATATTATTGAAGGCAGTGTTCAAAATTTCCCTTTTACCCGCGAAGGCGGGCATGTGATATTTATATTAGAAGACGATTCTGGTGAAATTCCATGCGCAGCATATGAACCTACAAAAGAATTCAGAGAAACAGTAAGAAAATTAGCTCCTGGAGATAAATTACGTGTTTTTGGTGGAATAGGGGAAAAAAGAACATTAAACATAGAAAAGATTGAAATTTTGGAACTTGTAAAGATTTATGAAACCCAAAATCCCCTCTGTGAATGTGGAAAACGGATGAAATCTGCAGGAAGAGGAAAGGGCTTTAAATGTATTAAATGCGGTGTGAAACTTCGAGAAGAAATTAAAGATACCATTGAAGTCAAAAGAGAAATCAAAGAAGGTTTTTATGAAGTTCCACCATCTGCAAGAAGACATTTAAGCAAGCCACTTGTTAGATTAAAACCTTAATATTTATTTTCTTCCTATCTGTGCCTGTTTTGCATAATATTTAAAATATTTAAATATTTTACAAAATTACGTTGTTATTATAACTTTAACCAACTTCAATACTTTTCTAACGTTTATTGGCTAATTTAGTTTGCCCTGAATGTTTTTCTGAATGCTGCTGCTTCAGGATGATATAACCAAAGACATTTTAGTGTCTTAACACCATAAATTTTTTATCATTTAATAATATATTATGAAGTAAAAATTTAGAGGTGAGATATATGGATTGGGTATTGATTATCGGAATATTATTTATAGGAGTACCAGTTTGGTTTGTCGCATATATACTGGTTGGTCTAATAGGTGCAAAACTCATGCTCCCATGATAATTTTAGTTATATCATATATTTTTTAGATTCAAAAAAATACATTATTAGGATGGGAATTGTTAAATATAACAGCATTATAAATATTCATTTTATATAACAATAACTTTTTTTCCATCTTTTACTGATTAATTCCGTCTGTCTTATTCATTAAAATTAATATTTCTTGAGGTTGAAAAGTATTATATAAAATTGAATAATAGACGTCTATTTAATAGCACTTTTCCGCGTCAATTCTTCATAATTAATGGCACATTTTTTTAGATTGATAATTTCCTCTTCACTTAGAGGTCTTACAGCTTTTACAGGGGCCTCATTATCAAACTTCCCCCTGTAAAATCTTTTCATTGAGTAAAGACAGCTCTTGCACCTACAATACTATTTTTTACCTATCTTTGCATAGTCTAAATGGTGGAATTCATTCCTATAAGACAATTGTTTTCAATATGACATGCATGAACTGCTGCTGCATGTCCCACAGTGACATAATCTCCTATTACTGCTGGTGAATGTACTACATGATTATCCTGAACATTAGGATATTTTTCAATTTCTATACTTCCAATATCGCTACGAACTACCTCATTATCCCATATCAGAGCATTCTGATCAATTTCACATCACCTATGACTTTAGCACCAGAAAATATTTTCACACTTTTATGAATCATGTCAAAACTTCTCATTTCAAAGTTTTAAAGTCCTATTTATAAAAAAACCTATAAATAAGCATATATTTCCTTTAAACCATTTAATTTATCAATCGTTTTTAAGATCAAAAAATTTATCCCTTGGACAATGAATGTACGAATAATGATTACAGATAAATTTGCAGATTTCATAGTCTCCCTTACTTATGAAGATTTACCTTTAAAAGTCATAGATCAGACAAAACTCTGTTTTTTGGACTTTTTAGGAGTTACTTTAAGAGGATCTAAAAGTGATAGTGTAAATGCTATAAATAACATCATTAGGGAAAATGATGAATCCACAATAATTAATGGTATGCAAGCTACCGCCCTTGATGCAAGTCTTGTAAACGGAATTGCAGCTCATTCCCTTGACTTAGATGACGGCCATCGAACAGCTCAGCTTCATCCAGGATCATGCGTAATTCCCGCTGCTTTAGCATTGTGCGAAGCCCAAAATAAAAGTGGAAAAGACCTTATAACTTCAATTGTTGCAGGTTATGAAATTACAATTTCACTGGGGATGCTTATTAATCCAGAGCACCGAAATAAGGGATTTCATAGTACAGGAACATGTGGAACCTTCGGGGCTGCAGCAGCCGCATGTAAATCTCTATATCTCAACAAAAAAGAAACAATAAATGCTCTTGGACTTGCGGGAACACAGGCAAGCGGTCTTTTAGAATCAGATCATGCTGGATCTATGGGAAAACATTTGCATGCTGGAAAAGCTGCCCAGTCAGGAGTTTTGTCAGCACTTCTTGCAAAAGAAGGTTTTACAGGAGCAGGGACAATTATTGATGGTAGAGAGGGCCTTATATCTGCAATGGCTGGTTTAAATACTAATGATAAAGATTTAAATCTCGAAAATTTCCATATTTTAGATGTTTACTTTAAAAAATATCCTGTATGCAGACATTTACATTCTACAATTGATGCAGCATTGGATATTTTACACCAAAATAATCTAAATGCCGAAGATATCCAAAAGATAGGGGTGAAAACTTATAAAATAGCTGCAGATCACGATGAATATAATCCAGAAACTGTTGAAGCAATGAGGCAGAGTTTACCATTGAGTCTTGCAGTTGCAATTAAAAACAAAGATTTAAATCTTGATGTCTTTAAAATTGATGATGATATAGCAGATATTTCAATAAAAATTGTCATAGATTGTGGCGATGATCTGGATAAGTTATACCCCAATAAAAGATCATCTTTAGTAACAATTGATACATACAAAAAATCATATAGTAAAAGGGTTGATTTACCAAAGGGTGAGCCTGAAAACCAATTTACTACACACGAACTGGTTAATAAGTTTAATGATTTAAATCCTGATGTAAATATGGATATTTTACAAATAATAGATAATCTAGAAGATTATAATATAAAAGATTTAATTGTGATGCTTAATAATAAATTTAAGGTCCATGGTGATTAAATGGAGACTAATGAATTCCTTAAAACAATAGGAATAGAAAACAATAACCAAAAAATATCCCAAAAGAGATTTCAAGATAATTCCCAATATAGATTCGAAGTTCCTGGAATACAGAAACCCAGTGCAATGAGGGCTTTAATTGATGCTACAGATAAATATGAGGTGGAAGTCCACAGAGTAACCCAGACAAAGGGAATAATGCTTCTAACTGATTCGGAAATATTACAGATGGCCGATATTGCAAAGGATGCACAAATAGAGCTATTTTTAAGCGTTGGTCCACGTGCAACCTACGATACAAGTGCATCTGCCAGAACAGAGGAAGGAAAACGGATAGGATACAGATTAAGAGGATATGATAATCTCATATATGGAATAGAAGAAGTTAAAAGGGCTGTAGAGCTTGGTATTAAGGGAATAGTAATATATGACGAAGGACTTCTATGGGTACTTGGAAAGATGCGCAAAAAAGGAGAAATTCCGGGAGACGTTCATTTCAAAGTATCTGCACACACAGGACACGGTAATCCAGCATCTGCAAAGCTGCTGGAAGAAATAGGGGCTGATTCATTTAATCCTGTTAGAGATCTCCAGATACCAATGATCGCATCGATAAGAAATGCCATAAACATTTCTATTGACTTACATACAGAAAATCCCAAATCTTCAGGTGGATTTATAAGGCATTACGAGGTTCCAGACATTATAAAGTATGCTGCACCAGTTTATCTTAAAACAGGAGGTGCTGTAGCTGGACATCATGGTTGGGATACCACTGAAAAACAGGCCGAAGAACGGATAAGACAGGTTTCTCTTGTTCAAAGCATGATAAACAGATATTTTGATGATGCTGTAATGTCAAAAAGAGGTGCTTCTGATTTAGCAATACCAGAATAAGTATTTAGGGAAGGTATTTTAATGGAATTAGTAAATTTAATAGAGAATACAGTAATTGAAGCCAGTACAACATTTAGAAAAGATCAGTTCGATGCATATAAGCGAGCTTTATCAATGGAAACCAATGAAAATGCTTCCTGGATGCTAGAGTTGTTAATAGAAAATGCAAAAATAGCCCAGGAAAAAAAGTTTCCCCTATGCGATGATACTGGGATTCCTCATGTTCTGGTGGAAATTGGAGAAGATATAAACTTGCCTGGAAACTTTTTTAAAGACATAGAGACAGGTATTGAGAAAGGCCTTCAAAAACTCCCTGCAAGACCAATGGCCGTCTGTGGAGATGAAATTGAAAGAATTGAACAGAGTAAAGGTCTTCACCATGATCCTGGAAAACTGGTTCCTCCTTCCTTCATAATTGATAAAACTGAAAGAAATGGTGTGAATATTCATGTTTTAATGTTAGGTGGTGGCCCAGAGATTAGGGCTTCCACTTACAGAGTCTTCCACAAGAGAAATAATAGAAAAGTATTTAATGAAGTTAAAACATGGATGAGATCAGAGGTCAAGATGCTTGGATGCACACCATGCATCCCTGCTGTGGGCATTGGTAGAACTCATTTTGAAGCTTCGTCATTGATGTTAAAAGCAATGGCATATGGAAATTTAAACCACCAATCCGAAATAGAAGAGGAAATAACAGAGTCACTGAATGATACTGAAATAGGAACCCTTGGAATAGGTGGTTCTGTTACTGCACTTGGATCTTTTGTTAAAGTTGGACCACAAAGAGCAAGCGGTGTTAGAATTTTATCAATGAGGCCCTGCTGCTCAATAGAGCCAAGAAAATCGTCAGTATTCCTCCCTTCCTCAATTCTGGAGTGATGTATCATGGCAATAGGAAGAGAAACAATAGAGAACATACTTAAACTGAGTAATCCCAAATGGAAGACAGGAATTACTCGTGTTGCACCAAACAAACTTATTACAAGAGGATATCCACAGGAAGATCTTATAGGAAATATATCATTCCCAGAGATGATCTATTTACTTATAAAAGGTGAAATACCCGCTAAAAATGAGTCAAAGATGCTCGAATCTATTTTAATTTCATTTTGTGATCATGGAGTAACTCCTCCAAGTACTCAGGCAGCAAGATTGATGGCATCAGCTGGATCGCCCATGCATGCCTGTGTGTCAGGAGGACTCCTTGCATTTGGTAAAAACCATGCTGGAGCCATTGAAAGTTCTATGAAGCTACTACAAGAAGGAGTAAATATATCAAACGATGATATAGAGACTATTGCTAACAATATAGTTGAAGAATCCTTAGAAAGTGGAAATAAGATACCGGGATTTGGACACAGATATCATGATGAAGATCCAAGAGCTCCCAGGCTTTTAAAGCTTGCAAAGAAATACAAATGTTCCAGAATACATACTGAACTGGCTCTTTCAATTCAAAGTATTCTACTTGAGAAAAAGGGAATTAGAATGAATATAGACGGAGCAAATGCAGGTATACTCTCAGATATGGGATTTGATTGGAGTATAGGGACAGGCATATTCATGATTGGAAGACTTCCTGCCATTATTGCCCATGTAACTGAAGAGAAAACTCGTGAACCTCCTTTCAGGAAATTATTCGATGTAGAAGACATTTATTATGATGGAACTGACCAGCAAAAAGTAATACCAGAAATAAGAAATGATGTATAATCATTTCAAAAATTAAATAGTAAAAGATAAATATAGTCTTAAATAGAGTTTTTATAATCATGGTGATTCAAAATGATGTCGATATCAGAAGCTATTACAACAATTAAAAAGGCAGAAAATGATGCTGATAAGTTATTTGAGGAAGCAAAAGAAAGATCTGCTGAAATGAAAGAAGAATCCAGAGAAAACGCCGATGCAATTATTCAGAATGCAAGAGATGAAGCCAATGAACAAACTGCTGAAATAATCCAAAAAGCAGAAGAAGATGCAAAAAAAGAAACAAATCTAATATCAAATCAAGCTGACGAGATAATAAAAAATACTAAAAATCAGGCTGCAGGTAAAATAGATGAAGCTGTAGACATTATAGTTAAAAATATACTGTAACTCTCGTTAATTTAAAAAGTGATTAACATGTTTAAGCCAGCGAGAATGAAGAAGCTTAGATTGATAACCCTGGACAAATACACTGACTCTGCAGTGAAAGCACTTCACGAAGCAGGTTTAGTTGAAATCAGGGATATTTCTGAGCGTATACAACAAGATGCAGAGTGGAGACAAATCCTTAAACCTTCACACGCTTCGCCCTATACCGGTAAAATTGCATCACTTTTAATGAAAACTACCGGAACCGTTGATTTTTTAAATTCGATGCGTAGGAAAGAAGGAGGAATTCTCTCTGTGGTTAAGGCGTTTATAACCCCACCGTCAATTAATAAAATTGAAGTGGAACATCTGGACGCTGAAGAATTAATAAAAAAAGCAGAAGAAATTCTTGATAAAATAGAATCTGTAACCAAACCCAAAGAAGAAAAACTGAATGAACTCGATTCTGAAAAATCCAAACTTGAAAATGCAAATAAAGTGGCTAAAAATCTATCTAATTTTGATGTAAACCTGGCTGATCTGGAAGAGTCCAGATATATTTCAGTTATCGCCGGGAAGATATCTATCGATTCTTATGATAAGTTTATAGGGAGTTTAAGCAGTTTAACTGAAGAAGCTGTTGTTTTTGACAAAGAAGCTGAAGATAAAACCTCTAAATTAGTCATTATTATAACATTGAGAGAATATGAAGATGAAATTTCCACCATACTCCGTAAAATGGAATTTGAAAGATTTGAAATTTCAGGATTATCTGGGAAACCAGATGAAATCATAAGAAATTCAGAATCAAGACTGCAATCCATTGAACAGGAAAAAGAATCTATACTAAATGATTTAGCAGCAATATCTGAACAGTGGTTAGATGAATCCATTGGACTTAAAGAACAGCTTGAAATCGAAAAACAGAGGTGTGAAATATATTCATCCTTTGGAAAGACAGAAAAAACTGTTATGCTGGAAGGTTGGGTTATCGAGAAGAAGCTGAATAAAGCTCTTGAAATTATAGAAAGTTCAACTGAAGGCCATTCTATAGTTGATGTTACAGACCCTGACATTGAAAACGATAAAATACCGGTCCATTTAGATAACCCTAGATGGGCAAAGCCATATGAAATGTTTGTTCACATGTATTCCCCACCAGATTACAGGGAAGTTGACCCAACAATGCTCATGGCTATTGTATTCCCATTTTTCTTTGGTTTCTGTCTTACAGAAGCCGGTTATGGTATTGCAGATGCAATAATTGGATATCTTATATTTAGAGGCCTAGGAAAAACCAGTTCACTTGCACGTAATCTGGGTTTGATTATGGTTGCTTGTGGTATATGGGCCATAGTCCTTGGTTTAGTTACTAACAGTTTCATTGGAAACTTGATTCCATGGTTGATATATGGCGATGCATGGGGCGCTGCGCTTCCAACAGTCATAGCTCCAATAAATTCATTTGGATTCCCTCAAAACATATTACTTATGGCTTTAATCGTTGGTGTGATCCATATAAACCTGGGTTTAGTCATCGGTGCCTACAATAATATAGTTAGAGGAGATGTAAAAGAAGCTTTAGGATCCCAGATACCCTGGTTTGTTCTTGAAGCAGGTATAATATTATACTTAGTTGGAGGGCTTTACATCGGAGGTCCAGTCGTTGCAGCGGCATTATTAATGTTAATTTACTTCAACGGTTTGTTTGGACTCATGGATGTCTCAGGATTCCTGGGAAATATCCTCTCATATGCCAGATTGCTAGCATTATGTCTTTCAACAGGTGGAATCGCCAGTACAGTTAACACATTAACTGGAATGGTGTATGAACTCATTCCTATCATTGGAATTGTATTAGCACCAATAGTATTCATTGGAGGGCAAATTGCAAACGGCGCTTTCCAGACTTTAGGTGCATTTATAAATTCATTACGTTTGCATTATGTTGAGTTCTTTGCTCAATTTTACATAGGTGGAAGCTCAAAATTCAGAGCATTCCGGACAAAAAGAAAATATACTGATATTCGGAGGTTATAGAAATGGCAGATATTATTTTAGGAACAGCTTTAGCAGCCATAGGTGCTGGTGTTGCAGTTGGTATGGCTGGATTAGGATCAGGGATAGGACAAGGTATAGCAGCAGCAGGAAGTGTAGGTGCAGTTGCTGAAGATCCAGACATGTTCGCAAGAGGTCTCATATTTACTGCACTTCCAGAGACACAAGCTATCTATGGATTCTTGATTGCTATACTGCTCCTGGTTTTCTCAGGACTTTTAGGTGGAGGAGAAGGATTAAGCGTGACTTCAGGACTTGTAGCTATTGGTGCTGGTGCAGCAGTAGGATTTGCAGGTTTAGGTTCAGGTATGGGTCAAGGTATAACCGCTTCATCAGCAGCAGGTGCAGTAGTTGAAGATCCAGACATGTTCGCAAGAGGTATTATATTTACAGCAATTTCAGAAACACAGGCTATTTACGGTTTCTTGATTGCTATACTGCTCTTAGTATTCGGTGGAATACTCGGTTAGGAGGACAGATAAATGACAGATGGGGCTAATAAAATAGTCTCAAGTATAATGTCTGATGCTCAAATTAAGGCTGACAGCATTATTCAGGAAGCTGAAAAAGAAGCTGCTCTTATCCTCGAGGAAGGAGAAAGAGAAGCTATCTTAGAAAAAGAAAAAATCCTGGAAAATGCTGAAAAACAGTCTAAAATGAAGTATCAGCAGTTGATCTCTGAAGCAAAAATGAACTCCAGAAGAGCAGAACTTGAGGCAAGAGAAGAATTAATAGAACAGGCATTTGAAAAAGCTGAAGCAGAACTTAATAAAATAGCATCCACTTCTTCTGAAGAATACAGAGAATCCCTTGAAAAAATAATAGAGGAAGCTTCCATCGAAATTGGTGGAGGAGATCTGGTATTATCCATAAAAGAAGAGGATGTTGCCAAGATTAAAAATTCAATTCCTGATATAGAAAAAACAATTGAAGGGAAAACAAGTACTAAAACAACTATAGAAATTGGAGAAAACATTAAAACCATTGGAGGGGCAGTAATTAAAACCAAAAATGGTGATATAGAAGTTAACAATACTATAGAGGCAAGGATACAGAGATTTAAAAAGTCTCTAAGATCAGAAGTTGCAGGTATACTTTTCAAATAGGGGAGATTTCAAATGGCAGAAGACATTACTGCAATAGTAACTTCAATGGGATTTCCCTCAATCGAGGCTTTTTTAGCCATTATGTTTGGGGTACTGGCAGTTGTAGCAGTAATAGTAGTTGTATCAACTATTAAGCCAGTTCTGAGCATGTATCCATATACTTACCCAAATGCAAGAGTAAGAGCTCGAAAAGGAAGATTATTTACAGAAAAACAGTTTTCAGAAATAATTGAATCCCAAAATATTGAAGAAGTTAAAAATTACTTGAGAGGATTTCCTGATTATGCTAAATATATCGATAAATACCCTCTTGAAAAAGCACTGGATGTGCAGCTTGCAGAAACTTACGATCTATTAGCAAGGATTACTCCCGACAACAGCAAAGATGCCTTTGACTTTTTACTTAAAAAATGGGACATCGAAAACATTAAAAGTATAATAATAGCCAAAGAAGTCGGTTTAAGCAGAGAAGAAACATTAGATCTGGTAATTCCTTTTGGAGAACTCAGTGACAGGCTCGATACGTTAATTGACGCGGATGACATTACTGAAATAATAAGTGCCCTTGAAAATACAGAATATCCTCAAATAGTGGAGGATGCAATTCCAGTATATCAAGAAACAGGATTATTATTACCAATCGAAGCTACTCTGGATAAATACTTGCTAAAAAATCTTTTAAGAACTGTAGCTACTCCTGAGGATGATAACACTTCATTACTTCATGAATATATTGGAACAATCGTAGATGTGAATAATATTAAAACCATCATCAGAGCCAAATCCGACGGCCTAAGATTTGAAGATATTGAACCATACATATTTTCAGATGGTTACCAGGTTAGAGAATGGAAATTAAAAGATCTTATGGAATCTGAAGACGTTAATGGAGTTATCAGTGGTTTAGAAGGTACTGATTATGCTCCAGTTTTATCTGATTCTTTAAGTAAGTATTCAGAAACTGGTTCAATAGCATCCTTTGAATCCACTCTGGATAAATACACCCATGAAACAGCTAACAAAATAGCTTTAAAGAATCAGTTCGGTATTGGGCCAATGATTGGATTCCTTAACAAGAAAGAGAAAGAAATAAAGAATTTAAAAATAATAGTAAGAGGTAAAAGAGAACAGGGATATTCACCAACAATGATTAAGGAGATGTTGATATGAGTTCAAAGATAGCAGTGATGGCAGATCCAGATACAGTTACCGGTTTTATGCTCGGTGGTATCAAAGAAGGATACCCAGTTGAAAACATGGAAGAAGCAGAGAAAAAAATCGAAGAGCTGGTAAAAGCAGATTTTTCTATTATTATAACCACAGAAAGAATAGGGGATGAACTTAGAACAACAATAGATCGATTAACTGGTGAACGCGCATTACCCATGATAATTGAAATACCTGATAGAGAGGGCTCAATTGAAAGGGCCGCTGATCCTATGAGGGAACTTATAAAAAGAGTAATTGGGGTTGAGATGGTAAAATGATTACAGGAAGGATAATAAAAATAGCAGGTCCTGTTATTGTCGGAGATGGCATGAAAGGAACTCAGATGTACGAGATGGTTAAAGTCGGTTCAGAAGGGCTTATCGGAGAGATAATTGAACTGGAAGGCGACACAGCAACCATTCAGGTTTACGAAGAAACAGCTGGTATAAAACCAGGAGAAATAGTTGAAAGTACAGGTGGATCACTTTCAGTAGAACTAGGTCCGGGAATTCTTACATCTATTTATGACGGAATTCAAAGGCCACTTGAAAGTATTAAGGCTCAAACTGGAGATTACATTGAAAGAGGTGTCGCTGTTCCAGCATTGGCCAAGGACAAAAAATGGAAGTTTATCCCTAAAATCAAAGTAGGAGTGGAAGTAAAAGGTGGAGATATAATTGGCGAAGTCCAGGAAACCTCTTCCATAGTTCACAGAATCATGATTCCTCCAAAAGTAGCAGGAACTTTGAAAAGTGTAGCTGCCGAAGGAGAATACACAATAGAAGAAGACATAGCTGAAGTAGAAACATCTGCTGGAGCTGAAAAAATCCAGATGATGCAGAAATGGCCTGTAAGGGTTGGAAGACCATACAAAGCAAAACTTGACCCAGACATACCATTAATAACCGGTCAAAGAGCACAGGACACATTTTTCACAGTTGCAAAAGGCGGTACGGCTGCTATGCCTGGCCCATTCGGTTCAGGAAAAACTGTTACACAACAGCAGCTTGCTAAATGGGCTGATGCAGATATCATTGTTTACATTGGATGTGGAGAACGTGGAAACGAAATGACAGAGGTTTTAAAAGAGTTCCCTGAACTTGAAGACCCTAAAACCGGTAAACCACTCATGGACAGAACAGTCCTTATTGCAAACACATCAAACATGCCTGTGGCAGCAAGGGAAGCTTCAGTATACACTGGAATCACAATTGCTGAATACTTCAGAGACATGGGATATGATGTAGCTCTTATGGCCGATTCAACCTCAAGATGGGCAGAAGCTATGAGGGAGATCTCAGGAAGGCTCGAAGAGATGCCTGGTGAAGAAGGATACCCTGCTTACCTTGCATCAAGACTTGCTCAGTTCTATGAAAGAGCAGGAAGGATTACAACAGAAGGTACAGAAGATAATGTTTCATCACTTACTGTAGTTGGTGCAGTTTCACCACCTGGTGGTGACCTTTCAGAACCAGTTACTCAAAACACTCTACGTATATCCAAAGTGTTCTGGGCGCTTGATTCATCACTTGCAGATAAACGTCATTTCCCTTCAATAGACTGGCTGCAAAGTTACTCTTTATACGTTGAAAGCATATCCTCATGGTGGAACACAAATGTAGGTGAAGATTGGAGACAATTAAGAGATGCAGCTATGGTTTTACTCCAGAAAGAATCAGAACTCCAAGAAATTGTACAGCTTGTAGGTCCAGACGCTTTACCAGACAAGGAAAGAATTACTCTTGAAAGTACAAGAATGATCAGAGAGGATTTCCTGCAGCAAAATGCTTATCACGAAGTAGACACTTACTGTTCACCAAACAAGCAGTATGGAATGCTTAAAACAATAATTATGTTCCAGGAAAACGCTACTGCGGCTCTTGATAGAGGTGCAGCACCAGAAGATGTAATTGCACTCAGCGTTAAGGAAGATATTGGTAAAATGAAATACATACCTGAAGAGGAATTTGCAGATGAAATTAAAGCAATTCAGGAAAAATTAATTAAACAAATAAGTGAGGTGTGAAAATGGATTTAAATATCAAAACACGGGAATACACAACTGTTGCTGAAGTAGCCGGTCCTCTCATGATTGTAGAAGGTGTTGAAGGAGTTGCTTACGGGGAAATTGTAGATATAATCACACCTGCAGGAGACAAAAGAAGAGGAGAAGTTCTTGAAGTACGTGAAGGACTTGCAGTTGTGCAGGTGTTCGAAGGTACAAGAGACCTGAATACTGCAACAACCAAAGTTAGATTTACAGGAGAAACAGCCCACCTTGGTGTTTCTATTGACATGCTGGGAAGAGTTTTCGGAGGTACAGGTAAACCTATTGATGGCGGGCCTGAAATCATTCCAGATAAAGAATTAGATATTAATGGAGCTCCAATGAACCCAACTGCAAGGGAATTTCCAGCAGAATTTATTCAAACTGGTATTTCAACCATCGATGGAATGAATACCCTTGTACGTGGACAGAAACTCCCTATATTTTCAGGGTCTGGATTACCCCACAACGACCTTGCAGCACAAATTGCAAGACACGCTAAGGTTATCGGTGAAGAAACTGAGTTTGCTGTTGTATTTGCAGCTATGGGAATTACCCACGAAGAAGCAAACTTCTTTATGAGAGATTTCGAAAGAACAGGGGCTCTTGAAAGAGTTACAGTTTTCATGAACCTTGCTGACGACCCTGCTATTGAAAGGATCACTACACCAAGGATGGCACTTACCACTGCAGAATACTTCGCATTTGAGAAGGGCATGCACGTTCTGGTTATCCTTACTGACATGACAAACTACTGTGAAGCACTAAGGGAAATTTCAGCAGCTCGTGAAGAGGTTCCAGGAAGACGTGGATATCCTGGTTACATGTACACTGACCTTGCTTCTATTTATGAAAGAGCAGGTCGTATGGTTGGTAAAGAAGGTTCAATTACTCAGATGCCAATCCTTGTAATGCCTCAAGACGATATTACTCACCCAATTCCAGATTTAACTGGATATATTACAGAAGGACAGATTGTATTAAGCAGAGATATTTTCAGGAAAGGTATTTACCCGCCTGTTGATGTGCTTCCATCACTATCCCGATTGATGAGTGGTGGAATTGGTGAAGAAAGGACACGTGAGGATCACAGTGGAGTATCTGATCAGCTTTATTCAGCATACTCTGAAGGTCGTGATTTAAGAGACCTTATGGCTGTTGTAGGTGAAGAAGCGCTTACAGAACGTGACCGAAAATATCTTGCCTTTGCAGATGAATTTGAAAATAGGTTCGTTACAGAAACTAAGGACGAGGACAGAACTATACAGGAAACTCTTAATCTTGGATGGGAACTTCTAAGTTTACTACCTGAAGCTGAACTTAAGAGGGTTAGGGCAGAGCATATTCCAAAATATCACCCTGCATATAAACAATAACCTCCTTTATTTATTTTAAAGAGGGATAAAATGGCACAAGAAATGATTGAAGGAGTTAATCCAACAAGGATGGAGCTTCTTAAACTTAAGGACCGTGAAAAGCTCGCAATTAAAGGTCATGGGCTCCTTAAAGAGAAAAGAAATGCTCTCATAATGGAATTTTTCAATATACTGGAACGCGTAAAGGGCTCCAGAGAAAATGTTGAAAATAAGTTACAGGAAGCATTTGAAGATCTTACAGCCGCTCAAATCGTTATGGGTGATCTGGCAGTAAAAAAAGCCGCAATGTCTGTAAAGGAATCCGTCAATGTGGATATTGATTCAAGGAGTGTAATGGGTGTTGTAGTGCCTTTAATTGATTCAGAAACTTCCCAGAGAACTATTGTTGAAAGGGGTTACGGATTTATGGACACCTCTGCAAAACTTGATGAGGCAGCTGGTAATTTTGAAGAATCAATTAAATTGATACTTGAGCTTGCAGAAATTGAAAAAACCATAATACTACTTGCAGCAGAGATAGAATCAACAAAAAGAAGGGTAAACGCTCTGGAACATATTATTATTCCAAGATTGGAGAATACAGTTAAATATATTGAGATGCGACTTGAAGAGATGGAAAGAGAGAACTTTGTAAGGTTAAAAATAATTAAAAAAGCCATGGGGAATTAATATGGTTAGAATAATACAAAGACTTGATAATGTTAAGCAAGAATATGCAAAACTTGAAGAGCATGCATTAGGTGATTTTAAAGTAGGTAGTATCATTGGAAAAATGAGGGCTCTTGTAGCAGATGAAAATGTAAAAGTCAAAGCTAACGAATCCAAACCAATAAAAATCAAACCAATTACAATTCCCCAGAATCATATCACTTTCTTATCTGCTTATGCAGCAAATCGTTATGGGCATGCCGTAGCAGCTGGTGGAGAAGTTCATCTTCCATTAAGTATGGAAAAAACCGTAGATAATGCTTTATTTATTGCAAGTCTAAATGGTAACATAAAGAAAGACGATCTACTCGGAATTCTAATACTTCTTCCAGTAGAAATGCTTAAATAACCTCTTTTTTTCTTTTAATCCATTTCTACTATAATTTCTACCATATTTTCAAGCGCTTTTATTTTTGTTTTTATATCATCATTCTCCTTCTCAATGTCCCTTACTTTATTCAGTACATTTGATAAAGAAAATGGATGAAATTCACCAGTTTTATTTTCAGGTTTTGAAGAAATAAGTAGCAAAATGGCCCCTCTATCCTCAATTGTGACGTTATAATTAATTCCATTGATATAAATTACATCAGATAATCTTAAAAGAAGTTTTATGAGTTTAACTGGAAGTTCACTTTTGCTTATTATCTTTTTAATTAAGTCATTTTCTCTACATTGATCTATATCAATATCCATGATAATCCCCCCAAAATGTAATGAATTGTTTTTTTTGTACTATTGAAAATAATTATATCCAACAAAATTAATATAGTTGGTAGATGAGTAAATTAGATCGTGCCGATAATCTATTGAAAAAACAGGTGATAAGCTTAAACAGGCATCTTCCCCGCAGGCGAAAAAACCTGGCTGAACTTCTGGAAGAGGAAAAACCCCATGTACTGGGGGCAGATGGAACCAGACATAGATTCAAAAAGGATGAGCTAAAAAAAATAGCTGCTATGGTTAATGAAAAAGAATACAAAAATTTAAAACTCCCCCTTTATATTGAAATTGATTCAACCTCAAGTGGTGGGGCCAGAATAAACGGAAGACTTGAAACACAGATAGTGTGCAAAATACTAAATATTGATCCCTGTAAAAGTGAAATTTTCATATACCGGCCAGATATAAAAGAACTTCGAAGCGAATATCCAACTGCTACACAATATATCTTTTTAGTGAGATAATAAATTAAGTGAGGTATCCTTATGGTTAATATTGACCCTATAGAAGATTATTTTAAAGATCCCGATAGAAGGGCAAAATTATATTTATTAATGACTGGAGCAATGATTCTATCAACAATTTTGATTACAATTGGTGCCATTATTTTCATTCTAATCGTTGTAGGGGTAATCTGATTTTTTACCCCACTTAATATATTATATGCCGATATTTCTGGCCAGTATCTTTCCAGGATAGGGGGCAAGATTCTCATATACTTTTTTAACCCCAAGCTTTCCATTATACATTGCTTCTTCAAGAGTTCTACCGCTTCTTACCACTGTAGCTGCAGGTTCGTCCTTTTCAATTATAACATTTTTTTCTGGAATATCATATACTCCTTTGAAATTTAAATCCCCTGCAATAGAACGTCTTTTTGCAAATACTACCATTTTAACTGCAAATCCGTTAGGTTCGGGAATGTCAATTATTGTTCCATTAGATGCTTTGAAGTGTGCATCAAACATGTTTATACCCAGCACTTCTTCAGCACATTCCAGCGTTCCCTGAAATCTTGGATTTGCTTCAATTATATAAACTTCATCCCCAGTATCAATCATATCCACGCCATTTGAGCCTACAAGATCTAGTTCCATTATAACGTCTTCAGCTAATTTTTTAATTCTGTTATCCTCTGTATGAGGTACTATATTTCCACAATAGGCAAATTCATCAGGCTGTCCAAGCTTACCATTCCCTATTAACTGCTTGTTGGTAAGGATTGTTTCTGCTTCATCTTTAGTGGATAGAACTGATGCACTGATACTTTTCCCTTCTATAACTTCCTGTAAAATGAATCTGCTGAAATCAGAATTTTCAGTGGTTTCTTCAAATCTGCGGATATCTTTACCACCAGCCCCTATGATGGGCTTGATTAAATATTTTTTATCTGGATTGTTTTCTACTATTTGGGATGCTTCCTGATGAGATGAAATTAAAAAAGTTTCAGGGACGTTAAATCTATTTTTAAGGGATTTGTAAAGGTTATATTTATCTTCTACATGTCCTATTTTTTTATTTCCAATTATCTTTGATTCTGGAAATTTTTCAGGCAGTGCACCAGAGCTGCAGAGTATATGATCTACGTCATCTACAACTTCATAGGCGTATTCATGAAGTAAGTCAGGATCATATTTTTCTGCATAATTACCGCATGTTTCATAGGGTAGCTGGGATAATATGCATCTTAAATAGTCAGAACATCTAACCAAATCGCTTGTACAAAAATAATCTACAGAATATACCGTATTTCCCATTTTTTTTGCAGAACAAGCCACAGGTCGTGTATTTGTACCTACAACGAGTATTTTATCCATAGGATTTACCCCTATTGTTTTTAATGGATAGTCCCGAGCGGAGTCGAACCGCTGTCTCCGGCTCCAAAGGCCAGAAGGATTACCACTACCCTACGGGACTATAATAACTAAAATAAACAGATATTAGCACTGTGGCAAGTCAAATGTTTACTGTTTTTCCTATTTAAATATATCGATTGTTAATATCAATGAATTAAACAGTTATTTCATGCTCTCTGTATTTAAATGCATTCTTATTGGTTGGAGTTAGAGTTTTTTTCGTTTTGTTTTATCCTCATAGATATTAAATTGTTTATTTTAGATTCCCATAAAGTTTTACAATACTGTTTTTGGATTATTACAATGTATAACTCATTTATAAGCAAATAACATTAATTTGCCTAATTTTTAATACTCTTTTAAGTTTCTCTTAAGGTTTATATTTTTCCACTTGAGATTTAAGGTTATAATTTTATCAAATAAAAATCAGTTTAAATTATAGTATAAGGCGTGATATTTTTAACTAATGAAGATCATAATTCATCAGAATCCAAAAACGAATCCAAACTAATCTAAAATAGAATCTGTCAAAGGATTTAAAAAATGAATTAAAATTAGAATTGTTTTTATTTTATTTCTCTCTCACTATTCTACTTTCTGCTCAATTATTAATGGTTTCTTTCTTTTCCCTTTTAAATACAAAAATTCAAGCTCAGCACAAAGAATAAACAATTGAAGATCATAATATCATAGAGGCGTTATCATGACTAAAAATAAAACATATACAAAAGGTTCTGTAACATCCTATGACGGCACCACTATTGGATACAGACAAATGGGCAGCGATCCAGGCATTATTCTTTTACACAGAGGGATAAATGCATCACAACACCGTATGGAGCTCAGTACATTACTTTATGATGAATTTACGGTATATATTTCAGATTGCCGTGGATCAATCAGCAATAATCACAGTATAGAAGGATAATGCTCTTTTTTAATTGAATTATGTGGAGGTATCAAAATGTTTAAAAAATATAAAACAGCTTTTATTGGGTATGTAATAATGCTAATCATCACTGCATTAGCACCAGTTATTTTTAATGTTGAAAAGCTTCAGGCACTTGTAATATTTCCGATTATTTTAATATTGGTTCATTTAACTAAACTTAGCTTTAAAGAGCTTGGATTAGTTTCAGGAACGCTCAAAGACTATGGAACTGCAGTATTATACCCTCTAAGTATTGCTGTTCCCATTATCATACTGGCATATTTAACAGGAAATCTTGGAACAATAAGTTATAACGCGGAAGTCCCTGGAAATATAGCTTTACTCTTTTTTACAACACTTATTCTGGCAGTCACCACTGAAGAAGGATTTTTCAGGGGCTGGCTATTTGGAATACTTGAGGTAGAAAAAATTAACCCGCAATTAATTATTTTATTAACCGCCGTTGCATTTAGTTTATGGCATGCTCCTTTATTCTTCCTCGATAAAGGCTTTGCAAGTAATATGGGGATGATTCCGTTATATTTAGGTGGAGGCGTCATTGCAGGAATGATTTTTGGGCTGTTGAGGTATAGGTCAGGTTCAATTATTGTTTCCTCATTTTCCCATGCATTATGGAACACTACAACCTATACATTATTTGGAGTAGGTAGTGGCATAGGTTTATTAGGAATTGAAATAACAAGCGTCTTTGACATGGAAAGAGGAATCTTAGGAATGGTTTTTAGCATTATATTCCTTGCAGTATTATGGTATTTTACATTTAGGGGTGTAAAATCTGCAAAATCGGATGAAAAAATGGGGGCACAAGTTTCAAAGTGATAGGGAATTATCATGAGTAATGAAAAAAATCATTGAACGACATGGAGGTCGTGTTTGGGTTGAATCAGAATATGGGGTTGGTTCTACTTTTTACTTTACCATTTGATGAAAAATTAGTTGCTTAAATTGCCCTATTTTTAAAATAAGCCTTGTATATGTGAGTTTTTATAATTATAGTTTCAAAAAACATACTATTATATTTTTGGTAAAATTAAAACCAGATTAGAAAATATATCAAATTGAATGTAATATTACATGTTAATTATTTAATAAATATTATTGGATGCAATTAACAGTTTACACTTAGAATTTGTGGATATTACATCCAAATAAAATGAAAAAAAGTAAATCAAACTCTTCTATCACATGAACGATTGAATCTGCATTTATTGCATTTATTAGGATTATCTGTTGAATTAAAATCTTTTGTACCGGAAATCAATTCATGCATATGATTAATAATGTAATTTATTTTTTTCTCAGCTTTTTCATCAAAATATGATGCCCAGAATACATTATCAGTCCCTCTTTGACGCAGCGAAGCAACAATCTTCCTATCTTCTTTAATCATATCTTTAAAAGCCATACAATAACCATAAACCTGGTTGATACTTGAGGGATAGGCAACAGTTCCAGGCTTATCGTCTATTATTATAAATTCATCTGGAGTCATCCAAACCTCATCAATAAATCCTCTTATTCCATAAGAAGCTGAAATTACAGGTAATTCCCTGGATAAAATTTCAGCAGTTTTTGATGATTCCAGCATCTCATCAAATGTTGCTGGTTCTGCTTCTTCCTTGAATTTTTCTTCTAAAACAGAATGTTCTCTGGATCCCTGAATCATGGCCCTTGTAGGGGCGGTTATAATTTTACGCACGTTTTCAAGGAAAATGCTATATTCACAGTACCCCTGGGTATTGAGCCAGCTTATTGGAAAATTATTTTTGTTTTCAATTATTTTAACCCCTGAAATTGAGGGATGTGGAATTAAGTTTACACCAAATAACATGATAACCGCTTCTAAAACTTCTAATTAATCCTATGGTATTAATAGAAATATTGAAAAATATCTCACTTTAAATACCATTATTTTTTTTGTCTAAAATGAAGTTTAGGACAGTATTTCATTTATAGAATTAATATTATATAAGTTTGTCTTGAATAAAAAGAAATTTTCAACTAAATTTTTAAATTATTCTTAAAAAAAGTAATAGAAACTATCAGAAATAATATAACTATAACTTAGAGGTCAATTTTTCATATTAATATTATATACTTATGGTTTTTTATTATTTTCTATGTAATGTTCTAAATTTGTTTTTAATCTCATAGAAAATGGAAAAAAAGGACTTACAAATGCCATAGTTCTTAAAAGAGTATTGTTTATTTGAAAGATAGCCATAGCTGTAAAAATAGCCAAGAAATAATAGTAAAGATGGAAAAAATGCTTAAAATTATCTGTTTCCTGCAAATCCTCCTATTAAACCGCCAATAGTTCCCATAATTAAGGTAATTATTAAATCAGTGCCTAATCCCGCAAAAGAGGATCCAAGTGCTAGACCGCTAATTATGAGAAAAATTATCCAAATAATGGTCATAATTAGTCCATTAATTCCCCCGTTTTTCATATCACTTCTAGTCATGAAACCTGTAACTATTCCGCCTATTAATACACCTATGAAAGATATATAACCAACTGTTTGAGTGTCCATGATTAGTATACCGCTGCCAATACCTATGATAATAGTTATGACTAAACCTACAATTATTGCTTTAATTGAAAGTACATCTAATATTCCTGATTTTTGAGTAGTTTCAAATTTTGGACTATCTCTTTCAGTTCTAGGTGTTGATTTTTGACGAACAGGCTCATTTACACTTTTAACTTGAGTTCCACATTCAGGGCAAAATGAGGCTCCGCTTACTAATTTAGATCCACAATTTTTGCAAAAATTATCTGGCATTAATTTCAGCTCCTACGAAATTAATTTTCTTTATTTTACCTTAATCCTCATTATCCACTGTAATTAAAACTATCAGCAAAACTGTCAGCTCTCTTTTGCTGAATACGATCATAATCATCTTTAGCTTCTTGATATTTTTGGTTATAATAATCTTGCATTGGTTGACCAACCTCTGGCTGTACTTTGTCTGTATATCCTGATCCGCCACAATCGGAGCATATTCCAGATCCATTACAAAATGCACAAACAGAACCATCAACACTATAAATTCCTGTACCCTCACATGCTTTGCATTTTCCAGTTGCTAAACACATATGGCATTCGTGGACACCTGAAGAACCACCAGAACTGCCTCCTGTATTTGGAGTAGCTTGATAACCACTATTTGTTGGTGGTTGTTGAGGATTATCATCAGTGCAGCCTGATATGAAAACAACTAGTAGCAAAATAGATAAGGATAAAATCAAACGTTTTTTCATATTACATCACATCCCTAATTCCAATACCCAATAAAAATAAAAAGGGTTGTTATTACTTACTCTATGTGAAGTAATATAAAAATTTTTTGCTCATTAAAAATAATGAACTAAAATTAACTATATTAAAAATGGAAAAGTCTTTAGTGTTATTTAATATTAAATATTATTACTTATTTTTCCAAAATAATTAAATATAACAACCTAAAACATATAATCGAATGGATTAGATTTGTTTTATCTCCCTCCGAAGAAAGATTAAAATTTTTTTCCTTAATTCTCTTCAATTTCAAAAGAGATTAAATATTTTTCAGACATTAACTTATTTTATTTTAATGTAAATATAATATTATGAGGTTTTTATTATGAACAGAGAAGAAAATGAAGTTGAAGGATTAGAAGAACCTAATTTAAAAGAAGCAATAAACATTTTAAAGAAATATTTTAAAATTTCATTTGAAAATACAGGTAAAGAATGGACAGAAAAAAACGATGCAGAAATTGAATTTGCAATATTACAACTGGTTAATACGCCAATCTACGAGATAGTACACGCTTTATCAGAGGGTTCTTGTGAATGTGAAGATGAAAATTGCAATTGTGAAGAAGAATAGCATTTTCTTAATTTTTGGATCCACATTCATTGCAAAAAACCATAATTAATCACCAGTTAATTGAAACTTCTTGTTTCTTCTTTTTGAAATTTTTGAACCGATTATCGCCCCAATTGAACCAAGTAATGCAACAATCGCCCAAAGGACTAACCAAAAAATTAATGCAAGTATTATAGTTAAACCTGTAGATCCAATAATAGATTGAGCATCTACAAAACTTTTTATTAAAGTTGAGGATGGAATTAAAAACGAAAGTATTGCCCAAATAATCATGCTAATAAAACCAAGGACCCATCCATTAATAGATAAATACTTAATTCTTCTATTATTCATATAATAACCAGTGATCATACTCCCAAAGAAGATTCCAATAAATCCAGCAGTAACTAAACCAATTAAAAGGCCAATCAGCAAACCTTTTCCAATAGCTGAAAAATCCAACATTAAAATAAAAGTATCCCATTTAGAAGATTTAACTGCATATCGAGGATTTCCAATCTCTCCTTTACCTTTTAATGTTTCAATATTCTCTATTTTATTGTTCTGAGTTAAATCTACCCCACAATAAAAACAATACTTTGCATTATCTTCATTTTGAATTCCACAATTTGGACAGATTTTAACCAATTTAAACCCTCATTTATTGAATAAAAAAAATGAAACAATATAAAAATTACACCATTATATATGAAACAGGCAATCAAGACCCTTCCAGTGCCATTTTTCTTTTCTATCCCATCCTGTGGCCATATTAGGGATATATCTCATTTCGCCATTGAAGAAGTAACCTTCTTTTACAGAATTAAGACCAACAAGCATTAAAACATCAATAGAACGTGAAAATGCCACGAAATACTGCCTTATTAAATCATCAAAGGCCCTATCAAGACCATCTCTTCCTGGTTTTCCAACTGGAGAGTATTCCCCCATATTATCTTCAATTGTGCATGATTTACCTGGAGTTCCTGGAAATCTCCTGAAAGAGTCATATGAATAATTCATTTTAAAATCAGAACCAACATCAACCATTACTATCTTAAATTCAAGCCCTTTAGACTGATGAATGGACATAACATTGATCTGATTCTGGGGAATATCTTCAAGAACATCCATATCGATGTTAATGGCACCTATTGCAATGGGAACAAAAATATTCCATATAGCTTCAGTAATTGAATCTCTCTCAAGACGCTTATTATCGCTATTTAAAACTATATTTGCCTTAAAATCACTGAATAAACTTGTCTGCATAATAGTTTTAGTTATGACTTCCAGATATACTATTCCTTCTGGATCATGTATTTCTGGAATCCATCTAATTAACCTGTAAATCAGGTCAATTACAGGAACTTCTTCATCCATGTATTCTATCTTCCAGCTATCCAAAAACTCTTTAATGAATTTATAGTCGTTATCTTCATTTTTAATATAATTTAAAGCCCTGGAACGCCATGCATTAAATCTGAATACTGCATTTTGAGGCAGTCCCTTGAGTTCGCTCTGTATTAAACCTTCTGGATCAATGCATTCCATCAATATGCCGCAAAGTATTTCAACAATCTTGATTCGCGCTAAATTCTGTCCACGAGGATTAAATATGGGGATTTGAGGATCATATTTACTTAACTCATCTTTAAGTAAACAGGGAAGTCTCTGATTACCTTTAAAATCTAATTCCAGAGGAGAACTGCATAAGAGAGCTATATCTCCAGGAGAACCTACTTTAGAATCAATACATATATTAAATGTTTTATTTTCATGCTGAAAACTTACTCCATTTCCATTAACAATTTTATCTAAAAATGAGGCAATATCTGTAGCAAGTGTGTTTATATCCTCTCTAAACATTCCAAGGACAGGAAAATGAGGAAAAGATCCATTGCTTGAAGATATTATTGGCCTTTTACCTTCGATACGTGCTTTTTCATATCCTTTATCAATTTGAATAAATTCATTGCAAAAATTTACTATATTTTCGGTTGATCTGTAATTTTTGGAAAGATTAATAAAAAAGGGTTTTACAGATAGTTCACCCTCTATTCTTTGAGCAAAGTTCCTGAAGAGCTCTACTGTGGCCCCCCTAAATCTGTAAAGTGCCTGATCATCATCTCCTACAACGATGATGCTTCCCCGGTTATTTATGGCTGCTTTTGCAATTTCAAAGTAGATCATTTCCTGAAGAAGATTTGTATCCTGGTATTCATCAACAAGGATTATTTTAATGCGCTTTAAAAATTTTTTAAGTCTTCCATTCTGGAGATTATGTAAAAATTCATCTTCAAGCATTGAAAAATCAAGAAGTGCTCTTTTTTTAAGTTCTTCTGTGTAATCAGAAATTGCAAGAGCCGCTATTTTAGCCCCTGGATGTTCATAATTATCCACAAAATCATCAAAATCAATTCTATCATGATAAATCCTGTCTTTGATCTCAAGAAGCATCTGACTCATCATAGAAACATTGAGCCTTGATTTAGTCCCTCTGATTTGATTTAAGAAGCTTTTTAACTGCCTGTCCCTTTGACGTTCATGATCCAGAAGTCCTACCTTGGTCATCAGTGAATTTGAAACAAAATCCTCAATTATGACATATTGAGTATTTTCAATGTTTTTCCTTAAGATATCCTCGGATATGCTGTCAATTGTTCCTATAGTAATCTTTTTAAAATTAAGTTCATTCAGGTCATTTATAATCTCAAAGTATTTAGGATCAGCAATAAACTTAAATTTTAGTTTATTTCCCCATTCCGTAATCCTGTTTTTTAGTTGGGATGCAGCTTTTCGGGTAAAAGTTGTTGCCATGATCTCTGATGGCTCAATGTTTTCTACAAAAATAAATTTCAGCACTTTTAGAACCATAACTGTGGTTTTTCCACTTCCAGGCCCTGCAACAATAAATAATGATTCATCCTTTGGTGCATTAATGGCTTCATATTGATCAGGATTTATTTCAGCCCTTATATCCCTTCTAAGCTCATTAACCACCATTTTTTCAAAATCAGAATACTCTATCATGAAATCATTAAAAATAATTATAAAAATTATTCATCTTCTTTAGCAATTACATCTTTTTTAGAGAGCCTACTTTTAAGCATGGTCCAGAAATCCTTATCTTTGCTTGGTTTTAATTCATTCTCAAGAATAATGGCTTTATTAAGCTCTCTTTCGTAGCTTTCGTTAAGTTCTTTGTTCTTTTCTTCATTTAATTCCAGTTTTCTTTTTAATTCTTCGTTCTGTGCTTCCAGTTCCTGGAGTTTTGATACATCTAATCTATATTTTTTATTGGCTTTTGTATATTTAGTTAGAAGTTCCTTATAGGATTTTGAAAGTTCGCTGTGTTTCCATTCAAGATCCTTAAATTCTTTTTTGTATTCGGCCATGTTCCTTTCATATCCTTTAAGTTTGCTGATATATTCCTTAACTGCCCATGTATCCTCTACCCCAAATAGTTCTTTGAAATATTTTTCGGGTATTATAAGCACTCCTTCCTTGCATTCAAGGTTATCAGTTCTTTTAAGTGGTATGAGATATTGGTTATACTCATAAACCTTTTGTTTACCGCCAACCGTCTTTTTAGCCTTCTTTTTGTAGCACTTTACAAAGGTTTTAATTATCTGTACCATTTGGTCACAACTCCAGAGTTGTCAGTATTTATGAAAAATTGGAGCATGTTAAACTCTCAGTTGTTTTATATTGTGTATTACACATATATATTCCCTACTTGCCCCATGCAATATGTTTCTTTTTGGTATTTTTATATCTTATCATCTAATCTGAAGTAATACAAAATTTAAAAGTTTTAATTCAAATAGATTTTAATTTAATACATCCATATCTGGAAAATATGAGTATTGAAATTATTGAGCAGTAACGGCTAATTTAATTTCTTTTCATGGTTTCAACCTGCTTTCTACACCTTTAAGCCCCAAATTCAAAAAAGAACAAAAATAGTTGATAAACCAAAAACTGGACCTATAATTCCCAGAACGGAATCCTGCTTTTCTGGAGGAAATGCATCTCCGACAAAGGCGTTTGCCACGGGAAAGATTTCTCCAGCCCAAAAACCCTGTACAGCCCTTCAATAAGTAGAATCTCAATGAAGTTAAAATATAGTCAAACAGAGCATGTAACAGATAAATCTATTAATTTATAATCATTTAAAAGCAGCGATAAATCCATTAAAAACATCTTTAGCCGATTGGATTAAGGGATTTTTCGCCTCTACCGGGGTTTTCATTTTTTCCAATCTGTCAATTCTAAAGTAAATAGGAGGATGAGGATCCCATGCCAGCCAACCGGGAATTCTTGATCTTGAGACCCTTTCCATTTGAAGTCTCTTAAAAGCAATTTTCCTAAGGGCTTCTGCAAGTATATCCGGTTTACCAATTTTAATTGCCGATAAGAGATCTGCCCTTGTTTCAAAGAACTTGGCAACGAAGAAAATAAGTGCAAATGCAAAAATTATGTAAATAAGTGGAGAAATAAGCACAATAGGAAGTAGAATTGTAAATCTTAATATAAACTCACCTGTTATTATACTGAAAAGTATAAGCGGGTCTCTTCCCTGGAGATGTCCCATTTCATGACCAACTACGGTCAATATCTCCTCCTCATCGAGATGAACAAGCAATCCAGTTGTAATAAGAACTAAACCTCTACTTGGACTCGGCCCTGTAGCCGCAGCATTAGGAACCATGGTATTTGAAATAACAATTTTTGGTGTGGGCAGATCAAAACTATCTGCAGCTTTTTTAACAATTTCATATACGTTTACTACCTTTGAGATATTGCTGCGCGGATTACAGTGAAAACCGTATTTTTCAAGGACTTCATCTCCAATTTCGCATGTTGGATAGGTTTTCTGTGCCAGAGTTCTATCGTAGATCTCTTTTTTCATCTGTATAACAGTTTCATTTCCAAATTTTTCCTGAAATTGCTTAAATTCTTCTAAAGGAAGCTGATACTCCAGTATATGAACATATGGATTTTCAGGTGTTATTCGCCAGTTGCTCTGCCTTGCCAGTATTTTATCTGCAAAAAGCACTATGAGGAACTGTGAAGCTAAAATAACTATTACAGCATAAAGTCCAATGAATAAAAATAGAATGATGTTAAATGCAAAAAATCCAACATAGATCAAGAGCAAATTACTGCTAAAAAGCCTATTAGAAGCGCGTTTTCTTGGAGTTGGGGGAGATTCAGGTATTATTTCCTCTCCTTCAACCCATGAAAAATAGAGGGTTGAATTGAGTACGTTTTCCTCATAGGCATGTACAATAAAATACAGATCATCTTTAATTTTATCAGAAAACTCTTTAGGAGTTTTTTCGTCCCTTTTTAATGTAATTTCAACAGGATTACCTGGTTCAACAATTGTCTCAACCATATAGTTTTTAACTGGATCTCGGGTAAAGAACGATAGTATATCTAACCCATTATGCTGTGTTTTTTCAATATTCTGGAAATATTCAGGACGAATTTTTAAATAATTTTCATGAATAAAGTTTAAAATCTCATTCTGATAGTTAGGAGATATTTCATTTTCAATAAAATAAGTTTCTGATGTTTTATCCTCAATCATTACTTATTATTATTGTATTTTATTTGTTTAATAATTTTGCTGTATGAAAAAATTCTAATATTTAACCGAATTATACATAAATAAAAAAAATAAAAAATAAAAAAAATTGAACTGTGAACATAATAAAAAGTGAAAGAATGGATATGCTTTTTTTGGAATTAAAAAATAAGAAAGTTAAGATCATCGACCAGTTGTGGGAACTTACCCAGAATTATCTGAATAACAATTTAAATGATATGCTGGAATGTAAGGATGAATTAAAGCTTTTAGAAGAATTGGAAAATACAGAGGAATATATTTCCATAATTGATGAGCTGAATTCAGTTAATGAAAATCTTAATAGAGTTTATATTTCATTTTTAGAGGTCAAATGCAATAGTAATCTTAAAAAAGACATGATAATTGCTTTAAAAGAGAAATTTCAGGATGAAATTAAAACATCTGATATTGTAAGGGCTGTAGGGTGCAGTAAAAGTTATGCAAGACAATTTCAATTAATTGATGGTAAAGTTGAACAAAAAGAGAAACGTAGAACACTTTCCAGCAAAATAAAAGGAAAAATCCTCAAAAGAGATGGGAACTCCTGTGTGGTTTGCGGAGAAATAAAAAATCTTGAAATTCATCATATAATGGCAATAATGGGCTCATCAATAAAGGAACTTGATGATCATCATAATTTAGTTACATTATGCAAAGAATGTCACTATCTGGCCCATAACGGGAACTATTACAAAAATTTAGCCTACAGTGATGTTGAAGGATTCTGGAAATGGACAAAAAATACTGAAAAAACTAAAATATGGTTGATTTTAAAAGATATACAGGGCATAGGTTCTAAAATTACCGAAAATATATATGAAAGGTTTAAAAACTTAGAATCCTTAGAAAATGCCAGTATTAGAAGTTTATCAAAAGTTGATCAGGTAAATGTATCTTTAGCAAAAAAAATAAGGTATAAACTTGAAATGGAGAGTAAATGAGGCTGAATTTAACTATTTAGCCCAGAATATTTTCTAATTTTATCCATTTCTGGCTTTTATTTCTTTCATTGCTTTTTTTAGTGCATTTTCAAATTCCTGAGACTCCCCATTTGAATTTTCAAGTGCAGAATCCAGATATGGAAGCGCAGCTTCATCACCAACCATTCCCAACGCATCTGCTGCATTAACCCTTACAAAATAATTTTCATCACTTAAAGAACTGACCAGAGATTTTACTGCAACATTACTGCCAATTTTACCAAGAGAAGTAACTGTGCACGCTCTTAATAAATAATCCTTTTCATTTAAGATATCTTTTAAAGGTTCAACCGCCCTTTCATCTCCCAAATCACCTAATGCATCCACTACTTCACATTTAACATTTAGGCATCCGTCTTTTAGTGCTTCAATTATGGGTTCAACTGCTCTTTCATCACCTATTGCACCAAGTGCAAGGGCAGCAGTTTCGCGAACATGCCAGTGATCATCTTTTAAAACATCAATTAGAGGTTCAGCAGATTTTTTATCGCCAATTCTACCTAAAGAAAGAGTTGCTGCTTTTCTGATAGGCCAGTAATCATCATTCAACATTCCAATTAAAGGTTCAACTGCATCTAAGGATTTTATATCCCCCAGAATGTATGCCGCCTTTTCCCTAACTCTTTTATCTTCATCAGGGCTTAAAGCTTTTATCAGACCCTTGATATCTTTTTCATCCCTCATTTTTTCTAAACCTTCTATAGAGACCATTCAAGCACCACATTTTAATATTATTAACTTGATAAATTCAAGAATTAATTTAATTATGTTTCACATTATATAAATCAACGATTTTTGGTAAAATTCATGTTTAAAATCATATATTTTATGAAATATATTCTGGTAAATAAAATCATTAATCCAGTACTGAATCCCTTAATCTAAAACATTTAAATTGTTTCTGAATATAAATATTTGAGGCTTATATATCCTTAAAAATCCCTAATATGATTATATATAGTCAACCTAAGATAATTAATAAAAAATAATGGCAATAGGGGAATTATAAACTTTTTAAACATTTCCCTATCTAAAGACAGTGTTCTTATTTAGAATTGAGCATTTCTATTTTATTTATAAGCTGTTCATTCTTAATTTTAAATAATCCTAATGCCTTTTTGTTATTGCTATTATATTTTTCAAGTGTTTCAGATATATCGTTAGCTAATGTAGAATAATCAGCTTTAAAAGTTAATAATAATTCTTCCAACTTTTCTAAATCTTTTATTTCATCACTCTTTGGGCTGAATAGCTTGGCTGTTTTAAATCTGTGATTTCCTATATTCTGGATATCCTTTCCTAAACCTTCTAATTTAAATATGGATGCATAAAATTCGTTCAGTTTTTCAGATTTTTCCATCAGTTCTTTTAGCTCTCTTATTTCCTCTAATTTATAATCTATTGCCTTAACCACATGAGATTCTTTTTTCTGTCCCATTTTAATTCCATTATTATTTTTTTCTTCTATTTCGTTTTTGATTTCCATTACCACCAAACCCCCTTAATTTTACATTTATAAAAAAATGCTCATTAAATTATTTAAAATGTTAATTTCAGCCCATTTTCAAGCGAATATCATGAGCAGAATTGATCTTCTACATGAAATTACTGACTCGAATCCTATTTTTTAGTAATTTATACCAGTTTTTATGCATTATGTATGTCAATACTATAATATGAATATAAAGAACTATTCTCATATAAAAGCATTTCTAATTAACCGAAATTTAAAACTGCATATTCAAGATCAATAAATTAAAAGATTGAAACAATACTGTAACTATACTGGAATTAAACCAATAGAATTAATATAAAATGACGAATAGAGGAAGATTAAGAAATAAGTAACAAAATAGCCTAATATCAAATAATATGTGATATAACTTATTAAAATGCAAAAATATAGCATATAGACTTCTTATTTTATTTTTAAAGTTATTTTAACAAAATTTTATATTATTTAAAATCAATAAGTACTATCATTAAATTACTTTTTCAACTAAAAGTTTATATTTAAGCATCAAATAAGATTTAGCAACATATAAAACATAATTAATGAAAAAGGAGGATAATAAATGACATATGATAAAGAATTATTAAATAAGCATCGATATTTTTTAAAAGACAGTATAAGGAAAACCATAAACTTTGCATATACCGATCAGAATCAAGGAATACACCCGCCGCCAATAGAGAAGCCATATTCATCTGATAAACCCCGTATTGAACTTCCTGAAATTGATTGGGAAGGAAAATTTAACATTAAACTGATTGATGCCATCGGAAATAGAGAAAGCCGGCGTATGTATTCTGCAGAGCCATTAAGTTTAGAAGAATTATCATTTTTGCTCTGGGCAACCCAGGGAGTTCGATCCATTAGTGGATTCAATACATTTCGAACCGTTCCATCTGCAGGCTGTCGCCACGCTCTGGAAACATATCTTGCAGTGTTTAATGTAGAAGGTATTAATCAGGGCATTTATCGTTATTTATCATTATCACACGAACTGATATTTGAATACGAAGAAGATAATTTAAAAGAAAAAATAATTAAAGCCACTATGGGTCAAACGTTTGCTGGAAATGGTGCTTTAACGTTTATATGGAGTGCAATTCCCTACAGAATGGAATGGCGTTACGCCTTAGCATCATATAAAGAAATTGCACTTGATGCAGGACATGTAGGGCAGAATCTTTATTTATCCTGTGAAGCTATCGCTGCAGGGACATGTGCTATTGCAGCCTATGATCAGGAATATCTTGATAAACTTCTTCGTCTTGATGGTGAAGATGAATTTGCAATATACATTGCTCCTGTAGGGAAAATATAGAATTAGATGATTCCGAATCAAAAAAACAATGATGCTTTTATTAATAAACACAATTTAAGATTTAAATGCTTTATTAATTTACATTTAAATGTAAATATATACTTAGATTATTTACCGAATTTGTATATTATTAAGATTTATTTTTTAAAATAACGTAAATTTTATGATCTTTTTTATCTCTATCTTGATTTTGATATTTTTCATAATAGTTAGATAAATATTAAAGTAATAATTTTTTTTACACTTGAAATATATGTTGATATTACATAATTGTTATTATCAAACATTTCGTTTTGATTTTAATGGTTTAAATCAACATATTTATCTTTATTTATCCATATTTTTAAATTTAAATTCATATATTATATGATTGTTCTTTTAAGTACTAATTAAGCCATTATTAAATTATATAACGAAAAAAATAATGATAAAAAGTAACACTTTTGTTACACTTGAAATTTATGTCGATATTACTAAAAAAGTATTACTAATAGTTGATTCTTAACACATCACAAAAAAATGATTTAATCACTTAATTACATCAGGCATGGAAAATATCATGAATGAATTTATGAATAATGAAATATTATTAGGTAAAAAAATTGCATATTGCCAATAATTGATGTAAATAGAGTTTTATGATGAGAAGAAGATTAATAATATCAAATAAACCCTATAATTAATGATTTTAAACTCATTAAAAATAGGGTTATTTAATAAATAGTGTTTCAATTAATAAAATTGATTATAAAAATTTTTTGGTTAAAATAAGTTTAATTATAATTTTAATTAACTAAAAACTCTTTTTTAGCTTTAAAACAAATATTAATAATTAATAATTATAATAAGGCGCATAGAAAATTTTTTAGAAAAAAATATATCCAATGAACTTTTTATTATATTGTAATAAATTTTATCATTATATTCATATATTTTATGGATTACCCTCATCGAGTGATGAGTTTATGAAACGGAGGTGAAATGTATGAATAAGAAATTGACTGCAATAAGCCTATTGCTTATGGCTTTTGTGGGTTTACAGCTTGCTGGCGCTGTTTCTGCACAGCCAAATACAGTTCCAAATCCATTTGCGCCACAACCATTTTGGCAATGGCAAAAAATAGATCAGGGCAATAAATATTTCCAGAACAACTGGAGAAATCCCTGGGATGACCAAAAATTAAATTATAAAACTTACAAATTCAAATGGAGAGATAACAATGTAAAAATATACATGCAGTTATACAATAAAACACGTGTAAATACATGGCAACGGTGGAGATGGAGCCTTAATAAATCTACCATAAAAAGTCTGGACAAAACCAACTGGAGAACAATAAGAATTAATACATTAACCTACAATTCCACAGGAAATCTAACCAATAACACAAACAGATACGTATTTACCAGATTTGATCCTGTCAGATACTACTGGAATTATAAGGATAAAAGAGATCCAAGACATCCATTTATAACCCCATTAATCCAGAGATAATCAATTAATTTTTCTTTTTTTACTTAATTTATCTCATATATTTCCTTGTAAATATCACGAGAAACGCTGGCCAAGTAAATGCACCAATAATAGCTTCTATAATTGTAAATAGACCTAAAATACCTGTTTTTGCATTAATAACTCCATATACGGGTATAATCATCGTTAAAAAGCTAAAACGTAGGTTATTTATCAATGTATTATTTGTAAATACTCCCCCTATAATCCAGAAAATAAAAGCAAACATTAAAAAAACTATGATAAAACTGAATAATAATCTGTAAGGGTAAACACCATAACCCAGAGGATACTGCACTATAATTTCCACATATCTCATGATGAAATGTTTTTGTTTTCGTTTAACTTCCATTTCGCGGTAAAAATAGTAATCTGCCTTATCTCGATCCCCAACTTTCTCCCATGTTGATTTTGCATTTCTACAGCACTTTTCCTGACCCTTTGGATCGTCAAAAATGGTATCTTTAAAACTTAACTCTCCCTTAACCTTTAAAAAACTAAGCCATGCATTACCATGAATCCTATGCCCTGTCAAACCATACATTACCATTTATTTTCGAATCATGGAAAGATAAATTTTCATTCATCTGTGAATACTGAAAAGAAATACTTCTCCCAACATAGACATTGTTGAATGAAGTTTCGCCGCCGATCTCTGATTTTTCAAACCATGAATATTTTAATATTGAGGCCTCATCAAACCATAAATCGCCTTTTATATTCGCCCCATAAAAAGAAACACTACCACTTATTTTTGCAGATTCAAAATCTACATTTCCCCCAATTTGAGCTCCATCAAATGAAATATCGCCTTTTATATTAGATTTATTTAATTTCAAGTAACTTTAAAAGATTTTTTAATTTTTCTCTATCTTTAATAAATCTTGGAGGAAGGCTCCTTTGAATTGAGCCCGAAATCCCCAGTAATTCTTCCATATCCTCTGAAACGGCATGATAATTTCTCCCAATTTTATTAAGCTTCTTTGTGCTGATTAAAATAGCTTTATCCAGCAATTTACTTTTATTTTTATCTCCAATAACAATTACCACATTTTCTAAATCATTTTTTCTTTTAATATGGGCATTATTAAAACATTCTTTGCAATATCCTTCAATTTCTTCTCTTGAACTATTTTTAAAATTAAAAATTTCATTAACAGTGAAATATCCGATTATATAAAGGGCTTCTTCATGTTTTTTATTATTAAATGGAGTTAAACCTGCGTAAAATACTAATAAATCCCCTTTATTTAACTTTAAAATTGATTTTGCTTTAGAGCCCTTATCACCATAAGTAAATGTTTCAAATTCTGGATCAAAATGCAATTTTCTATTTTTAACCTTTTCTGGTAGATAAAATGCTAAATATTCTCCTTTAGTTCCTCTAACATTATTATACGTCCTTTTTTCATCTGTTTCATCAGATTCAGACAGCGGAATGTATTCAAAAGTAGCATCTTCGAAGATGGGTGCCAGGCATCCGTCAGTTCCCTTATCTATTCCAACGCGGAGAAGCATTGCTTTTAAACTTTTTCCCTCCAGAAATTGTTTAAATTATTTTGATTTAAATTTAAAATTTATTAAAAAAGAGATACTTTAATAATCAATTAAAAATCTGGATTAAATCCAGTTAAAAAAAGAATTTATGCTTCTATTGGGATTTTCCAGAGATAACCTACTTTTTTGGTTTTCTTGTTTATCTTTCCTTTCTTTGGTTTTTCCATTGAAGCTTCACTGCCTTCCCAATTTTTCACTGTTTTATCAAGGTACTTAGCAATCTCTTCACTGTATATCTTAGTTCCTATGGTGTAATTATCAATACCGTTGTGAATATAACTTATACCTTCACCTTCTTCTTCCATTACCTTTGATATTTTCATTAATTTCTGATAAAACTTTTCAGATACCATATCTAAATCTCCTCTCCTTTTTTTTAGGCAGGCCCTTATTCAATCTATTAAATATTCATTGTGAAATTATTTCTGATCTATTCTGTAAAATTTCCACAATCCATTGAAAATATTCTAAAAATATGACCAGGTATTTTTATTTATTCTATTATCCTTAATTTAATGAAATTAAGTTAAATCATTAAGTGCCTTTTCCACAAATACTGTTGATTATAATATATATTGTTTTCTCTCTCGCTTAATATTATCTATTTAATATTTCATCAAAACTTATTGAACGAATTTAATTTAGTTAAATCATTTATTAATTTTGAAAATTAGATATAATAATATTTTCACTATTTTATTGCCTTATTAAGTTTTCCTATCATATACCCAATCCCCTTACACCCTTCTAATGGATTATAAATAGACTTATCATGAAAAATTGATTTAATCAGTTTGGTATAATATCTTCCTCCTAAAACAACTATCCTGTTATATTTATTTAAACCTTTATCATTTGCCTGGCTACTTAATTCGTGTATTGAAATTGGATTTGAATTTATATCATGAAAACAGGCATCATAAGGTTTTTTAATAATATCATCACCTTTCATGAAACCATATTTGGCAGAAAGTATCATCCATGAGTCTGGGTAGAATTTTTCAGCATATTCTATGGATTTCTTAGAAAATGTGCCTACATAAATTTCTCTGGCTTTTACAGGACAGACATCTGGCGATTTGTGCCATATCTTTAATTTTCCACTGCCTACAATGCATAATGATCTGGATTTCATTCTTTAAAATTTAAAAATGAAGTATATTATATTTCAATCTCTGGCAGATTTTGGTAGCTGGCAAAAATTTTCATTTTTGTTGCACCAAAATTTCAGATTTTGGTAGCTGGCAAAAATTTTCATTTTTGTTGCACCAAAATTTCAGATTTTGGTAACCATACTTCATCCTGTTCTAATTTAATTAATATAGCTTTTTTGGTTTCTTTTTTAATTATACCCACAATTTCACTGGATAATCCCTTGTTGGTTGCAAGCCATTCTGGTAATGTAACAACTGCCATTTCTCCTTCTTCACCGGGTTTTAATTTACCCCGTTCAAGTTCTCGTGCTATAGAAAGGTTTTTTAAGTCGATTTTAATAGTATCGCCCTTTTTAATGTCCTTTTTTGCAATTATTTTTCCATCACTTGCGATAAATGCATCTTCCATGAAATCACCCTGATTATTTTTTAAACCTCTAATAAGGCATAGTTTTTTTAATATCGTCTTTCAACTCGTCAGTATCTAAAATACCTCACTAATTACATTTTAAAAAATAAAATTATATATAACAATTTAAGAATATATTGAATTAAGATATATATAACCTTTTGTATTAACTAATCTCTGTTAAAAAGTTTTTCTAGCAAAAATATTTGTAGATATGGACTATTCCATAAAATTGAAGGATATAATTCCCTAAATTAATAAAATAACCCATTAAATAAGGCATAGTTTTGAAAAGTTTTTAAAATTTTCTGATTAAATATGGCCATTTAATTATTATTATGAGTTCAAAATAGTTAATTCAAGTCTAAATTTATAAAAATACACATAATATAATTTAAATAATGATTCTTATCCAATTAAATTTTTAATTATATAATTAAATATTTATACTGGTTATAAGTTTATTTTAAGCTCATTATACTGTTCTTTTGTTTTAATCAGCAATTTCCATGATTAAGCAAAATTTAAATTAGTTTAAGTAATTATATTAAACATATCAAATTTTAATTGGTTCTGCACTTTCCTTATCAAAATAAAAATTCTTTCCACATTCTTCACATGAATATACATCGAAAGAGCCAGATATACTTAAAGATTGATTAGAAATATCTAAATCTATCAGTTTTACCTTTTTTGAACTACAATAAGGGCATTTAACATCATAAAAACCTGCAGAATCAAAAACTGAAGAAGCGGCTATAAAAACAATAATACCTGTTAAAACAATCATAAAAATCATTACTACAGGAATATAATCCTTTGAAGCTACATTAGCAAGTATTTTAGGATCATCATCTAATTCAGACTCTTTTTTATCCTCTGAACACATTTCGGGACGTAATTTTCCACCACAAACTCATTTAATTTGCTTATTTGTAGATTTCTCTGAACTGTAATATTTTCCGCATTTATCACAGATAAGATCAGGCATACAAACACCATGAATGTCTTTAAATTAATCTCTATAGAATTTATAACACTTCACTTATTAAATATTGTTCCTGATACAGGATGTTTATTCAAGATCATTTTAGAAATTTTAATAAAATCGACCGCCTAATAATGCATTTTTATCTAAATAAATCATTATTATGTAATATGTAATGAGTAGGGTGATGCTGACTATATAAGAACCGCTGTAATAATGCTTTTTTTCCCAGAATAATGTTTTAAATAACCCAATAGATTAAAAATACCATTTAAGAAAGCTCCTTCAAAATACCCCAAAAAATAAACTTCACAGCATTCTCTAAATCATGAAAAGAGCAATATAAATGTTTTTTTCTAACATTTTTAACCAAAAGGTTTAAATATAATAAGGTCAAATTATGGCCTATCCCGAAAAATACTATTTAAGGGTATTTTTATTATTGGGAATCGGAGGCGGTATAATTTCGAAAAAACTGTTATTTGCAATCCTATTAGCTGCCAGCATATCGATGACTGGCATAGCTAGTGCAAATGCATCAGAAATAGGTGAAGCACAAAAGCAGGTAACTGATACCGGTTATGTGCAAAAAACAAATGAGCAAGTAACTAATTCAAATATTTTAAATAATTCAGCCAGAACGCAAAATAAGGCTGATGAAATTGATTTTAAAAAATCAAAAAAGACCAAAAAATTTTCCAACACAAACAAAAAAACCGTTCGGAAAGAAAAAGCTTTCAAGAAAAATAATGTAAGCTCAAAAAACATTGAAAACCCAGAAAACATTTACAAAACAGTTAAAACTGATAGTAACATCAATAAAAATTCAACAAATTCAAAAAACATCCAAAAACCAGTTAAGACAGTTAAAAACGCCGCTGAAAATTCAACTACTTCAGAAGAGATTCAAAATCAGATCAGATCAAATTCATGTATAGAAGATCAAAATACATCCACCATTCCAGATACAACACAAAAACCAGTAAATGCTACTCAAACACCAGTAGATACAACAGAAAATTCAAATGAATCAGAATTGAACAAATACCTCGAACTATTCGATGAAAATGATACAGCATTAATAGGAACTAATGTATCTAATGATGAACCAATAGCAGCAGGTGGAACTACAAGTTTACAATCTTATCTTGTGCAAACTGCATATTGTGATGTAAATTCTCAAACAATAAGAGCCACAGCTGCAGCGATAACCCGTGGAAAAACATCAACATATGCTAAGGCTGTAGCAATTTTCAACTACGTAAGGGATAGAACAAGCTATTCTTTCTATTATAACACCAAAAAAGGAGCATTAGGTACACTTACCTCAAGAAGCGCAAATTGTGTTGACCATACCCATCTCCTAATAGCTCTTTTAAGAGCTTCAGGAATACCTGCAAAATACGTGCATGTTAAAGCTCAGTTTACAAGTGGTAGCTGGTACGGACACGTATATGCAAATGTATGGGTAGATGGTAGATGGTATTCAGCAGATGCAACAAGCAACAGTAACCCATTTGGTGTAATTAAAAACTGGAATTTAAGAACATGCACATTGAAGGGAATATATGCTTCATTACCTTTCTAATTGCATGAAATAATTCCTATAAACTCGGAGGAAAAAAATGTTTAAAAAATCAATAATTGGACTCGTTGCAGTAATTGCAGCAGTTGGTCTGGTATTTGCTGCTTATAGTGATGGAGATAACTCTAATTCCAGTGAGAAATCCATTAATACTGGTAAACAGAATTTAGTTGCTAAAAGCAATACCACTAATCAGACCAGTGCCAATCGTATATCCGAAGAGGAAGCTCAAAAAATAGCTCAAAAATACATTGAAGAACCTGGAGCAAAAGCAGGTAAAGCAAAATTATCTAAAACGAACGGTGAAAGTGTTTATGTAGTTCCTGTTGTTCTTAACGGGAATACAGTAGGAGAAATATATATTGGTGCCCAAACAGGGAAAAATATGGGAGGAGCAGGTGGAGTATCTTAAATTACCTCTTTTCCTCTTTATTATTTTTTTTAGAGTTTTGTTTAAATCTAATTAACACGTGAAATAATTTCTATTTTGACATTATCTTATAATTTGTTATAATTAAATAAATTTTGTTGGTATACTCTTTTTAACAACTTTTAGCTTGGAATTATAGGTTTATTTAATTTCCATGAACTTATTTTTCATTTAATTTTTTTATGTAAAAAAAATAGAAAATATTAAGTCTTTGTTTTTACATAGTAATACTACTTTTATATTATTTATTACTGGAGATCATAATGACACCAAGTAAAAAAGCACTCATATTATTATCTGCTATTTTTATAGTTATTTCGGGAATCTTTATAATTAATTACAATCTTAATAGCTATTCTTCAAGTGATCCTGCAGCTTCAACTGTTTATATTGAAAATGGAGTATCAGGAGTAGTTACAATAACGGATCCATTCCTAAACAGAACTTCAGAACTTAAAATTGATTATTATCCTATAAGCACTGGTTCGGGAGTAATTATAACCGGTGATGGATATATAATAACTGCATTTCATGTGATTGGAGATCCTGAGACTTCCAGCAAAGAAAATAGGGCTAAAAAAATGGAAAATGGAGATATTATAGACTATTTAGAAAAAGCTGCTTTAAACCAGTATATTTCCAATGCTAATCCTCAACTGGATAATCAATTAATTAATGATACTAACAATTCCCAGATTTCAAATGTAGCAAATACAGAATTGGCACTGGAATCACTTAAACAAAAAAACCTTATTAGTACCAAATCCTTTAAACAGGTCATAAAAGTCAGATTACCTTCCTCCACTGGAAACATTAATTCTATTTATTCTTATGATGCACAGGTTATAGATTTTGGAGATCAAGAAAAAAATGAAGATATAGCACTTTTAAAGATAAATCCACTCGGAAATTTGCCTTCTTTAAAGATCGCTTCAAAAAGACCACTGGTTGGTGATAATATCCGAATTTATGGCTATCCTGGAAATAAAGGAATTCAATATCAAACAGAAAGTTCTTTAACACCTTCATCATCTTCAGGACTTCTAACTTCAACAAGACCAAATTACATAGGAACAGTTTATTATCAAACAAGTGCACCTACTGCAAAGGGTTATAGTGGTGGTCCGGTAGTAAATAACCAGAATAAAGTTGTAGGTATTATAATATACGGAATTGAAAGGCATTCTTACCTTGGAGAAGAATTTAAATCTGAATCAAGCCTCTTCATATCCTCAAAACATTTAATAAATATCTGCAGGAAGAATAATGTTAATTACTTTAATTAAGCTGATGTTCTACCAATACCTTCAAGAAAGTAAATATCCAGCTCGTCAGGAATTCCAGCAAGTTTCACTTTCTTTTTAAAATCTTCTGATTTAAAAAATTTCCTTGCATTTTCAAGATCATCCCAATCATATAAAATAACTACTTCATCTGGATTTTCTATGCTACGAAAAACATGAGATCCTTTAGAACCATAATTTTTACGGTTTTCCATGTTTTCATCATAAATTCTTTTCCATTTGCTGTATTCTTCAACTTTATGTCTTACCAGAACATAATGCAATGTTACACCTTCACTTATTAAACAATACTACTTTATAAAAATTAATTATTATAGTTATCTAATGCACCCATCTTGCTTTTAATTAGTTTAACCATTATCGTCTAAAATAGATAAAAAGAAAATTTATGACATTTGAAGATTAAATTCTTCTTTTAAACCCAATATTTTAAGATATTTTCAAGATTTAAAAAAATATTATTTTGAAGAATGCAAAAGTATATAAGTATATTCTTATATACTTATAATTCATGTTGAGGATAAAAACTGAATACTGCTGTGATTTATCCGAGGAATTAGAGGAGTTATTCAAAGCACTCGCCAATGTAAACAGATTGCTTTTAATCTATAAAATGACATCTGGAGAGATGGAAAAAGTTAGCGTTACACAAATGGCCAGAATGACTGGATTAACTCAACCTGCAGCATCTCAACACCTGAAAATACTGAAAACTGCAAATATCCTCAATGCCGAGAAAAAAGGCAACTACATCTATTACACATTCAACCACAATGCAGTGATAAGTCACAAAGAAAAAATTGATTTTTTATTTGGCTGCGTTTTATCCAAATGCAATAAAATTAAAATGGGCAAATAAGCTCAAACATTATCATTAAATTTTTAAGAAAATAATCAAAAGGGAACTTAAAAAATAATTAAACGCATTATAAGGCAAGAACTAATTATTAACCCCATAGAGTGATAATATGAATGAAATGAACGTTAATAAAGAACTATCTGTAGTAGTTATACCAGATACTGTCTTATTACATGAAAACAATATAAACCTCAAAATTGATAAAAAAACCGGGAGCGAAATCTACAATCGAGTGGCTAGAGATGATTATTACGGAATTGCTGTTGCTGTTAAAGAAATAGAAGATGAAGTACTGTTTATAGATGATGATCTATACAAAATAGGAACACTAATCAAAATCAATAAAGTAAAACAGTTAAAGCATTTTTACCATATAAACGTTGATGCTATAGAAAGAGTAGAAATAGAAGAATTTATACCAGATGGTAGAAATTACAGGGCAACATACAAACTAATACCAGATATAGTCGATTTAGATCAACAAGATCAGGAAGAAATACTCCAGAATATCAGAGATTTAGTATCAGAAATTAGTGAAAACTTTAAAGGTTCCAAAACTTATGTTGACCACATAAATAAACTTAATGACCTTACAAAGGTTATTGCTTATGTATTTCCCTACACCAGATTATCTATGGAAGAAAGACAGGAATTAATGGAAATACGTTCACTAAAGGAAAAAAGTTTAAGATTTCTGGACATTCTGATTGAACAGAAAGAATCAATAAAGTTCCAGATGGAAATGGCTGCTAAACTCAATGAAGAAATGAATAAACGAAACCGGGAAAACATGCTTAAAGAGCAGCTTAAAGCTATACAGGAAGAATTAAACGAATCTGAAGGTGGTGGCGGCAAAAAAGATTACAGGGAACTAATTGAAGAAGCTAATATGCCAGAAGAAGTCAAAAAAGTAGCCTTAGAAGAGGTAACTAAACTGGAAAGACAGGGCCCTCACAGTTCTGAAGAAAATGTAATCAGAAACTACCTCGAATTAATTGTAAGCCTTCCATGGGGACCAAGCGAAATTAAAGATATCGACATTGAAGCTGCAAGGAAGTTACTTGATGAACAGCATTACGGACTTAATAAAGTCAAAGATCGTATCATTCAGCACATGACAGTGATGAAACTTAAAAAGAACAAACAGGGTTCTATCCTATTACTCGTAGGGCCTCCAGGAACTGGTAAAACCAGTTTAGGAAAAAGTATCGCTGAAGCACTGGAAAGAAAATATGTAAGAATCAGTCTTGGTGGAGTTAAAGACGAGTCTGAAATCAGAGGTCACAGAAGAACCTATCTCGGAGCATTACCTGGTAGAATCATTCAGGGAATGAAACGCGCAGGTGAAAGAAATCCAGTATTCATTCTGGATGAAGTGGACAAGTTAATGAGATCCTACAGTGGTGACCCGGCAAGCGCATTACTGGAAGTTTTAGATCCAGAACAGAATAACACATTCTCAGATCATTACTTAGAAGTACCATACGACCTATCTGACGTGTTTTTCATTGCAACAGCAAACTCTTTAAGAGATATTCCCGGACCGCTAAGAGATCGTATGGAAATCATAGAAATTGGCAGTTACACAAGTCATGAAAAATTCCATATTGCTAAAAATCACCTTGTAGACCTTGTACTTGAAGATAATGGATTAGATAAAACCCAGCTTCAATTTGAAGATGAATCAATTAACACAATTATCGAAAAATATACAAGAGAAGCAGGTGTAAGAGGACTTAAGCGTCAGTTATCTGCAGTGGCAAGGGTTGCATCAGAAAAAATCGTGCTTGGTAAAGTGGAATTACCATACGTAATCAAAGAAGACATGTTATACTCCATTTTAGGACATGAACTTGCCCAAATCAGCCAGGCAGGGAAAAACAACCCTCCAGGAGTTGTTACTGGTTTGGCATGGACTCCTGTAGGTGGGGATATTCTGTTCATTGAAGGAGCTTTCATGCCTGGAAGCGGTAAATTAACCCTTACAGGTCAGCTCGGTGATGTAATGAAAGAATCAGCAAAGATTTCTCAAAGCCTGATTCGTTCAAGACTGACAATGAACTTGAAGAACATGGAATTTGATAAAAAGGATTTACACATTCACGTACCTTCAGGTGCAATTCCAAAGGATGGACCATCTGCTGGTGTAGCCCTTTTAACCACCATAGCATCCCTTGTAACAGGCCTTGAAGTAGATCCAAAGTTGGCTATGACTGGTGAAATCTCTCTTAGAGGCGCTGTGCTACCTGTAGGTGGAATTAAAGAAAAAGTACTTGCAGCCCATCGAGCTGGGATAAAGAGGGTTATCCTGCCAAAAAACAACAAGAAAGATTTAGACGATATTCCCGAAGACGTTAGAGATGAAATAGAGTTCATCCTTGTAGAAACTGTGGAAGATGTCATAAAAGAAACTATTGGCATTGAATTACCCAAGCCAGTAATGTTTGAAATGAAATCTGATCCCCTAAAAGGGGCCGGCGCCTAAATAATATAATCAGAATTTCTTCATATCTAACCTCAAAAATTTGGGGTTAGATATCTTTTTTAAATTATTTTTTGTCTAATTTATTAAAAATATCTTTATTATATTGATTCATTACCTCATTTTTATTTTTAATTTCTTCAAGAACTTAATGTTATTTATATAATCAAATTAACATAAAATAAATTGTACATTAACCAATAAACCTTGTCTAGTAGAGGTGGAAAATCATGGTTTCAAATGAAGAAATAAAAAGAAGGCTTGAATTAAAAAGAAAAGGTTTAGATCTGGATGAGGAATTAAGTTCTATAGATAAAAATGTTCAAAGTAGACCCGACCCATTACCCTCCAGAGAAAAGAAGATTGCATGCCCTGAATGTGGAACCAGAAATCTGCAGACTTCAAAATTCTGTATTACGTGTGGAACTGAATTAAGAAAAAAAGCTAAACCTTCAAATGTACCTGTTGAATCGAAATCAGAAATTTTAACAGATTCTGGAGAAAAAAAGGAAATTAAATCCAATACTCTTATCTGTCCAGAATGCGAGACAAAAAATGTAGACACTTCCAGATTTTGCATTGGGTGTGGCAAAAATTTAAAGGATACTGCATCTGAAGTTGTAGAAGAAACTTCCATAAAAACCGATTCTTTAGAAGTATCTGAAAAAATTGAGGATAACCATAAAAGAATTGAGTTATTAGAAGAAGAAAGCGCAGATTTTGAATCTGAAGAAGAAGATTTATTCGAGGAAATCAAAAAAGCAAAAGAACTACTGAATATAGGTGCAATAACAGAAGAAGAATTCATGAAAATTAAAAATAAATATTTAAAACAATTTGAGTGATGCGGAGATTTTTTTTAAACATAATTCAGCTAAATTTACTTTTAATATCCATTTAGTCTTTTTTTTAGAATATTTTATTTATTTTCATGATATTTTTGAAGTTATTATGATTTTAGAACTTTCCCCTAACTTCAGCATGTTTGTAGTATTGGAGGGAAGTTATGGATCATCCCCGTTTTTTCATAACTTCAATTATTATATTTATCCTTATTAGTAATAAATATTTTGTATTAATATTATTTTTTTAGATTAAAAAAATATCAAATTAAATTACTTCTTTTTAAAATATTATAATTATTATTAAGGAATATAATTACTTAAAAATTTAAAATGAATATAATGTAAGGCTCTGAGTAGCTTATATTGATAATAATTAATTAATATATGTTTTAATTCATTATAATCAATTCAATAAACTATTTTTTTTCTTAAGACTCATTATACTTTTCAAATAAATTATAAATAGAGATATAATTTCCTATTATATATTTTTTTTAGATAATATGGTTTTTAGGCATATTGTTCTCCATTATACGTTTATGTGGATTTAATCCAGTAAAGAAGATATATAAAAAAAATTAGTAATAAATAATGTTAAATAAATAATAAAATATATCTGCTTTAAAAACAATATAAATAATAGAGATGATTTAACATGGATGAAATCAGTGAATCCCCCTTAAAAGCCTCTATAACTAAATCAGGGAACAAATACAGGGAAATTTTCTACCAATCCCCAGTAGGAATTATTTTCTATAATAAAGAAGGTTATGCAATAAAAGCCAATAAGTCTGCCATCGAAATCACAGGAATTAAAAATTATGAAGGAATTTTAGGGCATAACTTATTTGATAATCCTACTATTGGAGATAAAAAAGAAGAATTAATGGAAAAAAGTACCATAAAATTCCGGGCACCCCTTAATTTTGTTCTAATCAACGGTAATGGCTACCATTATCCAGACAAAAATAGATCTTGCACTTTAGATAATATCATTTCTGTTACAGATTTTGGTTTTTTGGTACAGATTCAGGATATTTCCCAGTGTAACATAAGATTACAAAAATTAATGGACGAAGATCTAAAACTTGCCCAAGATCATCTGGAAGAAATAATAGAAGAAAGAACATTAGAGCTTGAAAAAGATTATAATGCTTTAAAAAGTAATGAATTGAAATTAAAAGAAATGATTGAGGAACTAAAGCGTTCTAATAAAGAATTAAAAAGTTTTGCTTACATTACAAGCCATGATTTACAGGAGCCACTTAGAACTATTTCCAGCTATGCTGAGCTTCTTAAAAGGCGTTACGAAGGACAGTTAGATGAAGATGCTGATGATTTTATTGAGTATATGGTTGATGGAACATCCCGCATGCAGCAGATGATTAAAGTCCTCCTGGATTATTCTCGGATAGGAACACAGGGCAAAAAATTTGAAAAATTTAATGTAGAGGAAGCATTTAATAATGCACTATCAAATCTTCAATTGAGGATTGAAGAATCTAATGCAGAAATAACTCATGATACGCTTCCAGAGGTGATGGGTGATCTTAATCAGATTTGTAGAGTCTTTCAAAACCTGATAAACAATGGATTAAAGTTCCATAAGAAAAATATTCCTCCTCAGATTCACGTTTCAGCTAAAAAAAATGGAACCATGTGGATTTTTTCTATAAAGGATAATGGAATAGGGATAGAAAATCAATATAAAAATAAAGTTTTTGAAGTTTTTAAAAGATTACACACCATGGATGAATATCCCGGCTCTGGAATCAGTCTGGCCATCGTTAAAAGAATAATTGATCGTCATGGTGGTCGCGTTTGGGTTAAATCAGATTTAGGAGTTGGTTCTACTTTTTATTTTACAATTCCCATTAAAAGTCCATTAAATAGAGAATAAGCATAATGATACAATGTTTAAATATAATACGATATAATAATTAAGACTTCCTCAGGTGATAAGTATGGATTTAGAGAGAAAAACTAATAAAATATTGGTAAAAATAGAAAAGAGAGATGATGGAATGCATGTTAAAATACCAGATGCAATAGTTAAATTTCTGGATCTTAAAGGTGACGAATTTTTAGAAATTAGGGGCAAAATAAAAGGAGTCACTGGAGAAAAGAGGAAAATTGGCATGAAAGTAACAGATGTTGTAGAAGGTTGATAATTAAATTCTTTTAGGTTATTATTTCAAATATCTTATTATTATTCATCAATGTATGTAGATTTATCCAATCTATTGTTTGAATTTGTTTAAAAAGAATTTTATTTAGCTGACATTTTAATATGATTAATCTCTTCTGATACCTTCAATAAGTTATTGGTTAATTGTTCTAATATATCAGCCACATTAGATTCTGTGATTTCTTCAAGATGTGGTTCATAGGCCGTAGTATATACTTTTAGCTTTTCATTAGCGTAATTCTCCCTATTATACCTCATTATATATTCTAATCCAGATTGAAGTTCTTCATACGCATTTATTTGTCCTAAAAGTTCTTTTTTCTTATTGTTTAATTCTTCTAAGTCCATAAACCATTCCTCCCCCTAACAATTAAAAATTCAATAACATTGTTAAATATTGTTTGAAGTTATCTTTTAAAGATTTAAAGCCCATTAATTATTTAAATTACAATTTATCCAATCTTGGAATATTAAAACCCAAAACAAGATTTTAAAATAAATTATATACTTTATTTATGTCTTTATTAATTTAAATAATTATGCAATTTTACATCAAACATGATAATTGTTAATAATTTTTATTATGCAAATTGAAACATTCAATTAATTATGGGAAAAATAGGAATTATGGAAATCCATAAATTAATTTAATCATTTTTAGTCAGTTTATTTAACCATTTATCTGAAATTTCACTTTCACTATTAATGCACCTGTTATCTGGCTGTATACAGTCATTTTGTATCTGTTCATTCCCCAGATTAACTGCCATTGAACATCCCCTATTCAAAAGTGTCACTACTGTAAAATGTCCATAATGCAGCTTCCAATGATTTAACTACGTATCTTCATCCTTCTATTTCTGGAGGATTCTTTCTTTAAAGATCCCCATACAACTTTATCTATTTTGGACAATTGTCCCAGTAGCCAGAAATAGGACGGTAACTTTGATATAACATTTCCTCCTTTGAATGTCCTATAATTGCGCCAAATATGATACCTGACATGTATTTAGATGCATCTACAGTTAAGATATTTCCATGGTTTGTGCGTGAACTATCTCCTACTTTATGGCATCAACCGAATTTGAAAATGTTAATATAATCTTTTTATATAAAGCTGTATCTACTATTATTCAAAGATTCCAGGAGATAAATTTAAGGGGTTTTAGATAATGGATAAAGTACCTTTAAATGAACTTAAAAACCGTTTAAAACGTTTTAAAATGGAGATGAGCGTATTTAATCCAGACTGGGAGATAGCAGTTATTTTCAGCAAGATAAATCTTTATTATTTTACTGGCACAATGCAGGATGGGATGCTGATGATTCCCAGAGATGATGAAGCAACATTTTGGGTGCGAAGAAGCTATGAAAGAGCTCTGGATGAATCATCATTTGGAAAAATAGAACATATGAACAGTTTTCGTGACGCGGCAAAATCTAAAAATAGCATTCCAGATACTGTGTATCTTGAAACTGAAACAGTTCCATTGGCTTTCTATCAGAGATTCCAGAAACATTTCCCTTTTAAAAATTTTGAGCCCGCAGATGATTCTATTGCTGCAGTAAGAGCTATAAAAAGTGAATATGAGCTTCAATTAATGAGAAAATCAGGTGAAATTCATCAGCACGTACTGGAGGATATTGTGCCTGAATTACTAATTGAAGGAATTAGCGAAGCAGATTTGGGTGCAGAACTGTATAAAGTTATGGTAAAAGAAGGACATCATGGAATAACGCGTTTCGGTATGTTTGATACAGAGATGCTCCTTGGACACATTGGCTTTGGTGATAGTTCAATATATCCAACCTATTTTGACGGTGCAAGTGGGACCAGAGGTTTAAGCCCTGCTGTACCCCTCCTTGGAAGCCGTGAAAGAAAACTGAGGATAGGTGATCTTGTATACATTGATATTGGCTGTGGAGTTGAAGGTTATAACACAGATAAAACCGTTACCTACATGTTTGGTCAATCACTACCAGAGTATGCCATAGATTTCCATAATAAATGTGTGGAAATACAAAATGAAATCACCTCAATGTTAAAACCTGGCTCTATACCCTCCGAAATTTACAGAACAATAATGAATAACCTTGATGATGAATTTAAAAAGCACTTTATGGGCTTTGGAAATCGAAAGGTTAAGTTTCTGGGCCATGGAATAGGTTTATTAATTGATGAACTACCTGTAATAGCAGAAAAGTTTGATATGGCCTTGCAAGAAGGAATGGTATTGGCAATTGAACCTAAAAGAGGAATTAAAAATATTGGAATGGTCGGAATAGAAAATACGTTTATTGTAACCCCCAGTGGCGGGGAATGTATCACAGGACACAGTAAGGGTTTGATCCCTGTTTTTTAAGTTACTGTTCTTTCTATTCCTTCAATGTAACGAATTTCAGACTCCCTGAACCTTGCAGCGAACATTTTATTTTTTTTAAATCTTCATTATAGAAATACTTTTGAGCTAACCCCGATCATCCAGTTGTATATTACCTCTAATTCAAGAAGATTATCTTCGTTACGATAAATATATGCTTGAACCATTTATTTTACGATTACCGGTGTTATTGTCATAAACATGTTTTCATTTTTCATAATCTTCAATCTCATACAAGCACATGCTTCATGAATTCACCCATTTTAGTAGAAATCATTTAACACGTATTTTACGATAAATAAGCATTATGATTAAGTTAAAATTAAAAATAAGTGAAATACAAAAAAAACTTTAAATGAGCCTCCAATCTTTATAGTTTCAAACCATCAACAGCATTTAAATAAGCCTTAGCATGTCTCATTGTATCATCATAAGATTCATAAAGAAATGTTTCATATACAACAGCCGGAGTTCCTCCATTAATTAGTGGAATTGTGACATATTTAGGGCTTGTTTGAGAAGGAGGGTTGTAATATACAAAGCCGGGCAATCCTTCCTTTAATTTAAGTGCAATAGATTTAGACCTGCCGTCTTCTGATGGGGCGAATACAAACCACTTCTCCTTATAGTTTCCACGATTAGAGTGTATATCTAAAGCTAAGTTATAATTACCATTGATTATGTGGGGTACGACAAATTTATTGGCCAGTAACTGACCATTCATCCTTCCTTTATCATAATCCTTCGCATTTTGAGTAACAGTAACCCTGTAAATATAGTAACAATAATTTAGTGATTTATCGCTGCTTTTTATTGATTCCACCATTGCTTTATGTGAACTGGACTCAAGAGGATGTACACCAACTATAACTGCGATTTTAACTGGAGAATTTGGATTACCAAATGGCCCCTCAACAGTTACTCTGCCGTAATCAGTGCTTCCAAGACTTCTGGATTCAGGAGAAATATTAGAACTTTTATTAGAATTATTAGGAGTTTCTAAATCCTGACTATTTGTGCCTGAATTAATAGAGGTGTCATTCTTAATGATACCATTAGGATAAATTCTTTCTGTATTAATTAAATAAAAGGTTGATGCAGCTGCACCTAAAAAGATGAGAATTAATACAGCCCCAATTATAATTTTGTTTCTTTTTTCCATCTTTTAAACCTCAGTGACCCTGACTCGCTATTTTTCCAAATACCCCAAGATTTATAGGGTGTCAAATTGTAAAAACTTTTTTCTATATGTTTTTCAATTAAATCTCCTTATTTAAGTACTTATGTCTTAAAAAAATAAGTAAAATTAGATTTTTACATGCAAAATCGCATTCTGGGAAATTTTATCAACCGCCATTATGCTTCAAAGATATTAAATTTTATAAATCCCGGGAAGTCCATAGTTAATAGAGAAATTTTTATGTTTTTTACTTTTTGATCATAGAATCGCTATATCATCAGTCTGATTTCAACATAATATTCCATTATATGGAACCAAAATAAAAATTCTACGAAAAGATTTCCCTGAATAAGAATTTATAATTTAAATTTCAAATCCAAAATCATTCATTTTTCATATTCGTAATTGTCTGTTTGTCCATAAATTTCCAGTATATCTCCTGAAAGTATGGAAACAGCACCATGACCACCACAAATCAGACATTTCTTATCTTCAATTGATAAATTATCATTTAATTCATCTATAAGTCCTAAAAGCCCATTCCTTTCCTTTTTAGCCATTTTGCCATTAACATTCACCGATGTCATGAGGTTTTTTGCAAGTAGATTATAGCTCTTCCTGCCTTTACTTAAGCTATCGAGGTTAATAAGCGAATCTCCTGTAAAAAGAAGCCCTTCTTCTTGACAAAGAAAAAATACCTGCCCGTAAAGATGCCCTCCCAGACTTTCAAGCACTTCAAATTCAAGATCACCAACTTTAAATGAGTGGATAACTGGAAATGGGCCCCTCATCCTGATCACCTCTTCTGAAAATATTTCTACATTTTCAGGAGGGTTGAATCTTGAAAAAAGATTAATGAGTCCCGTATATACTTCTTCAAGGATACATTCTTCAGCATTTGAGCCATACGCCCTATTAACTTCCTCTATTATATCCCATGTGCCTCTGTGCATAAACGATTTGATATTATAAGATCCAGCAGCGCCTGAATGATCAGCATCTGCATGAGTTATATAAATGGATTTAAGATGATTTAAGTTAATTCCTAAGTTCTGGAATAATTTTAAAATATCAGAATGATAAATTCCATATCCCGAATCAACCATTACTGTTTCTTCTGGGGAATTAATAACGTATATATTTCCTCCACAAGGTGGCTGGATACAGTAAAGCTGGTTATTAGGAGATAGATCTATTTTTTGAATGTCTGCAAAAAAATTATCTCCTGAAGTATCTTTTAAAGTGTTTCCAGTAAGTAGAATACTTTCAAATACTCTTTTAGGATCCTCGCCAAGCCGTGTTAATTCCTGAACTATATGGTTGATATCATTTAGGAGTTTAATTAAGAAATCATCTTCCTCTCCAATTATTTCCCTCAGCTTCTGGGCAAATACTATGTAAAATACTGTATCATCCAGATTTTGTCCTTCAGTATCATATTCTAAAATTTCCAACCGATAAATTGATTTTAAATTATCCAGAAGCACATTTAAAGAAGATGATTCATCCAGAGTAAGACTTACCGTTAATTTATCATGGCGTTTGCTGCTATCATCAAAATCCAGGAAGCCAATATTTGCATTGGTAGTGGTTAAGTGATTTAAAAACTCAAACAATGCTCCAGAGGTATTAGGAAGGAATATATTAAATTTTAAGAAGTTTAAAGGTTTCAGCGAGGTTTGAAGATAACCAATTTCCTCAAGATTATCCCTTATTTCTTTATATGAAGTTTCAAATGCTGATATCTCAAAAAATACTGTGTTTGGATCGATTTTTCTGTTGTAGTGGATACGGTGAATGTTTCCATCATAATCCTTTGCAATTTCAGCGGCTTTATGCAGAGCGCCAGGCTCGTTAGGCATTCTTGTAATAAAAGAAAATTTCTTCATTTTTTCACCAGTACCAATATGAAAATCTGTTAGAAATTATTCCCTAAAATATTATTTAAAATAATTAAAGAGTATATTTCAAGATTTAAAGCAAAACCTTTATCCCCTGATTACTTAAATACTCTTTCACCTGTTTTACACTGAAAGTACGGTAATGAAAAACTGAAGCTGCAAGTAAGATATCTGCACCGCCCTTTTCCACTGCATCATAGAAATCTGAAAGTTTTCCTGCCCCTCCTGAAGCAATAACCGGCAAATCCACTGCATCGGAAATGGCTCTGGTATATTCAAGGTCATAACCATCCTGTGTTCCGTCACCATCCATACTTGTAGGCAAAATAACTCCCGCTCCCAATTCTTCACATTCTGCTGCCCAATGTACAGCATCAATACCTGCAGGTTTGGTACCGCCAGCTACTACAACTTCAAATCCTGACGGCATTTCTTTATTTCTGCATCCGTCAATTGCAATGGTTAAATACTGAGAACCAAATTCTTTAACTGTCTCTTTCACTATTTCTGGATTTTTTACCGCTGCACTGTTTATTGATACCTTATCCGCCCCTGCATCAAGGGTTAATTCAACATCTTCCAGTGTTGCAATTCCTCCACCTACAGTGAGAGGTATATCAATCACTGATGATACTCCCTTCACCCATTCAAGGCGTGTTTTTCTGTTTTCAAGCGTTGCTGCTATATCCAGCATGGCCAGTTCGTCAGCACCTTCTTTCTGGTAGAGGGCTGCATTTTCTACAGGGTCGCCAGCATCCTTCAAATCCACAAAGTGAACTCCTTTAACTACGCGCCCGTCTTTCATATCCAGACAGGGCATTATTTTCACTGTTTTCATTATAGATCTCCACTTAATATCTCTGTTAATTTATTGTGCCCTGTAATTAAAAAGGTTTTTGTGCAGTCGATGTTTTTAAAAAATTAAAATCAATCATTAAATTTTATTTATAAAGATTAATATGGTTATTTTTAGAAATTTTATTCTAATTTTTCTATTTAATACAATATTAACGTGATTTATGTCACATATCATCTCCAAAAAAATATTATGGTGTGATACTAAACACTTACATATAATAAAATATTCCCCTCCAATATCACTGCATTATACATGAAAAAGGGTTATATTGTAGATTATGCTCTTAAAATATTTTAAAAATTAGAAGGATGTGATAAAATGGCAGAAAATAGATTTAAACAAAAAACAATATATAAATGGACAATATATTTGGCTATAATCGCATTGATTGCCCTAATATTTGGCTTTATTCTGGCATTCTGGTTAAAAAAATCAGCTATATTACCATTTACAGTAGTAATAGACGGTATCATAATTTTCTTTGGCGTACTTATCATATCTAATGCTCTTTCTAACAGTAATCCCTTAAGTACTGGGGAAATGAGAAAAGCCATAACTGTTTCAGTCGTAGTAGTATATTTTGGTCTTTTACCAATATTCACTTTAAAAGGGTTGCTTAATTTAGAAGTAGGAAGTCAGACAGTTGCTACTGCATTAAATCAGACATCTGTACCCGAAATAGCATTTCAAGATTCCGTTATAGGCGAATTTACTACCCTTGTTGGCGCAGTAATTTTATTTTACTTCGGTTCAAGGACTATCGAAAATTACTGGAAATATAAAAATGGAAAAAAAGATGAATCTGCCGATAACCAAAAAACTACTGTAAATCCTCCCCCGAATGCTGGAATAGCCACCCGGCAAACAGATAATTCTCCACAGAACCCTCCTGAGAACAATTGACAATAAATTGTAATATAACTTGATTTATAAAATATTTTTTTTATATTTTTTCAATATAAATTTATTAAATTTAAAAATAATAGTATATATGATGCTTTTAGATATCATATCTTCAATAATTGATGCAATAACCAGTTTTATAGATGCCTTAGTTAACGCAATAATTGTCTTAGGTGTTGGGCTTATCTATGGAATCATAATTGCAATCATTATCGGTTTTGCGGTGCTGGGCCTTATAAAGACCAGAAATAGATTTAATAAGAAAAAATAATAAGTCTTCTCAAGCTTAGAAAAAAATAAATTTTATTTTTCTACATTGTTAATCTCATGACCTCTGGATCGTATTTTAAAGGGGATTTCACGATAAATACCATGGAGATCCAGGCGCAATTTTTCTAAAGATTCTTGATCAGGGGAAAATAAAAAGACTCCACCCCCTCCGCCAGCCCCCAGAGGGAAAGCTGTGCATCCGTAGCTTTTAGCACGTTCCAGTAAATCCCATGAATTTTCCATATACTCTTCACAGAGTTTTGTTCTTATTTCACGGTATTTATCTATTGATTGAATGACATGACCCCATTTTTTAAGCCTTAAACCTTCACGAAACTCATAAGCAACCTTCATTTTCATAGAATGGAATTTATACCCTTCTGGAGTTAAAAGAGCCTTTTCCCATGCTAAATTCACATTGGAACTATCTCGAGGATGGCCTGAATGAAATATAGCCATTCTTCCCTCTAAAAACACATAATCTTCTGGTTTTATCAATCCAAATCGTAAAGATTCACCATACCCCGAACTTGGACGCCCTGGAATTCCCCATGGAAACCAGACATAGTCGGTTACTCCTCCAAACATAACGTTGGATTGTTCCTGGGTTCCGGTGATACTTACTCCAAAACCCTGTTCAATACGGGAAGCTAAAGAAATGAGTTGAATATTATTAAATGGCCGTCCAGCTAACTCATTTGCAAGTATACAAACACCAATTGCTGCTGTTGATGATCCTCCCAGCCCTGAAGATTGTATGCCCTCTCTTAGATTCTCAAGGACAAACATAACACCAGAGAGATCAAATATCTCAAGTATTTTAAGTAACCAGTTCTCTTTTACTGGAGTTACTTCCCCTGGAATTGCTGTAACTTCAGTTTTATATTCAACAGATTTTACACATATAAGTTCTGGATCAAAAGGGTGAGCTTCAATTTTAGTTCCAGTGTCTATGGTTATACCTACTGTTCTTGGAAGATTAGTTGTCCATTTTCTTGCAGGATCATCATTTTTAGGTATTTTGGGCAATTTCCAGAAGGTCTGCTGGAATTCACTTAAATCCAGACTGGATCCCGGACCATCAATTCTATTATAGGCAATAACATTGGGCAAAGCCCTCTTTTCTTGGGCTATTTTCAGGAAATCATGTAGTTGAATTTAAAACACCTTTTAAAAATATTTTATATTAAAATTGAAGATGTAAAAATATCTTTAAACATCTAATTCATTTCGAAACGGGCTTCTTCAGGTTTTCCTGATTTAAACGCCTGTTTTTCGTACATAACAGTTTCAATGTCTCTTAATTGATCAGATATCCATTTATTTAGATCATTCCTTTCTATTGATGCCTTTGCTTCTTTAATCATCTCTGCTTTGGTTTCTTCATCCATTAATAAAGCATTGTTGATTGATTCTGCAGTTTGTCTTAGATCGTAAGGATTTATACAGATGGCTCCATCTTTTAACTCTTCATAGCACCCAGCCCCAGTAGATAGGACTAATGCACCATTGTTTTCGTTTACAATACTTCCTTCTTTGGCCACAATATTCATTCCATCTATTATTGGATTAACCATTAATACATCGTATTTTTTCATAAGAGCTATTACAAGGTCATAATCTCCCTTGCATATATATTTTATTGGCTCCCAATCTGGAGTTGCGTGTTTTTCATTGATTTTCTTAACTATTTTCCTTATTTTATCTGTGTATTCCCTGTAAACTTTTATATCCTGTCTTGTTGCTACTAAGGTTGCTATAAATTTGACTTTTTCTTTCCATTCTGGATATTTTTCAAGGAATAAATCATAGGCCTGGAATCCTCTGATAATATTTTTAGATAAATCTGCCCGGTCGGTTCTATAGATTAATTTACAGTTTCCAACCATTTCATCTACTTCTGCTTCCTTATCAATAACATTTGGGCTTTTTGCAAGCGTCTGGAGTGTTTCTATATCCACACTTATAGGATATGTTCTTACATGGCAGATATGTCCATTATATATGATATCTCCCACTGTTTCATTTACTATGGCATTTGGAAGGATGAATTTAACTGTCTGGAAGAAGTTGTTCATATAACGGGGGATATGGAATCCAAGAACATCATTTGTGAGCATTCCCTCTAATATCTCAATTTGCATGTGGTTGGGTAATTGCTGGAATGTTTCTGGTGCTGGGAATGGTATATGTACAAATTGACTCATAAGAACGTCCGGATGTTGTTCCCTAATTATTTTAGGTGTTAAATAAATGTGGTAATCCTGTAGCATTACTATTGGAGTCTTATTTGACATGGTTATGTCTTCTCTTATTGCCTCAGCAAATTTAATGTTTACATGTTTATAGGAATCCCATGCCTGGTGCAACTCTTCGTCTGCGCATGGTGAATATGGCGGGTTCCACATCGAATGATGAATAAACCATAATAGTGGATTGGCGAATTTGCCGTTAAATCTGTTAAAAATTTCATCATCTGTTTTAATAAATTGAAGATAATATTCAGGGTCTTCTAAAGGTATAGGTACTTTACCATCGTATTTATCGTTAATATATTCATCACACTCTCCGATTGCAGAGGAGACCCATTTTGCATGGGTTCTTTGCATAAAAGGTATCATCGAGCCAACTATTCCCCCCAATCCTCTTATTAGTTCGAGTCTCCCCTCTCCATCTCGTTTAAATAACACTGGTCCTCTGTTCGAGGCTACTATTATTTCTTTGTCCTGTAAAAATTCCGAATTCATTTGTGTGTCTCCTGTAACATTTAATAAATAGACTTTTGAGTAGTGGACATCATCTAGAAACCAATTGAACAGAAAGCTGTAGCTAAAACAGTGATTGGTACCCTATCAATTGGCACTATATTCATCCAAGACTTTTGATAAGTGATTTTATTAATTATTCCCTATTTAAACTTTTTTTATTTATTTAAATATTTTTAAATAATGGAAACAGTTAATAAATTCTTTAAATTAAATTATTAACTGTATAAACACGTCGCGGGCACGAATGTAATAATAATATAAAATAAATATTATTCGTTTCATTTGACTCACTAATTTATATTTTATATTCTAAAAACTAATAATCGGTTTTCCTAAAAGATCAGAGATCAGGGCATGAATAAAACAGACCGGTATTAAAATACCGCCCAAAATCATGCTTAACTCATAAAATAAACTGCTTCTTGGGTCAGGTTTACCTCTAAAGCGGTTGAAAAAAGAACTCCAGGGAATACCATAAGTATTTCCAATCATAATAGTGCGAATCGCTCCAAGGATACCTCTCGCTCTTGAAATTCCATAAACATCTACAATACGCTGCCATGCCTCTCGGGTTGGGTTTCCTCTACTATCTGCATAATGCTGTGCAAACATGACTGCTGCAATTTCATCAGACGGTATAGTATCTATAATCCCCGAGAGCATGCTTTGAATTTCTTCATTGCTCATTCCTGCATCAAGTGCCTTTTTCGAGTGGGCATAGGAACATATTGCACATTTATTTACTTCAGTAACCGCAAGCATAACTCTTTCAATGAATATAGAACTTATTTCATTGTTCTTTTCACATTTAATCATATATTTGATGGTTCTTATTCCATTATAGAAAATCCAGTAAGATTCACGGACTGAGTAAAGCTTTCGGCCAAATTCCATTCCCAATTTTTCATTTTTCTTAATCATTTATTTTATATCCTTTGAATTGATTTTTATAATTCCATCTATATCCTTTTTTAAATTAAAGACTAAATTTTTTGAGTTATTATGACACATAATGAGTTTTAATGTCTGTTTTTTAGTTTAAATTGCATAATTTTGTTTTTATTTTTAATTTTATTTATTTTAATATGTGGTTATTAATGTAAAATACAAATAGTATTACTATTTATATTAGTATTAATAATATATATGTATTCAACTCGCAAAGATATTCTTAAAAACCAACCTTAAACTAAACTGTTAATAACTACAATAACTTGAAAAATGAGGAGAAATGTCATGAATAAGGAAATTAAGACTTTAGGATGCCAGATTGATAAAACAACATATGATCAATTCAAAAGGGCTGCAATAATTTCTTATGGTTTTCATGAATCAACAAACATAGCATTAAATGAAGCTATCAAAGATTATATAGATAAAACAAAAAAGAAGCACCATATAAGCAAAAAATCAACCCTATTTTAACTATTTTATTTCTCCTAAACATATTAAACCTAATTTTTAGATTCCTGATCACTTTTAATGAGATTGGTAAAATAAAAGGTCGAGTCCTTATTTGTAATTTAACCCCTATCATATCTTCATGCCAGTCGATAATTCTTTTAAAAATGGCCATTCCAATTCCAACCCCATAAAATTCGCTAATAGCACACAATCATTTAAGTACCTGAATAATTATTCATAACTATAAAAGGTCAGTTTGAATTGAAAATATGTAATAATGTTTTCTAGAATTTTTTATAAAAAATAATATGCTATTCATCTTTTTTAAATCAATTAAAGAAAAATGTACTGGTTTAGTTTAAATAAAACCAGTTTATTTTTATCTATTTTTCCTTAAATTTAACATTTAATTTGCATAATAGGAGTTAATTATTTTAAACTCATTAAAAGTGATTATTTTTGATTTTAAGACATTATACTCTCTTATTTTACCATATTGCTATTTTTTATCTATTTTTGTAACCAAAATTTTTTTATATTATTTAATACTTAAACATTATTAAGTATTATTGGAGGTGATTATATTAAGAAAATAGCAATATTACTGTTTGCTCTTGCAATTGCCATAGGCTTTTCAGGAGCAGCATCTGCACACCCACTAGAAAAATGTGGAGAAAAAAAAGACTTTAAATTCAAGGATAATGAAAAGGCAAAATGGAATAAATACCCTGAATGGAATAAAAAAGAGGACAGAAAAACAGGGAACAATAAAAAAGAAGAATGGAAGAAAAAATGCAAACCAATAGCCACTAAAAAACATTTTAAAGCAGTAAAACACTACAAACCAGTATTTAAGTACTGCCCGCCTATTAAAAACAATACCTGTAACAAAACTTGCAATGTCACTTGTCCCCCATGCAATAACACTTGTAACAACACCTGTCCTCCAAGCAACAATACTACCAATGGAACACCACCAACAAACGGTGGAGCCGCAGGAGGCGAAGAAGAACCTCCAATAAACAGCCCTGAAGCTGCTGCAGGTGGAGAAGAACCCCAATTATTTGAACCAGGTATCAACATAAACGAACTTGCTGCAGGTGGAGAAGAACTCCAATTATTTGAACCAGGTATCAACATAAATGAACCTGCTGCAGGCGAACCAGTTGCAGCTGCAGGAGAAATAGTATCTGCTGCTGAAGTAAACATGCAGGAGACAGGACTACCAATAAACTACCTGCTACTTGCAGTTTTAATGGTTCTCGGCGGATTATTTGGGCTTAAAAGGAAATAATATTTCTCCTAATTTTCCTTTTTTTGAAAAACGTAAAAAGAGCTATAATTCATAAAAGTTAGAATATATAAGCTCAAAAAAGGTCTGGAGCTCCTATTTACACCGTTTAATTAATTTAAGGAAGAATGCTTAATTAGTACTATTTATCTTTTCACGATACCATAGGTTTTTAGATTGTGAATACCAGCTTTTATATGATTCATCTTCAAGATATATTGGCTTTTTAGTGTAACCTGCAAGTATCCATTCTTCATCCTCTTTAACCGCTTTTTCTGTATAGATATAAACAATTTCAAAATAAACTGTATTACCCTGATTAGAAATATATGCCGCATTGTGAATAGCTTCATACTGCACAATGAAAGAGTCATTAGTTAAACTTGAAACCTTAATTGAATCTTTATCAATCTCAGCATTCTCAAAAACCATTCCGCCTATATAATAATCGCCTTTAACCAAGTTATTCTTTAATTTCCTTTGATAACTGGACCAGTAACCATCTTTTTCAATCATCTGAAATGCTTTAACTTTTAATTGCTCATCAATATCAGATGAAGTATTTACAGCTACCTGTGGCTGAAATACACTGGAAACATCATTAGAAATATAATTTAAATCATTAAAATTAATAAAAGGAACAAATAGTGCAATTACAATGAAATAGGCAGCTATAATAAGTATTGCCTGACCTTTGGAATCCATATTATTCCACCATTTAATTTTAGACCCAGAAGAAGTATATTTATAGGGATCCATCCGGGAAGATAGCGTAACCCTTTTCCTGATTGCAGTTCCAAATAAACTGGCAATAACTGTAGGAATTATAGAGACAATTAAAGAGATAGCTATTATTGAAATTAATAAATCAGTTCCTGAACCAAGAGGATTCGTTAATATGTAAATAGGAGCAGAAAGAGAGATAATTCCTGCTATTAATCCATGGAATGCCCCTCTTTTATAACTTCCACCAGCTATGAATCCAACAAGGATACCACCTATTATGGATGTTATAAAGGGAACTGGAATTAAACCTATTATAAATCCTATTAATAATGCCTTTAAACTTAAATTTTCTCGATTAAATCCAGATTTTTCGTCATTATACCTTTTTATGGCTTTTTTTAGCTTATCATATGATTCCATGCTTTCTTTACTATATCCGCCTATATCCTGGTTATTATCTGGATATTTTAAGACATCAAGGGTTTCATAATATTCAAATTTGCCACCACATTCACAACCCCAGAAATCATCGATATTTTCTCCTTTTTGAAGCTCATAGTAGCCGCCGCATTTCTCACAAAAAAGGTACCCCATATAACCAACCCTAAACTAATTTACAGCCAAATATAATTAAATGTTTTGTGATTACTATCACTCATATAATAAATGATTCCATTAAATTCTAACAATATCCTTTTCACCTGTTATACCTTCATTAAGCCTGTGAATTGTCCTTTTTTTATCTATTGAAAATGGATGGTATCCTTCTTTTATAAGGTATGCAGCTAATTGAATTATTGAATTACAAAATCCAGATAAAGGATTTCTTAAAATTAAAAGCTCTGAATATGCTGCTGAACGACTAACTTCTGGATCTTCTGGTATTTTAGCAAGAACAGGTATCTTTAATATAATTTCTATTTCGTTAGTGGTTAGGAATGTTTTATCATTTTTTTCACGGTTAACAACCACTCCCAGAACATTCACACCTAATTTTTCTGCCATTATTCTGGTCTTTAGTGCATTAGTGATAGATGGAACTTCAGGGTTTATTACAAGAATCATCTCCTCTGCAACTTCAATAGCTGTTAATGCATTCTTTTCTAAACCAGCAGGTGCATCAATTAAAATTATATCTGCCTTTGATAGTAATGAGTGAATAGTTTTTTCCAACCGATCAATTTTAACTTTTTTAAGGAAATCCATGGGTATTCCTGCAGGTATGACCTTTACTCCTCCAGGTCCTTCATAAATAGCCTCTTTAATATCTGCATCACCAGAAAGGACATCGTTTAAAGTAACAGGCTGACCTTCTAGGCCCATTATCAATTCTAAATTGGCCATAGCCACATCTGCATCTAATAAAATAACATCTTTACCAAGTCCTGCTAAAGCAGCGCCCAGATTAGCTGTTATTGTAGTTTTACCCACCCCACCTTTTCCTGAGGCAATGGCAATTATTCTGGTAATTATTAATCCCCCCGATAATTTAAATATGATTGCTAAAACTATCACTAAATATATTATTGTTAATTGCAGTATTTAATAATATTGGATGCTTGTGAAAATAATAACAATATAGAAATGATTAGAAAATAATTAAGAATTAAATTACATATTTAAACGTTGATTAAAAACATATTAATCTTATTTATCTAATTCACGAAGTTTTGAAGACATTTAAATCTTAATTTAGACTTTAAAAAATGTTTTTATTAATAATAAGTAAAATAAAACCATATAAAATAGATTTGATAATCATTAAATCTTTTATTCATAAATAAACATGATAATTAATGAATTATATTATGTAAATTATGCCTAAAAAAATATAATTGGATATTATGTGAAGATATGAACTTATATTTAAAAGGAATGATCATTAAACTCACATTATCCTAAACAAAAAAAAATTTCTTAAATAATTAAGTTTTTAGAGTATTAATGATCTTTTAATCTTTATATTGTTTTATTCTAACTTTTATGTTTAATAAAAACTTAGGCGCTTATTAATTTTTAAAATAGTGATTTCAAGCATTTCTTTAAATATTCAATCTGGATTTAAAATATAAATAATAAAAAATTAATAATAAGTATGATTATTATTGGAGATAATAGTGAAGAAATCTGGTATACACTCTTCAAATTTACATTACTTTTAAATAAAAACCCAGATTATAAACCAAAAAAGCCCATGAGATAAAAAAATCGTTTAAATACATAAATAAAATAAAAGAGATTGTCTGTAAAGATGAAAACAAGTATTATGAAATAATATTTATGGCAAATGAAATTGAAGAAATGTTAAATTCAGATTTAAAATATCTAAAAGAGGTGAATAAATGGAAATAAAACTACATAAAACTATAGATATTAGAATTAAGGACATAACTGATTTTAAAGATGCAGAAAATAGTGTGGATCAAATTCTGGACAGTTTAAGAGTAGAAATATTGGAAGAAATAGAAGATGTCTTAACAGAAGAAGGCGAAGGGTGTTAAAAAAGAATACTAACCAGAATAAGTGGTAAATATTACATTTAAAATGTACAATAGAATCGCAATCATTATTATATCAAATATGATGATATTTCTTAACATTCTGTTCATATCTATGATTATTGCTGGAATTGCATAAAAATCTTTTTAATCACCAAAATTTCAACCTTTTTATCTAAAATTGCCTTTGGATGTTGCCCAATATTCTCTTCAATTGTTGGGATGAATTAAATTCCTGATTTGGTAAACTTTCTAGTGTATCTATCACTTCAGAGTTAGCATTACGACTTTTTGCATGCTGAATTACATCTTTTTTATTTACAGGAAATTTAATATCCTTTATAAACGGCCCAACCTGTGCTGGTGGTAAATTTCCATGAACCATATTAATCACCTCAGTTTCAATTAAGTTTAATTTAACAATATAAAAGTTGTTACATATTATATAATTATTAATACTTATAAATTAACTCCACCTCCAAATTAGAAAATATTTTTTAAGTTCAATTTCCGCGTTATTTTATTTTTTAAGTAGAGTTCCAGTTAATATTTATAATAAAAAATAATTATAAAGTATTATATTGAATAATCCCTATATAACTTAAAATGCGCATTAAAATAAATGCTAAACCCCAATATTTATTCCTATTTTTAGGATTAGTTTATGGAATAGCGATTTTATTAGTTGTCACGCCTTTCCAGGTGCCTGATGAATATGAACACTTTGATAGAACCTATAGTGTAAGTTAATAACATTTTAAAAAGTGCATTTTCTTTTAAGATGATAAAGTCAACAGGATTTTTTTTTATTCAGTTGTATTTGATGCGATTCAGCCTGCAACAACTAAATATGTAACTATATATGGAAATACACCACTATATGTACCACTTAATGAATGAGAATGTGCATTTACTGCAAAAGACTTGATCACACAGCAATATTAGAAGATAAATATTATAAGTGTCTGAAACATTCTTTCAGCCTGTCAATTTTGATTATTTATCATAAAAAGTAATAAAAATAAGAAAAAGGTTTTTGATTTATTCGTTTTGGAACAACATCAATATTCCGGTTATTAAAAGCCATAAACCAATCAATGCGCCTAAAACCCGGGGGTCTGAAATAAAGTTCCCCACAATTATATAGATTAAACCCATAACTATGGCTACAACCCCATTCCACCTATTATTACCAGCCTTTGTAAATATACCTATAATCCCTGCAATTATAAGGAATATACCAACCATCCAGACTATAAAACCAACTAACCAGCTGAATAGTCCCGGATTAATTATGAATCCTAACCCCAGTATAAATGCAATAATTCCCAGAATAAGTTCCAAAATCCTTACGCTTGCATATTCGCCTGTTTCCCTTAATCCATCTATTAATAGACCAATTCCTAAAAGTAGTACAATTACTCCAGTTACTACACTTAATGGAATTAATCCCAGTAATGGGAATATTATGATGAATAGGCCTAAAATAATAAAAAGCCATGCATTACCTTTTGTTTCCATATTTTTTCCTCCAAATCTAACTAAATATAATATATTACTTTTAATTAATAATTTTTTTTATTTAATTTTCCATCTTTTATGGAATTTAGAATGTCCGGGCATTTCAACCCTAAATTCATTCCAAAAAATTGAAGAATTTCTTTTAAGGTTAAGAGAGGGTGCCATGCAGTAATTATCAGAAAATTTAATATTAGTACCAACGTACAATAATATAGAGAAACTTATGAAAAAAAATGATGATAGCGAGGATAAAAAATTATCCAAACAGATGGAAAAGGAATTATCTCCAGCCAAAGCCATAATAAGAATAACTATTGGATTCTTCGTGATTTTTATATGGATTTTGATAGGAGTTAATCTTACCATCATATTCACCACAGCTACTCAGCAATTTATGGGCTTTACATCATATTTCATCAGAAATCCAATTGTTTTTTTATTAATAGCATTTTTTAACATTTTTATTGGATTATTTGCCTATTTATTTACCGAAATTCTATGGTGGTGCGTATTCCATCTCATCTGGTCGATTAGATGGTTTTATGGATACTTTAAATATCGTAAAGTCACATTAGAGTAGAAAAAATATTGGTCAAAAATAAATATAAAAAGATTAGAATTCATCTAAACTTCTTTAATATACTATCCGCCTCTTTTAAGAGTCATTTGCCCGTGTATTTAACCTCTTTAATGAGTTTATCCACCTCATCATCATGAAACTTTTTCTTTGGTGGTCCAATTCTAGATCCGCAGTCTGTGCAGAATTTAGTGCCGCTCGAGAGTTTTTTTACAGCATTTAGGGCAGGTAATTTCTTTTGAAATTGCAATTTTAGATTCTTGAGGAGTTTCAACTTTAGTACTGCGTTCAGTACAGAATTTTGTATCTTCAGGTAATTCTGCAGCACAATGCGGACATTTTAATCCTTGCACTTATATTTTACTGCCGCATTCAGTGTAAAACTTAATATTTTCTTCCATTTGAGCTCTATAGTTTGAACATTCATTTGCCATTATAGTCTCCAAGGATAAATCTTAAATTTTCTGCATTCGAATGAAGATTCAACTTTTAATACCGGTTTGCCCTATTATTATGATTTATGGTTATTATAGATAATTATTTGAAGTATAATATTATTTGAAGTATAATAGTTACCATGATCATTTTCGCATACAGACTATAAAAATGAATTTATTCAGATTCAAACTTCTTTTGATTTAATTTAGCTCTACATTGGGACAACTCCATTTTAGTTTGTTTTAATTCACTCATAGTCCTATTTAAGTCTCTTTTAAGCAGTAAAGTCCTAATCCATAAATAAATGGTCAGTGCAATAAATACAATGATAATGATTATTAACAGACCTATAGTGATTCCTGCTGCAAATGTTGCCCAAAAAAGGCTGAATCCATAAATAGCATACGCTATAACGGCCAAAATCAATATTGCCCCCACTATAACCAAGATAGTTTTTAAGCGGTTATCATTCATAAAATCACATCCCTTAATCTCTACGCAAGTAGTAATGTCTGAGTATATCATTAATACGATTTATATCTTCATAATCTGTTTTACCAAAAGAACAGTGCATTGAAGAACCATTAAGACAAAAATAGCTTTCAGGACTTCCAGATTCCAGATCATTTTCTAAATAAATAGAACAATCTGTACATCTACACTTTTCATTTCCATCCAGGTCACTGCACTTTTCTTTACCAGTAGCACAATACAGGGCAGGGAAATCTTCAGGTTCAACCAAACCAGAACTTAGTGCTTTTTCCTGGAGCAGTATTATGTTATCTTTTACACACTGGCTTTTTCCCTGCACTTTGCACTTGCTGCAGAAGCATTTTCCAATATTTTCCAGGTTAAAATCAATTTCCATAAATATCCATCCAGTTGGGGTTAATATGAAAAATTTAAAAGCTGAATGTCATTTTTATTTAAACAGCAGATTAAATTCTTCTTATGTGATAATGCCTTTGTCTTTTAGTAGCTTGCAAATCTTAAAAAATCAGAGATTTTTTATGCCTGCAAAAACTTTCAAAATTCTACGAATTTTGAATCACGAAGTGTTTGTAAGCTTCGTTTTTGCGGCCGAGGAAATTACATTTCCTTATGTAAAAAAATGCACCCATTTTTTTAACTTCGATTTGCGCTATCGAAAGCTTGCTTTCGATGCACCAAACACTTTGTGTTTGAGTGCTCCAAAAACCTTTGAGAGTCTGGCTAATTTTTCTAATTAATCTGAGTCTTCAGATTTTTCTGTGTAGCTTAAGGGCTCTTCTGGCTTATTCATCTCATTGCCCTCATTATTCTTCTGGTTCTTCTTCGAGCTCCACCCCCCTCTTAGAGATCCTAAATCTGGCATATTATAACAACTCCTTAATATTCTATTTTATTATTATGATCTTTATATTATGTAATATTTTGGATGCTATACACAAAATTATAGATTTTAACTAAAGATAATCCTGCAGATATTCCTGCCAATCCAATTAAAATAACTGAACCAAAATAGATAATAGTCATTATAACTGCACCATAACCTGCTAAAATCAAATAACCATCACGCTCAAGAGTTCCAGCAGCCAGAAAAGACCCCAGAAGCAGGTAAAGTATTTGTTAGTGGAATGGGTAATGGGAAGATAAATAATGTAGTGCTTATAAGTAAAAAGAGTTTATTTATTTTAGACATTATTGCTCCTCTGGTCATTATAAAAAAACGTGGTTTTACAAACTTTTCCAGATAATTAAGTACACGATATGTAATATTTAATGCTTTAATTAAATTTTTCTTTGATATTTTGGTTTCATAAAACGATTAGAAATTAAATCTCTATTAAACACTAAACTAATGCCCAATGTAAATATAATTAATCCCACGATTATCCCAGTTTCAGAATATCTATTGGAATTAAAAATGGAGCTGCAGCATAGATATAACTAGCTTACCTGGTTCGCCCATTAAATTCAAAAACTCTTTTAAAGTTATATTATCCTCTGGAATTTTCATGTAAAGTTCTGGTAGTACTTTAGAATAACATTCATTCTAATTTTTCAGGATCTTTTAAAACCATTGATACTATTTTTTATGATTCATTTTGATTAAATTTTTAGAATATGATTATTAGAATTACAGAAAATGAATTATAGGATATAAAAAAACCGATTTTTTTTTAAACTAATTTATTTGAGGAAAATAACCTTTATGTGCTTTTTTCCAGTGATTAGGGTGAATTCCATTTATATAGATTATTTTTATTCCCTATTTTGACTGCTACTTATAACCAAAATTTTTTTATACAGAATAATATAAATAACCATATAAATATTATTTGGAGTGGAAATATTATGAAAATTTTAATTATATTTCTTTTAGCAGTGCTCATTGGAGCATTTCCTGCATCTGCAGCAGACTCAAATAATCCAAACGTTCAAGAAAAGATCCAAAAAATAGACCCTAATGTATACCTGGAAATAAAAAACACAACAAAACAGTTTATAAATAAAAATCCACAACTATCTGATAATGTAACTAAATTAGGATCAGAATTTAAAGAAGGTAACCTTACAATAAGCCAGATAGTCCAAAAAGCTAATGTTCAATCATTAATTGTAGATATATTAAGTTATGAAAGCGTTAGAGTCGAAATTCATAATATGATACAAAAACCAGAAATTATGGATGCTATAAACATTTTAAGAGAGGATAAGGACATTCAAGAAGCTGCCAGTATCTTAATGAGTAACCCCAAGATTAGCGATTATGTTTATACCATAATTTATGGGGAGTACTACAGGGATATATGATTGTACGAATTCTTCTCTACTTTTTCAATCTTCACTTTCATTGTCAAACTCGATGTAATGATTAAAAAATAGTAAAAAAATAATTAACTAAGATTCATATAAATAATAGAGCTACTATAAAATTGACGTTTTAAATGGCAAATCTAATAATTATAGTTAGATACTTAATTTTTTTGATTTTGTTTTATTCATTAATGGATTATAGGTTGAAGTCTTATAACTCTTTTAAACAGGTTATTTTTTTTAAGTAAAGTTTAATTACTCAGGTTCTTCACTTTAATATATGTACTGTTTGCAGTAGCTCTTATAGTCTTTTTAGATTTAAAATATTTAAGGAATAATTTCTGGAAAGGGCTGATGGTAAATGTATTGATTGTTTTAGTGTTTTGGGCCTTCTATTATTTGTTTTTAATTAATTTATAAAAAAATTGAGTTTAACAAACTCAATTAGGAGTCTGTTTAATGACTCTTTACATTTTTTTTCTTAACATTTCACGCTTTTTTTCCATATAATCAAGTTTAATTTTTAACATCGCTATTTTTTTATCCAGTTTCATGGCGTACAATTCCATTATGTCTTCTTTAGTCATCATCTCCATCATTTTCTCGTTCATCATACTACCTTTCATGTGTTCTCTACCCCACATATTGATTCACCTCCAAAAATTTCATTTTTTGTAGTTTTGCAAGTTTTTATTTTTGTGGCCGCAAATCATAGATTTACCGGCCATCGAACACAAAGCTAAAGAAAATACAACGCATGCGAAAATCCATGATTTTCGCTGTGTCAAATCGAAGATTTGACAACATTTTTTGAGCATCAAAAACGAAGTTTTTGATAGTGTTCGGGCATGGAAAAATTTTTAATTTTTCCGGTTGCGAATAATATTCGCAAACATTCGAAAATCCATGATTTTCGAAAGGTTCAGGAAATGTTATCAAAATCGAGGATTTTGACACAATAAAAACGTAGTTTTTGGATGTGTAGCATTTCCTTCAACCTCATTTTTTTATATCAACAATTTTTTTTCTAAATTGTCATTTCATTTAATATATGATTCATATTGAATATAGTTTATGATTAATACCAAAATTAATATTACACTTAAATTATTGATCTAGTTTTTTATAATAAATACAGGACTATCTCTAACCTCATCGGCGTTATATTCGGAGAATAAATTTTTTCATAATTTATATTAATTAATCCATATCCTGTTATTTTCCTTTTCACATTTAAAGCATAATTTTGTGTCTCTGTTTGTTTTAAAGACTTTTCCACATTTTTGGCATGTAACCTGCTTTATAGTGGATTCTTTTTTACAATAATTTTTAAACATTCTAACAGAACAATTGTAATTATTGGCCTGGATATCTGCTTTTGCTTTTCTATCCGGAGCTTCTTCGCGCTTTCTTGCAAGGGCTTCCCCTTGTTGAGCATTACTTTTGGACATTATTATCCCTATATCACTATTTTTTTACTATTTATTTAACTCCCCTAACAACTACAAAAGAACCTTCTCCATACCCTCTCTTTACGGGTTCAATATCTTTTAATTCATTTCTTTGTTGAAATAGTGTCTGTCTAAAACTGAAATCTTTGAAATGGGCTTTTTCCATATACAAAACAACTTTCTTTACTGAGTAGAATGTTGCATCTTTATAAAAAGTGCTCTCTTTTTTATGTTTTTCATATAACCTTCCCAATGGACTTTCAGCATCTATAAAACCAATTATTAGATAACCACCAGGTTTTAGCACTCTATAAACTTCTATTAAAGCAGATTCAACATTATCCAAGAAACATATCGTTGTAACCATTAAAACAAAATCAAAACGTTCATTATCAAATGGAAGAGATTCAGCAACCCCTTCAATGACTTCTATACCTCTTTTTTGGGCTATTTTTCTCATTCTACTGGAAGGGTCAACTCCTAATTTAATGCCAAGTGGAGATGCAAAACGGCCGCTTCCAACACCAATCTCAATACCATTTTGAATTCCCGGTAATAGTTCTTTAACTGCCTGAAGCTCTGATTCGTAATAATACTTGTTCTTATCGAACCATTCATCATATTTTTCTGCATTTTTTTGAAAAGGTTCATATTTTGCCATGTTTTTTCTCTTCTATACTTAGATGTTTAATGAACATATTTATTCTAATTTCTACTATTTAATAGAAAAATTTCAATTAGTTTTCATCCTACTCAAGCTCATTAAACAATTCAATAATTTTAAACTTTTCAAATTACTTTTGTAGATGATTCCATTTTTTTATGAAAAACAATGATTTAATTAATATTTCAGCCATATAGATAAACAAAACAATATTATGGTTTTGTTATAATGGGAGATGCCTTAAAATATTTAATATACTTTATTTTAGGAGGATTAATTGTTACTTTGGCTACCTACTTTGGAAGTGAGAAAAAAGGGTTGATTGCAGCATTTTTTGCCATGTTCCCATTTGTAACCGCCTTTACCATATTCACCATATATTCTGCAGCTGGCTCTCAGGCAGTGGCAAATTATGTGAGGGGATTAATATTACTTACGCCTGCATGGATTCTTTATCTGGTAATTATTATATACTTAATTCCCAAATATAATTTCTGGATTTCTTTAGCTTTGGGAGTGATTGTTTACTTGATAATTGCTTCAATTATCATTTTTAAAATAGTATGAGGAAAATTAGTTAAAAAAAAAGAATATAATTCTTTTTTTGTCAATTTTTACATCTTCAAACCGGACTATAACGAAGTTAAAAGCAAAATAGAATTATCAATCATATCCATTTTTTTCTTCTAAAATAGAACAACATCACTACTGCAATTAGAAACATAACCAGTAAAACTAGAAAATATGAATATTTATATCCTATTTCAGGCATGTATCTAAAATTCATCCCATATAAACCTACGATAAAAGTTAAAGGGACAAATATAGTGGAGATTATAGTTAAAACTCTTACAATCTCATTTAATTTATTACTAACGCTTGAAAGATATATGTCCAGCATCTCTGAAATTCGGTCTCTAAGAGATTCAATCATATCAAAAGCCTGTATAGAATGATCATAAACATCACGAATATAATAATCCGTTGATTTATTAATTAAAGGATAATTATAGGATTCAAAGCTATCTAACATCTCCCTAACCGGCCAAACTGATTTTTTAAGGGTTATCACATTTATTTTCATTTTATGAATTTCTTTAAGTATATCGGGTTCTGGTCGTTCCATTAATTTATCATCTATTATCTCAATTATATCGCTAATGATTCCTAAATCATCAAAATAGCTATCAATTATAGTATCTATTAATGAATAAAACAGATAATCTGTTCCTTTTTGCCTGATTGATGATTCAGGAATTTTTAATCTCCCTATGATTTTTTCGAATACATGTTCATCATCATCTTGAAAAGAAATTAAAACATTTTCGTGAAGTACAAGGCTAATCTGTTTAGGAATAACCCTATTTTCGCTGTCTATATCATTTAATTTCAAAACAACGAATAAATAATCAGTATAACTATCTATTTTAGGCCTCTGATGAACATCCAGTATGTCTTCCAGTACTAAATCATGTAAATTAAAGCATTGCCCCATTTCAATTATTTTTTCTTGATTTAAAAATCCATTTATCTTTATCCACTTAACTGTGTCCTTATTTTTAAATTCTGGACATTTATCAATGGGGTTTTGTTTAAAATCATCTCTATTATATTCAAATAAAGTCATTTTAGTTTCAGTGTGTTTATCGCCAGTATACACGAAAGAACCTGGAGGTAAGCCTGTCTTTACTTTCCCATTCATATTTCTTAATTTCCCCATATTAATCAAAAATTATTTTAGAGTTATTTCCCTTAGGAATGGTAATTACATATTTCAATTCTCCGCCGCATTGACATGAGCCAAAATCATCTGGAGATTCGCCCTTTTCAAGTTTATAGTAACCCCCACAATCCCTGCAGTACAGATAGCCTTTGCTATAATCTTTATTTTTGCCAGTAATTGCTGTATCAACTTCTGCTGAAAATTTATTCAGCATGCCTCCTTTAGAAGTGGCCTTGTTAAATAAGCCCCCAATTCCTTTAATTGTCTCATTTCCTATTTTGTTAATAGAATCTACATTTTCTTCTTTTAGGACATTGCTCTTGATTTTATCACTATATCCTTCAGTAGACTGGTTAATTTCCCTGCCACAACTTGTACAAAACCTTGTATTAGCTGGAAGAGTTTTAGAGCAGCCCGGACAGATAATTTCCTGATTATGATCTAAAGATACGGAATGTTCAATTTTAGCACCGCAATCTATGCAAAATCGGGTATTCGCTGGCAATTCTATTGAACAGTTAGGACAAACAACCTTTTGATCATGATTATGGACTGGAATTTGCTCGATTTTAGTCCCACATTCAACACAGAATTTATTGTTTGGAGGAATCTTTGCAGAACACTTGGGGCAATTCATTTTTTCAACTATCTGTTGATTATTGTTTTGTTCAATTTTAGTTCCACAATCTGTACAGAATTTAAGGTCTTCTTCAATTTGAGTATTACAATTTGGACAATTAGTCATATTTTACCTCCTAGCGTCCTGAAATTTTTGCGCCGCAATTACCACAAAAAGTTTCAGTTCCACTTAATTTTAAACCACACTTTAGGCAAGTTAATTCAAGAGATTCTATGTCTCCTGTATGTTTATCAATAATTTTTTGATATTCACCAGATTCAAACCATTTTAGAAGTTCGGCAGCCCTCATAACTGTCCATGGATGGCTTTGCCACATAATAGTAGCTGCTTTTGCAACTTTATCTAAAGAATCGTAGTCATAGCCCTTAAATTCTTTGGCCTATTGATAAACTCTTCTTTATTAATTTTATTAAAGAACTGTTTTGGGACGCCAGCCATCTTTATTAAAGCATTTATGGCAATTTCATGGTCCTGACAAGCTAAAAGTCCTGCTCTATCAGCTGTAAATTCTGACATCCTATGCCAATGAAATAATGCCGCTTCTAAGCCCGTAGATACTAGTGCTCCAATACCTAACGTAGCTGATCCGATAATATCGCCTAAAATTGGTATAATTTGTCCCATTTCATAGTATAGCATGTGTCCACTTTTAATATGTCCAACTTCATGACCAATAAGATAAAGTAGTTCTTCACGAGTCAATAAATCAACGGCTCCTGAATGAAGAACAATTAATGGGTTTTCAGAACCTGTAGTGAACCCATTAACGCTATAATCCCATGATATATAAAGGTCAGGGATATTTTTAAGTCCAAGATTAGTACACGCCTCTTCTAATATTTGGTAAATTTCAGGAAAATTACTTTCATTTACCTTAATATTACTACCCGTATACTGTAATCTAAATACTCTTTCCATAGCGTGTTTATTGAATTTTCTAGCTAATTTCTCCAATCCGGGAGTTCCTTCCAAAGTATTTAATGCTTTACGGTCAAATTCATGCTCATATTCTCTTGGATTGAGCAATAGTAAACCTTCACGCCCTTTATTATCCAGTTCCATATTTCCTGTAGTTTCCAAATCCATGTTTTCCATAATATCCCCTTAAAATTAAAATAATTCTCCCTTGATAAGCTCTTTAAACTGCTATATTCTCCGGTAGATTTCCTGTAGCTTTATATTCTGTTAAAGCCTTTGCAAATGCTTTAAGTGTCATTCCTGTTGAAAGATCAGGAGATCCTGCAAAATCTATACCTGTATGATTGGGTGATCTTCCATTGACATCCATCCATTTGTAGGTTCTATCGGCCATGTCTACATATTCTGCTTTAGTAATTACGGCGCTACTTAAAATTCCTCCCGGTTCACTGGCATCTCCAAATTGCTGGATAGAAATGTTTCCTGTTTGCCCGCTATTTATCATTACAATTGATTTTGATAAAATATATATGCACTGATTTTGATCTAATGTAACACCCTTAAATTGAAGAGTTACAATGCTTCCATTTGCTTTTAAAACTTCTGAGGCTAAATTAGGAGCCTCAGAGACTGGAAATCCTGAACTTGTAGTAATTACATTATTATTTTGTGTTTGAGAGTCAGAACTTCCCTGCTGAAATAGATATCCTACAGTTATTCCTAATACAGCCACCACGATAACTGCTATTATAATTAGATATTTAGAATTTGAACTTTTCGATTCTTTAGTTATCTTTGAACCCGTTTTAAGGTTAGTTCCACATTTTTCACAGTATTTAGCATCTTCATCATTTTCAATTCCACATTCTGGACAAATCATTTTAAATTCTCCCTTTTTAAGCTTTGTTTAGTAGTTTTTTGACAAAAACACCGAAATAGCCCCCTGCCATTCCTAATAATACAATTAAAAATGGTAAAAGAACTATTTCTACTAATGGCAATATATCTCCAGGTGTGGTACTGATTGAGGGTATGCTAGAACCAGAAGATGATGTATCTATGTAATCAGGAGTTGATGATGTTCCACCAAAAGAATTAAATGCGTTTGCCATTGTACCTATTACAGCCATGGCTGCTAACCATAAAATTCCGATAATAAACCCGAAATTAATTAAAGAAACTAATCCTAAGAACCCTCCGTTAACGAACCCTTCCAAATAAGTCTTACAGCTCAATATGCTGGTAACAAACCCTCCAATAAACATCATTGACAATAAAACCAAATATGCAAACCCAATTATGTCTAATTTACCTGTAGCAACTAGACTTCCATATAGAGCAGATGCAACAAGCAAAACTAAAAGTGAAATCGCTAAACCAACATAAACACCAAAGATATTTATTTTTTCATTTATTCTGCTAAAAAAGTTCTTATTTGATGTTTTAAGATCTTTTCCACAATTTTTACAAAATTCGGCCCCTTCATTAACCTGGGAACCACAATTTGAACAAAACGCCAACGAAATACCTCCCATATTAAAAACCATTTAGCAGCCCAATAAGTCCATTTAAACTATTATCTGTATATTTAAGTTGCTATATGTTCCATACTTAATCTGTATTTTATTAGTGTTCATTAAAGTACTCACTAATTATGAATATCGGTTTATCAATACATAATATTATGATTTACGGTTACATGCAAATAAAAAAGGTTAAATTATTGTTAATAAGTGCTAACAGAGAAAACCATAGTTTAATAATACCTTATTATATTTATTTAGGAAATACATGCCTGAAATAAATAGAAAAAGGAATAACTTCACATCCTTAAACTAGCCCTTCTGCTGAATCTAGCCATTCCGCCAGCATCCTCATCTTCAACTTCAAGGCTCTTAAAGAAGGATACATGAATTACCTGATCTTTAAATAACAGCGCTGAGCCTACATAGGAGTCGGTGGCAAATCTGTAATCCCTGCCATATCCAACTGATGCATGCTTGCTTTCATTGCACTCCATAATGTCTTCGATGAATTTTTCTGCACTCGAAATCTTTGATTTCGGTGCCCCAAACATTTCATGTTTGTGGGCTCCTTTCTGGATTTTTGCTGATTTAACTTTCTTATCCTCTTTTTGTACCAGCACATCCAGTGCATAGCTTTTAATTAATTTTTTATGCAGGTCCCTGTAGGCTGATTTACAGGATACAACATCAAAACCCATTATCTGGCCATTTATAAATACAAGGAGCCCTTTCTGGTCTTCCATTATTTTAAATGCCTTGATGTAATCGTTTAGATCCCTTTCTTTGGCTTCGTATGCATCTCTCATAGCACCTGTTGGTGATTGAACATCCATCCTATCATGTAACTGGTGAACTTCATCCCATACTGCACCCTGGTCAGATCTATAGCTTCCATTTCTTTCAACTGACCTTCTAACAGAATCAGATTTTACATTTCTTACCCTAGATGATACTATTGCATCAGAATCCTGGAAACGTTCCGATCTGTAGGACCATCGTCCTTCTTCAACACAACTTACAGGAATTATTGTTTCAGACTTCTCCTTTAGAAGTATAGATGCGTTTACAACCCTATTTTGCTTTGCACCTACAAGTTCTTCACCATCAAGTATGAGTACTGGAATTTCTGCCTCATTAATTACTTTAAGTTCTGGTACAGAGCCAGAATCATCTATTTCGGTGATTTTAAGTAGATCCAGTTCCATTGCTTCCTTTAAAGTGAAATACTCAAGTCCATTTTCTGATTCATCCAATACAGGGATTACAGTCATTTCCCCAAATTCCTGCGCCTTGCCCATCTGAAGGCTTTCCAGGTAATGTTTTATTGTGGCATCCATTCTATCACTCTCCTATCCAACTTTTAAGTTATTTTAAATAATATTCAGGCTAAAAGTTCCCTATTGGCTCCATCTCTATCCAATTTAGATTTTTCCAGCGCAATTTTAATTCTATCTATTAATTCATCCATATTGAAGGGTTTTAAAATAATATGGGATGGTTTTGTTAATTTAGCTTCTTCAAGAATCTTATCATTGATATAAGCTGCAAGATAGATTAGAGGAATATCCAGAAATTCTCTAAGTCTTTTAGCTGTTTTTATTCCATCAGCCAGGTTTAGATCTATTATAATCAGGTCTGGATTTATTTTAAACGCCATTTCCAGTCCTTTATCGCCTGAAATGGATGTGAATATTTGATATCCCAATTCTGTCAGAGTCTTCTGGATTTCCATTGCTATTATACATTCTTTTTCAATTAAAAGGATTTTTGAAGCTTTCATTAAACAAAACTCTCTCCCATAAGTACTTAATATTCCTCTAAGATTCTTGACTGGTCACTATATATTTTGCGTTCATTTGAGGGACTGTTATTTGGTAACCCGCTACGGATTCATAGGTATAGCTTCCCATAATTTCTCCATATATGGTTATTGTACTATCTTCAACAGCATTAGTAGTTCCATCGTAAAGCACACTGACATTATCATATCCCCCCACATCTAACAGAATTGATGTAAAGTCTCCACTTTCCTGTATCTGGAACACAGTGCCAGTGAATTTGACTCTTTGACCAGTGTATTTATCTGGATTTTTTTCAAGTTGTTTATAACTTATTTTTTTACATGAAGCCTTGTACTGAGCCTCAGTTTCAGTTGGTGCTGGAGCAGGAGTTGTTTCCTGTGTTACATTAGCAGATGAATCATTACTGGATGAAGATGTAGTTGTAGTTGAATCAGGCGCCAGTAAACCACCTATAACTACAAAAAGGATAATTCCAATACAACATAGTCCTGCTATTCCCATTATGGCTTTTCCACCAGTGCTCTGCTTACTCCACCAGCTCATTTTTCCGCTGCCATCTATATCACTCATATTTTTAACCCCCCATGATTTTTTAAGTGATTAAAACCCATTTTACGGCTTTAACAATGATTCCAAACCCCAAACCTGCAAGAAACCCTGTTGAAAACCTTAAATAATTATTACTTTCCCTGAAGCCTATTAATTGAGTTAAACCGTCTATAATAGTTGGGATTGTAATTAAAACTGCTACTATGATTAATTGAATTGTGTAATGGATGTAAACGAAGTATGCAAGTACGAAGTAGAGGGATGCAGCTGTGTATATTCCTGTGCATCTGGCGCAAACTGGAAAATACGTATTTTTGATTTTAAATGTTCTTTCAGGTATTCTGTGACATATTAGTGTTTTTGGCAGGTTTTTATCTGGAATTTTTTCAACTCCTTTGAGTTAATCCAAGATTATATTAGCATTTAAAGTATTTAAATGTATATGTTTTTCATGTACAGTATTGATTTATATTACATTATATACATAAAATATGTGTAAGTATAAATAATTAATCTATATTAAATATTTAATCAGTAAAATAATCTTGAGTTAAACACTTGAAATGTAAATTAGCCAATATTAGGAGAAAATATATATAAAGGTGAAGACATAATGTTTAAATCAATAAATAAGAATACAGCGTTAATTCTATTCACATATTTCATAGGAGAAGGAGATAGAATGGATCAGACCCTAATCTCAACAATCTATTCAATAGAACCAGTCATGTTCTGCATAACCCACTTCAACCCCAAAAAAGTGGTTCTTTTAATGGACGAAGACACACCCAAAGAACAGTTAGATATCGAAAGAATGCTCAAAGAAACCATAGGAACTGTACTTGACATAGAAACCGTTAAAACAAGTTTATATGACGTTTACAGTGTTGCAAAAGATACTGTAGATACCATTGAAGAAGAAAAAGAACATAACAGGAAAGTAGTGGTTAATATAAGCGGGGGAAGAAAACCACAAGCTCTTGGTGCCCTATTCGGCTGTTATGCACGTAGCGATATGGTGGAACAGATTGTATATGTAACTGAAGAAAAAAAAGAAATTATAGAGCTTCCCATACTTAATTTTGGAATATCTCAGACGAAGAGGACAATACTCGAGGAACTGGAGCAAACTCAAGTTCCATTAAATGACCTTGAATATAATTTGTCACTTAAAGAAGAAACCATACCCGAAGAAACAGGCCAGATCTCCGTTAAAAAACTATCAGATAAAATAGGAATAAGCAGGGGAATGACCTACAACCACATCCGTGAATTGAGGGAAATGGGCTTTATAGACCTGGAGAAGTTGGAGATAACTACTGCAGGGCGTTTGGCAATTATTTAAATCATCCTGTGATGATATGTTAGAGGATAAAGACATTAAAGCAGCTTATGAACTTCTAAAGACCATAAAATCCGGAATGGTAACCGTTATTTTTAGACATAGACTTGGAAAAATAATAGGAGAAGATGATGACGATATTCTCCTTGATATAGAAGAAGAGTTAATCAATGAGGGTTGGATCCATCAGGACCTCAAGAGCAGACTCTTGACTCCTACAGATAAGCTTCTGGCTCGTTATGGTTAAATCCCATCTACACAATTATTAATTATTTTTATGTTATACAGTTACAGAACAACTCAAGATCCTTCTATTCTGTACACATATAACAGACTTTTTTATACCTGCAGAATTAAATAAGCGATACATTTATTCTACAATCACGCCATCGCTTTTTTCCAGAATTATGCCTTCTTTTAAGGCTTCGCTAACTATTCCAATTTGATTTTTCTTCTTTCGGAATTCTTCAGGAGTATAAGATAAAATATCTACATCTTGATTAAGATTCCAGAATAAGAGAACCTGTTCAATTCTTTTAAGAAAATGCACACCCTCAAATTTTTTACTTACAATAATAAAATCATAGTCGCTTTCTTTTAAGTGTTCATTCCTGGCCCTGCTGCCAAATAGGAGTATTAATTCAGGGTTAAAATTGATTTTCACCTGATCCAAAAATTCATTTATATTTTCAATTCCTTCTGGACCCATTCTATCACACCTTTTGCAATTTTCAACCGTTCTTTTGCTATTTCCTCATCATAAAGTTCATAAGGGACTCCATTAGCTGCATCAGGGTAACGGGTTATTACAAAATCAGGACTTACTTTTCTAATTCCGCTTAGAAATTCATCTGGAATTTTAACTTTTTTCCCTAAAAAAATTAATGAATGAGTAGGACCTGGAGATTCTTTAACTGTATGAATATAAAGCGCTTTAAGAGCCTTTTCAGTGGCCTGTTGAGATAAAAAGGCAGTTACATAATACTCTTCTATTTGGAGATTTTTTGAAGCACTTTCCAGGTCTTTCAGGGCCTGTTTCCACCAGTTAGAAACTTCTTCTCTCATTTTAAACCACCAATATGCTAGTTCTAGAATTTATTTTTAATATCAGAAACGTCTTATTATCCAAATTGTTTATAATCCAAAATGTCCATTATATCCATATTGTACATATTGTCTTTATGGTACTAAAAACCTTTTTTGGACAATATGTCTTCAAAATAATCATAATATTGTTTTCAAAAATATTTAGGAGCAATTGAATTGAGTAGTTCAAGGCACAGTAAGCACATTTTTAGTACTCTCAGATTCCTTACTAATGTTTTAAATTCACAAGTATCATATGTTCTGTTATATAGTTATAGCGTATCGGATTATTCCGTTTTCTGGATATAACAGAATTTGATTAAACTATTTAATATGTCCAGACAGGTATTTCCTTCCATTTAGCATTGAATATTTTTAATGTCTTTGTGATTTCGGGATAATTTTTTCTATCTATCATTAAAATACCTTTACCAATCTTTTCTGCCCGGATTTCATCAGCTATACCTGGATAGGACTTTATTTTTTTCTTATTATTATTTATAAAAGTAGATTTTCCACCATATAAGGCTCTATTTAATTTACTTCTTGTATTCTGGTCCAGTTTAGAAGTATCATAGGCAATTATCATTTTAGATTTTAATTCCATATCTTCCAATGAAACTGTTATAGGTTTACCGTATAATAAAATGCCTTCACCAGACAAAGCTCCCATTAATGTAGGTTCATCTTTCAATTCATCCATACTTAAGTGAATTAACTGGAATTCTTCCGGTTTAATGCTATTTATCTTTTTTATTGTTTTATTCTTTTTTTGAGAATAAATTATGGCAATATCCACATCAGATTTTATCGTTTCTTCTCCCCTTGCAACTGAACCAAAAAGTATAATTGAAAGAACTCCATCAAAATCTTTTATTTCATTTGAGAAATCTATAGCATCTTTAAACATTTATAATTCCTTCACAATACCCTTTAATCTTTGAATAATTCGCTTTAGCCTTTTTGGCAGTGTTTCCATTCTTTCCCTTGCCGTATATCTGGCCAGGTCTCATTTCTTCTAATTCACCTAAAAGTTCAGATATTTCAGCGCATTTTTCATCAAAATATTCTTCTCTTTTAATCATACCTGGAAGTTTATTGTGTTTTATATCTTTATCCGGCCTGATTCTTCCTATAGAATGGAGAGCTGCATTTATATAATGTGCAGAAAGTAGCATGCAAAGTTCTACTATAGTCTCGTGATCCTCGTTATCATCTAGCTTTGCAAGAGTGCCTTCAAGGCTATTTATTTTTTCAAAGTGATGTTCTATTCTCATTGTTTATTAATAAAACAGGGAGATTATATAAAGGTTACTGTTATATCAATAAAACAAAAAGCTCTTAGAAAGTGCTCTGTTTTATCAATAATACAGAAAACTATTTAACCATCAAATATCTATCAATTTTAACTATAAACTTATATTATTGAATTTCAAGGCACTGTAAGCACATTTTTAGTACTTTCAGATTTAGCGCAGAATGTTTTAAAATCACAGGCATCACATGTCCTCTTTTCAGGGTTGGGAATCCATGAAGATTTAATTCCCTTACCATGAACTTCACAGATGATGCTGTTTTCGATTTCTGCAACAACCTGATCAAATTCATTTAGGGAATTGTTGATGGACTCATTTTCGGTCATGATAAAACGGATCGACCTCTCATTTTTGAATGCTAATGATAGATCAGGCGCTTTTGATTTAATGTTCCATTTAAGCAGATTATTTAAATCATTTTCAGATGGCATTATATCGGTACTTCTATCCTGAACTTCCATTTTAAGCAGCTTCAAATCCTCTTTAAAAAGAGATAATTCATTAAGGTAAAATAAGATTCCTGTTAAAACTGGTCGGGATTCAGGTTGCATTGATCGAAGCCATGAATAGGTTAGAATCTGCCACTGGTGATGATTCCAAGAATGAGAGTTCACTGGCGGTCTTTTCATACCTTTATAATCCACAATAATCTCATATTCTGGAGAATTTATGTTTTCAATTCTTTCTTTGTATTCGGAGTCTTTCTGAAGATATTTAATGATCAGATTCTTTGAAGATGCTTCTTCTATTTTAACAGAACTTAAAACATCGATTATTCCAGTTACTCCATAATAGTTTGAACGGCTCAATCCCTTCTGGTATTTCGGCATGTCCCTAATGCCCTTGAGCCTCACTTCTTTAGAGTTATCCGTGTTTATTAATTATTTCCCCATATTTTTCCTGATTCAAACCAATTAATGAGTTAAGAGTACGTTTAATTGTACTCGATTTTTTAGTTGCAAACAAAGCTAAAGGAACAATTATCACAGTCCTTTGTCTGTTTTTTTTCGAATATATTGTTGTTAATATTTTGAGCTACACTTACAATTTTATTTTGGAATTTATTTAGATACTCTTCATCTATGTCAAAAATTAGCAATTTATTGTCCTTAGGAGCCTTTAATAGGTAAACAGCAATTTCTTTAATATTTTCCGAGTGAAATTCTGGATTTAATTTTAATGCTAATAAATAGACGTATAACTGTTTTTTTACTTCCTCTTTATCAATTCCATATTTATTTTTAAAATCCAGTATTCCCAGTGTCCCATTTCTTTTATAGATTAAATCAATTTGACCATTTATAATATAGTTGTTTTTTTCAATGGTAAATGGAAATTCAGATTTTACAACTTCAATATCTTTAAAAAATGTATTCATATACTCATTAATATTTTCAACTTCATTTTGATAGAGTTCCTTTTCATCTTCATCAATTATTATATCATCAATAAAATCTGTAACAGTTCTACCTTCTACTTTTTCACTTTTTAAATCAGCCATAGAGTTCTTATGAATCATATTAAGGATTTTATGAGATATATTTCCTTTTTTTATTCTAATTGTATCTGATTCTTTAAATAATAGCTTATGAACAATATAGTACTTAAATGGACATTTCTCATAATCCCTTATAGAGGTATAACTTAATAGGGGTATTTCCTCCTCCTCATCAGGAATTTTATTTATTTGAGTTGGTGGGATGATTGAATAATCGTCATCTATCCTTTTTAATGAAACCTGATTAAAATCAATCCCATCAATTTCTGGAAGATTTCCATTCTTATCTTCATATGCTGAAAGAATTAAAATCTCCTTAGCCCTTGTTAAACCCACATAAAGAACCCTGCGTTCCTCATAGTAATATTTTTCCTCTTTTTCTTCTAGAGTAAGCTCATCCTTATAATCTAAATATTTATAGGGAATGGGGAAATTAGGGGTTTTAAAAAGACCGTAAAGTTCATACTCCTCATCTTTAAAATCTTTGGGGAAGCTTTTCTCTTTCATACCTGCTATAAAAACAACAGGAAATTCAAGTCCCTTAGATTTATGGATAGTCATTATTTGAACTTCATTTCCATCATTGATTTGATTTGAACTGTGCTTTCCCAGATTATGGTAAAAGAACCAGAATAATCTCCTTAAACTGTATCTGCTAACCACATCTTCAAATTTATAGATGGTATTTGAAAGTGTTGATACATTCAACAGTTTTTCCACGTTCTCATTATCAAAATCATCAAAATCAAAATTATCTATAATACTCATTAGCTCATAAAAAACATTTAACAAGGTAGTTTTATCTTTAATGGTTTCATCAGACCATTCATTTTCAAGAGAATACCTTAAATCATACAATCTTTTGAAAACGTTTAAATCATGCTCATCATCGATGCCCATTTCCTTTAAATCATCTACAGTTAACTTGTATAAATAAGGTTTTTTTAGTCTGCTGAAAACTTCATTATAACAATCTTCTTTAATCTCTTTCTCTTCTAGCTTATTGTACTTGTCAAAAATTCCGAAGTAAGTTCTAACTTGGGATGTTTTCCCTGTAATCTCTTTATAAACCTCTTTTCCAGTAGAGATAAATTCTTCTCTAAAATCATCCTCCATTTTAATTAATATATCCCGTGTTTTTTGGGAAAATCCGAAATACTTATTTAAATCAAAATCTTTAGATGCAAAACCATATATATTTAGCCAGTCTGCCCCTTTACCAGACCATCTGTTCATGATATAGGGCGTATCATCGGATTCAATCAGATAATACATCATTAAAATTAGTACCTTAACTTCGGCTTGTTCAAGTAAATCTTCGTTACCTACAATATCATAGGGAATGCCATACTCTTCTAAAGCTAGACTTAATTTTAAGGCTTTCCCACCCATAAGCGCTCTAAAAAGAATTCCAACATCGCTGTAATTAGCTATTTTACCTGAATCCTTTAGATATTTAATTATTTCAGCTATTTGATCAGCTTCGTCCTGTCTCCCACTTCTTCCCCCATTTTTGATATAAAAGATATCTGGATTTTCACCGGTGCGATCTGGATTTGAGTTCAACTCTTTTTTGATTATTCTATCATTTTTTATGAAGTATTCACAGAAGTTCACAATATTTTTGGTGGAACGATAGTTGGTTTTTAATGTAATAAGCTCTGCATCATAATTATCCTGAAAGTCCAGGAAAAAATTAACATCAGAACCTCTAAAGCCGTATATACTCTGATCATCATCTCCCACCACTGTGAAGGTCTCGCAATTTCGAATTAAAAAGTCAAATATCTTCATCTGGATAGGATCTGTATCCTGAAACTCGTCTATTAAAATATTTTTAAATCCCAATTCACGAACTAAATCAGGGTATGTTCCTAATAATTCCAATGCTTTGGTCTGAATTAATGAAAAATCAATATAATTCTCCTTTTCTAATAGGGTTAAATACCGCCTATAGCTTTCAGCAATTTGATTGTACCTTGCATTATACCACGCTTCGGTGAATAATTCATCGTCCTTAACATCCTCTTCTGGAAAATTAAAATACTCATCTGCTTTAAGATTATTTAAAATAGATTGAATATAGCCTAAGTACTCATTACAAACCGGAAACTCATCCTCAATATATTCTTCAAATCCATCTATATCTACATTAAATGTTGTCATTTCATTGAATTTTTTTACTAAACTCTCAATGTGCCCTCTTTTAAAATATTTTTCAAATTCAAAACCTAAATCAAATAAATGATTGTATATGAACATGTGATTCTTTTCATCTTCTTCCAAAATATCATAAGACAGCCCTTTACCCGAAATTAAATCGTAACAAAATGAGTGAATAGTTGAAATATGGATTTTATTAACAGTTTCTGTATCTAAACCATTTTCCGAATCTATTAATCTCTCCCTTAACTCATTACTAGCCTTATTAGAAAAGGTGACCACAAGAAATGTTTCCGGATCAATATTCATCTTTTGAATTAAATATTTCACCCGTTCTATAATCACTCTTGTTTTTCCAGAACCTGGACCTGCTTGAATTAATAATGGTTTTTTAGAAAAATACTCAACCGCTTCCTTTTGGTCTTGATTTAAATCTATTACAGGCATAATTTCACCTTTTATCATCAACATAAATAAATTTAAGGATTTTCAAGGCCATGACCGTGGTTTTTCCACTTCCAGAGCCTGCAACGATGAATTGGGATTGGTTTATTGGTGCGGAGATGGCTTTGTTTTGGTCCCTGTTTGTGTCCTTTTTGATGTCTCTTTCGAGGTTTTGGACTACGATTTGTTCGAATTCATTCCATCTTATCATTGAAATCTCTCTTGAACTATTTATCAGAGTTATTAAGGCCATTTATAATCTTTTCTAAACCTTTATCAAAATTATCATGCTTCAATATGACAACAGGGTTTTCAAATGCATTATCCCAAATAGAATCTTTAAATTCTATTCCATTCCACACAACTAATACTCCTTGAGGAGTTTCTACTGGATCAAAACATTTTTCAAAGTCCGAAAGATATCCCAATACCTTATAGACACTATCAACAATATAACCTCTTTCTTTAGTACGTTTAACTTCTATTATGTAATATAATTTCTTATCTTTGGTTTCTATTTTCAATATTATATCTGGACGCCTTAAACCAGCTTTTAAGTTATAGAAATCAAAAATATCTTTATTTTTACTATTTTGGCTAAAAATATTGGGCATTTGTTGGTGGAAAATGCAAACATTCATATTCTCAGATTCATATTGGGCAATATAATTTAAACCTGGTTTTAAAATGCCCATATCTAAATTTCCGTCTAAATTGTCAAAAAAGTCAATAGTTTTAAACAAAACATAGATTTCAAATAATTTATCATTATTTAGAGGCTCTAAAATTTGTTTTTCAATAAGATTTAATAGAACGTCCTCATTTCTAACCTTAAAAAGATTTTCATATAATTCATAGCATTTTACTATCCGTTTATAAGATTTATTACGATGATTATTTGCCCTTTGCAATGTTTTTGGAGTTATAATCCTTGGCATGCTAATATTTTGAAAATAGATATTTTTAGATGTATTTTTAACCGCTAAATACCTTGAAAGGATTATTTCTATCCAATTATTAAATTCATCTTGCTCAAAAATCTCTTCTGGAATATTAATGTCTATAGACTCTGTTAAACTTCTAATTCTCCAAAGCATATACTTAAAAAGCTGATTTTCAGGTAGATCATAATTTTTTAAAGCAGGAGTACACATAAATAAGCTTGGATCATTAAAACCTCTCGTATAGCGTTCTTTATATGTTAATCCCCAATCAATTTTGCCACGTATGATTCCTTTACACCCAATAGTTTCTTTTTTAGTAGAATGAGATAAATTTCGCATTATTATTGAAATTTCATTAATGAATTCCCCTACTTCATCACTTAAAAGAAAATGAACTGCTTTTAAATACTCCAAATCCTTTTCTGTAAGATTTATAAGTTCAGTTATAGGATATTCTATTTTAGGTAAAGCCTCAGTATAGAAAAAAAGATAGAGCTTTTCTTTAACATAATCTAAAACTTTAATTCTATCCTTTTTTGTCCAGCTTTTACCGCTGAGAGTTGGATTCATTTAGATTCATCCAGTTTAACTGTAGCTATTTCTTCTAATCTTATTTTAAGTTCATCATTTTCTTCAAATAGTTCCTGAAGTATTTTCCAAATTCCAACTATTTTTATTTTCTCTAAACCTTCAAATTGTGGCAAAATATATGATAAAACAGCATCATTGAGCATATAATCCGTATTTCCCATTTTTTTTCTTTCCTTTATATATTCAGAAATATCTTTAAAGATAGCTGGACCTATTTGTCTATACTCATTAATTCTGAGTAAATTACAAACCGAGTCTACATAATCTGATTCTAATCCGTCGCACCATGATTCAATTAGCTCCTTAAAGTCACTATCATCTGGTAAATCAATATAAATAAAAGTAAATCTTCTCATGAAGGCATAAGACATTTCAAACAGATAATCTTTATCATAAACGTTCATAGTGGCTAATATTCTCCAATTTTTACCAACATAATAAGTTGAATCCTCTGAAGAATAGTAACTCTTGTTTTTATCTCCACGTCTAATTTTAATTGAATTTCCATTATTTTTATATGGTAATTCTACGCCTTGGCCTGAAAGAACTGTGAAAAGCTGTCCAAAGGCTTTATCTATGTCAGCGCGGTTTATTTCATCGATAATAAGCCATTTATTTTCACGAATAGATTGTAAAAATTTACCTTCTTCAAAATATAGCTTTCCGGTCTCATCAGGCATATATCCTCCAATTGTATCAAATGTAGTCCAATCAGAGGTTGCAGTAGTTAAAATATATCCATCTGTGAAGTTTAAAGAAGAAGCAATATCACAAACGCTTTCTGCTAAATCTGTTTTACCCGTTCCTGGCGCTCCAGTAAGCATTATGTGTTTCCCTGCATTTAAAGTACCACATACTTGATCAAGAATCCTTGGATTTAATTTAAGGTTTATATCGAGTTCTTCAGGATGTAATGCCAACGTATTATTATCTAAATCTGTATCATCTATTACTGGCCCGCCAAATTTATTCTTATACCATTCTTTATATTTATCTTGGTCAACTGCATAATTTCCAAGATTCTTATCACACATCCAGTGACAGAAGATATCGAAAATTGCAAAATTTTCAAAATATGGAACATAGTCTGATAAATCTCCAATTAGTGTTTCAAGGCTTTTTTTATTATTTATATAGTTTATTAAGCTTGTATCCAAATTAACAGGTTTTTTTATTAGTTTAGATAAAAATTCAGAAGTAGTTTTAGTTTTACTGTTGATCAATGGATATTTATGGTTAATAAAGAATAGAGTTGGAGATAATGTACCTGCGCCAATACCTTTACTGTACCCATTTTCAACAAAGCTATCTATTACTTCTTTTTGCTTTTCTGAGTTATCATCATTTTTATTTAATTCCTCAATTAGTTCATATAAAGCATCTGCAATTTCAGGAAATTTATTAGGATTAATTTCAAGACTTTTTTCAAAAAATGCTTTAATATCTGACATAAACCCAACAATATCTCTTCCTTTGTGTGGAACTAATCCGTACAAAATATCGTCATTAGCATCTTCATTCCGGCTCTTCTTAATTTCAACTTCATTTAATGTGCTTCTAAACCTCTCAGATGTTTCTGTATATGCTTTAAGATGATTCTGTCCTATTTCTGTACTTAAATATTCATTATTGAAATCATCAAATAATTTTTTAATAATTTCTTCAGGTCTAATTTGATTATGAGTATAATTTTCAATTTTATCAAAAATTTCTTCGTAATGCCCAGATTTTTTAATATAAGCTTCTTTAATTTTTTCCCATTTATCCCCATAAATCGGTGTTAACGTTTTCTGGTCAAATATCTGAGAATTAAATTCTATTTCGTCATTTATTAACCAATTAACTTTTCTAAAATGAACATAATAATCGAAATCTGACCTAATAAAATTCTTAGCAGGGTTATCTGGATTTTTCGGGCCAATGTATTCACTTTTAACTATACCAATGCCCAAAACCCCCTTATAACCTGAATTAGCAACAATTATATCTCCAATTTTAATATTATTTGTAAAATCCCAAATCATTCTGGCCGATAAATCCATTGATCTATTATAAAAATTGAATAATTCTTTCTTAATATCTTCAAGTGTTTCAAAGTCGGAATAATCTCTCTCATTTCCAAACCAGCCAATACCAATAACCTCATTTTTCACGAATATATCCCATAGAATATTCCTAATATGCCCCTCACCAGGGGTTATTTTCCATATTCTTGAATTTAATACCGTTTTTATCTCATTATCACTATCTAACACTTCTATATCTCCCAATTCTTTTTCAGCTTCTTCATCCCAATAAATATAATTTCCCGAATAACCAGGATTTGAACCCGTTAAATGCATGGGTGTAACTCTACTGCACATCCAGAATACGAAACCTTCTCCTTCCCCTTTAGTTTCTTTTAATGTCTCAAAAGGAAGTGATGATTCTTTTATATGGTTTAAAAAGTTACGATCGCAATCATTACACTCCAAATGTTTATCTTCTTCACAAATAAATCCATCATCAACATCTTTATAATTCCACACTACCTTATTAGTACGATCACAAAGAGGAGCATAAAATCTCAATTTTCCTTTTTCATTTAAAATATTCATGGCTGTTTTAATTGGATAATTTTCTAATGCTAATTTATAGAAGAACTTTTTCACCCCAATGCCATAATTATAAGTAAATAACTCTTCAGGAGTTATAGAATTAACTAATTCTTTCCCTAAATCTGTAAGTTCCAATTTATTCCTAAAAATTAATTTTAAAGTCCTTGCAGCATTAAGATTATATTTTGGACTATTATCCTTATTTGAACGCTGAAAATAAGCCTTCCAATACCAATCATCTTTTACATTTTCCCTTAAAAGATCAAAAATATAATTTTCTAAGATATTATCATTTTGGGAGATTAAATAGCAGATATCTCGAACAATATGCGCCCTACCAGCACTTAAATCATAAAAATCAATTTTTCCATAATCATTATTAGATTTAGCTTCATCTTCTCTTTCTAATTCTTCAATTTGAATTTTAAGTTCCGAATTTTTCTCTAAAATAAGTTTTTTTAACTCATTCCATACTTCATCGGGCATTTTAAAGTGGGAACCCATAAAATTCCTTCTAACTGCACCCCATTGACTTAAAATGGGATTTTTCCTTAATTCTTTTATGGAAATGGGATTAGGAATAATTATTTTGCTATTAACTAATATTGCAGGCTTATTCCAATCTTTTCTAATTTGTTCATCTTCAAATAGATCTGTTTTGGCTTTAAAAATGAAACCTATTTCACTATATGGTTTTCCGGTATAAACGCAGATAATTTCTCCTTTTTTTACTTCCAATGCACTATTCCATTTAATTTCATTATTATCTCTAATTTCAAAATAAGAATCTTTATTTATTGCAAAAGTCCAATGCATCAAAACGCCTCTTTAAATCATGTTAAAAATAAAAATTATTTAATGTTTTTTACTATTCCTGTGAATTCTTCATCACTTAAAACAGGTTTTATGCCATCAAGAGAAACTTCTTTAAGTAAATTTGCATATTGTATTCCTTTCGTCCTTTCATCCATCACAGGTTCTTTTAATTTGTAAACTCTTAATATCCACACATAAGCTTTTTGATTACCCACATATGACTTAACATGTTCGTTTGTCCAAATGTGATACTTATTTATATTTCCAATTCTTTGAGCCGCTTTTTCGATCACTTTTTCAACCGTTGCAAAATATTTGACTTCCGTTTTACTGTCATCTTTCTTTGGAAGAGCGTTTCCCTCAACAAAAGATTTATATTTCTTTTCAAAACTGTCTAAATAGTTGTCTTTTAAAGTATAGCTAACTGTTGGGTATAAAAGAAATTTATCAATATTCGTCCCATATTTTCTTATTAAAATTGTTTGCTTTCCCTGGCCCAAAGCCTCTATTGTTGCATTCCATTCATTGATGCATTTAGTTATATTTTCCATTTTAAACACCATCTTTTTCAAAATCTGATTCCAAAATATTTATTTCGTCAGGAGTGAGATCATACAAATCATAAATTAACTTATTAATATCTATTTCAAAACTTTCTATTTTTTTCTTATAATTTTCAATTTCATTGTTAAGATCTTTATTTTGGATGTTTAAAATTTGATTTATAAGATCAATGAAAGGTTGTTTGTCATTTGTATTTTTCAAAGGTATTTCTAAAATTTGAGTTTTGTCAACCTGAAATTGATCCCCTTGCATTTTGCCTTTATGCTTTAACCAAAATGCAACAAGATTAGAATTAAATAATGCCAAAAGATATTTCAAATCTATTCTATCTGAAATTATTATATTTACTGAAAGCATTCCATATGCTGGTTTTTCTGTGTATGCAAATGTGGGGGTCTTACATTTTCTAACGCTGAATATTTTTGGGCCGCTATTAAAAAATTTTTCGTTTCTAGGCCAATGTAAATGGAAAAATTCAAGACGTCCGTTTTTATTCTCCCTTCTATCGTCCATTATTTCTCTAAATTTCTTTAAATGCATTATTAGACTGTTTAGGCCATTTTTATAATTTTTTTTAGTTAAGTAAATTATTTCTTTAGAATGTGAGTTTGGAAAATAATATCTATCAAGTTCATATGGTTCGTATAATGGTTTTAAGTATTTTCTCTCTTCATCAGTTAATTCATTCAAATAACCTTTTTTAATAACAAAAACTCCATCTCCAGCATTTATATCATATTTAGATTGATTTTCTGGAGAAATCTTATCTAAAGCTTTATTTGACACTATGTCTGGGTTTGGAACAATTCCTTGAGCTACCTCTAATTTAGGATCTAATTTAAAATCTGATTTTTCTCTGATTTTATCGAGTAATTGTTTTTTTGGATCTTTATCTGATTCTGTAGAATTTAATAAATGAATTTTAAAGTCATTACCCTCATATAAATCACTTTGAATTATTTCCCCATAATCAGTTTCATTATCGGCTCTATTCAATATTAGATGTAAAATTTCAGGTGTAGCAAAACCCTTTCTTTTTGTAACAGATGTGAGTACATGTTCATTTGAATCTGAACCTTTAGTTAAGATTGTTACCATATTGTGTTGTCCTTTAGCAGATCCATAAAATTTTCAGGTAAAAGTGCTTTTTTAAGTTCCTCTTGGTCAATATTAATTTTCTCTTTAAGATATTCATAAAGAAATTTAAGGTAAAGTTCATATGGCGTAATTGAGTCATTTAGCCATGTATTTTCATTAATTGTTTCCACATATTCTTCAGAAACTTCAACTGATTTTTCCCATAATTCATTAAATTTCTCTAAAGAAAACTCATAATCACTTCTATTTTTTAATTCAACGTTAAATTCAATATTATCATTTAAGCCTGCTTTAGTAAAATTGCTTGAACCCGTTATTACTCGTCCTTTGTCTCTATCTCCCTCATCAAAGGTCATGACATATAATTTTGCATGTATTCGCTCTGTAGGAAAAGCCCTTATTTCTAATTTTCCCGATTTAAGCCATTCCATAAATTTTCTAATACCTGTTTCAACATCAAAAGAATCATCAGATTTGTCCATTTCATTTATTATTCTACTGGAAAACTCTTCTTTGGTTTCTTTAGTAGATAATGGGTTAAAATTTTGTTCAGATTCTTTAAATTCTTGTATCCAATCAAATGTTTCTTTATTAGTACTGATTCCAATGAGTATTCTAATTTTTTCTGTTTTTTCTAAGGATTTGTAAAGAGAATGGAATCCACTTGTGTAAAAATAGCCAACCAAACAATCAAAAAATTGAGTATCTTTAATAAGAGTGTTAAATCTGTCTACAAGCTTCTCTCCAGGCTCATTCATTATAAAAGTCAAATCATTTGTCATGACACGCCTCTTATTCCGCTATTTACTTATCTAAACTTTATTTTAATATAAAACTTTGGATAATGAAATACTTATTAAAATTATAATATCCAATTTTATCCATATTTTAATTCTTTGTGAATTATTATTGCCAATATATAAATAAATGTTTAGGTTTTTCATTGATAACTCAATATTATTTATATAATCTGCATAATTTTCAATAATAATTATGTTAGTCAATACTATTTTTATTAGTGAAAAATAATATGTTAAAAAAGCTTAAAATAAACCAAAACACTTTATAAACACATTTATTGTATACATTACATGTTAATTGCAATATTAACAAGTTATTTTCGTAATTATTGATTTTTGAGCATCTTTTTTTATATCAAGCCAATTATAATATCATATATTTATTAATTTTGTCCTAATTCTAATTTAATAACTCACGGTAAATAGTAAATTATTTAATTGTTTAATGAAGATTAATAATCGGTGCTTAAATTGAACGGGGATAAAAGTGCTGCAAATACAATCCTTCATCAAATTATTGTTAATTTTTTGAAAGAAGTAGAAAAAGATAAAGAAATTCCAGATAAAGTTGTTACCAATCTACAAAATCTCTGGAAAAACGGTGATTTATCATCTAAAGAAAAAATATTAGAATCTATCAGGATGGAGGATTCTAATGAAGATTAAAAGCATCAAAATTGAAGCTTTTAGAGGGATTCCAGATTTAGAACATAATATAAAAGGAAAAAGTATATTGATACATGGGGAAAACGGAACAGGTAAAAGTTCTATTATTGATGCCATTGAATTCTTTTTTACGGGTAAAGTTTCACATCCATCTCCTTTCAAATTAAAAGATCATGCTACTCATGTAAATTTTTCATCAAAGGACCTTAAAGTAAACTTAGAATTTAATCAGGGAAATATTTCTTTAGAAAGAAAGCTAAATTCGCCATTTAAATATCCAAAATCAGCCCAGATACTTTTTGAAAATGCTGTTAATGGTAAATTTATTTTACGCAGATCTGAAATTCTTAAATTCATTGAAAGCAGTCCTGGAAAGAGATATGAATTTATTGGAAGTGTATTGGGCATAAAAGAACTAGAAAAAATTGAAAATGCCATAAAACAAACCCAAAATGACATTGATAGTGAATTAAATACAAAAATCAGCGCTAAAAATCAGATAAAATCAGATCTTAACTCCACTTTGGATGAAGAAATACAAAATATAGAAGATATTTTGCCAATTATCAATAAAAAACTTGAAAAAGAAAATTTAGAGACATTAAGAACTTTAGATCAACTTAAAGAACGTGCTGAGGAAATAAACAAAAGTATTAAAGTTATAAATATCCCTAAAATAAGTACATTAGAAAGCATATTAAGAAATCTAGACAAAATTAACCCTTTAAATGACGAAGTTCTTGATACATTTAATAAAATTGAAAAAATTAAAAATCAAATTATTAATTCTAATCAATTAAATAAGTTATCCCTTATTGAAGTCTTAGAAAATTCTCAAAAGATAATAAGTGAAAAAACAGAGAAATGTCCCCTATGTGAACAGGGGATTGATGGAGAAAATACTCTTAAAAAAATAAATAAACGTTTAGAAGAACTTAAAAAGCTTAAAAAGGATAATAATCTGTTAAGTAGCTTAGTAAAAAAGATTAAAGAATCATTAACATTAGTTCAAAGACATTTAGAAGATATTTCATCAGACATAAAACTTTTTGATAATTTAATTGACGAAAAAGATTTAATTGATCAAGAAATAACATCTATTAAATCATTTTTAGAGTCCGTATCTACCCATTCATTCCTTCAAGGAAATATATCAACAAAAGATTATTTAAAACTTAAAAATTCTCATGAAAAGCAATTATTTAACTTAAAAAATAAAACTGAAGTATTTAAAAAGAGCCTTTCTCCGACAAAAGAAGATGAAAAAAGAACTAAGATCTCTAAACAGCTTTTCGAAATAGATAATAAAATTGAAGATTATACCAATTTAAATGTTGATATCTCAAAATTACGTCAAGAACTATTAATATCCACAAAAATACATGATAATTTCTCTACAATAAGAAAAAGAAAAATTCAAGAAGTCTACGATTCTATAGAAGATGATATTCAGTATTTCTATAATATGTTACATCCAAATGATTTGCATGAAAATATTAAACTAAATGTCGATAAAAAGAAAAGAGCTAGTACTAATTTAAGAATGACTATTTTTGGTAAAAAAGACGAAGATCCCCGTTCTCTAAGTAGTGAAGGTCACTTAGATTCTTTAGGTCTATGCATATTTTTAGCGTTGTTTAAAAATTTCAATAAAGATTTTCCAATAATTATCTTGGATGACGTAGTTTCAACAATAGATTCTCGACACAGAGAGAACGTATGTAATCTTTTATTAGAAGAATTTGGCGATAAACAATTAATTATAACCACTCATGATGGAATATGGTTTGAACAAATAAAAGCAGCACAAAGAGCCTATCGTTTAGGTGGTAAATTTGAAAATTTACAGATAATTGGATGGGATATAGAATTAGGCCCAATAATTAGACCTTATAAACCTAGATGGGAAAAAATTCAAGATAGAATCAAAAAAAGAGATAGCAATTGTGCCGGGAATGAAGGAAGACGTTACTTAGAATGGTTACTTGAGAATATTTGCATTAATACTAAGACTTCAGTAAAGATTAATCCCTCTGGTAGATTTGAAATTAATGATTTATTTGATCCTGCAAAACAAAGATTAGAAAAATTAATTATAGATCAAGAATTTAAAGAAAATATTTCACAATCATTTAAAAATCTTGAAAAGACCCGTATCGTGGGTAATTTAATGTCACATGAGAATTTAATGGCAGGAAATGTTTCAATTGATGAAGTAGAACGTTTTTGTAACTCAGTGCATGAAATACATGAATTAATGCTTTGTGATGGCTGTAAGAATCCCCTTAAGTATTATCAAGAATTAAAGATCTTTAGATGCAGTAATAAGAAATGTTCCAACCCTTTAGAAATTAAAGCAAAATAAGATATTTATAAAGTTAATAATAGAATTTCTACTTTTTAGAAATAACAATTTCAATGATTTGACCATGTTTAGGGCTCAATTCATTTAAAAGTTCTATTAAATCAATTTTATCTCTTAAATCAAATTCTCCAGTTTTATATTTTACTGCCCGAGTTTCTTTTTTTTATAGATTCTACCATTTTATCACCTTCACTATTATTTCTTCCCTAATTTTCCTTTACTTTCCATTAATATAATAACATCATACAATCCCTCAACAAAAGAATCAATCAAATCAAATTCAGCCAACCCATCACGCCATTTCCCGGGAATCCCACTCTCACCATAATAAGCCCCGGCAATCTGGCCATAAATAGCTCCAGTAGTATCAGCATCTTCACCTAAATTAACCGCCATTAAGCAGCCTTCTTCAAAATCTTTACCTTTATTAAACGCCCAGAGAGCTGCTTCTAAACTTTTAACCATATATCCTCTTCCACGGATTTCTGGAGGTTCTCTATCTTTAAATGAGCCTGAAGCAACTTCATCAATCTCTGGATCTAATGGATTTTCATCAAAGTAACCATCAACCGGAGAATATCTCTCAGAAAGCAGTTCTTCCTTTGAAACTCCATTAATTGCTCCACAGATTATTCCACCCATATATTTGCAGGCATCAATTACCCTTTGATGTCCATGAGTTGTTTTCGAGCTTTCACCGGATTTTTCTATTGCTTCAAGCGGATCAAGATGGTAAAACATTGGGACTGGCGCTAAGCGCATTAACGAACCATTACCGCATGAATATTCATGGTCTGGACCGCAAAAGGATTCACCAGTATCTTCAAATTCGTGTATAGCTTCTCGGGTAGTGTTTCCAATGTCAAAACAACTTCCAGTGATGCTTAAATGTCCTTCACGGTACCAGCATCTATATCTTTCTAATTGATCAGCTGGATCAAATCCCTTTTTCTCGATTAGGCTTTCAGCAAGACATAAAGCCAAAGAAGTGTCATCGCTCCATTCTCCAGCTTTTAGGCCATGAGCTCCTCCGCTTCTAAAATCAGTTACTGGTTCAAATGTGCCTGGATCCATGAATTCTACTGGAACACCTAATGCATCGCCCACTGCTAGTCCAATTAGACAGCCGCGGAATCTGTCTTTTAAAGAGTCATCGCTCATTTTTTTCACCAAAATTCTTTATAGATTTAAAAATATTTAAACCTAAACAAATATAGTCTTATAACTTCTAAGAAAATAGAAAACACTGATTATACCTGATTTTCTTGTAAATATAGACCTTAAAACGCTCTAAATTGAAATTATTTATTTTAGTGAGCTCTAAATAATCATTAAATAAAAATATTTATATATTGAAAATCATATTTTTAATTGGAGGTAGAAAAAAGTGATTATTAAACTTGAACTGCCTGTAGAGATTACTGAAGAAGATTCATTATTCATTGCTCTTTGTCCTGTTTTTAATGTAGGAAGTCAGGGTAAAACTGAAGAAGAAGCATTATTTAATGCTAAAGAAGCGCTGCAGTTATATTTAGAAGATGAAGATGTTCAAAGAGAATATGCAGATAAAATAATGAGTTATGCAGTATCTTTATCCTTATCTAATAAAGAAAAGGAATTTAAATCCAATATTCACCATAATTATCCTTCCAATTCCATTCGTCTGCTGGATGTAGAAATACATGGAAACCCGGAAACTACCAAACCTCTCAGGGCGTGAAATTTGTAAAGCACTTTATAAAGATGGATTTCAGATGGTATCTCAAACTGGGAGCCACATTAAACTTAAAAAACATAAAAAAGAGGGCGTAGTACTAACAGTCATAGTTCCAAACCATGATTCTATAAGAAAAGGGCTTTTAAAGGCAATAATAAAACAATCTGGAAATGATAAACATTCCTTTTTGAAATTATTATAAAATTCATTTTTAATAGATAAAAAGAATAAATAAAGGTGAAAAACTCATCCATCAAATTTTCGACTACTGATTTGACTACTTCTCAGACTTCAACACATAATAAGTAGATCGGCTCCCACCTTTCTTCTCCAAAATACCTTTATCCATCAAACTCCTTAAATCTTTATATGCTCCCTGGCGGGAGATATTCAGGAGTTTCTGGACTTCAGAATTTGTTATTTGTCCGTTTAAATGTATATATTCAACTATTTTCATGTGCTTTCCAGACAATCTGATTCTTTCTTTTATCTTGGGCGAAAATAACAGAACCTGATTCTTAATTTCGCTTACAGAAATCAAAAAGCCCTCTAAAAAGTATTCTAACCATTCGGTTAAATCCTGTTCCTCTAAATCAATCGAATTAAGCGCATCATAGTAATCTTGCCTGTCGTTATCATAATATTCGTCCAGTGTAAAGAGCCTGTCAATATCAAAATTCCTTAAATACAAAAAAAGCGCTGCAAGAGCCCTGGCAGTTCGGCCGTTGCCATCAACAAATGGGTGTATCCTCACAAATTCATAATGAATGATTCCGGCAGCCATAACTGGATTCAGCTCTTTAGAATCCCCGTTTATCCATTCTATGAAGTTCTGCATTTCTCCAGGTACAGCATTATCTGGAGGTGGTGTATATACAACTTCACCCTCTTTATTTACAACGTAAACTGGTTCAGTTCTGTAATGGCCTTCAAGATAGGCATATTCCAGCGTGTAATGGGTTATATTCTCATGGAGTTTCAAAATTGACTTTTCGGTGATTTTTCCATCTTCTCCGTATTTATCCAAATTTTTAAGCAAGTTCATGTAGTTTAATACTTCCTGCCTGGCCTTCTTTTGAGCTCTTATTTTTTCACCCCTGGCAAGCCTATCCACCTGATTTAAGGTCAGTGGATTGCCTTCAATTGCTGTAGAGTGATGAGCTGACTTTAAAAGTGCTTCTCTTTTTAGTGAAACAAAATTATTTAATGAAATAAAAGAGTTATTTCCAGATGAAGTTATAATTCAGCATGGAAAGCCTTCTTGGCTTGGTCAGCAACATTTAGACATTTTCTTTCCAAAAAGAAATATAGGAATTGAATATCAGGGCCAACAACATTTAGAACCAGTAGATTACTTTGGTGGAGAAAAAGGTTTTAAAGAACTACAAGAAAGAGACATGCGCAAAAAGAAATTATGTGAAGAAAATAGCTGTGAACTCATTTATGTATACTCTGAATACGATATTCGTGAAATAAAGAAAGAAATTAAATCCGTTATAGAATATTCTTAATTATCATGTTTTTTTGATTAGTTAATATATAAAATGAAATTACTTTATTATTTTTTCTTTTAAATTAATTATATTACTTTTTAAGATAGGTAAATCTCTTTTTATTACGATCCAGACCCTTTCAAGTTTTATACCGGAATATTGATGTATAAGAATATCCCGCATGCCTGCAATCTGTTTCCAGGGTATTTCCGTATATTCATCTTTTATTTCTTTAGGAATATTCTTTACTGCTTCGCCAATAATTTCTAATCTTCTAAAAACAGCATCTTGAATGATTGTGTTCTTATAAAATCCATCTTTTGTAACCTGATCTGTATATTCTTCTATTTTGAGTATACTTTCAATTATATCTTCAACATAAACTTTTATATCCTTTTTCAAAGAATTGCCACCTGTTCTTTAAGTATTGAATCCTTCAATAGAGGCTTAATCTCACTGTATTCTATTAAATCAACTTTTCTACCTAATTTTTCCTCAATTTCAAGTTTAAATCCAACAAAATCAAGCAAACTGATGTCTTTTTCTATCTCGACCAGAATGTCTATATCGCTATCTTCTCGCAGTTCTCCATGAACTACTGAACCAAATAATCCTGCTTTTTTGACTCCATAGTGCTCTAAAACAGGGAGTATTTTTCTTTTCACTTCCTCAATTTCTTGCTGCACTTCTTTTTTTTCTTTCATTTTATCATTAATATTTTTCATAGTTATATCTCTTAAATTTTTAGGAGTATAAAATATTTTATAATATCATTTATATCTCTTAAATGGATACAATATAAAAGTCGGCGAGCACATCCCCATAAAAGGCTTCCCTGATATAATTCTAGAAAAGAAACAAATCCACTATTGAATTCTAATATTTTTTGGCCCCATTATGACTACCCATTTGGCTATCATTCAAGAACAACATCAATTCCAACAGGGCAATGATCAGACCCCATAACATCAGAAAGAATATAAGCAGAACTTATATTATCTTTTAAGCTCCCACATACAAATAAATGATCCAATCGCATCCCTATATTCTTCTCCCGACAATTGTGACCATATGGCCACCAAGTATAATTTCCAGGCCCCATATTAAACATCCTGTAAGTATCAATATAACCTGAACTCACTAATTCATCTAAAAATGCTCTTTCTTCGGGTAAAAAGCCGGGATTTTTTGCAGCTTGTTTTGGATTTGTAAGATCAGTCTCTTTGTGAGCTATATTAAAATCACCACAAATTACTACATTTTCACTCTTTAATTCTTTCATTTCCTCCAGAAAATTTTCATAGAATTTAAATTTGTGTTGAAGTTTCTCTTTTGAAGCTGCACCTGATGGAAAATAAATATTATACAAAATAAAATCTTTAAAAACAGCTTTTAGTATTCTTCCTTCATCTTCATAATCAGAATTAGTGAAACTCTTTTCAACCCTTTCTGGTTCTTCTTTAGCATATATTGCAACGCCAGCATAGCCCTTTAGTTTCCTGGAAGGGTTAAAATAAGAGTGATAGCCTTCAATTTCTTTTAATTCTTCTGGTAGTTGTTCTTCGGTTGATTTTACTTCATGAAAGCATAAAATATCCGAATTTAAATCGAAAACTTGTTTCAGGTATCCTCCATTGTATCTGGTTCGCAGTCCATTGACGTTCCATGATAATATCTTTGTTTTGTTCATTTTTTCACCGTAATCTGTTATATGGACTGGTGATATTTAAATTAATTCAAAATTAGATTAGAAAAGGTTCATGCATGGATTTCCTTATAATGATCCCATCGCCTTCTGATACAAATGCCATTTATTGTTTTCAGCTAAAACCAGAATATATGATGTATCTTCATAGAGGAACCATTTAGTGCCTTCTACTTCAAATATTTTCACAAAACCAAGTTTTCCTATATTATCTTCTAATTGGGTGGGGTGGCTTCTTTCAATGGTTTCTACTACTTCAATTTCAAATTGCATGTCTTTTAGACATTCATCCATCATTCCCTCATCAATATCTTCTTTTACCATCGAAATATCCTCCTTATATCATTAAAAATTATAATAATATGTTTTTAGGCTTTAAATAAAAAATTAATTAATCTTTCATTAGTATTTTTTAAGTATCTTAAAGTTTATAGTTTTTCACTTTTAGCTAAAAAATTAATTAAAATTTGGTTTAATGATAAAAAAGTTGGAGTTCATTGTTGTATCTGGCCAGTTCAAAGAGCATATCTGATGAAAAAAGGAACATATCCCCCCTCCAATAGTCAGACCTATTATATAAAAAGCGCTAAATGATAAATAGAGTAGATTTAATCTTTAAATATTGATGTAAAGATTCCAACTGCACTTAAAAGGGCAATAGCAACCAGTGAAATCCTAAGACTCATAATCAGCCCTGGATAATTAGAGGGCACAATTTGTGCATCTCCCAAAATTGCAGAAATAACAAGTGTAACAATGCCCATTCCAAATATCTGCCCCATTGATCTTGAATTACTTAATGTAGCGCCTGCAACCCCAAAAAACTTCTTATCCACCGCACTAATAACCACCTTGGTATTTGAAGCATAAAAAAGACCTATACCTGCCCCAAAGACAATAAGAGAAATTAATCCAAGATACAGGGCATTCCCGAAATTTATTAATGTCATTAGGGCCACACCAACGGTTGTAAATATCATACCTGCAGTTGATATGTTTTCTGGAGCGATTTTATCTGATAATCTTCCAGCATACGGAGATACAAGAACCATGGCAATTGATTGAATAGAAACAATTAAACCAGCTGTTAGAGGATTATAACCTTTCAAATATTGCAAGTAGAGGGTTAAAATGAAAGATACTGATACAAATGCAGCGTAATTTATAAATGCAGTGATATTTCCAAAGGTGAAACTTCTACTTTTAAATAAACCAAGATTAATCAAAGGATAAGTAGCTCTTTTTTGGGCTAAATAGAATACTGATAGCATGATTATCCCCCCAATTACAAGGAATAAACCGTATTTGTGGGTTAAATTTGAAAATCCATAAATTATGAATATAAGGGACATTCCTAAGAGAAATGATCCAAGGATATCTAATTTTTCCCCCTCTGCATCTATCCAGTCATATTTAAACCGTGTGATTGCAAAAATCGCTATTATCCCTATTAGGGTATCAATGTAGAATAAGCTTCTCCATCCTACGATCTCTGTTATGGCCCCTCCAAGAATTGGTCCAAAGATTAAACCTACAAAAACACCCATTGATGTCAGTCCGAATGCTCTACCTCTTTCATTTTCTGGAAATGCTGATGATATCATGGCATTTAAATTGGCAAATATCATGGCGTTTCCTATAGCTTGCAGAACCCTGAAAAAGAGGAACATTTCTCCTGAGGTGGAGAATGCTGATATAAATGAGCTTATGGTGAAAATGATTAATCCATATTGAAAGATTCGTTTTCGCCCGTAGATATCTCCAATTCTACCAAAGGGGATGTAGAGTATGGCATTAACAAGTAGATAAACTGTTGATATCCAGGTTAAAAAACAGCTGATAAATCAAATTCAATGGCCAGAGAAGGTAGTGCCAGATTAATGGATGCCCTTACAAATGGTGTAAGGAAGGATACTAAAATTCCCACTATAAGTAGATCTTTTTTTAGTTCTTTATAATCCATAAGGCACCTTCTAAAAGAGTTTTATACTGGCAATTATATGTATAATGGGATGTATAATAAATAATAGATTAAAAGTAGTTTAGTTTTCAGCTTAAAATATATTTTTAAGCATGAATATGTTTAACAGGTCAAAAAATGAAAGCTGTACCAGTAAAATCACCCTTAAAAGGAGAGTGGATGGTCTTAAATAGTCCAGGTACTAAAGTTCCAAGCCACGGCACGGATTTTCTAGGAGAAACCTATGCCTTCGACCTTTTACAGGTTAACTGGAATCAAATGCCCCTTAAATTCTATAAAAAAAGCGTTTTAGATTATTTTTTAGGCAGAGTACATTTAAATGATTGTTACTGCTATGGAAAACCTATTTATGCACCAATATCCGGCACCGTTGTTGAAGCCCTTGATGGATACCCTGAACGCGACCCAGTCCAGCCTTTGCATGATATTTCAATTGCCCTTAAAAATGCATGGTTTTTTGATCCAAAAAAACAGAGTATTCAAGACGTTGCAGGCAATTTTATCATCATTCAAGGAGAAAAAGCCTGTGCAGTTCTTGTACATATGAAAAAGGGTTCTATAAAGGTTAAAAAGGGTGACGAAATTAAATCTGGAGATTTAGTTGGTAATATTGGCCATTCTGGTAATTCAACAGCACCCCATCTTCATTTTCACCTTATGGATAGTCCTGATCCTCTTACTGCTAAGGGAGTTCCCTGTTGTTTTAGAGAATATGAATTATATGTTAATAGCCACTGGATTAAAATAAAAGAAGGAATACCAAAAAATAAGGATAGAATTCGCTTTTAAGAATGCAGAGCCTTTCATTGAACCCAATGATGAAAATGTTATCCAATAGATTTTTTAATTGAATTAACTAAGTATAGGGGTAAATTTAAATAAAAATTATACTGCAATTCTTTATTTTATAAATTATTTAAGTCAATAAACACTATTCAAAGTAATTATTTAAAAAAATATGTTGGTGATATTATGATTAATAAATTAGAATCAAATAAAATGAATCCCGCTATAGCTGGACTTCTGTTTTTCCTTGCAGGATCTATTATTTTTATGGGTATTATAACCGGTGAAATTTTTTATCCTGAAAATTATACATATACAACTGCTGATAGTATGATTAGCGATCTTGGAGCGACTGAACCACCTAACAGTATCATAACGCAGCCATCTGCAACCATATTTAACTTTAGCATGATAATATCTGGAATATTAATCATTACTGGTGCTTATTTCTTATTCAGAACTTATAATGATCGAATAGCCACAATATTGGTGGGATTATTAGGATTAGGAGCTTTAGGGGTAGGAATATTCCCGGGAAATATAAATCCTCAGCATCCATTATTTGCAATGACTACATTTATCAGTGGGGGCTTATCTGCTATTTACTCCTTTAGAATAATTAATTCACCACTTAAGTATCTGGCTGTTCTTTTTGGTATAATTGGCCTATTTTTCTTATTTACAGCCAATATGTTCATTCCGGTAATGGGTGGCGGAGGAGTTGAAAGATGGGTAGCATATCCAATAATATTGTGGGTGCTTGGTTTTGGAGCATATCTAATGGGAATAGGCTCAAAATAAATCTAATCCAAAACTCCAATATAATAGTTGGTGAGAAATATTGAAAGTTAGAGCCCATGTTATTGTATCTGGAAGGGTCCAGGGAGTATACTTCCGTGGGAACACAATAAACATGGCCAAAAAATATGGAGTTAATGGTTGGGTGCGCAATCTCCCTGATGGACGTGTTGAGGCGGTTTTTGAGGGTGAAAAAGAAGATGTCAACAAAGCAATTGAATTCGTTGGTAAAGGTTCTTCTTTTGCCAAGGTAACCGATGTATGTTTGGAATGGCAAGATTACAAAGGCAAATTTAAAGACTTTAGAATTCTTTATTAATTTTCTTAATTAGAGAAGAAATCAAAAAAATATATAATGTCTGATAATAAATTAACCTATATATTCCACTTTAGTTTAGGCGATTATAATGAATATCCATTTTTATAACTGGATTTTATTAACCAGTATTGTGATTTCAATTTTAATAATAATATTTATCTTATTTCCCAATTACCCTTATTTGGGTGCTTTTATCGTTCTTCTAGGTGCATTACTGGTTTTTTTAGTTGGAGAATCCCTTAATAAGAGCCATAAAGAAAAAAATAGAGAAATGTTTTTGTTAAATATAAAGCCCATTATTAACATTAATATTGATTTAGCTGAATTTAATAGGTTTATTATCAGTGATAAGTCTACTGGAAACGAATTGAAGTTATTAGAAAATATGTGGGAATCAGGAGATTCTACTCTTACAAAGATAGGTTTAGAAAATGAAATGAGCAAAAATTTACTAGTTTTAAAAGAAAATGTGAAAGAAATCAATGAAAATGCCTCAGATATTAATGCATTAAATGTAGAATTAATTAACCTTAAAGATTCTACTAAATTTACCGATATAATAGGGAGAATTGTTAGTTTTGAGGATGATTTAGAGGGTAAATTAGGGGAATTTATTGATAATTCTCAAAAAATGTCTATAGGAATAGAAGAGTTAATTTCATCAGAAGAAAAAGCGGTTTAGTTTCAGAATTTAAAAAAACTAATGAAGATTGTTATTAGGTTACAGCAGAAACAAAGCCCATAATGTCCAGTTTAGCAGCTTCACCGCTTCGAAGCGTCTTTGAAATTTGTTACAAAAAATATCAGGTACCCATTCCCCAAAAAGTAAGGGAAGATCTAAATATCCAAAAAGGAAACAAAGTAATCTTTGTAAAAAACAGTGGAGGAAACTGGATATTAATGACCATAGAAGAATTAAATGGTAAAATGATAGAGACATATGCAGATATTGATGAGACTATAAAAGAATCACAAAAGGCTTCAGAAGCGAAACTGGAATTGTAAAAAGTGGTTAAATTGAAACTGGTCCTTGATAGCAATGTATTTAAAAGCAGGGAATTCTGCAGATGGCTCCTATCAAAAAAAGAAGAGAAGTATTTACCTGCAATTGCTTATATGGAATACCTCGAGCACCATCTAAAGAAAGGAAACACAGAATCCATGGTGGATGCATTCCTGGAGCAGATGAACATCACTATTGTTCCTTTTGGAAAAGAGGAAGCAGCTCAAGAAGCTAAAAGCTCCACAAAAAACCCTGATAACCAGAATATGCGAAATTATGCTATTGGAGCTACAGCCATCAGCATAGGTGCACAGCTGGTTACAAATAATCAAGAAAATTTTAAATGGATGGATAACGTTTTAACTCCAGATGATATTATGGAAAAATGAATCATATAGATAATCATCTAAATAAAAAAAACATTTATAAATAGTCGTCATTAAAGTTTTAAATCAATGTCAAAAGTTATTAAACCTTTTTGAAGATCCTTATCTGTACCTTAGGGAAAGTTGCTGTAGAAAAATAAACTCTTTAAATACAAAAATAATGAAAAATAGGCAACAATAACATTATTAAGACATTATAAATCATTATATCCATTTTAAATCTATATTGTTGAATTTTAAATCCTCAATTCCCTATTAACGGGCAAGTGATGCAAAAATCGCTACAAAACCAAGCACCGCTGAAATGGTAAACATTATATTAATACTTTGAAGCAAAGCCCCGTAATTTCCTGGATTGAATTGAACAGCCCCAACATAAACTGCAAATATTACAAGCACCATCCCCATACTTAGTGTTTGGCCTATAATCCTCATTGTACTTATTGTTGCTGATGCCACTCCAAGATATCTCTTTTTAACTGAATTCATCACAGCATGTGTATTTGGAGTAGAAAAGATTCCAGCTCCAACTCCAAGTAAGACCAGACTAAATAGTATAAGATAGAGGCTCGTATCTGTATTTAAAAAGGCAAAGATTATAAGGCCTACAGTAGAGATAGCCATTCCAATAGAGGCTAATATCCTTGAAGGATATTTATCTGAAAGTCTCCCTGCAACTGGAGATATAAATGCCATAAATAGTGTTTGTGTGGCCAGAACAAGCCCCGCTCCCCTTGGATCAAATCCTTTAATGTATTGCAGGTAAAGGCTTAAGAGAAATACCACTGCAAATGTGCCTGTAAAGCTTATAAGCGCTGCCAGATTAGAGAAGGCAAATTTCCTGTTTTTAAGGAAGAGCCTCATCTCCAGGACTGGATGTTCTACCTTTAACTCCCATATTACAAATCCAATAATACCAATTATACCTAAAATTAGCATTATCTGTCCTATCATAATTGTTATTGTGGAAAAACCAGCTAAAACCAGTAAAAGTGAAAGTGCATAAAGCACAGAACCGATTATATCCAGTTTTTCGCCCCTGCATTCTGCCCATTCCATTCCCCTGAGTTTAACAATAACCAGTGCTGTTACTATAAGCCCTAATGGGGCTATAAGGTAGAATATGCTCCTCCAACCAAGATACTGGGTTAGGAACCCTCCAAGTACAGGTCCCAATACAAGCCCCATAAAAACAGCGCTTACACTTAGTCCTATGGCATTACCCATCTCTTTTGGTGGGAAAACAGATGCAATTATAGAAAGTCCAGTTACAAATATCATGGCACTTCCCACACCTTGCAGCACCCTTGAAAAGATTAGAAACTCCACAAAAGGAGATAAAGAGGCCAGAAATGTGGCAATAGTAAAGATGATGATTCCCATGATGAAAACCTTTTTCATTCCATATATATCAGCGATTCTGCCGAAGGGAACAGATAACATGGCTGAAGTTAGGAGGAATGATGTTGTAATCCAGCTAAGCATTATAGCGTTAGCTGCTAACTCCTGTGCTATTACTGGAAGAGCCACATTCACTGATGAGGCCATAAATGGAGTTAAAAAGGAGGCAATAGTTGCAACCAGTAATACTGTCATTTTATTTGATTCATCCCTTTCCATATCCTTAATCTTTGTTTTTTAAAGGATAAATAATACTATCTAAAAATTAACTTTTATTATACTGGGAAAAAAACACGATTAATGCATTAATTATTAATTTAATCAAAATTTATGGAATTAACAGCCAAAGATAAGATTTATCCTTAAATTTTTTATACTATAAAGTCTGGAGTTATATCTATGAATATTCAGTTAGAATCCATAAGCAATATTGAAGCCGCATTGGATAAGTTTGGTTTTATTGAAACCGGAAATCCACAGATTCCTGTTATCGGTCGGATTATAATTGGAACTGCCCAAAAGGATGATTCACTTAAAATGATTGTACTGGAGATTGGACTTGAACCCGCTGAAGGAGATAAGCATGAATGGTACTGGGAAATAAGCCTCAATGATGAGTCAACCACCGAATATGTTTCTAAGGTGCATAATACTGGTTTTACTACATATTTCAGGCCGAGCTGTGCAGCATGCTCAGTTGTGCCCATGGAATTTCATGGTGGAACATTGAAGGATTTTTCAGGGCTTATAATTAATGATATTAAAAGAAATTTTATTGATTGAACCCTTTAGCCTGTATTAATCATATAAACTTTTAATTACCCCTTTTTTTCTAAAATTCCAAAGTTCATTCTTGTTTTCCTTTAAAGACTAAATCATAAAAATTAAGTTTACTAATTCACATAATAGAAAATATTATTTGCTAACAAGTAATAATTCATCCCCTTAATCTAAGAAGGATCTGTAATGGTAAAACCCAGTAAATGGATTGAAACCCCTAAAAAAAGAGAGAATATCCGAAGATGAGTTATTTCCTGTTTCTGATAATGGAATTGGACTTGAAAAAGAATACAGTGCTATCTTTGAAGTTTTTAAACAATTACATGCTATTGGAAAATATCAGGGAACGGAATTGGCCTGACCATTGTTAAAAAAAATATTGAACAGCATGGTGGGCGCATATGAGTTGAATCCTCGTTAAGTAAAGGATCTACATTTTACAATATGCACCTGAGAGGTTAAATATGGCTTTAGTGGTTAAAAATGATTTTAAAAGATTTGAATCTATTGTTATGATTTTATGTATCCTAATAATTGTATCCAGTTTAATAATTTTGGCTGGATGGATACTGGAAATCCCTGTTTTAAAAACTCCAGACCCTAACTATTCCTCTATTGCATTAACCACAGCAGTATGTTTCATTTTAGTAGGTATCTCTATTATTCTCCTTCAAAAGCCTGATAAGGGGATGAAAAATAAAATAGGCAAAATATTAGCATTAATAGTCCTATTAGTTGGAATTATAACACTTGTAGATTATATAATTAATTATACTACAGATGCAAGTTTTATAGCTGGTTTAATTGGGTGGCAAGATTTGGCTGAATATAAAATGTCTGTAGTTGCTGCCATATCCTTTGTATTAACCGGGCTTGCGCTTATACTACTTGATAAAGAACCAGTTAGAGGATTTGATATTTCACAAACATTAATGGGAATTGTTGGAGTATTATTTTACCTTGTAGTGCTTGGTTTTATCTACCAGACAAAAACATTTCATGTTCCCAATACAACTCCACCTTCAATTTATGGAACAATTGTTTTTATCCTGATAATTTTAGCCATTATTTTCTCACGTCCAGATAAAGGAATAATAGAGATATTAATTAGTGACAGACTAAGCGGTGCTTTTGGACGTGCTTTATTTCCTGCAATTTTATTTTTACCCCTAATTTTTGGTCTGATAAGTCTTTTAGGAGAAAGATCAGGACTCTATGATTCTAGATTTACTTTTGCCTTGATGGCATTTTTAACTGTTGTTGTTCTTCTTTTAATTTTAATTAGAAGTATGAGCTCAATTGACCATATAGATATTTTACGTCTTAAAGCAGAACAAAGTGTTAAAGAATCTGCAGCCGAAATTGAGGATTTATATAATAATGCCCCTTGTGGTTATCATTCCCTCGATAAGGATGGTAAATTTGCACGTGTTAATGATACTGAGCTTTCCTGGCTTGGTTATACCCGAGAAGAGTTAATTGGTAAAGATTTAAGGGATGTGATCACTGAAGATAGTCAGAGGGTATTTGAAGATAATTATGAAGGTTTTATGGGGAGAGGATATGTTAATGAACTTGAACTTGAAATGGTTAGAAAGGATGGTTCAGTTTTTCATATTATTGTAAGTGCTACTGCTGTAAAAGATGCTGAGGGTAATTTTTTAAATAGCAGATCCACATTATTTGATATCACTGAACTTAAAAATGCACAAAAGGAGCGAAATAAATTAATAATAGATTTGAAACGTTCTAATGAGGATTTAAAGAGTTTTGCCTATATTGCTTCCCATGACTTGCAGGAACCCCTTCGTACTATGAGCAGTTATGCTGGACTTTTAAAAAGGCGTTACGAAGGACAGTTAGATGAGGATGCTGATGATTTTATTGAGTATATAGTGGGTGGAGCAAGCCAGATGCAAAATCTGATTAAAGGATTACTTGAATATTCACGTTTAGACGCTCAAAGTAGGGGATTTAAGGAGTTTAATAGTGAAGATGCCTTGAATACCGCTTTATCTAATTTAAAATATTCTATTGAAGAGAGTAATGCTGAAATTAGCTATGATCCCCTTCCTATGGTTTATGGTGATTACAATCAAATTGTGCGTGTTTTCCAGAATTTAATTGGAAATGCATTAAAATTCCGTAGGGAAGATGTACAGCTTGAAATCCATGTTTCAATGCAAAAAAAGGATGATGAATGTATTTTTTCTGTAAATGATAATGGCATAGGTTTTGAGGAAGAGTATAATAATCGAATATTTGAAGTTTTTAAAAAATTGCATGGTGTTGGGGAGTATTCGGGAGCCGGTATTGGACTGGCCATCGTTAAAAGAATAATAAACCGCCACAGAGGGGATATCTGGGTTGAATCAAAATTAGGAGAAGGATCAACATTTTATTTTACCTTACCATTAAAAAAAAAAATAAGTTAAAATGAATCTAATGGTTAAATCTATTAAATCAGGCTAAATTGAGAGTATTATATCTTATAAATTAATGAAAACTAATTTTAAAGGCTTTATTAACTATTTAGTAAATTTAAGCGATTTATAGACCATTATTGATTTATTTAGGATAATTTCATATTTTTTGATGGTTAATTTATTAAATTTTTAAATATAAATTAATATTAGTAATGATTTTAAACTTATTATTACTTATCACTTTTTTATTTCGTTAAACGGTTGTATGGCGAAGTAAAAATTTTCAATAAACCAAATACTCGAAAAATCATCAAAAATACACCAAAATAATCCATTACATATACCCTGAAAAGAACATTTATGCCTATTTTTCTATTTAATACTTTTTCAAAGTAAATTATGTTGATCTAAGCTCTGTTATAACTTATAACTCCAGATGAAATTTTAAAAAGATAATGCTTTCAACATCAATTCTTTCCTATAAATAACATAATCTACAAAACCTATAGCAGAAAATAATATTAATTTTAATGGTGAATTTTAATGGGCGCAATAACAGTTTGTATTCCAGATGAATTGGAAATAGCATTCAGAAGAATTACAAGACATAAATATGGAGATAAACAGGGCCGCCTTTCAAGAGGGGCCACAGAAGCACTCTATGAATGGTGCAGAAAAGAAGGATTTGAATACGTTGATGTTGAAGACGAGGACCGAATATGTGAATAGGAGCATTCCATGAGTACGGTAAGTATAAGTAGATGCAATTCATATGAAGAGGCAGAAAACGCAGTAAGAAAATGTATTAACAATTTAGGGGGCATTTCATCCTTCATAAATCCTGGAAACAGGGTTTTAATTAAGCCCAACCTTCTTCTTGCAAAAAAACCAGAAGAAGCCATTACAACTCACCCACAAATAATAGAAGCCGTTATTAAACTGGTTAAAGAAGCTGGGGCAACCCCACTCGTTGGTGATAGTCCCGGCTGGCCTGTAGATGACCTGAAAAGATACTGGGAAACTTCAGGAATACTTGAAGTCTGCGCCCGTTTAAATACTAAAATAGTTAATTTTGAAGCTTCAGGAATCTATAAGAAGAAAATAAACGGCAATCAGTACTATATTGCAAAACCAGTTCTGGATGCTGATTTTGTGATAAATGTGCCTAAAATCAAGACTCACGGCCTCACTGTATTTACGTGTGCTGTCAAAAATATGTATGGCGTTGTTCCAGGCCTTAAAAAGACTGAGTATCACAAACAGTCCCCTAATCCCACACAATTCGCCCAACACGTTGTTGATATATTTTCCCTGTCAAAGCCAGGACTTAACATAGTTGATGGAGTGATAGGAATGGATGGAACAGGCCCATCAGCAGGAAATCCCAAAGAACTGAACATGGTTTTAGCATCAACTGATGGAGTGGCATCCGATAGCTTGGTAACACATTTATTAGGTAAATATCCCCTAAAAATCCCTACAACTAAAATTGCATACAAAAAAGGACTTGGAGAAGCATATATAAATAAAATTGAAGTACTGGGATACTATCCAGAAGTTAGAAAAGATTTTAAATGGCCACCCAGGTTAACCTCATCATTAGATATGATCCCTTCATCTATAGCCAGAGCTTTGATGAAATTTTACTGGGCAAGACCCTCAATTAATCCTGATAAGTGCACAGACTGTAAAACCTGTATTAAAAGCTGTCCTGTAGATGCTTTAAGGGCAGGAGTTAATATACCTGAATTTAATTATCCTGAATGCATAAAATGCATGTGTTGCATGGAGATGTGCCCTGAAAAAGCAGTAGAGGTAGAAAAAAGCTTAATAAATAAATTATTTTCAAGAAATAATTAAATGGAGATTCTTACATCAATCCCTGTTCCCTCTTATTAAATAGATAAGCTGATATCAGAACTGTAAATGTAGAAAAGCCCAGCAATACAAGGAAATTTATGTAAAATGGCAGTACAGATTGATTTAATATTGTAAAGCGTAAAGCATCCACCCCATATGTCAAGGGATTTAAATAAACTGCAAATTGAAGCCATTGAGGAAGTCCTGTTATTGGAAAAAGCGCACCGCTAAGCAGGAACATTGGAAGTACTATAAAACTTAAAATAAGGTTAAATCCTTCCATACTATCTGTAAATGAGGCTATCATAAGCCCCAGCCCTGCAAGTCCCAGAGAAATTAAGATAATAAGCAATGTACTCACTAAAAAGCAGGGGATACTCATTGATATTCCAACGATGAATGACAATAATAGCAATATTACTCCTTGAATAAGGGATGCTGTGCTTATACCAAGGGCTTTGCCCATTACAACTGATGAACGAGAAATTGGAGCTACAAGTATTTCTTTTAAGAATCCATATTGACGGTCAATGATTACAGATACTCCTGAGAAAACTGAAGTAAATAAAATGGTCTGGCCTATTATTCCCGGAAATATAAATTTCTGATATCCACCAGCCATTCCCCCAAATCTTACAGCAGCTCCTAAACCTGTTCCAAAGATTATAAGCCAGAGAAGAGGAGTTACAACAGACGTTACAATTCTGGATTTGTATCTAACGTATCTTTTGGTTTCCCGAAGCCAGATTGTATATATTCCTTCTAGTTCTGCCATTTTATCTTCCCCCTTTTATAGAAGATCCTGTATATTTGATGAAAACATCTTCAAGGTTAGGATGGTCCAGTTCCACCGATTTAACCCCTATTTCATTTTCCACGGCAAAATTAACCACTTTTGTAATAAGGTTTTCTCCTCTTTCAACCATTAACTTAATTTCGTTGTCAACTACGAAGATATCTTTAATAAAGTCCAGATCTTCTGCTTTCTTACAGAATTTATCAATATCATCAACAGTTAATGTGATTGTATCTGCCTTTAACTCTCTTTTAAGATTTTTTGGAGAATCTGTAGTTACAATTTGGCCTTGATTAAAAATAGCGATTTTATCACAGAGCCTATCTGCCTCATCCATATAATGGGTGGTTAAAAGAACAGTTACGTCTTCTCTTTTATTTAAACCTTCAATGTATTCCCATATTTTTTCCCTTGTTTGTGGATCAAGCCCTAATGTTGGTTCATCTAAAAAAAGAACCTTTGGATAGTGTATTAAACCTCTTCCAATTTCCAGTCTTCTTTTCATTCCTCCAGAATAAGTTTTAGTATATTCATCTGCCTTTTCTCCAAGGTCTATTAGATCCAGTATTTCCTCGATTCGTTTTGATCTAACTTTTTTAGGCACTCCATAAAGAGAAGCATGCATTTCAAGATGTTCGCGGCCTGTTAATATATCATCTAATGCTCTTGACTGGAAAACTATGCCTATAGAACCTCTAACTTCTTTAGCATTTTTTACTATATCGTATCCATTTACAGTAGCAGTGCCCGAAGTTGGATGAAGTATTGTGCAGAGCATTGAAATAAGAGTGGTTTTTCCAGCCCCATTTGGCCCTAAAACTCCATAAATAGTGTTTCTTTCAACTTCAAGATTTACAGATTTAACTGCTGTAAAATCATTGAATTTTTTGGTTATATCATAAGTTTCAATAATATTCTCCATTTTAATCACTGCTGGCTTATTTATCCATGATTTTTAGATGAATTATATAATCCATATTTCATTATAAAAAAATGATATATTCCCTTTATTTTTCAGTTAATGTTTGTTATTAAAGAGATATATATTTAGTTATATAAATCTAATTTCATATCATAACTCTTAAAAACGGTGATTATATGAAAAAAGACGATCTGGACATTAATTCAATTGTTAATGAATATAAAATGAGCATGGGAGGGAGTTTTTTCTCTAAAGCACATCCAGCAGAAGATAACAAACAATCTGAACACTTAATAGTTGAAGATGTGCTAAAAAACCACCTTTTTGATATTCAAAAGCTTCTAAACGTTTATGATGAATTATCATATGATAAAAAGAGGGAATTATTCTATAGAGCTATACTTTCATTGATTAATTTATATGGAGAATAATTACTTAAATTCTTATATCCTTCTAAAAACTTAATTTAATCTTCCAACTTTTTCTAATGCACTTTTCATAAATTATATATGTTTTTTATTATAAAATAATAGGTGAAACACCTTATATCAAATTAGAGATCAAATAAATATTCTATTAAACGTTCTTAATATGCAAATGGTGGAGAATATGATACTTGAAATAATTAAAAGCGAAGGATTAGCACATAAATCATATTTTATAGGATCAAATGGAGAAGCTGCAGTTATAGATCCAAGAAGAGATTGTGATTCATATGTATATTATTCCAAAAAGCATGATATGCAGATAACCCATATTTTTGAAACCCATTGTAATGAAGATTATGTAACAGGATCAATGGAGCTTTCAAAAAGAGTAGGAGCTCCCATATATCACAGTAAAAACCTTGATTTTGCCTACGGAAACATGGTAGAAGATGGAGATAAATTCAAGATAGGTGAAATCCAGATGAAAGTTATAGAAACTCCAGGGCATACCTACGAAAGTTTATCTCTCCTTATAAAAGATAAAACCATTTCAGAAGATGTATACATTATTTTTACAGGTGACACCCTTTTTGCAGGCGAAGTTGGTCGGACAGACCTTTATGGAGATGATAAAAGAGAGGAAATGGCTGGGAAGCTCTACGATAGCCTGCATAATAAAATCATGCCATTAGGGGACCATGTTCTTGTTTTTCCAGCCCATGGATCCGGTTCTGTATGCGGAAAAGACATCAGGGAAAGCGAGTTTACAACAGTAGGGTACGAGAAAAAAACCAATCCAATGCTTCAAAAAACTAAAGAAGGATTTATAGATTCTAAATTAAATGAAAAAATGGTTAAAGCACCTTATTTCAAAAAAATGGAAGTATACAATAAAGATGGCGCTCCACTACTTTGCAGACTTCCCTATCTAAGACCTCTGGATATAAAAGAACTTAAAGAAAGTGCTGAAACCTCTCAACTTGTTGATGTCAGAATGGCTGCCAGTTTCGCTGGAGGTCATATTCCAGGGACATTAAATATCTGGAAACATGGATTAACCTATTTTGCTGGATGGATGCTCAGTTATAACCGTCCAATCATCATAATCGATGAAAACAACGAACACATAGACGAAATTGTAAGGTATTTAATAAGGATTGGATACGACAATATATATGGCTATTTAGCAGGTGGGTTCACCCACTGGGCTAATAGTGGAGAAGAAATCAAAAAAATAGATACATGGTCCGTACATGAATTAAAAGAACGGCAGAATGACAAATCCATATTTATACTTGATGTAAGGGAAATCGGAGAGCGGGAAGAAGGATATATCAAAGGATCGCATCATATCTATGTTGGAGATTTAAAAAATCATTTAGATGAAGTTCCAGATGATAAATACATTGTTATATACTGCGATACAGGGAACAGGGCAAGCATTGCAGCAAGTGTGCTGAAAATTAATGGATATGAAGAAGTTGCTAATGTTCTGGGAAGTATACGTGCATGGAAAGCTGCAGGATATTCCCTGGTAAAAGATTAAATATTTGAAATTAAATGGAGTGTAAATTTATGAATTCCATCTTAAACCTGGAAGATAAGATAGATGAACTTAAAGAAAAGGATAAAGATTCATATAACTTATTTAAATCAGTTTTTGAAGTTTCAAGCGCTACAGGCACCATGGAAATCCCCCATACCTTTAAAGATAAAGTCAGAACATATTTTGGAAACAGAAATGCAGAAGGTAATATTACAGAAACTGCAGATGAAGTTATAGGAAGAATAAGAACCCAAAAAGTGGTTAAAACATATAATAGATGGGCAGGAATAGGATCTCTTTTCAATTCATTAAGGGCCAGCAGGCCTGGAATAAGGCCGGATGAACTTCAAAATGAAAAAAAGAAGGTTGAAGAATATATCGAAAAATCGAGGGAAGGATGTGACTTTTGTGATCCTGAAAAATACACTCCAGAAGACATATTTGGGCGAATAAAAGGCAAACATTGTATTACCGGGGCGAATATTGCAAAATATGATGCATGGAGCAGCATGATTTTTTTTAATAAGCACAACCCTCTGGATTTTAACTTAGAAGAACTCTCTGATTATATAGATACTGGTTTCAAATGGTTTAAGAAAGTTAACAGTCATGATAAAAGGTTTAAATTTCCATTTTTCCTGTGGAACTGCCTTCCAAAAGCAGGTGCATCCCAAGTACACGGTCATGCTCAGATATTAATGGCTGATAATATCCCTTATGCAAAAACAGCAATTTTAAGAAAGATTTTTCGAAACTATATGCAATTAAAAGGCAGGAATTACTTCAAAGACATATACACTATTCATAAAGATTTAGGGCTTGCCTTAGAAGATGTAAAAGGTTTTGCAAGTATTACGCCCCTCAAAGAAAAAGAATTTATAATCATCTCTAAAGAAAATCCATCAAAGGAGGAAGACATTAAAAAGGCAGTTTATGAAGTATTAAGATGTTATATTGATAAATTAGGAGTAAACAGCTTTAATATGGCCATTTCATGTCCAGAATCTCGTGAAACCATGTTTCCTTACATAATATACATTGTGGACAGGGGAAGCATCTTTAAACCTACTGCTGATATTGGTACCATGGAATTGTATGGAAGCAGCGTTATTTCTGACGATCCTTACAATTTTATAAATATTTTGAAGGATTTCATGTGAACATAGGCTAAATTTCCTTATAAATATAGGTTTAGAATTTAATAGCTCTTTTTAAGCTAAAATTTTATTTTTAGACTGTATTTTTATATATTATTTAAATAATGAGGTTATTCAGTAAATTATTATCCTCTTTTAAAAGAAGAAAAAGCACTGGTAGAAATTAGTTGATGTAGATAGGATTGTAGCTTTAAAAAATCATTAATTTTTATTCTTATAAATTATTTGATTTTTTCTTTGTTTATATTGTATTCAGGGTTACTATTAAAAATAAATGCATTTTAAACCATATTTCCACAATTAATCCCAAAAATGATTTAGTAACTACTTTTAAGATTTTATAAATTGCCTTATTGTTGTTTGTCGTTACTATCACAAACTTTTTTTTAGTTAAATTTATATTAGTGATACAAAACATTATTATTTAGATTAATAAGAGGCCTTTGGAATGAAGGAAAAATATTTTAAGAACATTTCAAGAGAAGAGGATTTTGATATCGTTGGAATGTATTTTTTAGAACATAACCTTCTAAAAAAACAAGAAGTAGATGAAGATGAGTTATTAACCTATATATCCTCAATTATTGAAGCAGTTACTGTAAGTAGCTGTATTAATGATGTCAATGATGAATACTTAGAACAGGTGAAAAATAAAAGCCGTGAAATGATATGGCTATCCATTAAATCAAGATTCAAATTAAAATCTAATTCAATTCTTTAACCTTTGCCGGACTTTTTCGCTCTTTAATTCCCTTAAGGCATCTTTTGCAATCCATTTAGCGCTTTTAGTTCCAGTGGTGTTGATTTTTTCTGCCAGAATAATTGCTTCTTTATTCAAGTTACAATTTCTTTTCCCTATCTGCCTTAAAGCCCAGTTAACAGCTTTTTTAACAAAATTTCTGTCATCTACTGATTCTCTTAAAATAAGGGGAAAGAATTGTTCAAACCTGAAATCATCTGCTTTTTTATCATGGACAGCTAAAGTTGCAATTAATGTAAATGCAGCCCTTTTAACAAATTCTTCTTCCCTACTGCTCCATTCAAAAACTTTTTTATAGGCAAAAGGAGTTTTACGAAATAAATTCATGCAGCACTGGTCGCAAACATCCCATGAGTCAAATTCATTTGCCCATCGTTCCATCTGTCCTTCATTAACCTGCCCTGGGTCGTCGATAATGCTTGCCAGTATCCTGGTTTCACTGTATCCATATTCCCACAATTTTGCTGCAAGTTCATGATCTTTACCTGTCTTACGAGCTATGCGCCTTAATTCAGGCATTTTAACCCCATATGCTTTTTTTGGTCTTATTCCAAATCTGGCCATTCCCTCTAGGTCTTCAGGATTGGAGAGAGATTCCAGTTCCTTAATTAAATCCTCAAATTCCATAAAAATCATTTTCCTAACTATAAAAAGCTTTTAATACACATATTCCATTTAAAATTATCCATTTACTGGGTTACCCTTCCTTTCTATGCTTGTCTGGAATCTTCCGTTAAATATATTCTCCAGTAAACCACTTACCTCCATTATTTTGCTTGGAAATCATTATATCCATGGATTCCTGCATTCTTTCGTCTTTGTAACACAATTTAGTGAGCAATCCTAAAACTTCCAAGCATCTATATTCCACATAAGCGGAAATCCAAATTCTAACCATTTAAACTTGCCAGTAATTGGAGAATGGTTCCTTTTATGGATGTGATGGTTAAGCATATGTTCAGCCCATTTAGCAATATATTCACTTACTTAAAGTTCTCTTATCCTGGTATCTCAGCAAATGCTTTAAGGGATTTTTAATTGAATGGCATGTGCCTTTTCTCCAGCATCTTTTCACTATTTTATATGGCCATTTATTAGGGGCTTTTCCTGGTTCATCATCAAATCTCTGATACATTATAAGCCATTCTATTGTCCTATGAACCTCTCATCCCCCAGATATCCCAATCTGATAAGACTCCAAACCATATCGGCTGTAAGACATGGTAAAACTCTTTCATGATCCCCTACACATTCTTTATTGCTTAAATATGAAAATGCACCATTTATGGGATCCTGTGCATTTTTAAGGATGAATTCCAGGGTAATTTTAACTCTTTCATCTTCACCATCTGCTTCCAGTTCTGCAAGGACTATAAGCTGCCATAAGTTCATTTATATTTACTTCTAATATGGAAATCCTCTCGGCGTCCTCAATAACCTTCAATTTGCTGTTTTTCCAGGATTTTAGGGATAATTCAATTTTTCATTATTTTTTCTTTAGTTTTTTCAACTTCAAAGTCATCTTCATGCCTATCCAGAATATTAACTAAAGTAAAATATCTAACCGAGGGATTATCTTCTCCGAGAAACCAGTCTGTAGGATCTGCATTTAAATATGACTTCCATTTTCTCATTTACACACCAGAAGTTCTGATAAAGGATTTCTGATTTAAATATTTGTAATTATCTATTCTAAGCTATCTGCTAAGAAATTAAAGCATGAAAAAAAGTAAAAAAAAATTTTAGGAATATAACTATTCTTTCTGGAATAACGTCAATATTCCTACAATTAAAAGCCATAAACCAATTAATACTCCTAATACTAATGGATCTTTTATGAAATATGCCACGATTAGATATATTATACCAAGTACCAGGTTTAAAATACCAAGCCATCTGGTTCCGCCCGCTTTATTTACTGTATCAAATATACCAGCTATTATAAGGAATATACCTGCAATGAATATGAATAAAGCTGCCACAAAGCTAAACAATACGGGATTGAATATAAAACCAATTCCAAGAATCAATGCCAGTATACCTAAAATTATATCAATTATGCCCATGGCTGCACTTTCGCCTATAAATGATACTCCTGTTAATATAAGCCCAATACCTAAAAACAGAACAGAAATACCTGTTAGAACGCTAAGCGGAATTATTCCTAAAAGCGGGAAGGCCAGAATTATTAAACCTAGAATTATGAAAACTATTGCATTTCCTATTTTCTGCATATTTATCACCTCTTTTCCAAAAACTCTTTAATTATTTTATGATTGTATCTACCAATTAATATATTTTCCTAAAATATACCTCATCAACTATCAGATTTACTTCTAATTAGCTATTATATAATAAAAAATCAAAATAACACATTTTAAGTTTAATAAATGACTAAATTTAAATAAAAAGTATATATTATACATAATCAGTTCATTTAGGATGTTTAAATGCTCAAAAAGTGAAATGTTTGAATTTATTTTAATTATTTAACTTTATATCCAATATTTGTATTTATAAACATAAAAATCGAAGTTTAGAATTTAAAAAATTATTAATTTCAGCAAATTATTTATATTATAATTAAAAACCATTAATTACACATTATACTGTAAAATACAATTTGTAGGTGGCAAAAATGAGCTATTTAAATCCGGATCAGGAAAATATGAGCCCTTTACAGAGGAATTTACTTCGATTATTAAGGATCTTTCTTTTAGTTTCCGGCGTTTTCATTCTAATTTTTGGCGGTGCAAACGGTGCTGAAAGAATATTTGGTTTATTAATTTTAATCGCCCTTGCAATAATCAATGCCCCTGCTTTTTTTACAAAAGGGAAAATAAGGGCAGTTCCAGTTGAGATTGAACTTATATTACTGTCTATGGTGCTTTTTGAACTTGTTGGTGGAGATGCACTTGGATTATATGTGAAACTTCCACACTATGACAATTTTATGCACTTCATGCTACCTTTATACATTGCATTAATTGGAATGATGGTAGTTTACACCATGTATTTCTATGGTAAACTGAAAGCATCATATGGGGCCATGGCATTCATCATTATAATGGTAACCCTTGGATTTGGAGGAGCACTGGAAATGGCAGAATATACCTACGACAAATACTTGTCCCAAGGCCCATTAGGAGAAATTACAGGTAACACTCAAATGCAGGGTTCACCAACACAAAGCCCACATGAAGATACCATGAACGACTTATTCACAGACACAGCAGGAGCCATAGTGGGAGCAGGGATCGGAGTATGGCTGATCCGCAGAAATGAGCGGAAAGGCGAACACTGGAAAATAGCCGACGAAGTTGGAGAAATAATAAATTAATTCTTTTATTTTTTATTTCCTTTAACGGTGTATAACATCTATTTTTTTGGTTTTCTATCTTTATAATTGCTTTTCAGAATATATGCAAGCCAACGAGTCTCTTCAAAGTATTCAAGATATTGAATTAAAATTAAAGTCAAAGGCACAGCCATGAAAACCCCTATTCCACCAAAAATCCAACCCCAAAAGAATACTGATACAAATACCACATAAATGGATAGTTGAAGCCCTTTTCCAGCCTGTCTTGGAAATATTATATTTTCAGCAATTGTATTAATTATGACAAAAATAATCAAAACAAAAACAGCCCCATAAACCCCATATTCAACCCATGCAATTAACATTGGAGGTATCGCAGCAAGAAGAAGACCTATATATGGAATAAAACTTAATGCAACCGTTAAAACTCCCCAAAAGAGCGAAAAGTCAATGCCCAAAAGAAGCAGAATTATTGCAATGCCTGCACCTGTAAATATATTTAATTTAAGCCTTATTACAAAGTAATCACTGAATGCATTAGCCGTTTCAAAAATACGACCTAAAAAATCCCTATCATATTCTAAACCTCCCATAATCCTTGATTTTAGCTTTGGAAGCTCATATATTAAAAACAATGTTGCAAGGAGAATAAAGATTCCATCGGTGAATATATTCGCCACGTTTAAAAGATCAATATTGGTTGCAAGGTTCCTGATCAATGTGTTAGCAATTTCATTATATTCTGTGTTTACATTAATGACATAACTTGATGTCTGGGCCTGTAACTGGGTTAAAGTAAAAAAGAGAAATACAATAAGTATTAAACCCAGAGCTGTAATTCCAATGAGGGTAATTATAAAAGATATTCTGTAGGATAATCCCTTTCCTGTAAGCCACCTTAAAAATGGAGTTATAATTACTGCAAAAAAGATTGAAAGGAATATTGGACCTATAATAGGTGCAATAAACTTCAATCCTGCAAGGACTACTATTATAACCGTTAAAATTACTGTCTGGCTAAAAAATGAAGATCTTTTTAGTTCAATCATTTTTCTCACTAATTAAAGAATTAATAATATATATGATTTAATTAATAATTAAATTAACTAAAAATAGATAGATGGTTGAATAATATTCAATTAATTTATTTTAATTTCCCATCTTTAATAGAAAATACATTATCTGTGTATTTAGTAAGATCAACATTGTTTGATACAATTAAAACAGAGTATTTGCCCGATATATTTACCATAAGATCCATCATGAGCTCTGTATCATTCGAACCCAATTCTCCAGTTGGTTCATCAGCCAAAATAAGTAAAGGATCATTGACCATTGCCCTTGAAAGTGCAGCTTTCTGCTCACCTAAAATAGAAATTTCTTGAGGGGATTTGTTGATTTCTGTTAAACCTGTAGTTTTTAGAACTTCCAGAGCCTTATTTTTATTGGGCACACTCATTGGAAGCATTACATTTTCAAGGATATTTAAATAATGAAATAAGTTCGCCCTCTGGTATACAATTCCTATTTCCTTCAGCCTAATCCTGCTTCTATCTGATTTAGATGCATTTGAAACATTTTTACCATTTATAAAAACTTTTCCCTGAGATGGAGTGTCCATTAAGCTTGCTATATTTAATAGAGTTGATTTTCCAGAGCCTGATGGGCCTAAAATAAGATTCAATGAATTTTTTTCCAAAGAAAAATTGATAGATTCCAATGCATTTGATTCTGTCTTACCTCTGCCGTAAGTTTTCCACACGTCTTTGAATTCCAGAATAGCAACAGTCATATCCTTAAAGCCTCCACAGGGTCCATTTTGGTATTGTACCACACAGAAAATGCAGCTATCAATGCACTCAGAGCCGATGTAATAAGTATAGCTCCGAATGGGAGCCATAACGGCATTACAATTGAAAAAAGCCCAATTTTAACCATATTAGATAAAATAACTATTCCTACAACTACTAACATCGTGCCTAAAACCGCGCCTAAAAACCCCAGCAAAGCCGCCTCTAAAAGGAGACTTATTATTATCTGAAGCTCTGTAAACCCCAGAGACTTCAAAAGGCCTATTTCTCTTTTTCGCTCAAGTAAATTAAGATCCATAGCATATGTAATTCCAAAAATGCCCACTAAAAATACCATGCTTGCTATTATATCTATAAAAGAAATGATATTTCTCAAAATACTTCTTATACCACTTATAATTTGAGAATTAGAGAGTTCTATACCTAATATTGAATTTATATAATCATTTAAAGCACTTATAGCGGTATTAACGCCAATATTACTGGCATTTGCATTTGAAATTGAAGTGCCTGCGGCGGTTTGATTTTCCCCAAGGAATGTGCTGATCCCTATTCCTGAACCGATAAGAATTAAAAGTACAATCACGCCAAAGGCTATTCTTAAAATTGTTGAAGTATTTCTCCACCAGTTTCTGCGCATATTCTTGTATGAAAGACTGTAAATACCCATCAATTAACTCCAAAAATCAGTTTATTTTTTAATTTCTTCCAGTTCTTTCTCTATTTTATCTAATTTCTTTATAACATTTTTCATTGCTTCATTCTGTATTTTGATTTCTTCTTTTCTTTCCTTTCTCAATTCTTCAATAAGAGAAGATGCTATTGCCGCAGTAACCCATCCTGTATATACAACACCTACAATTATCGCTATTGCAGATACTAATTTTCCTATTCCTGTAATGGGGACAATGTTTCCATAACCAGTTGTGGACATGGATACAATCATGAAAAAAGCTGCATCATCGATATTTGTGACTTCAAAGTTAACTGGAGACTCAACCCAGAAAAAAATCAGGGATCCAAAAATAAATGTACCCAGAAGAACGAATGTGGCTACATCCAGCTTTGTTTTTTCAGTAAATCTTATTATGTCTCTTATTTTGAACAAATATTTAAATAAAGCATACATTCTAATTAAAAACATTACTACAACAATTAGATTCGCCTCTGGTAATAGTAATAAGATAATGTAAGCTATAGGAACCATTGCAAAAATGTCTGTCCAGTTTTCTGACAGATAATGTCTCTTATTTTTAGCTTTATTTATTCTAAATAGAGAATGAAAAATTATTAAGAGAGATACAATTATATCAAATTCAATAAGTCCCAATATAGATGGTTTTAAACCTAAAGCAAAGTCCAAAGCAATAAAAATTAAAAATACAATATCTGCAAACAGAAAAATAAAAAGGAATGCGTTGAATATTATTTTGAAATTTCTCTGCATACTATCAACTTTAGCGTTATGAATTTAATTCTCAATTTTTTGGTATAAAAATACTTGTTATAAATCCTAAAAGCAGAATTAACGTCAATGCATTAAAAGTCTGTCTCATTGCAGAACTAATTGTTGATTCTACAATTTGCGTAGCTTGCGGAACTAGTTCAGGAGGTATCTGTGGCGTTTCTGTCTGCATTTTTTCCACATAGTTGAATAGACTGCTCTGTATCTCCTGAGTGGTCATATTTCCAGCAAGACCTGATTCTTCTATTCCAGCTGTAAGCCCGCCAAATATTCCAAGTAAAAGTAAAACTCCTATTAAAGCTGTTCCAATGGAATAACCTAAATTTTTAAATGCATTCAAGAAACCTGCAGCATCTGTCTCTTGATCACTTCTAGCGGCAGACATGGTGAGATTAGTTAATTGTGAAAGTAAAAGACCTATTCCTGTTCCAAATACGATTGTTCCCGGAACAATATCTCCTATTTGAGTGTTCACACTGAAAACTCCCCCCAATATGAATGTCCCTGCTGCAGCGACAAGGAATCCAATCATTACAATATATTTCGGCTCTAATTTTGATGATAACTTTGCACCAAGTAATGAAAAAATTAGAACACTAATTGATGCAGGTAAAAGAGCAACGCCAGTCATAAATGCATCCAGTTTAGTTACTTGCTGCAAAAATATAGGGATTATGAATAGAAATCCTGCTAAAGGTATTTGCTGTATAACAGAGTTTAAATTACCCAGTCCAAATATACGGTTTTTAAGAAGAGATATGTCTGATAATGGCTCTAATCCTTTATTAATTCTCCTCCTCTGCCATAATAAAAAGACTATAAACAGAATAGATCCTGAAATTAATAGTAATGTCACATATCCCCAGTATTGAGGCGTTGTTAGTAATAAAATTCCAAGTACAATCAGAACAAGAGAAACTATTGAAAGCAACGCTCCGACAATATCCAGGTCTTTCCATTTTAAGGTTGGTCGGGATTCAGTTAAATAATGCCTGAAAATCAATATTAAAGCAACAAAGACCAGTTCCATACCAAATACCAGTCTCCATGTAAGAAAAGTGGTAAAAATTCCCCCAACTATTGGACCTATCGCCGCCCCAACTGCTGCTATTCCTCCCCAAATACCAAAAGCAGTGACACGGTCTTTACCTTCATAACTGGCACCTACAATTGTTGTGGTGGCCGGGAACATCATTGCAGCACCAATACCCTCTAAAACAGCCCATCCAATAAGTAGCATACCTGCATTAATACTTAAAGTAGCTGTAGTTGTTCCAAAAGCGTAAATGATCAGCCCTAATAGAAAGGTTTTTTTCCTACCGAGAATATCTTGAAGTTTACTACCCAGTAACATAAATGATGCAATTATAAGGGCATATAAAGCTATAATTGCCTGAATAATTGATAAAGTTGTATTTAATTCTACAACTAATGTTGATATCGCCACATTCATTGCAGATGAATCTAAAACAATGATAAAAATCGCCATACAGGCAACTATCACTACTCCCCACTTATTCTGGTTTTCTTGAGCCATAGTATTCACATAATTATTAAATAGGGGCTTTTTTGGCTTTAATTATTATTCAGGAACTTTTAACTCATTAGATCTGATGGTTTAATGAAAAATAGAGATATTCCGTCTATTATTAACCAGATCCCGATCAATAGAGCCAGATAATATGGATTCCATGCGTATGCTGCTAATATTATGTATAAAATACCTAAAATAATACCAATACCACCAACACCTTTACCTGCAGTTCCTTCTTTAGTGAAGAATGACATTATACCTGAAATAATCAAGAAGAACCCGGCGAAGTAGAGCCATATACTTGCTAAGAAGCTGAATGCAAGTATACTGCCAAATAAGCCAATTCCACCAACTATGGCAATAAGTCCAAGTATTAAAAATGCGATACTACTTGCTTTACTTTTACCCCATATTCCAAAGCTTTGAGCCAGTAACCAGATACCTAAAAATATTATGGCAAACCCTGCAAGTACGCTTGCTGTGAATACACTGAATAAAGGGAATGCAATCACTATAATACCTAAAATTATCGCTAAAATACCTAATAAAACATTTCTCCCTTCTTCCATTTTTTTCATCTCCAAAAAATTTTAAATTTTTTGTTGTTCAGGAAATGATATTATCATTTCCTTCAACTCCTTTAAGCTACTCAAAAAAGCCCTTAAATAATTATATTATCAATTGTATGATATATATGTTAGTATAAACCAAACTTGATCTATTCTACTGATTTTCAATCTTCTTTTTTTCTCTTCGATTCTTAAAAATATATATTATAACCCCCAAAACAATGATTACCGTTATTATATCAGTTAATGTCGAAAGATTATTTACATAGGTTATATATGCATTTCCAAGCTGCCATCCTGCAATTCCAAGGATTGTTGCCTGTATCATCGCCCCAAAAAAAGTTATAATTAGATATTTCTTAAGAGGATACTTTATTAAACCGCAGAAAAGATTTATGGCTATACTGGGGAGAATTGGAATACATCGAGCTGCAAAAAGGAACAGGTTATCATAACGGCTTTCATTAACCTTTTTTTCAACTTTTTGAATATCCTCGATAGTAACTCCCAAATATTTCCCTGCACGTTCAATAAATGGAATTCCTATTTTATATGATAGATAATAGTAAACCAAAGAGCCAGTAGTTATTCCCAGTGCTGCAGGAATTGCCACATTTATAATTAACCTGCCCATAGCCCCTAAAGTTAAATAATGTCCCTTCATTATGAAAAAACTTGAACCTAAAACAACGATACTTGAAGGGATAGGAGCAATTATCTGTTCAAGTATAGAGCCAATAAATACTCCTAATGCCCCATAATTCATGAAAAATCCTTCAACAATGCTTATAAGCGAAACATTAACACCTCAATTATTTTTTTACTCTTAAATATAGCATTCCAATATTTTCTGTCTCTACTAATATATATTTCTATGTAATCCCATAAGTATTTTAAGGCATTTCCAGCATATGCTTGCTCAAAAATAGGAAAAATTAAGTATTAAGTACATTAATTGAGTAAAATGCATTATGAAGGATTATTTTATTTATTTGAAGGATCGAAAATTATTTTAATGAAGTTAAATTGTTAATATTCCAAATTACTCCTAAAGACAAATATTAGATTCTTTAATAAAAAACAAAGAAGTATAATTATTTAAAATATTAATATTGTAACATAATGGATTGTAAAAGTTGTTGGAAATAGAGAGGTTGAGAAAACTTTATGTTTTCGAACCTTTGGAAATCATAGATTTGCAACCGTGAAAAATTAGAAATTTTTTATATGTCGATCACTTTGTTTTCGGTGACACAAAAATTGGAAATTTTTGAGGCGATATACAAAAAATGGGAATTGCAATGATACTTATAATTCTTGGCATAATAATTATGGCTTTTTAATCATGATAATAACATCAATTTGAACGTCTTCTGGACTTTTTTCCAATAAATTACCTTTCATACAAACAAAAAAAATAATATATCAAAAACCTAAATTTAAATTATAATAATCTCTTTAGTTTAATTTAAATACTTATTAATTATAATACTAATCATAGGTTGATCGAAACATTTAATAGTATAATAAGCTAATTCTCTTCTGAAAGAGAATATAATTACTTGAAAAATAAAATAGAAATAGAAGAACAAAATAAAATTGTGATATTAATTTTATATAATATTGATAAGTACATCAACGTTTCTAATAGTGTTTTAGAAGGTGTTACATTTGGAGAAGATAAAAATAGCAATAATTGGGCTTGGTAACTGTGCAAGTTCCCTGATACAGGGAATTCATTATTATAAAAATAAAAACAGCGAAGATGCAATAGGTTTAATGCACTGGGATATTGGTGGGTTTAAACCAGAAGATATAGAAGTTGTCGCTGCTTTTGATATTGATAAAAGAAAAGTAGGAAAAGATGTTAGTGAGGCTATTTTTGCAAAACCTAATTGTACAACCGTATTTTGCCCTGAAATAGAAAAAACTGGAGTTAAAGTATCAATGGGTAAAGTTCTTGATGGTGTTGCACCTCACATGGAAAACTATGATGACAATTACACTTTTTTAATTTCTGATGAGGAAGAATGTGATATTGTAGATGTTATAAAAAAGAGTGGAGCTGAAATACTCATAAATTACCTTCCCGTAGGCTCACAGAAAGCAGTTGAATTTTATGCACAATGCGCACTTGATGCCGGGGTGGCATTCATAAACAGCATGCCTGTTTTTATTGTAAGCAATGATGATTGGGCCAGAAAATTTGAAGAAAAGGGAATTCCAATTGTTGGGGACGATATAAAAGCTCAGATCGGCGCCACAATTACCCATAGAACACTGGCTAATTTATTCCGCGAACGGGGAGTTAAATTAGAGCGAACATACCAGTTAAACACTGGAGGAAACACTGATTTCCTTAATATGCTCAATAGAGATAGACTTGATTCAAAAAAAGAATCAAAAACAGAAGCGGTTCAGTCTGTACTTGCAGAAAGACTTGAGGATTCTGATATCCATATTGGGCCAAGTGACTACGTTCCATGGCAAAAAGACAATAAATTATGTTTCCTCCGAATGGAAGGAAAAACCTTCGGAGATGTGCCTATGAATATCGAATTAAGGCTAAGTGTTGAAGATTCACCAAATTCAGGAGGATGCGTAATTGATGCAATAAGATGTTGTAAATTAGCCCTTGAACGAGGAATAGGAGGGCAATTAACTTCGATTTCAGCGTACACCATGAAACATCCACCAGAGCAAATTAAGGATGAAAAAGCATATGAAATGGTGAATGAATTTATAAAAGGAAAAAGGGAAAGATAGAGCTTTATAAGACTTATTTTTTTAATTTATATCCTTATTTTCTTTTAGTTAATAGATAGTGATTCAATGAATTTTAACAGATATGGCAGCAAAATTTTATTGTTAATTCCAGCAGCAGTAATGTTTTTTATTGCCTTAATCCCAACTTTAAAGTTTCAATGGCCATTAAGCTGGGATATTATCTATCATGTTCAATATGCTAAAATATATGCTAATTATGGCTTTGTATTGAATAATCCTCTCATATACCCTCCACAGAAGATAGGTTATCCTCCTCTTTTCCACTTTTTACTTGCTTTTCTGGCTACTGTATTAAAAATTGATTATTTCCAGATTGCAAAATTCTTGCAACCTATTTTTGCAGCTTCAATCGTTTTATCAATATCCTACGTTGCAAAAGAATTTTATGGAAAAATTGCAGGAATATCAGCAGGTTTTTTGATAATATCCAGCTATTTAATTCATCGAATTATTTTACCAATACCTGAAAATTTTGCTTTAATATTTTTACCCCTATCAATCTATTTTTATTACAGATCAATTAAGGAAGGCGCTTTAAAGTATGCTTTTATTGCAGGATTGATATTCATAATAACAATTTCAATACATCTTGCTGCTCCGTTATGCTTATTTTTAACAATAACTGCATTTACATTGCTTGAGTTAGTCTGGAATAGAAATATAAATATTTTAAAAAATTATGGGGCGTTTTTTGCTATTCTTATCATCCTATTAATTGCAGCAACCATTGGACTTGCTTTATTAAAACCAGAACTATTCCAGAGCCTTATTCAGCAGGGATTAACTACAGTTATGGGCTACAGTACATCATTAGGCTATAATAAATCTATGAGCACATTAGGATATTTTGGATCTCTTGGAGCCATGGTATTGCTATTTGCAGTTGTAGGGGCCGTATTTGTATTTAAAAAAATGCAGAAAAAACATATATTTATATTTACATGGATCTTAACCATGTTTTTATTGAGCAAAGCTTATTGGTTCGGTATAAATGTCATATCTTACAGAGTATTGATTTATTTACTTATACCTCTTTCTATATTTGGTGGATTTGGATTGAGCCAGGTTTATTATAAACTTAAAGATCATAGGACATTTTCTTCAAAAAAATTCAGATCTCTCTTTTTAATAAGCATATTTATATTATGTACCTTTTTTGGGGTTTTAACTGTAGAAAATCCCAAAATAGCAAGATTTGGAGCGCAAACTGAATTTGGATATGTTCAAATTGCACCACCCAGTTCTTCAGAGGTTGATGTTGCAGAATGGTTCAATAAAAATGGAGACCGAAACAGGTCAATAATTACAAATAACATGTACTCAGGAATGTTTATTTCTTCTAAATCTTTAATGCCACTACATTATGGATTTACTTATCTGAATAATCAGACACCTCATTCATTTTTTGATTCTCAAAAAATTGGTTATATTGTATTTGACAAAAATTTAACCTTCCATTCACAAGATAAATCTATAAAAAAGAAATTAGTGAATTCTGAATTCTTTCAGCTTTATTTTTACAGCAATAACATATCCCAAAACATCCCCCTGCTAATTCCAGATTATGCAAAAGTCGTTTACGAAAATGATGAGTTTATAGTATGTAAAGTAGAAAACAGTTTATAGTTTTGATTTTAATATTTTTGTGGCCAGATTTTAAAATTAAATAAAGTATTATCTATTTTTAATTAATGAAATAACTGCTGTTTTAATTGAGATAATTTATAAGGCAGTTAAGACTAAATATAGTGAGATATTAAATTTCTTGAATCTTATTGTGAGGGTCATTATGAAAAAAATTAAGATCATTGAAACAGCATTTCGTGATGCACACCAGTCTCTCCTGGCAACAAGGATGAGAACAAGAGATATGTTGCCTATTGCTGGAGAGATGGATAAAGTTGGATATTTCTCAATGGAAGTATGGGGCGGAGCAACATTCGATACATGCATACGCTATTTAAACGAAGACCCATGGGAAAGATTAAGGCAGTTAAAAGAAGAAATAAAGAAGACCAAACTTCAGATGCTGCTTCGAGGTCAGAATCTGGTGGGATACAAACACTATCCTGATGATATAGTACGAAAATTTGTTGAAAAATCCTATGAAAATGGAATAGATGTTTTCAGGATATTTGACGCTTTAAATGATATAAGAAACATGGAATATGCCATAAAGGTTGCAAGTGAGCAGGATGCACACGTTCAGGGAGTAATATCTTACACAGTCAGCCCATACCACACATTAGAAAAATTTGTGGAATTTGCAAGAGAACTAGAAGCTTTAGGATGCGATTCAGTGGCTATAAAAGATATGGCAGGACTTATATCTCCCCATGATACTTATGAACTTATTAAAACCCTTAAAGAAGAAACTAATCTTATAATAAACCTTCATTGCCACTGTACAAGCGGTATGACTCCAATGAGTTATTATGCTGCATGCGAGGCAGGAGTAGACCTCCTTGATACAGCAATTTCACCTCTTTCATGGGGAGCATCACAACCCCCAACTGAAAGTATGGTGGCAGCGCTTCAGGGTACTCCCTATGACACAGAACTTGATTTAAAACTTCTTACACATATTAAAAAATATTTTGAAGAGTTAAGAGAAAAATACAGCGGTATTTTAGACCCTATTTCAGAAAAAGTTGATACGGAAGTTTTAATTTACCAGATACCTGGAGGAATGCTTTCAAACTTCGTATCACAGCTAAAAGTGCAGAATGCCCTTGATAAATACGAAGAAGTGCTTGAAGAGGTCCCTAAAGTACGAAAAGACCTTGGATATCCGCCGCTGGTAACCCCAACAAGTCAGATTGTTGGAATTCAGGCTGTTATGAATGTTCTGGGTGGAGAAAGATATAAAAATGTTTCAAAAGAAGTTAAAGACTACCTGAAAGGTTTATATGGCAGACCACCTGCACCTGTTAACGAAGAGGTAAGAAAGAAAATTATTGGCGATGAAGTACCAATAACAGTTAGGCCAGCGGATCTGCTTGGACCCCAATATGAAAAATGCAAAGAAGAAGGGGAAAAATTAGGAATTATCAAAAAAGAAGAGGATATTTTAACCTATGCACTTTATCCTGCTGTAGCGCCTAAATTCTTAAAAGGGGAAGCCGAAGAAGAATCCCTAATACCTCCTAAATCAGTAGAAGAATCATCAGAGCCTGCAGGAGTTCCTATAGAATATGCTGTTGATGTTGACGGAGAAGTTTTCAATGTTAAAGTGCTTCCTGTTGGATATATGGAAATTGAAAGCGCCGGAAATACACAAACTCCTTCCGGACCTGTTGAAGGTGGGGTAACCTCTACAATGCAGGGAATGATCCTTAAACTCAAAGTTAAAAAGGGAGACAAAGTTGATGACGGAGATGTAGTGGCTGTTTTAGAGGCCATGAAAATGGAAAATGATATTCATGCTCCAGGCTCTGGAACTGTAAGCGACATCTTTATTGAAGAAGGGGACACTGTAAATGCTGGAGATACCTTGATGGTTATTAAATAATTTCCTAATTCTAATTATCTAATTTTTAAACATTTTTTTATTTTTATTAATGGAGAGATTTAGTTTGAAAAGTAGCAAAGTCAAGGCCCACTTTGAAGAAGAAGCTGCAGAATTTGACCAGCTCATTTTAAAATTGATTCCTTACTATAAAGAGATGATTGAGTCCTTAATTAACTCAATACCATTTAATTCTAACCAGCCGATAAAAGTCATGGATCTTGGGTGTGGTACAGGTACTATTACTAAACAGTTAAAGGAAAAGTTTCCTAATGCAAATGTTACATGCCTTGATCTGGCTGAAAACATGATTGAAATGGCCAAACTTAAATTAGATGGATATGATGATATAAATTATCTTACAGGAGATTTTTATCATTTCAATTTCACTGAAAAATATGATGTAGTAGTTTCTTCCTTAGCATTACATCATCTTATTAGGGATGAAGATAAAAAGGAATTTTACGAAAAAATATACAGTGCTCTAAATCCTGGAGGCGTATTTTTCAATGCAGATGTAGTTTTAGGTTCAAATAACTATTTACAGAATTTATATATTAGGAAATGGAAGGAATTCATGGATAAAAACATCAACATTGATGAAATAGAAAACAAATGGATACCCGCTGCTGAAGATGAAGATCATCCTGCAAAATTAGTTGATCAGCTAAACTGGTTAAATGAAATTGGTTTCAAAGATATTGACATAATATGGAAGTACTACGGTGGTGCAGTTTACGGCGGATTTAAATAATATCACTGATTATAGTTTGTTTTATCTTCAATTTTAGCTTCCTTAAACGCTCTTTTACGCCTCATACAGGATTCACAGACACCACAGTGCTTTTTTTCACCCACATAACAAGAATAACTTAAATTCATTGGCGCATTGATCTTATCACCCAATATAACGATTTCATTTTTGTTTAGCTCTATTAGTGGCGCCCTAATTTTCATATCATCCAATGTTCCAATTCTTAAAACATCGTTAAATGCATCTAAAAATTCTTTTGAGTTATCAGGAAACGTGGCTGCTTCTTCTAAATCCCATCCAACAATTATCAAATCTGCATTCTCTGCTTCGGAAAATGATGTAGCTATTGCAGTAAAAACTATATTTCGCCCTGGAACCCACACTTTTTTAGCTGTTTCATCGCAAATCTCTTTATCATCCAGTTGGTCTTCTTCAAGTTGTGGAATTTTAACATCAGCAGTTAAAGCAGATTTTCCAAGCTTTTTAAGCCATGGAAGTTCAATTACTGTGTGCTCAATTCCTAAAAAATCACAAATTGCCTTTGATGATTCTATTTCCATTCCAGCACTTCGCTGCCCATAATTAAATGTAATTGCATGAATCTGGTATTTATCTTCAAAATAAGCTGTTGCTACAGTTGAATCAAGCCCACCAGAGAGTACTGATATAACTTTTGGTTTATTACCCATATTGATCATCTTTTAACATTATGGACTTAACATAGTTTGTATATTTGCATTCCTAGTTTCATCAAGGATTTTCTGAGTTTTTCGATGTCTTCTAAAAGCATTCGATCGTATCTTTTAACCTTTGAAGATATATCATAGGCCTCTATATTGGCATTTTTATAATTTTCCCTGCTCTTTATGAATTCATTTATTTTATTGGCCTTCATATCAATATCTCTGATTTTTACAAAGAGCTCTGATTTTTTAATTTCATCAGGGAAAAGATCAATGATTATAAGGTTCCAGAAACCTACTTTAAGAGGAATCAATGGTTCATAAACTAATCTATTCATTTTCGGACTTTCAGAAAACTTATTATCTTCTATTAAATTCAGTTCTTTATCAAGAATATCCTGGTTATGGCCTAAAATCTGTAAATTATATTCCAATTCGTTTTTAACTGCCCTTAAAACCTTTTTTTCGCTATTTTTTTTATTATATTCTATTGAGCTCAAAGCACTGAGAATGGCAATTGCTACAATTAATAAAACTACAACTATCCTGATAATAGCATTGAATTCACCTCTCCCGATTGCAATTACCAAAAGAGCTATTACTACTACTATCAATATACCTGTTATCCATTTAATGTTTTTAAGCGGCCATTTCATAATTAACCCATCCTTGATTGTTAATATTTATCCAAAAGTTTTTTAAATGATTCATTAGCCTTTTTCATAACATCTTTCAGGGGTATCTCCATCTCATTGGCTATTTTTTTTGCATCTTCATACTCTGGACTATAATTTATTATTTCCTTATCAATAGTTCCAACTTTAATCTGTATATCCTTTTCTATTCCACCAATTTCAATTTTTATATTAATTATCTCTCTATTAACTACATTCCTGTGAATGTATGGTAACACCCTCACCCCAAGGGTTCCAGTTTCCCTGATTATGGCTTCAGAAACCCTATCACAGTCTTTAGGTTTGGAAATTACCCTTAAAAGGTGTCCAGGTCTGTTTTTTTTCATTATAATTGGAATTATTGTAACATCTAATGCTCCGGCTTCTAAGAGTTTATTAAATGAATGTCCCAGAACTTCTCCTGTGACGCTGTCTATATTAGTTTCCAGAATGCTAATACTATCGGTAGAAATGCTTGTACCTCCATCTATAATCCTGAAAACATTTGGAATAGATAGATCCATACTTCCTGCACCATATCCGATATTTTGGTTGTTCATCAATGGATAAAAATTGCAGTATTCATCTACCATATTAACATAAAGAGCTGCTCCTGTTGGTGTTGTAAGTTCATAATCTACCGGTCCACCAAATACAGGTACATCTTTTAATATTTCAAGTGTTGCTGGTGCAGGAACGCTGAGTTTCCCGTGCATACCTTTAATTCTTCCCCCTCCAAGAGCAACAGGGAGTCCATAAACTTTTTTTGTGTTAAATCCAAGTTTAAAGAAACAATATGCTGAGCCAATGATATCTGCAACAGCATCTGCTGCCCCAACTTCATGAAAATGAACTTCATCTATGAATGTGCCATGAACTTTTGATTCCGCTACTGCAACAGTATGAAAAACCTTTTTTGCAAAATTTAAAACATTAACATTTATTTTAGCTCCATCTAAATTTTCAATAAGCTCTTTATATCCAATTTTTTCCTGATCCTCACATTTAATATGAACATATGTGGCTCGAATGCTTGATTTTCGAATCTGGTTTATGTCAACATCAATTTGTCCAATTGGAGATGCACACTTTCTCATAACTGAAATTACTTCATCATACTTTACGCCCATGTCTATCAATGCGCCCAAAACCATATTTCCAGAAATCCCTGCATTTTGAGGGTCTAAAATTAACGCCATTCTATCAAGTTCCTTGTTAAAAAATTTCTACTTTAATCTCTAATCTGTTCTATTCCAATATAAATATTTAAACTTAAAATGTCAAATAATCAAATATAAAGTGCTTATTTACTTAATTTAAATTTTATAAGCCATATTAAATTTTTATTTTGCTCCATAGATTTTTATATTTATATATAATTTTAATCAACTGGTATATAGAATCAGTAGATTCAAAGTAAGATAATCATAATCATATTATATAACATGAGTTATATAATCTAAATGTTAATATCATGGGCTAAAAAATGGAAAATGAAGCTATTACCACTAAACCTGTCGAAATTTTACTTATAGAGGATAATCCAGCTGATGCACGTCTTGTAGTAGAAGTTTTAAAAGACTCTAAAATCGAGAATAACATGCACGTTATTGAGGATGGAGTTGCTGCAATGGATTTCCTACATAAAAACGGAAAATATAAGGATTGTTCTCGTCCAGATATTATATTGCTTGATTTAAATCTTCCTAAAAAGGACGGTCGTGAAGTTTTAAAAGAAATTAAAGAGAACTCAAAACTTAAATGCATACCTGTAGTTATTTTAACTACATCAAGCACTAATGAGGATATACTTCAAACGTACAGCAATTATGCTAATTGCTTTATTACCAAACCAGTAGATTTTGACCGTTTTTTAAAGGTTATCAAATCTATTGAAGATTTCTGGCTTACTGGCGTTAAATTACCTTAATTACAAATTAATCCCATTTTAAATACAATTTTTGTTAATATTTGCTATTTTTAATAAATTTAATTCGGAAATTAACTTTAGCATTAAAAAAAATTATTATACAAAATAAACGAAAACTAAATTAAAAAGATATAATTAAAAATGAAAATCGCTGGTAGATTTAAATTTTCCACCAGAAGTTATTATTTCTAATTCTTTTAATTGCAGATTTTTTTATTAAATATGTTTTATCATCTACAATTATCTGAATGTACTCTTCAATGTTTAATTGTGCATTTACTTTTTGTGAATTATAATTTACTTTTGGGGTAGTCTGGTTTTTTATGCGTGTTAAATATTTATCAGTACCGCTGATATGTTCCTTTCCATGAACAAGGCAAAAATCCATATCACATTTTGTACAGTACCACATTCCTTCAGGATTATGATACCCGGAACCCTGTTCGTAGTTCAATGTTCCCTTAGAATGGCAATTGGGGCAGTAGTTTTTAAATGTTGCAGTATGATGAGCATAATCTACTTGTAGACTACACGTACATTTTCCTGTGGCTTTTACATGATCTTTAGTTATTACAACATCATAAGCGCCAACATCACGGGCTGATACAGCTAAAGGGTTGGCAATTAGAAGCGCTGCTATTAATAGCAGTGCAAATGTCGTGCTAATTTTTTTATTTCTCTTAATATAACCACACTCCATTTTATTTTGGTCCAGTTTATTGACACTGCCACTAGGGTTAGGCACCCTGAACCAGCTGGAGCATAATTAACACCTCCCTGAAGTAAAAGTATTACTTTTAATTCTTTGTAATACTTTATATAAATATTTTATGAAATATTTCCCAGAAACATCACCCATTTTTTTGATAATTTTCGTTTTTAGATGAAATTAGTCCAATTATTCATTCTGGTGCCTTATATACTCCAAGTAGAGTGTTTCTAATGATAATAAAAAATAATGAGGCATTTTAATGGTTCCATAAGTAAATTTAGAATATTTAAACTAAAAATACGTTGTATAAACGATTATATAATATTATAAAACTTTAAATTAAAAAATAATTTAAATAATTAAATAAAAAAAAGCTAAATAGTAATAAAAATCTATTTAAGGATCAAAGATTGATAAAAACTATTTTTCACTCTTTCCTTGGCCAACCACAATTCTACGTATTGGAACTTCCAGTACGGTGAATTTTTCACCTTCTAAAGCACTTGTAACTGACTCAACCAGACCATCAACCATTTCTTCATCTACAACACTGCAAACGAGTATAGCATCCTTTGAGTGGTGTCTAATCATTTCAATAGCTGATTCCGGGTCTTCCTTTATAGAAAACCCTGTCCAATCCTGAGGAGACATACCTTTATACTCTAAAATGTAAAATCCTGTTATACCTGCATCTGTAAGGGCATTCATAGCTTTACCCAAATTTTCGATCTCAACAAAGACCCTAAGATGAACTTTCATGCCATCACCTACTTATTATACATATATCAATTCTGTATATATTATAATATTGGTGATTATGAATTAAATTCCCATAATTCATCTTTCTGAATAATATATGATCTCAAGTAGTATGGTGATTTAATGGATACAAAAATTTGTATTGATGATGCTAAAATTATAAAAAATAATGATACGTTCATAATCCAGAGAAATAAAGAATTTTTAGTATTTGGGAATTCAATCTGTAAAAATGGCTTTTTTAAAGTTAAAGCAATAATGAATCATTCCATTAATAGCAAAATATTGAATCAAAAAGAATATTCTCAAAAACTCTTAAAAAATAAGGGAATATATGACCCTGCAGTAGTAATGATTACAAATTCAGAACAATGTACAGTTAAAACTCTGGATTATGTAACTGCAGTAGTTTCAACAGATATTTCTGACTTATATGGTGCTGGAGAGTTGATATTAGACAAACATGAAAATACCGGATCAATTAATATAATTTTGCTTATAAACAAAAATTTGAGTTATGATCTACTTATAAAATCATATTCATGGGCTATTGAATCAAAAGTGGCTGCTTTATGGGATCTTGATCTCAGAAGCTATGAAGATGACCTGGCCACAGGAAATATACTTGATTCGTTAGTTGTAGCATGTACAGGGAAATCTGAGGAATATTTTGATGAAATAGAACTCCGTAGATTAGTTGGAGGCTGTGTAAGGGGAGCAGTAAAGAAATCCATAATAGACAGTGGCTTTTCAAAGAGTGTTCTTGATTATATTGAAGGTATTGGAATTAAAATAGAAGATCTGGTTGAAGCAGGGATGGAACTTTGCATTGGAGTAGAAAAGAGCGAAGAGCTTCATGAAAAACTGCATAAACAAATACTTAAGTCATTAGAGGATTTAAACGTTGTATCATTTATAATCGCCGGGATAAGGCTTGAAGAAGATTATAAAAAGCATCGTGTGGCTGGAATAAATGTGGATGATGATCCTGCTTATCTATATTCAGATGAAGTATTTGGAATGTCAGTAGCCAACCAAATTGCTGGAACCAAAGCAATATTCAATTTTAAAAGGTATGATGAAGAAAAACCAGGCATTATAGGAGAACTTGGTCCTGTACTGGATGACGTTTTTGCAGGGCTTGTTGCAGGATGCATGTCCAAAATTTTTGAAGTTTGAAGAACAGAGTTCTTAAACAATAAAAATTGGAGATTTTTAAGGTTGAGGAAAACGAAGTTTTCCGAACTTTCGAAACTAAAGTTTCGAGCCCCGAACATGAATGTTCGGCGGCTTTCAAAAACCCTAGGTTTTTGATGCACCAAACACGAAGTGTTTGAGTGCCACAAAAAATAGAAAATTTTTTGAGGAATAACAATGAAAAGTAAAGAAACCCAATCTCGGAATTCCATGAGAGGAATTGCAGGACTCATTTCATTTTCCACAATTATTCCCCTTAATATTCATACAAGCATTGAGGAAATGGCGGATTTCACATGGTTCTGGCCAATAATTGGTGGCTTAATAGGAATATTCGTAGGTGTTGTCGGATATCTATCATTGAATATAGTTCATCTACCCCCATTGATCACAGCAGCAATAGTTTACAGCTTTGCCATCTGGTTTACTGGTTTTCATCATCTGGACGGGTTAATGGATATGGGTGATGGCCTAATGGTTCATGGAGATTACAATAAAAAGATTGATGTCATGAGAGATATAAATATAGGAACTGGTGGCATTTCACTTTTTTTTATAATTGCAATCATCACATTTTCGGCAATAGCTGCTATTCCTGCAAATTTAATATTATTAACACTTATAATATCCGAAATAGCTGCAAAAATGAGTTTATTGTCATGCGCAACTTTTTCAAGGCCTTTTCCAAATGGTACTGGCAAATTTTTTATAGAATCAATGAACATACCTCTATTAATATTATCTTTAATTTTAACTTCCATAATTGGATTTCTAGCCATAGATATTGTTGGAATTCTGGGAATAGTTGGAGGATTACTTGGAGGATATATAGTAGCTACAGTAGCCAAAAAACATTTTAAATATGCAACTGGAGATGTTTTAGGAGCTTCAAATGAAATAGGGCGTGCAGTATCACTCATTATAATGACTGCTGCCCTAATTAATTTATAAGGACTGATTACAGTGAATATCAATGTTTTAAGACTCGATCACAGACAGAAACGAGATGCACGAATCACAACCCATGTTTGTTTAACAGCAAGAGCTTTCGGTGCAAATAAAGTAATATTAAGTGGGGATGAAGACACCAAACTCATGGAAAACGTTAGGGATGTTGTTAAAAGATGGGGTGGAGACTTTAAAGTAGATTACAAAAAGAATTACGATAATCTAATCGATGAATGGAAAAATAATGGAGGGGAGATTGTTCATCTAACGATGTACGGTTCGCAAGTTCAGGAAATGGTGGATGATATTAAAATTTCGCCCAAAAACAAGCTTATAGTGGTTGGAGGGGCACGAGTCCCAACAAAAGTTTATAAACATGCAGATTGGAATGTTTCTGTAACGACACAACCCCATTCAGAAGTTTCATCCCTTGCAGTGTTTCTACATATGTTATTTGATGGAAAAGAGTTTGATAAAGAATTTGAGGGTGGGAAAATGAAAGTTGTGCCCACTGCTGAGGGTAAACGTGTTATAATAAACAATGATCCAGATATTGAATAAAATACTTCTATACACGATCCTTTAGAACACCAATTGATTAATTTAAAAAAAATATCAGGAGAACAAATTATGTTAAAAATCGTTGATCATGCCCTTGTACAGGAGAATCTGACAAAAATCAGAGATAAAAATATAGATCGTGTTCAATTTAGATCTGGAATTATTGAAATTGGAAGATTATTTGCCTATGAATTTGCAAATACATTGATTAAAGAATGTATAACTGTACAAACACCCCTCGGTACAGCTAAAGGCATTAAAATTAAAGATATGGAAGATATAGTGGTAGTAAGCGTTTTAAGGGCTGCGATACCTTTAGTTGAAGGAATATCCAAAGTATTTAAAGAAGCAGAATATGGAGTTATTGGAGCATGGAGAAGTGAAGAACCTCCATTTAAAGCAAAAATGGAATACATAAAACTGCCTGATTTGCAAAATAAAATCGTGATAGTGGCAGACCCTATGCTTGCAACAGGGGGCACCATGAATTCTATTTTAGATGAGATCAAAAAAAGGGGCAGCCCAAAACGGCTTGTTATATTTAATATCATCTCTGCAGAGCCGGGAATAAAAAAAATATTCAAAAATCACAGCGAAGTAGAAATATACACATGTTCAATTGATGAAAAACTCAATAAAGACGGATATATCATTCCAGGCCTTGGAGACGTTGGCGATATATGTTTTGGTAGACCATGTCTGTAAAAATTAGTATATGGACTTTCCATGGGCTACAGCAACAATACCCGGAATCCCATCCACTTCAAGCTCATAAATAGCTTCCATTCCCTCTTCAACAAATGCAACTAATTTCTTTGATTTAACCTTACTCGTAAGGAGTGCTGCTGCCGGTGGAGTTACAACAAAAACAGAATTCTCTTTATCAAGAGCTTTGATAGTTTTTTCACCTAAAGCTCCCTTACCAACATGAATTTTAACACCTGATCTGGCCAGATATGGAATATTTTCTTCTATTTCTTCTTTATTGCTTGTTGTGGGTGCTATTCCTGCATCACTTACTGCTGTGTGCATTATAGCCGATCCATTAATATCGATCAGTTTTTCGCTATTTTTAAGTGATTTAACAAGTTTTGGAAGAGCTGCATCCCTGCCTGTAAATATTTTACCATGGATTTCGATCTTATCTCCAACTTTAAGAGCTTCAATCACATCGTCAGTTACTGGCACATTAATTACTTTCATGATTAATCATTTGCCCTGTATTGTTTTGTCAGCTAATTTTAAATAGGCCTTCTTTCCATTATCCTGAGGTAACTTATCTGAAGTGAGCTTTGAATGAATTTCATTGAGGCCATCCAGGAATTCTCTTGCATGTTCCATCTTTATGTGAGGCATCACCACAATTCTTATGGCCTCAGGATATGCTGAAACTGAAACTGCCCACCCATTAGCTTCAATTTCACTTACAATATCCTTAATTGCTATTTTATCTGATTTAAATGCTACAATATTTAATTCCGGTTCTCTGACCAATTTAAATCCTGATTTTTTAATACCTTCTGCTAAAAATTCAGTTACTTCCATGCATTTTAGTGCAATTTCTGTATAACCTTCTCTTCCAAAATATTTAAGAAGAGCCCATGCAGCGGCTGCTGATGCTCCAGTTCTTGTGCCTACAATTGTAGATTGTTCTTTTTCTGTTAAATAAGGAGTTTCTGTACTTATACTTTTAAGATAATGCCTGCCTCTAAACAAAATGCAACCAGTTGGAATTGGTGCAAGACCCATTTTATGAGGATCAATGGTCATTGAAGAAACACCTTCCAGTGAAAAATCAAAGTTAGGGAGATCATAATTCTTATCTCTCAAAAATGGAATTGAAAATCCACCAAAAGCTGCATCCACATGTAAATATATGTTATTTTCTATGCAAATTTTGGAAAGCTCTTCTATTGGATCAACTACACCAAGCTCAGTAGTTCCTGCAATACCCACAATAGCAACAGTTTTATCGGATATTAGCTTTTTAACAGATTCTATATCCACACGATAATCTTCATCAAGATCGGCTTCCCTTATTCTCAAACGTAACATATCTGCAGCTTTTTTAAAGGAGAAATGGGCAGATTTAGGGATAATTATCTCTGGATTTTCTACATTACTTGAATTTCTCGCTGCTCTCATTGCCATTATGTTAGCTTCAGTGCCTCCAGTTATTATATGCCCACAAACATCTTTCTTACCAAGAAGACTTCCAAGCATTCTTATAACTTCTTTTTCAATTCGTTTTGTACCTTCAAAAAGACCAGAATCACCTAAATTAGACTCTAAAAACATATAATAAGCTTCTACACCAATTTCATAGGGACATGTACACATTGAACCTAATATTCGGCCTGATTTATAGGTCATATCATCTCTTTTGAATTTTTTAAGTTGTTCAGATATTTCCTGTTTTGTGATTCCTTTTTTATCCATTTTGATTCCCTAAAAAATAATTAAATGAAAATTAAAAATAAGTTAAAAAAATAAAAAAATAGAGTATTTATTCTTGCAAACGTTTTCTTGCAGCCTTTAAAATAAGTTTCTTCTCGACTCTGGCTACAACTTCCCTTACAGTTTCAACTGCATCAGTGTTTGCGGATACACTCTCGATTCCTGCCTCTACAAGCTTTTCGACTATGTTAGGCATGCTTCCTGCCTGTCCACAGATGCTGGTTTTTACTCCATGCTCGTTACAGATTCTTATAACTCTATCTATAAGTTTAAGCACTGCTGGATGACCTTCAGTGTAAAGATCAGCTACATTTTCGTTATTTCTATCAATTGCAAGTGTATACTGAGTTAAATCATTTGTTCCAAAACTTACGAAATCAAGCCCTTCAGCTATAAAGTCTTCAATTATAAGGGCTGCTCCTGGTGTTTCCACCATTATACCGAACTCAATTGTTTTTTGAGGCTTTAAGCCAACTTCTTCAGCGATCTGTTTGGCTTTTCTTAGTTCGTCAGGATGCTGAACCAGTGGAATCATTATTCCAATATTTGTATATCCCTGCTCATGGAGTTTCTTAATAGCTTTAAATTCTGCTTTTAAGATTTCAGGTTCATCTAACTCTCTTCTAATTCCTCTCCATCCAAGCATTGGATTATGTTCATATGGTTCACCTTCTCCGCCTGAAAGAGACTTAAATTCATCTGTTGGAGCATCAAGAGTCCTGTACCATACTGGTTTTGGATAGAATTCATCTACAACCTTGAGGATGTTTTCAACGAGGATTTTTATGAGTTCATCCTCTTTTCCATCCATTATGAACTTTTTAGGGTGAACCCCAGATGTTAACATCATATGTTCAGTTCTAAGAAGCCCTACACCATCAGCACCTGTTGCAGCCGCTTTTTTAGCTGCTTCAGGCATGCTTACATTGACTTTAACTTCTGTAACAGTTAAAATTGGAGCCTGTGCCATCATTACCTGTTGTTCTTCTGCTGTTTCTTCTTTATCTGATTTTGCAAGTTTTCCCTTGTAAACTATCCCTTTATTACCATCAAGTGTTACAATTTCATTTTCTTTAAGAATCTTGGTTGCCTTTCCTGTACCAACCACACAAGGTATTCCAAGCTCTCTTGAGACAATTGCAGCATGACATGTTACTCCTCCTTCATCTGTAATTATTCCATCGGCCCTTTTCATTGCAGGAACCATATCTGGAGTAGTCATAACTGTAACCAGAATGTCTCCTTCTTCAATTTTATCCAGTTCATCCGTGCTTTTTATAATTTTAACGGCGCCAGAAGCCATTCCTGGGCTTGCACCAAGCCCTTTAGTAACTATGGTTCTCTCCCCCATATTTTCTTCAGATTCGGCACCATTACCCATATCAAGGGTTGTTACTGGCCTTGATTGGAGCATGTATACTTTTCCATCTTCTATGGCCCATTCAGTGTCCTGTGGGGAACCATAATGTTCATGGATTCTTTTACCCATTCTGGTAAGTGCTAAAATTTCATCGTCATCTAAAACCTGTTTATTTTTAAGATCTTCTGGAACTTCTTTTTTAATTGTCTTTCCAGCTTCTGGATCTTTTACAAACATGATGTTTTTTTCACTGATTATGGATTCAAGAACCTTTTCTGTCTCTTTATCCACCCAGTAAGTATCTGGAGTTACTGTACCTGAGACAACCGCTTCTCCAAGCCCCCATGCACCTTCAATGAGTATTTTTTCCTCACCTGTTGAGGGATGTACAGTGAACATAACCCCTGCTTTTTCAGCGTTCACCATTTCTTGGACCACTACAGCTATATAAACTTTGGAATGATCAAAATTATGCTCTTCCCTATAAAAGATAGCTCTGGATTCAAATAGAGATGCCCAGCATTTTTGTACATACTTTAAAACATCTTCAGTTCCTTTAATATTTAAAAAAGTGTCCTGTTGACCTGCAAATGACGCTTCAGGAAGGTCTTCTGCTGTTGCAGATGATCTTATTGCAACAAATGCATTTTCTTTACCAATCCTTTGACACAATGCATTGTAAGCCTCTATAATAGTTGTCCTTATATCATCAGGCATATAAGAGTTTAAAATTATTCTTTTTATTTTTCCTGAGGCTTTCTGAAGTTGCTTAGTATTATTGACATCTATAGCATCAAGAATGTCCATTATTTCATCAAAGATACCTGTTTCTTTTATAAATTTATCATAGGTTGCTGCTGTAATAACAAATCCGGGAGGTACAGGGATTCCTGCTTGAGTTAACTCTCCTAAATTCGCACCTTTTCCACCAGCAATTGCTACATCTTCCTTCTTAAGTTCTTCAAAAAATTCGACATACTTCATGCTTAACACTCTTTTATTTTATTAGTTCTTCACCTTTATCCACAACGATCCTGCATGGAACCGGGAATTTCATAGATGCTCTTTTTAAAGCTGTTTTTGCATCATTAAAGTTTCTCTTATTAGTTCTTATTGTTAAAACTTTTTGATCTGCCTTTACAATTGCAACAGAACTTACAGGCTTTCCGAATGCTTTCCTCATTCCATCCTGTACCCTGTCAGCACCTGCACCAGTTGCCATTGGATTTTCTCTTACAATATGATGGGGATAAACTCTTATTTTCAGATGGTAACCCATCCTACCAGCTCTTCGCTGCATATATCTGTTTGTAGCAATCCTTGCGGCCTCTAGTGAGTTATGTGATAACTGTGCAGGCTTTTTTAAGGCAAGACTTACTGTTAAAGGGAAATCTCCTGAAAGGTTCCCCATATCATACTGAACTATCCTGGAACCAGGAATTTTTCTTATGTATTCTTTTCTTGTGTATGCTCTAGTCATTAATAATCCTCCTGTATAAATTTTTGAGTCTATAAGTTAATAAACCTTCCTTTCTATATATACAAACATAATACAAAATTATGAGAAATAGTAATTATTTCATTTGTAATAGATCATATAAGTAGGTGGAAGTTATGAAAATTGCCATAACTGGAAAAGGAGGGGTCGGTAAAACAACCCTTTCTGGAACATTAGCATGTATATTATCACAAGGTTATAAAGTATTCGCTATTGATGCAGATCCAGATATGAATCTTGCATCAAGTCTTGGTATAACAGAGCCGATTACTCCAATTTCCAAGATGAAAGACTTGATAAAGGAAAGAACCGGTGCAGAACCAGGATCATCCTTTGGAGAGGTTTTTAAGATAAATCCAAAAATCAGCGATCTTCCAAAATCACTATCAATTAATTATGATGATAAAGATAATTTAAAGCTCCTTGTAATGGGTACTGTTGATAAAGGAGGAGATGGATGCGTTTGTCCTGCCTCTGTTCTTCTTAAAGCCCTCATGCGTAACTTAATCCTTAAAAAGGATGAAATTGTTATTCTGGATATGGAAGCTGGTGTTGAACACCTTGGAAGAAAAACTGCAGAAGCTGTTGATTTGATGATTATAGTTGTAGAGCCCGGACTTAAATCTCTTGAAACTGCAGAGCGGATAAAAAGACTTGCAGCAGATATTGGCATTCCTAAAATTGCCTGCGTAATAAATAAGGCATCTAATGAAACAGAAGAAAAATTTGTCATTGAAAAACTTAAAGAGATGGATCTCGAAGTTATAGGGAGTATCCCCCGAGATGAGAATGTTATATTGGCTGATATGGAAGGAAAGCCTTTAATCGAATATCCGGATTCTGCTGCATTTAAATCAATAGAAAAAATTGCAGAAAGTATTTTAAATAAAGTAAAGGATTAAAATTATGGAAGTCCAATCCACGATTATATTTAAATACAGGACAAAAAAAGAGGCAAAAATTGCCCTGGCATCGATTAGGCCAGATAATATGGGATTTATAAATTCTCATGTTGAAGAGAATATTCTTATATGTAAATTAGAGTCGAGGACACTACGAACAACCCTTGCAACAATAGATGACATTCTATTTTGTGAGATGATGGCTGAAAAAATTATAGATTTTACAAAAAATGAATAATGATTGTTATTATATAAATTAGAAGGTGAACAAATGAAATTCACGCTTAAAGGAGAAATTACATTTAGTAAAGATGCAAGTGATGCAGAAAAAGACATTGAAAAATTTATAGATGAAGCTAACCAGGAAATATTTTTAAAAGGAGTTCCAGAAGACCAGAAACAGGACGCTTCAAAGATTACATACTGGAATTTAAAAGAAGATACTCTTGAAGTTGAGATGGTGTCAGGAAGACGTGGCCGTGCTCATGATGCTATATTACGGATAAAAAAGCCATTAACCCAGCTTTTAGGTAGAAAATATCACCTGGGCATAAGAAAAATACTCATAACTGATTATATAATCGAGATACCAACCGAAGACAGGGTAGAATTAAAAGATGTTCCATATGTGGAAAATTTTGAAATCGAAGATGATAAAATAATCCTTGAATTTAAAGGATTAGAAGAAGGAGATTTGAGGAAACATATTATCGACAGGGTCATTAAACACGTGACAAGTGAAGTTGCAAGCCATATCCCAGAAACAGAGTGCGGCCCTTCAGATATACTCACCAAACAGGTTACAAAGGTAGAACCTGGAACAATTTTAGAGAAAAGCTGTATGCAGAAGTACTTTTTTGAAGGAGACCCAACAGAAGAGGCTGCAAAGCTTGGATGGGTTAAAAAATTCTCTGGCAGAGGGCAGTGGTTCTATGCACCACCTTTAGTAGCACTTCAGCGTGCATTAGAAGATATATTTGTAGAAAAACTCATCCAAAAGCTTGATTTTGACGAATGCTTGTTTCCAAAGCTTATTCCAATTCCAGTGATGGAAAGGATGAAATACATGGAAGGCCTTCCGGAAGGGATGTACTATTGCTCTGCACCCCGTAGAGACCCATTATTATTTGATAAATTTCGAGATGAGCTCACAATCAAACGTGAAGTCCCTATTGACCTTTTAAAGGAAGGTTTAAAGGATCCATCCTATGTACTGGCACCAGCACAGTGCGAACCATTCTATGAGTTTTTAAGTCACCAGGTGGTTGACGAAAAAGACCTGCCAATTAAATTCTTCGACAGAAGCGGCTGGACATACCGCTGGGAAGCTGGAGGGGCAAAGGGACTTGACCGAGTGCATGAATTCCAGCGAATAGAACTTGTATGGTTGGGAACACCAGAACAAAGCGAGAAATTACGGGACCAGACTGTTGATATTTCCCATGATATTGCTAATGAGATGGAACTTGACTGGTACACCGAAGTAGGTGACGATCCATTCTATCTTGAAGGCCGTAAAGTTGAAAAACGGGGAATAGAATTCCCTGACATCCCTAAAAAAGAAATGCGATTAAATGTGCCGGGGCAGGAAAAAGGCGTTGCCGTAGTATCAGCAAACATCCATGGAACTCATTTTGTAGAAGGATTTTCAGTAAAAGAAACCCATAACAACAGAATATGGACCGGGTGCACTGGTATCGGTTTAACCCGGTGGGTGTTTGGATTCCTTGCGCAGAAAGGTTTCGACACTGAAAACTGGCCGGAAGATGTTGTAGAGAAGTTTAAGGGTGTTAAGGTGCCTAAGATCTTGACCTGGCCTTAATTTTTTTGCTTTCCCTTTTTTTTCAACAGGATCTTTAAAGATTTTATCACATAATAGTTACTTTTCTTTATTTCTAACTACAACAGTTTTTGCAGCCATATCCCCTATTCTCTGATTTCTATCAGAAGAATAAATGGCTATAACACCTGAAAAATATGGTATAATGAATGGAATCCCGTCAATGATTCTTATAAAGTTTGAATGAAGCTTTGAGCATAGGTAATTTTCTCATTACCACTTTTATTAATTACTTTTATGGATGTTAATCTCTTACCAATAGTTTGTCCTTTATTAAAAGGTTCCTCAAGAACTGTAAAATATAATAATAAAACAACGATGTTAACAATAAAATAAATTAACTCAATATATTCTGGTTCGGACATTAAAAGGATGAAAATAAACAATGCTGATAAAAAACGATGCTATTTATAATTATTCCATCAATAAAGATTGCTATAAACATCTACCGATTGAAGCATATCTCAACTCCTTTTTTAAAATCGCGAGTTTTTTCTTCCAGAATAGATACGTCCGTGCTAAAAGATGATTTAAATTCTTCTTTTTTATTTCTAATGGGAACTCCGCAGTTATAACAGAATTTTGCTTCATTCGAAGCTTCACTACCACAATTAATACAAAAAACCCATATTAAAACGCCCTATATTTTCCCTCTTTTGATTTTATATATTCATCCATCATATCCATTATAAATGCTATAAATGCGATAATTTCATCTATTTCAAGCCTTTTAGAGTTATTCATGCTCTATTTCTTGTTTCAGTTTCATTTTCTGGTTTTTCATTTACAAACTGATAATATACAAAAGAAGCCCCGGTGAATCCTGCAAATAAAACTAAAATCTGAGTTAAAGGACCTAAAAATTTATCAGCTATTAATGCCACCAAAGATCCTCCTGCGAAAAAAGCAACAATTGTTGCCAGTATTGCCATTAATTTCCCCATAGTCATCAAATTACCCCAATTTAGTTATATCAGTGTTTAAAAGCTTTAAAAATGTTTTATATCCCATTACCACATCTTCTGGTAATATTTTATCCCTATTATGCTTTACAGCACTGCATGCTGCTAAAAAAGTCATAGCGAAGTATTCTCCATTGCTGAAAGTTGCTGATCCCTCAAATCTAACATCATTAAGATGATATAGTATATCATATATCTTCTTATGGAGTTTTTTACCCTCTTTATCCCATTCTATGCTTTTTAATTTCTTGTAAAATTCTTCATCGGGCGGTTGGAAGTCTACTGGCCTGTCGAAATTAGATAATAGAGACATTAATTTTTCAAGTACAGCATGTTGTTTGTCTAAATCCCTTAAAGACAATTTAAACTTTTTATAAACATAATTAATAATTTCTATCATGTTTGTAATCGCGATATAATGTGAAAAAATAATATTATCTGTAAAAAGATTGAGGGACGGATTTTTTAAGATTTTAGAGGAATATCTATCCTGTCTATAACGTTCCAACAAATATTCTATTGATGGTGGAGAAAAATCACCGATTTCTTCCCCTAAATTACTTGCCTCATAAATATTTTCATAAATATCTGAATCCATTAACGCCTGCACACACACTAAAACTTCTTTTAATCCCTCAACATCTGAAAAATTTTTTAAAATTTTTTCAGAATTTTTCTTATTTTTTTGTTTTTCCTCATTGATGTCCCAAATAATCAATCTCATTTATTATTTCCCCCATATTCTTCTTTATCCCAATTAGGTTAATATTTTTTATATTAATCATTACCATCCTATTTTACCTTTCAACCAGTTTATCCCCGATGACACAGTATTTTTGACTGTTTTTACGGCTTTAGAAACTACTTTTTTCGCTGTACTTACAACTTTTTTGACCACCTTTTTTGCAGTCTTAGTAACTTTCTTAACTTTTTTAACTACTTTACTGGCTACTTTTTTAGCGGACTTTGCTAGGGTTTTTATTGTATTAGATACAGCTTTAGCTACCGTTTTAGCTATTTCTGGAATCTTTTTAACTGTTTCATTTACTTTCTTAGCTGCTTTATAAACACTGTGAAGTGCTGCGTTTCTCTTGATGACAGGACTTATAAACCCATGAACATCTCTATAAAGCTTTGTGCTGGTTAATTTTTTAAGCTCACTGAATGTCCTCATTCTCCATGGAGATGTATGTACCCATTCTTTAACAGCAAGAGGAGTCATATCTGAAAAAATGTTTAATATAGAATTAAATCCTCCCTTTACCCCCTGAAATATTATTTTGATACTACCATTAATGATAATTGGGATTTCTCGAGGTAATACCTTACCCCACAATTTTAATTTATCATAAATTTTAGTCTCAAGTTTTAGACCATTGTTGTAAATCCAAGATGATCTGGAAATTTCCTTAATAATGGTTTTAATCCATGTTTTAGGGCTTAAATTAATATAATTGCTTATTTTTTTAATTATTTTGATTATATCTTTTAATTTTATATTACGGAGTCCTTTCGGTAAATTTAAAAGAATGAACTGTTCCAACCTTTTTAAAGGATCCATTAAATATTGTCTCCCACTTTTCATTATCATCTGCACAGTATCATTTTTTAGCAAAAACTGCACAACAGGGCTTTTCATTAAATATACCGCAGCTTTTGGTAAAAATCTAACCAGTAGTTTACCCCCAATTGAAGCTACCAATCCAATAGGGATAATGGTGGCTAAATTAAGCAGGAAATACCCTACAGACATGTTACCATTAGGATCTATTCCAAAGAAATTGTCTAAAAACCATTTTATGTTTTCTCCACCCCACACTTTATTCAGGAAACTGCTATAACCGGGGATATGGTAGAAATTATAGTCAAAAAAGTCCCAGATATTTCCGGTCTGCCATGCTTTTAGAGTTGCCTCTGAAGCTTTATTACCAGCATAATTGTTGAATGAAAATTGATTAAAATGTGTCATGTGTTGAAGTAAAGAACTTGAACCATACATCCAGCCAATTACATCAAGAAAGAAAGGATTATCCTTAAGCTCAGATGGCATATATTTACCAAAGTAATGATTAAGTATTTGTGAAGGAGTTTTACCTAAAGAATTACCATTTAAAAAAGAATTCGGCCCTAAACTCAAAACAATTGAATCTAAAATAAAATGATTAATTTCATACAATATATTATTGCTAAAATATTGATTAATGGTTCCTGAAAGACTTTTTACATAAGAATCAAACACAGAATTATTAGGATCTGACCCCTTGTTAGTTTGACCTGAAATACCATGATGATTCATATCAGAAACAGAACTAAGGTTCCTATTTCCAGAATTGTTAGAATTTCCAGGTATAATCCAGTGACCAGGATACACATTTAAAAATACATTTGCATTATTATTTGCCGTGTTTTGGTCAATTTGGTTCCCCAAAACCGTTGCAGTGTTATTTACTATCCCTATATTTTCTACTTTACCAGTAATCTCCAAAGATATGGTTGAGCCACTTGTGAGGTTTCCTATATTCCACAGTCCATTCAACAAATTATATGAATTGGAGGAAGAACTTAAATATTTTAATCCAGAAGGTAAATAATAAGTTGTTTTAACTCCTGTAGCATCGCTTGGCCCATTATTTTTCACAATAATCCTTATTTTAACATTATACCCAACAGGAAGAGAAGTAGTATTTGCATTCATTGAGATTTCAAGATTGGCTTTATTAAGTATGGTTGTAGATTTGCTGAAAACATTATTTAGAGCATTTATATCCATTGTATCTGAGTTTACAGTAAAAATATCCATAATTGAACCATCTGGAACTGATTGATTTAATTTACATTTAATGAAGATTGTCCTTGAATTATTAACCTCTAAATCTCCTAAATCCAATTCTCCATTCCATGTATACCATGTAACTCCATTATCTGTTGAGTATTGGACATTTTGCAGTTGAGAAGGTATTTGATTGTGAATTATCACATTTTGAGCATTTGACGGCCCTGTATTTGACACGTTTAAAGTATATTTTAATTCCTCACCTGCTGAAACAGGGCTGTAATTATCAGCCATTGTAATTGAAATATCTGCTACATTAGCTGTTACTTTTAAATCGTAGAGAATTGGCGACTTACTACCTGATAGGATCTGAAATGTAGTCAGAACCTGTAAATATCTTCCTGGAGGAGTTGAACTTAATTCAATTCCATTTTGTGTATTTTTCCATGTTGACCAGTTTGTTTTATCATTACTTGTCCTAACCTGAACTTTTAAACCTGTACCCCCTGGTATGAAATCATTCCAGGAAACAGTTCCCCATGCAGCATTATTTAATTCGGAATCATGTGTTAATATCCATGTCCCCATTTTTGTCGTGATTGTACGTGATATGGCACCGGTCATGTCACTATAACCATAATGAAATCCTCCATGAATCTTTTTTGATAATTCTATTGAATTTGTAGCAGGATCGATTCTGTGAATATATTCATCTCCATTATTAACTACCCACACTTTACCATCTGCATCCATTGAAAGGCCAGTTGGAGTGTTTCCGACATTAATTGTGGCTTTTATAAATCCATCGTTTGAGTATCGGCTTACAGTGCCTGCAAGTGAATTTGCAATCCATACATCCCCATCATCTGTAACTGTAATTCCTCTGGATTGGGTTGGGCAACTTTTTGTCCATTCAATTACACCTGTTAATGTGTTTATTCGTGTGAGTTTGGAATCTACCCATCCAGAGACAAAAAGATGATTACTGCGATCAATCCCCAATCCATAAACAAAATGCCCTATATTTATTTTTGTAAATGAATTGGTTTTTGGGTCCAATCTAAGCACATTTGTACCATTATGTCCTGAAGACCATAAAATACCATTTTCATCAATTATTGCTCCATAAGAAGTATGATTTACTGATGAAATATCTACTACCCTGATTATCTGTCCATCTGAACCATTTATATAATAAAACTTCATTGTTGCGTAAGATCCAACCCATATACTATCTTGAGCATCTACTGCTATTCCTCTTGGTCCTGGATTGAAAGAATCGTTAGCATAATCCCCTGTGTATTGTCCAGGGATATATGTGCCTTCTTTACCTGGAATCAGTATAATATCATGGAGAACACACTCATCTAAACCCCATGGGAGTAATTCCCCTCCAGAAATGATCCCATCGTCGTTTAAATCCTTGGAGGTCTCTATTATTCCGTTCAAGTTCCTATCAATATATCCTCCGTTTTCGTATAGTCCAATTTTAACTACTGTGCCTGTTTGCCTGTTTGCAACCCAGCAGTTGCCTTGTAGGTCCACAGTTGTTCTGGAAGGTGAACTATCAGGAAATGGACTAACACGATAGCGTCCCAGTTCATTACCAGTCATTGTATCAACTTTAGAAACTGTTCCTTCATTACTATTAGGAATCCATATGAAAGGGATCGTTGTTGAGGGATTGGAAATCTGTAATTGATTATGAACAGTTTCATGTTCCAATCCGGCCATTGTTCCATTATCAAAATCTTCATCAAAAGTATAAGTTTGATTTAGATTTATTGCATGGGCAGAGCTACAAAAAAACGCTGCAATTACCGGAATAAATATTATTAATGTTAATAAGCGCTTCATAATGGATTCTCCAATTAATCACTTATTAATCAAGTATAATACAGCCCTATAAAAATCTTTTCATTTAATAGTAATTAAAAAGCTTTAAATTAGTAAATAGAACATAAATATTATATATAATACAAATATGAATGTTATATAACACTAAAAAACGTTTTAAGAATATTATATCCATCAAATAACAAATAAAATTAATTATATAATTTTTTTATAGTCGTTAAAATTAAATTTAATAAAATAATAATTTATATCATAAGAGAGGATTGAATTTGAATGTAAAGGATAAAATTGATGAGAAAATCCAGGAATAGATTAGGAGAATTAGTATTATTGTAGCAATATGGGGGATTTTGAATCTTTTATTTTCTTCTACTATATTTGGAGTAATTTTTATTCTCTTTGCAATATTGATTTACCTATTTAAAAGTTTCCCGATCATATATGCCCTGAGCGTTGTTTTATGGATTTTAGCATTGATACATTATTATCTGCAATTGGAGTTGCTAAAACTGGATTTACAGAAGGTGCTGCTCAAGGAGCCGGGTTATATTATAATTGCAATTGCCAATTTTGCCATTGGAGCATTAATTATTTACAGAACAAAGAAAATTAGAAAAGCTTTAAATTAGTAAATAACATATAAATAATATCTATGAGATTAAAAAGAGAGTTATTTACAGCTAAAAAACATTTAAAAGTCATATAATCTTTTTATTGAAAAATTTGTTAAAGAAAAACTTTTTATTTTCTTTTTCCATCTTTTACTAGTTTAATTTGACTTCTGTTCCACCAGTCTAAATGCTATTCATTTACACTTAGCCCTTAAATATCTTCTTTGTATTTCTTCAATGGCTTCACACCTTACAAAAGAAATTATAATTTTTTACTTTCTATTTCTTCAAAATGGCGGATATATACTTCTAAAATTCCAAGCTTTAGAAATTTAGCCCTCATTTCTTTATCTTCTGCTAGTTTCTTTGCTTTTTCCCGATTTTCCCATTCAATTATTACCATAACTTTGTTAGGATCTTCTAGATCGCGAAACACGCGACGACATTTAGCCCCATTTTCTTTGAGAATGGATACAAGTCCATCAAAACCTGTTTTCCACTTCTCATATTCCTGCACTTTAAGAGCACTAATTTCATAAAACATTATTCCACCATATTTATGTTAATTAAATTTTTCCATAAATTTAGATTGATATAAACAATCTATATTTCCTCCAATCTAGATAAATATTACTATTATTTAATTATTTATTACTATAAACCCCCCATCTTTTAGACTATGTCAGTTCATCAAAATTAAAGTCATTCTTTTACGCTTTAACCTTAAATTTCCTTTACACTTCTTAAACCACTTTCATCAGACCTATTTGCTTTTTTTTGAGCCTATAAACTGATTATAATTATAATGGGTTTTATTCTTCAAATTTAAACATGGATTATATACGTTCAAAATTAATATTAATAGAATTTGAGCTAAAGTCAGTAGAAAGTATTAAAAAATGAAGAAATAAAAAAAATAGCATGGACGGCGAAACCATTACAAATGAAAGGTTTTATGAGAATTGGCGGTGTTTATCTGTCGCCCCCTGAATTGTTCCGTTTATTCAAGAGGAATTGATAACCTACTTTGCTTTTTTAATAATCATGAATATGTTATATCTCATAACTAGCAAATTTTATGATTTGTTTGGATAAAAAGAACAAAAATAAAAAAAATTACCACGCTGTCACAATTGGTCTGTAAACTCTCCAGTAGTATCTTGCCGCGGTTAATTTTGTTTTATCGTAGGTTACAGTTGTTCCGGGGCCAAGTTCGCAGTTTGTCCAGTCGGTAATTTTAACCGCATTTGCTGAAACATTGGCAATGCTGATCCTTTCATTAAAACTAAAAATGTATTTTCCAGCCTTTACATCAGGTTTTCCATCACCTTTAGCATATCGTTTGATGTAGGATATTATAAAATTGTTGTTTATTTTGCCGTTTGAGTATCTGTACTGGTAAGTTTTCCATGTTGATTTTGTCCAGCCATTCTGGCCATCCCAACTATATTTAGTGCCCTGATCTACAATTTTTGCTGCTGATACAGCTGTAGCAAATTGTAAACCAATGAAAACCATGAATAAAACAATTAAAGTTGTAAATGCTTTTCTATTCACTATTTCACCTCCTTTATGTTATATAAATTCCGAAATAGATTGTAGCTTTGAACAATATTCTTATATTCTTGTTTTAAAAAATAATATAAATAATTATATAAATTACAGTGAATAACAATATTTATAAAGATTTATATAGATAATAGAAATTTTATAAATCTTAAATAATGTTAATATTATAATTCATCCCATAATTACTTTAATTTAGTCTTATTTTTTCCATATTTTGCTGGAAATCTTGGGTTGCCTGACACTTCCATATCTAAAAGTTTCATCTTAGCTGGCAGTTTAAAAACTTGTTTTATATCTTTTCTATGGCCTTCCAGAAGTCTCTTTCTTTATCATGAAAGCTGACAGCATGCTTTACCGGTATTTTGTATTTTTCTGACATTTTAGAGAGAATTTTTAATTAATTCAATAAGGTTGGAATCATTATTCTTTTTACAATTTGAATTTTCAAGGGAAGCTATATAATTCCTCTGAGACTCTAAAAGTAAAGTGATTTTCTTATTTTCTTCCATCAAATGTTCTCTTTCTTCTTTAATTTTTTTGATCACTTCTCCAATCTTTTCAAAATCCGATTTTCGTAATATTTTAACAAATTCACCCTCATCAAAGGGGTTATTACTATTTAGAGGAATTATAAATTTTTCAAATTTAATGGTTCTCTTTCTCAACTTTTTATCAGTTAAATACGATTCAGTAATGCACTTGCGAACCCTGGAATCAATTACGTCCAATTCAATTCACCTGAATATATCTAATAGCTGAATTGATTAATAGAGTTTGAGGAAGAGCATTTGAAAAGTAATATTTTCAATAATAAAAAGATAAATGTTATTAATAAATTATTTATATAATATAATAAGGTGAGTATATTGGAGAATTTAACTAATTTTGAAATATTACTGGTTGAGGATAATCCCGCTGATGCACGTTTAATAGTAGAAGTTTTTCATGGATTTAAAATAAAGAATCATTTAACCATAGCTAAGGATGGGGCAGAAGCAATGGATTACCTGAATAAAAAGGACAAATACCAAAATAGGATTTGTCCCTCAATTATAATGCTGGACTTAAATTTGCCTAAAAAGGATGGTAGAGAAATACTTAAAGAAATTAAACAAGATGAAAATTTGAAACATATACCTGTAATCATTTTAACAACGTCCAGTGATGATAATGATATTAAAAACTCCTATACTAATTATGCAAGTGCATATCTTACCAAACCCGCTAATTTTGATGAATTTATAGGATTAATACAATCATTTGAAGATTTCTGGTTTAAATGGGTTACGCTACCAAAATGTATAGATTAAATTTTACAGAAATAATTGGGATTTTCCTGTTAATCACATTTAATTACAAAAATAATATATAAACAGGATGATTATCCTGTTAAAAGAGAGTTTTAGCCAAATATTTATTCTTCTTCAGCTTCTGGTTCTTCTTCAGCAACTTTTTTCTCAAAGACATCCACAAATTCCACTCTGTTTATGCCCATGTTATCCCAGATATCCCTTGCAATTCTGAATTTGGCGTATGTAATTTGATTATCGAATTTTGCCATTTCATTGAGGTATATCATCACCTTTTCATCTTCTATTTTAACTTCATGATCCTTTGGAGCGACATTTGGGTTAGGATACTGTAGTTCAATGATTCCATAAACTTTTTCCAGATCATCCTCAATAATTTCTTTAACTTCAACGTCATATACAAGCGTCTTTCCTGCAAGCTCGTGGTTGAAATCTACTGTGACTCTTCCACCACTTATATTCCTTATTTTACCAGTATGTCCTTCTAATGTGATATTCATGCCTACCTGAGGTCTGATGTTTTGTCTTTTAAATTCTCCCATTGGTATGAGCTGTATCATCTTGGGATCTCTTGCACCAAATGCATCTTCAGGTTTTACTTCAATTGTCTTCTTTTCGCCGGCTTCCATGCCTACTATTCCGCTGTCAAGCCCTTTAAGAACATGTCCTACACCTACTGCAATTGGAATTGGACCATAAGTTTTATTTTCAGTTTTAAGACCAGCTTCTTCTGCTATTTCTTCGCTGGTTGTGTCAAATATATCGCCGGTTTCTTTAACTTTTCCGGTATAATCGAGCCTTATAAAATCTCCTTCTTTTATTGCCATATTTCTATCCTCCTGTGGGGTATATTATCTTTAAAATCTTTAAGTGTGTGTTTATCTTTAAAGTTTAACACACGAACTACTGATGGATATTTCTCTATGTATTTAGAAACGGTATCTTTATCTATTCTTGCTTCAAGGGATGATAAAACCCTTGTTTTGTAATGCCTGCTGAACCCGCGGGAAATACATTCTTCAATATCATGGATATTCTCGAACGGTCTGCCTGTTATCATGTTTAAAACGGTTTTATCGTCTAAAAGTGCAAGTGATTTTAAATAACTTTCTGATGATCCATTTACAATATCAATTATCCCTTCTTCGTCCCGTACATTATGAAGAGGAGCTTTATCAGCATCCATTTCTTTCTTTAAAACTTTGATGGTCTGTGGAGGCAGCATTTCTTCAGCAGACTTTAAATCCTGATTCAAAACAGCTTCTCTAATTATAGTGCCGCTTACACCCTCAATACGTTTTACGAAGATAAATTTACCTTTGAAATCAAAATTGATCTTTGTCAGGGATCTGGAAAGAGATACAATAACATAGTTATCTTCATGAAGTTTTCCTTTCATTAAAACTTCTTTTGTATCCATATCAATAATTTTATAGGGTTTTGGAGCTACTCCTTTCCCATTGGATATTCTGCGGAGTATTTCATTAAAACCTTCCAGTGGCTTATAACCCCTAGGAATATAGTCTGCATCCAATGCCTTAAAAATCTTTGCAAGACATAGAGAATACTGTCCAGAACCCATTATACCCATTGGGGGTCCTTCTACAACTATATCTGCTCCAACAGCAACTGCAGCATCAGCCCTTGCCTGGCGAGTCATGATATAAGGGAGTCCTCTTCCGCTGCGTTCAAATGGCCCTGGGACTACTGCAACAAAGATTCCATCAGGCACCTCTTTCTTGGCCTCCCTTAAACAGTGTCTGTGGCCAATATGCAGCGGTGAATACTCTGTAAAATCTGCAATTATTTTTCTTTTACCTTCACTTTTTTCGTAAACAGGATCTTTATCGGCATCTTCCATTAAAAGCTTCCTATCCCTTGAAATGAAACTTTTAACAAATTTTTCTTTTGAAGGCATGAACATTTTTATCTAAGCTTTAAAATAAATCCTTTTCGGAGATTTTGAATATTTTCATTTTTAAGGGTTATCATTAACCAAAATATGAAATTAATTTAAATAAGTAGGTTCAATATAATATTTAGGGTATCTTTATGAAAAAATACGTTATTATAGTTTTATTTTTAGCTCTTATTATGATAGCCTCTGGAAGTGTTGATAAAGACGATAATAACCGGATTCATAAAAATAAAACATATTCGACAACCTATAAAGACCTAAAAATCAAGCATTAGGATGCTAATTAAAATTCATAAGTATATTAAATTCTAAATCAAATTTAATGGATAATTAGGCGGTATTAATGAAATACAAATCATCTGGGCGTTTAATAGATAAAAATAAAAAGCCCATTCCTAATCTTGATGTTAAATTATTAAATAGAAAGACTGGGTTTTTTTCAGGAAATGATGATTTAGGAAAATCAAAAACCAATATAAAAGGCGAATTTGAAATTGATTATTCCCAAAAAATTAAACCAACATCTAATGAGGATAAAATAAGTATTAAGCTTGATATTTTAATTGGAGATGAAGTAATAATGTCCCTATCCAAAGAAAATATTGAAAATACATTTGATTTTGGAGATATAGAAATAAATAAAGGTAATATTGGTATTAAAGGTAGGGTTATTGATGAAAAAGGAAATCCAGTACATGGAATAAGGGTTATGGCCGAAGATATTGATTTTGGAAAGATTAAATTAAACGCTTTAGATCTGGTTGAATCCAAGCTTCAATCAGTTAAAACATTAATAAAAAAAGATTCTCCATTAAAGATGCCCATTAAACAATTCCAAAAAGCTTCTGGAGCTTTATTTTCAATACACGACGATTTTCTGGGGAACGCAGTTACAGATGAAGATGGATATTACTATATCATTTATCCGCCGAACAAATACAGGGAAATTATGGATAAAGACCCTGATATTAAAGTTGTTGTTCAAGATAAACTTGGTGTTTTCGATATTAAAGAAACCGAGATTTATAAAGATGTAACTGATACAATAAAAACCATTGATGATATTGTTATTAATCATGCCTGGATAGATGGATGGTTTATTACATTAGAAAATAATTACCCTTCTCGTATTTCATATAATAACAGCTATGAAATCCTTATAGATAATGAAGATGTAATGAAAAAGATTGATGAAGTAATAGAGAATGCCAAATCTTATATTTATTTGACTCAGTACGAATTTTATCCTGATTTTGTTCCAAAGTTTTTCTCATTGTATGATGGGTCTGATGAGTATGAAAGTGATGAAGTTCTAGTATCAAAGCTCTTAAAAGCTCAAAACAGAGGTGCAGATGTAAAAATCATAATCAATGAAAATACCATCGTTCCAGATAGTTTTGATGAAATAAATGACTATTTCAAGGATACGGAAGTTGATGTAAGAAGATTCTGGGCAAAGGGACCCTATGCAATGCATGCTAAAGTGATGGTTGTTGATGGTAAAGAAGGATTTATTATTGGATCGCCATTTAATCAAGCCTATTGGGATACTAATAAACATTTTATCAACGAAAAACGCCGTTTAAACAAAAATGAGGGCCCTGTTCACGATCTTTCCATATATTTAAAGGGAAATGTAATCTTACACCTCGAGGAATTCTTTGTAGAGCTCTGGAATTATCTTTCAGATGAAAACTTCGATGGAAAAGATAAAATTTTAAAAGAAATTACTTTAAATAGTGATAATTCGCCATTAAATATTGTAAATCAAGTTTCTACCGAATTAAACCCTTTAAAATCATATAATGAACCTATACAGATTGTAAGGTCAATTACCCCCAATACGATCAGTAAAAAAGGAGAAAAGGGAGTTCTGGAAGCATATCGCCGTGCAATTACCAATGCAAAAGATTATATTTACCTTGAAAATCAGTATTTCACCAATAAATATATTATCAACGCTTTAAAACAGGCGCTTGAAACAAATCCAGATTTACAGTTAATAATGCTAATTAATGAGATTCCAGATGTTCCAACCTACAGAAACTGGCAGCATTACGGCTTTGGATTAATAGGATTAGACCTTAAAAAGCTCTTAATTGAACATCCAAATATTGGAGTATTCGCCAAATGGTCTGGTGATTTTAAAAGTGGAAAGAATAAATTAAGGCACTGTTATATCCACAGTAAGCTAGCCATAGTTGATGATGTCTGGGCCACATTAGGCACTTCCAATTTAGATGGATCATCCCTCAGTGCTGCAGAAGAGTTTGGAACCCCTGATAGCTCCATAAATTACCGTAATATGGAAATGAATGCCATATTTTCTGATTTCGACCAGCCTGCAAAAGAAACTTTAAAAAGATTCAAGGAAGTAATCTGGGGCGAACATCTAGGAATGGATTTAACAGGATTTTCACGGCCAGAAGGAGGATGGCTGGATCTCTGGAAGGATGTGGCTTATGAAAATATCAGAGGATTAGAAAGAGAAGAAATTTCCCTTTATGGAGGCATATTACCATACAGTCCTGAAAGAAACATAAAAGAGCAAATTGAAGACATGGTAGAGCGGTACAGAAGAATAAAGGGAAGATTTAATCTATGAAACTTAAAGAGTAACTTCTTTTCGGATCATAAAATCTAATAGATATTAAATAAATATTTAAATAAATGGTTTCATCTTATTTTAAAAAGGTGTTAAATTGATTGATTTATGCTTAAAAAACTGCAATCTTGTTCCTGAAAAGGATGGATGTTCCATAGGAATTGATAACGGGAAAATAGTTTCCATAACTAAAATACCCCCAAAAAGTGAAAAAGTAATTGATATTAAAGGAAAGCCAGTTTTACCTGGTTTAATTGATTCACATGTTCATTTCAGGGACCCAGGGCTTACTTACAAAGAAGATTTTAAAACTGGAAGTCATGCGGCCGCAAATGGTGGATTCACCACAGTAATGGACATGCCCAATACAATACCTCCAACTGTGACAAAAAAAGCATTCTTAGAAAAAATTAAGATTGCTGGAAAAAAGAGCATCGTAGATTTTGCACTTCATGCTGGTGTTAATGATTTAGATCAGATAAGGCCAATTGCAAAGCTAAAGCCTGCATCTTTCAAAATTTTTATGGATCTTGTTGATAACAGCTTTTTAATGGAAGTTTTTGAAGAAATTTCGAAATTATCTCAAAAATATACTATTTCCGTTCATGCAGAGGATAAAAATATCACTAATTACTGCACTGAACATGAAAAAAGCGGATCAAATTTAAATCCCATAATATATGCTAAGGCACGTCCCCCAATTTCAGAAGTTGTTGCATTATCTGCGGCAATTGCTCTTTCCAGATTTTATAATCAAAAAATCCATATATGCCACGTAAGTACAAAAAATTCCATTGAATTGATAGATATTGTTAAAAATAAAGGAGATCAAATAACATCTGAAATTACTCCACATCACATGTTTCTGGATGATTCCTATCTTGATAAATACGGTAATTTTGTAAAAACAAATCCTCCTCTTAGAGATAATGAGAATAAACTGGATATTTCCCATCTAAAAAGCATAGATGTTATTGGAACTGACCATGCACCCCATACGTTAGAAGAAAAGGAGAAAAATGTATGGGAAGCACCGCCTGGAATCCCAAGTCTCGAAACAACTCTTCCTATGCTTTTAAATGAAATAAATAAAGACAAAATGAGTTTTGGAGATATAAAACGACTTTTATGTGAAAATCCTGCTAGAATATTCAATCTCAAAAACAAAGGAAGAATAGCTGAGGGAATGGATGCAGACTTTGTAATTATAGATATAAAAAAAGAATACGTCATTAATCCTGATGATTTTAAGACTAAGGCCAAATACTCCCCATTTGAAGGTTTTAATGTTAAAGGAATGCCTGTTATGACGATTGTGAGGGGAAATATTGTTATGGACGAAGGAGAAGTGTTTGAAAATAAAGGTAAATTTGTTTATGAAGAAACCTAAATATTATTAAAAGTAGAGGCGATAAAATGTGCGAATCAACAGTTTATTCAACAGATGGCGACATGATTATGGAAGATGTTTTATCCATTAAAATTAATGGCAATAATATAGAACTAATAGACATATTAGGTCAACGAAAAGAACTGAATGGTACAATAGTTGAGATTGATCTGGATAAGCATGGAATTTATATTAAACTGAATTAATAAGATTCCATTTAATTTATTTTAGCTAATAGTAAATTATAATAGATTTAATAGTTTATTCTAATTTAAAAGAAATATTTACAATTATTCACATTTTCAATATTATTTATATTCATAATATCATTTTTTTTCACAAAAAATTTAATTTGATATTTTGTAATATAGCAATCAGTCTTATGAGACCTACATTTCAAGTGTATTAATTTAATAAAAGTCACATTTTAAAAAAGAACGTTAATAACCTTTATTACAATATTAACTTATTAAGAATAGTTTTTTTTTAAATAAATATTTCCAGATATTAAAATTTATAGAAAATAATTTATTTAAAGTTCAATAGTTAAAAAAAATAAAAGATCCCTCAAACACAAAGCATTCGAAAATCTATGATTTTCGATGCGCCAAAATTGAAAATTTTGACAGTGTTTGGGGCCCAGAAAACAACGTTTCCTAGGGCGCCGAAAATTCTGAGAGAATTTTCGAGCGTTTGGTGGAAAATCCACCTTAAAAATTAATTTATTTTAGAGATAATGCATCGTTTGGACAGAACTCAATACACTTGTCGCAGAGTACACAGTATCCTTTGATTGGTACTTTTGCACCTTCTTCAAGTGTCAGCATATCATATGGACATACTTCAATACAGTCCCCACATTCATCACATAATGCTGGGCTGAATTCTATTCTGTCTCTTTTTACGATTTCGCCGTTGATCTCTTTGTCGATCTCTGTTACTCTTAGTGCGCCTGTAGGACAAATTGAAGCACATGCTCCACATCTTGTACACATTGAGTATGACTCACCAGGTACAACTTTTATGGCTTCAGTAGGGCATACTGTAGCACATCCGCCGTCCAGGATACAGACTTCTTCGTCTCGGACAAGTCCAATTTCAGCTGCTGGTGTTGCAGGTCCAAGTTCGACTTCAAGGTTTATGGCTTCAACAGGACACATGTTTACACAAAGTCCGCATGCTGCACAGACATCTGGAAGTTCCACAGAAAGATCTGCTGCCTTAGACTTAATAAAGTCTCCAGGACATGCTTCAACACAAACATTACATCCAATACAGGTATCTTCATCGAGATTGAATGCAATGATGTCTTTTGATCTTTTAACTGGTTCTTTGCCAGATATGTATACTGCGTTCCATGGACATGTTTGCGAACATACTCCGCACTTTATACATGCTTCTTCATCGATTTCAATTGGTTCACCATATTCAGAAAGTGTAATAGCATCTACTGGACATTCTTCCACACACATTCCACAACCAGTACAATCTATAATGGCTATAGGGCCTGTAATGTCCTTTTCAATTATTTTAGGCTCTTTAACACCTTCTATACCTATAACGTCGACTGGGCATACATCTACGCACTTCTGACACATTACACAGAATCCCTGTAATGGCACAGTTTGCACTTTTCCTTCTTCCAGTTTTAAGACGTCTGGAGGACAAACCTCTACGCAGTCCCCACACTCATCACATAATGAAGGATTGAACACTATGCGAGTCTGTGTAGTGCCTGATTCGTCCAATGTCATTTCTTCTGCTTTTAATGCACCGGTTGGACAAGTTGCCACACATTTTGGTTCACCAGCACATAAATCGCAGTAAATAACATCCTCAGGTGATACTGCAATCGCTGCTGTCGGACATGTGCCTTCGCAAGCTCCGCATCTAATGCAGCCTTCTTTATTAACTACTATCATTTTTTTTTCCTCACCTTAATGTCTTTGTTAAATTACTGAATGTCTTTGTTAACTACTATTATCTTTTCCACATTTAAACTTTGTTTATCAGATTTCCTTGGCTGTCGTATACTTCAAGAGAAGCAAGTTTCATTTGACTATCAATTGAATGAGTTGCACAGGATAGACATGGATCGTATGCTCTTATTACCATCTCCATTAGGTTGAAAATACTGTCATCTACTTCTACACCAGGTTTTATGTAGTCTTTTGCTACTTTTTGAATACCCATTTCCATGGATGGGTTGTTCTGGATTGTTGAAACAACTATATTTGCTTTAGTGACAAGTCCGTTCTCATCTGTAGCGTAGTGGTGAGTTAATGTTCCTCTTGGTGCTTCTACAATACCTACACCTTCACCAGCTACTTTATCCATTGCATCTGGCCATTTTTGACCGGATAAATCCTGTTCTAAAGCATCGGCAGCACTTTCGGCACATGCCATAAGTTCTATAAGTCTTGCCCAGTGGAATAGAAGTGGTTCATGTGCATAACCAAATGTATTTCTAAATTCGTTGAGGTAATCCTGAGCTTTAGGTGCAACATCTGGCATTTTGTCAATTACATTTATCCTTGAAAGAGGTGCAACTCTGTAAATACCTTCTGGATAACCTATATCTTTTATGTAAGGGAATTTTAAGTAAGAGTATGGTTTTGTTTTTTCTGCTATGTAGTCAAGATAATTTTCTGGCTCAAATTCTGCATAATGATTACCTTCAGGGTCTTTCATCCTTACGGTACCATTATATACGTCCCATACACCATCATTAACAAGACCGGTATGGTATGTTTTAACGTAACCAAGTTCCTTTACAAGATCCAGGTTTTCTTCAAAGATTGGAATTGCAGTCTGGAGTGTAGCATCAGCTAATTCGATGTTTCTTTGAGCTTTTGCAAGTAGATCTTTTTGTGTTTCATCATCAAGTTCTGTGGTGATTCCACCAGGTAAGTTTGATGTCGGGTGAATTGGTCTTCCACCAATAGCTGTAACAATACTGAGAGCGTTTTTCCTCAGCTCTATGGCCTGTAAAGCTAATTCTGGTGCATCTTTAATAATCTGGAATACGTTTCTTGTTTTTCTGTCTTTACCTGCAATAAAGTCAGGTGCAGCGAGGAAATAGAAGTGGAGTGCATGTGAGTGCATGTATGAACCCCAGTTCATAATTTCTCTCATTTTATAAGCAGTTGGAAGGATATCGTTCCTACCAAATCCAAATACGCCATCAACAGCTTTTGTAGCTGCAAGGTGGTGCTGTACATCACATATACCACAGATTCTTGGTACAATCCTTGGTACATCCTCAATTTGTCTTCCCTGCAAGAATTTTTCAAATCCACGGAATTCCATAACGTGAAGTCTGGTTTCTTCAACGTTTCCTGCATCGTCAAGCCTTACTGTAATTTTTGCGTGACCTTCAATTCTTGTTACAGGTTCAAGTGTTAATTTTACCATAATAATCCTCCTATTTATCTTTTAGGAATTATTTGCCAGCTTTAGCTGCTTCTCCTCTTTCGCCTTTTCTTAATTTCATAGGTACTAATGAAGCCGGAAGTGTAAATGTGTAGAAAGTACCGACTACATCATCCAGTTGTTCAGCAACTGTTTCTGGATCAACAGTCTTATCATGTTCAACTCCAAAGTCAGATCCAATCGCACTTATCATTTTTGCTCCCTGATCTTCAACTTTAGAGGTTGGTCCGTAACATCCTCTACATGGCACGGCTATGCTTGGGCACTCTGCTCCACAGAGTGACATTGTTGCTGGACCCATACATACCAGTCCCTGAGTTACTAAACATATATCTTCTTCTGGTTTTCCTAATTCAAATTGTCTTTTTATTTCGTCCATAGCCATTCCTTCTGGCGGCTTTTCTCTTGGACAAACTTCACAGAGGTTTGTTGTTGGTAATTCAATTGGTTTCCCTGTAAGTAATGCTAAAATAGCTTCTGCTACAACATCTGATCTTGGCGGACATCCAGGTATGTTTAAATCTACATCTATAACTTCTCCAAGGGGTCTTACCCTACTTTCAAAGGTTGGTACTTCTTCATTTGGAATAATACCTTCAGGGTTTACGTTACTTGGGCAGTTTATATATGCTTCCTGTAAGAGTTCCTCGTTGGCACATAAGTTTCCAAGTCCAGGGATACCACCATATACTGCACATGTACCATATGCAATGACTAAACCGGCTTTTTCTCTGATTTTCTCTGCCATTTCATGGTTTTCATCGTTTCTGATTCCACCTTCGACGATAGCAACGTCTACTTCCGGAATTTCATCGTATTTAACGTCCATTAAAACAGGGCTGTGTTCAAAGTCTGCAAGTTCCATTACATCAATAAGTGCTTCGTGTATATCTGCAATGGATAAGTGACAACCTGAACATCCTGAGAGCCATGTTGTTAATATTTTGGCTTTTTGACCTTCTTCTGCCATTTTTATGCCTCCGCTTCTTCGACTTCTGCTAATTGTGCTTTGAGTGGTGATGGTCCGAGATTTTTAATACGATCTACCATCATTTTGACTGTTTCTGCAAATTTTTCTCCTTCTGATGCGGAGATCCAGTCGTGGTATACTCTTTCTCTTCCTATTCCAAGATCTTCTACAAGTTTGTAAATCAATCTCATTCTTCTGTCTAATTTGTAGTTTCCTGCATCGTAGTGGCAGTCCCCGTGGTGACATCCTGCAACAATGACGCCGTCAGCTCCTTCTTTGAATGCCTTTAGAACAAATTGTGGTTCTATACGTCCTGAACACATTACTCTTATTACACGTATGTTCGGAGGATATTGCATCCTTGCAGTACCTGCTGTGTCTGCTCCACCGTAGGAACACCAGTTACAACAAAACATAACGATTTTTATATCATCCTCAGCCATTAGAGTTTCCTCCTTGCGTTTTCCATGTACTATATTAATGTACAATATTGTGTACTATGTACACTTATTATAATTTAAAACCAATTAATATAAAGGTTATTTATAAATCTAATTCGAAAAGTTTATATATAATAAACCTATTTTTACCCTTCTAAATGCGCCGTTTTAGCCATTTATTTAAAATATAAAATCATTTAAATCTTTTTAAAGTTATTTTAAGCCCATAAAACACCAGAATATATCATTGGACTTCATTTATGAATCTAATTTTTTGCATTATAAAAAATAATTTAAAATCCTTAACTATCTAATTTTTAATATTTTAACAATTGTTAAATATATGAAGTATTATAAATAAAATAAATAACAAAAACATGAATTTAAGAAAAAAGAAAAATTAAATTTATATTAAAAATGGTGGTGGTAAAACTGCTACTTGAAATAAATGATCTGGCTGTTGAAGTAAATGGAAGAGAAATTTTAAGCAATATAAATTTGAATATAGGCAAAGGAGAAACCCACGTACTTTTAGGTCCCAATGGGTCTGGTAAAAGCACTCTTTTTAATGCAATACTTGGATTTCCAAAATACAAAGTAACAAAAGGAGAAATAATCTTTAAGGGTGAAGATATAACCAACTATACAACTACAGATCGTGTGAAAGCTGGTATTGGAGTTAGTTTTCAAAATCCACCCGCAATCCGTGGGGTAAAATTAAAAAGCATCCTCCAAATGGAAAGTATTGGTGGAATTCCAGAGGATGAAAAATTAAGTCCTGAAATGATGGATCTAGTCAGGAAACTTAAATTCGATGAAAGATTCCTGGAAAGAGATGTAAATCTAGGATTTTCAGGAGGAGAAGTAAAACGTTCTGAAATTCTACAACTTCGTGCACAGAAGCCAGACTTTATTATGTTTGATGAACCTGATTCAGGCGTGGATATTGAAAATGTAGAATTGCTTGCAGAAGAAATCAATGTACTGCTGGATAAAAATAAAAAACCAGGTATGAGAGAAAAATCTGGCCTTTTAATAACTCATTTAGGCTATATTTTAAATTTCGTAAATGCAGATACAGCAAATGTACTGATGGATGGTAAAATAGCCTGTTCAGGTAATCCTGCAGAAATAATGGAAGATATAAGAAAAGAAGGATTTAAGGGATGTGTTGAATGTTGCAAAGTGCATTAGAGAAGGCCAGAAAAGCCCAAGAAAAGAAAGCTCTTTATGGAGAAGACATAGATCTTGAAAAATTCATTAAAGAAGAAGCGGGTGAACATGAAAGGGTTAACAGAGCTAATGAAGTTCCAAAAAAAGTTCAGGACACATTACTTAAAGTAGGCGTAGATCCAGGCGAAAAGGAACGGTCTGGAAGCTTCATTCAGGTAGATCAGAGCGGAGTGGTAAGTACAAGTTTTTCTGAATCAGTTGAAATAATGGGGATGAATGTAGCACTTGACAAGTATGGCTGGATTAAAGATTATATGTGGAAAGCTGTAGCACCAGATACAGATAAATATACTGCGCAAACCGCAATTAGAGAATCTGAAGAAGGTAGTAGCGGTTACTTCATTAGATCGTTACCTGGTTCAAAAGAAGTATTCCCATTACAGGCCTGTATGTTTATTGGTGATGAAAAAGTAATGCAGACTGCACATAATATTATCATTGCAGAAGAAAATTCAGAAATACACATTATTACAGGTTGTGCAACTGGTGAAGATGTAAGTTCAGCGCTTCACGTAGGGGTTTCTGAATTTTACCTTAAACCTGGATCTAAAATTACTTTTACCATGGTTCACAACTGGGCTGAGCAGGTGGATGTTCGTCCAAGAACCGGTGTTATGGTTGGAGACGATTCAACATATATAAGTAATTATATTCTCACAAGTCCTGTTAGAAGCATTCAATCATACCCTACAGCTTACTGTTCTGGAAAAAATTCAAAAGTGTTGTTCCAATCCATTCTTGGGGGTCAAAAAGATTCTGTTTTAGATATGGGATCCAGAGTTATACTGGAAGGAGAAGGATCAAGTACAGAAATGATTTCAAGAGCTGTTACCCAGGATCAATCACAGATTTATGCTCGAGGACATCTTGCAGGCAGAACACAGAACGTCAAAGGACATTTAGAATGTCATGGATTAGTTTTATCTGATGATTCAATGATGTATGCAGTTCCTGAGCTTGAAGGAAGTGCAACTGAGCTTGAAATGTCTCATGAAGCCGCAGTCGGCAAAATAGCTGAAGAGGAAGTTCAATACTTGACATCAAGGGGCCTTACAGAAGAAGAAGCAGCTTCAATGATTGTAAGAGGGTTCTTAAGCATGGATATAACTGGTTTACCACAGGAACTTGCTGACGAAACTAAAAGAATGCTTGATATGAGCCTTAAAGGTATGTAATCATTGAGTATTATCAATGATTTTATTTCTTTTTAATTCAATTGATTTTTATTAGTAAATATTGTCCTAAAATATTAACCAATGTTAAGTACATATTAATTAGTTGAGGTAATATTATGTATTTAAATGGTGAAGCACGTGTTGGAGAAGGAAATGAATCTGCGCATATAGATTTAATAATAGGAGATAAAGAAGGCCCCGTTGGGCAATCATTTGCAAATGCTCTTGCTATTCAAATGGAGAAACATACTCCACTTTATGCAATCATTGCCCCTAATTTTATAGCCAAACCAGTGACAATGATTGTGCCAAAAGTTACAATAAAAGGAATGAGTGATGCTGTAAAAATTTTTGGGCCTGCACAAAAAGCTGTGGCCATGGCTGTCGTAGATTCTGTCTATGAAGAGACAATTCCAGAAGAAAAAGCTGAGGATCTCTGTATCGTTTGTAGTGTCTTTGTGCATCCTGATGCTAGTGATAAGGACAAAATTTATAGATATAACTATGAAGCTGCTAAATTAGCTTTAAAAAGAGCATTTACAAGAGAACCTTCAATAGATGAAGTAATAAATGAAAAAGATAATTTTAAACATCCTTTCTATGAAGGGCCCTAAAAACTTGATTATTTATTAAAATAAGATAGTTGAATATATAATGAATTCAGTTATGATTCTGAAATTATTATAAATTCACCAACTTTTTCAACTTTTCCAAATGGAACTAAAAGATGATCTCCTTTTTTCTTTGCGCCTTTAACGTTGATATTCCTGCCTTTTTCAACTTTAATGACAACATCGGTGATTTTGCCTGTTTTACCATTTATTATGAGTTCTTCTAATTCCCCCAATATTCTTGCATTGTTTGTTGCAACCTGATAGCCTTTAATTTCGCTCCAGACTTTTTCTTCCCCTTTAATAAGTTTCCTCTCTTCAGTCATCACCATCACCCATTAGCTTCTTTAAAAGATTTATGTCTTTACACGTATTAATGTTTACGGCAAGTTCTATTTTTTCTAATATTAAAACTTCCTCATTTTGTGTCTTGTTAGTACCCCTTAATATATTTAATCCCGAAGGTACGAAATTATCAAATGTTGAAGTGGGTTTTAGACCATATTTTTTAAAAAACTCCACTGGAATTAAAACGCTCATTGCTGGTTTTGGAGATTTTTCATATTCATTAATTACTAAATCAATTATATTATCTGTTATAAGAGGTAAATCAGCTGTAATTGTAAGTATAGTATCATCTGGGTCGAAACTTGAAAGTATAAAACCAAGATCATTTACATAATCTTTACCTGGGGTCATCAATGTTTTCATATTTTGTTTTTTTAAAAAATCATCTGTTTTTGGGGTGTTTTTACTGGTGGCGGTGATTATATTATTTACTTTTTTTGAATGAAGAAGTGCATCAATAACATACTGAATCATTGGTTTGTTATTTATTTTTATAAGGGGCTTTTCATCCTTAAAATTCATTCTACTGCCTTTCCCCCCTGCCATTACCAAAGCTGTGACCATTTTGAAACTTCCTTAAAATTTTAAGATGAATATATTAGCACGAAGTTTATATGTATTTAGATCCTCTAATATTCTTTGCTAAAATTGAATAATAGCAAAAAATTAAAGAAAAATAATACAAATTTAAAACAGTGGTGATAACCAAATGTTTGAAAACATTAAAACATTACTCTTATTTACCATATTAACACTCCTATTAATGGGCGTATTTGGTTTAATAGGATCCTTCTTTAAAATAGGCTTTTTAGGAGGAATATTAATTGGTTTTGTACTGTCAATTGCTATGAATTTCGGTTCATATTTCTATTCTGATAAAATTGTGCTTAAAATGTATGGAGCAAAAAAAGTTTCAGAAGCCCCAGAACTTCATTCAATTGTATGAACTGACACAAAATGCAGGTATTAATAAACCTAAAGTTGCAATAATTCAAAGCTCAACTCCAGACCTGAACCTATTAAAAAGCATTGAAAAAATATAAAGCTACTGAAGAAGATACAACACTTGAAGATTTAACAGACCGTCTGGACCCACGTGAACTTATAAACAGACTCATCCGTCATGAAATATATGCAAATATATTCGATATAGCTAAATTATCTAATATATTCACTTTAATGGTAATTTTATCCGTAATTTGCTGAAATTGGGGTATTAAACACTAACGTGGCTGTTATAATTGGAGCTATAGTTATAGCCTCATTTTTAGGCCCTAACCTGGCTTTATCGTTAGCTACAGTCCGAGGAGATACAAAATTAGCCATAGATTCCATTAAAAGTAATTACATAGGTTTTCTAATAGCATTTATATTATCCATATGTATTGAATTAATTTTCACAGTTGATCCAACAACCCAGAAATTGCTTTAAGAGCAAGAATTAATCTTGGAAGTATAACTCTTGCATTTGCTTCGGGTATTGCTAGCGCATTAGCTTTTACTGTTGGTTTCAGCACTACTCTAATTGGAGTGATGGCGGCTGTAGCATTACTCCCCCACTAGTAATATGTGGATTATTATTCGGCTCTGGAGAGTTTTCACTGACTCTGGGTGCATTTCTACTTTTTTTCATAAACCTTGTGTGTTAATTTAGCAGGTATTTTAACCTTTAAATTTCAGAAAATTCGCCCAATAGACTCTGAAAAGACTAATAAAACAAAAAGAATGACTAATATGGCTGTAATATTATGGACATCCCTACTTTCAATATTTATAATTTTAATTCTTCTTTATAGGGGTGCATTTGGTATACTGTTGCTTGAATAACTGTTAAATTCAAAAATAAAGCAATTTTAGATATAAATTAATACTGACTAAACAAAAATTGATTAAAGGAATACATAATACTATTGCATCCCTTTCTGTCTCTGGATCTTTCTTCTCTGCCCAAGTATACATGGACCACCCTGTCTACCACCAATTGGAATATGTGGTGTTCCAATAGAATTCATACAACGAGCCATTACAGCTGCACCCATTGCAAGGGCATCAGATACAAATAATACGTCTTTAAAACGATCTTTTGTATATTTCATGATAAGTTCAGGTTTTCTTCCAGTTATTCCTGCCCTACCAGTTACACCCAATGCAGAACCTTCATCAATAACTCCTTCAGCAAACGCTTCATCAAGAAGTCGTTTTACAATCATTGCACTTACATGATCAAGTGTGGCAAATAAAGTGTGAATATCACTTTCAGTATAAATTTCATGACCAAGTTCTGCCAATTTAGGGATTTTATCTCCATTTTTCCCTACATCACATCCAATAATTGTTGTTCCAGCTTCATATGCTGCTTTTGGATCTACAGGTACCGTTCCAAATCTTTTCCTGCCTTCTGGAACTTTTCCTATATCTAAATGTTCGTGGGCGCGCAATGCATATTCTTCTGCTTTCTTCCAGTCTGCTTTCTTTAAAATGTCTCGAGTGTACAGATCTAAAGCTGCTCCTCCACGTTTATCCACTTTTTCAGTACCTCTAATTATCGCATCTGATACACCACCTGCAAGGCCACAGAAATTACCTATTGTTCTTGCATATGGCTCCTGACTATTTGTAATTCTTCCAGCAAGGGTTGTACCGAAGTCTATGGAAACACATGGATTCCTGTAATCAACGTCAGTCCATTTAGCACCTACTTTTATGCCTGCAGTTACAAGCTCTCCTTCCATTTCATTTGCAACAACTGCTCTTCCAGTTGGAGGAATTACACTAACAACTGCCCCATCGAACATAACCTTATCTATAAGTGTAAAATCTCTTAATCTTTTAGGAAAACTATCTATAGACAATGCAGGTGCCATCTTCCTTGGTGGAATTCCTGCATCAAGGCATCCATCTGCAAGAGCTATTATAAGGTGCCCTACTTCTTCAGGAGTTCCAAATCCTGCAGTAACCCCTGTAGAACGCACCACAAAATCAAGGTCTTTTTCTATATCTATTTTTGAACGTTTTACTGATTCTAAAATGGTATCTCTAACCATTTCAGCAACAGATTCTTTTGTAAGCTCTACTTCCCATACAGTTTCACCAAAAACCTTTTCACCTTTCTTTGGAGGTCTGATGTCCCTGGTCATTTTAACTGTTTTGTCCAGAAGATATGTTCTGCTGGTGTTTAAATTTGTAGCTGTTAATATACATTTGGTGGTTGTATTTCCAAGTTCGACAGATGCGACTATATAATAAACATCAGGTCGAAGATTTTGCCCATATCCTTGTCCGACCCTTTTCTTTGTAAAAGATGCCATTTTAGCTTCTTCGATTGTAATATACCTGCTTTTTGCTATAACCGGTTTTGGACCTCTACTGAATATCTTTCCTAAAAACGACAATGATTTCCCTCCAGAATTAAGAACTATTAATGATTTATTGTTAGAATTAAATATAAATTGTTCGATTTAAATCTTGTTATATTTCTATTTGAAGCAACTGATTAGCCAAAAAATAATTAATTAAATTATATTTCCCAATTTAAGACTTATATAGAAATATATATCCTTATCACAATATAACACAGGTAGATAACCACAAGAGTTAATCCCGCATATCCTGTAAGTTTCATTTTCCACCATGTAAAAACAATTAAAAGCTATGTTACAAAAATCATGACTGGTGTATCAAATGTAAAAGAGGTTATAGGAATATTTTTACAAAAAGATCCGGAATCCTATTCCTATCATTATATTATAGTTAGATACTTAATTTTTTATACTTTGATTTTATTTTATTCATTAATGGATTATGGTTGAAGTCTTATAACTCTTTTAAACAGGTTATTTTTTTTAAGAAAAGTTTAATTACTCAGGTTCTTCACTATAAATACAATACTGCCCAGCACAGCCCAAAATGAAATGTTATACAATTTTTTCATCGCTGAAGTTAGGGTTACTACAAATTTCAGGTGCACTTGTACTTATCCCCAGTACGAACAGTCAAACTAACACCTGGTATTTCTGCAACTTCTGCAAGTCCAGCTCCACTGTACACGAGCACATGCATCCAGCTATTAAACCTATAAGTCCTATTATTAAAAGAAATATATTTTTACGGTTGATAGATTTTTTTCATTGCTTTTTCAGGATTATTTTTCGAATTTTCCTTTTGGGCTTTAATTAATATCCACATATACGCAACATATGCTGCTATTAAAATAATTCCCACTATTCTTGTAATTTCATTTACAAAAAGCATAAAGCTCAATATCAATGCTGTTTAAAGCATTATTACACCATTACACTTTATTTTCCGGCGATTGGTTTGAATTATACCCATTAAAAAGGCCAAAATACCAGTATTCCTTAATGTTCCATAATTTGAGCATATTACTACACCCACACCAACACTGCTTCCAATTAAAGTGGCCATCATTACTGAGCTGAATTCAGGAAGTGATGTTCTTATTGCAGATGCAGTTACTCCCAGTATTATTTGAGAGATTCCAGTGCCTTGCTAATTTCTATGATATTATCAACAAATAAATCTGCTGCCTTTATGACCATTAATAAGGAGAATATTTAGATTCCTAATAAAATCCTATCAACTGAATCATATTACGCCGGAAGTATATTTCCCATATCATGGCATTTAAATGTTTGCAAAGATCTGGATGTAAAATTAAATTTTAATTATTAAATACTTCTAAATCAAAAAAAAATAAAGAAATTTAGGCGAATCGCCTAATTAGAGCAGTTTGAATATTGGGTGTTCTTCAACTGGTTCTGTTCCTATATCCTTTGCTGCTTCTGCCATGAATATGTCAGCCATACCACATGCAGGGAAAGCCATTCTTGAGTTTTCAATAGGACCAAAGAGTACAAAGTCTCCACCTACAGATTGCTGGATCAGGTTTGAACCTACGTCACAAACAGGCCATGCTTCTGCATGTCCCAGTCCACCTTTATCTACAGGTTTTTTGTATGTTCTAAGCCAGTCCCATGCAGAAGGCACGTTGTGGATACCACTACCTACAGGGTATCCCCATTTGCTTTTAACTGCAAAGGATGTTCTTAGAGCTGGTCCTGCGCCCTGACCTAATGGAGTAATAGCTACGTCCATGAATGGTTTGGTAATTCCACACTTTTCAGACATTGCAAGTAGCCCTTCATCAAGTGCGCTTCCACCGTCTTCCCAAATGCTGAGTTTACCTGCAACACCAGGTTCCATAGGGTTAAAACCCAAAACAATTGATGCTGAAATATCTGTTGCTGCAACAGCATCCAGTTCATCCTTTTCAGATGACATGTTAATTGAGTTGTAGATTGCTCTTTCTGATAATCCCATTTCATCTATACGTCTCGCACCCGCAACCTTAGCATCTGCTGAAGTTGAGTCAATCATGAATGGCGCATCTGTTACTTCTCCTACAAATTCCAGGTATTTGACCATTGCTTCAGAAGTCGCACCAAAGGTCTGGACAATACATGGGTTTCCAGTAACATCAGACATTTCTTCCATAATTTTAATTAATTCTTCTGCTTTGTCTCTATCAAAAACACCGGCTTTTTCATCGCTTATAATTTTATGTCCGCCATAAAATATAGTTCCTGCCAGAACAGTTGGATATTCACCAGGCTGGCCCCCAACTTTGATTCCGGCGACATCTAATACTACTTGTTCTTTATCAAATCTAAACATGCGTAAACCTCCTAATTACATACCTAACGCTTGTAGGAATACTCCTATTGTTAAAACTTTGTATAATACAAACAGGATGAATAATCCTATTATTAAACCGTATAAAATACCTATATCCCTACCTATTTGTTGACCTAATCTTTGAGAGATTTCACCAGCTGTGAATTCAACTTTTTCTTCAACATCATCTAATCTCTCATTTGCACTGTTGAAATCCTCTGAAGGGACAAGTATTTGAGGTATTGAATCTTCTGCCATCTAAATCATGCCCCCACTATTATTTTATATGCAATTGGTCCGCCAATTAGAATTAAAGCCAGGATAAAACCCATAGCCATTCCATAAATTCTGGTGGCTACAAGACCTGAAAATAGTCTCATATCACGACCAATCAACTGGGTACTCCAATTAATTTGCTCAACAGTTTTTCTTAGACCACGTATATTAGGTTTGCTTGAGAATGTAACCATTATTAAACCTCCTTATATAAGCAGTAGTACTCCAATTGTTAAAGTAAAGGCTAATCCAATTGCAATACCCTGTACTTTACCAGAATACATTCCTGCAAACATTCTCTGATCTGCACCAATCATCTTTATCTGTGTCTGTATGTTACGGACTCTAGCATCGATTAATGCTGTTTCTGGAGCAACAGGCCTAATTTCTTCGCCTTCTTCCTCTTCTCCGCCACCTTCTTCTACTTGGATGATCATTG
>DACV01000006.1 GCA_002494885.1 Methanobacterium sp. UBA44
ACTTTGGTATTTAACTATAAATCGTGAAGATAAAAGTAAAATGGATAAAGAAATTAAATAAATAGTTTTTAATTGGCTTTTTGCTCTTTGAATAAAATCTTATTATTCCAGACAAATATCAAAAGGAATGCCACTGCCAGGAAATAGAATAACCATACTATAGAATCTGTTGGGCCTGTTTCAATCCAGATTAGGGTATGTGCAAGAATTATAGCATAAATTGCTGTATATGCACTATTTACTGTCTTATGGGCGATATGCATTAATTTCAAGATTAATCCCAGTATGAACATCTGGATTGCAAGTGCAATGTAACCAAAATCAAGCATTGCAGGGCCAAAAATGGTTGGAGTTATCATTTTGTGGTATCCAAGTGCTAATTCACCTACAATATACCTTGGATGGCCTGCACTGAACGTGTTATAAAGCAGTGCCCCCTTGGTGGCTCCGGCAATGTGCACTATTTTATCAAGGACCATTAACGTAAATCCTGCCCTGTAGAACACTAATTGAATTGGATTTAATGTCCATTGCTGCCATTCAATTGATTTAACCGCAATGTATCCTACTGCAATACCAATAACTGCCGCAATTATTGCAAAGATTAAAAAGTGCTTGAATTTTAAGCCCCTTGTATAATAAACAGTTATGAATATGCTGATTAAAATGGCCATTGTTGTGGTTCTATATCCAGTAGATGCAAATAGTGCAAGACCAATTAAAAACAGGACAAAATACCATTTTCTATGATACTTTGCAATTAGAAGATTAATTGCAGGCAAAAATATGATATATGAAATTCTCCATATATCTGTAGTTGCCTTTGCCTTCAGATAACCACTGAAAAGTGGAATCCCCCCCAGCAAATAAATGTTAAGAATCTGCAGGAAGATTCCAATTAAAACTATTGAAAGTATAACCTTCTCATTTAAAAGAGAGTTGAGCTTAGATTCTTGAAGCTTATTTTTTATTTTATCTTTTTTGAGACTGTCATGTATATTGAAACTTTTAAATAAATTAAATTTACCAAGTACCTTTGGAGTAATTATCCCTATTACAAAGAACAGTGTACCAAAAAAGACCACAAAATATGTTTCAGTAGATACAAAGTCCAGACCTCTTAGATGATACTGATAAGCGACTAATGCAAGAGCCATATATAATATTATGGCTGCGACAACGATGTAAGGTGAAAATATGTCTATGTTTTTAACTTTCATGATTTCACTGATTTAATTTATTAAAGAAATTATACTCTCTTTATCTACTTACACTATAAAAATTTTTATACCTAAAGTTAATCTCCAGCAATTCGGGTAAAATTAGAAGCAAATTGGGGGCAGGCAGCAGTATGAGTATGCATATAGCTTGCAACTGTGTTTTTTATCATCAATCCGTCTGATTTGCCTTTTATTCCCTTTCCTCTAAGTATTTTAAAGGCAAATTCAGGTTTTCCATTTATTAAAACCTTTGAATAATGAAATTCATGCCCCCTAAATATTTCCCCTTCTTTTGTAATTGGATTGTCTATTTGAGTTTCAGCAATTACGTAACTTAGTCCCTGGACATTTTTAGTCATTTCCGACTGATAGTTAAAAATTCCACACATTTCTTTACTATTTATTGATTTAGTGAGATACATAAGCCCTCCACATTCTCCATAAATAGGATTTCCTTCTTCATGGAACTTAAAAACCGATTTACGCATTGAATGATTATATTCAAGATCCTTAGCAAAAATTTCAGGATATCCTCCTCCAAAATAAATCCCATCAACATCAGGAATTTCCTCATCTTTAAGAGGACTGAAAGGAACTATACAGGCATTATTAGCTTTTAAAGCCTCTAAATTCTCAGTGTAGTAAAAATTGAATACTTCATCCATGGCCACTCCAATTTTAAGCTTTTTATTGTTTTTAACCTGCCATGTGTCCTCTCTTCCTTCAGGAAGTTTTTCAGCATTTTTCATAATAGCAATAAGGGCATCCAGATCTATATTTTCCTTTATTACTTCTCCCCACTTTTCGATGTAGTTCAAAAGATTTTCACGCTCCACTGCAGGTACAAGGCCAAGATGTCTCTGTTCAACCTTAATTGCATCATCTCTTTTTATTCCCCCAATTACATCGGTTTTTGCAAGGGTTTCTATGGCCTCCTTGGTTTTAAGATAATGCCTTTTATTTTTTACCTGGTTTAAAATAACACCTTCAATCTTAATAGTTGGATCAAGGGTTTTAAACCCAATTACGATAGCTGCAGCACTTTTAACAAGACTGCGTGAATTTATAATAAGGACTACTGGAGAATCAAGTGCTTTTGCTATTGAGGCTGTATTTCCAACATCCCCTATGGGGCTGATTCCTTCATAAAGACCCCTTACACCTTCAATAATTCCAAAATCGGCCTTAGATGTTCTTATACCCCTCTCAAAAGAGGTTCTTATCTGTCCATCAGACATGAAAAATGAATCAAGATTTCTTGAGTTGTTTCCAGTTGCAAGAGTATGGTAAGATGTATCTATGTAGTCTGGACCAGCTTTAAATGGCTGAACTCTGTATTCCTCTGATAATGCTTTCATTATACCTGTAGAAATGGTTGTTTTCCCAACCGCACTTCCTGTTCCTGCTAAGACAATTCTCATATACTGTAGTAAGTTAAGATGCTATTTAAAAATTTAGTTAAAATAAAAAAAAACTTCTAGATTAATAAATGTAGAGTTCAGAGCTTAAAAAGCTCCTCCTCCACCTCCACCAGAACCGCCACCAACTCCGCCAATACCTCCAGAACCTCCAGGGTCACCACTTGAAGCTGTGCTCATACCAGTATCTAAACTTGATGAAAGAATTACATATCCCCCATAGTAGTGGAACATGTAAACATCACTTCGCGCCAGTTCATCATCTGGAAGACTCATTTCCATTGTTTTTTTAACTTTATCTGCAATTCCAAGGGCGGTTGCATACACAAGATATTTATCCCATATCTGAACTGATTCTGGCGGATATTCTTTTATTAAACTATAATCCTGAATATATCTGGAAAAATTATGCCATTTTGCATCAAATTCCTCACCATAAGTAGTCCATTGTCCTGCAACCTTTTGGGGCATTATTAATGATATAACAGCCACGATTCCTAAAATAATAGAGGAAATCAAAGCTAAACTTGATGCGGGCAGTGGATCTGAGACCGTGAAAAAGAATGTTATTGCTGCAATAATTAAACCAATTATTCCGAAGGCTTTGAGGTATGTATCTCCTTTTTTGAGAAATATTTTATTCATGGTTTCATCATCTAAAAATTTATTTTTTAAATTATTCTCCCAGAGATCGTATGAGTCCCTAAATCTTTTTGCATTGCTTTTCTTTTTTAAATCATGTTTAAGCATGTCCAGATCTATAGCCCCATCCTTTTGAAAGTATCTTAAAAAGTAAATAACGTCAGATTCAAAATTTTTAAGCTTATCCAGGTTTTTATCAGGGTTAATTTTTAATGAAATAGATTCCTCTTTTGATTCAGAAGAGATATTCTGTATTAGAATATGTTTACGATTAATTAAATCCATTATTGTGGCTCTGAATCCATCCATATCAGGTTCACCTACTTTTTTACCCAATCCTTTGCCAGATATGGCATTTACTACAGCAGGTAAATCATCAGTAGGCAAATCACGCTCATATTCTGCATTATAATCAATTTTAGGCTCTCTTCCAAATTTTAAATAAATGATTGCAGGTATAAATATACCTAAAAATAATAAAATGCCTAATATTATATATAAAGTTGAAAACAGGGCTAATTCATCCTGATAATCTTGTTGAATTTGTTCTATCTCTTTTAATCCATTACTATTTACTTTTTGTGCAAATGGGGTGTTTGCTGCAAATTGTCCTTTGGGCATAACCATTCTTATCTCAAAAAAGTCTCCTGAATAGATAAAATCACTGGTTATTTTTAAAATATTACCTTGCCAGCCGGAACTTTCAGTATAATAGGGTGGATTTAACCAGTATTTAGTTCCATTACTTGATTTAACATGTATATTGCTGTTAAGCTGATCTACATCGACTTCCCACCGTTCTCCCCATAATTTGTAATGAAGTTGGGCGATATCATTGTAGATGGTTATAACGTTAATAAAATCATATTCTATGAAAACATCAACATCCCTATCTGTAATTGGAGCTGTTTTTTGAGAATTAGAATACAGAAATATCTTTAAAGATTGCATATCTCCATTTCTGTTAACCTGATAACTTGAATACGCTCCCTGAGTCGATATTTTAAGGTTTTCTATTCTTTGTCCGCTTGCAAGTGGTATATCTCTGTAAATTCCATTATAAGTGCCTGAAAATGAGTAATGGAGTTTTTCTTTCACATGGAGATTACCATTTTCTTCAACAAAAAGATCGATATTTGCATAAGGGATTGAATAACTTCGATCATCATCCTGTGCAAAAGTTACACCTGGAACGATAGAAACTGTAACTAAAAATAGTAAAATTAAGGCGATACAATGTCTTTTATTCATTATAACACCTAAAATTCAACTTTTGGAACTGAACGAGCAGATTCTTCAACTTCAAAGAATTCTGCCTCAGTAAAGTTAAATTGTCGGGCTATTATGCTGCTTGGAAACATTTGAATCTTGTTATTATACATCAAAACTGTGTCATTATAGAATTGCCTTGAATATGCTATTTTATCCTCTGTTTCCTGCAATTGACCCTGTAACTTTAAAAAATTTTCGTTTGCTTTTAATTCAGGATAATTTTCTACTACTGCAAAAAGACTTTTTAAAGTGTCAGTTAAAATATTATTTGCTTCAGCATTTTGCTGAACCGTTTTAGCATTCATAAGATTAGCTCTTGCTTCAGTAACATCTTGAAATACAGTTTTTTCGTGTTTAGCATAGCCTTTAACTGTTTCCACCAGGTTGGGTATCAGATCGGCCCTTCTGTTCAGTTGAACATCTATCTGAGACCATGCATTTTTAACCCTGTTACGCGATCCGATCAAACTGTTATACATTCCAACAATTAAAAGCATTAAAACTATTATAACAAATAAAATTATTCCTATAACTAAAATCGACATTTTTAACACCATTTGAAGATGGTAATCTTTTATTATATATACTTTAGGAATTAATAATCCATTCTCAATAACTTAATCTAAACTATGCATGCAGATGAAACGAAAAATCTAATAATTACATTCAAGATAATAAAATCTGATGAATTGTCTTAAAAAACTCAAAGTTCTGGGCGAATCAGCAAGATATGATCTATGTAACTACGTAGAACCTGGCATTGAAACCTATTTATCAGGAAAAGCTCCAGGGATATATAACAGCACTTCTCCAAATGGGCAATGCATTCCTTTATTAAAGGTTTTAATGACCAATAAATGTTCTAATGACTGTAAATACTGTATGAACAGCAGAAGCAGCAAATTAGAACGTTATGAATTTACACCAATGGAACTTTCCAATTTATTTTTAGATTATTTTAATAAGGGATATGTTGAAGGTTTATTTTTAAGTTCTGGAGCTTCAAAAGAGATGGAATCTTCAATGGAAAAGGAAATAGATGTTGCAAGAATTCTCAGAGATTATGGATATGCTGGCTACATTCACCTTAAAATACTCCCTGGAACATCTTATGAGCTTATTAAAAGAGCTATGAGCTTAGCAAACCGTGTGAGTATAAATATAGAATCTGCAACTCCTGATGGGTTTGAAGAGCTCACAAGCACTAAAAATTTCAAAATAGACATTTTAAGAAGGATGAACTGGATTAATAAACTATCCAAAAAAGACCCAGATCTTGCCCCCTCTGGACAGACAACCCAATTTATTGTTGGGGCAACAGATGAAAATGACGAAGACATTCTTAAAAGAACCCAGTTACTTTATGATAAATATGAAATAAAAAGAAGCTATTTCAGCGCATTTAATCCCTTAAAAGACACTCCTCTTGAAAACAGTATCGCCCCCCATCCTAAAAGGACATCACGACTTTATCAAGCTGATTTTCTGTTGAACTCTTATGGTTTTTCTCTGGATGAACTTGTATTCGACGATGCTGGAAATATAGAAACTGAAATAGACCCAAAATACTCTTTTGCAATGAATAACATGGATCTTTTTCCAATTGAAATTAATGAAGCATCATTTGAAGAACTCCTAAAAATTCCAGGTATCGGTAAGATATCAGCCCAAAAAATCATAATCCTTAGAAAGCGCGGGATTAGAATTAAAAAATTAGAAGAACTCAAAAATCTTGGTGTGGCCATAAAACGTGCTGAACCTTTTATTAAACTGAATAAATCCTATCAATCAGTTCTTAATTTTTAAAACTGATTTTTTTTGAAATTATGGACTTATAAGTTTTAATTGATCCTGTTATTAGTTATAATAAATTTAATTAAAAGATATAAGTTATAAATTATAACTTATAAACTCATAAGTTATAAAAACTAACTTATAAGTTATAAAGTATAATAGAAAAATGATCTTCAAATCTTGCCACTTAGTGGTACGATCAAAAATTTGATGCAAAGGAAACATGAGTTTCCTGCATCATATTAAAAACTAAAAATGCTCTTCAAAAAGTTCCCATATCTCAGGATACTTTTCTTTTATTGCTTCTTCAATCAAAAGAGAGGCTTCACTACTTATACTAAATTCTGGCTCTGTTCTTCTTAGATATCGCAATACAGCAGCCGATTTTGCCGACCAAAGCGAGATTCGGGGGTTTTTATTTACATCATCTAAAATAGCGGCCACGATTTCAGGATCCATTATCCTGGAGGCATCCACTGACTCTATTAATATTTCATTCTCATTTTCTTCCTTAATGTAATTTTTTCCAATTAAAGCATCTAATCCTTTTCCCAGCGCTCCACTTTGTTTTTTGTTTGTCATTACTGGTTCTCCATGCTGATTATTTCTTTTGCAAGTTCATTATAAGCGACAGTTCCTTTACACTCTTCATCATACAAAATACATGGTTTTCCATGACTTGGAGCTTCTGCAAGCTTTACATTCCGGGGTATAGCTGTTTTAAATATGTTCTCTTTTTCTCCAAAGTATTCTTCAACATTTTTAAAAACTTCTCGTCCAAGTCTAGTCCTTGAGTCATACAATGTAAGAAGAATACCCTTTATATCAGATGGACTGTTCAAACGGTTACCAACAAGCTGCATAGCCTCAACAAGGTCGGCCATTCCTTCAAGTGCATAAAATTCTGCTTGAATAGGGATAATCACGCTGTCTGAAGCTACCAATGAATTTATTGTAAGTAAACCCAGTGATGGGGGCACATCAATGAAAATATAGTCATAATATTCCTTTACTTCCTCAATCTTTTCTTTTAATATGGAATGAAATCCAATTTCGCCGCTTAACTCAATTTCAGCACCACTTAATGAGATGTTACTTGGAACTAAATCCACTCCTTCGATCCCTGTTTGGAGTATTGTATTTTTAAGCCGATGTTTACCAGTTAAAACTGTATAAATAGTACTGTTAATTTTGTTCTTTTCTATTCCAAAGCTTGTTGTGGCATTACCCTGTGGATCAATGTCCAGAAGTAAAACATTTCTATTATTAAGAGCTATAGCTGTGGATAGATTAACTGCAGTAGTGGTTTTCCCACAGCCCCCTTTCTGATTCAATATTGCTATTACTTCACCCATCTAAATGTCTCCTCTTTAAGTTCTAAATTATTAGTTATAAGTTATAATATTTAAACTATTAGCCAATGTCTGCAATCATTTAATGCTGCTAGACTTTTCTGATTTAATAAAATTCAGTAAATAATGATTTTTATATTATTAATAAAAAATAAGAAAATTTTATTAATTAATTGTGAAATAAATTATAACATACCCATTTAAAGGAGTGTGCAAAATGCATTTAATATTAAAAAAAGGTGATGAAGGAGAAGATGTAATGAAAATACAGCACTGGCTGAACGATCATGGATACAAAGCTGGTGAAGAAGATGGTATATTTGGAGATAAAACTCGAGATGCAGTAATAGAGTTTCAAAGCGCCAAAAAAATTGTGACTGACGGTATAGCAGGTTCTCAAACGCAACTTACCATGGAGCGGATGGATAAAGAAGAAAAATAGACAGTACAAACCTTAAATTTATTTTAAAAAACTAAAAAATCTATGGTTTAATATAGCCCATGAGGATATTTTTTATTCTAAATAAAAAATAAATGGGAGCACCAGTTAAAAGTTAACTCTCTTAGATAACTTTAAAGGTAAAGGCAATGGTCTGAAAGGCATTCCCTTTACTTCATTACTTATTCTATTGATGATTTCCTCTTTATTCATTAATGCCTTTTCCTGGGTTTCACGAATATTTACAGTAAATTTATCGCTTTCAAGCTCTTTATCACCTATAACAATAGTATAGGGCACCCATTCTGTGGCTGAATTCCTGATTTTTTTGCCCACTGTTTCATGTCTTTCATCCACATCAACCCTTATATTGCTGGCCCTTAATTCCTCAGCAAGAGATATTGCAAAATCCATATGTCTCTCTGCAATAGGAATTACTCTAACCTGAATTGGTGAAAGCCATGTAGGGAACATCGGGGGCTTTTCGTTCATTTCTATGGCTGTTTTTTCAAGTAAACTACCTATAACACGTTCTATACTTCCTGTTGGACTGCAGTGAATAATTATAGGATATTCTTCTTCTTCCTTTTCATTAATGTAAGTTATGTCAAATCTTTCAGCACTTTCAACATCTATCTGGATTGTGGGGTTTTCTATAGGCCTTCCAAGGTAATCAATAGCCGCAAAATCCATTTTAGCGATCCAGTAATGTTTACGTTTTGGTAGAATTTCAAGAAGTATTGGTTTTCCAATTTTTTCTGCTGCACTATGTACCCATTCTTTATTTTCTTCATAGAAGTCGGCTGTTGACCTGAAAATGGCTTCATAATTTATATTAAGATCCTTCCCTGTCTGCATACACATATCAATCTGCTTATCAAATTCTTCCAGTGATTGAGGAATATCTGCACATACTGAGTGGAAATCAGGCATTGTAAATCCTCGAAGCCTTTTAAGTCCCACTACTTCTCCTCTTTTTTCTAATCTGAAACTATAGGTTGAAAGCTCATAGACTCCCACTGGAAGATTTTTCCAGGTTAAAAAAGAATCTGAAAGCATTCTAAACGCTCCAAAACAGCAGGCAAATCTTAACATGAGCTCTTTTTTAGTACCCATTCTGTACTGTCTTTCCCCAAATTTATCTGCATGTGTCCTTATTGCTTCATCAGCAAGGTCATACATTATTGGAGTTTCAACAGGCATAGCACCGTACTCTGTTACAAGATTGTAAACATAATCTGAAAGAAGATCACGAACTAATCTTCCTTTAGGATACCATCGCAAATGACCAGCATCGGCTGAAGGTTCGTAATCTGCAAGGCTTTTTTCACGCATTAATTTAACATGGGGAGGTTCTTCTCCAGTGGATTCTAATTTACCGAGCTCATAATCAGTAAGCTTTTTGAGATCTTTACTTTCAAATTTAAAATTATTAGGGTCATGAAGTTCACCTTTACTTAAAACATGCCATTTTGAAGGTTCTTCTTCAGCTTTTTCTTCCTCTCCAGGTTTAGCAGTGATTGTCCTTGAAAGTTCAGATAATGGATGCCCCTTACACGAGATTTCAAAGGATTTGTACCATCCAAATGGAATTCTAAAGGCATTAAACCCATTATCCTTTAATTCAAATTCCATGTTCTCCAATATCTTTTTTGCTAATTGAGGAGAACCTAAAGAAGAGCTTAAATGAGCATAAGGATATATAATTATATTATCTGGTTTTACCTGACCTGATACGTTAATTATCTCTGAAACTGCATTTTCAACAATCTCACCTGTATTCTGTTCATCTTCCTTTTCAACTGCAGTAAAAACCACTAAAGCGTTCTCAAATTCTCCACTTTTTTTCATATCTTCAATATCTTCTGCAATTTTTGTTTTCTGTTTTGTCTTATACTTTAAATAATCAGAATGAATCAAGAGTATCCTCATTTTACCACCTGTAATTTATAGAATAGTTATAAGCGTAATTCTCAATTTTAGTAATCTATTTAAATAATTCTGGAATATTTTATCTCTTTAAATATATACTCATAAAAATTTTATTTTTGCACTATTTAAATTTTATTTTAAAAATTCGCTCATGTCTGTTTGAGTGTGTCATTTCTTTAGTGCTTTAATTTAAAGGGAATAGTGTTTATATATGTGTAATTTAACATATTAAGTCATTTAAATTTATTATAAGCCTGATTTTTGCACAGGGCCATGAGCATGAGCGAAAAAAATAAATGATTTTAAATCTTACATCTGAATGCAGCCAGTAGGTCAAAAAAATGTTAATTAGACAAATAGAATTACCATTATTCCTATTGAAATGATTAATGCAAAAATTATGCCTACTAAATATCCAAATTTTCTTGTTCCAAAAAACATTGCAATAAAGAATTTAACCACAGTATTTGATATTGATGCAAGTGTTATTGCAGTAACTGCTACTTCAGGAGTTATGGTGTTCCTTGCAAGAATAGCCATACTTATGGTTATGGCATCAACATCTGCAACTCCAGATATGATGCTTGTAATATAGATTCCCCTGCTTCCAAAATAAATATCTGCTATTTTAGAAACAAATAGGATAATTAAAAAGAGTAAGCCGAATATCAATGCAGGTTTAAGCGAAAAAGGATTTTTAAGTTTAAGATCTTCACCTACTTCCCTTACCTTAGTTGTTTTCCATGCTAAAAATCCTAAAGCAATGCCCAGAATACCCATACTTAGCATTGGGGCAGCAAGAAGACCAATTAATGTAGGATTTATTACTGATACTTCAAAAAGGACTCTTAAAAACATCATTGAGCTTGCAACAACTGTAGCAAAAACTGCTGCTCTAATAACAAAATCAGATTCTTTAACTCGAGCTGCCATTGCTGTTGTTACAGCTGTACTGGATACAAGGCCACCAATAACTCCAGTAGCGCTTATTCCCTTTTCAGGACCTATAAATTTCATCAATATATATCCAGCAAAACTTATTCCTGAAATAAAGACTACCATAAGCCAGATTTGATAGGGATTAAAAACATCTAAAGGGCCCATTGTTTGATTGGGAAGTAAAGGAAGAATGACAAAGGCAACTATGAGAAATTTTAGCGTGTTTATAATTTCTTTCTGGCTTATCCTTCGAGCAAAGGTATGTAGATAGGGCTTAACAGCAAGTAAAGTGGTTATTATTATGGCCAGGATTGGAACAATCTGTAATCCTTCATCGCTAAAACATAAAGCCCCTAAAATGAACGTTAGAAGAGCTACAACTTCTGTTGTTATCCCAATATCACCATCTTCTTTCATGCTGGTAATGTAACTTAAACCAACCATTGCAGAAAGACCCAAAAATGCAATAATTATAAAATTAGGATAAAAAGTAGATAAAAATGCAGATGATGTTCCAAATACCGCAATCAACATGAAAGTACGTATTCCTGCAAATTCCTTTATTTTAGACTGTTTTCGCTCTCTTTCAGTGCCAATTAACGCCCCTATAGCAAAAGAAATTAAAAATTTTAAAATTAACTCTATATGCATAGTAATAATCTATTATTTAAATCATAAATAATTGAGGGAAAAGATGCAGTTTAATATTTTAGAAATGCCTTCCTTAAATACAAAGAAAAGGCCGTATGATCTTATAAATCCAAAAATACCAATTAAATCCTCCAATTTACCTAAAAGTAACTCATTGCCCTATCAAAATTGGCACAATTATAAAGCATAAATATAAATTATTTGACACTTAAATTTTATTTACAGCTTTTATCTGGAGAATTATAACCTTTAAAACATGTTAAAATAATCAGATAATATCTATAGTTGTATTTCGTTTAAAAATAAAGATAATTTAAAGTTATAATTAACAAAATCCCCTTATAAAACATGGGAAACTGATATAAAAATTTAAGATGGCGATCCAATGAGAAGTGATTCTATAAAAAAAGGCCTGCAAAGAGCTCCCCACAGATCCCTGCTAAGAGCCTGTGGAGTAACAGATGAAGAAATGGATAAACCATTCATAGGTGTTGCAAACAGTTTTACTGATATTGTACCAGGCCATATTCATTTAAATGAAGTATCAAAAGCCGTTAAGTTAGGAGTAAGTCATGCTGGTGGTGTTCCTTTTGAATTTAACACAATGGCCATATGTGATGGTATAGCCATGAATCATGAAGGAATGCGATATTCGCTGGCATCACGGGAAATAATTGCAGATACAGTGGAAAGCATGGCCCAGGCACATCAGCTTGATGGGCTTGTTTGTATCCCTACATGCGATAAGGTTGTGCCAGGGATGCTCATGGCCGCTGCAAGGCTTGATATACCATCCATCTTCGTTACAGGAGGCCCAATGAAGCCAGGTAAATTTAAAGGGAAATCTGTGGATTTAATTGATGTTTATGAAGGCGTTGGTGCTGTATCATCTGGAAAAATGACTCTGGAAGAAATTGATGAGCTTGAAAGGTGTGCCTGCCCAGGGGCAGGTTCCTGTGCAGGATTATTCACTGCAAACACAATGGCATGTGTAACAGAAGTTTTAGGAATGAGTCTACCATATTGTGCCACAGCACATGCAGTTGATGCTAAAAAAATGAGAATTGCAAGGGAATCTGGCGCGAAAATAATTGAACTAATAAATAAAAACATTACCCCATCTAAAATAATGACCCAGAATGCCTTTGAAAATGCAATTGCTGCTGATTTAGCACTTGGAGGATCTACAAATACAACACTCCATATTCCGGCAATAGCAAGTGAACTTGAAGAAAAAGGAGTTAATATAGGCCTGGATACATTTAATAAATTAAGTAAAGAAATCCCCCATATCACCAAACTGAGTCCTGCCGGAGAATATACAATGCTGGATTTAGACCGTGCCGGAGGATTACCTGGAGTCTTAAAGGTAATTGAAGATAAAATTAATACAGAAACAATGACATGTACCGGGAAAACTCTTAAAGAAAATATTAAAGACGCTAAAGTACTTAATAATGATGTTATCAGGCCTCTTGATAATCCTATACACAAAGAAGGAGGGCTTGCAATATTAAAAGGTAATCTAGCACCAAGAGGTTCTGTAGTCAAAGTTGGAGCTGTAGATGAAGATATGATGACACATTCTGGCCCTGCAAGAGTTTTTGATAGTGAAGATGAATGTGTTTCTGCAGTCTTTAACAACGAAATTCAGGAAGGAGATGTTGTGGTCATAAGATATGAAGGTCCAAAAGGAGGTCCTGGAATGCGCGAAATGTTGAATCCTACTTCTGCAATATCTGGAATGGGAATTAAGTCCGTAGCACTTATTACAGATGGCAGATTTTCAGGCGGAACAAGAGGGCCATGTATTGGACACGTATCTCCTGAAGCAATGGCAGGCGGACCTTTAGCAGCCATAGGAAACGGCGACATCATTAAAATAGACATGGTTAACAGGAAATTAGAAGTTGAATTAGAGGACGAAGAGATTAATAAAAGACTCCAAAATATTTCTATGCCGGTTAAGGAAGTAAAGGGCTGGCTTTCACGTTATAGAAAACTTGCAAGTTCTGCAGATAAAGGAGCTATTTTAAGATGAATTTAAGCAAAAATATAAACCTTTTAAATTTTAAATAAAATATTAAAAGCACCACACGGGTGAGAATTTGGATCTAAAGGAAATTGCAACGTATATCGTCATCATACTAATTGGAATTATTTTAGCTCAACATATGAACGTGGTTGTTTCTGGAAGCATGGAACCAGTCATGTACAGAGGAGATATTGTCATTATTGACAAAAATCCCCGTAATGTTGAGGTTGGAGACATAGTAGTTTATAATGCTGTCTGGTATAATCAGCCAGTGATTCACAGAGTGATTAATATCCAAAATACCAGTGCTGGTCCAGTGTATACCATAAAGGGAGATAATAATCCCTCGGCCGATCCCTATCTGGTTAAAAAAGATCAGATCATTTCAAAAGTCGTTAATTATCCATGGAGTGATGATCCGGGAAAAGATCCGGTGATTATACCTAAAATTGGGTACGTAACTATATGGATAAGAGGGTTATAATGGGGAATGGTTGTTGAAATTATCAAAAAAACTGATTTCAGTTATATTTATTGGAATCATCAGCCTTATTTTTATAAGTGGATTAATAGGGATTTATTCGCAGAATATCGATATAACCTCCCAAAACACAGAAACGAATGTAGTTGCCACTGGAAGCATGGAACCAACCCTATATCGTGGAGATATAGTAATAGTTGAAAAAAATCCAGATAAAGTGAATGTTGGAGACATAGTAGTTTATAATGCTGTCTGGTTTGACCAGCCTGTACTTCATAGAGTCATTGCAATTAAAAAAAGCTCTGATGGAGATGTAATGTATGAAACTAAGGGAGATAATAATCCTGTTTCAGATCCTTATCTGGTTAAAAGAAATCAAATTATCTCAAAAGTTAAAATGGGGAAAAATGGCCTTGCAATTATACCTAAGATTGGATATATAACCCTCCGGATTAGAGGATTATGAAAATTTATTTCAATTTTATTTATAAAAAATATTTAAGATTTAAAATCAGATAAACATTTGATTTTAATAATTTTAATAGCTTAATAGAAAATTAAATTTAAACTTCTTAGCTCATTATACATTAAATTATTAATACTTATATGGTGAACGTATGTACAGATTACTTGAAAAAGAAGCAGTTGAATCCCTGGAAAATGCAATCAAAGCCCTTGATTACGGGGTTCCTGAAGAAATTAAGGTGGAAGAACCTCCAAATGTAGATTTAGGAGATCTTGCATCGACTGTATCATTCCAGCTTGCAAAACAGTTGAAAAAACCTCCAATAGAAATAACAAAAGATATTTTAGATGTTATTGAGACCCCTGAAGTATTTAAAACCATTGAAATGAAAGGTCCCTACATCAATTTCTTTATAAATTATGATAATTTTTCAAAAATTGTTTTAGAAAATATAAATGAAGATTACGGCCAATTAGGGCTAAAAAATGAGAAAATAATCCTTGAACACACATCAGCAAATCCTAATGGTCCTTTACATATTGGTCACATTAGAAATGCAATAATAGGAGATTCACTTGCAAGAATATTACGATCTGCAGGATATTATGTAGAAACACAGTATTATGTGAATGATATGGGCCGGCAAATTGCCATAATTGTCTGGGGATTTTCAGCTCTGGAAGCTGATTTAATAACTTACGGCCTAATGATCAAAAAGTATAACACTATTTTTAATTCTGAAGAATTTTCAGATACATTTACTATAATTGAAAATTATTTAGAAAATAATAACTCATATTCCTATATTCCACGTGAAAATGCATATAGCACTTTAACTGAGTTTTTGAATTCTTATACTGAAATTAAGGCACTTTTTAAAGATAAAAACGCCTCTTCAAAATATTTAAAAGATAATCAAGGATATATTTTGGATTGTTTAAGCCTCTTAGAGAAATATGATGATGATTCCATCAATAAAAAAGATGACATTATAGGGAAGATTTATTTCTATGCCAATGAAAAATTAAGGGCTGATGAAAACCTTAAAAATGAAATCAACAGTCTTTTAAAAATATACGAAAGCGGCGAAGAGGAAAAACTTGCAGGGCTCTTTAAAAACGTTGTAGAAAAGTGTGTATCTGGGATCGAATCAACATTAAATAATTTAAATATTTATCATGACTCCTTTGTCTGGGAAAGCAAATTTATAAGAAATCAAGCAGTTAATGAAGTTCTGGATAAGTTAAGTAACTATACTAAAACAAATGAAGTTTTATATCTCCCCCTTGAAAAGTATGGTATGGAAAAAGAGCTTATACTTCGAAGATCAGATGGAACTTCTCTTTATTCAACAAGAGACCTCGCATATCATCTTGAAAAATCATATAATTCTGATGAAATTATAGATATTTTAGGATCTGATCATAAACTTGCCATTGACCAGATAAGTGTAGCATTAGAATTATTAGGCGGGAAAAAACCAGAAGTAATATTTTATGAATTTATAACCCTTCCCGAAGGTTCTATGTCAACAAGAAGAGGGGTTTTCATATCTGTAGATGATCTAATTGATGAAGCAGTAGTTCGTGCATTAGATGAGATTAAAAAAAGAAGAACTGATTTAAAGGATGATGAAGCTCAAAAAATTTCAGAAGAAATAGGCATAGGGGCCATAAGGTATTTCATTGCTAAATTATCTCCAGAAAAACATATCGTATTTAAATGGGATGAAGTATTAAGTTTTGAAAGGGGATGTGCTTCTATTCAGTATGCACATGCACGTGCATGTAAATTGCTGGAAAAAGCAAACTTTAATGGAGAAAAAAGTGTTGAAAATTATTATCTGGAACATCCTTCCGAAATAGAGCTTGTGAAGATGCTTTCAAAGTTTACTTCATTAATTGAAGAATCTGTAAGAATAAAAAGAGTACATAACATAGCCCAATATGCCCAGGATCTTGCAGGTGCATTTAATAGATTTTACAAGTCAGTGCCAGTAATAGGAGCAGAAGAAGAAGCGTTAAGATTACTTTTAGTTGATAAATCAAGAATTACCATTGGAAATTGTCTTGAACTGCTTGGAATTAAAGCTCCCCATTCCATGTAAGAAAATAAAAAATTAGATTTTAGATCATGATTCCAGTATCATGACTGAATGATCTATAAATCTCTCTATTGCTTCTTCACGATTTAAAGACTGACGTCCTCGATATTCATCGAAAATCAGGAAATATGTAAATGCTAAAAATGTAAATGCCAGTACCTGATAATCCACCTTAACATTGGAGGAATGTTTATGGATGTATTCACCCAGATGTTTTATAAATGCTTCTATTATGGTTTCAGTTATTCTACATCTTTCATTTAAAAAAACGTTTACATAATCATAATTATTTTCTATTACATCCACGAGTTCATTTATCAATGATTCTAAAAAGTCTCTAATATTTTCAAAGTCATCATTTAGGAAAATTGAATCAAAATCATTTAAAATCTTTTCCTGATTCTGGACTAAAACCGCGTTAAATAGGTTTTCTTTGGTTTTAAACTTTCTAAACAAGGTCATCTCACTTAAACCAGCTTCTTCAGCAATAAACCTTGTTCTGGCCCCTGCATATCCATTCTCCGCGAATAATTTTAAAGCAGCATCCAGTAATTTCTGTTCAGTCAAACTTGTCATATTCAAGTATATCTTTTGGAGCATTATTTAAGAGTATTGTTTATTAATTCAAATAACGGTTAACGGTATTACATAAAAAAAAGAATTTTAATTGAAATTTTATTACTAACTATAATCAGATCTTAGTTATTATCGGCAGATAATAATAGTTAATAAAAATTAAAATCAAAATTATAGTAATAATGGTATGTTAAAATAGTTTATAAATTCATCAACAGCTTTTTCATGATTAATAAATGATTTACCGCCTTTTTTATCTAATACAAGGAAATACATAAATGAAAAAATCGTAAGGGCAAATATCTGGAAGTCTATCTTACTATTTTCATTTATTTTTTGTTTTTCCAGGTACTGGCCTAAGTATGCTGTTATTTGCTCAATATGAATATCTTTCATTTCACGTATTCTGGTCCTTTCATTGATCATGTATAGTTACAAATTGAAAATTATCTTCCATTACATTCAACAGGTTCAAATAGAATTTTTAGACCCTCTTCAGGATCATTGATCTCCTGATTCTCAACAATTGCGTTAAAATCATCCCATACAATCTCCTGATTTTTAATTAATACCTTTTTAAAGAGATTTTTTTTGGTTTTAAACTTCTGAATAAGGTCATCTCACTAAAATCAGCTTCATCAGCTATAAATCTGGTTCCAGCATCTACGTATCCTTTTTCTGCAAATAGTTTTAAAGCAGCGCCCATGATCTTATCATCTGTTTTATTCATATTATCAAATTAAAATCTGTATCAAGCCTATATAAATTAATTTAAATAATAGAATCTTATAAAAAAAATTATTAAAGAAATAATAGTTAATTTTAGTTAATGCGTGGCTAGAAAATCTTTGTTATACTCTATAAATTCTTTTACTGCATTTTCATGATCAACAAAAGTATATCCCATATTTTTATCAAATATAAGGAGATATAAAAACGATAAAATATTAAAAGCAAAAACTCTGCTGTTTATTTGAATTTCAGGGAACTTCATTTCTAAATAATGACTCAAATGGTCGATGAATTCTTCAAAAATGCTTTCAGATATTCTTCTTCTTTCATTGATGTAGATACTGATGTAATCAAAATTATTTTCAATTAATCTATAGAAATATTGAATTAAAATTCTAAATGATTCTATGGGGTCATTCACATTATTTCCATTAAATATAGAATATATCTCATCGAAGATCAATCCCTTTTTCTCAACTAAAACTGTATCAAAGAGGTTTTCTTTGGTTTTAAACTTCCTGAATAAGGTCATCTCACTAAAACCAGCTTCATGTGCTATTATCCGTGTTTTAGTTCCAACATATCCTTCTTCTGCAAACAGCTTTAAAGCTGCATCCACTAATTTTTCCTTTGTTTCGTCACTCATTATTACCCTTCCTCCCATTGGTAATTTTTTATTAATTATTTCGTTAATACTGATATATATTAAATAAGTATTTAAAAGTGTGGGTTTTTTCTCAGTATAAAACACAGTTTAAATCTTTTAATAATATAATCTGGTGATAGCGCTAACTAAAATTAAAAATAAATAACTATTAGTAGAATTAATACCCTAAATATATAAATAATTAGATATATGATAATTAAAGACTAATTAAAGGCATATAATGTCAAAAAAAGAGTTCAAAGAAGTACAAATACTTTTTAAGGATAAACAATTAGGGTTCAGTGAAAATATTAAATTATTTAAACATGAAAAAGTATGAAAGAGTGTTAACCTCAGCTATTTACATTATCTGGAAGGTATTAACTCCTTTACAAAATATTTTTATAAATTCTAAAAAGAATAATTTTAATCCTTTAAAAGCTTATAAAGAATTGCCTTTTGAGCATGCAACCTGTTTTCTGCCTGATCCCAGATTACAGTATGATCAGAATTTATTACCCCTTCTGTGATTTCCTGACCTCTTATAGCTGGAAGACAATGCATTACAATAACATCAGGATCTGCAAGTTTTAAAGCATCTTCATTAACCTGATAATCTTTTAAATCACTGATTCGTTTTGATGCTTCTGCTTCATCACCCATACTTATCCAAACATCTGTATAAATAACATCAGCACCTTTAAGCCCTTCATTAACGTTATCTGTTATTTTTATTTTTGAACCAGTTTTTTCTGCATATTCTTCTGCTTTTTTAACTATTTCAAAGTCTGGCTTGTATTCTGGAGGGCAAACGACGTTCATATCCATGCCTACAAAAGCAGATGCAAATAATAGGGAATTACAGACGTTATTACCATCCCCAATATAGGATAATGTCACATCAAAGCTTCCCTTGCTTTCATATATTGTTAAAAGGTCAGCAAATGCCTGGCATGGATGTTCTTTATTTGTAAGGCCATTTATTACAGGCACGCTCGAATTAAATGAAAATTTCAAAACATCATCGTGTTCTATGGCCCGGATCATTACACCAGTAACATATCTACTCATAGCTCTGGCTGTATCCTCTATTATCTCACCGCGGCCAAGCTGCAGATCATCTCTGGATAAGTAAAGCGCATTTCCACCAAGATGGTACATGCCTACTTCAAAAGAAACCCTTGTTCTTGTGGATGCCTTTTCAAAAATCATGGCCAGTGATTTTTTAGCCAGCGGCTCTCCAGGGATCTCTCCCCTTTTAAATTTCCCTGCAAGGTCAAGTATTTCATCTACTTCATCCCGGGCATCTTCCATCGATAAAAGATGTTTCATTAATTTCACTCCGAATTTTCATTTATTTCCAGATTCATTGAAATAAATGTTTATTTAAATTCTACTATATTTATCTTTCTATAACTTGCAGATGAATTATTTACTGTTGAATTCTATCTCAATGAGCTGTTTAATATGCTTAATTTCATTTTCCATTTTCTCTAATTCAATTTTTCGATCATTATGATGCCTATTATCATCAGTAATTTCTTGGTGAAGTTTCTCATGCTTAAAATTAATGTTATCGAGGTATTCTGTAAGTCCTGATTTGATTTCTTTTTCCTTTTCCTGTTTTAGTTTTATCAAAGCAATTTCTTTACGAATTATTTTATCGTTTAAACCATTAAGGGCTTTAATTCCTTTTCTAAGTTTATTTTCAGTATCTTCAATTTCATTCCCTATTTTCTCATTTTTTGGATATTTCAGAGACTTTTCATGGAGTTTAAACATCTTATTTTCCATTTCTTTGATGCATTGTTTTATAACAGACCTTTTACTTTCATATTTATCTATTTTAAGTTCATTATTAACTATTTTTTCTGTAATCTTTAAAATTTTCCCATTATTACCTAATTTAGGAATATATTCGTCTAAATTTTGCATAATTCACTCCAATATTCAAAACATTTTTATTTTTTAAGCTCTTTCATGTGATTTACCCTTTTTTGTATAAGATCAGCTGTTCCAACATCTCTTCTATGATAAATATCTCCTTTAACGTATTTTGTAGCATTTTCACATATTTTTTCTGCTTCAGATATTGTTTCGCCCACTGAAACAATTCCTAAAGCCCTTGAAGAGGAGCTATAAACTTTTCCATCCTTTTCATTTACTGCAGCATAATAAACCTGAGATCCAGTCTCATTAATTTTATTTTCATCTACATCTATAACCTGATCTGGAACTGCGCTTCCAGGGTATCCTTTTGGTACTATATACTTGCAAACTGTTGCTTTATCTGCAAATTTAGCGCCTCTAAGGTTTCCATTAACAATTCTCTCGCAGATATCCACAAAATTAGATTGAAGCAATTCTAAAACGTTCATTGCCTCTGGATCACCGAATCTTGCATTGTATTCAATGAGTTTGGGACCATCAGCCCCCAGCATGAACTGTCCATATAAGAATCCTCTGTATGGTCCTACTTCTTTATTAATTGCCTTTACTGTATCTTCCATTATGCTAACAGAGCATTTATAACCTTTTTTATCCAAAAATGGCAGTAATCCATTTTTATCTGAATAAGATCCCATTCCACCGGTTATTGGACCTTCATCGCCCTCAAATGCATAGGGATGATCCTGAACTGCAGGCATTGGTGCAATGTTTTTACCATCAACAAATGCCTGAACAGTGAATTCTTCACCAATGGCTCTTTCTTCGATGACAACCCGTGCATGACCGCCCATTTTAGTGTCTACTACTTCTTTAGCGTATTTTTTAGCTTCATCAGCATCTTTAAGCTGCTCTCCCATTATTTTAACGCCTTTTCCACCAGTTAAACCTACGGGCTTAATTACAACATCATTCCCAAAATCATCGATAAAAACACTGATATCTTCATGGTTATCAAACACTTTATAGACAAGAGAACCGTCTATTTTATAATTTTCAAACATAGTTCTCATGAAAACTTTATCTGTTTCTATTTTAGCTGCTTCCATGGTAGGACCTACACATCCAACGCCTATTTCTTCAAGTGCATTCACAATACCCTTTTCAAGCGGTGCTTCTGGCCCAATTACAGCTATATCTATTTTATTTTCTTGTGCAAATTTTTTTACATTATCAATATCATTTTCGCTGGAAATCTGATACCTGGATATTCTGGCAATTCCAGGATTTTTGTTGCTCATAATCGAGTATAATTCTGCATCTCCTTCAATCACCTTACAAATTGCGTGTTCCCTTGCACCTGTACCTACTACAAGAATTTTCATAGAAAAATCTCCTCTTTTCCTTTATTTTTACTTCAATTTTTATGATTGTCATATTTTAATTTATAAAATATCGTATATGATTAAACGATTTAAATTATTTTTTGTTAATATTTCATGTAAGATAATCCTGTAGAATGAATACTATTGCTAAGACAACTTTTATTTTTCACAATTAATTTTCAATAGTATTTTAAGTATTACAGATAGTAATGAAAGTAAAATCAAAAGGGGGGGTTGAGAAGAATAATTCTTCTCATGTGTACTCATTAATCTGTTTATATTTATAAATTAAACGGTTTTATGAATTTTACATAAGAAATTATTTTTCCGATAGGTTTATATGGTTATATGCACATCCATACATATGAAAGAAAATGAGGTTTGTGAAATTGAATGTACTAATGAAGAAGCAGTAAAACAAGTTAAATCAAACATGCTTGATGAAACAGTTCTATTAAATGTAGCAGACAATTTTAAAGTATTCGGTGACCTTACAAGACTAAAAATCCTGCAAGCATTATACCAGAGAGAGTTATGCGTATGCGATTTAACCACTGTACTTGATGCAAACCAAACCACAATATCTCACCAATTACGTGTCTTAAGGGGTAAAAATCTAGTTAAATTCCGAAAAAAAGGTAAAATGGCGTATTATTCCCTTGCAGATGAACATGTAGTTAAGATAATAGAAATGGGAGTAGAACATGCCACAGAAAAATGATGATCGAGATGAAACATTAGAAACATGCAAATACTGCGAAGCAAATCCATACGAAGAAAAAGAAATAAAAAAAGAAAAAATCAACCCGATATACATTATAGCATTGTCTGCTATATTTTTAGCAGTTGGATTATATTTTAACTTCTTTACAGACCAAAAACTATTAGCAGAAATTCTATTCCTTATAGTTGCAGTAATTTCAGGGTATGAAATAGTGCCTTATGGAATTAGATCTGTACTTAAAGGAAAATTTAGTATAAGCTTTTTAATAACTATTGCGGCTGTAGGTGCCTTTTTAATAGGTGAAGGGGCCGAAGGAGCATCAGTAATATTCCTGTTCTTTATAGCCGAGTATTTAGAAGATTATGCAGGTGCCAGAGCTAGAAGATCAATTGGAGCACTTATACAACTTACTCCAGAAATCGCAGTAGTAAAAAGGGCAGGTAAAAACATCAAATTACATGCACATGCAGTCCATATCAATGAAATAGTAATAGTTAAGCCGGGAGATAAAATTCCGTTAGATGGTATTGTAGTTAATGGTGTTTCCTCAGTAAATCAGGCCACAATAACAGGTGAAAGTATGCCTGTAACTAAAAGAGAGGGAGATTTGGTATTTGCAGGTACAATAAATGAAGAAGGTTACCTTGAAGTAAAAGTAACAAAAATGTCAAATGAAACAGTATTATCCAAAATAATAGAATTAGTCAAAGAATCACGAAAAAAGAAATCCAAAACAGAAAAATTTATAGACAGATTCTCAAATTATTACACACCTGTAGTAATAGGGCTAGCAATAATCGTGGCAGTAGTTCCGCCATTCATTTTTGGACTAAATTTTGACACATGGTTCTACAGAGCATTAGTTTTACTTGTAGTTTCATGCCCTTGTGCGTTAGCTATATCAACTCCTATTTCCATAGTTTCAGGAATAACAGCGGGAACAAACAATGGAGTGCTAATTAAAGGTGGAGAATATATTGAAGCAATGCAAAGCATCAAAACAATGGTATTTGATAAAACAGGGACACTCACAGAAGGAAAACTAGAAGTAACCGATGTAATGCCATTAAATAATTATTCTGAAAATGAAATTCTTCAGATTGTAGGTTCCTTAGAATCTAAATCTAAGCATCCTCTTGCCGAAGCAGTTATACGCTACATAGAAAAATTAGAGATGGATTTCAAAGATGTAGACAATTTCAAATCAATTACTGGGAAAGGCATTAAAGGATCCATTGATGGAGAAATGTTCTATATCGGTGAAAAAAGCTTATTTAAAGATAATTCTGAGTTTCCTAATGAATTAGTGCAAAAACTTCAAAATGAAGGTAAAACTGTTGTAATTGTTGGTAATGATGATCATATCATTGGATTAATAGGACTGATGGATAAAATTAGAGCATTATCTGGAAGTACCATTCAGGAACTTAAAGAAAATAATATTAAGACTGTGATGCTTACTGGTGATAATGAAGGCACTGCAAAAGGCGTATCCTCCAGAATAGGTATTGATAAGTACTATGCTGGTCTTTTGCCTGAAGATAAGGTAAAAATAATTGATGAATTGCTTGAAAATGGTGAACACGTTGCTATGATTGGTGATGGGGTGAATGATGCTCCTGCACTTGCAAGGTCTAATGTAGGTATTGCTATGGGTACAGCAGGTTCAGATGTGGCAATAGAAACTGCAGATGTAGCCCTAATGCATGATGATATCTCTAAAGTCAATTATCTTATCAATTTAAGTAAAAAAACCATGTCAGTGGTTAGACAAAACGTTTCAGCATCTATTTTAATTAAAGGTTCATTTGCTGTAGGTGCAGTGCTAGGATTCGTTTCTTTATGGATGGCAGTAGCATTTGGAGATATGGGATTAACCCTCGTAGTAATCTTAAATGCATTAAGGATAGGGAGAGCCGATTAAAATGCATTGCTGGTATTATATCTTTTATATGATTCCTTTTTGACTCTTCCCATCAGAACAATTTTTATGATATGTTTCATAGCCTGATTGTTTTCGTTAGTCTCATGTCTCAGTTCGTAAATTCATTGATTTTGACTCTGAAAGCCAATAAGTATTGAAGATTTATACCGATAAAAAAAAAGTAGAATAATAGTTTTGTATTTTTCTTCTTTTTAAGTATTAATTCAATTTAAGTTTATTCTTTATCAACTAAGCTTAAATAAAACTTTAAATAGCTTAAAAAGGATAAATAGCGTTAATAAGATTGGAGGAATATTGATGAATACTGGTATTATCATGGTACAACACGGAGATTTCCCATTTGATTTTAAAGAAAAACATAAAGAAATATTCATGTTTGTCAAGCAAATGTTGGAAGGAATAAGCAAGGAAACCCGAAAGATAGTGAGAAATCCGGATGATCCCTATAGCGTTGATATGGAGAAGATTAAAGATTCAATAAAGAGTTGTGGAGGTTTCAAATATTTTGAAATAGGTTTCATGGAGTTTTCAAGCCCTACAATCAAAGAGGCGGTAGAAAAAGTTGCTAGTAAAGGGGTTAAAAAGATAATATTAGTTAATTCTCCAGGGATATTCATGCGCAGTTCTCACAGTCTCTTAGACGTGCCTAATATAATAAATCAGATACAATCAGATCGTCCTGACCTGAAACTTATCTACGCTCAGCCTGGGGGTTTTTTAGAAGAAATGGCAGATATAATAGTTAAAAAAATTGATAATGCCCTTGGAAATCCATGCAAAGAATGTCAAATTGGGAATAATCCAATTTTAGAAGATTATGGTGTAGTATTAGTTGCCCACGGCGATGTACCGCTAGATTATCTGGAGAAGAAAGATATGAATACGGCCGAGGAGCATATCGAAAAATGGTCAAATATGGTTCGTGATTGGCCACGAAACGAAGAAAACGACCCATTATTACATGATACTGGAATTCTTGAAGATTATATCAAAAATAAAGGAGGATATCCTAATTTTGAAATTGGTAATCTTGAATTTACATCCCCTACTCTGGAAGAAGCATTGAAAAAGGTTCTGAATCGTGGAGCTGAGAAAGTTATTTTTATTGGCGGCACAGGATTTATGGATAGGAGCTCCCATAGCCTGGTGGATATACCCGAAGCCATAAATAAACTGCAAAAGAAGTATCCTTCGGTTAATATGAGTTATGAAGAACCTGATATTGGCCTTGTTTGCCCTGAACTATCTAAAATGATAGTATCCAAAATAGAAAAAGCCATAGAGAAGTAAACAAAGATTTTAAGGGTTTATTATGACTGAAGAAATCACTTTGGAAGAATATAAAAAAGCGTACTTTGAAGTATACAAAGAACAACGTAGAAAGAGCTTTTTTATGCATTTAGCTATCTATATTTTGGTGAATACTGTTTCATCAGTAATCAATTTCATTTTTACTCCTAAATTTCTATGGGTTATTTTTCCAATCATTTTCTGGGGTATTGGCATAATCTGGAACTTTATAAGTGCTTTTTTATTGATTGATAAAAGATTACATCAAACATCTCTAGAAGTAGAGCAAAAATTAGCCCAAAGAAGAAAATAAGAAAAATATTTCTTTTCCTTCTAAATTACTATTCAGACTTAAGTAGTTATTAAATTTAATTTTCTATATCGTATGAAATCTTTGCAATTCCAGGAATCGTTATTTAGTAAAATAAGTGCTAAAAAACAAATGAACATATGCAAGCTATTAATCCTACTATGGACTTAATATAAATCCACTTCAAATTATAAACTTAAACTGGTAATTAATTTCACAGTTATTGTTTTTATCTTAACTATATATCTTAAGTTAGTCAACATAGAATAGAGATATTATTTATTCTCTAAAAGAAATAGATATTTAAGGTCTAAATCTTAAGACTGAAAAAGTTAATCAAGGTGTTTTTATGAGAGGCGGCGAAGCACTAATTAAATCGCTCAAAGATCAGGAAGTAGATGTTGTCTTTGGATATCCTGGAGGCGTTTTACTTCCTTTATACGATGTAATCTATGATTCTGACATGAGACATATTTTAGTAAGACATGAACAGTGTGCAGCCCATGCTGCAGACGGATATGCAAGGGCATCTGGAAAAGTAGGCGTATGCATTGGTACATCCGGCCCCGGAGCCACAAATCTGGTTACAGGGATTGCAACAGCCTATATGGATTCTTCTCCCATTGTAGCCATTGCTGGACAGGTTGCAACAGGACTTATTGGTAATGATGCATTCCAGGAAGTGGATACAATTGGCATGACAATGCCCATTACAAAACACAACTTCCAGCCAATGAATTCCCAGGAAATCCCTGAAATAATTAAAACAGCATTTTATATTGCAGGAACTGGAAGACCTGGCCCTGTAGTAGTGGATTTACCTAAAGATGTTCAGGAACAGGAGCTGGACATGGATAAAGAAGTTAGAATCGACTTACCCGGCTACAAACCAACCAGAAAGGGCCATCCATTACAGATTAAAAGAGCGGCGAATTTAATTGCAAACTCTAAAAAACCGGTGATACTTGCCGGTGGCGGTGTAATTCTATCCGGTTCGTCAGAAGAACTTATTAAACTTGCCGGAATCATAGATGCACCTGTTGTTACCTCCTTACTTGGTAAAGGTTCTTTCCCTGAAGATCATCCATTTTCACTGGGAATGCTTGGAATGCATGGAACAAAAACATCCAACTACATGGTGGATGAATGCGATTGTTTAATTGCCGTAGGATGCAGATTTTCAGATAGAACAACGGGAAATGTCGCAGAATTTGCTAAAAATGCTAAAATCATCCACATAGATATCGATCCTGCAGAAATTGGAAAAAATGTGGAAGTAGACATCCCTATTGTTGGAGATGCAAAGATAACCCTATCAAGTCTTATTAAAGCTCTTAATCAGAACAACACTTCTGGAAATACAGATGAATGGATGAAATATGTGCAAAATTTCAAACGATCATCATCCCCTAGAACTTCCTTTAATGATGTTCCCCTTAAGCCTCAGCAAGTTATTAAGGAGATAATGAATGCTACAGATGAAGAAACCATAGTTACAACAGATGTTGGTTTAAATCAGATGTGGATGGCTCACTATTTCAAAGTAAAACATCCCAGAACATTCCTATCTTCAGGAGGGCTTGGAACCATGGGATTCGGATTCCCTGCAGCCATGGGAGCTAAGGTCGCTAAACCTGAAACTGATGTTGTTGCAATCTGTGGAGATGGAGGATTCCTCATGGTTTCACAGGACCTTGCAACTATTAAAGAGTACGATATACCCGTTGTAATCTGTATTTTAGATAACAGATATCTGGGAATGGTTGCACAATGGCAGAAGCTTTTCTACGAAAAGAGACTTTCACATACTCACCTTGGAGAAGTTCCTGACTTTGTTAAACTTGCAGAAGCATTTGGAGTATCTGCATACCGCGTAGAAAAACCTGGTGAAGTCCAGGAAACCCTTAAAAATGCAATTAATTCAGGAGAACCAACACTTATCGATATTACAATTGACCCTGAAGAAATCCTGCCAATGGTACCACCAGGCTGTGGACTCACAGAGATGGTGGGAGAATATAAAATAGAGATTGAAAGCGCTGATGGAGTGCCATACTACCGAGAAGCTGAAGAGAGGGCAGGTGATTAATATGGAAAATGAAAGAACCCATATAATAAGCGCCCTTGTACTTCACAAACCAGGTGTACTCCAGAGAGTGGCCGGGCTATTTACAAGAAGGGGATTTAACATAGAAAGTATTACGGTAGGGACTTCAGAGCAGGAAGGCATTGCCAGAATGACCATAATTGCAAAGGGTGATGGGAAAATCCTCGAACAGATCACTAAGCAGCTGAATAAGATAATAGACGTTATCAAGGTCAGGGATCTGGAACCTGAAAAAACAGTTAAAAGGGAGCTGTGCCTGATTAAAGTACATACTCCAACTGAAAAGATAAGATCTGAAGTTATTCAGTACGCTAATATTTTCAGAGGCCGAATTATTGATGTAAGTCCTGAAACACTGACAATTGAAATTACTGGAGCATCAGATAAGATTGATGCACTTATAGATCTGGTTAAAACCTTTGGAATTAAGGAAATAGCAAGAACAGGACCTACAGCAATGTCCAGAGGAATTAAAACTATTTAAAACCCATTTCTTTTTATTTTATTTAAATAACTGATAGAATTATTTATTTTAGTTCTTACCGCTGCAACCCTGTTTATAGCCACAAATATTGATGATCTTTTTGTTTTAATATTATTTTTTGCTTCTCCAGAATTTGGAAATAAACAGGTAATTCTGGGGCAATACATTGGTGTTATGGCTTTAATACTAATCAGTGCCCTTAGCTACTTTTTAAAGCTTATAATTCCATTACAATGGATTGGATTACTGGGAATAGTACCTATAATAATTGGATTAAAGAAACTTAAAGACTTGAGGGAAGAAAATAACAATTTTCAGGATTTAAAAGAAAATAGAGGTATTTTCAAATCAAAGGGAAGCAAAACTTTTTTAGTTTCATCGGTTACAATTGCAAATGGCGGAGATAATATAGGCGTTTATATTCCCATATTTACAAGTATAAACATTGAGCAGGCTTTAGTTATAATATTGACATTTGTACTTATGATCGGCCTGTGGTGTTTAGCTTTAAACTGGTCGATAATAAGGTGTTAGGAGATAGAATTAGAAAATATGGCCGTGTTATTTTACCCTTTGTTTTAATTACCCTTGGGTTCGTTATTTTAATCAGAAATTTTATTTTATAAATTTTTAAAAAAAAGCATAGTTTAATTCATAACAAAATTTATAAATTATTCAACAAAATATCTATGTAGAATTAATTTTTACCTCTTTATTAAAGGTAATTTATATTTTAAATCCCAACTGGAGGTTGAGAAAAACATGTAAAAATTGAAAATTTTTACGGTTGTAAATCGGAGCTAGAAAAATGTTGTCAAATCGAAGCTTGCAAAACAAAGTTTCGCGCTCCAAAACCTATGGTTTTGAGAGATTTGACACATGGAAAAATTTTAAATTTTTCCGGTTGCGGAGCTTTGCTCCGCAAACAGCGAAAATTCATAGAATTTTCGAATGCATTGCATTTTCTGCATAAAAAATCTTTGATTTTTTAAGATTTGCAAACATTATATGTTTTTCGAACAATCGAAAATTAAGATTTTCGATGTTCTGGACATTATGTGTTCATAAACCCTAAATATGGAATATTTGGAGGTTGAAGGGAACTTCGTTTCCTGAACCCCAAATTATTGGAAATAATTTGGAGGCATTAGATGAATATACATTATGAAAAAGACGTAAATTTAGATGTTTTAAAGGATAAAACAATTGCAGTTATAGGTTATGGAAGTCAGGGGATGGCTCAGGCAAGGAACATGTCAGAAAGTGGATTAAATGTCGTTGTTGGGCTTAGAAAAGGTAGTATATCATGGGAAGTTGCAAAAAGTCATGGTTTAAAGGTTTTAACTGTAGAAGAAGCAGCTTTAGAGGCAGATATAATCCACATACTTATTCCTGACGAGATACAGGATGCAGTATATGAAAATACAATTGCAGAAGGGTTAGAAGAAGGAAACACCATTACATTCTCACACGGTTATAATATACACTATGGGTACATCAAACCTCCTAAAAATGTAAATATAGCAATGGTAGCTCCTAAAGCACCTGGTGCAACCGTTAGAAGGCAGTATGAAGAAGGTTTTGGAGTTCCAGGGCTTGTAGCTGTTGAACAGGACTACACTGGAAATGCAAAGGAAATTGTTCTTGCCATGGCAAAAGGTTCAGGCCTTACCAGGGCCGGAGTTCTTGAAACAACCTTTAAAGAAGAAACAGAAACCGATCTATTCGGAGAACAGGCAGTACTTTGTGGAGGAGCAACAGAACTTATAAAAGCTGGTTTTCAAACCCTTGTAGATGCTGGATACCAGCCAGAGATTGCCTATTTCGAAACATGTCACGAATTAAAACTTATTATAGACCTTATCTATGAAAAAGGATTTGCAGGCATGTGGCACGATGTAAGTAATACTGCAGAATTTGGAGGACTCACCAGAAGAGAGAGAGTCATTACTGAAGAATCACGGAAGGAAATGAAGGAAATCCTCAAGGAAATCCAAAAAGGTAAATTTACCAAAGAATGGAACCTTGAAAACAAGGCTGGAGCCCCAATGCTTAACAGAATGAGGGCAATGGAAGATGAACTCCAGATCGAAGAAGTAGGGGCCAAGCTAAGAAAGCTCTGCGGGTTGCAAAAATAAATTTTTTAAACCTAAAGATTACAAAAATAGGTAAAATCTATTAAAGCCTAAAAGATAGAAAATAGAATTTTCTAAGCCAGAGGCTACAAAAAAATCTCATTTAAATTTTCCCCTTTTAAAATTCTTTTTATAAAAAATAAAGGTGAATTCGTGGTATTTGTAGGAATGGATCACGGGACCACAGGAGTCTCTTTCAGTATAATCGATGATAAAATAACTCATTTTAAGATCTCCAGGGAAGATTCTTCTTCAGGAAAAGTATCCGCAATTGAAGAACTCAAAAAAAGAGTTGATTTTGATTCTATTGACATTATGGCCATTACATATGCTATGGGAGATGCTTTAAATGCTGTAACTCCCATAAAAAAGGTAAAAGATAGAGGAATTCTATCTATGAAAGGCGCAGGGAAGGTAACTGGTGGCGGAACCGCTGTTTACGATGAAATCAAAAATTCTGGCATTCCTACAGTTGTAATACCTGGAATCCATAAATTAACCCCATGTCTTGATGAAAGGTTTAAAGCGGCTTATTCTCATCATGCAAGTTCTGAAAAGGTTAGTATTTGTTATAATGCCTTCCTTGAAACTGGGTTTAAAAATATGATCGTTTCAGATATTAGTTCAAACAGTGTAAGCATCTTAATTGAAGATGGAATTATTAAAGGTGCCGTAGATGCATGCCTTGGTGCAATGGGAATTATGCACGGGCCACTTGACCTTAAAATGCTAAGAGATATAGATGAAGGTCTTAAAACTGCAAATGAATGCTTTTCAAGAGCAGGTGCAGTTAAAATTGCTGATATTAATGAGAAGGTCAGTAAAATGAGGGATAAACTCATTCAAAACTATTTAGATAGGGATGAAAAGGCAAAACTCGCCTTTGAAACCATGATCATGACCATAGTCATGGAAATCTACGGATTAGCAGGAATAGTAAAAAAAGTAGATGGAATCGTCCTTACAGGTTCTACTGGCTCGATGCAAGAGCCAATCGATGTATTTGGAGCCATTAAAAAAGAAGTTGAAGATATCGCTCCTGTTATAAGAATTGGGGAAAGATCAGGATCTCTTGGAAGCGCCCAGATTGCTAGAGCTGTTTTTGAAGGTAAAAATGATATTTTGGGGATTCCTGTTTTAAAATAAGTTTTTACTTATTTTTTCTTTTATATCTCAAGATAATCCACACAATTATCAACAAAATAGTGAGTAATCCTATAAATGACCCTACTATTTGCTCTGTTGTAATTGTAGTGGTAGTTGTGGTTACAGTTGAAATCATAACCTAACCCCCGCCAACTCCTGGCCCATCTGTAACATCAGAAATCTTAACTGGAATTTCGATGTTAAACTTTTCTGATTCATTTTTCAGCTTTTTTGACTTTTTCGGCTTTATATAAGCATCTTTACCTTCAACAACTTCAATGTATTCACTTCTATAATAAAGACCACTTGTATCTATTTTAACCCAAAAGGCGCCATTTTTAGAGATTATTTTATCAACTTTTCCTACAGTATGGGTTCTTGTATATTTAACCATTAATCCCTGATTGATCTGTTTTCCGTTTGAATCTAACGTTTCCATCCTGCCACCCTTAGTTTTAAGACATTTAATATCTTTAATCAATCCAATTCTTCATTAGATCGATATTAGAAGTAGAATCAAGTGATAAAGGAGTTATAGTTGGACATCTATCATTTCTAAGGGCGAATACATCTGTTCCTTCTTCATCTACTCCAGAAGGATCTCCGTCAATCCAGTAATATTCTCTTCCCCTTGGATCAAGCCTTTTTTGTATGTGAATTGAGTACATCTTCCTTCCAAGTCTTGTTAACTTGATCTTATGAGTTTCAGGATGGGAAGGAATATTCACGTTTAAAAAATCAACTCCATTTGGAAGTCCTTTCTTTAATATCTTGTTTGAAACCTTTCTAAGTACTTTCTGGGCAAATTCAAAGTCCAGATCCACATGGCCGTCATGGAATTTAATGTCATCCTGGGTTACCTGGAGTGAAATAGAAATTGCAGGTACTCCATGAACTACAGCTTCCATTGCAGCTCCAACAGTCCCTGAAGTGGTAAGTTCGGCCATTCCCAGATTTTCTCCTATATTAATCCCTGATATTAATAAATCTGGCCTTTCTTTCATTATTTCATATATTCCTATTATCACTGCATCTGTTGGTGTTCCTGAAACTGAATAAGCTTTACTTCCATCTCTCATTATTGATGATGTTACTCTTATCGGCTCAAAAAGCGTTAATGCATGTCCAATTCCACTCTGCTGAGTTGCTGGTGCCACAATATTAATATCTCCCAGCTCATTTACCGCATTTTTCGCTGCAATAATGCCTGATGAATTAACCCCATCATCGTTAGTTATCAAAATTCGCATAAAGCATATTTATATTTTGATCTTCAAAAAGTTTACTGGAAAATATATTTATTAATTGTTGAATCGTTAAAACTAAATACTACATAATGAAATAATCACAATGTAGAATATAAGATCATATTACTTGATTTATATTTATCCCCCCATTTCTAAAGGGTGAGAAAGTTGGAAAAAAATAGATTGGTGGATTTTGTAGCAAAAATAATGGAGAAATCTGGATTCAAAGTCCAGAAGTATTATAAAACAACAAAATATGTTGTGGACATTTATGGAGTCTTACCCACTGTTTTAGGAGACATTAGTGTAGTTGTATCGTGTAAAAACTATGAAGAAAGATGGAAAGTCGGTTTAGATATAATTAAAGAGATGGAAATGGTAGCAAAAACCCTTAATGCATCTAAAGTAGTAATAATAACCACATCTACCTTTTCTGATAATGCTCTGCGCTATGCACAAGGCAGAAATGTTAAACTCATAGATAATAACGAGTTAATGAGAATTGCAAAATCCTTTTCCAAAAAGAAAATAGAAACTCCTGGAGATGCTAATGTGGAAATTGATGATGATGACGAAGATTATAACCCTTCATTCAGAGCAAAAATTACCGGTTCTTTCCCTAAATCAGGTAAAAGAGGCTCTCTTTCAGGAAGAAGACGTAGCGAAGCTTCAAACAAGGCAGAAACATGGGGCAAAGTAATTTTAAGCAGCACAGTTGCACTTATTTTAATTGTCTTAGCTGTTTCTACAATTATAACATATTTAATAGCTCCAAATAGAGCCCTTTTAGGTATTTTAAGAATTGTTATAGCTGCAGTATTGTCATACGGCATAGTAATTGCTGTTGAGCGAGATCTGACCGTTACCCTAATTAAAGGATCTACAGTGTTTTTTGTCTGTCTGCTGGTGTATATTGCGTTGATAATTTTCACCTAAAAACAACGCTAATGTATAAATTATTTTTGAAAACTTATTAAATCTCTTTTTTTTTACAATCACGCATTGTTAATTATTTTTACAAAAAAATGTTTTATACATGTTAAATTCAGATTCATTCTTATAAAATTAGAATCTATTTAAAATTAATAAACCAAGATTAAAAAAGAATTATTAATGGGCCGGACGAGATTCGAACTCGTGATCACCTCGTTGTAAGCGAGGTATCATACCCCTAGACCACCGGCCCTAATTGAGTATTTTTGAGTATTGACCGGCAGCATATATAAACTTTTCTGATTTAAAAAAGAATTAATTGAATTTTTAATAACCCCACAGCTTATTATATACAATGGATAATATCTAATTTAATAACATGGATTCATTCAAAATAATAAATAGATTTCTAATATATCAATAGAGCAAAAAGAGGAATTATCATGGCTTTTAATGAAGAAACAGGGAAAATATGGTTTAATGGAGAATTAGTAAACTGGAAAGATGCAAATATACACGTTCTATCTCACGTTGTTCATTACGGCTCAAGTGTATTTGAAGGCATAAGATGTTATAACACAAAAAACGGGCCTGCTATATTCCGTTTGCGTGAGCACGTCGAAAGATTAGTCAATTCAGGTAAAATTTACAGGATGGACATCCCATACTCTGTAGATGAAATTTGCGATGCAATTATTGAAACAATTAAGATCAATAACTTAAAAGACTGTTATATAAGACCAATTGCATTTCGTGGATATAAAGAGTTAGGTGTTTATCCTTTGAACTGCCCCCTTGATACTGTTATTGCTGCCTGGGAATGGGGAAAATATCTTGGTGAAGAGGCCATTGAAAATGGTGTTGATTTAGGTGTTTCTACATGGAGGCGAATGGCACCAAACACACTTCCTAATATGGCCAAGGCAGGGGCCAACTATATGAATTCTCAACTGGCAAAGATGGAATCTTTATTCAATGGTTTTGATGAGGCAATAATGCTTGATTACAGTGGGATGGTAAGTGAAGGAAGTGGAGAAAACATATTTCTGGTTAAAGATGATGTAATTTACACACCACATTCTTCTTTATCAATACTTTCCGGGATAACAAGGGATTCTGTAATCAAACTGGCCAAAGAAACGGAAATTGAAGTTAAAGAAGAACCTATACCCAGAGAAATGTTATATCTGGCTGATGAAATCTTTTTAACAGGTACTGCCGCTGAAATCACCCCGGTAAGATCCGTTGATCAGATTAAGATCGGTGCTGGAAAAAGAGGTCCTGTAACCCAAAAATTACAGGAAAAATTCTTCAATATCGTTGGTGGAATTGAGGAAGATAGGTTTGGCTGGCTTACTTTTGTAGAATAGCCATAAACGTTTTTTATTTTTTGTAATGAGTAATTATAAGATTTAAGTTATAACTTATCATTCTGCCAAAATTTAAATACCATTATATTTAAAGAATGAAGGGTAAAAAGAATTAAGCGTTGCTATAAAGAATAAATCTAAGGATTTAAAATAAACTAATTAATTTTAATCAATAATCATTTGGTGAAATTAATGGATATTACACAAATTATAATAGGAATCATCATAGGAACTGTTCAGGGACTGACTGAATTTCTACCGGTAAGCAGTTCAGCACACCTTGTATTCATGCATGAACTCACCGGATTTGCTCCAAATCTAGCTTTCGACACTGTTTTGCACATGGGAAGTCTTGTAGCTGTAATAGGTTACTTCTGGAAAGATGTGGTGCAATTATTAAGGTCATTCATTTCCAGTTTGATAGATATGCCTCGTGGTAATTTTATAAAGGGTATTAAAGAAGATAAATTTAAAAAATTGACATGGTTCATAGTTATTGGTACAGTACCTGCAGGATTAGCAGGATATTTCTTTAAAGACTTTTTTGAAAGCTTATTCAGCGATATAACTGCAGTAGGATTCTTTCTACTTATTACGGGTTTTCTGCTCTGGGGATCTGAAAGGGTATCCAAAAGAACTGAAAATAAAAGTAGTTTGAAAGAAATGACTGTTAAAAATTCTTTATTAATCGGTGTTGCACAGGCATTTGCCATTGCCCCTGGAATTTCTCGTTCAGGAGCCACAATCTCTACAGGATTATTTTTAGGCCTTGAAAGAGAGCTTGCAGCACGTTTCAGCTTTTTGCTCTCAATACCTGCAATTTTAGGAGCGGCTCTGGTTCAGGTAAAAGACATAAGCACTGGTCTAGATGTAAATACAGGCGCTTTTATAGCAGGGTTCATTGCAGCAGCTATATCAGGTTATCTTGCTATTAAGTTAATGTTAAAATTAGTAAAAGAAAGAAACTTACTTATCTTTGCATATTACTGCTGGATCGTTGGTGCTTTCGTTTTAATTCTGACTTTAGTATTTTAATCCTTTACTTCTTCATCATCAAAAATAAAGAGCTCATCAATTTTGGAGTCTAGAGCCACTGCAATATCATGAGCTAATTTTAAAGAAGGGTTATATTTTCCTTTCTCAAGGAAAACTATGGTTTCTCTTCTAACTCCAACTTTTTCTGCAAGTTCTGCCTGTGTTAAATTGTATCTAGCCCGGAATTCTTTTATTCTTGTTCTCATACAATCCCTAATAAATTATTTTATTTTTAAACGCTTCTATTATGTTCTATCACTGTATATTCATTCCATATAATCTATATCGCCTATACGGCCTAAGATTGTGTTAGCTACAAGCATGGTTGTTACCATGACGAAAATTGTCAGTCCCATTAATTCAATAGGGTCATGAATTCTCTGCGCCCAGTACATGTTTACTACAAGAAAAGAAACAAATACCAGAGTTATATACCATGACCATGTGGCTGCGAGTGTTCCAATTTTCCTTAAACGCTCGTCTTTTGCTGTTTTTTCCATCCCAATAGAGGCAAAAAAGCTTGATACGTAAATTAAGATTCCCAATAGGAGGCCTATTGCTGTAAAATCATTCATTGTTTTAGTGGCCATTAAATACAGTGCAACAACTATTAATATAGCTGATCCAAGCCATATACTTATTTTATATATGTCGTAATTCCTGTTTGGCCCTTTATTTACTTTTTTAGTCCCTTTTTTGGTAGCCTTATTATAAACAGGGAATAAGAAGAAGAGGAAAAATGCAAAAAATGCATAATACAGTGAATTTTCCAGTACATAGCCTAACAAACCCAAAATGCCCAGTAAACCCCAGTAATAGTTGAATTCAATTTTCATTTAAATCACCCCTTACTTGTTATTTATTTCAAACATAATGTTATAAATTTATAACTATATGTTATATAATTCTAACATAATACTATTTAAAAGTTTCGATTAAATGCAAAAATCAGTGTAAAAACAGGGAATAAACGCCGAAATAAAAGTCATACCAGGAAATATAATGATTGGTAAGTGTATAAACCCACCATGTACTCTAAAAAACCTCTAAAATAGCAGCGCGAGCCAGGAGTATTATAATTCTTAATAAAAGAGGTATAAATTCATTTAAAAAATTTTTCTTAAATAAACTAACATCATTTTTCCTTAATAAATCTATAAAAGAGATATAAAACTTAAAAATGCTTCTATAGGCAAAAATTCAAAACAAATATAAAATGAACCTAAAAGAACTAGTATTCCAGTAAAACCCAGTTTTCAACAATAATGTTGTAGTTCCCATTTTCATGAAAAGACCTATCAAAATACTGGGATTATGGCAACTCCCGAAAAAATACATAAAATCATTAAAATCAGATTATTTAAAAAAAAATGCCCAGATAAACTGCTTCAAGATAAAAAACAAGCCGATTCACAATATAACTAAATGTAATAAGTTGAAGAATCTGGATTTTGAACTCTATGTTATCTAGAAACATTCCTCCAGGGAAAGTAATATGTGCCTGGCCATGATTCATAAAAGCAAAAACTATACCCAGTCTATAAATAAAATACAGATTATTGAAATCTCTTTAGGAGATATGAAATTGATAAGAAAATTTAAGGGATTTATGGCAATTCATGAAATTGAATTATTAAATAGGATTATCTAGAAGATTTCTTTACAGAGATCCTCAATTTTACCCCTGATATCATCCATATCAATACCTTTTAAGGATGTAACCATCATAGCGCCTCCAGCTCCTACTCCTTCCTTTACAGAACCATTCAAATAGCTTTTAAGTCCTGAAACAGATGATTTTTCAAATTCTGGATCCAGTGCAAAAATGGTTATATCCCCAATTTGACGGCTTATATAATTAATATCAGATGTTTCGTCCTCTGCAACAAAAATGGTTGTTGCAATACATATCTTAGAAAAATCAAAGTCTGGATTTATGCCCTTGATAACAGAACATACAGCAGTCATCTGTGTACCGCCAGCAAGAGTTACTGGAACAGATGATCCTATTACAATCCCTGCAACTACCGGAATCATCGGATCTCCCACAATTTCTACTGCACGAAGAGCATCTTCCACAATATCATCTCCATCATACCCTGCAGCTTTAAGGCCCTCTTTTACGACCTGAAGCTTCAAATCATGGGGATTTTCAGGCATGCTGCCGCTTACTTTCATACGAGCATCGTATCCAAGAGCATTTAAAACTCCCAGAGCAGTAGTTGTGCCTGCAGGGGTGCTTTCACCGATTACAAGATGATCGGTGATTTTTGATAACGTTTTCCCCAGCATTACTCCTTTTTCAAATAATTCCCTTGCATTAGGAACGGCATTTCCTGTTCTAACGTCTTCACCGGGATTATCGCCCAGTTTAATATAAGGCATGTCTGGTTTTACTCCAGCGCCAGCATCAACAACTATTAAAGGAATATCTGCCATTTCAAGACATGCTTTTGTTATTACAGCAGGTGTTGGAGCCACATCATCTCCAACTATTGTTTTGGGGATCTCTGGAAGACATTTTGGTGTCCCATACATTACAAGTTCCAGATCAGCAGCGGGCGTATATTCTGTTAATTCAGGTGTAGCTCCCGCTCCTGTTATTCCAGGTATGTTAGATGTTTTTGTGGTTGCAATAACGCATAAAAATAGCGGATTCTTATCTTCAAGTTTCTTTAGTATTTCTGATGAGCCGTAGCATTTTATGTTATTCATTGTTTCACCATTGAAATTTATTAATGATCAGATTACAATATGAATATAGTTTTTAGCTATATATGGATTTAATTTTAATTGATTTTATAAAAAGAAAAATAAAGAATACTGGATTTATAAAGGATTAACAGACTAATAACTCTAATTGAAGTGATATAATTGATTTGTATTGGAATCGAAGGAACTGCAGAAAAGACAGGTGTGGGAATAGTAGATTCAGATGGAAAAATCCTTGCATCTCAAGGAAAACAGTTGATTCCAGAAAGTGGGGGAATTCATCCAAGAGAAGCTGCAGAACATCACGCTGCTTCAATAGTGCCTCTAATTAAAGATGCTCTTAAGGAAGCAAACTTAGATATCAATGATATTGGTCTTGTGGCATTTTCAAGGGGCCCAGGACTCGGTCCGGCGCTTAGAACCACCGCAACTGCTGCCAGATCACTTGCTCTTTCCCTAAATATCCCAATAATAGGTGTAAATCACTGTATAGGGCATGTTGAAATAGGTAAGCTCACAACAGGGGCCAAAGATCCGGTTTCACTGTATGTTAGTGGTGGAAATACACAGGTTATCGCCTATGAGTCTGAAAGATACAGAGTATTCGGCGAAACTCTGGATATAGCTATAGGAAATTGCCTTGACCAGTTTGCTCGTGAAGTTGGACTTGGGCATCCTGGAGGTCCAAAAATAGAAGAAAAAGCGAAATCCGGCGAATTCATTAAACTTCCATATGCTGTTAAAGGAATGGATCTTTCATTCTCAGGTCTTCTGACTGCTGCCTTAAGAAAATATGAATATGGTGCAGATCTGGAAGATGTATGTTATAGTTTACAAGAAACCGCTTTTTCCATGCTTGTTGAGGTTACAGAACGTGCCTTAGCCCATACAAAGAAACAGGAAGTTATGCTTTGTGGTGGAGTTGCTGCTAATTCCAGATTACGTGAAATGGTCAGTATTATGGCAGAAGAGCATTACGCAGAATTTTATATGCCTCCAATCAAATACTGCGGTGATAATGGCGCTATGATTGCCTGGATGGGCCAATTAATGCACAAATATGGATTAACACAGGATATAGAAGATACAACTGTTATTCAAAAGTTCAGGACAGATATGGCTGATGTTCCATGGATGAAATCTTCTAAAAAACATTTGCAATTACCTGCTGAAATTGCAGAGAAAGGAGCTGAAGCCAATCTCTATGAAAATAAATGGCTAAATCATGATGCTTTCATTAAAGAAAGAATTCCAAAAAGCTACAGAATCCCTGAAATCGACCTTCATTTAAGAAAAAAGAGAACAAAAAAAGAAGCCAAGCTTTTAGGTGAAGCCAAAGGATGTGGAGTAAAAACTCCTTTAATTTATGACATTAACAAAGACACATACTCAATTACACTTCAAAAAACAGAAGGAAAAATGATTAAAGATGTTTTTGGATATTCTAAACTTGATGAAATTAAAAACATCTCCAGAAAAATCGGTGAAAATGTTGCAAAACTCCATAACTGCGGCATTATTCATGGAGACCTTACAACATCCAATTTAATTTTAAAAGATGATCAAATCGTTTTTATAGATTTTGGTCTGGGTAAAAATTCAGATTTAATCGAAGATAAAGGCGTTGACCTTTTAGTGTTTAAAAAAGCCATATCAGGGATTCATTATAAAATTGCTGATATTTGTTTTGATGAAATTTTAAAAGGATACACAGAAGCTAATGATTATAAGAAAATAATTGACAAAATTGTAGAAATTGAAGGGAGAAGTCGTTACACTGTCAATACTTCATAATTTATTATTATCTGAACTAAAAAGATAAATTACTAAATTAGAAAAATTCAAATTTTTAATTAATTTGTAATTTATAATCATTTCTTTTCTTTATCTAAAATCTCACAGATAATTCGTGGCCTGTTACCGTATTTATTAATTAGTTTTTCAATTTTTTCATCATTAAATGTGCTGTGATGACTTTTTATAATTTCCATCATTTCTTCTTCAGTATAAGATATTAAAACCACATCAAACAATTTTTTCAACAAATAAACTAAAAATTTAGATAGAAAACCAAAATCTGTGAGAATATCATACCGGACTCCTCGAAACTTCAAAACCCAGGAAGTTTGAGCAACCACATTAACATTTTTCAGATCATTATAATGCCTAATATATTCATATAAAACCCTGAAATAGAATGGAAATGTGCTGGGACCATTTTCTTCAGTCCAAAGCCCCAACCCTACTTTATCACAGTCAATATATTCTGAATCAAGGAAAGGATCAGCAAAGAGAACCAGATCATATTCAGCGGCTTTTTTATAAATTTCTTTTCTGGATTTAACCCCCATATCCTCCTTAAGAGTATCCATAAAAATCCTGAATACTTCTCTAGGCTTTGAATCAGTATCTATAAATAAAAAAGCATCATATATATCAAGATCAAGTAAAGAAAGTGCCTGGTATATATTTGCAGATTTACCAGTACCCGGTGCGCCTAAAACAAGTAAAAAATGTCCTTTAGATTTTTTTAAAGCCTTCAACATAGAACATAATTCATAGAAGGATGGTGTTTTTATGAAACATCCATTATCTTTTGCTGAGAAAACTTTGCGGCTAATCATCGTTATTATGTAAGCCCTATTAATATTGATATTTTTTGTTTAGACTGGAAAATAATATTCAAAATTATATGGTATTAGTTGATTTCTACGAGCCTTTAATAGAATAAAATCTAAATAGATAATTAAATAAAAAGATAAAGATATTTTTATAGTAAAGAAATTAGTTTAGGTCAAAGTGATAAAAAGTGGTAAGAATCATTAAGTTTATAACAGGTAACGAACACAAAGTAAAAGAAGCCAAAGGAATTTTTCAAAAATTTGGCATCCAGCTTGAGTATACCGATCTTGGATACCCTGAAATACAGGGTAATCTTGAAGACGTGGCCAGATATGGGGCAGAATATGCTGCAAGCAAACTAAAAGGACCGGTAATAGTAGAAGATGCAGGTCTTTTTATAAGAGCCTTGAACTGGTTTCCAGGGACTTATTCGTCCTACGTGCAGGAAACATTAACTAATAAAGGCATTTTAAAGCTCATGAATGATGTTGAAGATAGATACGCCGAGTTCAGGTCGGTTATTGGGTATTGCACTCCCAAATCCGAGCCCGAGATTTTTTTAGGCACTGTCAGTGGACATATAGCATACAAAGAGCATGGAAATCATGGTTTTGCCTATGACCCGCTTTTTATTCCAGATGGTTTTAATAAAACCTTCGGAGAGCTTACCAGAAATGAAAAGAATGAATTTTCTCACAGAAGGAGATCACTGGAGAAATTTGCATCATGGCTAAATTCAAAAAGTGATTAGGAGATTTTAAATTCTAAATTGAGTGAGAAAAATCATAGCTGACAAACATTTTGTGTTTGTCGCGTCAAAATTTATAATTTTGAGGTGATTTTATGGCAATAAAGCTTGAATGGATTGAATATTCAAACGAAGAAATTGAGGAAATAATTTTAAAACTTACCAAAGAAGGAAACTCCACCAGTAAAATAGGAATAATTTTAAGGGACCAATATGGAATTCCAGACGTTAAACTTGTAACTGGAAAGAAAATAACCAAAATACTTGAAGATCATGGACAGGGACTTAAATATCCTGAAGATCTCATGAATCTCATAAGAAGAGCGGTTAATATCAGGGATCATCTGGAGGAAAATCCAAAGGACCTTCACACAAGAAGAGGCTTAAGGATAATTGAATCTAAAATCAGGAGATTAGTAAGATATTACGTAAGAGAAGGTGTACTTCCTGAAGGATGGAGATATGACCCAAGAAGCGCAGCACTCCTTGTTAAATAGGGCTGAAGAAGCTTGCTCACTTATAAAAGAGCACATTAAAAAGGATCATATTGTGAGAATCATCTCTCACAATGATTCTGATGGATTATCCGCTGCTGGGGTAATGTGCAATGCAATATCAAAGCAGGGTGGAAAATTCCATGTTACAATAGTTCCAAGACTTAAAGAAGAATTTATAAAGAAGCTCAGGCAGGAAAGATATAAATTATTTGTTTTCTGCGATATGGGAAGCCCATATCCACATCTTATAAGCAGATTCAATGCAGATTCAGTTATTGCCGATCATCATCAAGTTTTAACCGGAGAAGAGCAAAAATATGACAATTTAATTCATGTTAACCCCCATTTATTTGAATTAGACGGTACACGTGATGTAAGCGCCTCTGGAGTTTCATATTTATCAGTAAGAGGCATGGATAATGTTGACCTTTCAGGACTTGCTTTGGTTGGTGCCTTTGGAGATATGCAGTGTAACGATGAAATTCAGGGCATAAACAGGATGATACTCGATGAGGGACTTAATGCAGGGATCATTGAAGAACGTGAAGACCTTAAAATAGCATATAAAAGAGAAGAACCAGTCTACAAATCACTTGCATATACATTCACTCCAGCGCTAAAAGGAATTTCAGGAGATCCAGAAGGAGCTAAAGCATTTTTACAGGATCATGGATTGTCCTACGGGATTAAATTTGAAGATTTAAGCCACGAAGAGAGAGATATCCTTAAAGAAGAGCTGATCAAGGTAAATTACAAGATATTCAGCAATACTTACAGTGTTCCCAGTGAAGCGACAGAATTAAGAGATATTGAAGATTATTCCAGAATCCTTGACGCCTGCGGTAAAAACAAAAAGTACGGTGTAGGATTAAGTATCTGTATAGGCGAGAGAGACCCATCACTAAGTGAAGGAATTGAATTTGCCAAAAAATACAGAGATAACTTGGTAAAAGGAATAGAATGGATTAAAAAGGAAGGATCCAGCGAGCTCAACCATATACAATATATTTATACCGATGATAAGGCTAAAAAAAGGTTAATGGGCACAATTGCAAGTATAGGAATTGAACTTGAGATTTTAAACCCTCAAAAACCGGTAATTACAATATCCAAGATGCACGACATCATCAAAATATCTGGAAGAACCACCATGGAAATGATTAAAAAAGGAGTTAATCTGGGATATGCCCTTGGTGAAGCCGCTAAAAGTTTTAATGGAGCTGGTGGTGGTCATAATATTGCTGCTGGCGCTGTTGTACCCTTCAAAGACATGGATAACTTTACAGATATTGTTGATGAGATAGTTGGAATACAGATAAAAGAGTAAAGTCAGTATATGGTTTCCAGGGAATTGTTTACAAAAATAGATTAAAATTAATGAATTTATTAATAGGATTGATTTATATTCTATCCAAGTTAATATCAGACATATATGTGATTTTTTATGTACCTTACACCAGAAGAAGAGAAGATGGAGGCAGGAGAATACGGAGCTGCCGTTCAAAAGAGTATGGAAATTATCATAGCTTTAGGAGAAATCTACAGCGCTGAAAGGCTGGTTAATATAACATCAGCCCAGATTGCAGGCGTTTCATACAAAACAATTGGAGATGCTGGCTTAGAATTCCTGGAAGACATGTCCAAAGATGCCAGAGTTATAGTTCCATCCACTCTAAATCCTGCTGGTGTTGATCTTGATAGAAGAGATCTCGGATTTTCAAAAGAATTTACAGAAAGACAGCTTAAAATAATTGAAGCTTACAGGAAAATGGATATAACCACAACATGCACCTGCACTCCTTATCTTGTTGGAAACGTGCCTGTTAAAGGTGATCATGTTGCCTGGTCAGAATCATCTGCTGTTGCTTACGTTAATTCTGTTATTGGCGCTAAAACAAACCGTGAAGGTGGTCCTGGGGCGCTTTCAGCTGCAATCTGCGGAAAAACTGCTGAATACGGTTTTCATCTTGATGAGAATCGGAAAGCAAACTTAATAGTTGAAGTTGAAGATGAAATCAAAGGGGCGGATTACGGCGCTATAGGTTATTTAGTCGGCAAAGCCGTTGGAGATGGTGTACCTTATTTTAAATTTAAAAATAGATCTTCTATAGATGATCTTAAAAGTTTAGGTGCGGCACTTGCTTCATCTGGCGCTGTGGCGCTTTATCATGTTGAACACTTAACTCCGGAGTATAAAGAAGCCCTCCCGGGATTAGATATCAGTGATTTAGAGCAAATAAGTATTAGCAGGGCTGATATTAACGAAACAAGGGAAAAACTTTCAACAAGCAGTAAAAAACCTGATCTTATTTGTTTAGGTTGTCCCCACTCATCAATTGAAGAAATAAAGCAGATAGCTGAGAAATTGGCCGGAAAACTGCTTAAAAATCAGCTCTGGGTTTGCACATCAATTTCAGTAAAAGCTGCAGCCGACAGAATGGGATATACTGAAATTATAGAAAAAGCTGGCGGAAAACTGGTCTGTGATACATGCATGGTTGTGGCGCCGATTGAAGAGCTTGGATTCGAAGTTATTGGAGTTGATTCAGCAAAAGCAGCCAATTATGTGCCCAGCATGTGCAGGCTGGATGTTGTTTTTGATGATCTTGAGAATCTCTTAAAATCTTCGATTTTGGAGCGCAAATCATAGTTAGAAAAATGCTTTGCATTTTTCTACATAAAAAATCTGAGATTTTTGTGGTAGAAATGCGTAGCATTTCTTAACTTTGATTCGCTGCCACGAAGCGAAGCATGCAAAACTTCGTTTTGCTGCTGCAAAAACTATGTTTTTGCAAGCTTCATACGGCATTCGAAAATCTAAGATTTTCGATGTTTGCGGAACAGAGTTCCGCAACCGTAAAAAATTGATCCGAAATTCTTCGAATTTCGAGAGATTTGACAGATTTTACGAGGGTTTTGAGAATTTGATTGATGAGGAATAATATTTTAATCTTATGCTATAGCTAGAAAATCGCTTCTGTTCATTTTAGAGTTGTTAAATTAAAATTTTTTGATTTCTATTTTTAATGAGTAAATCTTATTTATCATATTTACCAACATTATTTTAGAAATTTGAGGCATTTTATGAGTGATGAGGAAAATATGCAAAAAAATGATATAATCTTTTATACGGGTAATGAAGGTGCTGCGACTGTTGAAGTACTTTTTAAAGATGAAACAATGTGGTTAACACAAAAAACAATGGCAAATCTATTTAATGTGACTCCTGCAACAATAAACGAACATTTAAAAAATATTTTTCAAACAAATGAATTAAATGAAAATTCAACTATTAGGAATTTCCGAATAGTTCAAATTGAAGGTGGAAAAGAAGTATCAAGAAATATAAAGTACTATAATCTGGATGCTATTATTGCTGTAGGGTATCGTGTGAACTCAAAACAGGCAACACAATTCAGAATTTGGGCTACCAATACTTTAAGGGAATATATAACTAAAGGTTTTGTGCTTGATGATGAACTTTTAAAGAATGGAACACGATTTGGTAAGGATTATTTTGATGAACTACTAGAACGCATTAAAGAAATAAGGGCAAGTGAACGCAGATTCTATCAAAAAATAACAGATATTTATTCTCAATGTAGCTATGATTATGATAAAGATGCCGAGATCGCCAATTCCTGCGGCGTTGGCACCCGGATAAACACTCTTCTTTAATAAATGCTCCATTAACTATGTTTCATTAGATGATTACTTTTTAATGTCTTCAGAAATAGTTACAGTAGTTTAAAAAAAGTTTTTATGGTTTATTTTTGGTGAAGGGAATTTTAAGGCGCTTCAGCGCCTTTCTGCCCGGCTTGTCTCGGCTGTTAAAGTCCAGTTACTACCATGATTCGCCCTTCGGTAGAATTCATTTTGTATTAAATGTTAAATTATTTATGGTATAATTATAAATGGTTTATTATGGATTTAAGTCATTTATTTAAGTTATTATGTGGGATAGTGTTTATTGTTGGGAGTATTGGCATTTTGTATGCTCAAAAGGATGGTCCTAAGCGTTATTCTCGGTTATCTCTTTTGATTACTCTTTTATTAGGAATTTTAATTGTTATTTCTTTTATTGATATTGAATTGTTATAATAATTTCGCGAAGCGGTATTTGCAGTCCTTAGACGTAGTCTTCTCCTGGGAAGGGGTGGGGAGTTTCGTTAATTACCTAGATATAACGATAATCAGGCTCCTGGATAGGCTCCTGGATGTTGACTTTGTTATGTCTCTCTGTAATTGACGGACAGGGTGGATCTTGGATAAGCTTAAAAAATTTCGTATTTTTTAAATATTTGCAATCCGTAAGCGCAGCTTTTTTCCCGGAGGGTGGAGGGGCTGGAAGAGGTTTAATTATTTAATTGTGGACAAGAACTTAATTGATGAAGCCAAAAAAAAGATTTAAACCGTTGGTCATCATTAATGAATTCAATCATTGATTTCAATTGAAAAATTCAACCGTTGGTTATCGTTAAAGGAATCAATTAATGGTTTCTTTTGCAGGGTTATCAAAATTTTTTATTTTGATTTTTAGAAAATCTTTGATTTTCTTGGGTCTCACAGTTGAAACCTTCTTTTATTTAAACCGCATATTATAATCGCTTACCTCGCAGTTATTTAAACACCCAAGTCCGGCCCTGGCCTTTTCGTAAAACCCCCAAACGCCCAAATGCATACGGCTTAGAAACAAATCACAGATCCACCCACGCCCGGGGGCGCTCGTCTTCGCAACTAAAAAACAAAGTTAGAGCACTTTAAAACACTAAAAAAAGCTGTTAAAAAGAGTTAAAAGGGCCTGTTTTGACCCTTTAAAGTTGTGCCATCAAATAAATTAGGGGGTTGGGAAAAAAGATTTGCTTGATTTTCCCATGCTCCAGTGTCTGTTCTCATTCCATAAGTCAGTATAGTTGCATGAAAAACTAAGAATGGAAGTATTCCAATTCTGAAGAAAATAAGGCCATGGACCCCGAAAAAATTGTTTTATCATTATTCTTCTGAAAAAAACATACGTCCAAATAATGACCAAAGTTGTAATGCACTGTTTTCATCAATATTTTTTGCTAATATGCCTCTAATATCAATCCCCAGCAATCCCCTAAAAATTAACATTAAAAAATTATTGAGATCTAACATATCGTCATCGTTGTTATATATTTCTTTATCTCTTTCTACGAGAAATTCTTTTATTTTATATTCCCTATCTTCCTGATCACCCTTTTCTTTTAGTATATGGGCTTGATAAATGCAGTGTCCTGTCCAGGAACGATGAAAAAATAGCCAATCATTTTCAAAATAAATGAACCATTTATCCTCCATCGCTTCAGGAATAAGCCCCTTTTGTAGTTGATTGTATTGTTCAACTGAAAATTCTAGGCTTAGATCAGGAGCAATTTCAGAGATGCTTATTGCTTTTTTAATATTGATAGGGCTGTTTTTCCATGAATTTTTTGTTGCTCTTTCTTCCATTTTCATTTCTCCTTTATAAATAACAACTTTCAATTCCACTTCATTAAACTCTTTAACTAATATACTAGCCTGTTTAAAATTTTCATTAATGGCATCGAGTAATTCAAGGCATTGAGCAAAGTAACAACCTTCTTCTCCATTTTCCAGAGTTACTATCACTCCATAAATTAATTATGTTGATTATAATATAAATAATATCAGTGAGTTTCATGTTTTAAAGTAACAAAAAACCCATCCGTATCAGCATACAAAACCCTAAACCCATGCATTTCAGCCTTTCTCATACTGTCTTTCAAAAAATACCTCCCCCAAGCAGTAATCGCCTCTGAAGCCTCAACACAATACCAGCGATATTGAGGATGGTTATACAATCCATATATTGTTGCGATTAATGTTTTCAATGCTTCCTGCCTGAAATTCAAGATTTGTTTTTCTTCGGGATCTGTGGATTCTTTCATCATAGACTTAATCCTTATCCGATCGTTTAAAATTTGAGATGTTGCCATTGGAATAAAACCAATGGGCGATTTTTTGAACTTATATCCAAATTCAGGGCAAATATAGCACGTCTTTTCATCGTCATCTTCACAGAAGGTTTCTGGAGAGATATTTTTTTAAAATTGTAATGGATATTTTCTTTCATATTTTAAATCAATTTTTTCAAAATCTATTAATTTCTACTTTTTATGAGTGAAATTTAATTTTTATACTACAAAATCCAATATATTCACATGGAAAAATGGATTGAACACCCCCTGATCAGGGATCAAAAAATTGAATCACGGCTTTACCAGCAAGTTCTGGCAGCAGATGTGCTTAAAAATGGAAATTCCATGATAGTAGCGCCTACTGCCCTTGGAAAGACAATAGTAGCGGTTTTAATGGCAGCGGAAAGACTCAAAAATTTCAAGGGTTCAAAAGTCCTTATTTTGGCGCCAAGCAAGCCACTGGTAGTCCAACACGAGGAAAGCTTTAAAGAATTCTTACATATTCCCACAACCTCATTAACAGGTGATATAAAGCCCGAAGATAGAATTAAAAGATGGAATGATCATCAGATCATATGCGCAACCCCGCAAACAATTGAATCCGACTTAATTTCCTCAAGATACGATTTAAAGAATATTTCTCTGCTTGTATTCGATGAATGTCACAGAAGTGTGGGTTCTTATTCTTATGTTTATTTAGCTTCCAAATATCAAAAAGATGCCAAAAATCCACTGGTACTTGGGCTAACCGCATCCCCTGGATGGGGCGAGGATAAAATTAATGAGGTATGTGAAAATCTCTTTATAAACGACGTTATTATCAAAAACGAAGATGATAAAGATGTTGCTCCCTATTTCAATCCGGTTGAAGTTAAATGGGTTAAAGTAGAGTTAAATAAAGAACTTAAAGAGATAAAAAAGGCAATTGATGCTACTTTAAAAGTTAAACTTAACACACTAAAGAGAATGGGAATCATTAAATCAGTTAATCTCGGGAAGAGAGAAGTCCTTAAAATTAAAGGTGCAGCTCAAAACAGGATTGCAAAAAGCACGCATCCTCCCAAAAAATGCTATTACGCCGTTTCTGTGCTTACTGCCGTTATAAACATCCAGCACTCCCTGGAGCTCCTTGAAACCCAGGGAATCAGCACTTTGAATAAATACTTTGAAAGGCTCAGGAAAAAGAAAACCAAAGCTGCAAAGAGTCTTCTTATCGACGAAAATTTTAAAAAGGCAATCAGTCTTACTAAAATAGCCCATGATAAAGGGATTGAACACCCTAAACTCAAAAGATTAACCCAGATATTGAAAAAAGAGCTTAAAGAAAATAAAGATTCCAGAATAATTGTTTTCACCCAGTTTAGAGATACCGTGGAAAAGATATTTGAAAAATGCAATGAAGAAGACATTAAAGCAGTGAAATTCTTCGGTCAAGCTGCAAAAGAGGGTGAAAAAGGTTTAACACAGAAAAAACAGAAGGAAGTCATTAAAGCATTTAAAATGGGGACATATGATGTTTTAATATCCACGAGTGTGGCTGAAGAGGGTATAGATATACCAGCAGTTGACCTTGTGATTCTTTACGAGCCTGTTCCTTCTGAAATCAGGATGATACAGCGAAGAGGCCGGACTGGAAGGAAAAATAAAGGTAAAATGTACATATTAATCACTAAAGGAACACGTGATGAAGCTTATTACTGGACAAGCATTAACAAAGAAAAGAAAATGAAATCACAGCTTTCAAAGAGGGTTAAAAGAAATATCGCGCCAAAAGAGATTGTAAAAGTTGTTCCAAGGGAAGGAGAAGATGGAGAACTCAGACCAGTGATATTTGCAGATTCAAGAGAAGGCAATTCAAGGGTTTTAAGGGAACTTGATAAGCTGAATGTTGAAATTAAAACCATGAGTCTTCCTGTGGCTGATTATCAACTTAGTGATGAAGTTGGAATTGAAAGAAAAAGCACCAAGGATTTTATTAGCTCAATAATTGATAAAAGACTCTATAAACAGGCCAGAGAACTGGTTGAAAACTTTAGAAAGCCTGTGATAATACTGGAAGGAGAGGATCTTTATTCATCCTTAATTCATCCAAATGCAATTAGAGGCGCCCTTGCATCCCTTGCCGTAGATTTCAGTATTCCTGTAATTCCAACAAGGTCAGAAGAAGATACTGCAGCAATGTTAACCAGAATTGCAATAAGAGAGCAGCTAAAAGATAGATCTGAAATTCAGGTTAGAACAGAGAAAAAACCATTAACATTGTATGAACAGCAGCTCTACATTATAGAATCACTGCCAAATGTGGGTCCGGTAACCGCTAAAAAACTTCTTGAAGAATTTGGATCTGTAAAAAATGTGATAAATGCTTCAGAAGGCGAGCTTAAGAAAGTGGAAGGGATCGGAGATAAAATCGCGAAAAGAATAGTCGATGTTTTAGGTTCTAACTTCAGAAAGCTTGGTGATGTGAAAATTAAAAAGCTAACAGAAATGGATGAAAAAGGTAAATAAGTTCTCATGCTTAAAAAGTTTATTATAATTGAAATGGATAATAAGACTAATAAATCTATAATCAATTCAAATCCACACTTCAAGTATAAAAAAGAATAAAATCATTATCAAATAATTCCAAAACTCTATTTAACAAAATTAAGGCATTATTTGCTGAATTAAACTTAAGAAAATAAAATTTTTGGCTTATAACGATTTTAAAAAAGATCAATAAAAAAATTCATTTATCAATCAGGAGTGAAAATATTGCGCATTTTAATGGATGAAAAGGGCAGAAAATACATAGCCCGGGATGAGGAGTTTCACACTAACTATGGTTTTATAAAAAAAGAGGATATAGAAAATGGAAAACCTGGAGATATTCTCAAAACACATTTAGACCATATTTTTAAATTATTTAAGGCAAATATTAATGATTATATAGATCTAATGGAGAGGAAATGCTCTATAATACTGCCCAAGGACATAGGAGTCATTATTGCAAATTCAGGGATTGGTTGTGGAGATAAAGTGGTTGATGCTGGAACAGGTGCTGGAGCAACTGCACTGCACTTTGGAAATGTAGTAGGTGAAAAAGGCGCTGTTTACTCCTATGAGATAAGAGAAGACTTCAGTGAAATTGCAAAACGTAATATTGAAGGATTCGGCCTTAAAAATGTACATATAAAGTGTAAAAATATATTAGAGGGAATAGATGAGAAAGATATTGATCTGGTCTTTTTAGATCTCCCTAAACCATGGGATGTAGTTGAACATGCCAAATCAGCCCTTAAAACCGGCGGCTATATTGCAACTTACACCCCGTACATTGAACAGGTTCAGATACTACATAGAGTGCTTAAAAAATATGAATTTTCCAGTATAAAAACAATTGAATGCATTTCACGTGAAATTGAAGTTAAAAATAAGGGTACGAGGCCTAAAACCAGGGCTGTGGGGCATACTGGATATCTAACTTTTGCCAGGAATTTATAAAATAACTAAAATTTAATATAAATTAATTCAGATAAAATAAAATGGAAATTATAATAATTGTAATTTGCTGGTGTATTTATGGCCTTTAAACAACAAAATATCATTTCAATACGGGATTTTAATAGAAAAGATATAGAATACATCTTAAAAGTCGCTGCAAAGATGGAGCCTATCGCCAGATCCAGAGAAACATCAGATATTCTATTTGGAAAACTCCTTGGAATGCTTTTCTATGAACCATCTACAAGAACTCGGCTCTCATTTGAAGCTGCTATGAAACGTCTCGGCGGTAGTACTATTGGTTTTGCAGAGGCAGGGACAAGTTCAGCTACAAAAGGGGAAAATTTAACAGATACTGTAAGAATAGTAGGAGAATATTCTGATGCTGTTATTATAAGGCATAATAAGGAAGGTACAGCTCGTTTTGTTGCAGAAATGGTTGATGTTCCTGTAATAAATGCAGGAGATGGAGCAGGTCAGCACCCTACTCAAACTCTTCTGGATCTATTTACAATGAAAAGAATCTTTGGAAAAATCGACGATCTCCATATTTCTCTTGTGGGAGACCTTAAATATGGTAGAACAGTCCATTCGCTTGCATATGCACTTGCCATGTTTGATGTGGATGTTAGCTTTGTGTCTCCAAAAGAACTGAAGATGCCCCATGAAATTCTCCATGATCTGGGGAAGAGCGGGGTAGAAATTTATGAAACTGATGATATTAACGATATACTGGATAAAACAGACGTTCTTTATGTGACAAGGATTCAAAAAGAGAGATTTCCTGATCCACAGGAATATTCCAGGATAAAGGGAGCTTATACAATCGATTCCAAGCTTCTTGAAGGTAGTAATGCTATTGTAATGCATCCACTTCCAAGGGTTGATGAAATCTCCCATGATGTTGACGATACCAAATACGGAAAATACTTTGAACAGGCTTTTTATGGCGTACCCGTTAGAATGGCCCTTTTAAAGTTGCTGATAAAATAATAAAAATGTCTTAAAATTAAATTATTTATTATAAAGACGTCAGTTTCAAGTGAAAAACCCTACAGAAATTCACAGAATTTCTGTGGCTGTCGTACACGAAGCATTCAAATCTCTCAAGCACAAAGTGTTTAGAGTGCAAAACTTCGTTTTGCTAACTGTGATTCGCTGCGTCAAAATTCAGAGAATTTTGACAGTGTTCGGTGCATTAAAATTTCGAATGCCATGAATTAAAAAATTGGCAGTCCTCAAATACGAACCTCGAAAATTTACAATTTTCGAATACTAGGATTTTCGAGTGATTTTAAAAATTCAAAATTTTTCATGTGTTCCACATTGCATCTTCAAGAAGGCCAATTTCACATTGAAGATCGATTATATTGGTTCTACCCTTTCCACGTCCTCTTGAAATTGTTTTGGTGGAGATTAAGCCCAGCATTTCCAGTTCATTTATAAAGTCAAATATTCTTCTATAGGAAACTGAATCTCCCTTCGAAAATTCCTTGTAAACTTCATAAAGCCTTCCTGATGTTATTTCCTCTTTTCGCTTTGTAAGATAAAGCAGAGACTCTAAAACTTTCTGCTGCTGGCTTGGTAACGTCATTATAATATCTGTAACTTTATTATGCTCAATAAAATCCTTTGCTTCCCTTACATACTCTTCATATACAATATCTGAGCTTTTTTCATCTGCAAGCTCTCCTGAAGTTCTTAGAAGATCCAGAGCATATCTTGCATCACCCTCTTCTTTAGCCGCAAGAGCTGCGCAAAGTGGAATAACATCATCATCTAAAGTATCTTCTCTAAAGGATAGTTCAGCACGCTCTTTTAAGATATCTACAAGTTGCTGCGCATTATATGGTGGGAAAACAATTTCTCGATCCCTTAAACTGCTTTTTACACGGGGCTTTATGAATTTTTTAAATTCAACGTAGTTACTTATTGATGCTATTGCAACATTATCCGTTCTTGTAAGTGTGTAAAGAAGACCGTCACCATCATTTTTTAACAATATATCAATTTCATCAAGAAGAATAATTAAAATAAGGTCCTTTCCAAACACGTTCTTTTTAAAGAGATTTCTAAATGAATGAATAACTTCTGCCTTGGTCCATCCTCTGTAAGGAACATTTTGGCCTAGTTGCTGGCATAAATGAGCTATAACTTGATATTCGGTTGTATAATCTGTACATCTTACATATTCAACCCTTACATTTACATTTTTCTCCTTTGCAACCTGTAAAAGCTGTTTTTTTGCAAGTTTTGCCACTGCTGTCTTTCCTGTCCCTGTTTTACCATATATGGTAACGTCTGGAGGAGTTACATTTCTTAAAGCCTCAATCCAGTATTTCGCTACAGATCTGATCTGTTCTTCCCTGTGAGGTAATTTATCAGGCAAGAACCGATGATCCAGATATTTTTTATATTTAAAAACAGTATTTTTCTCACCAAGTTCCTCGAAAATATTCATTTTAAATCACTCATTCTGTTAAAAGAAGCTGATAATTAGTAATTAGTTAAGCTTCACAATTTTAAGAGTTTAGATTTTTACACTTGAAATCTTTCTCCAATCTATTAGATTGTCTTTCAACAATATAAATGTTCAAACAGAGAGGTGTATTTCAAGTGTAAAAATAATAATTTTTATTTTTTAAGTAATATATTTTAGGAGATAATAGACATGTATTTCAAGTGTAAACATCACAGCATGAATCATTTTTTTATTTTATTTAAAGAGACATGTATTTCAAGTGTAAAGAAAAATTAAAACATTTTTATTTGATATCGTGTACTATAAAAAATTATAACATTGGAGCTGCATTATAGATAATTAACTAAAATGCGTTAATACGTTAAATAATCTATATAAAGATTTATTATTTTAAACCACCTTATATGAGGCTTTAAAAATTGGTTTTTCTTCAGTTTTTAATTTTTGAAAGTCTATCAATATTTTTTTTAAATTAAAATATTTAGACATGTATTTCAAGTGTAAAACCGAAAATATATCATTGTAAGTGTTAGCTTTCAATTAAATTTGATTAATAATTTCATTTCGGATTCTGACATATATTTCAAGTATAAATTTAATTCTAAAAACTCATATAGAATTAATCAGTATAGCTTAATGTATATGAGGTATATTTCAAGTGTAAATAGAATTTATAAAATAGTTCATGATCATTTTCCTGTTGGTATGAACTTCTAATATTCTATATATAAACTAGAATATTTAATTGATTTTTATAATAAATACATATATTCCATTTAAAAGTCCAAAAAGTTTATTTGAAATATTATCAATTCCATTTTTTGATTTTAATTAGTGGACATCTAATTGATCATAATATAAAAATATACTTAAAATAGGTTTTAATCACATAACATTTCAAATGTATTTAAAAGAATAAAATAGAATATAAAATAATTAAATCTATAAATTAAGAGTATATTTTTTGATAAATGGCATAAATAATGATTTAAAACTTTATTTTCATTAAAATAGCCTTATATAAAGAAATAACTTGATATAATGGTTATTTTATAATTTGCATTTGCTGCTCTTTAAAAACAAGATTAAATTAGATAATGATTTGACTTCAGCCAATATTTGTCCTAAAATTTATCATAATAATCTTTATTCTCTTCAAAAATCCTAACGAGTTTTTAGATCTTTAGCTTGAGTACGTTTTCAAGTGTATTAAACAAAAATAATACTGGTTAAATTAGTTGGTTCTGGAGCATAATAAAGATAAATACTGATTATAAACATTTTATTTGTCTATTAGACAAATATCCACATGAAAAATCATAAAAACTTAAAGCCTCCTGAAGAGACTATTGAATTTATGAATGAAAATTTTCTGCCATACGATCTATTGTGTAAAAATATATGTTAATTTGAATTAAATTTTATTGAATATTTAAAAATAATCATATTACCAATATTTAAGCTAAATTTTTGTATTTTTTGTGTTAAGGAATAACTAATATTAAGAATTGACTTAAAAATCAGGTTGAAGGATAAATTATAGTTAGATACTTATTTTTTTGATTATGTTTTATTCATTAATGGATTAGGGTTGAAGTCTTATAACTCTTTTAAACAGGTTATATTTTTTAAGTAAAGTTTAATTACTCATGTTCTTCACCATAATTTTGATTAGTAAATGATGATATTATAAAAATTTATGATTAATTTCAGATATTTATTCAACTGTTTGAAACCAGGTTTAGATATATAAATTGAACTTTATGTCACTCTAAGGAAAAATAGGATCCATGATGAAACAATTAATTTTTTTCCTAATATTTATCCAAATAGAGCTAATAAATATTTTATAAATATAAAAAATAGTTCGAACTGTTTTGTTTTTAGTGGATTAATTGTCACTGGTCCTTATTTAATTAATTACTTCAATTTTAGTTAAAGTTGGTTAATATAATTTTTAAGAAAGTCATAAAGATCAAATTGATTTCTCCAGGCTGAAATAGAATATAAGGAAATTTGCTACTTAGATAATGTTATTAATTACAAAATATCGATTTAATAGAATTAATTGACTTAAATGTTTATTCGACTTATGCAGCTTTAAATTGAGAGATTTGGGAATTTTATTGGTTCATGTTAATCCTTTAAATTAGTGTATATGAAACCCTTTTATTTTAAATTATTGTTTATATTAAATCAAAATGATCTTTATATGAATAAAAAAGCTATTATATACAAATAATTCAAATTTTATTCGTTTAAATTAAGTTATATGGAAAATAATTCCTTTAAATAGTTGTTTAATCTATTAAAACGAATATGTTAGAAAGTATTCTCTAGAAAAAAATAAATTTCACGATTTGATTTTATTTTTTACACTTGAAATGGATGTCTAATTGTAAAAAACTTAATTTATGAAAATATTTTTTTTACACTTGAAGTGTACCTCTCAAATACTCAAAAAAAATAAAAGATTAAAATAGGCCTAAATAATTAAATAAGGACAAATATGTTTTATAATAATATAAACATATAAATATTTACTGGAATTATAAAACAAAGAGTTTATACGTACATATTATCCTGTTGAACATTTCTGTCCTCTTCATCCATTACTCCAAATTTCTTCTGTATTTTCCAGATCCCCTGAAGTTTTGCCCTGAAAATTTTTTTTACAGTTGAAATCAATCTGTCCTTGCTTAAGCCATCTTCGTATATTTCTTCTGTAATTACAAAACTCTGTAAAACGTTATTTGGATGCTCCAGCTGGAAATCAACAAACTGACCATTTAAAAGGAATCTGAAATCCCATATAAATTTTTCTTTTTTATCATCAGGTAATTCTCTAATCTTAGATAGGTGTTCTGGACTTACATTAGTTGCACAGCCAATAATAATTAAATCATCTTTTCTTTTTGGCTGTATAACATCAAGAACATGACCTTCAGGGTAATTTATTATGAAATGGAAATTTGTATTATCATCTGCTACTTTCTGCCTGAAAAAACCTTCATCAGAAAGCCATTTTTGAACTTTATTTTCGATTTTTGACATTTTTAACACCTAGTTAAATTTCAAGTCTATAATTTCTGATTTATTGTCATCTATAGTTAATATATTTACTTATATAGATTAAATAATTTTATTAAATAAATTTTCAGATAGAATAAATAAAAGTGAATTCCATGGACCCTCAAATAGACATCTTAATCATAATACTGACTGCAGTTATGCTGGATATTATATTTGGTGAATTACCAGCTAAAATACATCCTGTAGTCTGGATGGGGGAATTAATTGACTATTTTAAGGGTCATTTGATAAGATATAGAAATAAAATTTCTGGAATAACTTTAACCCTAATTCTTTTACTTATATTTACACTTGCAACATATGTCCTTCTCAAATGTTTAGTATTTAATTACATTATTTACATTTCAGTATCTGCAGTGATTCTATCAACCACATTTGCCATTAAAGTCCTATTTAGTGCTGCTGAAGGTATTAAAAAGGATTTAAATGATGATATAGATAAAGCGAGAAAGTCAATGTCATATCTTGTTAGTAGGAAAACAGATAAGCTTTCAGAAAGCGAAATAGTATCCGCAGCCATTGAAACTTTAACTGAAAACATCACAGACTCGGTAGTTGCTCCTCTATTCTATGCATTCATATTTTGGGTTCCAGGAGCAATTACATACAGGGTTATAAATACACTTGATGCTATGGTAGGTTATAAAACCCATGAAAACATTGAAATAGGATGGTTTCCTGCAAAGATAGACGATGTTCTAAACTATATCCCGGCAAGGATTACAGGAATCCTGATAATAATTGCAGCAGCTCTTTTAAGGATGAACTGGAAAAATGCGTATAGAATCATGATGCGTGATGCTGGAAATCCTGAAAGTCCAAATTCAGGGTATCCCATGGCTGCATCTGCAGGCGCACTGGAAATAAAACTGAAAAAAATAGGTCATTATGAAATTGGTGATGATAAAGAAATTTTAAAGGCTGATAAGATTTCTGAAGCTTTGATTATTTCAAAGGTCACTGTTTTATTGTTTTTAATATTAGCATCGTTTTTTTATTTGTTGATATTATTTGTCCTGTTGTAGATTAGGGCTAAAAATAACAATTTATTTACATAAAAATGAATATAAATATTGTATAATGAAAATAACCATTTTTATGGGCTTATGATTTAAAAACTCTAAAAGAAAAATAATGTATTTTATTGTCTCTGAGTAACTAATAATATAAATTTAGTGATAATATTGAATATAGAGCATTATGAATCATTTTTAGACTCATGGAAATATCAGGATTGAAAAAATAATAATTTAAACTTATGAATTTTTAGTGGCTCTAAAAGGGTTAAAAATTAAGGAAATTTAAGGATGAAAGAAGATGAAATTTACAGATGAGGAATATAACAAAATAATGGAATCAAGGGAATTCAACGAGTGGGAAGATTCGATAAAAAGACTCATAGATTATATTGTTGATGTAATTGATGAAAAAATCCCTGATGATGAAAGAGAAGATATTTCGGAAGAAATTATTATTAATATGTTTATTTGCAGTCTTAACCTGCGGGATGGAATTAAAGAATAACATTATAACATCCAAATAAGTGAAAGTAACCTATTTTTTTATACTGAATATTTTTCACCCCCTCTTAACCGTAAAAAACTTCTTTAATTCTAATTATGATAAATATTTTTATTAACATTATCATTAGAAATCAAAAATTTTTAATTATTAGATTCTACATAGGATATTTATCTATAAAGTAAATTGGAGATTATTCTTTGAAAATAGTCATAATTACAATAACTGATGATGCACAGAGACTTGCATCCGTGCTTGCAAATAATTTAGAATCGGATCCAACTGTTATAGCAGTAAATGTTTTCCATAGAAATGTTAAGAGTACTTTAGAGATGGCTTTTAAAGAATTTGACTGTATAATTTGTATTATGGCTTCAGGAATTGTTGTCAGGAATATATGCAGTCTGATTAAGAGCAAATTGGAGGATCCAGCAGTAATTGTAATTGATGATGCTGGAAAGCATGTAATAAGTCTTATTTCTGGCCATTTCGGCGGTGCAAACAGTATGGCTGTTAAGGTTGCAGAAATTATAGGTGCAGAACCGGTTATAACTACAGCAACTGACGTTCACAATAAAATAGGGATAGACACCATTGCAGGTAAATATTTTCTACACATCGATGATACTCAAAAAATAAAAGCCATAAACAGTGCTGTTTTAGGGGATAAAAAACCTAATCTTTATATTCCGAAGGGATTTGAATTTATTTTAAATGATTCATTGATTAAAGATTCATACAATCTATACAGTTCCATTAACGATGATTTTAAGGCAGTATCTGAAGCCAATGAAATTATTTTAAGACCAAAGAAATTAGTTGTTGGTATAGGCGCACGAAAGGGTATTTCACAGTCAACAATCCAAAAAACAATTGAAAAAATGGCTTATAAGCTTGATTTACCTGTTGAACGAATTGATACTCTTTCAACTGCCGAAATTAAAAAAGATGAAACAGGAATTATTGAAACTGCTTCAAAATTTAATTTACCTTTAAAAATTATATCTATGGAAAAGATAAAGAATTTAAATGATTCACAATGCTCAGAATCTCCATTTGTAAGGAGAAAATTTGGCGTTTCAGGAATATCTGAACCATCAGCACTCATAGCAGCAGGGGAAGATTCAAAATTAATATATAAAAAAACAGCCTTTAATGGAGTTACTATAGCATTAGCAGTTTCATCTTACTGATCCTTAAATTAAAATAACATATACATATTAAAAGAGATAATATAATAGTTAAAAACAAAATGTTTTTTATTCATCAAATATAAAGGATAATAGTTAGACTATTTTATAAATTATTTTATTGAATTTATGGAGGCTATATTATGAGTGAAGATGCATTTGATCGTGTTAATCAAATATTACAGCATATAATGGAAGATACAAGTGTTCCAAGGAATATTAGAAGGGCAGCAGAAGAATCTAAGGATATATTGGCTAAGGAAGATGAAGATCCTACTGTACGTGCAAGTACTGTGATTTCAATTCTCGATGAAATAAGTAACGATCCTAATATCCCTATTCATGCCAGAACTCTTATTTGGAATATTTTAAGCGAATTAGAGTCTATTTAAGGCTAAGTTAATTTTAAAGTATACACCAATTTAACTAATTTCGATTAATATCAGCATATGGATAAATAAAAATTATTTAAGCCGATAATTAATCTTTTTTTGAATTTAACTTTTAAAGATATTTTAGGATAATGAAGATGAATTTAAAAACAATTAAAATCTTAATCTGTTAAATCCAGAATACTGGCTACAAACTGAGTTTTAGCTATATCCTCGATAAACTCTGCCATAGTAATGGCTTCATCCAGATTCATACCAGCGGCAACGATTCCATGGTTTTTTAAAACCACCATATCTTCATTTTTCATCACTTCTGCAGTATTCTCAGCAAGTTCCCTGCTTCCAGGCTTTGAATACTTTACTGATGGAATAAAAGCTTTTTTAATTTCTCCAAAGCCTTCTAACCATTTTAATGGTTTATTAGACATTGAAAAACCCGTAGAATAAGGAGGATGTCCATGAACGATTCCATTTATGTCGTCTCTATTTTTATAAACCTCTAAATGTAGAAGAGTTTCTGATGATGGCCTTTGGTTTCCTTCCAAAACGTTTCCATCGAGATCAATAATTATAACATCTTCCTCGGCTACATTTTTTTTGGCAACACCGCTTCTTGTGATGGCCACCTTTTGAAGACCATTTTCCTCAAATCTGGCACTTATGTTCCCTGATTTACCAGGTGCAAGATTTTTATTGTAGATGTAATGAGAAACCCTGATAATTTCCTTTATAATTTCTTTTTTATCCATTCAATTCCCCATATCAGTAATAATAAAAAATTAGTTTGAGAATTTTAAAAGCTTAAAAGCACCTCTGTTTAGAACAGGAACTTCACCACATGTGGGCATGATGTTGTAGATCTTCTGGAACTCTGTTTGAGACTGGAATGTCCCTGAGTTAATCATGTGAATACCTTTATGCTTTTTATAGGCATTGATATGCACATGACCAGTATGGAAAACATCTGGAATTTCTTCAATAACCAGGTGATCCTCAAATTCAGATGCAAGGGGGGTTCTTTCCCCATAAACTGGAGCTAAATGCCTTTTTTCAAGTAATTCTTTCATAATCAGGTCAGATTCTTGATGGGAAAGTCCCTTTACAGTCATGGCCAGATCATCAAAGCTTCTTCCGTGATATATTAAGGTATTTATTCCATCAAGGCTCACTATACTGGGATTACTTACAAATTCTACATTTTTAAGCTCATAGAGGGATTTAGCATATTCTTCAGATATGGCTGGCTGTGGTTCTGCTAAACGGGCTGCATCGTGATTTCCGGGGGCTATTATTATTTTAATGTCTTCCCTGATTTTTCCAAAAAGCCTCGCTGCTTCTTCATACTGCCCGTAGATGTTTTTTATAACGAGTTCTTTTTCCTGATGGGGATAAACTCCAATTCCATCCACTACATCCCCTGCTACAACCAGATATTTAACGTCTTCAGCTATTTTAATCTGTTCATCATCTCCAAAATCAGTGTTTATCCAGTTAACGAATTTATTAAAGGCATCACCTAAAAATGTGGAGCTTCCAATATGTACATCACTGATAAAAACGGCTGAAAAGTCCATGGGTTTTTCATCAATCCGCGGAACGCCAGGATGAATGAGATCGGATGCTATTACAAATTTTCCTTTTTTACTACCAGTAACTCCTATTACTTCATCTTTTACTATAAGTTCAGCCATTTCAAAGAGTTTATGATTTTCATTATGTATTAATACGTTAACAGTACCGGTTTCATCTTCTAACTCTATGATTTTATGGTTATTTTTAGTGTTTATAATGTCATTTACCATCCCTATTATTTTAACAACATCTTCAGTCTTTCTTATCCTGTTAATAGGGCGATGATCCTTTAATTCTCCTCTTTTATCTAAAAATCCACTTAATTTTTCAAATCTACTTTTGAAATAGGATGAAAAATCTTTAATTTCGCCACTTGTATATGATTTTTTACTTGTATCCTGAATAACATGGAAATCAAAGGGCCTTCCACTGGAAAATTTCTCTTGGGCATGTTTAGAAATTATCTCTGAAGTAATTAAATCATCAGAATTTCCATTATCAAGAATAATATCCTCTGGATCTCCTCCTTTTAAAAATTGATCCAATATCTCTTCAGTTAAAACAAAAATATCTTTATCTGAGTATGATAGTTCTTCAATAAGAGAATCTGTAAAGTTATTTGAATTTTCATGGTTTTTTATACGTTCATATGCTTTATCGTTTACTAAGATATTTGCATTGGTGAACTTAACAATGATATCGTCGCTCATGACTACCCCGTGCAAAGCTTTTTAATATATATTTATAACTATATTATAATAATAAATCTATTTTTTAATCAAAAAATTGAAATCAAGCAACAGTAAAAATTAATTAAAATACAAGTAATACAATAATCAGGTGATAAATTTGCCAAGAATCATGAAATTTATACTTTTCCTTCTACTCTTTGGATTGTTCTTTGAAGCAGGACTTTTCAGTTCATATACAATAGTAACTTCACAACCTCCAGATGTAGGGAGTCTTATTGAAATGCAGACCAGTAAATTGGCTGCTATATGGGAAAGTATTGGCATTGGTTCTAATAGCAATTCAACAAACACATTAAAAATATTAAATGGAGATCCAGTAGTACAGACCCTTAAAAATAAAACAGGCCTAAATGGGGTTAATTTAGAAACAATGACCGCAACTTCTGAAGATGATTTAAGTAAAAAAGATATAATGGTTACTATAAATGCAATGGGATACAAAGACACAGTTTCTGGCGCAACTTCTAATGGTAGTAAATCAGGTGGACAGATAGTTATCACTGCAAGTGAAAAATATTCATTAACAGCAACCGCAATGGCTAAAAAGAAGTCAAGAGGCATTGAAGTTAATGTTACCACTATTAAAATAACATCTTTAAAGAAGATATATAATCAATGAAGTTAAATCCCTAAATAATGGATTTGGCATTAATTTATTTTTAAATATTTATTTTTATGCAGGTGAAGCAATGATTAAAGTAATAGGCATTGGATCTTCTAAAGAAGACATAAGCATTAGGGCTCTAAATGCTATTAAGGAATCAGATGTTATAATAGCTTATAAAGCATATATTAAGCCAATAGAAGATTTAATCGAAGGTAAAGAGATTATTAAAAAGGGAATGGGCGATGAAATAGAAAGAGCAGAACTTGCTATACAAAAATCAAGGGAAGGCAGAAAGGTTGCCATCATAAGCTCGGGAGATCCTGGTGTTTTTGGAATGGGTAATGTCATTTTCCAGTTAATCGGAAAATACAGTGATATTAACGTGGAATTAATTCCAGGAGTTACTGCAGCTACTTTTGCAGCATCAAAGCTTGGAGCACCACTCCATGACTTTGCTGTTATAAGTTTGAGCGATATTTTAACCCCCCTATCTGAAATAAAACGTAAAATAGAGTTTGCTTCCAAAGGCGACTTTGTAATAGCTATTTATAATCCTTTAAGCAAGACCAGAACAAGGCCTTTTGAGGAAGCTTACAAAATATTGCTTGAAGAAAAAAAACGTTCTACTCCAGTTGGTATTGTTCGAAGTAACGAAGATAACGTTCATGTCACTGTAACCACTCTTGATAAGCTTAAGGATCATGAAATAAACATGTCAACAACCTTAATTATAGGAAATTCAATGACCTATACTCAGGATGGATATATGATTACTCCCAGGGGATATGTTATCAGATCTTCAATACATCCACTTTCAAAAGAATTTTATGAGCGTTTTTTAGAGGGAAAAATTGTTGAAGGGTCTAATCTGGACTGTGATTTCTACCCCTGCCATGAAGCAGGCGAAAACTGCACTTTCTGTTACTGTCCTTTCTATCCCTGTGGAGATAGCTCCACTGGAGGTCGATGGATAAAAGATAAAGGCGTATGGAGCTGCCAGGACTGCACATGGATACATGAAGATAAAACAGTTCAATGCATACTACCCAGGTTCTGTGAAATTGTTAATGAAGTTAAAGACCTTAAGGATAGGAAAAAGGAACTCTTGAAATTAAGAAGAGAATGCATCCAAAGTACAGGATAAATGAGCTTTAATAATTAATTTTGAATGATTATTTATTTCTATTTTTTAATCTATTAGCACTTACAAAAAATATAATATTACTTTTGATCATATATTTAAGAAGTGATAAAAATGATTAAAATAAAGAGATCCTATGAACCAGCATATGAAGATGATGGATTTAGAATCCTTGTAGATAAGTTATGGCCTCGTGGAGTATCAAAAGATAAGGCTAATCTCAATTTATGGATGAAGGAAATCGCTCCAAGTGATGATCTTAGAAAATGGTTTGCCCATGATCCTGGAAAATGGGAAGAGTTCCAAAATAAATATAAAAAGGAATTAAAGGGCAAAAAGAAATACATAACTAGAATAAAGGAAATTGAAAAGGAGAATAGTACTATTACATTAGTATATTCCGCAAAGGATAAAGACCATAACAATGCTATTGTACTGGAGAATGTACTAAACAAATTATAATTATTTTGCCTGGATCTTAAATAGAAGTTATAGGTTAATTAGAGTTTTTGCTAGATTATTGCATCTAAAATTAATAAAGAATTATTTTTTTAAAAGGATAGGCGGTATCATGAACAAAAAAGTACTTATAACAAACGTTAAAAGTAGGGAAAACGTTAAAAAGATTCTAAATGAAATTAAACCTCATAAAATTGTTATTATATCTTCAAGAAAAATCAAATTTACTGATTTTGACATGGAAATGGAAAATATAAGGGTAAAAGAAGACTTTGAGACTATAATACACGAGTTTAATGGAATTTTAAACCCGGAAGATGATTTTGTAATAGTCATAAAACCAGATAAAGTTGGAATTTATCTTTTATGGCTTGCACAGATTAATTTAATCAATCCTACATATATAATGGCCAGTGGAGATATTGAACAAATCCCAATAGCTGAATCAAGCTTATTAAAGGGTAAAGAATCTGAAATACTTAAATTGGCTGATTGTCATGGGTTTATAGATCCAATATCAATAAATAAAGAATTTGGAATTAAAGAAGAAGAGGCAAAAAAGTACTTAGATTCTCTTTCCAAGAAACGTATATTGAAATTCATTGAAACAAAAGAATTTAAGGTAGGAGATGAAAAAAAGCATCCTTACTACGCTACTGGCCTTCTGGAAAAAGTAAAGGATCTTCAGGATTTTTATGTATTGACTTCTCTTGGAAGAATAATGTTATATGTAATTTTAACTGGTCAATAAATTATTAAAAATTCATTCATGGTATTTGCTGGCTAAAATATAGATTCTATTTGAAAAACTATATATTTAAGCTTATTTACCTGATTGGATCTGGTTTTTGTAGTTGAAGTTTTGATTAAATTATCAAATTCAGACATTTGATGGTATAAAATTAAATATTTAATTTATATAACATAGTCAAATCTTTGATTTGACAGTGCATTGAATTAAATGTTTAATAAGATGACATAGTCAAATTGAAAATTTTGACAGGCCCTTCAATTAAAAACTAATTTCAATGACACCATCGAAGACCAGAACTGCATCTCCTTCCATAAATGCCCCCAGAAATCCATCTTTTTCATAGACTTCAATTTGGAGATCTCCTCCAGGAAGATGAACCAGGACGTTGCTATCAAGTTTACCCAGCTTAAATCCAGATAAAACGCAGGAAGTAGCTCCAGTACCGCACGCGTAGGTGAAACCAGCACCTCTTTCCCATGTAGCCATTTTTATTTCACTTTTACTTAATATTTCAACGAAATGAACATTTGTTCTCTCTGGAAAGGCTTCATGGTTTTCTATGGCAGGCCCCACTTGGTTTAATGGTATTTCATCAATTTTATCAGTAAAAATCACTGCATGAGGGTTCCCAACACTTACAGCAGTCATCCTATAAGGTTTACCTTCAACTAATAACTCCTGGTTTAAAAATTCCTCTTCATCACTTATCATGGGAACTTCAGAGACTTTAAAGGTTGCAAGACCCATATCCACCTTTGAAGATGCTACTTTTCCATTTTTAATGGCCATATTGACTATTTTAGTCCCACCAAATGTTTCCACAACGAATTTTTCCTTTTTTAGTATTCCTTTATCATACACATACTTGGAAAAGCATCTTATTCCGTTTCCACACATTTCAGCTTCAGATCCATCTGAATTGAATATTCTAAACCGTATATCATTTTCATCTGAAGTGGAGGGGCATACAAATATCACTCCATCGGCTCCAATTGAAAAACCACGCCTACAGATATCTGCTGAAACATTCTTTTTATTTTCTTCAGGAACTACTTCTCCATCTGTTTCATTGATTACGATGTAATCATTTCCAAGTCCATGCATCTTTGAAAACTGAATTTTCTTTAGATTCATCCCATTCCTCTTTAATAATATATGTTTATTTTAAAAGCCTCACTGGCACATTCTGTTTAGCAAGAACGTCGGCAAATGTTTCTCTTTCTCTGATAACTTCACTTTTACCATTATTTACCAGAACTTCCATTGTTTTTGGGCGTGAATTGTACTGAGATGACATTGAAAAGGCATAAGCTCCTGCATTGAATATTGCGAGAATATCTCCTTCTTCTATTTCAGGCATTGGCCTATCTCTAGCAAATAAATCACCTGATTCACATATGTTCCCTGCAATATCTATAGTTTGGGTATTTTTTGCGTCTGGCTTGTTTACTGCTACAATATGGTGATAAGAACCATACATTGAAGGCCTGAGCAAAGTATTAAAACCAGCATCGACACCGGCAAATTTCCTGTAGCTTTGTTTTATGGTATTTACCCTTGTAAGTAAGATTGAAGCATCCCCAACAATGTATCTACCTGGTTCAATGCACATGGTTGGCTTTCCAAGATCATATTCATTTAATTTACTCTTGTATAAATCAGTTATCTCCCTAGAAAATGTTTCTATATCTAATTTAGAGTCTTCTAGAGTATAAGGTATTCCAAGCCCTCCTCCAAAGTCTATAAATTCTAAATCAATATTTGTTTCCTGGTGTACCCTTCCTGCAACGTCCATAAGGGTTTCAACTGCAAGCATGAATGGTTCTGGGTCCAGAATTCCAGATCCGATATGGGTGTGAATTCCAACGATATTATATCCCATATTTGCAGCTCTCTGGTAGACTTCTACGGCTTCTTCTTCCATTATACCGAATTTAGAAAGGTATCCACCAGTAATACAGTGTTCGTGGTGACCGGCGCCTACTTTTGGGTTAATTCTAAAGGATATTTTAACTTCGTTAGGATTACAGATTTTGGTAAGTCTATGGAGAGCTGAAACAGAATCCAGGTTAATTATAACGCCTGAATCAACTGCAAATTTAAGTTCTTTATCTGTAGCGTTATTTCCTGTATAAAGAACTCTTTCAGGTTCAAAGCCAGCAAGAAGTGCTGTGTAGATCTCTCCAGGAGATACAGCATCAATGCCACTACCTTCCTGTTCTAAAATCCGCATTACTGCGAGGTTTGTATTTGCTTTACATGCATAAAATATTTTAAAATCTTTATATTGTGCAGAAAAAGCACCATAAACTCTTTTATAATTCTCTCTTATTTTTTCTTCATCAATTACATAAAGTGGAGTGTCATATTTCTCTGAAAGTTCTACTGCATCGGCTCCACCAATGCTAAGATTTCCTTTTTCATTAGTTTTAATATCAAAATCCATCAAATTCCTCCAAATAATCGAAGATTTTATTCAACTGCCAAAATTTATAATTTTGGAACCACAAAACTTTTGTTTTGATAACCTCCAAAAATTCTTTCAATCTTTGGGGTTACAAAAACTTCATTTTTGATAACCTCCGAAAAGAAGTAAATATTCAATATTTAGGACTCATTATATAAATTGTTTCACATTTTAGAGAAAAATGAAAATTAATTTATAGTTAATCGCTAAACTTTTTTAACTTTTGGCATGAATCTTTTAATCCATTCTTTGGCAAATGATAACGATTTAGAGTAATGAATAAAGTATTTTTTGATTAATTTCCTAATTTGAGTTTTTGTTTCGATGAATAAGGGTGATAATTCTCTTTTAATAGATTTCCAGATGAACTCAATAGGATTTAAATCTGGCGAGTACGGTGGGAGGAATACAAGGTTAACATTAAGTTTTATCGCGGTTTCTATGGTTAATTGAGCGTGATGAGACCTGGAATTATCTAGAATTATTAAAATTCTTCCGTGGGGATTAGATTTCCGTATTTGATGAAGAAATTCTGCTACAGCTTCTTTTCGTGAGTTTTCTTTGAAATCCACCACATTTTCACCTTTTACAGCGTAAAACCCAAATGCATTTGCTTTTAAAGGGCTTGTATTTTTCTTTGTAACAGGTTTGGTGAAGGACCATAATCTTTGAGTATTAGCCGTGTTTTGAGGTGAAGACTCGTCTAAAAATCCTATTGTCTGTGGATTTTCAGCTAAAGCATTTTTTATGTTTTTTTTAACTGGTTTTCAGCATCTGCTGGTCGTCTGTAGTCGTGTGAATAAGGTTTGCTAAATTTCATTCCCAAGTCTCTTAAAATGATTCCAACCCGTTTTAAAGAATACTCCACTCCAAATTTATCCTGAATAAGGTTTCTAACTTCTCGAGTGGTCCAATCGTTCCTTTCCTTTAATATTTCTTTCAATTGGCTTTTTTCCTGGTCAGTGAGTTTAGATGGTCTTCCACCAGCAAATCGAGGTTTTAAACCTTCATAACCATCTTCATTCCATCTTTCCAGCCAGATATAGCCTGCTTGTTTTGTTATGCCTAGTTTTTCACTTGCTTCAGGAACACTACACTCATCGTACAGGTAATTCATGAAATACAGTCTATTTAAAACTCTAACGTCCTTTTCCTTTTTTCTTATCAGTTTTTTCAATTCTTCACGGGTAATCCATTTTTTAACTTGTAAAGAAGGAGTTCTACTCATAAATAATAATTATAATCTTCATTAGTTAAAAATATTACGCCTTATACTATAAAACATTTGTTTTAAATCACAAAATAAAAAGTTAATTTAATAATAATCACTATTTAATACGTTCTGTAAGTTAAGAAAGATTTTGGCGAATTGTAAAGTTTAATAAAACTATATAATTGATTTTAATAGCTTTTTATATTTGTTCGTTATTATCTTTATATTATGCTCTTTTTCAACATATTTTCGACCGTTATTGCCCATAATATTTCTTAAATTTTCGTCTTCAATTAAATTTTTAAGATCATCAATCATATTTTCAAATGTTTTTGAATGAAAACCTAGATTATAATCTGTTAATATGTTATCAGGGTTAACATTAATGCTTAAAACTGGAATACAATGCCCCCATGATTGTAAAAACGTATTAGGAAGGCCTTCAACGCTAGAAGTATTTACAAATATCGATGCTTTGGAAAAATAATGAGTTATTTCATTATAGGGAACAAAGCCAATAAAGTCCATATTATGTATATTATGGCACTTTTTTTCTATTTCAGCATAAAAATCAGGATCTTCAGCATCAGGACCACCAATCATTATAAATTGAATATCAGGAAATTCACTTGCTAGTTTTAAATATAATTCAGGATTTTTCCATTGTCTCCTAATTGTAGAAACCCATAAGATCCTTAATTTTTTGTTCTTTTTATTGCTGTTATTTTCTAATTTACATGCACTTTTTATTATAAAAGAATTATGCCCAAAATTTTCCTTTAATTTTTCTTTTTGAAAATTGGTATGTGTAAATAATAAGTTTGCTCTATTTAATGCAAATTTAAAAAGAATTAGTTCCAAAAAATTGAAAGTATCTAAATCCACGTCTATATCTGATGCAAAGGAGTAAACAAATTTTTTTCGGTTTATAAAACAGTATAATGCAATTATTGCGGGAGGAATTCTTCCAGATCTTGTAAGGTAAATGTTTGAATTAGCATTTTTTAGGGCTTTAAAAGTAGAATATAATATTTTTAAATAATTCTTTTTTGGAAAGTCCAAAGTTGAATATAATTTAAAAATATCTATACCTTCAATTTTTTCAGGTGACTTCTGGCCATGATCATATACTGCAAATGAAATATCAAAATCATGAATTAATTTTTTAGCGATCATAGTAAATTGTAATTCAGCTCCACCAATCAAGGGCTCCTTAGAATCTTGATTTAAAAGACTATATGAGCTAGGCATGACAAAACATAGTTTAGTTTTTATTTTAATGCCTCCAAAAATAATTAATTTTCAATTTCCAAAAAGTCTTCATTTTTAAATTCATATATCTCGTTAAAATCAGATAAATGTTTTTTATACCATTCAATTGTTAATTTAAATCCAGTTTCTATATCAGTTTCAGCTTTGAAATCTAATATATCTTCCATATTTCCATTAGAATTTATATTTGGGTCTGTTTCACCCTTTCTCATTGGTTTATGTATTATTTTAGATTTACTTTCACAAAGTTCTATTATTTTTTCTGCTAAAAAATTAACTGTTAATGGTTTTGAAGTTCCTATTTCTACAACATCATCTGGTAGGACTTCAGCACATTTTACCAATGCTTTAGCTACATCTTCTACATAAATAGAATCCATAGTCTGTGTTCCATCACCAAAAATTTCTAAAGGTTCATTTTTTAGTGCAGATACGATAAAGTAAGGTATAGCTTTTCTGTATTCTTGAAGTGGTTCATCAGGCCCATAAACATTAAATGGTCTAGTAATAACAGATTTAAAGCCGTATATCTCTTTGTACATATCTAAATATCTTTCACAATTTTCTTTAGATATTGTATAGATATTTTGCTTCCATATATTTGGTTTAGAAGTAAAGACGATTTTATCTACATCTTTCTTTCTCATTGACTCCAGTAAATTTAAAGTACCGACTACATTTACCATTTCTGCTTCAATAGGTCTATGGAACAATTCTGTTGTTCCAAGAAGGCCTGCTAAATGAAAAACTATATCAACATCCTCTGTTATGCTATCAAAATTAAAAGAAACGATATCTCCGGTTATTAAATCTGTATTTATATCAATATAATTTTTATCGAATCCAATAACTTCATATCCTGTTTTTAAAAGTCTTTGAACTACCACTTTACCAATGAACCCTGATGCACCTGTTACTAATGCTTTCAATTGAACACCTCATTATCTAATTGTTCCATTAATTTTATATATTTAACAAAAATAAGAATTATTTACGTAAAAAAGCTATAATAACTGAAAATCCAATAAAAAATAAAATATTAAATAAATCTCCCTATAAGGATTAGTACAACTCCAATTATTGCTATGATTGTAGTGATTGGCGAGCTGCCCTGTATCATAGCCCATATTGCTCCGGTTAATAGAAGTAAGACTCCTACCCAAAGAGATATCCTTTTTTGCTGTTTAGTTAAAGAAGTCATGATTGATATTTGGTTTATCACTATATCAAGATTTCTAAAAATAGAGAAAGAAGAAAAATATCTTTTTAAGATAATTTCTGCAGAATACTCTCCAAAACACATGTAACTGTATCAATTTGTCCTTTATCTATTACAAATGGAGGTAAAAACCGTAAGACACGGTCTGCAGTACAGTTAATTAGAACACCCTGTTCTCGAGCTTCAGCTGCTATTTCGCTGCAGTTTATGCTTAATTCCATTCCAAGCATCATTCCAAAGCCACGAATCTCTTCAACTATCCCATAGAGCTTCGCCTGCTCTTCAAGCTTATATTTAAGATATCCGCCGATTTCTTTAACTTTTATGAGCATACTTTCATTAACTAAAGCGTTAATAGCTGCTATTGCTGCTGTACATGCCAGCGGATTTCCACCAAAGGTTGCTGCATGATTTCCAGGCTCAAATGCGTTACCTACTTCTTCGTTTGCAAGAACAGCACCTATTGGAAATCCTCCACCAAGTGCTTTGGCTACAGTGGTGATATCTGGTGTTACGCCGAAAAGCTGGGATGCAAACATCTCACCAGTACGTCCAAATCCTGTTTGGACCTCATCGAATATTAAAAGAACATCTTCTTGCTGACACAACTTTTTTAGATCTTCTAAATAACCTTCTGGAGGTACTATAACACCTCCTTCTCCCTGAATTGGCTCAACAAGTACTGCAGCAGTATTATCAGTAATATTTTCGGCAACTGCATCTATATCCCCATAATTTACATGTTTAAATCCTTCTGGAAGTGGTTCAAATCCTTTTTTGTATTTGTGCTGACCTGTGGCTGTGATCATGGCAAGGGTTCGGCCGTGGAAGGAGTTTTCCATGGCAATAATCTCACCTTTACCTGTGAATTTACGTGCAAGCTTGATTGCACCTTCATTAGCTTCTGCACCGCTGTTACAGAAGAAAGATTTCTCATGAACTGAAATATCTGCCAGTAGTTTTGCAAGTTCAACCTGTGGTTCTGTATAATATAAATTTGATGTATGTATAAGCTTTTTAGACTGATTACATATTGCTTCAACTACCTTTGGGTGGCAGTGTCCTACATTGTTTACTGCAATACCGGCAAAACAGTCGATGTATACTTTACCTTCAACATCGGTAACTAATGCCCCTTTTCCTTCTTTTAAAGCTAGAGGATACCGGCCATAAGTCTGCATTACATATTTTTTATCTAAATTCATTATTTCTTCTGTATTCATTTTAATCACCTGATAAACATTAAAAGTGAAAAGCTTTTAAAACTGGATATTAACTATCACTAAATATTCTGTTTAATGCACTATTAAAATAATTGTAAAAACATGAATTTAAATGATTAAAAAGACTTTATGTAGTGTTAACATATAATAAGTGTTAACACCTTAATCGAAAATTATTTTAAAAGGTTTAATGGTGAAAATATGAAAAAAGCAATAATTGAAACTGATAAAGGAAACATAGAATTAGTCTTGTTCGATGAAGAAGCTCCAAACACAGTTGCTAACTTTGAAAAGCTTGCAAAACAGGGATTTTACGATGGATTAACTTTTCACAGAGTTATTCCTAACTTCGTTATCCAGGGTGGATGCCCAAAGGGAAATGGAACTGGTGGGCCGGGTTATACAATAAAATGTGAAATAAACCCTCACAAACACGGTACAGGGGCACTTTCAATGGCCCATGCTGGTAAAGACACTGGTGGAAGCCAGTTTTTTATTACACACTCCCCACAACCACACCTTGATGGTGTTCACACAGTCTTTGGTAAAGTCGTTAAGGGAATGGACGTTGTAAATAAAATACAACCTAATGATGTAATGAATAAAGTCACAGTTTTTGACGAATAAAAATAAACACTATTTTTTTATTTTAGCATTTTTTCTAGAATAAAGCAGGTATTTAAGGGTAATAGCATAAAAATCAGCTATATTATCAACTATTTCCAGATGTTGGTCATTATAATCCTTTTTTGGATTTGCAATGACTATCTGGCCCAGTATTTCTTCTTCATATTTAACTGGAACTGAAAGAAACTGATCTACAGGTTCATGACCTGGAGGTAAGCCGTGAGCAGCCGGATGAGTACTTATATCCTTGATATAAAACGATTTCCCTGTATCCAGGGAATAACCAAGAAGACCACCATAGGATCCATCGCTTAAAACTTTAAACCGGGCTTCTCCCATTTCAGCATACATTTTACAGGTATCTGTAAGGTGTGAGAAGGATATTCCAACACTATCTTTAGTTTTGGGGTCTACATAGGCAATGTAACAGTATTTACTGCCAGTTAATCTGATTGCCTCTTCAAATACTGAATCAGAAACTTCTTTTAAGGAAAAATCCTGAAGAACGTCTAAAATATTAGTAATAAAATTTTCTTTGTACTCGAAAGGCTCTAAACTAATGAATTCAGTCATTATATGCTGAATCCTACTGGATTCACCAAAGTTTTTAGAAGTATCTTTCATTTAAACACCTAAAATTTATTGAGATATTATATTATATCAAATTTATTATTTTTAGAAGTATCGAAAAGAGTAATTAGTAAAAGTGAAATAGTAGAATCAAAGGGAGTATTAAAAATGCAGAACAAAGGTTTATTTGAAGAATTAGATGAAAAAACAAAGGAGAATATAGCTAAAGCTTTATGGATGCGCGAATTCGACGTGGATAAGATTCCAAAAGATATATTGGAAAAATTAAAAAGCGAAAAGAACAGTAACCATGGGTTTGGAAAGCGAATGCAGCATCTTTTAAAAGAAAGGATAAAAAATCCGGATTCATTTACACCAAGCTATAAAAAGGTCTATAAAACATTAATTCAGCAATCTCAATGGCTTTCACCACAACAAGCATATGCAATGACCTTATTTTTGGGAATGGACAGTTCTAAAGGGTACCACGCTATACCTGTAGAGGCAGATTTTAAACTCCCAGAAGATGATGCTCCCCAATTTGATTATCAATTGGGCTGGCATTTCGTCGTTGGAAGCTGCATTGGGGCAAATGGAAAAGAATATGGTGTTCAGTTCATGTTCTGGCAGTATGCTCTGCTTCCTCCGGATATTGCAAGCTATTTTGGGCTTTCAGATATAGAAAACCAGATTCTGGAACTGCATCTGGCTGTAAGTGAAGCTGGAGGAAAACACCACCGTTCCAGGCCTATATTGGTTGCAGGTACAACTGGATTGATAGATTTTTCAAATAATCCCTTTAACTATACATTTGGAAAGAACAAAATAAAATCTCTAAATGAGGACAGCACCTTTCCTATGCAGATAAAAGGATGGGGGGTGGATTTAAGCTCTGATTCTCCATCTGAAATTGAGGTGGATATCACACTCATCCAAACCAAGGATTATTTACTGCAGGGAAAAAATGGTTGCGATCCTTGCTGTGGTGGAGTAGGAACGCTTTATTATTCTGTACCAAATCTTAGAATTGATCCAGATAAAAGTATTCTAAGAATAAATGAAGAAATGATTTCCCTTGAAAGTGGTAAGTTCTGGTACGATCATCAGTGGTGCAACGGAATGCTTCCAGGGGGTAGTCCTCGAGTAAAAGTCCTGAGAGCTGCTAATAATCTGTCTGAAAAACTTCCAGGAGGATGGGACTGGTTCATGGCTCAATTTAAAGAAGATAGAGAATTAACAATGGCTTCAATACATTCTAATGAAATGAAGCAATTTTATGAACAAACAGGGTCAAATCCTCCAGGAACAATGGAAGTTGAGGTTAAAGGAAAATATATAGACGAAAATAATAATTCTGTAAGTGTCAAGGGAAATTTAAAGGTAACTGAATGGATAAAGAGCGTAAAATCGCAGTATCCAGATATTTATCCTGTTACAAATACCTGGTACCCAAATAGATGGGAATTTGAATTTGGTGAGGATATTCCAGAAGATATAAGGAATTTTATCATGATTCCAATTGTTGAAGAGGGCCAATCTGGATTTTTCGGCCAGGGATTACACTATTCAGAGGGCGCTGTTTATTTAAAAGATCATGAAGGAAATTCAATTGGAAGAGGTTTTGCTGAATCAACGGGCTATGCTGACACCACTCTGGATAGACTTAAGCTGTCAGGGATCTCTGCAACGGAAAAAATGCTGAATAAACTGGAAATTCCACAACCATCGTCGTTATTGAAGCTTATGAGTTCATTATATATAATGTGGCCTTCAAATAAATCTAAATTAACCAAAATACTTTCAAACTGTATTGATACTGATTAAGTAACTATAAGGTAATTTCAGTTGGTTAAAGGATATTTGGTTTTTGTAGCATATTTGCAGCTCTTTGGCATTTATAATACTGGAATAGGCCAGTTTAACATGTATCATTATTGGTCTTTGAAAATAATGGTTAGAAGATTACATCACTTAAATATTTGAAAATCAGGGAGATCATCTTTTCCTATTATTTTTATTATTTTCCCTGTAATATACTCCATTGGAATTTCTATGCCATTTTCTGCCTGAATATATCTACAATCATCCTTATGGAATGTTTTTGAAACTTTTAATATATTAAAGGGGATATAACCACTTACTTTTGCCTTTGAAAACCAGTAAATAGATATTGGACATATCTCAGGCCATAGAACCAGATCACCGGCTTTAATCGACTCTGGATTTTCCTTAACCAGTAGAAGATCTCCTTTCTTTGCAAAGGGTTCTATATCTTCTTTTAATTTTAATATCAATGTTTTACTGTATTTTAGATTCCTTGTGTGTTTTTTAATTACTTTAAATAGGTATCTGGAAGTTATTGCTTCTAAATTACCTTCTGAGTTTTTATTGGAAATTTGATAATTGTGTATACCCTTTTCAAAAGCACCTGTAAGCCGTATCCAGGCATCAATATCTCTGCATGAGGTCTTTTTACTTGTTGAACGCATTGGACATTTCCAGCAGTATTCATCCCTTAAAATATCCTGTATTTCCTGGTAGTATGCACTGGAAATGCTGCTGAACTTATCCAGAGTTTCTGTAAGTTTTCCCATAGAATCACTACAATTATAAATCATTTACTTTTCAAAAATCCTTTAAAATGGAAATTTGTCCAGTCAGGATTTATTGTGTAGATATTTAACATAAGTTTAAATTGAATTTAATCAATAATATGAATTGAAATTAAATATAGTTTTAGATTGACTTTTCAAAGGCTGATAGGATGAATGAGCATTTCGGAATGGGAATAAGAGGCAAGGTGGAAAACTTGCCTTTAGTATCTAATTTCATTGGTAATTCAATGCTTAAATTTGGTTTAAGTGAGTATGAACAGCTTCAAATCCAAATGGCCGTGGATGAGGCCATAAATAATATAATAAAGCATGGGGATCCTGAAGATAAAATACAGATAAAATGCAAAAAAGAGGGAAAAAAGATTAAAATAATAATTGAAAATAAGGGAGAACAATTTAATCCATCAAATAAAAATTCTCCTAATGATAATCCCGGAGAAATGAAGGTTTATTTTATTAAAAAGAACATGAATAAGGTTGAATATGGATTTAAAGATGGAAAAAACGTACTGACACTAATCAAATATGTATAAAAAAAACTTATTTTTGGCTTTTTTCAGGCTTCAACTTCTCCATAAGCCCGGATTTACGCGCATAATGGAATAAATAAAGCTGTGTGTAACCTGCATAGTCACCGAACTTTTCTATGCCTAAAGACCTCATTTTAGGGTTGGGGACGTTTTTCCCTTCAAAATAAAGCCTGGAAACGATTCTGCTTATCCAGATATCAACTGGAAACGCTTTACCAAAGCCATAACCATAGAGCAGAATGCAGTCTCCAACTTTGGGGCCCACTCCAGGAAGCTTTAAAATTGATTCAAAGGCAGATTCATAATCCATATTTCTGATTTTCTCAAGATCTACTTCATTCTGCACCATCTGGGATGTTTTTATTATGTATTTTGACCTGTAGCCTACACGACAGCTTCTAAGGTCTTTCCAGGATGTTCTGGTTTTAAGAAAATCAGGAGAACATTCAGCTTCATCAAATTCATATTCTGGGGCTTCAGCAAGTGTTTCAGGGGAGGGAAAGGAGTAGAAAGTGCCATCAGAGAATTTGTATTCATCTCCCCATTTTTCTTTGATAAGTCTTATTGCCTTGTTCCATTGTCTTATTGAATTATGAGCAGAAGTTATGGAGCATATAACTGATTCAAAAACGCTGTGGGCCTTAAATAGTCTTAATCCTTTACAAAAATCGATTGTAGGCTCAAGTTTGGGGTCGCTGCTTAAAAAATCGTATAGTTTGAGAAGATCATCATTTAAGCCGAAAATTTCCATTATATTGTCTTTAATATGCTCTTTTTCTATTTCATGTGGAGATTCAGCGATAATGTCAATCGGACTATCTGTATTTGAGTTATGAGCAATTTTTACAAGGCAGGGTTTGTTTTTTACCATTATTAATTCCTGAAAATATTTACCGTTCTTTTCCCATGCTGGCTGGGATGTTTGACCGCTCCCTATAGTCATTTCAAGATTAAAAGGGCCTTTATATTCATTACTCTCTATTTTAAATTTGATCTTCATAATTCTCTAGATACCTCTTAGTTCAATAAATTACAATAATTTTTCGAAAATTTAGTTTTCTTCAATATTTATTATATTTAATGGAGTTTTACTTTTTTGAAAATATTTATTTAATACGCTCCTAAATACCATTATAACATGTATTTAACACTTAATGCCACTATATCGAGCATTATGGACATTAATAATACATATCTGTGTAGTTATCTATTAATGCCTTAAAACTTGCTTCTTCTTGGTATAACTTGGATAAAACGTGACATATAGGAACATCTCCTTTTTTAAACCCTCTAAGACAATTATTTAGATCTTCATTTATATCCTGTTTAAGTTCTTTCATTTCGGCAGGTTCTAATGGAATTTTCTCAAGCAGATTATTTTTTTTCATTTGTAGAAGGTATCTATAAAGTATGTCACGATTTCCCACCGAATACAACACCTAAAAAATCCAGAGCAAGCCTTGCAGCAATCTGTGAAGTCATATTTACCACATCATAAAGTGGATTGACTTCCACAACATCAAAATCAATTACATTGCCTTTTTTTGGAAGTTTTGTTAGCATTTCCTTCATTTGCAGGTAATTAAAGCCGCCAAATTCGGGAGTACCAGTTCCAGAGCTATGGAATGATCTAAAACGTCAATATCAAAGGTAACGTAGATATTATCTGCTTCAGGGATTTCTTGAAGGGCAAATTCCATTCCCCTATCAAATACTTCCTTTGCAGTGATAATTCGAGAACCATATTTTTCTGCTTCCATAAAATTAGTTACTCTATTTGTAAAACCACGAATACGATCTGGGTAATGTTATTAACATTTTTAAGCGCCGATGCTCTTTTAATAGGGTTGGGATGTGAAAATTTCACCCTCCCACATTGTCTATAAAATCAAGGTGGGTATCGAAATGGACTATGTCCAGAGGTACATCAAATACGTCCACAAGCAGGAATCTAATGGTATGATCACCACCAAAAGCTACAAGAAAAACACCCTGTTCTATAATATTTCTGAAGGTATCATAGATCATACGCATATTTGTTCTGGTATGTGTATATGTAAGATACCCACATCACCGTAATCTATAACATTTACTCCATCAAGAACATGTTAAGTTCCAGATCATGCGCCGCTGGAATGATTTATATAGATCCCTAGTTTTGAGAAGCAATTCGTATTGAACGAGGTCCGAAACGAGTTCCTGAACGGTTAGTTGTGCTGTGATCGAATGGAATTCCGACAATGGCGATGTCTATATTTTTTAAAGACTTCCTATTGGGGAAATTGAAAAATGTGGGAATTCCTGAATAGGGAAATTTATTTTCTAAAATTATCTCCTTTCATAGGACCTCCAGAAAAATTAAATCAAAAACATAATGAAAAATAAAAAGCCAAGGCTGATGAAGCTCTTGAGCTTTATATGGCTCAAATATAGAATTATTTTAATAGGTCTATATAATGAGCTCCCCTGTCATTAAGGGAATATTTTTTATTTCTTTTTACTTCTACATCGATCAAGTCCATGTTTTCCAGTTCATGTAAGTACTGGTTTATGGTGGTTTCAGAGAATTTCCTTCTTCCATGTTTTGTTCTGGGTGTTTGGCGGCTTAAGTTATCCTGGATGTATTTAAAGCTTACATCGCCACGTTTACTTAGAATCTCCAGTATCTTTCTTTTTGTAGATACAAACCCATGAGACGAACTTATAGGAACAAGGATCAGTCTATTATCTTCCACTATGTACAACGGAGTTTCTTTACTAAACTGCGTTAGGTAATAGGTCAGATAAATGTCCAGTTCAGTTTCGCCGGCGATAAATATAGGATCTTCTGCTTTATCGAAGATGTCTTTTATCTCTTTTAAGGTTTCATGAAAGTTACCTTCCAGACGACGGACTTGATAATTTTCTTTTCCCCTTTCAATATCTTCTCCTTTTGTCAATATTGTTATTTCTCGGGGTTCAATTTTCATATCTTTAAGGAGAATTTGGATATCTTCGGGATTTTTTATTGTTGTTATTATACTCTGCACATAACAGCCCCCTAAGTTAGTATTATTATATAATTACTTAATAATAAGTTTTTAGTTTTTAATACATTTATGGGATTTAAATGAAAAAAACAATATTCTTATATAACACATTAAAAGGCATAAATAATCTTGGATTTTGACTTAAAACAGTATTAAGTGACTAATCATCACTTGATATATTTAATTTAATTTATTTAATCTTAGTTAGATAAATAATGTTATATAAAACCTATATAGCAATTAAATGGTATTTATAAGGATAAATATATCTATAAACCATGTAATGTGGCATTAAAATTATTTATATTCCTAATAAAGAGGTTTTAACTTCATATAATCATTATATGCGGACTCTTTTTAATCATACATGTTTAAGCATTTACGTAGTTTTAAGATCATTTAAATCTGAAAGAAACATTTTTTTTTTTCAATGATCTTAAAGGCTATAAGAAATTTATCTTAGAATTTCAACCTGGCACCTTTATAGAATATCTATCTTCATGGCTTTCAACTAAATCAGATTTTTCGAGCTCATGTAAATATTGGTTAATTGTTAACCTTGAATAACGTCCTTTTTTTCCCCTTTCTGATTTTTACTCAGATGGTTTACAACATCATCCAGGTTAGAATCATCATTTTCACTTATTCCATTATTTTCTTTTTTGTGGAGTAAAAGAATGGGCAGTACTCACAGGGATTGATATTAATTTACCCTCATCAATGACATAGAAAGGGACAGATTTCTGGGCCTGTGAAAGGTAATAGGTCACGTATATGTCCAGCTAGTTTTCTCCACCAAACAGGGCTCTGGAGCAGCATCAAATTCCCATTTAATATCCTGCAAAATATCAAAAAAATCACCTTCCAGGAATTTAATGCTGTAATTTTCCTTTTCAATGTTCACAGGGCCATTAATATCACCTTTTGGCAGAATTATCACATTTTCAGGTTCAATGTCATTACGCTCAAAAATTCTACGAATTTATTGGTGCTCACAAAATTTTCAATTTTGTGGCCGCGAAATTAATAATTTTCGGATGCTCCAAGCGCTTTGCATTTGAGGGTTTCAAGGATATAATGAATATATTCAGGATCTTTAATTGTTATAACATCTGGCATAGAAACACATGTATTAATATGTTCGTAAAAAGTAATAAATTAGTAAGTTAAATTATGACTTCAAAAATGGAATTCAAGAATTTTATGAATAGTTAACAATTAAATTTATGGGAAGAATTCTATTTATCAATTAACATATTAAAGTTGTTTTAGAATTATTCATTAGACATTATAAATCAAATTGGGATTAAAATGGTTTATGAGTGTATAATCAATAAAGAACAAGAGATCCCCTTATAATAAAGAAAATGCCAAGAAGAAGCATTGCCAGAGATAAAAGATCATTACCATATCTTCCCAGCCAGCTGTTTAAAGAAGATAAAGCCCCTCCCGGAACTCGGGGTCTTATCAAATAAACTAAAAATGGGATTTCAATAAGAAGCAAGGCGATAATAGCAAAAATAATAATTGTTGCAGCAGCTGTCCAGAATGTAGGATTTGCAAGGCCGATAATGGTTCCTGCGCTGAAAATCAGCAGAGATGATGTAAAACTGGCCAGTAAAATGATTATTCCAAAATAGAAGAACTTAATGAAGATGGAAAATGTGTTATCCTCCTGCAACCCTTTAATAAATCCAAAAAATCCCTCTTCACGCGCTTCTTCATTCACAAAAAGAATTTTAAAGGCGATAAGAATCAGAATCCCTCCCAAAAATACTTCTAAAAGAGCGCCGGTATTGAGGGGTCCGAGGATGGTTGCTGATAGATTACTGCCTAAAAACATACCTGCAATGATTAGAAGTATGAAAAAGAGAATTGAGCCTAAAAAAAAGGATAACAATGGGAATCGGGGATTCCTCATTGGTGGAAAAATATCCAGCATGTTTGTAAAAAGCAAAGGGCTTACAGCTGCACCTATGGCATATGGTAAAATGCTTGCAATGAGTGATGTAAATTCTGACATGATATCTGTGTTAATTTATGTCAGTATGTAATAATAAATTATTATGTTTTAATACAAAAAATATGCAAACTTTATAAAAATCGTTTTTAAACATAATAAAATAAAACTTATTTATCGTAAATTTTGCTTTAGTTAGTTTGACATGATTCGAAAAGAATTAGATCAAATTACTGAAGAAGATTTACTTTTTAAATAGAAAATTAATTTTTCTTCAAAATTTCTTCTATTAATTGATTTTATCCCTTCTAACCTCTACTTACAAATTCATTCCCTTTCAACAAAAATCGCCAGGGCTTATCCCTGTATTCATCAGCATAATCAATATGAATCCTTTTTGTAGCTATAATTTCATCATCACTATCTAAACCATTTTTAAGGGTAATAAAAAGCTCATCTCCACATAAATCGATCCCATTAAGCGAAGTGTCGATATCCATGGCATGGCAGAGTTTTGAAGGCCCATTGGTCAAATTCTTCAATTTGCTTTTCTTTGAAATATATATTTTCCTGCGTTGGATCATTGATTCCAGGCTATCAACAGGCTCCACAGCCCTGATAAGCACAGCCTGGGGAATGTCTTCTTTCTGGGTTACCACATTAAGGCAGTAATTATGGCCGTGAAGCTGATAAACATAGGCAAATCCTCCTGTTTTATAAAGTGGCTCCATCCGTGGGGTGTGTCGGCCTCCGTAGGAGTGGGCGGCCTTATCTTCTGGGCCCAGATAGGCTTCTGTCTCAACAATCCTGCCTTTAGTTGTTCCTTCTGAAGTAATATGGACTAAAACACAGCCTAAGAGTTCTCTGGCTACAATTAGTGTGTTTCTCTCGTAAAATGATCTTTCAAGTTTCATAGGCATTTTTCCAGATAATTAAATATCCTCAATTTATTCTAATCTTGGATTTAACGTCAATTTAGAATTTTCTAAATATTATTCATAAATATTAGTTTATAATAACAAAATAATAAATGCAATGATTTAAAAAAATATTAAATGGTTTTATGGAGAATAAATGGAAATTCAGATTTGGAGTAATATTATGCATAATAGGCCTGACCATACTTGCAACCAGCTTACTAATTGGGAGATTTATACCGGGGGGACTTGCTTCATTGGCCATTGGAATTATCTTAGTATCAAGTTCAAGAGAATAGCGATGTTTTAAATAGAATATGTCTGACCTTTGGAAATTAAGTTCCTCACTTACTTTTAATCTATTTTCAATTTCTAAGGATAGATAAAATCATATGAATAAATAAAAGAGGTCCTCAAAATTGAAAATTTTGAGAATGTGCAGAATCTCTCAAAAACTACATTTCCCAGTTTAATTTAATTTTTTAGCAGTATATCTAATAGAAATTCACTAATATATGTAAATTACTGGAAAAATACTTAAATTAATATACCTGATTTTTGTATTAAATTAACATGAAAAAAGAATTCGCTGTTAACTTTTACAGGATGGACTCAAAATGAACTTTTTATATATTATTCTAGGGATATTGATATTAATCACTTTCTACATTGTTTATAGTTATAACCACCTTATTAAGGCGCGAAATATGGTCGATAGGGCATATTCGAATATTGATGCACTCTTACAAAAGCGGTTTGACCTTGTTCCTAATCTGGTCACTACAGTCAAAGGATATATGAAGCACGAACGCGAACTTTTGGAAGAAATCACCAGGGCCCGAAGTGAATGGATGGATGCTTCAACAATACAGGAAAACGCAGAAGCAGATGATGTGGCATCAAAAGCCCTGAAATCTATTTTTGCCGTGTCAGAAAGTTATCCTGACCTTAAGGCTAACCAGAATTTCTTAATGCTCCAGGAAGAACTTGCAGGTATAGAAAATAAGATAGCCTATGCCAGACAACGCTATAACCGGACTGTTATGTCTTTAAATACAGCCATAGAACAGTTTCCAACTAATCTGATAGCCCAATTTTTTAGATTCGAAACCAGGGAATTTTTCGAAGTTGAATCAGATAAAGTACGCAAAGTTCCTCAAGTAAAAATGGATAGAGGAGAAGAATGATGGACCCCATTTATGAGAGTATCGCAGCCAATAAAAGACGGACATATTTTTTCTTCCTGCTTTACGCGATTTTATTTGGATTCATAGGTTATTTAATCGGAATATATATTGGTTCACCTATTCTTGGCCTACTTATGACTGTTATAATTTTAGGAATTATATTTTTGGTCAGTTACTACGGAGGCCAGAATGTGGTTACAACCATGGCCGGTGCACGGGAGGTGTCTAAACAAGAAGAACCTTATCTTTATAACACTGTAGATGCTTTGAGTATAGCCGCAGGTCTGCCAATGCCTAAGTTATACATAATTGAGACAAATGTGCCTAATGCTTTTGCTACTGGCCGTAATCCTGAAAATTCCAGTATCACCGTTACCAGAGGTTTAATGGATCGGCTTGACCGTCTGGAACTTGAAGGTGTAATCGCTCATGAGATGGCCCATATAAAAAATTATGATGTCCTACTTGCAACTGTGGCGGTTGTTCTTGCAGGAACCATTGTATTTTTAGCATATATGGCTCGCTACTCAAGTTATGGGGGTTTATTCAGGGACCGGGGTCGAGGAGGTGGTCAGGCTCAGATAATTTTTTTAATCATCTTTCTGGTTTTAATTGTACTGGCACCTCTTTTTGCACAACTACTCAAATTCGCAATTTCCAGGCAACGTGAGTACCTTGCTGATGCTACTGGTGCTGATTTCACAGGATATCCAGAGGGATTGGCAAGTGCCCTGGAGAAAATAAGTTATATGCAAGAACCAAAAAGTAAAATTCAAAACGAAGCCCTAAATGGGCTATATATTATAAACCCGGCGCTTGGAGCTAAAAGATCTGACAGGGGCAGCACTTTTTTTTCTACCCACCCTTCAACAGAAAAACGTGTTAAGCGGCTACGTGAAATGTAGTTGATAGTTCATTTTCACCATACCTACGCCATGGTTACTGGTTTACAGCTAAAGATATTGAAATATGAAAATGATGAGTTATATTCGGTTATATCAGAGAAATGGTTTAAAATCAAATGATAACCTTAGACCAGGTTACTATCATATGGAGTGACCTATCAAAATGTTAAATTTCGGATAACTAAGTTTTTATTTAAATGAATAAAATCATTATGTTAGCTTTAATTACAAAAAATAGTCAGAAAAAAATAAGTGTCGATATTTTTGCTATCACTATATAGAGCGACCCATCAGAATTTTGTATTTTTGATAATTGAGCTTATTTTTAAGATTAGAATAATTAATATGGTTATTTTTATAAAATTTCCTTAAATAGTTATTTAATAAGACTAAAAAACTAAAATAATATTTTAAATTTCCTATTAAATACATGGATGACTAAAGAATCTAGGAATATTGGTAAGAATCAAGCTTTTTACTTATATGAGTGTAAATTTCTTTTGTCACACCTACATTTTTTATAAAATCGTTAGAGTATTTGATATCACCCCTCCGGGGGTTATCTTGCCTCATGACATACATGCATATGGCGGTTATGATCATTATAGGGTCTATTTTTCTACCCTTACCACCACGATAAAGCTTCCTGAAATCGATTTTACATATTATGTCTCTGGCCCTGTCTTTTTGACCTCCTCCAGCAGGCATTGGGACCTCATCTCCCTCTTCTCTTTTGGTTAAAACAAGAGTAGGACTGTGTCCTGTCATCATGAAGTTACTGGCAACTATGCTCAACTGAGCAAGTTTCTCCTGCAGACGAAAGTCTTCCTGGGCCGTTTTTTCGTGATAAGGCTTATATTTTTCATATTTTTTAATTTTATTGGTAAGCCGTTCTACTTTTGCCCTTTCATCAAGAAATATGTGTTTTCGTTTTTTCAATTGAAGTCCTCTGCATCGTGTTTTTGTATACTTTAGATTAATGATCTTTTTATAGATTGTTGAGAGGATGATAAAAATAATTCAGCAGATGCATAATAAAAAAATACAGTTTAAAGTCTGACTGTAATGCCTTTTTCTTTCAGGTATTGTTTTACAGCATTCACAGGATATTCATTGTAATGGAAAATACTTGCAGCTAAAGCAGCATCTGCATTTCCGACAGCAAATGCATCATAAATATGTTCAGGGTTTCCTCCACCTCCTGATGCAATTACAGGAATATTAACGGCATCAGTAATGGCTTTATTTAAATAGTTATCGTATCCATCCTTTGTTCCGTCTCGATCCATTGAAGTGAGAAGTATTTCGCCAGCTCCACGCTTTTCGCATTCTATAGCCCATGCTATAGCATCTTTCCCCGTAAATTCGCGTCCACCGTATATGCTGCAGTCAAACCAGCAATAACCCTTATCAGTTTCAACTATAAATTTATCATCTCCCTCTTTAGGATTTTCAATGTACCTGCGCTTGGCATCAATTCCAATAACACAAGCTTGAGAGCCCACAACTTTGGTTGCCTCGTTTATAAGGCGGGGATTATGTATTGCGGCTGTGTTTGTAGAGCATTTATCTGCCCCAGCTTTGAGCATATTTACATAGTCTTCAGGTTTCCTTATCCCACCTCCAACGCAGATAGGGACAAAAACATTCTCTGTTGTGGCTTTGATTACGTCTGTCATGGTTTCTCGGCGTTCATGGGATGCTGTGATGTCTAAAAACACGATTTCATCTGCCCCTTCTTCGTAGTAACGTGTTGCCAGATCTACTGGCTCTCCAGCATATCGAATTTGCTTAAATTCAACTCCTTTTACCACTCTACCATGGGGTACGTTTAAATCGCAGTCAAGACATGGTATGATTCGTTTCGCAAGCATTTTAGTCCTCAGGAATTATTTAATCAATAAAAAGATTTTTTAAATATCTTACTAAAACCATTACATTTGACTATATAATGATTGTTCTATAATTTAAACATTTTAATTATAGTTAGATACTTAATTTTTTTGATTTTGTTTTATTCGTTAATGGATTATAGGTGGAAGTCTTATAACTCTTTTAAACAGGTTATTTTTTTTAAGTAAAGTTTAATTACTCAGGTTCTTCACTATAATTCATAATAAACTGAATTTTTAGTTTTTAAGTTATAGGATGATTTTATTTCAGCATATCTTCTATTATTTATTAATTTTTGGGGGATTTTCTCTATATTTGTAATACTTATTGTCCAGATACTAATATTTATATTGATTAAAATCTAATACGGCTAATAATGCTTTTAAGATGCATATAAATCGATAAAAATGTCAAATTTTCTTGAATTTAAATAACGGGGTGGTTTTATGGAAGATTTAAACAAAGGTGAGTTTGTTATTGTCCCTTTTTCAGATGTAACTAAATTCCATGGTCATGTATGTCCTGGAACAGCTATAGGATATCGTGCAGCTGAAATTGCTATTAAAGATCTTAGTTCATCCAGAGCGATTGATGAGGAATTCATGGCAATTGTGGAAAACGATAGTTGCAGCGTAGATGCAATACAGGTTGTAACAGGATGTACTTTTGGAAAGGGAAATTTAATATTTAGGGATCATGGAAAACACATATATTCATTTATAAACAGAAATACTGGTAATACTTTACGTGTTTCTTTAAAAAAAGGTATAGACGAAATGGATCCTGAATTTGCTAATATTCGAGAAAAAGCTTTTTCTGGATCAACTACTGAAGAAGATAAAATTGAATTTGAAAAGCAAAAGAATGAATTATCTCAATATATTCTTGATATGCCTGCTAATGAGCTTTTCAAGATAGAAACTGTTGAAATTGAAATTCCTGAAGAAGCTCGTATATTCCAATCTGTTAAATGTGCTAAATGTGGTGAACTGGTGGCAGAACATAGAGCAAGGGTAGAAAATAATAATTTTGTATGTATTCCTTGCTTTGATGATTATTCCAGGACATGAATTTGAATTTTTTGGTATTAATTTTTGAAAATTCATTTATAAATTGATTAATACTTTTTTTCTATTTTTATTACATTTTAAATATTGATTTATAAGGGTGTTAATACTTTAACCAAAAGTATTATAAGTTATTTCCTCCCATCTATACGAAAAGGAGGTCATTGTATGAATCAAAAGTTGATACCACTTATTATTACTATTGCGGTATTACTTGGCGGAATGGTGATATATGCTTTAAATTCAGACGGTATTGTATCGGGTGGTGGCACAGTAGCCATCACCGACGTTACAGGAAGAACGGTACAAATTCCAGCCCAGGTAAATAAAGTAGTGGGAACTGGATGTTCTAATAGGGAAATAGTCTATTTAAATGCCAGCGATAAAATGGTGGGAATAGAACAGGTGGAAACCAACTCAACTGGGGGATGGGGAACCCAACTACCCTACATTGTAGCACATCCAGAATTAATGAAGCTCCCTGTAGTGGGTGATGCACGTAAATCCATAATTAACTATGAAAAGATAGCTGAACTTGATCCAGATGTGGTATTTGCCGCCGATGTAAAACAGGCAGAGGCTATACAATCTAAAACGGGTATTCCCACTGTAGTTGTGTACACTGGGGCTGTTGGAACACCAGAACAAATGGAAAACTACAGAAATTCCTTAAAAATTATGGGAAAAGTGCTTGGTAGGGATGATAGAGCAGAAGAACTTGTTAATTACATTAATTCATATGAAGAAGACCTTGCAAAAAGAACAAATTCTGCTTCCAGTAACATGACGGTATATTTAGGGGGGCAGGCTTACCGCGGATCACATGGTATAACCTCAACAAATCCATTTTACCCTCCATTTAGGCTAACAAATGCCAATAATGTCGCAAGTACACTAAATATATCCGATACTTCTAAAGCTATCCAGATAGATAAAGAACAGCTGATAAAATGGAATCCTGATGTAATTTTTATTGAAGAATCCAGTTTAGCAGCTGCAGTGAACGATATCAATAAACATCGAGAATATAAAGATCTTAAAGCTGTAAAAAACGGAAATGTTTATGGAATTTTGTCTTACTGTCTTCACAGCTATAATAAGGATGTATTGATTGCCAATGCTTATTATATTGGAAAAGTTCTTTACCCTCAACAATTCAGCGATGTAAACCCAGAAGAAAAAGCAGATGAAATATTTGTAAAATTTGTTGGTAAACCAGTTTACAATAATTTAAAGGAATCACAGGGTGGATTTAAAAAAATAAACCTATGATTACCCTTTATTTATTTTAAATACGGAGATTTAAAGGAGATACTATGAATATTCATGATAGACCAGAGATACCTTATGAAAATTTACAGGAAATTTTGGAAAATGCCTTCAACGGCTTGAAAACATTTAATATTTTAAAATCATCGGTTGAAATGGGAGTTTTTGATAACTTAACCAATTTAACTACTCCCGAAGAACTTTCCCGGAAACTGGATATTGAGCCAATATTTTCTTACTACATTTTAGAGGCTCTTTTTAAAATAGGTTTAATAGAAAAAGAAAAAGGCGCGTACAATAATTCAAGGCTCTCTAAATTATATTTAAACTCCAATTCTAAATTTAATAGGGGTAACTGTATATTATCATTAAATGAAAGTGTTGATTTGTGGAATAACTTAACTGACACGTTGAAAGGGAATTTATCAAAAAAAGAAGAATCTTTTTTTCCATTTATTATACAGGTAATGGCTGAGGATTGTATATGTGGTGAATTACAGGATACATCCAGTATAATATCATCATATGAAGATTTTAATAATTCTAAGACTTTACTTGATTTAGCTGGGGGTCATGGAATATATTCCATTGCATTCAGCAAGATAAACCCTAAACTGGAATGTTTTGTATTTGATCTGCCTTCAGTAATTAAAGAAACAAAAAAGTACATAGAAAAGTATAATGCAAATGTTAAAACGCTTTCTGGCAATTTTTATAGGGATGATTTTGCTGGCCCCTATGACATAATTTTTTCTTCGTATAATCCTGGGGGTAAAAATCCTGAAATCGCTGAAAAAGTTTATAATGCTTTAAATTTTAATGGACTTTTCATAAATAAGCAGTGTTTCCCCGAAAATGAAAATCAGACACTTGAAGATGTCTTAGACAATTTGGAATGGAATTTTGCAAAATTCGAAAAATCCATGAAAGCTGAAACAAGATACAGTTTCAAGGGGGATTTAACTTTTAATGGATATTTAGACTTTTTAGAAAATTTAGGGTTTGATATAGTCGATGTTCATGCTATATGTCATTTAAATCCATCTTTTGGAAGTAAATCGAGAAATAAACTTATAATAGCTAAAAAAGTGAGATAATTGAATTTCAAGGATAAGACGATAACTCTGTATGAGAATTACACCAGGAAAAAAATATTGATTGGAATATTTTTAACTGTTAGTCTAATATTAACAGTATTTTATTCAATTAAAGTAGGGGCTGCAAATTTATCGGCATATGAAATAATCAATGGTTTAATTAACAGTAACGCTGCTGGAGCTTCAATTATATGGAATATTCGTATTCCCCGAATACTTGCTGCAATAATAGCAGGAGCTTGCATGGGTATTGAAGGATGTATAATGCAGAACGTACTTAGAAATCCTTTAGCCAGCCCTTATACAATGGGAATTTCACAGGGAGCTGCATTTGGAGCTGCATTTGCGATTATAGTTTTAGGGGCAGGAACATTAAACAGTACCCAGGCTGATGCTGTTATTGTAAACAATCCCTATATAACAGTTTTTATGGCATTTTTAGGATCAATGATGGGAGTTATAACTATCCTTTTAATATCTAAACTCAGGAGCATAACACCTGAAGTGATGATACTTGCAGGGGTAGCTATGAGCGCCATGTTCACAGCTGGAACAATGTTTTTACAGTATTTTGCTTCAGATACTCAAGTTGCAGCTACAATATTCTGGACCTTTGGAGATGTAGAACGAGCTGTTTGGAATGATGTATGGATAATGCTTATACTCATGATACCCGCTCTAATATACTTCATTTATCGTGCATGGGATTATAATAGCCTTGAAATTGGTGAGGAAACTGCAAAAGGTCTGGGCGTTGATACTGATAAGATAAGGATACAGGGAATGCTGATTTCTACATTTACATCAGCGGTAACAGTGGCATTTTTGGGAGTTATTGGATTTGTAGGGCTAATAGCTCCACATATTATGAGGCGAATTATAGGAACCGATCACAGATTTTTAATTCCTACATCAGCTATTTTAGGGGCTTTAATCCTTCTGGTATCTGACACCATAGCAAAGTCTATTCTGTCTCCTATAATCCTGCCAGTGGGCGTAATAACTGCATTTATGGGCGGACCAATGTTTCTTTATATAATAATAAAAATGAGGCGATGAGATGATTCTTTCGGTAGATAAGGTTGAATTTTCCTATAGAAGCACATCTGTACTTAAGGATATAAACTTTGAAGTTAAAAGAGGAAATTTTGTTTCGATACTTGGAGTTAACGGCTCGGGTAAATCCACTTTAATGAAATGTATAAATAGAATCCTGAAATGCAATAATGGAATGATCCTTGTTGAAGATAATGATATTAAAAAGATGAAAGAAATTGAAATTGCAAGGAAAATTGGCTATGTGCCTCAAAGTTCTGAAAAAGGATTTTTCACAGTTTTTGATGCTGTTCTTTTAGGAAGGAAACCCTACATAAAATGGGATGTTTCAAAGAATGATATAGAAATTGCTGAAAGAATGCTGAAGATTATGAATCTTGAAGAATATGCGCTACGCTACATAAACGAATTAAGTGGAGGAGAACTACAAAAAGTTGTTATAGCACGTGCTTTAGTTCAGGAACCTCAATTATTACTTTTAGATGAGCCTACAAGCGATCTTGACTTAAAAAATCAGCTGGAAGTAATGAATATTATTAAAAAAGTGTCCAGTACACAAAACATTGCTTCAGTTGTGGTAATGCACGATATAAACCTTGCACTTAGATATTCTGACAAGTTCATCATATTAAAAGAAGGCCATGTATTTGCTGCAGGCGGAAGAGAAGTTATAACACCAGAAACTATAAAAGAAGTTTATGGGGTGGAGGTGTATATAAAGAACTTTGAGGGGATTCCAGTGGTGATTCCCCGGTCCCAATAAATGTAATTGAGTCTAATAGTTTTTTTTATTCAAAATTACATAAATTTTATAATGAATATTAATTTTCTTTTGCAATGTTTTATTTTTTTCTACTGGAAAACTTTATTATTAAGGAACAAAATCCTTAATTATGGTTAAAATGTTTAGTAAAGAGCATATTGAGAATGACCACACTATTAAACGATTTTTAAACATAAAATCGGGTCTTAGAGGAAGTTCTACAAAAAGAGTTAAGTAAGGATTTTTTGGACGCCCTAATGCCTTAAATTATCGTTTTTGATATATATTTTGGATTATGCTTATTGTTAATGTTAACAAACAAATAATAATTTTTATTTGATAACAAAGGCAAAGATTAAAGCCTTTCATAGATTAGATAATTTATTGAGCTCAGCTTTATAATTGATTGAAAAAAGATATTTGATATTATTAATTTTTTTTTTTGAAATTCAAATCATAAATAATAAATGAATAGAACTCATATTATAATACAGACCGGGAGTCCTAATAAGAAACTAATTTTAATAGGTTAAGAGGCATTTCAGGATGGTTAATGCTGAAAAATGGATTGAAAACATAGAAAAAGAGCTTAAAATAGCAGAAGATAATGGTGATATTTCTGGCAGATTTAATGAATTAATTAAAGGGCTCATTATTCGTTACAAACGGCTTGAAGAGTATAATTTAGAGTTAAAACAATCCCAGAATGAACTTTCAGAACTCTATAACCAATACTTTGACTTATTTGATGAAGCCCCTGTAGGATACTTCTCATTAGACATGGAAAGAGTTGTAAGAAATGTAAACTCGAAAGGTGTTGAGTTACTTCAATTAACTAAAAAACAGATTTTAGGACATAACTTCATTGATTTTATAAGCCCAAAATATAGAAATAGATTTTATACTAAACTCGCCCTAGCTATGGATACACAGAAAAAAAGGGTTTTAGAGCTTCAATTAATTAGAGATACTCCTTTTTATGTTCATATGGAAATTATGCCATTACCTTTCGCTGCAAATGATAAATTCAGGATTATTGTAATTGACATAACAGAACGTAAAGAATCTGAAGACAAAATTAAAAGAATTCTTGGAAATATTGTTGAATCTTATGTTGAATATGATAATGAATGGCGTTATGTGGATATGAATAGTAAATTTGAAGAGACATTTGGCCTTAAAAGAAATGAAATAATTGATAGGGTTGTATGGGAAGTTTTACCTCAAACTGTTGGTTCCCTACAGTATAGGGAATTCCATAAAGCTAAAAAAGAAAATATACCGGTAAACTTTGAGTCAAAATCATTAGTTTCTGGAGATTGGTTTGAAGTACATGCTTTTCCTCACCCAGAAGGTTTATCTGTGTATCTTCATAACATTACTGACCGTAAAGAAGCTGAAGAAGCTTTGCATGAAAGTGAAGAAAAATATAGGCTAATGGTAGAAACAGCGCAAGAGGGTATTGTCATCTCCAAACCTGATGGTCCTTATATTTTTGTTAACCAAAAAATGGCAGATATGCTTGGATATACCCAAGAAGAAATAGATGGAAGGTCAAGTACGGATTTTATGTGTTCTGAAGACCAGCGGAAACAAGTTATGCAAGCACGAGAGGACATCGGCCAAGATAATATTAGTGGTGAATTTAAGTTTTGCTGTAAAGATGGGACTGTTTTATGGACATCTTACAATGCATCTCCATTTTATGATGGTGAAGGAAATCATATTGGCAATCTTGCATTACATACTGACATTACTAAGCGTAAAGAAGCTGAAGTGGATTTAAAAAAGAGTGAGCAGCGTTTTAGTTCTCTGATTATAGCTACTTCTGAAGTATTATATCAAATGAGTCCTGACTGGAGTGTAATGTTACAGCTCAATAGTCAAGGGTTTCTTACAAACACTGAAAAGCCTAATCCTAACTGGCTTCAAGAATATATCCCTCCAGAAGACCAACAGCTTGTAACATCTGCCATCAATGAAGCAATCAGGACAAAGAGCGTTTTTGAATTGGAACATCGCGTTTGGCAAGAAGATGGTAGTGTGGGATGGACTTTTTCCCGTGCAGTCCCGATTTTAGATGATAAATGTGAAATTATTGAATGGTTTGGCGCTGCAAGTGATATTACCGAGGGTAAAAAAGCTGAAGAACAATTAAAGAAACAGTTAAAAAATTAAACTTTTAAAAAGGGATGAAATGCAGTAATTTCTTTGAGAAAAATATAATTAAATGATATGGTGTGGTCTTTAAGTTCAATTTCACAGCATTTAATATCTTTTATTGTTTCTATATAGCATATAGACAGTTTTTCATCGGTTAGGGTGATTTCAAAGCCGATATCTCATGAATCACTGTGTTTACCAAATTTCACAAGTTCTGTGTGCATTATGGCCACTATTATAAGACCATGTTCACAATCATATAATTTCTATTGAGAATTTATTGAAATTTCACTTATGATGTAAATTAGTTTTAACGCCCCCTAAAATGAATTAAACGCAGCTAAAAGAATTATTGATGGGTATGGCGGGCATGTATGGGTTGAATCTGATTTTGGTAAGGGTTCTACTTTTTATTTTACAATTCCAATTGAACCGGTCCATATGGGGGGGGGGAATTCTTAAAATAAGTTAATTTTAGTCATGATTTGTATATTTTGTCTAATTTTTATTGTGTGTTTACTTTTTGCTGTATTTGCGAGAAGTTTTTTTGTTTCCATTAAAAAACAAAAGTAATGTTCATAATCTTTGTTTTTGCCTAACAATGTTATAGCAATCTTCAATTTCTATATAAAAATACACAACAAGTTAACAAAACTCCTTTTTTTTTATTTATAGTTAATCATAACATATCAATAGACTAAAATTACTTCTTTAACGAATAAAATTCATCCAAGATAGGTTTGAGAGCATCATAAAGTTGAATCATAGCTTTAGTTCCCCATTCTAAGTTGTCTTTGTCTAAATTGGCGCTATCTCGTTGAACATATATTTGCATCCACAGATTACTTAAATTCTCATCAAAAATAATAGTTTCATCAGGAATTTTTTTTTGATTTCATCTTTTTTTGAACAGAAATGATTTAGTAATTCTATATTATCCTTTTTGTCTGGGTTTTCAAAGTGGAGGCATGCCATAAAACGTTCTGTACCCCGTTTCGAGCCAATTCTTGTTGAAAATTTCTACTATCGATACTGTCGAAAATCTATGATTTTCGGCGCGTCAAAATTATAAATTTTGACAGAGTTTAATTACTTTGCCGAACTAAGTCCATATAAGGTCTTTTGAGTCAGGATTTAGTAAATATTCATTTTAATCAACTAATAAAATATTATATCTCATTTTTATTAAATATCCGATTCTTAAGGCCTTATTTTAATATATACAAAATGGCAATTGTACTTTTATCAGGGACAACGAATTAAATATCAGAACATGAAATAAAATTAAACATATTAGAAAATTTCCCCGCAAATCAGATACCCTGTTTAATTAATGTTTTTTAAAATAAGAAGATGATGATATGGCATACGTAGATGATGTATTGGAAGAGCTGAAGAGAAAAAATCCTTATGAACCAGAGTTCATACAGACTGCAACTGAGATTTTAAGATGTCTTAACGTGGTGTTTGAAAGGCATCCTGAATTTCAGGAAGCCAAGATTTTAGAAAGATTTTTAGAACCTGAAAGAGTGGTGATGTTTAGAGTACCATGGGTTGATGACAATGGTGAAGTACAGGTGAATCGAGGTTTTCGTGTTCAGTACAACAGTGCACTTGGTCCATATAAGGGAGGGCTTCGTTTTCATGAGTCAGTTAATTTATCAGTTCTTAAATTATTAGGATTGGAACAGATTTTAAAAAACAGTCTTACAGGCATGTCAATAGGTGGTGCAAAGGGTGGAAGTGATTTCAATCCAAAAGGCAGATCTGATGCTGAGGTTATGAGATTCTGTCAGAGTTTCATGACTGAACTTAGAAATTATATAGGGCCTGATATTGATGTCCCTGCCGGGGATATTGGTGTGGGTTTAAGAGAAGTAGGGTACCTATTTGGGCAGTATAATAGAATTGTAAACAGGCATAATTGCGTATTAACCGGAAGTGGAATAGAATATGGTGGTTCTCTTGTAAGAAAAGAAGCCACAGGTTATGGCCTTGTTTATATATTGGAAGAAGCTTTAAAAGCAAGGGGAGAAATTTTGGAAGGTAAAAAGATAATAGTTTCTGGTTCAGGAAATGTGGCCATATATGCAGCTGAAAAGGCTATACAACTTGGAGCAACTGTTATTGCTATGTCTGACTCAAAAGGGTACATTTATGATGAAAATGGAATATCTATTCCATTTGTAAAACATATCAAAGAAGAAGAAAGAAAATGTATCTATGAATACTTAAATGATTATCCTTCTACCATCTATAAAGAAGGAAGTAAAGGTCTTTGGAATATAAAATGTGATATAGCTCTTCCCTGTGCTACTCAAAATGAGTTAGATGAAGATTCAGCAAGAAAACTTATTAATAATGGAGTTAAATATGTTGCAGAAGGAGCAAATAAGCCATCTACTCCCGAAGCTACTAAATTGTTCTTAAAATCTGGATTAATGTTCTTACCAGGAAAAGCAGCTAATGCTGGAGGAGTTACAACCAGTGTACTAGAAATGGCACAAAGAAGCTCAAATATGCACTGGTCATTTGATGAGGTTGATTCCCGATTAAAAAGAACCATGGTTGACATATATAGAAATATTGATAAAATGGCTAAAGAATATGGATTGGAAGACAATTATGTAGTTGGAGCTAATATTGCGGGATTTATTAAAGTTGCAAAGGCAATGATGGCTCAGGGAATTGTCTGATAACTATATACGTATATTCAGTTATGGTTAAGATACTTAAAAATTCACATATAATTTATTAGGTTGCAGAAGATTTTCCAATAAAATAAGGATTAACAGTTGTATCATATACCTTCTTTATTTATAGTTAATCATAACATGTATTTTTAAGTACTGTTTATAATAGTTGAAAACAGACATTAAGCAATGACAGAAAAAAAGAATAAAGAAAAAGTGCCAAACTATATAATAATACAATGGGAAGGCAAAGACCCTCCACGAGTCAATATGCCCAAAAGATGGGTCAAACAAGAAAAAAGGAAAGCGTTTTGATACCTTTAAAGTCAGTTTTGAAATAATTCACAGGCACGATGAAAAATGATAATTAACTTGGCAATTTAAATAATAGTGATAAGTGTAGCATCTTTTTTATTATACAAGGCAAGAGAACATATACGATGGTTTCATTAGCTTTTTTAACTGGGTTTATTAATTTATTTGGTGAAATATTTCTTTAAAGACTTTATTTTTTTATAGAATATAATTATTTATATTTAAATTAATTTTTCTAGAAATTATGTATATTTTTTTTACAATTGATTGCATTTCATGTTAATATAGCATAGGCTGCAGCTCTTTTTAATCTAGTTTTTAAATAGATAGCGTATTCAAATCAAATTTTATTTATTTTAATTTTAGTTAGAGCTAACCAGAGAATAACCATAAACCTTTATTATATATAATCTAATTATTTATTAGATTGTATTAACTTCTATGGGGAAATATTATGGAAATGGGGATAAATTAGAAAGTATGTCTCCTGGAAAGAGATCTTTTGCACTTTTAAAAGTTTTAATTGAAAGTGATAATAGCACATGGCCTATTTTACTTGATCAACCGGAAGATGATTTGGATGCAGATTCCATTTCAAAGAGTTTATCTAAGTTTCTTAGAGAAAAAAAAGAGAAATAGACAAATTATAATTGTAAGTCATAATCCTAATTTGGTTGTTGGGGCTGATAGTGAACAGGTTATTATTGCTAATCAACATGGGTCTAATTCAAAAAATAAGTCTAAAAGATTTGAGTATATTTCTGGAAGCATAGAAAATACATATAAAGATGAAACTTGTTATTTATACTGCAGAGGTATTAAACAACACATTTGTGATATACTTGAAGGTGGCAAGGAATCTTCCTGAAAAGACATGATAAATATAATATAGAATAAAGTAATAGCTATTAATGTAAATTTAAAATTAAATTTTTTCTGGTTTAAAATTTTAATAAAAAACAAAATTTTTTGAAATGGGCCTGTAGTCTAGTCAGGATATGACGTGGGACTTCGGATCCCAAGGTCGGGGGTTCAAATCCCTCCAGGTCCGCTCAACCACTCAAAAATTCGAGAGAATTTTTGGGGCCATGAACATGAAACGCTCAAGGGCTTTTTAGAAAAATCCCCAAACGCGTTGTGTTGGGGACATGTGAAAACAAAGATTTCGCTGTTCATGAAATTCATTTCCTTCAACGCCAAAAATCGAAGCTAGCAAAAATCAGGGATTTTTGATGTTTGCGGAGCAAAGCTCCGCAACCGGAAAAATTTAAAATTTTTCCATGCGTCAAATCTAAAGATTTTGATAGATTTTTGAGCGGTTGATCAAAAATAAAAAGAAGCGTTCTAATATTGCTACTGCTAGAACGGAAGAAATTCCAAAAGAATCCCAATTCGCTTACAAAACTAAAACGAAATTACTCACTTTAATTCCTCAAAAAGTTTTCTTTTAAGAGTCCTTATTCATTTACTCAATAATTAAAAATTTCTTATTCTGAATTATCATTAACTACTTTTGCTTTTCCTACCATAAAAATAGACATAGAAATTATTATTAAAAAATATCTGGAGGAGAAATATGCCAGAAAATAAGCAATCCACAAAAACTATTAAACCTCAGGATGCATTTAAAATGATTGAAAAGCACAAAGATGATTCTAATTTAGTTATTCTTGATGTAAGACCTGAGGATGAATTTAAGGTAGAACACGTCCCTGGAGCCATGAACCTGGATTATGATGGGCATGAATTCAAAAAGAAAGTCCAGAATATAGATAAAGGAAAGAATTATATCATATATTGCAGAAGCGGGGTTAGAGGAGAATATTTCATGGGCATAATGAAAGAACTAGGATTTCCTCATGTTTACAATATTTTAGGGGGATTTGTAGGCTGGAAAGTCAGTAAACTTCCCCTGTCAAAATAAAGTTTTTATTTTATAAGCAAGAATTGAATACATGGCAAAATGAATCAAATGGAACGTTTTGGAGCCAGGGATCGTAAAGAATGGCGCCAGTGGCTTCAAAAGAATCACCTAATTTCTTCGGGAATTTGGCTTATTTACTATAAAAAAAATTCTGGAAAGTCATCTGTTTCTTATGAAGAAGCTCTAAACTTTGGCTGGATTGACAGCAAGGTGAATGCCCTTGATGAAGAGCGTTACATGCAGATTGTTACTCCAAGAAAGCAGGGTAGCATCTGGTCAAAATTAAACAAGTAGAGAGTTAAAAAAATTATTGAAAAAGGCATTATAACTCCTGCAGGACTTGAAAAAATTGAAGCATCTAAAAAAGACGGCGCCTGGAACTTTTTAGATGAGATAGAAGCTTTAATCATCCCTGCCGATTTAAAGGAAGCTTTGAATTCTAATAAAGCTGCTAAAATTAATTTTAAATATTTCAGTGAATCAGTTAAAGAACAGATTTTTCACTGGATAAAAAGTGATAAACGTGAAGAAACAAGAAAAAACAGAATTCAGAGAACAATTTTACTTGCTGCTCAAAATAAAAAGCCTCCCTAAAGTTTAATTATATGGTCGTTAAATTTTTCTTCAATCAGCCAGTCTTCCTCTACAGAAATAGCTTCTTTAAATTCCCGGGGAAGAAGAGTTTTGTAAAGAGGATTATTAAAGAGCATTTGCACGTTTCCATCCAGGATATAAGTTGCGCAGAAATCGTCCTCAGCTCTCATACCGCGTCCATATGCTTGAATTAAGGTCATAATGGTTTTATATGCATACCATTTAGGATCCATTTTTTTTCTTTTGTTTATCTGTTTATCACCAAGGTAAGGGAAAGGTATTTTGTAAATAACCTGAAACTGGCACTTTTCATAGGGCAGATCCACTCCTTCGCTCATAGAAGGACTTACCAGAACCATTGGTTTATCATTTTTTTCAAACTGCATCAATTTAAATTCTCTGTTAAGGGGGGTATGGCCCATTAAGCGATTATTCTTTAAGTTGTCCATGATATATTTCTGGCATTTGTAATTATGGGTATGAATCAATCCTTTTTCATGTTTATGGTGGTCAATTATCTTTTTTAGGATAGGGAGAGTTTTAGGAGCAGTATATTTAATGGAACGCTTGGACATGTTACCTACAGGTTTTATGTAGACAGGTCGCCTTGAAGCGGGGAAATTACTCCTTACTTTAAGAGAGTAAACTTCATTGTAGTCAATTCCAAGCCATTTGCAGAATAATCGATGATCCAGGATTGTTGCACTCATTAGAAGACAGATATCTGCATGTTTAAACAGCATGCTCCTTGCATAGGAATTAATTCTTAATGGCTTGAATGAAACTCCTCCATGGGCAGGATCCACAACCCAATTTTCAGAATTATCTTCAAGATTATTTAAAAGCTCTCCTAATCTGAATCTGGTGCTTAGAATTCTATCTGCCTTATTTTTAGGCAAATTTTTGGTGTTGATCTCTTTGTAGGCATTGTATAGAATTTCTATAAATATAATCCATTCTTCTGGATCTTCATAATCCAGCATCTGTGGAGGTATAGTTTTTTTAATGTCTTTTTCAAGCCGCTTATTGAGTAAATTGACTTCCATCCTGTTCATGAGCTTGTTTTCAATGTTATGGGCCTCATCAAGTACCATAAATGTCCTTTTTGCGAAATGACGCACGTAATTAAGCTCAAGAAGCGCATAATCATAATTCATAAGGGTTATGTCGCTGTTAATGGCATCAGCTTTCTGTTCCCAGTAATTACATTTATCAAGGGATTTGAAATAATAAGGAAAACCTCCACTATCCTTAAATGCAAAATGAGTCTGATCAGCTTCTTTTTTTGAGATTCCAAATTCACATGAAAATCTACTTGACTGTGGTGTTGTCTGACATATTCCTGTATCACAGCTTGCCTCTAAATTTGCTGATTTGCATGAAAAATTGCCTCTGCCCTTTACCAGATTATAGCAGAATTCATTAGCGTATTGAGATTGAAGCTGCTTTGTCATTGTAAGGATGTAAGCAGGTTCATAAATCCGGGCAAGAGTTGTAGCTATGGCTGATTTTCCAGTACCGGTTCCTGCTTCAAGTATTATGTATTTAAATCCATCATCTATTGCATCTTTAATCTTTGAAATTATCTCCAGCTGACCTTCACGTGGTTCTTTGAAGGGGAAATTTTCAATTACAGAACTTTGCATCCGCGGGTTTTCTTCTTTAAGCTTTTTGATCAGGTTTTTTGAGATTCCTGTAGCTCGGTTATTATTTTTCATTTTGTTTGTAGAGCATATGCACCGCTGTTTTATCATATTGCATTCACTGCAAAAAAAGCCATTATCCATAATCATTTATATTTTGATAATGCTATAAATAGATAAACCGCTCAAAATTCTATGAATTTTAGCGCCCCGAAAATCGAAGCAATCGAAAATCCCTGATTTTTGATGTTTGCGGAGCAAAGCTCCGCAACCGGAAAAATTTAAAATTTTTCCATGCGTCAAATCGAAGCTTACGAACCTTTAGAAAATCTATGATTTTCTATGCAGCGAATCTTTGATTTGCATGCTTCGGTTCGTGCTCCGAAATCCCCAAAAAATTCAAAGAATTTTTGGGAGATTTGACAGATTTTACGAGGGTTTGAAAATAAATTATTGATTATGTTGTTATTACTAAATTACTCAGTTTTAAAGAGTTAAAATTGAAATATTTAATATATTAGAGGTTAATTTATGAAAAAAGGTAAGTTCACTGGTATTGGGGTTGGCCCTGGAGATACTGATCTTCTAACAGTTAAGGCTGTTAAAGCTTTAACTAATGTTAATGTAATTTGTGCACCGAAATCTGCAGAATCAAAGCCAAGCCTGGCATTATCAATTGTACAAAGTGTTCTTGATAGACGTGATAGTGATTATATAATTTTAGAGCCACTTTTCCCAATGATAGAAGATAAAAATGAACTTCAGGAGTACTGGAAAGAAGCAGCCGAGTTGATCATTGGAAAATTGGATAAAGGATTGGATGTTGCTTTCATAACCCTTGGAGATCCCACAGTTTACAGTACATTCGCCTATGTTTTTAAGATAATAAATAATAGGGATTATGAAACAGAAATTATACCTGGAATTACATCATTTACAGGATGTTCTGCAGCGGCAAAGGTCTCTTTAGCTGAAAAAGACGAAATCATTGTGATTGTGCCAAAAGTTGATGAAAGACTGCCCCAGATTCTTGAACATGGGGATACTTTTGTCATTATGAAAACTTCAAGGCATTCAGACAGATTAAAAAAAATTATAAATGCAGATAAAAGAGATAAAGATATAATATCAGTCCAGAACTGCAGTATGAAAGATCAAATAGTCAAAGATGGCTTTATTGAGGATAAAAAATATCTTTCTACAACTATTGTTAAATTTAAAAATAAATAGGCTAGTTAAAGTTTGTTTATAGCAAAACAGCAGTAATTATCTCCCATTGCATAACATTTTGTTTCTTTAACAGTATGTTCATCCTTAAAGTGGGTTGAAAATAATGATTTTAATACCCCTGCATCAAATGCACATGCAGGATTCCCAGTAACGGGTAAATCTCTGCATTCATAACAGTCATGCACGTTAATTATCAATGGATCAATGCTTTTTACTTCCACATGACCTAAATAATGCGTTTCCCAGAATTCGGCAATATTTTGGAGGAATCTATTTATATCAGGGTCTTTTACTCTTTCATAAAGCGCATCCCCAACTTTAAGTCCTGCTTCATGAAGTATGGGGTCTATATTAATTCCCTGGCTCATTAAAGCCACTCTTATGGTTTTAAACATTAAACGGAAAAACTCAAATGGATCTCCATCGCTGGAAATGTAGCTGGCAACATAACCTTCTATATCATCTTCTAAACGCTTTTCGTGGGATAATTCTCCTAAATATTCTGAATTTATGAAAAATATCTTTTTACGAGCATCGTCAGGGTTGGGTTTTGAGTCTATTATCCCTTCATCCACCAGCTTCTTTAAATGTACTGATACTGTTGATTTGGCTTTGCCTGATAATGCCACTATCCTATCAAAGCTCAACTCATTTTTTCTAAGCATTGACAATATTTTAATTCTAACTGGGCTGTCAATAGCATACACACCCTTTGATGTTGCAAACAATTCTATTTGTTTATCTTGCCTTGTGCGTTTTTTAACTGAATTCATGAGTTTTACTCCTCTATTTAAATTGTAGGCTTCAAATTTTGTTCGTCTTCTAGTGACTAATTATGAACACCGTAACTTATAAATACTACTGTTCGCATATAACAAAACATTCGGTTATATCCGAACTATAGTAATAAATAACGAACAAAAAGGTGAGATGATGAGCGAAAAATTGGACATGTTCTGTTATCAGTGCTCTCAAACAGCAAGAGGAACTGGCTGTACAGTAAGGGGAGTATGTGGAAAAGAAGCGACAGTTGCAAGACTTCAGGATAATCTTTTATTTGCGATTAAAGGAATTTCAGCCTATCTTTATCATGCAAGGGAACTTGGATTTACAGATCCTGAAATAGATGGATTTTTAGAGAAAGGGTTCTATTCAACTCTTACCAACGTAAATCAGGATGCAGGAGAATTTGTTAAACTGGCACTTGAAGCTGGTGAAATGAACATTAAAACAATGCAACTTCTAAAGAAAGCACATATTGAAACTTATGGGGAACCTGAACCAACAGAAGTAAGTACTGGAACCAGAAAAGGCCATGGGATTGTTGCAACTGGGCACAGTCTTAAGGCATTGTATGAATTACTTAAACAGACAGAAGGGACTGGAATAAATGTTTACACTCATTCCGAGCTTTTACCTGCTCATGGATATCCTGAATTTAAAAAATTCGACCACCTTGTAGGACAATTAGGTGGGCCCTGGTTTGACCAGAGAGTAACCTTTGCAAAGTACCCTGTTGCAATTTTAGGAACATCAAACTGCGTATTAATCCCTACAGATGCTTACAAAGAGAGAATGTTCACATCAGGAGTTGCACAGTTACCTGAAATTCCACATATCGAGAACTATGATTTTACTCCAGTAATTGAAAAAGCAAAATCACTACCTGAACTTGAAGATCAACCAGGAGAAAAAGTATTTACAACAGGATTTGGTGCATCAACTATTCTATCACTGGCACCTAAAATTAAGGAACTTGTGGAAGCAGGTAAAATTAGAAGATTTTTCGTTGTTGGAGGATGTGACTCACCATTACCAAAAACCAGCTATTATACAGAATTTGTGAAGAATTTACCAGAAGACACAGTTGTATTAACACTTGCATGTGGTAAATACAGATTCAACGACCTTGTACTTGGAGATATCGAAGGAATTCCAAGATTAATAGATTTAGGACAATGTAACGATGCTATAGTTGGGGTAGACGTTGTCGCAGCATTATCTGAACTATTCGGCCTTGAAATCAACGACCTCCCTCTGACATTTGTTTTAAGCTGGATGGAACAGAAAGCAGCCGCGATTTTATGGAGTCTTCTCTCACTTGGAATAAAAGGCATTTACCTTGGACCTATTGTACCTGCATGGGTTAACGAAGATATTTTAAACGTTCTAATTGAAAATTACGACATTAAAGTAATTGGAGATCCAGAAGAAGATATTAAGAATATTTTAGGATAAAAACTAATTTATTCTTTTAATTTATTTTTTATTTTTGCTATTTTTATTAACCTGCCCTTAAACAGTCAATTCTTTAAGATATTTGTATTTGATTTTAATAGATGGACATTGGAATTTTTTACACTTGAAATGGTTGTCAGAAATCTTTATATATGATTTGTTCGCATACTTTAGTACATTCGTATATGTACGAACAATAAGTTAATAGAGGAGATTAATATGAAAGCAGAAGCAACAAAAATTGCAGATGGTGTTTACTGGGTAGGAGTTTTAGACTATGATATAAGAATGTATCACGGTTACACTTTGAATGGAACAACATATAACGCTTATTTAGTTTTTGGAGAAAAAATAGCTTTAATTGATAACACTTATCCTGGATCAGCATCTCAGATGTGGGGAAGAATTGAAGATGCATTTAAAAAAGAGAATAGGGATTTTAAAATCGATGTAATAATACAGAACCATGTGGAAAAAGACCATAGTGGCGCATTATCAGAGATACATAAAAAATTCCCTGATGCACCGATTTACTGCACTGAAATAGCAGTCAAAGGACTTAAAAGACACTATACGGCCCTTGAAGATGTAGAATTTAAGACAGTTAAAACTGGAGAAACACTGGATCTTGGTGGAAAAACACTGGCCTTCCTTGAAGCTTTCCTTTTACACTGGCCAGATAGTATGTTCACATTACTGGTGGAAGATGGTGTTTTGTTCCCAAATGATGCCTTTGGTCAGCATTTATGCTTCACTGAACGATATGATGCTGACATCCCTGATGAAACTTTAATGGATGGTGCAAAGAAGTTCTATGCTAATTTAATAACTCCTTTATCAAAATTAGTTCTTAAAAAATTCAAAGAAGTTGAGGATCTTGAATTACTGGATAAAATTAAGATAATAGCTCCTTCACATGGGCAAATATGGACAGATCCAATGAAAATCATCGGTGCTTATTCAAACTGGGCAACAGGACAATGTGAAGATAAAATTACAGTGATATACGATACAATGCACGGTTCAACCCAAAAACTTGCACATGCACTTGCAGAGGGTATAATGAGTGAAGGAATGAACGTTAAAATGTATTATCTGCATGAAGACGAACGCAGTGAAATTGTAAAGGATATTTTAGACAGTAAGGCGATAGCACTGGGCGTTCCAACCATTAATGATGAACCATATCCAAGTGTGGGGGATTTAATATTTTATCTACGTGGATTAAGGTTTGATAGAACAGGATTCAAGCGACCAGCGGTAACTTTTGGTTCTATGGGAGGAAGAGGGGGATCACCTAAAAAACTCGCTGAAGAACTTAATAACTGCGGATTTGAAGTTATAGATGATTATGAAATTGTTTTCCTGCCTGATGTAGATGAACTAGACCAGTGTTATGAAATGGGCAAAAAATTAGCCCAAAAGGCGAAATAGCAAGATGAAAAAGCATGGATTTAATAAATGAACATCAAACAGGCGTTTGTAAAGGAACAGATTTGGGAAAACTGGTGCAGACAAACCTCAATAGAGAATGTCAGGAAGTTGGAATGTATCTGACCATGGCCAGACTTGCACAAAGAGAAAGAATACTGGAAATAGTAGAAGTCCTAAAAACAATTGCCTGGAAGAAGCAGAACACGCACCTCAATTTGCTAAAATGAATGAGGTTATAAAGCCTACATTAAAGGAAAATCTGGAGCGATGTTTGAAGGTGAAACAACGGCCAACAGGGAGAAAAAAGAAGCAGCCAAAAAAGTAAATGTGATATTGATCCTGCTCATGATTTGATGAAAGTTCAAGGGATGAAGCAAGACATGCCAGAATGTTAAAAGGAATTCTGGATACTTTTAGGATGTATAAAACATAAACCCTTCATTTTACATCTTAATTTTATTTTTTAGCATTTATTGCTAAATAAATTAAAAAAACTTATCTTTAAGGGCCATTTTTCCCTTTTAATAACAAATACCTTCAGAAGGATATTTTATCCTCCTTATTTTTGTTTAAATTACTTAATTTATCACAGGCATCTTCTGCTGCCAGAATGATAGGATCTATCACCATAGAAACTGGTGGAGCATAAGAAAACTCCATATTTGCCAGTTCGGAACATGTCATTCCTTTTGCAATGACCAGTGACATGGTATCTATTCTTTCAGCCACCCTTTCTTCTGCAATTATCTGACAGCCAATAATTACTCCTTTAAGATTGCATATCATTTTTACATCAATTCTTTTAGCCCCAGGGTAATATCTGGCTTTGGTAAGGGCCCTGCTCTTCCCAGTTATTACGTCTATTCCATTGTTTAATGCTACTGCATTGGTTAGACCTACTGCTCCAAATTCAAGATCTCCTATTTTAGATACCATGGAGTTTAAAACGGGCTTAAATTCTGCTTTAATACCTGCAATATTTTTTGCAGCAATCTTACCCTGCCTTACAGCAGTAGTTCCCAGCGGAGATTGGGTGTTATGTCCTGTTATGGCATCATATACTTCTACACAGTCTCCAACAGCGTAAATATTAGGTATTGATGTTTGCATTTCCTCATTAACCTGTATAGCCCATCTACCAATGTTACAGCCAGCCATTTTTGCCAGCTTTGTTTCCGGCCTTACTCCTGTGGCCATTATAACCATATCTGCTTCTATTATTTTATCTTCCAGAACAATCCCTTTTACATGGTTTTCGCCGACAATTTTATCCATAGATTTTCCCAGAATAACATTTATTCCTTTTTTTGAAACGTATTTTTGGACCAGAGAAGCCATATCAGGATCCAGAGATCGGGGGACAACTTGAGGAATCATTTCTATTATGGTAACATCCAGACCCATATTCAGAAGCCCATAAGCAATTTCCAATCCAATTAGCCCTGCTCCTACAACCACAGCCTTACTGCTTTTTTCAGCATATTCTCTTATTTTTAAGCCGTCTTTAATGGTCCTGATCTTAAAAACACCTTCAAGTTCGGATCCTTCTACTGGAGGGATAAAAGGAGTTCCTCCAGTTGCTATCACCAGAAAATCATAGGATAATTCTTCCGCGGGTTCATCTTTTTTGTCTATTAGGCTGTATTTAATTTTATTTGCAATACTTGAAACTTCCAGAACTTCTGCACGGGTTATAACTTTTATATCTTTTTCCAGATAATCTTCGGGCTTGTGCATTATAATATCTTCAAAACAATCCACTTCACCGCATAAAACGTAGGGTATTGCGCAAGGAGAGTATGCAATATGTTCATCTCGAGTTATAACAGTGATTTCTGCGTTTTCATCGTATTTTCGGATATTTGAAGCGGTGGTAAGTCCACCAGCCCCTCCTCCTATTATGACAATTTTCATTTTATATTTTTCTCCAGGAATCTATATTTTTCATTCAATTTCAGAAATATAGATTTTTTTATTTTTAAAATTATGAATTATCAAATCATTTATATATTACTTCTAACTTTATTAATATATCGGTATATTTAGATTTATAGAATTATTTAAATGTTAAGGTGTAAATTATGAAGGAAGAGGAGATTAAAGAATTTGTAAAGGAAAGATATTCAAAAATAGCATCTAAAGAAGAATCTTATTGTTCATGTTGTTCATGTGGGCCTGATTTAGTTATCGAACAGGCTAAAGCTGCAGGTTATACAATGGAAGATCTGAAAAGTATTCCTGAGGACGCTGTGTTTGGGCTGGGCTGCGGAAATCCAACTGCACTTGCAGAGCTTAAAGAAGGAGAAACAGTTTTAGACCTTGGATCAGAGGGGGTATTGACGTTTTTCTGGCAGCAAATAAAGTAGGAAATACTGGAAAGGTTACTGGGGTGGATATGACTGAAGAAATGATTAAAAATGCCCAGAAAAATGCTCATGAAGGTAACTATGAAAATGTTGAATTCAAACTGGGTGAAATAGAGGGTTTACCCGCTAAAGACAATTCAATAGATGTTATAATAAGTAATTGTGTCATTAATTTAACTCCCGATAAATTAAATGCTTATAAAGAAGCTTTCAGGGTATTAAAACCCGGAGGTCGAATTCTGGTATCTGATCTGGTAACAGAAGAAGAAATCCCTGATGATATTAAAAATAGCTTTCAAGCATGGTCTGAATGTATTGCAGGGGCTATGGAAAAGAATGAATATCTTGATACTATAAAATCAGCAGGATTTAGCGGAATTGAAATAGTTGAACAGCATTATTTTACAGAACCAAATATGGATGAAAGATTAATAGGTAAAATCATCAGTATTCAGGTTAAGGCCATTAAATGATTGGTGATTATATGAAAACATGCGAAATTACAGGTGAGGGAAAGCCCTGTAGTGATCAGATCAAAAAATTAAAAGAAACCATAGACAAGATACCTGATGGTGAAGAATTACAGAGTAGATCAGAACGATTTAAAGCAATTTCTGATCCAACAAGGCTTAAAATATTGTATTTACTTCAAGATGGGGAACTGTGTGTCTGTGAAATAATTAACATCCTTGAAAAACCTCAATCCACCATATCTCACCATTTAAATGTTTTGAAAAATTCAGGATTTATAAAGGGAAGAAAAGAAGGAGTTTGGATACATTATAAACTTATTGATCCAGAAGTCGTTGATTTAATTGGAAATTTAGTAAAATAATCTCATTGGAGGTATTAAAATGACAAAAGAGAAAATAGCGATTTCACCGTGTACAGGAATGAGCCCTTATGGATTAGTTGCAAGAGCAGCATGTTCAGATACTGTTGATGAAAATGAAGATGTTATATCTATCTGTATAACTGCCACATCTGCTGAAAGTGGAGGTTATAAAAATTTAATAAAAAAATACCCAATTATTGCTGTAAATGGATGCGAAAATGCATGTGTTGGTAAAATACTTGCACAAAAAGGTGTTAAAACTTCTAAAAACTTAAATATAATGGAATTATTGAATGCAGAGGATTTGCAGCCCTCTGATGTTGCAAGACTAAGTGAAGAAGATGAAAAATGCGTTGAAGCTGTTAAAAGGAAAATTAAAGAGCTTTTAAAAAGTCAAAAGTAGTGAGTGATTTTGTGACAGATCATAATTCCAAAAAGAGCATTTTATTTATATGCAAAAATAACGCTGGTAGGTCTCAAATGGCAGAAGGTCTATTTAAACACATTTATGGGGATAAATACGATGTACATAGCAGCGGAATCAATCCTAAAGGGGTGAACCCCTTATCCATCGAGATTATGGCCGAAATCGGGATTGACATCTCTAATTATTCCTCCACAAATCTTAAAGAATATCATGGACAGGAATTTGACTATGTTATAACCCTCTGCAACGATGAAAACTGTCCAGTATTTTTAAATGGTAAAAAATACATTCACCATGGATTCAAGGATCCTGGAACTTACTCTAAGAATAATATGGAAAAAATAGATATTTTTAGACTTATTAGAGATGAAATCAGAGATTGGATAAAAAATTCGTTAATAAATGATATTAATTAAAAATATAGCTTCAGGAGCTTAAAAAACATGTTAAAAATCGCAATAGCTACAGATGGCCCCTATGGGGAACGTGCATATGAATATATAAGTAAAGAATTTGACACTGAGTTTATAGAGCTTGAAAAACCAGTTTCCATGTTTATGGATGAAATTGAAATCCCGGAAGACGCTTTAAAGAAGTTTGAAGCCGCTGATTTACTTATAACTTATACTCTTCATCCAGATCTTACACTTGACCTTGTAGAAATGCTTCATGACAAGGTAGAATGGGCAATAGTGGCTGCATGGAGAGGTGAAGGCTTTAAAAACCAGCTTGAAAGATTGGGAAATGTTACATGCCCTGAAAACATGTGTGATCTCCTGGAAAATGGAAACCCTATATTCGATGAATTTGTAGCCAAATTTGGAAGGCCAGTGGTTAGAATTAACTGCCAGGGCGATAAAGTTGTAGATATAGAAGTTTTAAGGTCATCTCCATGTGGGTCAACATTTTTTGTGGCTGAAGAAATGATCGGACAGGATTTAGAGGATTTACCAATAAAAGCAGGATTAAAAATACAACATTATCCTTGCAGAGCCCCAAAAATGAGACTATTCACCGATGATGAGTGTAAAAAAGAAATGGCGGCAAATTTTCATAAGGAAGCCTTTGAAGAAGCTCTCAAACGCGCAGCGTTTGGAGAACAAAACGAAGTTTTGTAAGCCCTCGAAATTCTACGAATTTCGGGGCGTAAAAAATCCTAGATTTTTGACAGCTTTGGGAAAGAAAAAAGAATAGAATTAATTTTATTTAAAACTATTTTTCTTATTATTCCTGTTTTTAATAGATTTAAGATGTTAATAGGCTTTTTAATGTGATTTTGATATTCAGATATGTATTTTTTGTTTTTATTTGAGATTATAAATTAAAAAAATATTATTTTTATTATTGTTCATTATTATTCATGAAAATTATTTATTCTAATAAGAAATATATTAAATTATGGAAAGTTCGCCACAAAAAAAGACATTGACAATTATATTAACAGAAGGCCCATATAGATCCCAGTATGCAGATATGGCCTATGAAATCGCTAAAAGCGCTTTAAACAACGAATATAATGTTAATATATTTCTTTACATGGACGCCACCCATATTCCTCGTAAGGGACAAAATCCACACTCATTTCCCAATGTTTTAGAAAAAATAAAGAAAATGGTTAATAGAGGCGCCGATATAAGAGCATGTGTAAGGTGTGCAACTGCAAGAGGATACGCTTGTGATGAGAAATTTCCTTATATAAAAGGAATAACAATTACCTCTGTTTACGACATTCCAGATTGGATTAAAGAAAGTGATAAAGTCCTAAGTTTAGGTTAAAATGATGAACGGCTGATAATATGAATTCAGTTTTGGTTATAATTGATAAAGCCCCTTATGGCTGGGAAGATGCTTTCAGCGGATTTTTCGTGGAGATAGCATGTTTAAATAGGCAAATGGATGCAGACATCCTTTTAATTGAGGATGGAGTTTATGCAGCAGTTGATGGGCAAGATTCAGATAATATTAAATTTCCAGGCGTAGGAGAATTAACTTATCTCATATTCCCTGAAGGGAATCTGTATGTTTACGAGGACTCAATTAAGAAAAGAGGCATTAATAAAGAAGATTTAATGGAAACCATTGAAATTGTAAATTCAAAAGAGCTTTATGAAATTACAAGAGCTAAAGAAGCAGTTATTAAGATATAGATTCGATTTTAATCTTAAATATTGTGATAAAAATGAAAATGGAAGAAATTGAATATGAACTTTTTGAAAATGGCGTATTGATTAGGAAGGCAATAATAAAGAATGTTAAGCCATGTATAATTTCTGAAGGGCAGATCAGTGTTCTTTTGCAACTTGATAAAGAGTTACATCACATTTTACCTCATCTGGCAGTTAAATTTCCCCCTGGAAAGGTAAACTATCTTGATAAAAAGAATATTTTAACCCTTTCGATTTATGAAAGGCTTATTACTGTTTATCCGTCTGGAAAGGTAAGTATGAACAAAACCAACACTAAAGAAGAATCCATTGAGATAATTAAGGAAATATGCACGCTAATAAATGAAACCCATCTTGAAGTTAAAGAAGGAAAAACAGCCGATTACATGGCTTTAAAAGATAAATTATCAAAAATTGGACCGCTTACCATCTATAACTGCTTGCCCCAGACAGATTGTACTGAATGCGGAGAAACCACCTGCATGGCATTTGCAATGAGAGTGCTTTCAGGAGAATCTAAACTTTATGAATGCATGCTTTTACATGAAATGGGATATGTAAATAACGTAAAATGCCTTAAATCAAGTTTAGGAAATAAGATAATGGAAGTACTGGGCTGGAAAATATAATTATCTATACAAAATAGTATTTGGAGAAACATAATGCACATAGGACTTATACTAACAAAAACTCCTGCAGAGGAAGGTTTCCAGACATTTATACAATTTGCAAATATGTATCAGGGAAATGATGAAGTCACAATTTACATGGTGGGCAATGGAGTTTTCAGCGCAAGGAAAGGCCATTTAAATGAAGACTTAATATCAAATCTATTGGAGAATTCCATTATATACGCAAATTCCGATGATTTAAAAGCAAGGGGAATAAAAGAAGAGGATTTAATAGAAGGAATAAATAGTATTGAGGGATACGATAACCTTGTGGTAAATATTATGGAAAAATTTGACCAGATTTTAAGTTTTTAAGTGATATCAATGGCTAAAAGAAAGAAAAATAAAGAATCGAAAGTTATGGTCGGGATAAAGTGCCAGTGCCAGGATAGGGCGGTAAAAAGGCCTGAACCTTTAATAAGAAAAATAGTCTGTGAAAAATGTGGTAAATCATTCAGCACTAATCGTGACGTTGACGTTTGTTTTAAATGTGAAAAAAAATAAATTTGGGTCTTATTACCTAGAAAGACAATAAGATACCTCTTCCAATCCCATATACCAGACTAACTACTAAAAATGAAATTAGGACAAGGGAAAACCCATTAACTATTGGTTTCACAGTTTTTTTTGATAGTTTATAGCTCAATATTTCTTCAAAAATATGTCCGCCGTCTAATGGTTTCATTGGAAGCAAATTGAAAGTTCCAACTGCAAAATTTAAAAGGAATATCCAGTAAAATAGATCTTTAAGGTAAAATAATACCCAGGGCAAGCTATTTCCATATTTTGCAGATACATCCTGGTTAATCACCTGATGATCAGTACTTCTTACTCCTATGTAGGAACGGGTAGAATTATTTGGATTTACTCCGGTTTTAACCTTGACTACTCCCTGATCAGTCTGGAATATTAATTCATCACCAATTTTAGTATTATTTAAAGCTTTTGCATATTCTGTAATGTTATTGGTAGTTTTTCCGTTTATACTGTAGATTATCATTCCTTCTTTTAAAAGACCGTTAGCAGGGCTGTTTGGAACTACACTGGTAATTTCCGTTCCATCGGAGTGGAAAGCTGGCGCAATTCCAAAACTTGATACTAAAAATACAATCAAAAGGGCAATACCTGCGAAACTAAGATTAAATATAGATCCAGCTGCATAAATTCGTAGCTTTGCAAGTCTGGAAGCTTTTTTAACTCCTTCTTCATCAGGTTCAACAAATGCACCTGGAAGAATTGCTAGCAATAACACACCTATTGACTTTATTTTAATTTTTTCAACCCTTGCCAGAATTCCATGAGCAAATTCATGAACAATAATTACAGTTGCAAGTCCAATTAAACCGTAACCTAATGGTATTAGGAGAGGATTTCCAGGATAATCAACACCTGGAAGAATTGGAGTTGCTGCAGGGGCCTCTAAGAATGTATTAAGCGATAATATTATGAAATAAATCATTAAGCCCATAAAAAATACAGAAACAGGAATACCTATATTCATAAATATCCGCCAAAATTTTGGGCTCTTTTGAGCAATGGAATCGATTAAATCCCTCATTCGCAATGTTCTTCTCATTAAAACTGGGCCGTTTATATCAATTTTAAGTTGATCTTTAAATAAAATGGCCAAAACCCATATAATTACAAATCCGATGGCATAATACCATAAAGCGTTCACTTAATCACCTTTAATTGAATAATTTTTTTTACATATTTTCTTATAACTAAATTTAAGCCTTTAGGGAATCATAGAGCAACACATTACACTCTTCATCCTTTGCTATACCTTCACTATTTTCATCAATCAAAATATAAGAGTCAGACTCAACCATAGACCTTATAACTCCAGAACCTCTAATTTTAAGAGGCGCTACTACATCTCCATCTGTTTTTGCCCTTATGTACTCTGTTCTTCCCAGTGCGGAAGGGATCTTTCGAGATGCAGTTTTTTTAAAGATGGGAGGTTCTCTATGGATATTCTGCATTTTAAGGATGAAATTCCGGACAAAAATATCGAATTGAACCATTGAGGCTACAGGATAACCAGAAAGCATAAATATGGGCTTATCATCAATAATTCCAAATCCAAAGGGCTTGCCTGGCTTAATGGCAACCCCATGAATCAAAACTTCACCTAATTCATCAACAACATCCACAACAACATCTCCTTTGCTTATTGCAGTACCTCCAGTGGTTATTATTGCATCACATGGTTTTAAAAATTTTTTAATTTGATTGGATACAGTCTCTGCTTCATCAGTACAATGTGTAAGTTCAGGCATGGCTAAACTGCTTTCAACAAGAGCCTTTAGCGTGAAATAGTTAGAATTTATAATTTTCGCCTCTTTTATTTCAGATAAGGACATTACAAGCTCATTTCCAGTGGTTATTATCCCTATTTTAGGTTTTTTAAACACATTTATTTTTTCATGACCTGAAGATGATATTATTCCAATATCCTGAGGCCTTAGAAGCTTTCCAGACTTTAAGATAAGATCTTCCTTTTTAAAATCTTCACCTTTTGGAGAAACGTTTTCAAAGGGTGTTAAGGAATACTCAACCTCTAAATCATTACCTTTTTCTATTGTATATTCTTCCATGACTACAGCATTTGCTCCTTCAGGTACAGGAGCTCCTGTGGCAATTTTAACTGCTTCACCACTTTTTAATGAAACATGAGAAGCTTTTCCAGCACCTATTCTGTCAACAATATTTAAATGTGCAGGATTTGTCTGAGATGAGCCAAATGTATCTTCTGCCTTTACAGCATAGCCGTCCATGGCTGAATTATCAAATCCAGGAGAATTTAAAATGGATTTCACATCTTCTGCAAGCACCCGGTTATATGCATCTATGATTGAGACTTCCTCAATGCCTGCTATTACTTCCCTATCTTTAATGATATGTAACGCCTTTTCTAAAGGCATTAAATTTGATAAAAACATTTTTATATACTTCCGCAAAATTTATAATCAGTATTTGGTAGTGTTCGTATATATGGTTTTTATTTAAATTATACTTTTATTAAGAATTAGTTTAATGCAGGGACATAATAATAAAAATTTAAATTACCTGTGAAAAAATTCATATTTTACATTATTTTGAATTAAATGTTTTCGGCGTATTTTATAACAGAAATAAGAGTATATAACTGTTATTTTAAATAAAAAAGACCTATTAACTCCTATATGTAAAAAAAATTGGGGTATCCACCATTATATTTCATTTGAAGAGTTAAGATGGATGTAGGAAAGTTTCTATTAGTGACTCTTTTTCAAAATAAGCTCTTATTTGGGTTAATTTAGTAAAAATTTAATTGAAAAGCACTCATCTATAATTCAACATATAAATAACTTATAAGGCAGTGTTAAATTAAAAAAAGAGAGTTATGGGGCTGTTTTTTCGAGAAAAAAATCAAAACATTTATATGCTATGTTGAATTACTACATTTATGTCCAAAACGTCCTATGTAGGTGTATTAATACGTTAGGACACGGAGGCGATACAATTAAGCGACGATCGGCATGTGCATTGTTATTAGTCGTAACAATGGCAATGTGCATTATTCCTTCCTTTGGAGGGACAGTAAACCAGATTGCATCGGGAAATAGTGCAAAAATTGGTTTAAGCAAAGATGTAGAACCTTTAGAAGTTAACGCGGCTTCTAAATACAAAAAATCCAAAAAAAAGATAGCAAAGAAGAAATACAAGAAAGTCAAGAAGTACAAAAAACCAAAAGTTTCTAAAAAATACAAGTACAAACGAGTAAAGGTAAGATACAAGTACAAGGGCAAATGGCAAACTAAGTGGACATATAGAAAAGTATATGCCAGTTCAAATTACAAAACAAGCTATTATCGCACAAGTAGTGCTGGATGGACAAGTGATTCAAAATTAGATGCAATCATGAGATCCGGAGCGAAATATGGCTACAGGCGCGGTGTCAGTACTGCAGCTGCCATGCAAAAGGCGGGATCTGGAGATTGCTGGGCTATGAGCGAATATTTAAACAATAAACTCAAAAGTGCAGGATACCAATCAAGAATCATACAATATTCAACAAGTTATTCAAGTCAACACAGATCAGTTCAATTATATCAAGGAAAATGGATAACTGTTCCATACAGAGCTTATGGTTACAATTCTATGTTTGTTTAAACAGATGAATTCTCCATAACGAACATATCCATTTACATTTGGGAGCGGTTGTAAATTAACAACTGCTAACATTTTATTTTAATTTTTAAGTATTAATTTCATATTTAACAATTTTAAATTTTCCCTGAAAAATAATAAATACATTGATCATCAATTATTAACTATGTTATAATTCTGATAGGGGATATTAAAGTGTTTGAACTGGAATCAAAAGAATATGATATATTTATAAGCCATACTGGTGGAAAAGAAGAAGAATATTCAACATTTGAAGATAAACTGCAATCAGCGCACGATTTTGAATATAAAAATTACAGCCAGCTTGAAGAAGATAAAATAACAGAAGAATCCATTGAAAGTCAAATAAACCCTGTAGGGGCGGTCATTATTCTATCAGGATTATATAATAAATATAAAAATATTATTCAAAAGCAAATAGACATTGCAGTCAAGCTGGACAAACCTATAATTGTTATAAGACCATTTGGAATGGAAGATATACCTCCAGAGCTTGAAAAAATTTCTGTGGACGTTATAGGATGGAATGCTCCCTGTATAGTTGATGCAATAGAAGAGAATTACCAAAATTAAAAAAAAATAAAAAGTTTGAAATCCATTACTGGGAGTTTAATATATTATTTTTAGAGGTCCAATTTAAAATTAAACCCCCTGAATAACATCATTGTTCTCTTTCTCTAATGACTTCCTTTTTGTATAGTACATCTTCTGAAGATATGTAATCATATATAAAAGCAGCCAGAACAGCTCCAACTATTGGACCAATAACGTATATAGGGAAATAATTCCATAGGTTGTTTCCACCGAGAATTAAATCTGCTAAATAAGGTCCAAAAGTCCTTGCAGGATTTATGGATGCACCAGTGATATTTCCTATTGTGGTAATAACTCCTGCTACTGTAAAACCTATTGCAATACCTGCAAAACCGGGTGCAGCTCTTTTATCCACAGCAGATCCCATTATGACCATCATCAAAAGAAAAGTACCAATTATTTCCACTAAAATTGCCTGAAAGTATCCAATTCCTTCAAACGGGGTTGTAGCACCAAGTCCTCCTACTGTAACTGCCTGCATCCCAACGCTTGCAGCAAAAGCAAAACTTGCAATTGATGCCCCTATAAGCTGTGCAACTATGTAAGGAATAACCTCATTACTTGGAAACTTCTTGGTGGCCCAAAGCCCAAGTGTAACTGCTGGATTTATGTGACATCCAGAGATATGGCCTATAGCATAAATTAAAACAGTTACAGTGAGTCCGAAGGCTAATCCTATTGCTAACCAATCCCCTAAACCACCCAAAGTACCAATACCAATGTTAAATGGGTTGGGAGGTGTTGCTCCTCCGCTTATCATTAATGTAATCACTGCAGCACCTGCCCCTATATAAACCAGGAAAAAGGTACCTATTAGTTCTGCTAAAAATCTTTTTTTAAGAGATATCAATTTTATCACCTTTAACCGCTTTGAAAAGCTTCATAACACCATTCGCATAAGAATCTGGGGAGTGGTTTTTCATGTTTTTTGCTTGGAAAAGGGAAGCTACCCTCCCATATTTCAACTTTCTCATGTATTAGATGATCTTTGCAGATGCCCATGCCGCAGACTATGCATATAGCCAGAGCATCTGTATCTTTACCTTCCAAAGCACACATGTAGCATTTCATTTTTTTCACCTTTTAAATAAAAAATTAGGGGAGAGTTATACAGCTTCTCTCCACTGACAGTAGTGGTGTCTGAAGTCAACAAGACATGCTGAAGCACAGTTTTTACATGCTCTGACTGGTGATGCAGGTGTTTCTTTATGTAGCGCTATAATATTGGTCATCATGGTGGCAGTTATTGGTTCACTGGTAATCAAACAAGGATAATCTGCTAATCTCATTAGGGATGAGAATCTAACTGTTATAGCGCATGCAGGATATGTGTATCTTTGAGGATTCATTATAACTTCATTTGTATCTATTGGATCTAAATTGACTTTGAATCCTGCTACTTTTGGTTCTAATTTTCCTTCACTTCCGTTCATCATTCTTCTTGCTTCATCTAAGCTTTTCCATCCTCTGTAAATTGTGTCCATGAAATCGCAGTTGTGAAGTTCTGCTGCAGCTCCTCTTGTTGGGTTAAGCTGCACATAGTTGTGGAACCTTCTTGTAAGTAACTCAACTACTGTTGGAGCATTAAATCCATCTAATTCCAGTATATATTCTACTGCACATGCAGCAGACCCTGTGGCTACTGATAATAGTTGATATTCACTTTTAACACTACCCACAGCATTTTTAAGAGTTGATTCCATCACATCAGTTGTGGCTTCGATTATGGCCATTATAACATCGTCTTTACACATATTGTAGGTTGATTGTGATATATGGTGAGATATATCCCCAACACAGTATGCAGGAACAGTTACTATGTTTCCATAGTGTACTCCATCTTCAACAGCAGCCATGACTGTTCCTTTCATTTTTTTCTTGTATTCGGCCATATATTTTCTTACATCGAAGGATTTATGACCTAATGAGTCCATAAGTTTTGCCTGCGCTTCTACTGGAGTTTTATATATGGATTTAACCATTTCTATTTCTTGTTTAATGGCTTCTGTTAGAGGTACTCCTTCTTCTATTTTGTTGGCGAAAATTTCTCCTATACCGTAAGAAGTGTTCATTCCCCATGATTTGGCGGCTAATATGGCTTGTTTATGGTCCTCGGGTATATCAGTCTTTTTTAATATCTGATTTACTACATTGCTTGTGCTCCCTGGAATTAATGCAAAGTCAACAACGCATGTTGGCCCGTAAAATCCAGCATACCTTCGTACAGAGTCCAGTCCTATAATGTCCTCTGATTTTTCAATAGTTTCTACAAATTTATCTGCGCTTTTTTTAAAGGCATCGTCTTCTTCGTATAATATTTCAAGTATTGCAGGTGTTTGGTAGTGTTCTACAAAGGGATCGTCTTCAGGTCTTACAAAATCTGTAAGTCCAGTTAATGTGTTGTAATGGGTGTTAATTGAATCTACATGAAGGTTAATTACAGCTTCACTTTGTCCATCAACGGCTTTCATTTCATTAGCTACATCTACGTAAGCCTTGGTATGTTCCATTTTAAATTCATGTCCTCTATATTTTTTTACAGTATCTACATCTGCCCTTTGGGCCGCAAGAGCCTCATTTACCATTTTTTTATATAGTTCTGACATATCTATCACCACGTCTACATTATGTTATTCTAAATATAATTATTTTTTGGTATATTAACCGTTTAAAAAAGTATAACCCTAAAATCGGCTAAAATAAAAAAAATAATTTATTTAATTATTTATTAAGGATTTTAAATCTTTAAATAGTATTAAAAATACCCTTATCGATTTAATAATATTTAAAAGAGAATTAAAAAAATACTATATCTTTAATATGGTCTTATTCTAAATTTGAACAATAATATGCCATTTGATTAAAATCTACAGCTGCGCATTCCTCTCTTTTTCAGGTACTGTTGATGATATTCTTCAGCATTGTAAAATTTGTATTTGTCTGCCGGGACGATTTCTGTCACTATATCTCTGTTATAACTCCCTGAAAGTTTTTCTTTTGATTTTTTAGCAGATTTTCCCTGTTCATCATCATAATAAAAAATGATTGATCTGTACTGCTCTCCAATATCCGGGCCCTGTCTATTAAGTGTTGTAGGGTCGTGAATTTCCCAGAAGATATTAAGTAACTGTTCATAACTTACGTCTGAAGGGTTATAAGTCACTTTTACTGTTTCAGCGTGACCAGTTTTGCCTGAGCATACTTTTTCATAGGTGGGATTTTCAGTATGACCACCCATATAACCTACCGCGGTGGATACAACTCCTTTTGTATTTCGAAATTCCTCTTCAACTCCCCAGAAACATCCTGCTCCGAATGCAGCTTTTTTAAGTTTGGTTTCATCATTCATTTTAACACCTTATTTTTATAATAAGAACTTCAACTTTTTTAATACGTATGATTTGAATCTTATTATAAATATTTTTTACAGGTTTATGTGATCTCAAACTTAATATATATCCCCTTTAAATTTCCTAAAAAGCCAAATCAGAAATAATAATGGTAAATTGGGAATAAAATTTTATATGTTTCAAAGTCAATCCTATATAGATGATAAAAATAAGTTCCCTATCTAAATATTTCGGTAAAATACACGCTTTGGATAATTTAGACCTTGAAATAAATAAAGGGGAGCTATTAGGAATAATAGGGCCTAATGGGGCCGGTAAAACCACAGCAATAAGAATTATATGTGGTATTTTAAAACCTGATTCTGGCGATGTAGTTGTTAATGGTTACAGTGTTTTAAAGGACCCAATAATGGTTAAATCAATGATAGGTTACCTTCCAGAAGAACCGAATCTTTATGAGAGATTTAAAGCGCGTGACCTTCTAAGATACTTTGGGGAACTGTACGGTGTTCCAAAAGATAATCTTAATAACAGAATTAACGAACTTTTAGAACTTGTTGGGATGGAAAACCGTGCAGAACATAGAATAAACACGTTTTCAAAGGGATTACGCCAGAGAATTGCTATTGCAAGAGCACTGATACATGATCCTCAGATAATCATATTTGATGAACCTACAATGGGACTTGATCCAGCAACATCTCTGGCAATCAGGGGATTTATTGAAAACCTTAAAGGTGAAAAAACAATTGTTTTATGCACCCATTACATGGATGAAGCCGATACTCTCTGCGATCGCGTGGCCATTTTAAACGGTGGAAAAGTAAGGGATATGGGAACTCCTGAATATCTAAAAGCCAAAATCCACGGAGATATAATACTTGAAATAAAAATTCAAAATCAAAATATTGATACTGAAAAAATTCATTCTTTAAGTTCTGTTGAAAGTGTTAATTTAAACGGGAAGAATCTCTCCATATCTCTAAGTTCAAAACAGGAAATATCTGATATATTAAGATTAATTGGAAATAATATGATATCTATTAATACTAAAGAACCATCATTGGAGGATGTTTTTATACATTCAATAAAATAGTGCTTTGAGGATTATTCATGAGATTTTTAAAAATAACAAAGTGGGAACTTAAAAATACTCTTTCAAGTAAAAAGTTCATCACAATAATTATTTTGCAATTCGGGCTACTTATACTAATGATGAGCTTTTTTAATATGTTTATTGGAAGTATAGAATCTGAAGATGGTATTTCATTATCTCCTTCTCTTTCCAAATTTGCATCCATTGATGTTTCAGATAATAATAGCTTCATTATTACTAATTTAAATAAAGAGGTACTTGACATAAGATTGGTAGATTATAATAATTCATTAAAACGTTTAAGGGATGGAAAAACCACTGCGATTATAGTTTCTCCTGAAAATCCCAGGGAAAAAATAGAATCATTTCAAACCATTAATATTGATCTTTACATAAATTCAGAAGATCCAAAACAATCTGTAGTTTTAAATGAAGTAAATTCTACATTAGAAGCCTTATCAACATCAATTTCCGATGAATGGATCAATTCATTGATACCTCCCGAAAAAATAGTGGATCCAGAGGTTAAAGAGGAAAAAAAGGGAGAATTCTTACCTTTACAGATTATAAAGAAAATGATGATTGCAATATTACTTTTCCTTCCTCTTTTTCTCTTTGGAAATATGGTTGTTGATAGTATCGTGGGAGAAAAGGAGAGGAAGACAGGGGAAATAATTATTGCAATGCCTTTAAGCCATAGTGACATTATAATGGGTAAAAACCTGGCCATAATTTTGATAATTGCCCTTCAAACTGCTATATGGATTATAACGCTTCTAATTGCAGGATTCAACATTAAAAATCCTCAGTTAGTTTATCTAATTGTTTTATTGACTTCTGTTCCAATTATTGGTATTACAAGTGTTATTGCCACCTATTCAAAAAATTACAAAGAAGCAGAAATTGGATTAAGCCTTGTTTACATTATTATGGTTGGATTTTTAATCATTCCCGCACTTGCATATATCTCTACCCGATCTTTATCATCTAATATATCTCCAATGACTTTGGTAATGCGTATTTTTTCGGGAGAAGCCATATCTGGAGTTGATTTCATTATTCCTATTTTTTCAATCTTAATGGTAAGTCTCATTTCATTCTGGACATCAATTAAGCTGTTTAAACGAGATGATATGGTATTTGGCCCAAGACCTAACCTCATTCGAATTATAATGGATTTTTTGGGCATTAAAAAAAGGGAGTTTAAATAATCTAAAAAATCATGTTTAAAAGCTAATTTACTATTGAAATTAATCAATAGTGCACCTATTAAATTGAAATAAAATGTAAATTTATTGATTTTATTAACTGTAAGTGAAAGGAGATAAAATGAAGTTAATGGTTCTTTCAAAAAAGGAAGCTCAAGATATACTCACCAACAAAATTTATATCTTGCTGGTATTTGTTCAGATATTCATAATTTTTGGAGCATTGGGATTAGGGATGGTAAGCTCCGTAGTAACTGATCCAGGGCTTCTTGACAAATATGGGGCAACATCTTCACTAAAAGTGGGTATTTCAGAGGATTTAAAGAATACAAGTATTGTTAATAATCTAAAAGATCAAAATTTAAATCTTGTTTTCTTTAAAGATATGGAAGAAGCTGATAAACAGCTTGGATCACAGCTTGTTGCAGTAATTAGAGTATCACCTCCTCCAGAAGAGAATATACTTTTTCAATCAGATACATCAAACCCTTTTTATCCTGCAGTATCTGAAAAAATAAATAGTGCTGTGGATAAATTCAAATTAGAGAAAAAACTAAAATCTGCAGGAATAAGCGAGGATTTAATAGAAAAAATTGAAAATCCGATTATCTTAAATAAAATAACAATTAACAACGATAATCTCTCAGATCTGGCTATGAATACCTCTTATTTTGTCGAAATAATCTATGGATTTATAGTTCCTTTTGTGCTGCTTCTTCCATTTTTCCTGGCAAGTAACATAGTAACAGACAGCATAGTGGGCGAAAGGGAAAGAAAAACATTTGAAATACTCCTTATGGCACCTGTTTCAAGTTCAATGGTTATAATTGGAAAAATATTGCCTATATTCTCATTTGCAATGATTCAAGGCATTACATGGGCCATTTTATTGGATATACTTGGCGTACCTATTTATAATCTTTTTATACTTATTTTAATCATGATTTTGGTTGGTTTAGCTTTTATAGGATTTGGAATACTGATTTCAATGTTTGTAGATAGTACAAAAGAAGCTAACTCGGCAATTACTCTTACTTTGATGTTTGCATCGTTTATACTGTTTATACCTTTATTTATGAAAGTTCCCTATTTTGAAAGCATCCTAAACTTTATTCCAACAGTTTTAATGGTTAAAATGGCCTCATCACCATCATTTGAACCCTCATCCATGATTTACTTAATCCCAACATTTTTACTCTCAACTTTAATATTCGGATTAACTGTAAGGTATTTCAGGCATGAAAGAGCAATACGCTTATAAAAATTGTGTTAATCACTTTAAAGTAGTTAAAAAGGATTCCACGAAAATAAATTCCAGGAAAGGAAAAATCCATCACTTTTACCTCTTAAATCTGAAATTAATTGCAATAAAAGGTCTTTATCATTTATATTTGCCGGTACTTTAATGATCAACTTGCTGCCTTCTTTTTCCATACTTAAAACTTCGTAAGAGCTAATTTCTATATTATCTGATGGGTTTAGTACTGTTATTTCATGGAAATCGGCATTAGTTCCAATTAAACCAATGGAAACCCTTATTATAATGAGAATAATGATTACTGCACCTGGTTTTATAAGATATCTTGGAGAAAAAGGTGTTTTTATGACATAAACCCCTAAAAGGCCGCTTAATCCAACAAGGGCAGGTGCAGAAAATATTCCTCCGTCCAGCATACCTATTAATGAGGTGGTTAGGGCAAAGGCAAGAATTGCTTTGTGGAGATCTCTTCTTCCATTTAAAGAAATTATTCCTGAAATATAAACCAGGGGAAAAGCAATAATGGTTATAAATGCCACAGGAGTAACATACTGGGCAAGTGAACTGCCAGTGTTTATATGTGATGGTACATAAACGCCTGATGAACTAACGAAATAACCTAAAACAGATTTCATTACGTGACTGTGGACTATGCTGGTGCTGGTGGCGCTATGATTAATGGACACGAATATAGTAAAAAGAGAAACACCGAACTTTGTTCTTATCCATATTTCAAGTAAAATACCAAATAAATAAGTTATTAAAACAATTATTATGGTATATTTAAGATATTTCTGCTTGTTAAATTTCAATGAATCTATTGATGATATTTTTTTTGCAATAACTCCTTTTTCATTGAATAATGGATAAAACAGTAACAAACTACCCGTTACCATAAATAAAATAACCGATTTACCTTCGGATGAACCCTCCAAAAAAGGGTAGGTAAGGGTTAATATAGTACTATCTAAAAAATTAGTAAAGAATAATAAGATTGCAAATAGCATCATGAAAATGCCAATTAAATTCAATTTATTCAAATGCAATATTTCACCTGTTTTATCTTTCGAAATTAATTTATTTTAATGTAATGTTTTGTTTAAATTAGCCCATAAAAAATATGATTAGGCTCATTACAAGCCCTGAAACGATGGGAATAGGAATATTATCATCTATTGGGCTGTAAGCTTCAGTTAATGAGCCAAATATTGCTCCAAAGAGCGCAGGAATTGCTGGAATCTGGGTTAAAGCTCCTGCAAAACCTACTACAATGAATGCAATACTACCTTCAACTGTTTTCTTTTTATTAAATGGAAGTTTATGTCTCCCAAATCTTCTTCCAAATATTGTGGATGCTGAATCTCCAAAAAGGAGCATTATTATGGATGCATTGGCAACTGCAATATTGGACTGGAATAAAAAGAGGGTTAAGATGATCCCCAGAAAAAAATAAATAAACCCTCTTTCATCATCTTTACGCTTTGTTTGCCTTAAAAATTCGGAAAAGAAGAATATATTCTTCTGTTTGTCTAATCTAAATATTAATTCAACAAATACTACAATTGCTATACATATAAGCATTACTGCAACTGGATTAAGAAACCATGTCAAGAAAACAATGAAAATGCCTGATGCATGAACGAGCTGTCTTAAACTTTCTCCTTTCATTAGATCAGGCCATTTATCCATTTTAAAATCTCATTTAGTATTTAAGCCATGAACTTTTCTATTACTCCGCTATATGATTTCTTAAGTGTATCCACGTCTAAATTGATTAGATCGGTATTTACAATCAGTTTTTTACCTTTAACAGAGCCAATTAATGATGAAGGCGCATTTATTTGACTTAATACTTCTTCTGCATATCCATTTTTAACTGTTAAAATAAATCTTGCATTGGATTCTGAAAATAACACTTCAGTATCATTCAGTTTTTCATTGTCTCCAGGTATTTTGGAAGTGTCCAGAACTGCTCCAAATCCTCCAGAAATTGCCATTTCGGCTAATGCGACAGCTAACCCTCCGGATGAACAATCATGAACTGCAGTTATGGCGTTGTTCTTATCATTTCTTATAATGTCTAAAACTGAATTAACAGATTCTAATTCAGTATCCATATCTACTTTTGGAGGATTTCCCTGAGCAACTCCGTTAATTACCTTATGATATTCGGATCCATCAAGTTCTGGATAGGTATTTCCAATTAATATGATTTTATCTCCTTCATTTTTAAAATCAAGGGTTTTAATATCTTTAATATCCATTAATCCAGCAACACCAACAACTGGTGAAGGATTCACAGTTACGCCCTCTGTTTCGTTATAGAAACTCACGTTACCACTGATGACAGGGGTTTCAAATGCATTTGCAACATCAGACATCCCTTTAACACATTCTTTAAATTGCCAGAAAACCTCTGGTCTTTCTGGATTTCCAAAGTTAAGGCAATCTACAATGCATATGGGCTCAGCACCCATTGATACCACATTTCTTATGGCTTCTGCAACAGCTCCTGCCCCTCCATGATAGGGGTCAAGTTTTGTGAAGGTACTGTTACAATCTGATGTTAATGCAATGGCTTTTTCATCATCGATCTTTAAAACAGCAGCATCATCTCCTGGCTTTACTGCAGTTCTGATCTGTACTTCATGATCGTATTGTTTGTAGACCCATTTTTTACTGGCGATATTGGGTGATGATAGAAGTTTAAGCAGAGCATCTTCAACTTCAATTTCTTCCAGTTTAATATATTCTTCTTTAACCTCTGGTTTTTTTGCTTTTCTTTCGATTATAGGAGGGTCTGAAAGAGTATCTGTCTTTAATTCAGATATTACTTTACCATCTTTTTTAATAACCAGATTTTCGGTATCTGTAACCTTTCCAATAACAGCAGCAGGGAGCTCGTATTTTTCAAATATATCTAAAAGGGCATCCACATCTTCTGGCTTAACTACAAAAACCATTCTTTCCTGTGATTCAGAAAGCATTATTTCGTAGGGAGTCATTCCTCCTTCTCTTAGTGGTATTTTAGTAAGCTCAACTTCAGCTCCGTTTCCTCCTTTACCTGCCATTTCAGAAACGCAGCAGGTCAAACCTCCACCTCCAAGATCTTTAAGCCCTACTACATTTATTTTTTCTAAAGCTTCAAGTGTGGCTTCTAAAACCATTTTTTTAGTAAAAGGATCTCCTACCTGGACTGCAGGCCTATCTTCAAGTTCAGATTCTGTTGTCAATTCTTCTGAAGCAAATGTAACGCCATGAATACCATCTCTTCCTGTCCTTCCACCCATAAGCACAAAAATATCACCTACATTAGGAGCAATACCTTTTACAATGTCTTTTTTATTTACAAGCCCTGCACATACGACATTTACAAGGGGATTAAATTTGAAATTTTCATCAAATTCGACTTCTCCACCGACTGTTGGAATTCCTACTCTGTTTCCATAATCTGAAATTCCTTTTACCACATACTCAAAAATATAACGGGATCTCTGATCCTCAAGAGGTCCAAATCTTAATGAATCAAGCAATGCTATTGGCATGGCACCCATAGATATTATATCTCGGATTATGCCCCCAACACCAGTACCTGCACCTCCATATGGTTCAATGGCAGAAGGGTGATTGTGACTTTCCATTCCAATAACAAGTGCAAGTTCATCTGTAAGTTCTACAATACCTGCATCATCTCCAGGCCCTAAAATAACGTGAGAGCCCTCTGTGGGGAATAATTTTAAAATAGGGCGGCTGCTTTTGTAGGAACAGTGTTCCGAAAACATTATGTCCAGCATGCCGTATTCCAATGAATTAGGATCTCTTCTAAGTTCTTTTTTTACAAATTTACATTCTGAATCTGTTAGGGTCATTTTACCACACCATAATACTCCATTTAGTCTTTATCCAGTCTTTTTAATAATTATTTTAAGCTTTTTGTCTTCAATTCCCCATGAAACCTTTAAAAAAGGTTCTATCCAAATTTTGAAACCTGTCAAAATTCTTTAATTTTTAATGCAATCAAATTATAAATTTTAATGTGTCGAAGATTGTAAACACCACTAAATCTATTTAACGGGCTTTTTCTAAAATCTTAATGGTTATTTTAAGATTTTCATCCTCAATTTTCCATTCTTTAGTATAATCTCCCTCTTGGGCTTCAAATAACATTTTTTGGGCACGTACCTCATGGGAAACAAAGTCATGGAAAGGTTCAATTAACTGTTTGAAACCTTTATCACATTCAATAAATACCTGAATATTGGCCTCTACATCGAGATCTAAATCTTTTCGCATATCCTGGATTCTTCTTATAAGTTCTCTAGACATTGCTTCAGATAATATTTCTTCTGTGATTTCGGTATTCAAAAATACATTGCCTGAATTGAAATCTGCACTCACCAGATTTTCTGGAAGTTCTGTTTCAAATATAATATCATCAGTTCCAAGTGCTATGTCTTTTTCGTCAATATTTACTTTATATGTTCCATTTTTGTCCAATTCCTCTTTTATCTGTGCACCATCTGTTTTAGATAGTTTTTGCATAACTTTGGGGGCATCTCCTCTAAGTTTTGGCCCAAGGGTTTTCAGATTAGGTTTGGCAATAATTTTAAGGTTTTCAAATTCATCTGTGGCTATTATTTCCTTTGTATTGGCCTGTTCCATTACAACTGCACTCAGTGATTTAACAGCATTTAAAGTATCTTCATTCTCAGAAACCACTACAATCTCTTTTACAGGCCATCTAAGTTTATATCTGGCAACATCTCTTCCTCTTGCACATGCTTCAATAATATCTCTAACAATATCCATGTTTTTTTCTAAATTATTGTCAATTAAGTCTTCGTTGAACTCCCAGTCTTCCATGTGCACACTTTCTGGAGCGTTTTCTTCAACGCCTTTTACAAGATTTTGATAGATTTCTTCTGTTACGTGGGGTGTAATAGGGGCCATTACCTTTGTTAAGAGCTTTAAAGTGTTATAAAGAGTATAGTAAGCTCCTAATTTATCAGGATCTTCCTTTTCAACCCATGTACGGCCTCTAATGAGTCGTATGTACCATCTGCTCAAATCTTCCAGTATGAAGTTGTTTATTGATCTTGTGGCTTTATGGAGATGTAATGAATCAAGAGCTTCTGCAACGTCTTTTGCAAGGGAATTAATTCTTGATGTAATCCATTTATCCTCATCCCTTAATTTTATGTCTTTTTCGGCGTATAAGGTTGGGTTGAAATTATCTATGGCCATATAGGTGGTTGAGAATACATAGACATTCCATAGAATATTGAACATTTTGGCAACATTTTTTAATTCTTCCCAGGTAAATTTAAGGTCTTCCCATGGCTTATTTCCCCATAAAAGATAAAATCGAAGAATATCAGCACCGTATTGTTCAATTACTTCGTCAGGCTCAACAACGTTTCCAAGAGATTTACTCATCTTTCTACCCTCTTCATCAAGGGTAAAACCATGCATTAGAACTTTTTTGTAGGGTGACTGGTCAAGTGCGATTACTCCACATCCTAATTGTGAATAGAACCATCCTCTTGTTTGATCATGTCCTTCTGTTATAAAATCATAGGGGAACCATTCTTCAAACATTTCTTTTTCCTGCGGATAGTAGAGTGCAGCCCATCCTGCGACTCCTGAATCTATCCAAACGTCTAAAACGTCAGGAACACGTTTCATATTGCCTCCACACTCGCATTGAACTGTAATTTCATCAACGTAAGGTCTGTGTATAAAGTCACCTTCTAAGGTTCCCTGAATTGTACGTTCTTTTAGTTCTTCAATTGATCCTATAACATCTATTTTTTCACAGGATTCGCATTTCCATATTGGAATTGGAATTCCCCAATATCTTTGACGGGATATAGTCCAGTCTCTTGCATTTTCAACCCAATTACGGAAACGACTTTCACCGGCCCATTCTGGAATCCATTCAACATTATCCAGCTCATTCAGCATTTTATCTTTAATCTCTGTTACTTTAAGGAACCACTGCTGTGTTGCCAGATATATAATTGGAGTCTTACATCTCCAGCAAAAACCGTAACGGTGATCAATTACACCTTCACGTAAGAGTAACCCATGTGCATCTAAATCAGCTATGATATAGGGATCAGCATCCTTTACAAATTCTCCCTCATATTTCCCTGCTTCTTTTTTGAATAATCCAGCTTCATTTACAGGGCAGAATATAGGAATGCCATATTTTTTACCTATTTCAAAGTCATCTGGACCGTGTCCCGGAGCGGTATGAACGCATCCAGTACCTTCAGTTAAAGTTACGTGCTCTCCAGTTATTATTTTATGTTCAAATTCTTTTTGTACTGGAATTTCATCTACAAGGGGATGAAGATATTCTAAACCTTCGAGATCCTTTCCCTTAACCACTTTAATTATTTCATAACCCTGATCTTCAAATAGAGAATTAACAAGTGCTTCTGCCATTATATAAACTTCATTACCTATCTTAATATAAGCGTAATCAAAATCAGGATGTACAGACACTGCCATATTCGCTGGAAGAGTCCATGGAGTTGTCGTCCATATCAAAATATATTCATTACCTTCTTTCGATGATTTTAGAGGAAATTTCACATATATAGAAGGATCTTCTTTGTTTTCATAGTCTATTTCTGCAAGTGCAAGTGCAGTTTCGCATCTTGGGCACCAGGTTATAACACGAAGGTCATTTATAAGTAAATCCTTTTCATGGGCACGTTTTAATGTCCACCAGCATGATTCCATGTATTTGGTATCAAATGTAATGTAAGGATTATCCCAGTCCATCCAGACGCCGAGCAATTTAAATTGTTCAGTCATCAGGTCTTTATTTTCAATTGCAAATTCTTTACATTTTTCAACAAAATTATCGATACCTATTTTAGTTTCAATTTCCTTTTTGCTTTTTAATCCCAGTAATCCTTCTACTTTATGTTCTATAGGAAGTCCATGAGTGTCCCATCCTGCCTGTCTTCTAAGATTGAAACCAGACATGCTTTTAAAACGTAAAAAAGTGTCCTTTATTATTTTGTTCCATGCAGTTCCCAGATGTATTCTTCCACTGCAATATGGAGGGCCATCTAAAAATGAATATCTGGGGCCATTTTCCCTTAATTTGTTTGTCTTTTGGTATATCTGGTTGTCATTCCAGTATTTCTGGATTTTTTTCTCGATAAGCGTTGTATCATAAGATCTTTGAGCCTCTTTTATTGGCATTTATTATTCTCCTTTAATTAATTTAAAAGATGGATATAATTCTAATTGATAAACTTTTAGATTATTAATTTCCAACATTAATTTCTTTAATATTTATCCTTGAACTATATCTGCTCCGCAAATATTTAAAAGTTAACACATAAATCACTGTTTAAATGTATTATTAATTTCTATAAAATAGAAAAGATTATATGGCTCTATATTATACTTAATAATGCATCCCCAATTACAATGATACTATATTTTTTAATGATATCGTATCGCCTCCGATGGGGGTGCTACATCTACTATTTCTAACTTAAATTAATAATAATTGATTTAAAATCATTATAATCATTTTTTGCTTTACATTTTTTAATAGAAGACCTTAATTGATATTTAATAAAAATATAACTCTAAACTCCCTGTAAAAATTTAAATAGAATTCTAATATACCTTAAAGATTTAATTTTGCAAATTATTAGATATAGAAAAGCTTATTAATAAGTTTTGAAAAAGGATGAATTGCCACTCTCATTGGGAAGATTGAGATACTGGCCATTAACTGAGTTATTAACCTATGCCCATATGGGCATAGGTAATAATCTAATATTAAAACGTTTAATTTTAATTTTTTAAATTAATAAGTTAATGAATTCTATTTCAACGTTTATATTATGCTTAATTTATAATCAAAATGAATAAAGAAGTCTAAAAAACGTAAAAATGTATTAAGAGCATTTAAATTTAAAATGTCCTTAATTTACCTTTAACAAGTAGGTCTGTAATGCTGTTTATATTATCCAGCCATGAATCAATGATTTCCTCTACATTTTTGTTTACAGCAACGATCTCATATCCTTTTTCTAGGATTAGCTGAGCACTTGCGGCTTTTGGATTATTTATTGGTTTTCCAATTTGGCTTAAAAGTATTATTTGGACTTCTTGAACTCCCTCTACGTTTTCAGCTATGTCATTTGCAATTTTAGTTGATATAAGATTATATATTTTACCTACATGATTTATAGGATTCTTTCCAGAAGTTGCTTCCATTGACATTGGCCTGTTTGGTGTTATTAAGCCATTAGCCCTGTTTCCACGACCAACAGAACCATCATCACCCATTTCAGCTGATGTCCCTGTTACAGTTAGATAATAGCCTTCTTCTGTTGCGCAGGAATGATTATCAGCTGTGTTAATGAACACTTCAACGTTTCTTTCTGTCTTATCCTGGGCTAAGTTACTTATTATTCCTTTAAGCTCATCTTTAAGGTCAACATAGGTATTACGGCCATCTATATATCTAGATACCATTGCAGATGCTACTGTAAGGGTAATTTTGTTATCATCCCTTAACCCCATGACTTTAATGTCTTCTCCCACTGCCGGATACTTCTTTTTAAAATCTTTTGAGTTAAGAAGATTTTCTGTGGCTAACACTATATTTTCTGTTTCTGAAAATGGAGCATAGCCTACTCCAAATGAGGTGTCATTGGATGAAGGAGTTCCTTCTCTTCTAAATACGTCTGTTAAATCTCCAGATCCGTGCCCTATCTTACACTCTACTACAGTATCAGTTTCTACATCCAGATTTATGATATTTTCCTTTAAATATTCTTTTGCAGCAGTAATGGCAATTCTGTCCAGCCCCATTTTCTTTATTTCCAGTTTCCCGTTTTTTTCTTCGTGAAGCTCGGAAATACCTCGACCAGTTAAAAGAATATCCATTGGTTTCATTATTTCTCCGCCGCCGAAAAGGGGATTGGATTCTCCGGCTGTTATCTGCACTTCGTCAGTATTATGGTGCATTATCTCTCCAAACCTTTTAATGTAGGCATTGCATAAAGCTCTACTTACTGATTCCGCAATTCCATCACTAATACTATCTGGATGGCCTATACCCTTTCTTTCAACTATTTCTATTTCTTTTTCCTCAATGGGTTTTTGAATGAGCTTTTCAACAAAAATATTTTTCTTCATAAATAGCCTCCAATTTTAAATACTGGATAAGTCATAAAACGTTAGTTTAAATAAAACTATGATCCATTTGTTCTTATTTTTTTATATATTTAAACTTATTCTTACATATTATATAGAATTAAAATACAAGCAGTTGAAAAATTAAACCAGGATAAAAATAAAAAGTTATAAAGATCGAAGAATTATCATTTAGATTTATTATACTTAGGGTGTGCTAATATGGAACTTATGGTCATGAATAAGACTAAAAACACAGAACTGGGAGAGAGCGAGCTTGCAGATACTTTTTTTTCAAGATTAAGAGGAACTATGTTTAAAAAGAAACTTGAAAAAGGACTTATCTTAAAGCTTCCAGGTTCCAGGAGCAGAAGTGGCTCTGCAATTCATATGTTCTTTGTGAGGTTTCCTCTGGACATCATTTTTGCAGATTCAGACAAAAAGGTGGTGGACATTGTTTCAATTAATCCATGGAAGACTTATACTCCTAAAAAACCTGCAAAATATGTTATAGAAATGGAAAAAGGAACAATCAAAAATTCAAAAACAGAAATTGGGGATAAAATAAATTTTATATGTAAAAATGCTTGAATTACTTTCTTTCTTTCACAGAATTCAAGGCCATTTGAGCAACTTTTTTTACTACAGGATTATCATCCTGGGATGCTTTTTCAAGGGGTCCAATTGCTCTTTTATCACCGGCTGCAGAAAGACCTATGGCGGCAGCATATCTTACACTCGCGTCTTCATCATTTAATTTGTTGATTAAAGGTTCAATAGTCCTTTCATCGCTGAAAACTGCAAGCGAAAGAGCAGCAGCCTCCCTAACGTGACAATCTTCATCATCAAGAGCATTAATTAATGGATCTATGGCCCTTGGATCAGCTAATTCTGCAAGAAGTACAGCAGCATCTTCTTTTTGTCTCCATGTCCCATTTTTTAGTTCTCCAATAAGATATTTAAAATTATGTTCAGGTGCTTTAACCATAAACTACCTCCTTTTCTATAATATTTTTGTTTTAAGAACTTTAAATACTTATCAATTTTTTACTATTTTTTAGTATCATCAACTTCTTCAATTGTACAACCACATATGGCTGATTCTGGCCTATCAACAAGTATATCTTCGTCTGAATTTGCCATTTCATCCTTTTTCTTCAACAGAAGCCAAAACTTTCTCTTCCCTCGCCCTGTTTTAATAAGTGCATAACCACCTTTGAGTTTTTTCCCTTCAAGCCAGATATCGATATGTCCCTCTTCAACGGCCTTTTCTATGGGTACTTTTTCCTTTAAATTTTGATATGTACCATTATCCCAGACAATAACTGTACCAGCACCGTAATTTCCTTCGGGAATTATTCCTTCAAAGTTGATATAATCAATGGGGTGATCTTCAGTGTGAACAGCAAGCCTTTTTTGGCCTGGATCGGTTGAAGGCCCTTTGGGAATCGCCCATGACTTTAAAACGCCCCCTACTTCTAATCTAAAATCATAATGAAGTTTTCTTGCAGCATGTTTCTGTATCACAAATCTGGGATTTTTAGAAGTAGTTTTTTCGCTCGAAATAGGTTCAGGAGTTTTTTTAAAATCTCTTTTTTCTTTATATTTTTTTAGAGGATCTTTATCTTCCATATATTCACCCATAGGATTTTTATAGATAAATACGAAACATATTTAAAATTAAAGCTTTTCTTGAAGTTTTGATGGATGTTCCACTATTTCTATGCCCTTAAAATTGTGTAATTTGCTGGTATTTTCAATGTCAATTTCTCTCATATGTATGGTAATTATTTTGCCTGCTGAAATTGCTGAAAAAGGGCAAGCCACTGCACATTCACCACAACCTTCACACTTTAGGAGATCTATTTCAATTCCAGGAGTTATAGCATCACCTGGACATGATGCAGCAGCATCGCAGACATCACATTTCTGACATAAGTCCAGTTCAAGTTTTGAAGGTAATACGGTATCTACATCACCAGATTCAAGATCTACTGGAACTATAAATGTTTTAATGCCTCCTTTACCTGATTGAGCAACAGCATTGGTTATGAGAGTGTCTGCAACTCCATTAACGATTTTACCAATGGTATTTGAGGTGGTGGGAGATACAATAAAAAGATCATATTTTCCCAGTGAAAATCTTCCTGTTATGGGAAAACTGAACTTTTGATCTTTTTCTTTAACCAATTCGTTGTAATATCCGCCGGTTATTCTTTCCACTCTTTCATAAAGACCATACATTTTTAGAACTTCTTCGCCAGCTGCAGAAAGTAAAACAGTGACATCATGTTTGGTCATTAATTTTTCCAGTAATTCTACACTGTCTAAAAGTAAGTGTCCAGCACCTGTAATTCCAAAACCTATTTTCATTTCGTTACACCTTAATTAGAAATCTTATGATATTTATGGAACTACTTGTATTTATAAAATTAGATTAATTAAATTAAAAAGAGAATTAGAATAAAAAAAGAATTTAAGCTAAAATTCAATGTATTTATAAGCTTCATCTTCTTCAAATGCATAATGTACCTTTGTATACTGGCTCATGAACTCAGTAACTTCATCTTTAACATTCGCATCATCCATAGCCACCATTTTGATGAATTCTGCTACTTCCTGCATTTGAGCTTCCTTCAATCCACGTCTTGTGATTTCCTGAGTACCTAATCTTATTCCTGAAGGATCATCAGTTCTTTTACGGTCATCCCATGGGAGAAGGTTTTTATTGAGGATGATATTGTTTGCTTCCATGTCCTTGGCCATTTTAGCTGCACTGCCTATTTTTTTAACGTCCATGGCAACCTGATGTGATTCTGTAAATCCCTGATCTTCACAAAGGACGTCAAATCCAAGTTCATAAAGGTTTTGTGCAAGCGCTTTAGCATTTTTAACAATTTGATCAGCATAATCACGGCCAAATTCAAGCATTTCTGCAAGGGATATTCCAAGTGCTGCAACGTGGTGGAGGTGATGATTGCTAACAACACCAGGGAACACTGCTTCATCAACAGTATCCTTTAGTTCTTCGGTACAGAGCATTATTCCTCCCTGGGGGCCAGGAAAAGTCTTGTGTGTACTTCCTACAAGAAGGTCAGCACCTTCTTTAAGTGGGTCCTGGAATTTACCTCCAGCTATGAGTCCAAGGACATGTGCTCCGTCATACATGACTTTAGCGCCTACTTCATCTGCTGCTTCTTTTGCATCCTCAACTGGATGGGGGAAAAGGAATAAACTTCCACCAAGAAGGACTACTTTGGGTTTATTTTTGATAATTTCCTTTTTCATTGCATCTGCATCGATATTCATCTTGTCATTATCGAAGGGATGGGAAAGAATCCTTAATCCTCTTATCCCTGCTGCACTAACTTCAGCATGACTTATATGACCTCCAACTGGTACATTTAAGGCCATAAGAATGTCATTAGGTTTTGTAAGCGCGAAAAAAGATGCTAAATTTGCCACAACTCCTGAATTTGGCTGTACATTAGCATGTTCTGCATTAAATAATCTTTTTGAAAGATCTATTGCCATATTTTCAATGGTATCAATGTACTGGCATCCTTCATAGAGTCTTTCGCAAGGTAATCCTTCCGCGTATCTATGGGATAGATCGGATGCAAGAGCTTCTCTTACAGTAGTGCTGGTTATATTTTCGCTTGCAATTAAATTTATGCTGTTTTCCATCCATTTATGATGTTCTTTGGTTAATTCTTTGATTTTCTGAGCATACTTTTCATTTTTAAACATTGATTATCCTCCGAATAAAAAGTAAATTTTTTTAGATTGATATAGATATGTATAAAATAAATGAGTATATAAACTTTCGAAATTAGGTCTGATCATTTAAAATAGAATAAATATTACTTAATTCATTTAGAAAACAATAAATTAAAAATAAGGAGTAAAATAATTTATTCTCCATTGAATAGCCGTTTAACCCGCATTTCTTCTAAATTAGAAACTATTCTTGATAATTCACTAGCAGGAATACTAACCATAACTTCCTCTGGTTTAATGTTCATGTTATTACGCGCTCCAGCATCACCAAATCCATAGGTGACCTTTCCAGTTAAATATGGTATTGCAGCCATTGAACTACAAATAGGTCCGGAATCTGCACCTAATCCATGAGAACCAGCATCATATGCATTTGCATGTAATATTTCCATACCCTGTTTTGCATTACAGACAATGAAAATGACATCAGGTTCAAATTCTGCTTTATTTAAAGGGGCAAAAGTTATCACCTGGAAAATACCAGGTTCTACATTTAAATTTTGTTTCCAGGAGCGTTGAACTGCAGGAATATTTTTATAAACTCCCATTGAAACTAAAAATGAACCACTCTGCATATTTGCAGGGAATTCACATTTATCTTTAAGTCCAGAATATCTTGCACCGCCCATGCATTCTTCTTCCTCAGCAGTTGCATAAAAAACTTCACCGTTCATTGCTTTTTTCAATTTTGTGCAGAATCTGGATTTTTCCTTCTCTTTTTCAATATTTCGAGGTTCTTTTACATGCCATTTTATTGCTACAGGCTCATTTTCCAATTTTAAAAGCTCTTTTAATTTTTCCTCAACTTCCTTATCCATATTACCACTTCAATGATAAATAAAATTTTAAGACTTATAAATTTTTTTGAGTAAAATAAGTACTACTATTTTCATTTTATGTTGAATAGGGAGTTAAAACTAAATGCAGAATACATTATACTATTTAAGAACAATTCAAGTAAAAATAAGATATAAAATTTAAAAATAAAAGACCCTCGAAAATCAAAGCCTGCGAAAATTGAAAATTTTCGCGGCCCCAAAATTCAAAGAATTTTGAGGGATTTTCGGGGCATCAAAAATCCTCAAAAATCGAAGATTTTTGGGAATTACGAAACTACGTTTCGTAAACTTGAAACTTTCGTTTCAAGAGTTAGAAAATGCAGAGCATACAAACACGAAGTGTTTGTTGCCTGCAAATCTTACGATTTGCGGTTCAGGAAATGAAATTTCCTTCAACGTCAAAAACTTCGTTTTTAACAGCATTTTCTAAAATTCCTGGAATTTTTGAGCGAGTTAAGGAAATTATCCCTATTTTGATGCTGGTTCGTTTAATGCAGCTTCAATTTGCGCCATAATCTGTGCAGTTCTGAAGTGCTGCTGATCCATTGCTCCAGATGGACATGCTGCAACACAAGTTCCACATCCGTGACATAGAGCTATGTTAACCTGTGCATGTTCATCTTCTCTGGTTAGAGCACCAAATGGACATAGTTCAATACAAACTGCACATCCACCACAGACATCTACATCTGTAACTGCGACAATTGGCTCAATTTCCACTTCACCTTTAACCATTGGGATAGCAGCTCTTGCTGCGGCACCAGATGCCTGAGCTACAGAGTCAGGAATATCTTTTGGTCCTTGAGCTACACCTGCAAGGAATACACCTTCAGTGAGTGTGTCTACAGGTCTGAGTTTTGGGTGAGCTTCCATTAAGAACCCATCTGCACTCTTGGAGAGTCCGATGGTTTGTCTCAGGTCTTCTGCACCAGCTGGTGGTACTAAACCGGCTGCGAGTATAACCATGTCGTAGTTGTATTCAGTTACTTTTCCAAGTAAGCTGTCTTCAGATCTTACTGTAACAGTTTCGTCAGGGTTACTTAAGATTGCTGCTGGCCGACCTCTAATGAATTTAATGCCGTATTTTTCTTGTGAGCGTTTGTAGAACTCTTCGAATCCTTTACCAAATGCTCTTATATCCATGTAGTAGACTGCAACTTCGGTGTCAGGGGCCTTGTCCTTTATAAGTTGAGCGTTTTTCATGGAGTGCATACAGCAAACCCTTGAACAGTACTCGTTACCCACTTTTTCATCCCTTGAACCGACACATAATATGAATGCAACGCGTTTTGGTTTTTCACCGTCAGATGGTTTTAAGACTTTACCTTCTGTTGGTCCAGATGCGTTGATCATTCTTTCAACTTCTAAACCGGTGATAACGTTGGCGTTATCAGCATATCCGTATTCAAGTTTTTCATTTGCGTCGAACTGGTCGTAACCGGTTGCAACAATGATTGTACCTACATCGAGTTCAACTTCTTCAGGTTCCTGATCGTGCTGAACTGCTCCTCTTTCACATATCTGATCACAGAGGTTACATTCGATACAGTAGTCTTTGTCTATTGTAGCAAGTAGAGGTACAGCTTGTGGGAATGGGATGTACGCTGCTTTTACCATCCCAATTCCTTCATCGAAGTAGTTTGGAATTTCTATTGGGCAAACATCTACACAGGATCCGCATCCAACACATAGATCTTCACTTATATATCTTGGTTTTCTTTCTACAGTGACTTTGAAGTTACCTATGTATCCCTCTACATCTTTAACTTCGGAGTAAGATAATAACTCAATATTTTCGTGTTTTCCAACATCCACCATCTTAGGTGCAAGGATACACATGGAACAGTCAAGAGTTGGGAATGTTTTGTCTAACTGAGCCATTCTTCCTCCAATGGTTGGATTTCTTTCTACCAAGTAGGTTTTGAATCCCATGTCAGCTAAATCAAGTGCTGACTGAATTCCTGCAACTCCAGCACCGATAACCATAGCTGAATTTTTAACGCTTACAGTTTCAGATTCTAGAGGTTCTAATAATCTTGCTTTTGCAACTGCCATTCTTGTTAAGTCTTTTGCTTTTTCAGTTGCATTTTCGGGTTCATTCATGTGTACCCATGAATCGTGTTCCCTTATGTTTGCAAATTCGAATAAAAATGGGTTTAATCCGGCTTCTCTTACACATCTCCTAAATGTAGGTTCGTGAAGCCTTGGTGAACACGCTGCTACAACAACTCTGTTAATTCCCTTTTCTTTAATGTCCTTCTGGATTTTTTCTTGACCAGGGTCAGAACAGAAGTATTTGTATTCTTCTGCGACTTCAACATTAGGAAGGGTTGCTGCATAATCTTTAACTGCATCTATGTCTACAACACCACCGATGTTTATACCACAGTGACACACGTACACTCCTATTTTTGGTTCTTCAGTAGTTTCTTGAGTTTCTTTTTTTTCTTCTGCCATTAGATCACCTTTCGTGAATAATGATTTTATATGTATATGATTTACGTCTATCCCTTCAAGATAGATAAAGTTTTCTATTAATTTTTTTATACAAAGTATATATATGAGAATATGATTTAAGTGTGAATTTCATCAGGATTATATTAAGGAAATTTATTCATATCACGGTTGTTATTAATTCGATTATTATTTTTTTTCTATTATATTTGCAGTCTTTATTCCACCACAATTAAAGTAATAATAGTTCAAAAAAATATATTACAAACAATTTAGAAATATAAAGTGAAAAAGTGGAGGAATTCATATGGCAAATATAATTAATTTATTAAAAAATGACCATAAAAAGGTAAAAAAATTGCTAAAAATAACTATAGAAAATAGAGATACTTCAAAATATCCTCAAATTCAAAAAGAATTACGTATTCACATGGAAGGTGAAGAAAATTTACTTTATCCCAAAACCAGGGATTAAATAACAGATTTAACTCTTGAAGCATATGAAGAACATGATCTTGTTAAAAAAGAACTAAGGGAAATCGATAATCTTAATATAAATGATGAGCACTGGATACCTAAAATGAAAGTTGTCAAAGACCTGGTAGAACATCATGTTGAAGAGGAAGAGGAGGAATATTTCCCAGAATCTGAGAAAATGCTTGGAAAAGAACAGATGGAACTATTAGGGCAAAAGTATGAAGATTGGAAAAATGATGTAATGTAAAAAAAATTTGAATTTAAAAAGGTTAATGCATCGTTTAACAACAAAAAAAACCTTAAAATTAGATATTATTGGATAAATACATTGATGTTGACAAAGAAAACTCCACAAATATTGATCTCTACTACGAGGATCACGGTAAAGGTAAACCAATATTCTAATACATGGTTGGCTGCTTAGCGGTGCTTTATAGGAAAAATAAGTGCCAGAACTGTTCGAGGCTGTACAGAGTCATTACTTTCGCAGATTTCTACAACATAGATGAAGTGAAAGATAAGAAAGTTAGTGAGGGAATTGCCCAACTTAGCTGGAATATTGCATAATGGTTTCATCTAAAGGTACTTTAGATTGTGTCCGGCATGTTTAACTTATTTCCGCGATGATCTCAAAGACATTAATATATCAACGTTAGTAATTCGGGAGATCAGGACAGAATCGGCCCATTCCCTAATTTAGGTAAGCACATGCCAGAACTTGTGAAAGAAAGCAAACTATACTAGTGAACGGGTCGCGTAATATCGCATGGATCCATGCCGAATAAGTTAATCATGAGATTTTAGAATTTTTAATGTAGAAATAGTGAATAAATAATATCATTAATCAAGATAAAAGAATCAAAATCACTGGAATTGTGACCATACTCAATATTGTACTTGCAAATATACAAGCAGCAGCAGTTTTGATATCCAGATCATATGTAATTGCCAGAACAAGGCCAAGCATTGCGGAGGGCATGGCAGCTTCGATAATTGTCACCTGTCTTTCAAGACCCCCAATTCCAACTATTAACACAATAAAGAATGCTAACAATGGAGCTATTATTAATTTAATTATAGAAACTGAAAATACAGCTTCAAAATTTTCTTTCATTCCCTTAAATTCAAGTGAAAGCCCTAAAGATAACATAATAATTGGTATTGTGGCCAAACTCAGATAGTTAAGAGTATTTGATAATGCAGAACCGATTTCAACATGCATGACGTTCAATATTAGGCCTATTGCTATGGCCCAAAGAGGAGGAAATATCAATGCTCTTTTAAGGATAGAAGAGTATTTTTCAGCAAATATTATTGATAAAAAGATTCCGAATGCAATGAAGAGAATCATTGAACCCACATCATAAAAAATTGCCCTTACAAGTCCTTCATTTCCAAAAATTCCCAGTACTACGGGATATCCAATAAAACCAGAATTAAACATGGCAGATGTTATTACAACACTCCAAAGGGTTTTTTTATCATAATTCCTTATTTTAGAGAATATATAAGCTAATGCTCCACAAATTATTCCTACAGTTAAACATATAAATGGTATGGGCACAATTAAGGGTAAAATAGCTGTATCAATGTCATACATTGCCATAAATATGAGTGCAGGCACTGCAATGTAAATCACAATTTTATTCAGGATATCGGCATCTACAGTCTTTAATATATTCATTTTTTTTAACGAATATCCCAGTATAATCATTAGAATAATAGGGATTATAGTTTCAACTGAATTCATTATATCAACATTTTTACTTATATTAATATCCAGTTTTATGTGGACTAAATTATTAAAATGTAATTGTCAGTTAAACTTAGAGATAAAAACGATATCAATAAAATATTTACCAGTAAATTAAAATAGGCTTTTTTAGAATATTCAGTCGGTTAAAACATTAAAAAATAATAATGGAGAGCATGAATTTAGGCACGCTCTTAAAAACATTGAATGGCTTAATCAGTCAGTTATACCTTCAGTTACTATCTTAAAGACAGCTTCTCCTTCAGGTAAATGTGGACTGTCTACGAGTCTTGCAATTCTCTTTCCAGCAAGTCCTTTTTTAAGCCAGATCCTGTAGGTTGCGGCGTGACCAAGCACGTGACCACCAATAGCTTTGGTTGGACTTCCAAAGAAGGCATCAGGTCTTGCCTGCACCTGATTTGTGACGAATACAGCCACATTGTAGGTGTTAGCAATATTCTGTAAAGTATGGAGGTGCTGGTTTAGTTTCTGCTGTCTTACTGCGAGCGATTCTCTTCCAACATATTCTGCTCTAAAGTGAGCTGTCAGAGAATCTACTATAACCAGTCTGATGTTTGTCCCGCTTTGAATAAGTTCGTTGACTTTATCTGCCATTAAAATCTGGTGGCTTGAGTTGAAAGCTCTTGCGATGTGTATTTTTTGTAAGACTTCTTCTGGATCAAGTCCAAATCCAGTGGCAATTTGATCTACTCTTTCTGGCCTGAATGTGTTTTCTGTATCTATAAAGACACATTCTCCATCAAGACCTCCTTTTTCAACTGGAAGCTGAACTGTAACGGCGACTTCATGGGAAATCTGACTTTTACCTGAGCCGAATTCACCAAAAACTTCTGTTATGGCCTGTGTTTCAATTCCACCACCTATAAGTTCGTCAACAGCGCTACTTCCGCAGGTTATCCGCCCTACGTCTTTTCTTCGCTCCATTACGTCAAAGGCGGTTTCAAAGTCAATTGATTCAGCTTTTCTTGCAGCTTCAATTACTTTTTCAGCGACTCCTTCACCGATTTCAGCTTTTACACTGAGCTCTTTGGCAGTTGCTGTTGCAAGTCTCATCATGTCTGCAAAACCTGCATCTCTTAATTTTTGAGCAGTTTTTTCTCCTACATTAGGTAAATCTTCTAATTCTACCATTTACGACTCTCCTAAAGCTTTTATAAAAATTAGTTGAAAAATGCACACATCCGAAAATTTCTCAAACACGAAATGTTTGGAGTGCAAAACTACAAAAATCTAAAATTTTTGGCGCGTAAAAAATGCACAGCATTTCTTACAGCTTAAGTTTTGCTAACTACAATTTTCGACATGTCAAAATCTCTGACAGCATTTTTCAGCCCAAAAAATTTGATTTCAAATTTTTTCTGGGTCTGGAATCCAAGTTCTATAGTTTTAAATGCATATCACTGATTTCTTTTTTGAACTTAATATTCCCTTTTCACTATCTTCTTGGCGATGAGCCTTATCTCCTCATTGTATTCATCGAAGCTTGCATCTGCAATTACTGTAATTTCGCTGCCAATCAGATCTTCGACTTTTTCTGCAAGAGATCCTTCATCTGCAGTCTTTGCAATCACTTCATTTGCTTCATCGGTGGTCATTCCAAGCAATTCTTCAGCTTGTTTTCTGAAGAATGTTGTTCTGACTGTTCCAGTGCCGTCTTCTATTACACATGGAACGATCATTAGATAGTTTGGTTTTTCAATTTCCTCTCCGCAGAAATCACAAATAAATGCGTCATCCACGTATTCAACCCGTTTATTACAGTTTGGACACATTTCATAGAGTATTCTATCTCCATAAGCATCAGTAATTTTCCCGCTTACTTTGATGTTCTTGTCTTCTTCCTCTAGGTCTTCTATTCTCTTGGATTTGTAAATTGATTCTTCAATTTCTTCAAGTGTTGGAAGGTTCTGAATGTCATCATCTTTTGGCTTTATTACCATTGTAACTCTTCCTACACTGAGCTCAACTGTATCATTTCTAAATCGAGGTCTTGCATTCTTTATCCATATTGCATCACCTCTATTTAATCCCATTTCTGCTTTTTCATCCCAGAAAGAAGCTCTAACAATTCCAGTATCATCAGCAACTTCCACTGATCTTACCATACCCATGGTTCCATTTGCCCTCTGGAATTCATTTATATCATAAAAATTGAGTATACGTCCTATTACTCCAACTTCATCTTTTTCACTATTTATATTCTTTAAATCTTCAATTTTAATTGGTTTATACATTTCTTCTTCAAGTTTATCCAGTGAAGGGAGACTTTGGCCATCATCATTCATTAAAATTACTCTAACGGTCTTACCAATGCTTAATTCAATGTTATCGTCCCTAAATCTTGTTTTAGCATTTTCGATTTTTACCAGATTTCCTCTGTTTAATCTCATTTCTGCTTTTTCATCCCAGAAAGAAGCTCTAACAGTACCAGTATCATCAGCAATTTTAACTGATCTCACAAGTCCTACAGTACCATCTGCTCTCTGGAACTCATTTGCATCATAAAGTTCCATTATCCTTCCAATAATGTCCACTTCTTCACCTTCATCTTCAATTTTTTGAAGATCCTCGATTTTGATGGGTTCAAGCTCTTTTTTATGTTCTTCAAGAACTTCTTTTAAACCTGCATCATCTTCTGGATTTATCTCAATTTTACTGTTCCATCCGGTGTTTACTCTGTAATCAGTCTCTGAATATTCATCAAATTCAATATTTCCTCCCGTAATTTTTAAAATATCTCCCTTGTTGATATTTAAGTCGGTATCCTCGTTCCAGAAGGTTACTTTTATTGAGCCTGTATCATCTGAAATCATAATGGATTTTACAGCTCCAGCACTTCCATCCGCTCGTTCAAAAGTTATTTTGTCCTGTATTTTACTTGCAACGCCCATTAACATAACATTTTTCATTTCCTGGGCATCACCAATCTTCATAATCTCTTCTTTATGTTCTGGAACATCAAATTCACCCTTAATTATTCTCCCAATGAATGAATGAGTTAAATTAACTTCTCCATTTCTAACTCTGCTTTGAGCACCTAATATTTTAACAGAATCCCCTTCTTTAAGACCTATTTCATTCATTATTTCTACATCTCTATTCCACAAGGTTAATGATATGGAACCGCTTTCATCCTTTAAATCAATGGTAATGAATTTTCCATCTCTTCCATTGCTGTTATATGATCTGATTCTTGAAATTCGAACCACTCTTGCAATTACATTAACCTGCATTTCTCCTTTAATATCAGCAATAGGAGTAATTTTTTCATTATATTCTGGAAAACCTTCTGTTTCATCAACCTTTTCTATTGTGGATCTGTTTTGAAGATGAGCTTCCTGGCTTCTGTATCCATCCTTTATTTCTACACCATTTATCCTGACGATATCTCCTTCACTGACTTTTTTAAGCATTTTTATATTTTCAGTCCATAATACAACACGCATTTCGCCAGTATCGTCTGCTATCATGAGATTTGCTACTTTACCTTCTTTTCCTTTCTTTGTGGTAAATGCCTTAACATTAGAAATGCGCATCATTCGTCCTACTATGCTTATATCATGTAAACCTGTTTCTAAGTCAGATATTTTACGTATTTCATCATCTTTTGCTTCAGGAACATTTTTTTCGTCAATGTATTCTCCTACTATCATTCTTGCGATATCCAGTTCATCCATGAAGCTTACTTCTTCATAATCCTTTTTCATTTCTTCTATTCGTTTTAGAAAATCATCATATGAGATTTGATCACTGATTCGCTGATATTCGCTCTTTATATCCTTTTCCATCTTGATGCCCTCACTTATAACCGACACATTTAAATTTTAGAAGAGTTAACTTAGTGTCATATATATTAATTGTAGATAGTAGTAGTATTTGCACCACAATATATATGCTTAACTGCTAAAAATAGCAACTTTTTTTAGCCAAATTGGGCCTATTTTTATATATATATCCTTTTAAATAGGTAGATAAGTATTCAAACTAATTATAAGAAGTATGAGGAGGATTACAGATGTCAATGACAATGGCAGAGAAAATACTTGCGAAATCTTCAGGTAAGAAAGAAGTTGAAGCTGGAGAGATAGTTATGGCAAACATTGATGTTGCTATGACTCATGATTTAACTGGACCTCTGTCTGTAGAATCTTTTGAGAAAATAGGAGTCTCAGAAGTCTGGGATCCAGAGAAAATTGTGATAGTTTTTGATCATCAGGTACCTGCAGATTCCCTTGATGCAGCCCAAAATCACAAAATAATGAGGAAATTCGTTAAAGAACAAAAAATAACCAATTTTTACGATGTTAGAGAAGGAGTATGCCATCAGGTTCTTCCAGAAAAAGGTCATGTTGTTCCTGGGGAAGTTATAGTTGGAACAGACTCTCATACATGTACTCATGGTGCATTAGGTGCTTTTTCAACAGGCATAGGTTCAACAGATATGTCTATGGTATTTGCAACAGGAAAATTATGGTTTAAAGTTCCAGAAACTATAAAATTCAATATAGAAGGGACTTTAGGTAAGCATGTCTACGCTAAAGATGTTGTACTCAATATAATTGGCCAAATAGGTGCTGACGGTGCAACATACAAAGCATGTGAATTTGGAGGGGAAACAACCGAAAATTTATCTGTTTCTGATAGGATGGTGCTTTGTAATATGGCCATAGAAATGGGGGGTAAAACAGGACTTGTTGAACCTGATCAAAAAACCCTTAATTACGTTAATGCAAGATCAGACAAATCTTATGAAGTATTTAAAGGAGATGAGGATGCTGCATCCCTTGAAATTATGGATATTGATGTTAATGATCTTGAACCACAGATTGCCTGTCCTCATAATGTTGATAACGTTAAAGGGATTTCAGACGTTGAGGGAACACCAATTGACCAGGTTTTCCTTGGATCATGTACAAACGGTAGAATTCAAGATTTAAGAGATGCTGCGAATATTCTTAAAGGAAATAAAGTTTCAGACAATATAAGAATGCTTGTAATACCTGCTTCACGTGAAGTTTATACTAAAGCACTAAATGAAGGGTTAATGAACATATTTGTAGATGCAGGAGCTCTTGTTTGCAATCCATGTTGTGGTCCGTGTCTTGGGGGCCATGTGGGTCTCATAGGGCCGGGAGAAGTTAGTCTTTCCACTTCAAATAGAAACTTCAAAGGAAGGCAGGGAAGTGCAGAAGGAGAAGTATATTTAAGCTCAGCAGCAGTTGCAGCAGCTTCTGCAATCACTGGTAAAATTGAAGATCCAAGGGATCTAAAATAAGTGGTGTTATTATGAAAGGAAAAGCATGGAAATTTGGAAATGATATTGATACAGACCTTATACTTCCTGGAAGATATCTAGTTTTAAGAGATCCTGAAGACCTTGCAGCACATGTTATGGAAGGAGCAGACCCTGAATTTGCAAAAAAAGTGAATAATGGCGATATTTTAGTAGGGGGCACAAATTTTGGATGTGGTTCATCAAGAGAACATGCTCCAATCGCAATTAAAGGTGCTGGCATCTCTGTTGTTGTTGCAGAATCATTTGCAAGAATATTTTATAGAAATGCAATAAATATAGGTCTTCCTCTTATGGAAGTCAAAGATATCTCCAAATATGTATCAGAAGGAGATGAACTGGAAATTGACATGGAAAAAGGCGTTTTGAAGGATTTAAACACTGGTAAAGAATTTGAAATAAAAGGATTACCAGAATTCATGCTGGAAATACTGAATGAAGGCGGGTTAATTCCATATTTAAAGGATAAAGTGAATGAAATTAAACAATAATACAAAATTTTCAATTTATAAGGATCAGGAGTGTTTTTATGTACAAGATAGCCGTAATACCCGGTGATGGTATTGGAAAAGAAGTAATGGAAGCAGCATTACACGTTTTAGAAGCTGTTGATATTGAATTTGGTTATACATTTGCTGATGCAGGAGATGAATACCAGGAAGTTTCAGGAGTAGCATTGCCTCAAGAAACAATTGATATAGTAAAGAACTCTCAGGCATGTTTATTTGGGGCTGCTGGAGAATCAGCAGCAGATGTTATTGTTAAATTAAGACAAGAACTGGATCTTTATGTTAATTTAAGGCCCGTAAAATCCTATCCTGGAACTAAATGCGTTTATGATGATTTGGATTTTGTTATTGTAAGAGAAAACACTGAAGGACTTTACATTGGCATTGAAGAGGAAACAGAAGAGGGTGCAACAGCTTTAAGAGTCATAACCAGAAAAGCAAGCGAAAGGATCTGTAAATTTGCATTTGATTACGCCAAAAAAACAGGTAGAAGCAAAGTTACCGCAGTTCACAAGGCAAATGTCCTTAAGAAGACTGACGGCCTTTTCAGGGGTACTTTCTTCAAAGTTGCTGAAGAATATGGAGACATCGAGACAGATGACCGTTATGTGGATGCTACAGCTATGTTTTTTATTACAAACCCCCATATGTTTGATGTAATAGTGACAACCAATTTATTCGGCGATATATTATCAGATGAAGGTGCAGGGCTTGTTGGAGGGTTAGGATTAATACCTTCTGCAAATATTGGGGAGAATACAGGCATATTTGAACCAGTTCATGGATCAGCACCAGGTCATGCGGGTAAAGGCACAGCAAACCCTTCTGCAATGATATTATCTGCCGTGTTAATGCTTGATTACCTTGAGGAGCATGATGCAGCACAGACTGTTGAAAATGCTTTAATAGAAGTATTGGGTGAAAGTAAAGTTGTAACTCAAGATTTAGGTGGAAATGCCTCTACAATGGAAATGGCCCGTGAAATTAGAAATAAAATAGAAAATAAATGATTGTAATGGTGCAGGTCCAGAAATTATAGATATATGAGAGCTGATTAGCTATGAATAGTGTTAAAAGTAGCGATATTAGGAAAGATATTCCTTTACTCAATGAAATTATCTATCTGGACGCAGCAAGCACTACTCCAACTCCAGAACCTGTAATAAACGCCATGGTTGATTACTATCACAATTTCAATGCAAATACAGGAAGAGGAGCATATAAAACAGCGGTTAAATCAACAACCAAGTTTGATGATGCAAGAAAAAAAATAGCAAATTTCATAAATTGTGCTAAAAATGAGGTAATATTCACTAAAAATACCACAGAAGCTATAAACATAGTGGCGAAGGGTTTGGATCTTAATAAAGGTGATTCAATAATAGTTCCCAATATAGAGCATCATTCTAATTTTCTTCCATGGCTTAATTTAAAAAAAAGTGGCATCAATCTAAGAATTATAAAAGCTAATAAATTTGGAATAATAGACACATTTGACGTTGAGAAAGCCATAGATGATAGTACAAAGCTTATCACCACCACCCACATTTCTAATTCTATCGGGTCATACCAGCCAATATATGAAATGGGCGATATTGCAGAAGAAAAGGATATTTTATATCTTGTTGATGCTGCTCAATCTGCGGGCCATATGAAACTGGATGTTAAGAAAATTAAAGCCGATTTCATTGCATTTCCAGGCCATAAAGGCCTTTTAGGGCCTGTTGGAACAGGATTTTTATACTGCAGAAATGAAGTTGCCGAATATCTTAAACCTCTGATTCTCGGAGGCGGGACGGTTTCAAATGTTACAGAAAAAGATTATGTACTTGAACCAGTTCCTTCAAGATTTGAAGCAGGAACACAAAATATTGCAGGTTTTATAGGTCTGGGGGCAGCTGTAGATTATGTTAAAAGAATTGGAATCGAAAATATTGAAAAGTACAGCTTAAATCTCACAAGATATATGTATGAAAGAATAAACGATATAGATAACACCATATGTTACGGTGATCCAGAAAATATCCATGGTATTGTTGCTTTTAACATTGAGGGCATGAACTCACATGATGTTGCAAAAATACTGGATGAAATCAAAAATATTTGTGTTAGAAGCGGGTATCATTGTGCAATTCCTGCAATAAAACATGTAGGGGCTGATGCTTTAGAAGGAACAGTTAGGGCATCCATTCATTGTTATAATAACAAAGAAGAGATAGATATTTTTGCAGAAACAGTTAATGAAATAGCTAAATTCGCTGGAGGTTGATTTAATGGATAGACCACAACTAATTGCACTATTTATAATATTTATAATGGTTTTTAGTGCAGTTGCATATGCATTATTACTTGTAATCTAGAAATACAATCCGAACATAATTACATAATAAGAATAAAATATATGTATAAAGCATAAATTAAATTAGTAATTCAATTTCATATTTACAACCTTACAAATCTTATATTTGCAGGGTTAACTGAAATCATCAAAACACGAAGTGTTTGAGGGATTCGAGAGTTTGGAGGTCAATAAATGGTAAAAGTCAGATTAGGGGCAGTAGTGGCGGAATTCAATTATGATATAACTCATATGATGCTTGAACTTGCTAAGGAACATGCAAAGTTTTTAGATTCAGAAGTAACAAAAGTAATTGCTGTACCAGGCGTTTTTGATATGCCTCTTGCAATTAAAAAACTTTTAGAAGATGATGAAATAGATGCTGTTATTACACTGGGAGCAGTAATTGAGGGTGCTACATCTCACGATGAAATCGTTGTACAGCACGCTTCACGTAAAATAGCTGATTTAGCACTTGAATACGATAAACCAGTTGCTTTAGGAATTTCAGGCCCGGGAATGACACGTTTAGAAGCCCATCAGCGTGTTGAATATGGAAAACGTGCTGTTGAAGCTGCGGTAAAGATGTGCGAACGTTTAAAATAATTTTTTTTATTTTTTTTAATTTATTAATTAACTTTATTTTAAATAAAATATCATAGACATAATTCAATAATTGTAAATTCAGTATAAATTTAATAACTAAATATGTTTTAATAAAGTTTGTTGTATTTATAAAAGTTATAGAGGCTAATTATGGAAATTTTAACTCCTGAAGACCTTAAAGAAAAATTCAAAGATCCCTGGATAGCACCGTATAAAAAAGTAATTACAATGGTTGATAAAGACCTTGTGGAGATCGTAGAGTATCATCCATGTATTGGTGGATCAGAATGGATGGTTTATCAGTATGAAAGGTCAAGTAATATAGTTAAAAGTGCAAAAAGAGATGGAAATAAGCATACTTATCTTGCAGAGATTGGGAAAAGCGATTTAGACCTTAAGGCAAGCTTTTCGGCTGCAGGAATTGAAGAAATCTCTGTTGAAGGGGATGAAGTTAAGGTTGTTCATGCAGGACTTGCAGGTGCAGGTGTAGGGGCTGCAATGTGCCGAGGTATGGCAGAAGGAGTTAAAAGAGTCGAACTTTACGATATAGGTGGTGGATCCAAGGTTGGAAGGGCCGCAGTAGTGACTCCAAAACTTCAAAAAATTGTAATCGGGATTGATGATACTGATACCAAAGAAGAAGGAGCTACATGGACATTAGCAAATAATGTAGGTATTGAACTAAGTAAAATGGGATTCGAATACATAAATCACGTTATTGTACAACTTTATCCCCATAATCCTAATAAAACTCAAAACTGTGTATCTATTGCATTGGTATTTGCTATCAAGCCTGGTGATCGTAAAAGAATTATAGAAGAAACACGTAAACTACTTAAAAAACATACACTATCCAGTAAAACTGCAATAGCAGTCCTCGATGGAATAATTATTCCAGAAAGGCTTAAAAAATACGCTGAAGCCGCTAAAAAGTCTATGATTTCTCTCGAAGAAGCAGAAAAGGCTGCAGAGGAAATAGGTATTCAACTTGTTGAAGTTACTGGTGCAGAGGGAAAAATAGGCGCGCTTGCGGCTCTTGGTCTATATGATGATATAAATGAAGCGGTAAAGGTTTATTATTAAATAAACATGCATCTAGTTATTTTTGAAGATTATATTTAAAAATCTACCTTTATTTGCATCGGCAAAGGCCACATTTGAATTAATTGGGCCTCCAACTTCAACCTTAATAGTATGTTCGCCCCAGTATACATAATAAATATTTTTAGTGTTTTTTGAGTTGTAATAAACTGTTTTTTCCTTTACGTTGTTGACATAGATTTCATAAGTTCCATTTTTTAGTTTTCCAGCGGTAGTTGAAATTAATTGATTATCCATGTAAATATTTACAGTGTTACCATTTACATTTCCATTTTTAAGAAAGATCCCTTCTTTTATTTGAAGGTTACTTGAATTTGATAACAGGGATTTTTCTGCATAGAGATCTTCAAAGACATTTCTTATGTTACTGTCCCTTATTATGTCACCAATGTTTAAATCTAAAGTCGCCCTTGGTTCAGCAGGCATTCTAAGGATATTCTCTTCACCGGGCACAGTTTGCGTTAAATTATATTTTTTGTCATTAATGTATAATACATCGCCGTAGCCCAGCTCCAACGAACTCATAGCTTCTGATGGAACTCTTAATGTTGAATTTTCATTTTCTAAAGTCCCATCTACTGTATAGGGGCCTCTTACATCGATAGTTCTAATTTTTGTTGGATCTATCCATATTACCAGATTACTTGAGGCAGGTTCTATTGATATTTTACCTTCATCTACATGGACAGCTCCTAAAAGAGTGACCAGCATGGCCATCAATATCAATGCAGACACGATAATAGGAAAATGCATGTATAAAAATGATTTTAAAGATGTGGATTTTCTATCAGGCCTTATAATAATATTAAATGACCGTTTTAAAAGTTTGATAATATAATAAAGGGCAATGATAAGTCCTACTATTACCAGTATAGCTCCGGCGGCTGCTGGAACTTTTTTAATAAAAAACACTGAAAAAACACCAAGTGAAGAAAGGGATAGACCAAGAATACTCATTCTTATGTACTTACCAAGGGTATCCATCATGGATACTCTACCATATTCCATAGCTTTATCTACAATTGTTCTAACAACCTCATTTGCAGTGGCATTTAGCTCTGTAAGTGTGGACATAGAATGTTCTATTTCACCAATATCAACTTCCTTTATTTTCATTCCTCTGGCATCGGCATCAAGTACAATTCCAACGTCAACTCCATAATCCTCTTCAAATTTAATATTATTTAAAAAACTTCTCTTAGCGGCAAACTGTCCACTTAAAGGTTGCTCGAATTTTAATTCTGGGAAAAAGAAATTTAAAAGAGGCTTGGCTGTTAATTCTGTCACTCTTCCCGCTTTCCTTTTAAATTTAGTTTTTGTAACATCGGCTTTCCCATCTAATATGGGCATTATGATGTCTTCAATCTGCTTTGAAGTTAAATTATGCAGATCAGCGTCAATAAAAGCAACAATATCCCCTTTCGAATTTTTAAATCCTGTATTTAAAGCTGCACCTTTTCCTTTATTATTTGAATGTTTTATAACTGTGGCTCCTGCCTTTTCAGCGGCTTCAGCAGTTCCGTCCTCTGATCCATCATCTACAACAATTATTTCATTGATGTAATTGAGGCTTTTTACTACTTTAATCACATGTTCTACCGTTTTTACTTCATTGAATGCAGGAATCACCACTGAAACAGTCATATTTGGCTTTGATTCTTTGTTTTTGATAGATGCTACTAAAAGGACAAAAATTAGAATAATCCAGGACAAAACGTACACCTCAAGTTTTCATATCAAGTTTTATAAATAATGTGAGTTAATATTGAAAATATCTTATGGAACTTATTATCTTCTTATATAATAAATTAATGCTATGAATAAAATTGCAGGTGTAAAATGAAACCAAAGGTTATGATATTACTGGGAAGTGCATCTGATTATGCTATAGCAGAAAAGGCTATAGATATTTTAGAGACGCTCAATATCCCCTATGATGTTAAAGTAGCTTCAGCCCATAGAACACATGAAAAAGTAAAAAAAATAGTCATGAAAGCTACTGATGAAGGAATAGAAGTATTTATGGGCATCGCTGGCCTATCAGCCCATTTACCAGGAATGATTGCTGCAAATACTCATAAACCAGTTGTTGGAGTTCCCGTAAGCGTTAAATTAGGAGGATTGGATGCTCTTTATGCCTCAGCGCAGATGCCCTTTGGAGCTCCTGTTGCAACAGTTGGTATTGATCGTGGTGAAAATGGAGCAATACTTGCAGCACAGATAATTGGAATTCATGATAAAGATGTAAGAAAAAGGATTTCATCAATGAGGAGTTCGTTCTTTGAAAAAATAGCTGTAGACGAAAGAAACCTTCTTGAGTCTATAACTGGGGACTATTATTCTCCACTGCTTGATATTCCAGAAGAAGAGCTTAAAAATGAAGATTTATCCACAGATCCATCAGATGATGAAATAGAAGATCTGGATATAGCTATAATCGCAGGAAGTTACTCAGATATAAAATTTGCAAAAAAAGCAACCAATTTCCTTGATAAAATGAACGTGAATTATGATTTCAGCGTCATATCTCCTATAAGATATCCAAAAAGATTTGAAGAATATTTAAAGAAGGTTAAAAACACCAAGCTTTTTATAGCCATAACTGGAATGTCTGCCCATGTTACAGGAGCTATTGTAGCATACACTGAAAAACCAGTTATAGGAGTTCCATGTTCAATTAGGTTAGATGGAATTGATGCGCTTCTTTCAATGGTTAACATGCCTCCAGGAGTCCCTGTTGGGACTGTAGGTATAGATAATGGGGGTAATGCAGCTATACTTGCTGGTGAAATGCTTGGAATTATGAATAAGGATATTGAAAGAGATATAAGGCGATTTAAAGGAAATATTGAATGTAATCAGTAGGTACTGGTAAATGAAAGAAGAAAAAAATAAATCTGAAGAAGTCTGCAAGACGGGCTCGTGTGGATGTTCTGCAGATTATATATGGCTCGGAGTTGCAGTTATTTTATTTGTAATTGCTGCTGCAATGATTTTTGGTAATTAATATGCTGGTGAAAGTATGAAAAAATATTTAAATACCCTTGAAGAAGAATTCAAGGTTATAAAAATTGAAGATCAGATATCTACAAAATATGAGGTTGCAAGTATTCTAAGGAGACATCCTAAAGATACAGTAATCTTTGAAAACATTAAAGAAAGTGAAATGAAGATTATATCGGGAATCTGCAATACCAGAGAAAAAATAGCTCGCGGAATTTCTGTTACAGTGCCTGAAATTACAAAAAAGATAATGGAAGCTACTGAAAATCCCCTCCCTATCGAAAATATTGAAAGCATTCAGAATAACTACATTACTCAAAAAGAGCCAGATTTAAGCGAAATTCCAGTTCCCACTTACTACAAAAAAGACGGCGGAGCCTACATCACAGCCGGCGTTGTAATTGCAAAAGACCCTGAAACAGGGATAAGAAATGCATCAATCCATAGAATGCTTGTAAACTCAAAAAATAGACTTGGAATTAGAATAGTTCCCAGAAATCTCTACACTTATTATAAAAAGGCAGAAGAAATGGATAAACCGCTTGAAGTAGCAATTGCCATAGGTATACATCCTGCAACTCTTCTTGCAACCACCACATCAGTTCCAATAACAACTGATGAGCTTGAAGTGGCCAATAATTTCCATAAAGGAGATATGAATCTCATAAAATGTGAAAATGTTGATTTAGAAGTTCCTGATTCTGAAATAATCATGGAAGGTAAACTTTTACCCCACGTGAGAGAGCCTGAAGGGCCATTTGTTGATTTAACCGATACCTATGATGTTGTAAGGAATGAACCAGTTATTGAACTTGAAAAAATCCATTATAAAGAAAATCCGTATTTCCATGCCATAATGCCTGCCGGATTTGAACACAGGCTTTTACAGGGACTCCCTCAAGAGCCAAGGATTTACAATGCAGTTTTAAATACCGTTCCTACAGTTCAAAATGTTGTATTAACTGAAGGGGGCTGTTGCTGGCTCCACGCCGCAATTTCTATAAAGAAACAAACTCAGGGTGACGGCAAAAATGTTTTAATGGCTGCACTTGCTGCACATCCTTCATTGAAACATGCTATTGTAGTTGATGAAGATATTGATATCTTTAATCCTGAAGATATTGAATATGCAATCGCAACAAGAGTAAAAGGCGATGAAGATATCATGATCGTGCCTGGAGCGAGAGGTTCTTCGCTTGATCCGTGCGCAACACCTGATGGTACAACTACTAAGGTTGGTGTTGATGCAACAAAGCCATTGGATAAAAAGGAAAAGTTTGAACGGGTTAGTTTTAGTGAGTGAAATTCAAATTTTATTTTTTTTAATTTATAGAATTAATTAACTCAATAAAATTCTAAATTAATTAATTTTTGAGAATAAATAGGGAAATCAGGTTATAATGTTTATAGGTGTTTTACATGTAGGACATTTACGTGTTTCCTTAAGTTTATCATTCCTAATTTCAAATCCATTTCGCTCAATAAGGACTTTGCCACACTCTGGGCACAAAGTACTTTCTTCTCCACCAGTAGAAACGTTTCCAATGTAAATGTATTTCATTCCAGCTTCTTTGGCAATATCGTATGCTCTTCTAAGGGATTCTACTGGTGTAGGTGGAAGTTGCCCTAATTCGTAGTAAGGGAAAAATCTTGTAAAGTGTAATGGAACTTCTGGCCCTGTTTCTTCAGCCATAAATTTAACCAGTGCCTTTAAATCTTCCTCAGAATCATTATAGCCGGGTATAATTAAATTCGTTATCTCTATATGAATTCCATTATCATAAAATCGCTTTATATTATCCAGGACAGGCTGGAGCTTTGCCTGACATAGATCTCGGTAAAATTTATCAGACATACCTTTTAAGTCAATATTTGCAGCATCAAGATATGGTTTAATAAGATCAAAAGATTCTCCACTCATATATCCATTTGTTACATAAACTGTTGCTATATCTTCTTTTTTTGCTAATTTTGCACAGTCATATGTGTATTCAAACCACATTGTTGGTTCATTATAGGTCCATGCAATTGATTTGCATCCATATTGCTTTGTTAATCGTATTGCTTCTTCTGGAGGTATTTCACGTGTTGGAATCTCTTCTAAATCTACCTGAGAAATATTCCAATTTTGACAGTGTTTGCATCTGAAATTACAGCCAACAGATCCAAGTGAAAAAACAGTAGAACCTGGGTAAAAATGGAAAAGAGGCTTTTTTTCTATGGGGTCAACAGCAACTGATGAAGCTGCACTGTAATTTAAGGCACACAGTTTACCTTCCATATTAGCTCTCATGCTACAGAATCCTGTATCTCCTTCTCTAATAATACACCTTCTCTCACATACCTTGCAATTTAAATTTTCCCCAACTTTATCATAAGTAAGGACTTCTTTTTTCATAAGGAATCCTCCTCCTTGAAATTTAAATAATTATTGAGTTGTAGGATATTTTTTTAATATTTTAAAGGTTGATTAATCCTTTAACAACTTAAGTTACATTATATAATTATTGTTTTACTTGATATAAAAATAGTTAGATAATTAATAAAACAACTATTTATAGAAAGAAAATAAATTAGTAATGTTGGCATTCGAGTCCATTTCAACCTAATATCTGAATGCCAACTAATTTAATATTTGTTTTAGCGTTTATTGATGTAAATTAAAATTAAATGGGAATTTAAAGACGGTTTCAATCTAAATTTTTTGTCGGGGATAAATGTTCGTATCCTCGTGGTTCCAGTATTCTTTCTACTCCATCTTTAGAAACTATTATCATTTTACCAGATGATGTAACGTTTCCTATCTCATAAAGAGGTATTAGGTCCTTAATTTTATTGAATGAATCTTTATCAATAGTTAAAAGTAATTCAAAGTCTTCTCCATAATGTAAAATCCAATCTAATGGATTTTTATCAATGTTATATGCAACTTCTAACAATTCATCTGGAACTGGCAGAAGATTTTCATAAATGGTTATTCCAATGGCACCGCTATTTGCATCGATTAATTCTCCAATCTCTTTGGCAAGTCCATCGGTTATGTCTGTTGCAGATGTTGCATATCCTTTTTCTGCAATTAAAATTCCCTCTTTAGATCTGGCTTCTGGATTCAGAGCATGATTCAGCAAAATCTCTTTAGAATTAGGATCAATTTCTAAATTGTTAAATAGAACTTCAAAACCTGCTGCCGCAAGTCCAAGAGGCCCTGTAACGGCCACTACATCTCCGGCTCTGGCTCCACTTTTCATCAAAACATTATCCCTGCTGACAACACCTAAACATGTTCCACAAATTGTTAACTCATTGGATTCATTTGTATCGCCACCAATAAGCATCATTCCGTATATTAAACAACCATCGATGATTCCATCTATCAATCTGTCAAAATCATGGAGAAGCATGTTTTTGGGCAGGCCCATCGAAACAATGATACCTAATGGTTTAGCCCCCATTGCTGCTAAATCGCTTATATTTACCGTCACAACTTTTTTACCCATTTGTTCAGGGGTCATTTCATCAGGAAAATGAGTAGATTTGAATAATATGTCTGAAGTTGCAACTAAATACCGATCTCCAAAATTAATGAGTGCAGCATCATCACTGAGGCTTTTAATTGATAAATCATCGAAAAAAGAGGGATTAAATTTATTGGTAGTGGTTTTTTTAAGAATCCTTTTAATTAATCCAATTTCCCCAATATCTGATACTTTAAGGGGCATTTTAAAACCACATTTTTATTATAAAATAAATGTTAAAGGGCGTTTTTCACCCTATCTCCAATAATATCCACGAGTCTTGGATCAGCTCCAAGGGGTTCTGTGTAGATAATATCGCCGTCAAATTCAATTTCTTCAGTTTCTTCATCTTCATGACTGTGTGCATGGCCATGTCCATGTGAATGTTCGTCACCATTATCTATACCTAGAATATGAGGAATATCTTGCTTTGTGTGGACACCATGGGCTAAAAAGACTGGTGTTACAATGATTTTTTCAACACCCTGTTTTGCAAGTGTATTTATAGCTGCTGGAATTGAAGGTTTAGACATGTTCATAAAACCAACCTCTACAAGATAATCTGAACTTTGTTTGTATATTTCACCGAGTTTACTTACCACATCTTTTCCATAGGGAAGTCTGCTTCCATGCCCTACGAGTAAAATACCTATTTTAGCAGTTTTTGAGTCTAAATTTGTATCCATATGATATCACTCCATCGTCGCCTTCTTCTCTTATCTTTCTAAAGACCATTTCAACTTCATCGCCTATTTCAACATCTTCTGGTTTGCAATCGACAATCTGTGTTGTTATTTTAGCCCCTTCTTCCAGTTCAACTATTGCCACCACATAGGGGGCAATTGTTTTAAATTCCTCTGTAGGGGTGTTTATTACAGAATAAGTGTGGATTTTTCCATTTCCTTTGAGTTGCATATCTTCTAATTTTCCCTTTCTCCTGCATTCAGGACATATTACTCTTTTTGGGAAAAAGACAGTTCCACACTGTGAACATTTTGATCCAATAAGGCTGTATCGCTGTGGAATATGACGCCACGCTCTTACTATATTTTTCATTAAATTCCTCCTCACTAAAACCTCTTTGAAATTTCATACTGATATTTCAGTCAATTTAATTATGAAAATTAAACTTGTAAATTTTAGATGTTTTTTATGATCTATTTATACATATTCATTCATTAGAGGTTTGAACATGATCATATTAAATAATGTTGGTAAAATCTATATTATTCCTTTCTGTTTATTGTTGAAATAAAGCTTTAAAATTTCTTTTTTTGTTATTTTGAGCTCACATACAATAATACAAATACTGATTAATTTATATATTGCTTCCTATACTATAATAAAAAGAAGTAATAATTTTCCTTTAAATCTGGATGAAAATAATTCATTGGACCAGTTTCAAGGAATCTAAATTCTTATTTAAAATAAAAAAATCAATAGTTGAGGGATATGGAGCAAAAAGGCTATGTATTGGGCGGAATGGCATTTCTCCTTATGATACCTGCCATTTTAATGATAATTACATTTGCAGATATGGTTAAAACAGGGGAAGAATCAGTTAGCGCAACATTACAATCAGACTCTGCATTTTTCGCAGTAAATGATATTGAAAAGAACGCACCGATTATTACGACAGACCTTATAAGAGAAACTGCGGATAATATAACTTTAACCGGGATTCCATTAACAAACAGTAGATTAACGATTAAGAGCACACTCCAGGAAAAAATAGATGATTTTACTCTAGATTATACCGGCCAAACTGGCATAGATGAAATTAAATGTACAGTTTTAAAGGTGGGTTCATCTCCTGATCCCTTTAAAATTGAGATAAATTACAACATCTACATTAAAAAAGGTAGAATTGTACATAATGAAACAATAACTCAGTTTATCGACATCAGTAATAAGCATATTCCTGATCCGATGCCTTTTATAAAATTAAAGGATTTTGGAATACCTAAACGAGATAATAACGCGGGATTAATCATTTATGATTCAAGTTTATTCGATTTTTTAAATTCCAGAGGATTAGAAAATGCCGTTGTTTATAACAATTCTACTTCTCCCCTATTTATAAACAAATGTCCCTATGATCCTTATATAAGCCATGGAAATGGGGATTTTTCAAGTATTATTAAAAACTGCCTATATGTCAAATATTTCCATGAAAGTAGCGATGGAGCATGCTTCATGTGTAAATTAGAAGGTAAAGCCACATGTCCTCATTACGGTATGGAAACTTTTATAGTACCCTCAGTTTCTCATAATTCAAGCCAGATTAAAGCTCCTTGTTCCAGCGACCATGTAATATTCAATGAAAGTACTTATCCGGGAACAGAATTTGAGTATTATCGTGAAGGCAATGATTATTACAACTTATTTTTAGATGATGGACACAGGCAGAAATATGGATTACCAAAATATTAAGTGATTTAATGAGAATTAAAGACTTTAAAGATGAAAATGTTGGACAGGTGTTATCCCTTGATCTCATGCTTGGATTTGTCTTAATAACAGTAATTGTAGGAATATCGGCAGATGCTATGGACATAGCCAGTTATAAAATGCAGGATTATTCTTCAAGGACTTCCATGGAAAGAGTAACCACCGATGCTGCGGATATTCTTATAAAATCATCTGGATCTCCGGCGAACTGGGAAAAATACAGTATTGGTCAGGCTACAGTCCCAGGGCTTGCTAAAAGAGATTTTCAAACGGGCAGAACTGTTCCAAATACGCTTTCCATCCAGAAAATTTTTAAGTTAAGGGAAAATTATGACAACTTGATTTATGGTCAGATTCTTCCTTATGGATTTAATTCAAGCATGATGTTATATTCTTCAAATGATTCTTTTACCCCAATATCCATAATGAACAATACACCCCCTGCAGATGTTTATGAAGTTACAGTGGTAAATAGAACAGTTATTTTAGATTTTATGCGTTTAAAAGTTATAATTTATAATAATATGCATAAAGGAAATGCATCAATTGAAAAATGCCCTAATCCTGATCATAAACCCTATAATTCTTCTGGTAAGCCTGAATGGCACTGTAGTCATTTCAATATGACAGGGGAAGAACTTAATTCTTCAGATTTTTATTTAATTACCCGGGGTGATGTGAGCAGCTCTGCAAGATGGGTAATAGATAAAGCAGACAAGCAGAACAACACAGGAAATTCATTTAACCATAATCCAATACTTGTAAACGATAAAATCACTGAATTAATGGGCAATAATACAAAATCAGTATTATGGTTACATATTATAACCAGTGGAACTCCAGAAAACAGTTACGACTGTTATATTGTGAGTGTTCCTAGGAGAACAACTTCTGATATGGTTGATATTAAGTATTTAGATTCGGGGCCGTGGTTTTTTGTTTTGCGGGTCTGGAGGTAATTATTCATGCAAAAATTAGAGATTTGAAGTTTTTTAGTTAGATTAGAAAAATTATTTTCACAAATGACATAAACTTCTCTATTTTTTTAGTGTTTTCTTAGTTTTTCTTTTGGGATGCCCTTCATTCAAAAAATCTTCTTCAGCTTTAAACATATCTGTATCATCAAGTATAACAAATTCATCTACTTCTAAAAAGGTTATAGCTTCTCTATACTTTTCTAAGAAAATCTTATCCATATACCAACAACTATGGGCTCATAAGGTTCACCTTTAAATTCATTAAGATCTAATTGTCTGAATTGTATTTATTAGATTTTTTAGGAGGAATAAGAAGTGCCCCCCTTCCCAACACTTAAATAACCTTCTTTTATTCGGTCTAATTTCTTTTTAAACATTCTTTTATGGGCCCTTTTAATCCTTATCTTTTTAAACTATTTCCAATAATATCAATTTCTTCTGGGGTCAAACCATATAGCTTATAAACCAATTTGTCAATCTGCGTATCTGTTGCATCTATCTGGCCTTTAATATCTTCTTTTCATGTGGCGTTTTTACAAGTCAAATTTTTGTATAACTGTGGCATTTGCTCAACTAATTAGCCATTTGATCGTGTGTAGTAGGATTATATGAATTTTGGAGTGACCAATATCTAAAGCTAAAATTTTAATAGAATTAGTATCAAAAATATGTATATATAGTTTTTATTAAATTCTGGTGAAAAATATGGATTTAATTGCGGAAGTAGAAAAGATTACAAACATTCCTAAAAAGGAGCTTATAACCAAGGGGATGCTTGCTTTTATTGAAAAAGAGATGAGGCTCACAGAATTAGATCTGGCAGATATCCGCGAAAGATATGATGTAACCACCAAAGAAGAGCTTTATAATAAGATAAAAGCCAAAGAAATAGAGAGTCATCCGGCATGGGAAGATTATATAGTCTGGAAGAACAAAGACGAATATATCAGGGAACTTAAAGAGAAACTGAAGGCTATTCGGTGATTCATTGTACCAGTTATACTTGAAGCTCATTTCAATTACCAAGTCTGAATTTTCTAATTTGATGTTTACATCTACCTGGAAATCATCTTTGAGAAGATCTGGAGACATATTTAAAACTTTTGAAGCATTAGGGAGCATGAATTGGACTATATTATCATCAACATCTTTATAAACTATTAAATCGTCCACATTAATTCTTATAATAGTGTGATCTTTTTGATTTATTTCAAAAAAAATCATGTCATGCTCTTCGTCGTATTTTTTTAGGCAGTGTCTGTTGAAAAGGTTGTTTGGTATGAAATCACGATGTTCTTTATATCTGGGTATTTAATGGAATATATTTATTAATTTTTTGTAATTTACTTCTTTTATATAAAATTTATTTTTCCTAAACAGGGCTAAAAACTGGATAAGAGGGTAGTAATATATAAAGCAATTAAAGGACAAGTAAAACTATAGGTGAGGTTATGCCTTTAACTGAAGAAGAAAAAAAGAAATATTACAATAGATTTACTGAAACTCCTGGAGGGGTCAGGATAATCAAATGGGTACCTGAAAAGCCAGGGACGGAACCTCCTAATTTTAAAGATGAAGAAAAATATTATGATAGATTTAGTGATTCATTTGCAGAACCTGAAGAAGTGTATGATCCTTCTAAAGACAAAAATCGGAAGAAAAAGAAAGGTAAACCCTCTTTTCCATAATCCTTTAATTTTATTTTAACTCTTTAAATCCATTCTAATGGACTAATTACATCATTATATGAGTTAAAGATGTAATAGTTTCGCCAACTCAATATACTAACTTTTATTCAATATTAATCGTATCAAAATGAGTATTTTTTAAATAAAGAACTTATTCGCTGATTTTATCCTTATCACAGCTTAAAATCGTTAAAAATGTTTATTTTTGAGTATTCTATTGGAAAACAAAAAGATAAACTTCATTTTAAAGTTCTTTATCAGGAATCTTTAAGAACATTTAAAATAATTGAGTTATTATTGGATTTTAGCATTACCGCAGCGAAAAACTTGTTTTTCGCGAGGATTTTTTGATTAAAATTTTTCGAGGAAAAATTTTAAGTGCTCTCGAAAACTTCGTTTTTGAGGCAACAAAAATTCGTAGAATTTTTGAATGCAGGGGGTGGGATTCGAACCCACGAAGGCCTACACCAATAGGCCCTGAACCTATCCCCTTTGACCGCTCGGGAACCCCTGCTTATTAAAATAATAAATGGATTTCTAAAGCTTTGAATTTTATTTATAGTGTAGTACTTATTTTTT